>NZ_NEHB01000002.1:357287-369182 GCF_002127655.1 Janthinobacterium sp. GW456P
GTCAGATGCCGCGCGCCCTTTTCCGATTCGAGCACATACAGTTCGTCCGCTTCGGCGATGCCATGCAGGCAATGCGGCCGGTCCGTTTTTGCCAACGATAAAAACCGGTGGCGCCAGCGAAAGGTGGTGTTGCGGTGCACGCCCAGCAGGTTCGCCGCCTTGCGCACGGAATCTGATGCCAGCAGGCAATCGGCGTAATCGAGCCACAGTGATTTATGGCGCAAGCGCGCCAGCGGCGTGCCGGTGAGCGCATTGAAGGTGCKGCCGCACGGCACGCAACGCCAGCGCTGCAGTCCRTGCGCATGGCCATGCCGGTGMGCATGACTGCTATTGCAGGCAGGACAGTGCAATCGCTGCCGGGCCACGCTTTCGATCAGTGCCGCGGCAGCGCCCCGCGGTGCGCTTCCTCGCAGCAGAGCGATACCCGCCAGGCGYTGACGACGGTTCAGTGCGGCGAACTGGGCAATGAAAGTGTTCCATTGAGCTACCTGCATGAAAGGCTCCCGTTTGTCTGCGATGCACAGTCAGACAGCAGGGACACAGGAAGATTCCTGARCTTCCCCTACTTAGCGGGGACAGAGCCTTTTTCATTGCGCGACGATTTTCGACAATACGGAAAAGGCCGCGCCCGTCTGCGATGCTTCCAGCAGCAAGGTCAGTTCCGTATACGTGCAAATGATGTTGATCAGGTTAATGCGCTCCCAGGCCAGGCGCTTGAGGATGGCGTGATACACGCCCGGCGTATAGCAGGTTTCGGCCGCCAGGTGCAGGGTCACGGCCGTCACCCGTTCCAGGCGCGCCAGTTCCTGCTCTTCGCCGAAGACCTCTTCCACCAGCGCATGCAGCGAACGGCTGCAGATCACCATCACCTCGTTGACGCCGCGCGTAATGGTGATGAACGTGCCCCGCTGAGGCGCTGCCAGCGCCAGCAGCTGGCGCTGGCAGGCATACGTCTGGTCGGAATAGCGGTAGGTAAAAACCATCAATTCGCTGCGCGTGGACAGTTCGCCCGCACGGTGCGCCAGCACGATCTCGCCGTTTTTCTGCTGCGGCATCCGCTCGGCCAGGCGGCGCAGCGCCATCACCACGGCGGCCTGCCCCACCGGTTTCCATAAGTCGGTCTGCAATTGCGGCTGCAGCTGGCGCGCCAGTTCCGACAGGTTCAGCAAGCCCCGACCCAGTCCCTCGCTGAGAAAGGCCGATTCCATCACGATCTGTTCCACTTTGGTCGCTATCGAAAGCATAGTTCGTCGGGCCGGTGATTCCGGTGCACGCACCAGGAGCCGGCAACCCTTCCTGAAAAAAAGGATGCACTGCGCCAGCGGCCGCGCCCTGCGGGGCGGTCGGATTTGCGGAAAGAGCCCCCTCGCGGGGGAACAGCAGGGTGGCGGCGCCTAGGACGGCGGATGCAGCATGAATGCCGCGGCAGAGGGGAAATGGCTGAAACCAACAGCAGAAAACAGAAATGACGTCATATGAAACTCCCGATTTTTTTCCCGATGCGCTGTATCTGGACGCGGTCATTGCCGCGTGCGCTTTTTTTGTCTTCGCATGCTCCGCTGGGGGCAATGCGAAGAGCTAGTGTAGATCGCAACATTTAGAAAAGGCAACAGTGTTTTTCCAACAGAGCGCTCCATTAGGGGAAGTAGTCCAAAACAAAAGTTGCAGCTTGTGGTAGATCAAACTTTCCAACGATACGATGCCGATAAATGTTCAATTCTTAACAAAAATTCGCGTAGTGACCCATTTCTTGAAATTTTTGACATGGCGATCTCGACAAGTTTAGTGTCCCCCTACCCGGCGTCACGCCACCACAAAAACGGCAGACTATCCGCCCGCCGCCAGGCACGCCGGGGTGGCCATCAGGCATCGCGGCCAGCTCATTCACCATTTCCTTAACCGATACCATGGAGCAGAAATGAATTTACGTTTGACGATAGTTGCCGCATCCATCGCCGCCCTGCCGCTGATGGCCACCACGGCCGATGCCGCCACGCCGCTGCCACAAACCCTGATGGCCGCCCCGGTCACCCTGGCTTCTCCACAAGAGACCGCCAGCCTGGTCAACAAGCTGGCCGCGCAGGCACGCAGCCGCGGCCTGAATGCCGAGCATGGCTTTGCCGTCGGCGCCCAGCATCCGGGCGTCAGCGGCACGCGCGTGAGCCGCGTCCAGCACACCTACAAGGGCTTGCCCGTCTTCGGTTCCGAGACGGTAGTGGTCAGCAATAACGCCGGCGACATCGTCAGCGAATCCGTGTCGGACCGCGCGTCCGGCCTCGGTAGCGGCGGCATCAATTCCGTCACCCGCAGCGCCACCACCGATATCGACACCACGCCGGCCGTCAGCGCCGCCGCCGCCATCGCCGCCGCCGTGAAAAGCATCGGCGTGCCGGCCGTCGACCACGTACCGCCGCATGCGCAGCTGCTGATCTACCCCGTCATGAAAACGGTGCGCGTGGCCGGTGCCGAGAACAAATCGGAAGCCGCGCTGAACGCCCTCGACGTGCAGGACGTGGTCGACCACTACGAGCTGGCCTACCTGGTGCAGACGCGCATGATCAGCGGCAGCAAGCCCGTCTACTACGACACCATCGTCAGCGCCCGGGATGGCCGCATCCTGCGTCAATGGAAAGCCCTGAAAACCGTCGCCGGCATCGGCAACAGCCAGTACAACGGCCAGGTGCCGCTCAACACCACGCTCACCGGCAGCACCTACACCATGAAGGACCCCAGCCGCGGCACGGGCGGCAGCTTCGGCGGCATGGCCATCACGAATGCCAACCACGGCACCACCTCGGGCAGCGTGTACAGCAGCACCAGCAATACCTGGGGCGATGGCCAGCAATACATCAATGGCGGCAGCACCACCAACGCCAACGGCCAGACGGCGGCCGTCAACGCGATGTGGGGCCTGATGAACACCTACGACACGCACAAGAATGTGCTGGGCTGGTCCAGCCTGGACGGCAACAACACGGCCACCCACATCGCCGCCCACGTCAACACGGCCTACGACAACGCCTATTACGACGGCAACTGCAAATGCATGTACATCGGCGACGGCGGCAGCTCGTTCAACAACCTCGGCTCCATCGACGTGATCGGCCACGAGATGGGCCACGGCATCACGGACGCCACCTCGGGCCTGATCTACTCACAGGAATCGGGCGGCTTGAACGAATCGAGCTCGGACATCGCCGGCGAGATGGTGGAAGCGTATGCGCGTGCAGGCGGCACGGGCACTACCATCCCCAACACGGGCAACGATTGGATGACGGGCAAGGAAATCGCCAAGAATGGCCAGCCGCTGCGCTGGCTGTACAAGCCGAGCAAGGATGGCAGCAGCCCGAATGCATGGAGCAGCACCATCAAGAACCTCGACGTTCACTACAGCAGCGGCCCGAACAACCGCATGTTCTACTTCCTGTCGCAAGGCTCGAACTCCACCTCCAGCAGCGATTACTACAGCTCCTACCTGAACAAGAGCCCGCTGGCCATGACCGGTATCGGCAGCGACAAGGCTTACCGTATCTGGTTCAAGGCCGCCACCACCAAGTTCACCTCGTCGACGAACTACGCCGACGCGCGCAACAAGGTGCTGCAGGCAGCCGAGGAACTGTATGGCGTAGGTAGCGCGGAATCGATCGCCGTCAAGCGCGCGTATGCGGCCATCAACGTGGGTACCGACGTCGATGAATCGACGACGGGCGGCGCGGTGACCATCACCAGCCAGCCGGCCAGCATCACCGTCGCACCGGGCGCCACCGCCTCGTTCGCCGTGGGCGCGGGCGGCGGCACGGCGCCGTACACCTACAAGTGGTACCGCAATGGTGCCGTGATCAGCGGCGCCACCTCGCCCGCCTACAGCTTCACGGCCGTGGCGGCCGACAGCGGCGCCGTCTTCAAGGCCACGGTGACGGATTCGTCCTCGCCCGCCGTGACGGCCACGTCGAACAACGCCACGCTGACGGTGGGCACCAGCAGCGCCACCGAAAGAGTGACGAACGGCGGCTTCGAAGCCGGCGCTACGGGCTGGAGCGGCACCACGGGCGCCATCGGCACGTTTACGGGGCAAACCGCGTACGAAGGCACGCAGTACGCCTGGCTGGGCGGCAATGGCACGACAGCCAGCGAATCGCTGACGCAAAGCGTGGCCATTCCGGCCGCCGCCACGTCCGCCAGCTTGAGCTTCGCGCTGCATATCGACACGGCTGAAACGGGCAATACCGTGTACGACAAGCTGGTCGTCACCGTGAAGAACAGCGCCGGCACGGTGCTGGGCACCCTGGCCTCGTACTCGAACGTGAACAAGGCGGCCGGCTACCAGATCCGCACCTTCGACCTGATCGCCTACAAGGGCCAGACCGTGCAGATCTCGTTTGCCGCCACCGAGGACGCGTCGCTGCAAACCTCGTTCGTGATCGACAAGGTCAGCCTGATTACCCAGTAAGCGCTTGAACGTGCGGGCAAGCCACCGAGGCAGGGGCTTGCCCGCACAGCACGATTGATTTCCTGGCAATTCCAGTCTACCCTGAAGCAGTGACTGCATCTTGCCTGCTGCCGGTACCCGCGACGAATTGAACTTTTTTGGATGGTTCCTGACCGATGCCTACTTCAACCTTGCCCGCACGCGCTTTCCCCCATTCCAGCCCGTCCATTTTTACGCCTGCCACCATGCTCGCCTGAGCCGGCCATGCAGTTCCACCTCCAGGTGCAGGGCCCGGCGGGCAGCCAGGCGCTGGCCATCGACGCCGCCAGCGAGGCAGAGGCGATCCGCGCGGCCGTGCGCGGCGGCTGGCGCGTGCTGGCCGTCGACGACGGCCCGGCGCAGGACGCGGGCGCCGCGCTGCGTCCCGGCAAACAGGGTCTGCCCCTGCTGCAATTCAGCCAGGAGCTGCTGGCCCTGCTCGAAGCGGGCCTGAACTTGGGCGAGGCCATGGCCACCCTGCACAACAAGGAAACGCGCCCTGGCGCCAGGGCCACCCTGGCCGCCATCGTGCTCACCCTGCAGCAGGGCCTAAGCTTTTCCGACACCCTCGCCGATTTCCCCGATATCTTCCCCGACATTTACATCGCCACCGTGCATGCGGCCGAACGCTCGGGCAACCTGCCCGAGGCGCTGGCGCGCTTCGTCGCCTACCAGCTGCAGTTCGACGCCATCCGCAAAAAGCTCATCTCCGCCGCCATCTACCCGTGCATGCTGCTTGTCGTCGGCGGCCTGGTGACCCTGTTCCTGCTCGGCTATGTGGTACCCAAATTCAGTGTGGTCTACGAAAGCTCGGGCCGCGAAATTCCCTGGATGTCGCAGATGCTGCTCGGTTTTGGCCAGACCCTGGCCGCGCATCCGCTGCTGTGCGCCGGCGCGCTGGCCGCGGCCGTCGGTGCCGTGGTCTTCGGCGTCGCCCATGCCGGCGCGCGCCAGGCCCTGGTCTTACGCCTGCTGCGCCTGCCCGTGCTGGCCGGGAAAGCGGCGGAATTCCGCCTGGCGCGCTTCTACCGCGCCCTGAGCCTGCTGCTGCACGCGGGCATCCCGCTGCACAAGGCGCTGGCCATGGTCGCGCCCATGCTGCTGCCGGCGCAGCAGGAACAGCTGGCGCAGGCGCGCCGCGCGGTGCAGGAAGGCATGCCGTTTTCCGCCGCGCTGGAACAGGCCGGCATGGCCACGCCGGTGGCGCAATCGCTGCTGAAGGTGGGCGAGAACACGGGCCGCCTGGGCGACATGCTGGAACGCTCCGCCAAATTCCACGACGAGGAATTCGCCCGCTGGGTGGACTGGGCGTCGCGCCTGCTTGAGCCGCTCCTGATGACCATCATCGGCGTCGTCATCGGCGGCGTGGTGGTGCTGATGTACATGCCGATCTTTGAACTGGCGGGGAGCTTATCGTGAAGGTCATGTCATGAACGCACGCGACGAAGAACGGGCCGTGCTCGATGCGGCCATGCTGCGCCGCGCCCACGCCAGCGCGCTGGAACAGGGCCGTGCGCAGATGGCCGTGCTGCAGGAAACGGCGGCCCTGCCGCCCGAAGTCTTTTTGCGCCAGCTGGCTGCCCTGTTCCGCTACCCGGCCTGGACGATGGCCGAACTGCAGGCCGCCCTGCCCGCCTTTGCCCTGCTGCCCTACACCGATTGCGCCCAGCGCGATTGCGTGCTGCTGCAGCCGGATGCTCCGGGCGCGCCGCCCGTGCTCGTCATCGGCAATCCCTTCAGCGAGGACCTGCTGCAATGGGCCGACTTCGCCCTGTCCACGCCCTTCACGGTGGCGCTGGCGCACCCGGACGACCTGGCTGCCTACCTGCAGCAGCAGGAAAGCGTGCAGCAGGCGATGCAGGAAATGCAGCACCAGGATGACGACAGTGACGTGCCGGGACTGGACCAGAGCATCGAGGACATCTCGCTGATCCGCATCAGCGAGGACAGCAGCCCGGTCGTGAAACTGGTGAACTCCACCATCTACGATGCCCTGAAATTCCAGGCCAGCGACATCCACCTCGAATGCGACGTGGCCAGCCTGGTCATCAAATACCGCGTCGACGGCGTGCTGGTACAGGCGGGCCAGGTGCAGGGACTGGCGATGGCCGAGCAGATCATCTCGCGCATCAAGGTCATGGCCGATCTCGACATCGCCGAGCGCCGCATCCCGCAGGATGGCCGCTTCAAGGTGCGCGTAAAAGGGGCGGAGATCGACTTTCGCGTCTCCATCATGCCCAATATCTTTGGCGAGGATGCCGTGCTGCGCCTGCTGGACCGGCGCGCGCTGACGGAGGCGGCGCAGGCGCTGCGCCTGGAAAGCCTGGGCCTGAACGAGGATGCCATCGAGCAGATCCGCCGCCTGGCCGCCAAGCCGCACGGCATGCTGCTGGTGACGGGGCCCACCGGTTCCGGCAAGACCACTACCCTGTACGCGGCCATCACGGAAATCAACACGGGGCGCGACAAGATCGTCACCATCGAAGACCCCGTCGAATACCGCTTGCCGCGCGTGCTGCAGATTCCCGTCAATGAAAAGAAGGGGCTGACGTTCGCGCGCGGCCTGCGTTCCATCCTGCGCCACGACCCCGACAAGATCATGATCGGCGAAATCCGCGATGACGAGACGGCGCAGATCGCCGTGCAGGCCGCGCTCACGGGCCACCTGGTGTTTACCACCGTGCATGCGAATAATGTGTTCGACGTGGTCGGCCGCTTCCTGCACATGGGCGTCGACGCCTACAGCTTTGCGGCCGCCCTGAACGGCATCGTGGCACAGCGCCTGCTGCGCCTCAATTGCGCCCATTGCGCCGTCGACGCCAGCGCCGAGGTGCTGGCCGACGCGCAGCAATTGCGCGACAGCGGGCTGGCCCTGCACCAGGTGCAGGACTGGCAATTCATGGCCGGCAAGGGCTGCGGCCACTGCCGCGGCACCGGCTACAAGGGCCGCAAGGCCGTCGCCGAGGTGCTGATGCTCAGCGATGCCATGCGTGAAATGATCTGCACGCGCGCGCCGCTGAGCCAGATGAAGGAAGAGGCGGCGCGCAACGGTTTTCGCCTGGCGCGCGAGGCGGGCCTGGACCTGGTGCGGCGCGGCGAAACCACTTTAGCGGAGCTCAATCGTGTCACTTATTGAACGCCTTACCCGCGCCACCGTGTGCCTTTACCTGGCCCCGCACGGGCTGCACGGCGTGCTGCGCCGCGCCGGCCGCCCCTTGCCCGAGAGCGCCTTCCATCTGCCCATTGCGAATCCCGACGCCGGCTGGGACGTGGCGCTGGCCGCCCTGCGCGGCTGGCTGGAACAACACCAGGAAAAAAAACTGCCGCTGGCCGTCAGCCTGGCCAGCCGCTGGTGCGCCATGCTGATGGTGCCGTGGAGCGGCGCCTTGCTCGAGCGGAGCAGCGCCCAGCGCTTCCTGCATAGCCAGTTCGCCGCCGTCTACGGCGATGGCGCGCGCGCCTGGCGCCTGGCCGCCGACGACGCCCCATACGGCATGCCGCGCCTGGCCTGCGGCATCGATGCGGCCCTGCTGCAAGGCGTGCAGGACGCGGCGGCCGCGCATGGCCGGCGCTGCCTGTCCATCGAACCGATCGCCGGGCCGGCCTGGCGCAGCATCGCCGGCAGCAAAGCTGCCGGTAGCAAACCTGCCGCCTTCGCCCTGGTGGAAGCGGGACGGCTGCTGCTGGCAACGACGGGCGGCGGACGCATCACGGCCCTGCACAGCCAGTCCTGCGGCCCCGCCTGGGGCGAAGAACTGGAGCGGGCGTGGCGGCGCTGGAACTTGCGCGCGCCGCAGCTGGACGCCATCGAGCACGTGGCCCTGATCGACTTGAGCGGCGTGCCGCAGACGAACGTGCCCGAACGCTTCGTGCCCATCGCCGTGGCCGGCGCCGCCCACCTGATGCGGGAGGCCGCATGGGCCTGAGCCGCCTGGAATTCCTGCCGCCCGGCGCCGCGCAGACGTTCAAGGGCTGGCGCCTGGCCCTGTGCCTGGCGGGCGGCTTGATGCTGCTGCCGGCCGCCGTGTACTGGCTGGTGCAGGCGCAGGAAACGCGGCGCCTGGAAGCACAGCTGGCGCAGCTGCAGCCCGCGCGTTCCGTGCGTGCGCCCCTCTCGGCAAGCCAGCAGCGCGAGCGCGACATCGAACTGAAACAGGTCGCCGCCGCCGTGCGCCAGCTCAACCTGCCCGTCACGCGCCTGGTCAGGACGGTGCAGGCGCCACGCGACGTGCGCGTGGCCCTGCTGGGACTGGACCTGAACGCGCAGCAGGGACAGGATGGCGCCAGCGTGCTGAAAATCGCCGCCGAGGCGGAAACCCCGCAAGACATGCTCAACTACCTGGCCTTCCTGAACCAGCAGCCCATGTTCAGCTCCGTGTATCTGCTCAAGCACGAGATAAACAGTAACGCGCATGCGAACGCCCCCGAACACCCTTACCGTTTTCAGCTGGAGGCGCAATGGCGGCAATAAAACCCGTGTTCAAAACCGGCACGCCCGTGGCCCGGCCGCGCCTGCAACTGCGCCTGCCGCCGCGCCTGCGGTGGGAAGCGCAGCGGCTGTGGCGCACCCTCGGCTGGCCCAGCGCCATCGGCGCCGCCTGCCTGGCACTGGCCGCTTTCGCCATGCTGCAGGGCGAGACCTTGGGCGCGCACCAGCAGCAACTGGCGGCGCAGCTGGCCGTCATGGCGAAACAGGCGGCACTGCCGCCGGCGCCCGTCACACTCGATGCCGACGCCGACAGCCTGGCCGCCTTTCACGCCTACCTGCCCGCGCATGACAGCATTCCCGAGCAGCTGAAAACCTTGCTGGAAGTGGCACAGAAGAGCGGCGTCACCCTGGCCAAGGCCGACTACAAGCCGCAGGAAGACGGCAACACGGCCTTTTTGCGCTACCAGATCACCTTGCCCGTGAAGGCCGAATACGCGCAGCTGCAAACCTTTATCGTCGATGCCCTGCAGGCGCTGCCCACGCTGACGCTCGATTCCGTGCTGTTCAAGCGCGAGCAGATCGAGGCGGGCGAGATCGATGCGCGCATCCAGTTCATCCTGCTGGTGAAAAAGGCGGAGGTGCGCCGATGAAAAAAGCCGTATTGGGCGCGGCCGCCGTGGCGACCCTGCTGGCGGCCCTCTTTGCCCCCGAGGACGAAGGCAGCATCGTGGGGCCGGCCACGGCCACGCCGCGCCAGGTGGAACGGGTGGCGGTCGCGCCCCTCGTCGTCGCCACTGCCGCTGCACCAGCCAATCGCGCACTGGCCATCGAACCGCGCCGGGGCCTCGATGACGAGGAAGCGGCCACCCTGTTCGCCAAGCAAAGCTGGCAGCCGGAGACGCCGAAAAAGATCATGCTCGACCAGCAGGCGGCCCAGGCCACGCGCACTGTCGCCGCCGTCGACGCGAACGCGCCGCCGCCCTTGCCCTTCCAGTTCCTCGGCCGCTTTGTCGACGAAGGCAAGGCCGCCTACTTCCTGCAGGCGGGCGAACGCAACGTGGTGGCGCGCCCCGGCGACACGCTCGAGGAGCGTTACCGCTTCGACGGCGTGGTGCAAGGCGCCCTGCAATTTACTTATCTGCCGCTCAACCTGAAACAGACACTCGCCGTAGGGGACCTCAATTGAAACGACGCACACCACGTACCGGCATTACCCTGCTGCCGATGCTGTCCCTGCTGGCCGCCTGCGCCGGCAACCAGGCCTATACCGACGGCCAGGCCATGCTGGGCGCCGGCCGCACGGAACAGGGCCTGGCCCTGCTGGAACAAGCGGCGCAAGCCGAGCCGACCAACGCCAAGTACCGCATCGCCGTCACCAACGGCAGGATGCGCGCGCTGAACAGCCTGAATGGCCGCGCCGAAGCGCTGCGCCAGCAGGGCAAGCTGCCCGAAGCGCAGGCGCTGTACCAGCAGGCGCTGGCGCTCGACGCCAGCAACGACGTGGCGCAGCGGGGCCTGGTCGGCGTGGCGCAGGATGAGCGGCACCGCAAGCTGGTGCAGGAAGCGCAGGCCAGCTACCAGCGCGGCGGCGAGGCGAATGTCGCGCAGGCACAGGAAGCCTTGCGCCAGGTGCTGCAGGAACGTCCCGCGCAGCGCGAGGCGCTAGCCCTGAAAAGCCGCATCGGCGAGGCGCAGTCGAAAAGCCTGCCGGCCGGCGGCAAGCTGGCGGCGGCCTACCGCAAACCCGTAACCCTGGAATTTCGCGACGCGCCCCTGCGCTCCGTATTCGATCTTCTGAGCAAGGTGTCGGGCCTGAACTTCGTCTTCGACAAGGAAGTCGACCCCGCCCTGCGCGCCACCATCTCCGTGCGCGACGCCAGCATCGAAGAGGCGATTGCCATGCTGCTGGGCGCGAACCAGCTCGAGCAAAGCGTCACCAGCGACAAGTCGATCACGATCTACCCGAACACGCCGCAAAAGGTGAAGGATTACCAACAGCTGGTGGTGCGCACTTTCTTCCTCGCCAATGCGGACGTCAAGACGGTGGCGTTTTCCATCAAGACCCTGCTCAAGGCCAAGGACGTCGTCACCGACGAGCGCCTGGGCATCATCATGCTGCGCGATACGCCGGAAATGGTGCGCATGGCCGAGCGCATCATCAACGTGCAGGACCTGGCCGACCCGGAAGTGATGCTGGAAGTGGAGGTGCTGGAAGTCAAGCGCACGCGCCTGATGGAACTGGGCGTGCGCTGGCCCGACCAGGCCAGCCTGACCCTGGCCGGCGTCGCAGGCAGCACGGGCGGCCTGGGCGGCCTGAAGGTGGCCGACCTGCACCGCATCAATGGCGAGAATATCAACCTTGGCATCGGCGGCGTCACCCTCAACGCCAACAAGACGGACAGCGACAGCAATATCCTGGCCAACCCGCGCATCCGCGTGCGCAACAAGGAAAAGGCGAAGATTCTCATCGGCGACCGCGTGCCGGTGATTACCGTCACGACGAATAACGGCGTCAGTTCCGACAGCGTCAATTACATCGACGTGGGTCTGAAACTCGACGTGGAACCGAACGTCTACCTGGACGATGAAGTGGCCATCAAGATCAACCTGGAAGTATCGAACGTGGTCAAGGAGGTCATCAGCAAGACGGGCACGCAGGCGTACCAGATCGGCACGCGCAGCGCATCCACCGTGCTGCGGCTGAAAGATGGAGAGACGCAGGTGCTGGCGGGCCTGATCAGCGACGAAGACCGGGGCACGGCCAACAAGGTGCCCGGCGTGGGCGAGCTGCCCGTGCTGAACCGCCTGTTCGGCAGCCAGAAGGACGACGCCATGCGCAGCGAGATCGTGCTGTCGATCACGCCGCGCCTGCTGCGCAGCATCCGCCGCCCGGACCTGATGACGGCCGAGTTCAATTCCGGCACCGAGGCGTCCGTGGGCGGCCGCGCCAGCGTGGGCGGCGCGCCCGATGCCGTCGCCGCGCCCGAGCAGGCCCCGC
>NZ_NEHB01000020.1:0-65890 GCF_002127655.1 Janthinobacterium sp. GW456P
GGCGGCGGGGAGGTCAGCGGCGGCGGCGGCTTGCGGCAAGACGCACAGCGCCGCCACGCAGCCCGCCAGGACGGCACGGATCGAGAACATGAAGACTCCTGTCGCGACGGCGGCATGGCGCCATCGGCAAAATACGATAAGAACAGCGTTAATTAGCGTTAATTCGACGGCGGCGGCGTACTGGTCGTCACCTGCGGCGGCGCCGGCATCACGGTCGCCGGACGCTGCTGTTCCATCGGCAGCGGCGGCGGCACCAGGTTCGTTACCGGTGCGGGGGCTGGTGCCGGTGCAGGGGTGGCGGACACGGGTCCCGGCAAGGCCAGCGCCTTGTCGTCGGCCACCAGATCGATGCGTTTGCTTACGCCGCCATCGCGCAGCAGCACATGGCGCGCATGCACTTCCAGCACCGTCACGCCGGGCACCACCTCGGCGCCTTCCGGCAAGGCCACGGACGGCTTGCCATCGGTCGAGATGATGGCCACGCTGCCACGGCCATTACCGGCGGCGACCACGCCCTTGAGCTGGTAATTGCTGGCTGTGGCCACGCTGACCTGGCCGCCGAACAGCGAGGCGCCCGCCTCCACGCTGGCATCCTGCACCACCGGTACAGCCGGTGGATTGATGGGGCGCTGCGGCGCCTTGAACAGCTGCATGGCCCAGTAGGCCAGCGACACGGACAGCGCCACGACGGCGAGCAAACTTGTAAATTGAGGCAAACGCTTCATGGCTTCCTTGGTTTTCTTATCTGACGAGCTGATTGATTTCGATAATCGGCATCAGCACGGCCAGCACGATCAGCAGCACCACCACGCCCATGGCCAGGATCAGGGCCGGCTCCAGCAGGCCGGCGATGGTCAGCGTGCGGCGCTCCAGGTCCTGCTCCTGCGCGCTGGCCGCGCGTTCCAGCATGGCCGGCAGCTCGCCCGTGATTTCGCCCGCGCGTATCATGTGGATCAACATGGGCGGAAAATGCTTTTGCGCCGACAGCGCGCGCGCCAGGCTCACGCCTTCGCGCACGGCCCCGCTGGCGTCAGCCACCAGTTCCTGCATCGCCACATTGGTCAAGGTGTCGCGGCTGGTGTCGAGCGCGCGCAGGATAGGCACGCCGGAACCCGTGGTGATGGCCAGGGTGCTGGCAAAGCGCGCCGTATTCAGGCTGCGTTCGAACTTGCCGTACAAAGGCGCCGTCAGCAGCCAGGTATGCCAGCGCCGTTTCAATGCCGGCTGCTGCAGCGCGCGGCGCCAGGCGAACCAGGCGCCGGCGAGCGCGATGGCCACCACGATGCCGTAGTTGCGCACGAAGTCCGACAGCGCCAGCATGATCACCGTGAGCATGGGCAGCTTTTGCTTGGTATTGGCGAACACGGAAACGATCTGCGGCACCACGTAGGTGAGCAGGAAAATGACGATGGAAAACGCCACCACCGTGACGATGGCCGGATACGTAAACGCCAGCTTGACCTTCTGCACCAGCGCATTGCGCCGTTCGATATAGTCGGCTAGGCGCGAGAGCACGCGCGACAAATGGCCGATCTGCTCGCCCGACGCCACCAGCGCCCGATAGATTTCCGCGAAATCGCGCGGATGGCGCGCCAGCACGTCGGAAAACGCGGCGCCGCCGATCACTTCCGAGCGGATCGAGGCGATCAGGTCGCGCAGATACGGCCGCTCGGCCTGTTCCAGCAGCGCGGAAAACGCCTGCTCCAGCGGCAGGCCCGCTTCAAGCAAACTGGCCAGCTGGCGCGTGAACAAGGCCAGCTCGGTGCTGGACAGGCGCTCGCCGAAGCCGCGCCGCTTGGCCACGCCGGCGGCGTCGACCTGCGCGGCGATCGGTTCGACAGCCAGCGGCACCAGGCCTTGCACGCGCAGCTCGGCGCGCGCGGAACGGGGACTGTCGGCATTGAGCACGCCCTTGCGGGTGGCGCCCTGGGCGTCGACGGCTTCATAACGGAATGCGGGCATGGTGGCGGGCCTAGTCTTTGGTCACGCGCAGCAACTCGGCCTGCGTGGTGGTGCCGTCGCGCAGCCAGCGTTCGCCGTCCTCGCGCATGCCCGTCATGCCGTCCTGCAGGGCGACGGCGCGCACGTCCGCTTCCGACGCGCGGTTGTGGATCTGCGCGCGGATCTGCTCCGTCGTGCGCAGCAATTCATACACGCCCACGCGGCCCTGGTAGCCCGTCTGGCCGCAATGTTCGCAGCCGACCGCTTGCCAGTACTGGCCATCGAAGGTCTTGCATGAACCACACAACTTGCGCACCAGCCGCTGCGCCAGCACGCCGAGCAGGGACGACGACAGCAGGAACGGTTCGATGCCCATGTCGAGCAAGCGCGTGACGGCCGCCGAGGCGTCGTTCGTGTGCAGGGTCGCCAGCACCAGGTGGCCCGTCAGCGACGCCTGCACGGCGATCTGCGCCGTTTCCAGGTCGCGGATCTCGCCGATCATGATCACGTCCGGGTCTTGCCGCAAAATCGCCCGCAGCGCCTTGGCAAACGTCATGTCGATGCGGGGGTTCACCTGCGTCTGGCCTACGCCGGCCAGGTCGTACTCGATCGGGTCTTCCACCGTCAGGATATTCGTCGTCGTGGCGTTGAGCATCGACAGCGCCGCATACAAGGTCGTCGTCTTGCCCGAGCCGGTGGGACCGGTGACGAGCACGATGCCGTGCGGCTGCGTGATCAGGCCATCGAACTGCGCCAGCATGGGCGCGCTCATGCCCAGGTGCTGCAGGTCGAGGCGGCCCGCTTCCTTGTCCAGCAAGCGCAATACGGCCCGTTCGCCATGCCCGGTTGGCAGGGTCGAGACGCGCACGTCGACGGGCTTGCCGCCCACGCGCAGGGTGATGCGGCCGTCCTGCGGCAAGCGTTTTTCCGCGATGTCGAGCTGCGCCATGATCTTGATGCGGGAAATGAGCGAGCCGTGGATGGCTTTGCGGGGGCGCACCACGTCGCGCAGGCTGCCGTCGATGCGGAAGCGCACGACGGACGTCTGCTCGAACGGCTCGATGTGGATATCGGACGCGCCTTCGCGCAGCGCCTGCGTGAGCAGCGCGTTGATCATGCGGATGACGGGCGCGTCGTCCGACGACTCGAGCAAATCCTCGATGGCCGGCACGTCCTGCAGCAGCTTGGTCAGATCGAGGTCGGCGTCGAATTCATCGGCCATCTGCGAGGCGTCGCCGCCGCCGCCCGCGTAGGCGCCGGCAATGGCCGCATCGAGCTCGCCGCGCGGCAGCACCGTCAACTGGATCTGGCCGAAGCGGCGCGACACTTCGGCAATCGCCGCCGGCGCCGTCGACGCGGCCACCAGCACCTCGACGGGGGCGCCGTCAGTGGCGCCGGGCCGGGCCAGCAAGCCGAAATCGCGCGCGTAGGCGTAGGGAAGCAGATTACTCATGGCGACCCGATCACTTCTGCGGCTGTTGCTGTTGCTGATACTGCTGCAGCAGCGGCTGCGGCGGGGTGGCCGCGTTGGCCGGCGCGCCTGGCGGCGGTGTCGGCGCCGGCGGCACGGGGCGCGTCACCATGTTGCCGCCCACGGGTTGGCCATCCTGCAGGGCCGGCAGCACGGGCGTACCGAGGTCTTTCAGCATCAGGTTGCCCGTGGCCGGCACGGCGGCCGTCTCGGCCGAGCGCATGTAGTCGTAGCGGTCGGCCGCCAGGCTGCCGCTCTGCTCCTTGTTGCGCACGATGACGGGGCGCAGGAAGATCATCAGATTGGTTTTCTTGCGCTCGCGCGTCTGGTACTTGAACAGGTTGCCGATCAGGGGGATGTCGCCCAGGCCGCGCACTTTTTCCGCATTGTCGCCCGTGCTGTCTTCGATCAGGCCGCCGAGCACGATGATCTGGCCATCGTCGGCCAGCACATTGTTTTCGATCACGCGGTTGTTGATGGTGATGCCGCTGACGGCAGACGCCGTGGATTTGTCCACGCTCGACGTCTCGTGATAGATGCCCAGCTTGATCGTGCCGCCTTCGGAAATCTGCGGACGCACCTTCAGGGTCAGGCCCACTTCCTTGCGGTCGATGGTCTGGAACGGGTTCGTGTTGGTGCCGGCCGTGCTCGTGTACTGGCCCGTCAGGATAGGCACGTTCTGGCCCACCTTGATGGTCGCCAGCTCGTTGTCCAGGGTGATCAGGTTCGGCGTCGACAGGATGTTCGCGTTGCCGTCCGATTCCAGCGCATGCGCCACGGCGCCCAGGCCCAGCGCGCCGTTGATCTGCTTGAAGATGCCGACCGTCAGGCCGCCCGTCGGCAAGACCTTGCCGCCGCCCGTGGCGATGGCGGCGATGTTGTTGCTGGTGCCCGAAGCGAACGACTGCAGCGCGCCCACGCGGTAATTGCTGGTGCTGTCGCCGGACAGCCCTAGCCACTGCACGCCGAATTCGGACGCCTTGGCCGACGTCACTTCGACGATCAGCGCCTCGATGTAGACCTGGGCGCGGCGCACGTCGAGCTGGTCGATCACGGCGCGCAGGTTGCGGTAAACGGCTTCGTTGCAGGTCAGGATCAGGGTGTTGGTGGAAGCGTCGGCCTGGATGAATCCGGCCGCGCCGCCCGACGACAGCTGCTGCGGCCCGTTGCTCAGCGACGCGCCGCCCGTGGTCCCGCTTTGCGTATTGCCGCCCAGGCCAGTGCTGTTCATGCCGCTGTTGTTCTGGCTGATCTGGTTATTCGTATTCTGATTGCCGACGCCCTGCTGCGCCGTGGCGGCCGTGCCGTCCGAGGTCACCACCGAGCGCAGGGTCTGCGCCAGCTTGGTGGCATCCGCGTTTTTCAGGTACACCACGTGCACATTGCCCAGCTGCGTGGTGGGCTGGTCCAGCTTCGAGATCAGCGACTTGGCCAGGTTGGCGCGCGCCGCCGACGGCGCGCGCAGCACCAGCGAATTGGTGCGCGGGTCGGCCAGCACGGAGACCTTGCCCGCATCGCCGGTGGCGCCGGCACCCGCATTGCCGCCTTCCATCAGCTTGTTCACCATCGAAGCCAGGTCGGAGGCAATGGCATAGCGCACGGGGATGACGTCCAGGTCCGTCGAGGCGGGCACGTCGAGCGCGGCGATGATCTTCGCCAGGCGCTTGAGGTTATCGGCGTAATCGGTGATCACCAGCGAGTTGTTGCCCGGGTTGGCATTGATCGTATTGTTCGGCGAGATCAGGGGCCGCAGCACGGCCAGCAGGTTGGCCGACGATTCGTAGTTCAGGTAAAACACCTGGGTGGCGATCTGGTCGCCCTTCACCTGGCTGCTGCCGTTGCCCACCTGGGTCGGCACCGATTGAAGCTTGGCGTCCGCTTCCGGCACCACTTTCGCATAGCCGTCGCCGGAGACCACCGCATAGCCCTGCAGGCGCAGCGCGGAAGCCAGCAGCCCGAAGGCCTGCGACTTGCTGATCGACTTTTCCGACACCAGGGTAATCGTGCCCTTGACCCGCGGGTCGATGACGAAATTGATGTTGGTGTAATGGCCCACCGCCTTGATCACCGATTCGATGTCGGCGCCGACGAAATTGAGCGCCGCCTCATCGCCGGGCGCGGCCCAGACGGGCGCCGGCATGCCGGCCACGGAACAGCACAGCAAGGCGGCGGCCGACAGGCGGCGCAGCGAGAAGGAGGAGGTAATTGGGCTCACGGATGGTTTTTTCATTGTCTGAACTCTAAGGCGATGATGTTTTTTTCGCTATTGCTACGGCGCTGTCCCAGCAAATTCAACAAACTCGCCAAGGTCTCTTCATATCCTGCTGCGGCCTGGGCCTGGCCGGAAAACTGCATGCGCCCCTGTTGCAGGCTGCCGCTGCCATCGAGCAGCAGCGGTCCCTTGATGGAGCGCAGTGTCAACGTCGCCTGCTGCCCCTGCCAATCGAAATCGAGCTCGTAGCTGCCCAGCGGACGCAAGGACGACAGGCGCGAGGCCATATCCGTCATCTGCAGGGTGGTGCGGCCGACGGCGGAAAACTGCCGCTGCTCCAGTGCCAGTTGCAAGGTGCTCCACGACAGGCGCATGCTACCCGTCGGCGCCACGGTATTTAACGGCGCACCGAGTCCGCCCAGGCCATCGGCCGGCAGCAGCAGGGCCGCCGGGCTCACTTGCCAGTGCGACCACGAGCCGCGCAGGTTCACCGGCTGCGACAGCGCCTGCGGATTTTGCAATTCCACGTCCGACGATCCCCACAGCACCGAAGGCGAAATGCGCCAGCTGAAACGCCCCGGCAGCAGCGGCGTCACGGCGCCGTTCGCGCTGGCCGCCCCGCCGATAAAGGCCGAGCCGCGCCACAGGGTACCTTGCGCGTCGCCCAAGGTCAAACGTCCGCCCGTCTGCTTTTCCACGATACTGGCCACCCAGCCGGCCGGGAAAAACACCAGCAGGGTGACGCAGACGCTGACGATGATGGCCAGCAGCCAGCCAAGCAGGCGCATCATCGTGCCGCGCCCGGGCTCTGGTGCAGGGTCAGGCTGGCGTCGACCAGCCCTGCCGCCTTGGTCTGCCCCGTCTGCGCCGTGATCTTCGCTTCCTGCACGGCGATGCGGCCTTCGCGGCGCACGCCATCGAGCCACAGCATGACGCTGGCGAACGGCACGCCGTTCAGCTGCACGCGCGCATACTCGCCCGTCAGCGACAGCGATTGCGGCGTCAGGCCGCGCGCCTTGAGCGAGGCGTCGAGGCTTTCGCGACTCATGGGCGCCACCTGCACGGGCGCCTGGCGCGCCAGCTCGCCCGCTTCACGCGCCAGCGCCTGCAGCTGGGCCGCGTTCTGACGCAGCTCTGGCAAGCTCTTTTGCAAGGCGATGCGGCCCGTCCAGGCCGGTTCGAAAAACACGGCGTAGACGAGGGCCAGCCCCGCCACCACGGCGCCGATGCTCAAGAGCTTGCGCTCCTGCTGCGTGCGCTCGGCCCAGAAGGCCTGCACGGCCTGCTGCCGCCCCATCCACGCGGCGCGTGCCTTGTTCACTGCCGCACTCATGCTTTTGCTCCCGTGGCCGGCGTGATCTTCCACACGCCAGGCGCCGTTTCATTCAAGGCCAGCTTGCGCGCGGCCAGGCCGTCGCGCACCTGCGCCTGGGCGCTGGCGTCGACCATGTCCGGCTTCAGCTTGACGATCAGGCTGCGCTCGCGGTATTCCAGCGAGGCCACCACGCCGCGCCCGGCCAGGCCGCCCAGCGCCTCGCCCAGGGCCGCGCTCATGCTGGTGAAGTCATCCATGCTGGCCTGCCCGCTTTGCAGGCGGGCGGCGGCGATATTGCGCCGCATCTGCTCCGCTTCCAGCCCATACACGGGCGCTTCGTTCGGATATGCGGCCTTGAAGGTTTGCTGCATCGAGGTGCGCACGGTGGCCGCCTCGCGCTTCAAACGCATCCATTCGATATTCATGCCGGCCAGGTTGACGACCACGGCCAGCAGCGCCAGGCGCAGCGGCCAGCGCCAGCGGCGCCACTCGGTGGCCGATCCCGTCGGCGTGCCCAGAGCGCCGGCCAGATCCAGCCCCGCATTCCTTGCGCCGGCGATCCAGTGCGCCCAGTGGTCGGATTCCACCGTCATGCCATGCATGCCGGCGGCCAGCTGTTGATACTGCGCCAGCTCGGCCTGCGCCACGTAGACCGTCAGGGGCACGTCGCCGGCAAACGCGCGCGTCGTCAGCAGCGCCTGCTGCGGCTGGGCCGGCAAGACCAGGCCCAGCCCCTCTTGCGGCGCCTGGCGCAAGGCCAGCTCCAGGCTGTCGCCGGCCGCGTGCAAGGATGCCGTCACGCTGCCCGGCTGCAATGGCAGGCACAGCTGCGATGGCAGCAGCGCCACCTTGCGCGCGCCCTGCGCCAGCAAGGCTTTTACGAGTACCTCGGCCCAGGCGCGCTGCGCCACGGCCACCGTGCGCATGCCGGACGCGTCGGGCGCGCCGGCGGCCAGCAGGCAATCCTGGGCGTCGCCGAGGATGTGTTCTTCCACCAGTCCCGGCAAGGCCGCGCGCAAGCGGGCGCCGGCCAGCGGCGGGGTTTTCAGGCGCAGCAGGGTCACGTCGGCCGCCGCCAGCAACAGCACCACCTGCTTCGCGCCGGCGATCAGCTGGCCCAGGCCGCCCAGCGGCGCGCTGCCCTGCTGCAGCAAGGCGCCGCCGTCGCCGGCCAGCACGAAGGAGCAGGCGGGCGCGCTGTCGGTGGACGCCTTGGCCGGGTGACGGATATACAATATTGTCAAAGTGACTCGCTTTCAGCTGTTAATTTTCCCGCAGCCAGACCAGGCTGGTGGTGCGCTGCGGATCCGTTTTTCGATTGATGAGCGCCACGGCATCGAGGGCGGCACGGTCCAGCCGCACGCGGATGACGGTGAGGAAGTAGCGGCTCTTCACATCGAGTTCCACGCCTTCAATCAGTGCAGCATTAATATTATTCTGGAAATTTAACTTATCGACAAACTTTTTACGCGGATTGCTCAAGGTCAGGGCACTGGCCTCGGACAGCGACATCATCGTCACGGCCGCCAGCACCTCGGCCGGCGCCGTATTCACGTTGATCGGCGTCAATTCCGGCAAGATGATGACGACATCGCGCAGCTGCTCGATCATCTGCGGCGTATAGCCGGGCACGGCCAGCAAATCCTCGACCTGCGTGAACGCCACCGGTTCGCTGCCGCCGCCCGTGGTGGGCTTGGCGGCGGGCGTCTTGCCATCGGTGCCGCTGTCGGCCGCGCGTGGTTTCGGCCGCGCGCGCAGCACGGCATCGGCCGTCGCTTGCGCCAGGCCGCTATCGAGCTTCATGTTTGACAACAATCGCTGGTAAGCCAGCACCTGCTTCGGATTGATGCTGCCCGTGGCATCGACCAGGTTGGTGATATTGAAGCGCGCCTGCGCGTCGAGCGCGCGGCCCGAGACGGTGGCATCGAATTTTTCCGTGTCGACCTTTTCGCGATCCACGTAATCGTCGAGGCGCGCTTCCTCGATGGGCGTGGCCCACACGCCATCGAGCGCCGTCAGCGAAGGATTGTCCTGGCGCAGCCAGAAGCGGGCGAAGTCGACCATGCCGCGCATGGCCCACTGCGTCTGCAGGCGCAGGCGCTGGTTTTCCATCGAGCGCACCTGCACCTGCTGCTGCCAGAACAGGCTGGCGACGACGGTGATGGCCAGCGCCGTCAGCAGCAAGGCCGTGATGACGGCCACGCCGCGCTGGCGCGCAGGCAAGGAAATGCGGGGCGAAAAGCGCTTCATCCCGGCCCCAATAAAAAGACTTTGGACAGGCCCGCGTCCTGGCCCGGCATCTGCAAGGTCACTTCCAGGCCCGGCACTTGCGTCGAGATGGTGGCGCCCGCCGTCAGCACGTTCCAGGCGCCATTGCTCCAGCCGCGCATGACCATGCTGTCGACGCCGCGCATCAGGGCCACGTCGGCGCCGGAGGTATCGGTATCGTCGCGCGCCGCCTGCCACAGGGTGTCGAGCACGGCCAGGTCGCGCGTGCCGTTCGACTCGCGCCGCGTCAGCACGCCGCCGCGCAGGCGGTAAGTGACCACTTGCAACTGCTGCGGCTCCTGCTCGGAAGCGGCCAGGCGCACCAGGGTCAGGCGGTCATTCTCGGCCAGCAGGTTGACGCGGCCATTCAGCAATCTGGCGCTCAGGCCGGCGCCGGCCAGGTGATCGCAATCGCTCTGCATCTGGGCAAATGCCAGCTGCATGCCGCGCGCCTGCTCGAGCTGGCTGGTCAGCACTTCGCGCGAACGCATGATGCTGTCCAGGCCGCGCCAGCCCAGCACGGCGACCATGGCCAGGATACCGATCGCCACGAGCAGCTCGATCAGGGTGAAACCGCCGGCAGGGAGAGGACGGCGCGCCATCAGTCGTTGAACGCCAGTAATACCAGGCGCACGATGCGCCGGGCCGGATATTGCACGTCGTACACGTTCACGCGCACTTGGCGGATGCGGGGATTCGGCGTGGCGACCACTTCCTCTTCACAGATGAGTTTTAAGTCGCCCTGCGGGCAGTCGACCGTGCGCTTGCCCGTCTGCGGGAACGTCTTCGCCAGGCGCAGGCGCACCAGGTGGTTTTCCGCCGACCAGGTAGCCATCATGGCGCTGCGCAAGCCATCGCTGTTTTGCGTCAGGCTGCCGACGGCGCGCAAGGAGGCGCCCAGGGCCGTGCCGACGATGACGAGGGCGACCAGCACTTCCAGCAAAGTAAAGCCGCGCTGGCGGCGAAACGGGCGCCGCATCATTGCTCGACCGTGAAGTGGCCGATGCCGTCGGCGCGGATGGCCACGCTGCGCTCGCCGCTGGCCAGGGTCAGCACAAAAGGCTTGTCGACCGGTTCGCGGCCAAAGATGATGCGCAGCGGCTGGGCCACGCTGTTCGACGGCTGCACGCTGAGCAGCATGGGCGTGTTGGCAAACGTGCGCTCGCGCAGCAAATCGTCCTGCGTCACGGGTTGCCACAGCTTTTCATTGAGGACCAGGAAACGGTATTGATTTTCGTCCGCCTCGAACGCCACTTGCCGGCTGCGCACGATGGCTTCATCGCGCGCCAGCTGCAGCAGCAGGGCGATGCGCTCGGCTTCCTTTTGCAGCGCCTGCTGGCCGTTCGGCATGGCGTTGAGCGACACCAGGCCCAGGGTGACGCCGATGATGACCATCACCACCAGCAGCTCGATCAGCGTGAAGCCGCTGGCGCGTGGCCGGGGCAGTTCGCGGCCGGTGCTCATGGCAGGCATGCAATGGAAAACTTACAGTTCCCAGGAACCGATATCGGCATCGTCCCCGCTACCGCCAGGCTGGCCGTCGGCGCCCAGCGAGATCAGGTCGACTTCGCCCTTCACGCCCGGCGACAGGTACTGGTATGGATTGCCCCATGGATCTTTCGGCATCTTTTCCAGGTAGCCGCCCGCTTTCCAGCCATTCGCGGCCGGTCCCGTGGTCGGTTTTTCGATCAACGCCTGCAAGCCCTGCTCGGTGGTCGGGTAGCGCTGGTTATCCAGGCGGTACAGTTTCAACGCTTGCATCACGGTGGCGATGTCGACTTTCGCCGCCGCCACTTTCGACTCGCCCGTGCGGGCGATCAGCTTGGGCACCACCAGCGAGGCGAGGATGCCCATGATCACCACCACGACCATGATTTCGATCAAAGTGAAGCCGCGCGCGCGGCGCTGGCGTATCGGATGGTTTGCTGCGTTTTGCATATGAAAGAGAGAAGAAGGTGAGTAATGAGAGCAGAGTATAAAGCGGAAATATGACAAAGCCTGTCATATAGGGAAAAATTTGTGCGGGGGCTGTCAGGCCGGCAAGACCACTTCGCCGCAAACGGCGCAGCCGGGGTCGCGCGCGACGCGCATGCTGCTCCATTCCATGTGCAAGCCGTCGAGCAGCAGCAGCCGCCCGGCCAGCGATTCGCCCACGCCCATGATCAGTTTCAGCGCCTCGGCCGCCTGCATGGCGCCGACCACGCCGACCAGCGGCGCGAACACGCCCATGGTCGAGCACGCCTCGTCCGTGAACTGCTGCTCCTGCGGAAACAGGCAGGAATAGCAGGGCTGGGTGCCCGTGCGCGGGTCGAAGACGCTCACTTGCCCGTCGAAACGGATCACGGCGCCCGACACCAGCGGCACCCCGGCCGCCACGCAGGCGCGGTTGACGGCGTGGCGCGTGGCGAAGTTGTCGGTGCAGTCGAGCACGACCGTGCTGGAGCAGACCAGTTCGGCCAGGCGCGCGCCGTCCAGACGCTCCTGCAAGGCGATGATGTCGATCTCGGGATTGATGCCGGTCAAGGTTTCGCGCGCCGACAGCACTTTCGGCTGGCCCACGCGCTGCGTGGTGTGGGCGATCTGGCGCTGCAGATTGGTCAGGTCGACCGTATCGTCGTCGACCAGGGTCAGCTTGCCGATGCCGCTGGCGGCCAGGTACATGGCCGCGGGCGAGCCGAGCCCGCCCGCGCCGATCACCAGCACGTGGGCGTCGAGCAAGGCTTGCTGGCCTTCGATGCCGATCTCGTCTAACAGGATGTGGCGCGAATAGCGCAGCAATTGGGCGTCGTTCATGGCGGCGACTACGGCTTTTGCACAGGAATCTTCTTGTCGTCGGCCTTGATGTCGGAAGCGATTTCCGGCTTGGCGCCGATCTTTTCAACCTTGGCGTCAGTCTTGGCCAGTTGCACCGGCAAGCCCTGGAAGTGGTTCAAGGCTTGCTGCAGCTGGAAATCATCCTTGGCGCCGTACTCGAGCGGCTTGCGCTTTTTCGCCGTGGCGATCAGGCGCTGTTCTTCTTCCAATTGATCCTGCATGCCTTCCATGGTCGGCTTGGCCGCTTCCGGCTTGCCATCGTTGCTGCTCAAATGTTTTTCCAGGTCCGCTTCGCGCACGCGCAGGCTGTTCCAGCCGTCACCCTCGGCCGTTTCATCGACCAGCAAGTCGGGCACGATGCCGCGCGCCTGGATGGCCCGGCCTTTCGGCGTGTAGTAGCGGGCCGTCGTCAGCTTGACGGCCGTATCGGCCGTGATCTGGCGCAAGGTTTGCACGGAACCCTTGCCGAAGGTCTGCGTGCCGATGACGGTGGCGCGCTGGTAATCCTGCAAGGCGCCGGCGACGATTTCCGAGGCGGAAGCGGAGCCCGCATTGACCAGCACCACCAGCGGCACAGTTTTCAGCGCGGCCGGCAGCTTGGCCAGCGGGTCGGCCTTGGCGCCCGGCGGCGCATAGAATTCGCGGCGGCCATAAAACACCTGCTTCGATTCCGGCAACTGGCCCTTGGTGGACACGATCACGGAATTCCCCGGAAGAAATGCCGTCGCCACACCGATGGCACCCGGCACAACGCCGCCGGGATCGTTGCGCAAGTCCAGCACCAGGCCTTTGAGCTTGGGGTCTTGCGCATACAGCGCGTTGATCTTTTTGACCATGTCATCGACGGTCGGTTCCTGGAACTGGGCGATGCGCAGCCAGGCATAGCCGGGCGCGACCATCTTGGCCTTCACGCTCTGCACGCGGATTTCCTCGCGCACGATGGGGAAGACCAGCGGGCGGCTTTCGCCCTTGCGCGACATCGTCAGCACCAGCTTGGTGCCCGGCTGGCCGCGCATCTTCTTGATCACCTCTTCCAGCTGCATGCCCTTCAGCGGCAGATTGTCGAGGCGGGTGATGAAATCGCCCGCCAGGATGCCGGCCTTGGCGGCAGGGCTGTCCTCGATGGGCGAGACCACTTTCACGTAGCCGTCTTCCATGCTCACTTCGATGCCGATGCCGACGAACTTGCCCTGCACGCTTTCGCGCATTTCCTTGAAGGCATTTTTATCGAGGTAGACGGAGTGCGGGTCCAGCGACGAGACCATGCCGGAAATGGCTTCCGTTAAGAGTTTCTTGTCTTCCACCTTCTCGACATAATCGGACTTGATCAGGCCAAAGACGTCGGACAGCTGGCGCAACTCGTCGAGCGGCAGCGGGGCATTCGTGATTTTTTGCGCCACGGCCGGGAACTGCAGCGACATGCCGATGCCGGCCAGGACGCCCAGACCGATCAGGCCGATACTTTTGACTTTGATACCCATGTATTCTTCGCAATCTACAAATTCGCTGCCGCAGCAATGGTGGGAACTTAAAACTTCACCCAGGTGGCGGGGTCGAAGGCGCGGCCCTGATGACGCAATTCAAAGTATAGCCCTGATTCCTCGTTGCCGCCGCTGTTGCCCGCGCTGGCAATGGCGTCGCCGCCCTTGACGGCGTCGCCCACCCTTTTCAGCAGGGATTGGTTATTGCCATAAATACTCATGTACTGGCCGCCATGGTCGACGATGATCAAATTGCCGAAGCCGCGCAGCCAGTCGGAAAACACGACCCGGCCGCCGGCGATGGCGTGGATCTCGCTGCCCTCGCCCGTGCGGATGAACACGCCCTTCCAGCTGGGGCCGTCACCGCGCTTGCTGCCGAAGCGGGCGGCGATCTTGCCCGCCACGGGCGCGCGCAACTGCCCTTTCATGCTGGCAAAGGCGCCTGCCGGCGCGGCCGGGCCCAGGCTCGGGCGCTCCGGCTCCGGTTCCGGCTTCGGTTCGGGTTTCGGCGCCACCTTGGCCACTTGCGGCGGCTCGTCGTCATCGATCGGTTCCAGCTTCACGGGCGGCGGTGGCGGCGTCTGCGGCTTGATCTTGCCCGATTTGTTTTGTTGCTCTTTCGCAATACGTTCGCGTTCGGCCTGCGCCTGGGCGGCCTTGGCGCGCGCGGCCAGCAGGCGTTCGCGCTTTTCCGCGGCGACCTTGGCGTCGGCGGCCGCTTTCGCGGCGGCGCGCTGCTCGGCCAGCAATTGCTGGCGTTTCTTTTCGGCCGCGGCGGCGGCGGCCTGCTCTTCGATCAGTTTCGCCAGCTTGTCGACCAGGTTGCCCATGCGCTGTTCGTCGCGCTCGACATTGCCCACCTCCTTGCGCTGCGCCACCAGGCGCTGCGACAAGCTCGTCAGCAAGGCGGCACGGCGCGCCTTCTCCTGCACCAGCAGGGCCTTCTGGTCGCGCTCTTCCTGCGCGATTTCTTCCAGCTCGTCCTTGGCGTTCTGCACGTCCGCCTGGTTTTTCTCCACGGCCAGCAAGTTGGCGCGCAAGGCTTCCAGCAGGCGCGCCTGCGCCTGCGACACATACGCCATCAATTGCAGGTCGCGGTTGATGCGGTTCGGATTGTCGCCCGACAAGAGCAACTTGATGCGGTCTTCGTTGCCGGCGACATATTGTTCACGCAGCAACTTCGACAGCTGCGTCTTTTGTTTCTCGACGGTGGCCGTCAGTTGCTGGTGCTCCTGCCCCAGCGCCGTCAGCTTCACGCCCGTCTCGCTTTGCTCCTGCGCCAGGTCGCGCAAGGCGCGGTTGGCGTTGGAAATGGCTTCTTCCGACTCGGCCAGGGTATCGGCCGCGTCATCCTTGGCGCTTTCCGTGCGGCTGATGTCGCGCTTGAGCGCCGTCAGCTTTTGTTGCAATCCAGCACGTTGTGCTTCCGCGGCCGCTTTCTGCTTGCTGCGTTCGGTGGGCTTGGCACCCTGTGCGGCACCGCTCGAGAAGAGCAGCGCTGCACACAGCATGGCGCCGGCGCGCCACGCCGGCAGGGGTCGTTCAGCAGAGGGGGCGATCGCTGTGCCGCGGAAGAAAGACAACAAGTTACTTGGCCTTCCCTTGGTTCGCCACGGCCGCTTGCGCTGCCGCAATCGCTGCCGGGTCGCCCAGGTAGTAATGACGGATCGGTTTCAGGTCGGCGTCCAGTTCATACACGAGCGGCTGGCCGTTCGGGATGTTCAGGCCGACGATATCGCTGTCGCTGATGCCATCGAGCATTTTGATCAGCGCGCGCAGGCTGTTGCCGTGGGCCGAGATGATGATTTTCTTGCCGGCGCGGATGGCCGGGGCGATTTCTTCATCCCAGGCTGGCATCACGCGCGCCACGGTGTCTTTCAGGCATTCGGTCAGCGGGATAGCCGCTTTCGGCAAGCCGGCATAGCGCGGGTCATTGTACGAGGCGCGGTCGTCGTTCGCTTCCAGCGGCGGCGGCGGCGTGTCGTAGCTGCGGCGCCATACGAGGACTTGCTCGTCGCCATACTTGGCGGCTGTCTCGCCCTTGTCCAGGCCTTGCAGGGCGCCGTAGTGACGCTCGTTCAAGCGCCAGTCGTTCTTGATCGGCAAATACATCATGTCCATCTCGTCGAGCGCCAGCCACAGGGTGCGGATGGCGCGCTTCAGGACGGAAGTGTAGGCCACGTCGAACGTAAAACCTTCCTGCTTGAGGATCTGGCCGGCGGCCTTGGCTTCGTTGACGCCCTTTTCCGTCAGATCGACGTCGGTCCAGCCGGTGAAGCGGTTATCGAGGTTCCAGGTGGACTCGCCGTGACGCATGAAAACGATTTTGTACATAGTTCTATCTTCTCAAGGGGTTCAAATCAAAAAAGCAAAACGTAAAAAGACCTCGTCCAGCTTCTATTTTATAATGCGCGGATTGACTTAAACCATTGGACCCTACGTGAAATTCATTATCGACCACATTTTTCTGTTTGCCATCGTCATTATTTCCGGCGGCGCCCTCCTCTGGCCACTGCTGTCGATGCGCGGCAAGCGCGCGACCGTGCTGGAAGTCACGCAACTGATCAACCGTGGCAAGACCATCATCGTCGACGTGCGCAGCGCGGAAGAATTCGCCACGGGCCACTTGCCTGACGCAAAAAATATTCCGCTGCCGGAACTGGCAAAACGCCTGGGCGAGCTGGAAAAATTCAAAACGCGCCCCATTGTAGTGGTTTGCCAGAAAGGTTCGCGTTCGGCAACCGCCGTCGGCCTGCTGGGCAAAGCCAGTTTCGCTGAGGCAACAAGCCTGGAAGGCGGCCTCGACGAATGGAAAAAGCAGGGTTTGCCATTGAAAACCCTGTCGCTGGCGAAGTAAGCCGGCATTTAACTAGAAGGAATCATCATGACCGTCCCCGTAATTGTGTATAGCACCGCCGTGTGCCCGTATTGCGTGCGCGCCGAGCGCCTGTTGGAAGCCAAGGGCGTCGCCGTGCAAAAGATCCGCGTCGACCTCGACCCGGAAGAGCGCATCAAGATGATGGAACGCACGGGCCGCCGCACGGTGCCGCAAATCTATGTGGGCGATACCCACGTGGGCGGTTTCGACGATTTGTATGCGCTCGATCAAGCTGGCAAGCTCGACCCCTTGTTAAACGGCACGGCAGCCTGATATAAAGCGGGTTCGAGAAATTGCTTGGTTTTTTGTCGTATTGTTTTGATACAATTGCCCTCGCACCTGATCCGGCCGCGCCTATCCGGCGCGGCGTACATACCGCAAGCACCATATTTGAACGGTGTGCCGTTCTTGTCCTTTACAACGAAAGCGTTCCATGTCTGACGAAAACCTGCAACCAGTCTTCCAAATCCAACGCGTCTACCTGAAAGACATGTCGCTGGAACAACCAAATTCCCCAGCTATTTTCCTGGAACAAGAAGCACCAGCGATCGAAGTGGCTCTGGACGTGGGCGCCGCACCTCTGGCCGACGGCATCTTCGAAGCCACCGTGACCATCACCGTCACCGCCAAAGTCGGCGATAAAGTCGCTTTCCTGGTCGAAGGCAAGCAAGCCGGTATCTTCGAAGCACGCAATATTCCTGCCGATCAACTCGATCCGCTGCTGGGAATCGGCTGCCCGAACATCATCTACCCTTACCTGCGCGCCAACATCGCCGACGTGATCACCCGTGCTGGCTTCCCGCCAGTGCACCTGGCCGAGATCAACTTCGAAGTGTTCTACCAACAACGTCTGCAAGCCATCGCCGACGCTGCCGCCGCTGCTCCAGCAGGCGACGCGACGACGCACTAAGCTGCAGGCAAGACCCCGCCGGCCCCCTGGGGCTGGCCTGACACGGCGGCCTGGCCGCCGTGTTTCGTTAAGGTTCAAAAATATCATGTTGAAAAGTGCGCTCTTGAGCAAGTTCCGCTGGATAGCCGGCGCCGTGCTGTTGCTGGCGACCGCCGCCAGCCACGCCGTCGATTTCAAAACGGTGGGAGCCAACCCCGTGATCCTGTACGACGCGCCGTCCAGCAAGGGCGGCAAGCTGTACGTGGCGCCGCGCGGCATGCCGCTGGAAGTCGTGCTCAGCTACGGCGACTGGGTCAAGGTGCGCGACGCCAGCGGCGAAATGGCCTGGACGGAAGCCAAGGGCTTGTCCGCCAAGCGCAACGTCGTGGCGCGCGCCGCGAACCTCAAGGTGCGCGCCAGCCCCGACGACACCGCCTCCGCCATCATCCTCGTCGACAAGGGTGTGCTGCTGGAAATGAGCGAGCAAGCAAGCTCCGGCTGGGTCAAGGTGCGCCACAAGGATGGCCAGAGCGGCTACGTCAAGACCAGCGAAGTGTGGGGCCTGTAAGCCCCGCCCTGCGCACCGGGCGACCGGCCCGGGCGCCGCACCCGTTTCTTCCGCCCCACTGAGGTTGCATGCAAGTTTCTCCAGATACATCTCCCGCCGCCAAGGCCCTGCCCCGCAAGATCACCATCCTCGGCGCCGGCGCCTGGGGCACGGCCGTGGCCATGGCCCTGGCCGGCCGCCATGACGTGCTGCTGTGGGGCCGCAACGGTGAAGCCATGGCCGCCATGGCCGCCAGCGGCGAAAACAGTTATTTGCCGGGTTTCCCTTTGCCGCCGCAATTGCGCATCGGCGCCGATTTCGACGCCGCCGTCGCGCATGCCAGCGGCGAACAGGGCCTCTTGATCGCCGCCTGCCCCGTGGCCGGCCTGCGGCCCATGCTGCTGCAATTGAAAGACAAGGCCATCGCCAACCTGGTGTGGCTATGCAAGGGGTTTGAAGGGGGCACGGGCTTGCTGCCGCACCAGATCGTGCAGGAAGTGCTGGGCGACAATATCCCCGGCGGCGCCCTGTCCGGTCCCTCGTTCGCGCAGGAAGTGGCGCGCGGCCTGCCGTGCGCGCTGACCATCGCCTCGCACAGCGCCACCTTGCGCGGCGCCGTCGTCTCGGCCTTGCACGGCGGCACCATCCGCGTGTATGCGAGCGACGACCTGGTGGGCGTGGAAGTGGGCGGCGCCGTCAAGAACGTGCTGGCGATCGCCACCGGCGTGGCCGACGGCCTGGGCCTGGGCTTGAATGCGCGCGCCGCGCTGATCACGCGTGGCCTGGCGGAAATCACGCGCCTGGGCACGGCGCTGGGTGGCCAGACGGAAACGTTCATGGGCTTGACGGGCATGGGCGATCTGATTCTCACCTGCACCGGCGACCTGTCGCGCAACCGCCGCGTCGGCCTGGGCCTGGCGCAAGGCAAGGCGCTGGACACCATCGTGGCCGAGCTGGGTCACGTGGCTGAAGGGGTACCGTGCGCCAAGGCCGTGCGCGAACTGGCGCGCCGCCTGGGCGTCGACATGCCGATCACGAATGCCGTGGCCGGCGTGCTGTTCGATGGCGATTTGCCGCACGTGATGGTGCAGCAGTTGCTGTCGCGCGATCCGCGCGCCGAAGCGGCCTAAGGCGGCCAGCCCGCGCCAGGGGGAAGCTAGCGCCCCGCCTTGTGCATGAGTATAGTCAGTAATAAGAGACTGTCTGCGCGCGCTTCCAGCGCGTGCGCCTGGCCGCCGAGCAGGTACAGCATCTGCCCCGGCCCCAGCAGGTGCTCTGCGCCATGCGCCGTCACCGCCACCTGCCCTTGCAGGCACAGCAAGGTGATCTCGCCGAGCACGTGATGCTCGGGCATGGTCTTGCCCTTGGGCATGCACATGCGGATCAATTCCAGTTCATCCGTTTTGGCCAGCGCGATGGCGGAAAACTGCGACAGGTCGTCGCCGTCCCGGCGCAATACCTCGATCACCTGTCCTGAACTTGCGTGCTCCAGTGCCATCATGTGCTCCTTCGGCAATTACTCGGTGACTTCCTCCGGCTCTTTCGCGCCGCGCATCCATTCGACCAGCGGCCAAGCATCCTGCAAGCCTTCCGCCAGGGTCGGCAGCAGTTTCTCGGGCGCATTCACGGGCAGCGGCACTTCGGTCCAGACAAAAAAGCTCTTCAGCTTGATGAATTCGATATGTTCGGCATCCGCGTCAAAGCCTTTCGGCGGGCGCTGCAACTTGCCCTCGTTCTGGATGGTGCCAAAGCGGGCCTTCAAACGCTTATTTTTCAGCACTTTGGAAAAACCTGGCGCATCGTTGACCATGTGCTCGCGCAGCGCCTTCAGGCGACCGGGCGGCGGCATGTATTCGCCGGCGCCGAACAGCAGATTGCCCTGGCCATCGATCTGCAGATAATACGTGGGTCCGCCCGCCTTGCTGGGACGGCGCATGTCGTTTGGCGCGATGGCGGCCGAAAAACGCGTTTTATATGGACTCTTGTCATGCGCGAAACGCACGTCGCGGTTGATGCGGAACAAGGCCTTCTTCGGATTGCAGTATTTCACGGCCGGATCGAACTTGCCGAGTTCAGCAATGAGTGCAGTCACCAGGGCGAGGAATTCCTCGCGCAGGATGTCATAGCGGGGCTTGTTCATGACAAACCAGGGACGGTTGTTGTTGTCGCTCAGTTCACGTAAAAATTGGGTCAAATCACGCACATGCATGTGTCAAATTCCGATCAGCAACTATTTGGAAAGCCCTTTCGGGATGGGGCGCTTGCCCACCATCACGTCGAGTGCCGCTTCGCGATTCTTGCGCAGCACCGTCATTTTAGCTTTTTCGCCGGGCGGCAGCTGGGCGATCAGGTTGAGCATTTCCGTCGTGTCGCCCACGGGCTTGCCTTGCACCGTCAGCAGGATGTCGCCTGGCACGATGCCCGCCTTGTCGGCCGGGCCGTTGCGCACCACGCCGGCGATGATGGCGCCGCTGGTGCGCTGCAAGTTGAAGCTTTGCGCCAGCTCGGGCGTGATGTCCTGCGTTTCCACGCCGATCCAGCCGCGCACCACGTGGCCATCCTTGATGATGGCTTCCATCACCGTCTTGGCCGTCGAAACGGGAATGGCGAAACCGATGCCGACGGAGCCGCCGCTTTGCGAGTAAATCGCCGTATTGATGCCAATCAGGTTGCCGCGCGTATCGACCAGGGCGCCGCCCGAGTTGCCGAAATTAATCGCCGCATCCGTCTGGATGAAGTTTTCAAAGCTGTTGATGTGCAGGTTGTTGCGGCCCAGGGCGGAGATGATGCCCATGGTCACCGTCTGGCCCACGCCGAACGGATTGCCGATGGCCAGCACCACGTCGCCCACGCGCGCCAGTTCCGACTGGCCCAGCACGATGACGGGCAGCTTGTCGAGCTTGATCTTGATCACGGCCAGGTCCGTTTCCGGGTCCAGGCCCACCACCTTGGCGGGCGCCTTGCGACCATCGGTGAGCACCACTTCGATTTCATCGGCGCCTTCGACCACGTGGTTGTTCGTCAGCACATAGCCTTCATGGCTGACGATGACGCCCGAGCCGAGGCTGTTTTTCAAATCGTCGTCATCGTCGCCGTCCGGGTCGCGGTCGCCGAAGAAACGTTTAAAGAAGGGATCGCGCGCCAGCGGATGGGCGCCGCGCTTGGGCACTTGCAGGGTGAGGATGTTGACGACGGCGGGCATGGCGCGCGCCGCCGCGTCGCGGTAGGAACCGGGCGCCAGGCTGCTCGACGCCGTTTCCACCACGGGCACCGGCTTGGCGGGAGAACCCAGCTGCTGTACCCGGCTGGCCGGGCGCAGCGCGCCGTACACAAAGTACAGCGCCAACGCGATCGTCACGGTTTGCGCAAACAATAACCAGAATCGTCGCATACAGTTCTCTGCCCAGGTCAGCCGGCCGGTGCCGGAACGACTTATTTTGCCAGATTGTTGCTGTTGCGTGCGTTCTGCTGCAGGGAGTCGCGGATTTCACGCAGCAGCACGATATCTTCCGGCGTGGCCGGTGCCGGCGCCGGCGCGGCCGGTTCGCTGCGGCGGGCCTTGTTCATCAGGCGCACCATCTGGAAGATGATGAAGGCAAGGATGATGAAGTTCAGCAGGATGGTGAGGAAATTACCGTAGGCCAGCACGGCGCCCGCCTTCTTCGCCTCCACCAGGGTCATCGTCGTGGCTTGCCCATTCAGGGGCAGATAGTAATTGGCGAAATCGAGGCCGCCGAAAATGCGGCCGATGGGTGGCATGATCACGTCTTGCACCAGGGAATCGACAATCTTGCCGAAGGCGCCACCGATAATGACACCGACCGCCAGATCGACGACGTTACCCTTCATTGCAAATTCTTTAAATTCTTGCATCATTGCCATGAATTTCTCCTTCGGATAGGTATAAAAAACATGCCGATCATACTATTGATTCCCAGTGCCACCAACTTGTGGTTGCCGGCAGGACCAATTCGTGCACAGCCGCGCGCATCTAGTTCGAAAGAACTAGCCACCTTCTGCAAAAGTATATAAATTATGGTACAAGCAACGTTTTTGTTTTATTCGTTGTTTGCTTCACTTATAATTTGCGGTTGCCAGAAGTGGCTTTTTCACTTCCGGATAATCAACAAGAAACTGGCACGGGCTGCGCCATTGACCGAAGTTCCGCAGGGATGTTGCCACTTTACCGTACAAAGATGCGGGTTGCGGCAATCGGTGGGAAAGAGCTTCGGCGACGGTTTTTCGCGGCTGCCACTCATAATAAAGATTCGCATTTTGACTGATTGGGGTTTGCATGAGTAACGAAAAGCAGGTCGATTCAGGCCGTCGCGGCTTGCTCGTCGCCACGTGCGCGGCGGGCAGTGTAGTTGGATTGGCAACCGCGGGAGCCTTGGTAAGCACCTTCCAGCCGTCGGAGCGCGCGAAAGCGGCTGGCGCGCCGGTCGAAGTAGACATCACCACCTTGCAACCCGGCGAAATGCGCACGGTCGAATGGCGCGGCAAGCCGGTCTGGATCCTGAAGCGCACGCCGGAAATGATCGCGTCGCTGAAAAAAACCGACGGCAAAGTCGCCGATGCCAATTCCCAGCGCAATCCCGCCGAATTCACGCCGCCGTACTGCATGAACGAGGCGCGCTCGATCAAGCCTGAAATTCTCGTCGCCGTCGGCATCTGCACCCACCTGGGCTGCTCCCCTTCCTCGAAATTTGCCCCCGGCCCGCAACCGTCGCTGCCCGATGACTGGGAAGGCGGCTTCCTCTGCCCTTGCCACGGCTCCACCTTCGACATGGCAGGCCGCGTGTTCAAGAACAAGCCGGCGCCGGACAACCTGCAAGTGCCGCGCCATATGTACCTGAGCGACACCAAATTGCTGATAGGTAAAGACGAGAAAGGCGAGGCTTGATCATGGCTGCTTTCAAAGAAACGAAATTCCCGGCAGACGCTCCCGTCGCCGAAAAAGCGCTGGGCTGGGTCGATGACCGCTTTCCCCTGACCAAGCTGTGGAACGACCAATGGGGCAAGTACTACGCCCCGAAAAACTTCAATTTCTGGTACATCTTCGGCTCGCTGGCCATGCTGGTGCTGGTCTTGCAGATCGTCACCGGCATCTTCCTGACCATGCACTACAAACCGGATGCGGCCCTGGCCTTCAATTCCGTCGAGTACATCATGCGCGAAGTACCGTGGGGCTGGCTGGTGCGCTACATGCACTCGACGGGCGCCTCGGCCTTCTTCATCATCGTCTACCTGCACATGACGCGCGGCCTGCTGTACGGTTCGTACCGCAAGCCACGTGAATTGATCTGGCTGTTCGGTTTCGCCATCTTCCTGTGCCTGATGGCCGAAGCGTTCTTCGGCTACCTGCTGCCATGGGGCCAGATGTCGTACTGGGGCGCACAAGTGATCGTCAACCTGTTCGGCGCCATCCCCTTCATCGGCCCTGACCTGTCGCTGTGGATCCGCGGCGACTATGTGGTGTCCGACGCGACCCTGAACCGCTTCTTCGCCTTCCACGTGATCGCCATCCCGCTGGTACTGCTGGGCTTGGTTGCAGCGCACTTGATCGCCCTGCATGAAGTGGGCTCGAGCAACCCGGACGGCATCGAAGTGAAAGAAAACCTGGGCGCCGATGGCCACCCCGTCGATTCGATTCCTTCGCATCCTTACTACACCGTGCACGACCTGTTCGGCGTATCGATCTTCCTCGTCATTTTCAGCGCCGTCGTCTTCTTCGCGCCGGAAATGGGCGGTTACTTCCTGGAATATAACAACTTCCTGCCGGGCGATTCGCTGAAAACCCCGCTGCACATCGCGCCAACCTGGTACTTCACGCCGTTCTACTCGGTGCTGCGCGCCACCACGGCCGACTTCATGTACGTGCTGATGGGCGCCGTGGCCGCGTATGTCGTGTTCATCTGGCTCAAGTCGCGCCTGTCGACGACGGTCAAGTCCGCCATTGCCGGCATTGCACTGGTCGCCATCGTCGGCATGCTGCCGCAGGTGCTCGATGCGAAATTCTGGGGCGTGGTGTTCTTCGGCGGTTCCGTCGTGATCCTGGCCTTCCTGCCATGGCTCGACCATTCTCCCGTGAAATCGATCCGCTACCGTCCGACCTGGCACAAATACATCTATGCCATCTTCGGCCTGTCGTTCCTGGTACTCGGCTACCTCGGCACCCAGGCGCCAACGGATGCGAAAACCATCGTGTCGCAAGTGTGCACCCTGATTTACTTCAGCTTCTTCCTGCTGATGCCATGGTGGAGTGCCATGGGCAAGTTCAAGACCGTGCCGTCGCGTGTGACGTTCCACCCGCACTAAGCCGCTCTCACGCCACGCTCAAAGGACATACATCATATGAAGATTGCAAAAAAACTGCTCGCCATCCTGGCACTCGTGCCCGCCATGGCTCTCGCCAGCGAAGGCGGCTTTCCGCTGGACAAGGCACCTGACCGCCAGACCAACATGGCAGCGCTGCAGCATGGCGCCAAATTGTTCGTCAATTATTGTCTCAATTGCCACGCCGCCGTGTCGATGCGCTACAACCGCCTGAAAGACCTGGGCTTGACGGAAGACCAGATCAAGAAGAATCTGTTGTTCTCCGGCGATAAAGTCGGCGACCTGATGACGACCAGCCTGGCACCGCAGGATGCCAAGGCCTTCTTTGGCGTCGTCCCGCCGGATTTGTCGGTAATTTCGCGCGCGAAATCATCTTCCGCTGGCACAGGCGGCGACTACCTGTATACTTACCTGCGTACGTTCTATAAAGACGACACTCGTCCGACCGGCTGGAACAACATGGTCGTGCCGAATGTTGCCATGCCGCATGTATTATGGGAATTGCAAGGTGTCCAGACTGCCAAGTTCGTGGAAGAGAATGATCCGCACGAAGCTGGCAAGAAAATCCACAAATTTACCGGCTTCGAGCAGGTCAAGCCAGGTACCTTGAACAAGATCGAGTATGACAATGCGGTAGCCGACCTGGTCGGCTACATGGAGTGGATGGCCGAACCGGCACAGCAAACACGCAAACGCCTGGGCGTATGGGTGCTGTTGTTCCTGTCGGTCTTTGCTCTGCTGGCATGGCGCCTTAACGCGTCGTTCTGGAAGGAAGTCAAATAAGTGAGGCGCCGGCCATAGGCCGGTTTATGCCTGTTTCTGCGTTGTCCGCATGAGTGGACAAGCGACCTGGGGTGAGCCGTTCGCGGCTTCACCCCCTTTGTTTCTAAGGAACTATAAAAAATGATGGTTCTCTATTCGGGTACAACCTGCCCATTTTCGCAACGCTGCCGCCTGGTCCTGTTTGAAAAAGGCATGGACTTCGAAGTGCGCGACGTCGACCTGTTCAACAAGCCGGAAGACATTTCGACCATGAACCCGTACGGCCAGGTGCCTATCCTGGTCGAGCGCGAACTGATCCTGTATGAATCGAACATCATCAACGAGTACATCGATGAGCGCTTCCCGCATCCGCAACTGATGCCGGCCGATCCGCTGATGCGTGCCCGCGCGCGCCTGATGCTGTTCAATTTCGAAAAAGAACTGTTCGTGCACGTGCACGTGCTGGAAAGCGAACGCGCCAAGAGCAACGACAAGGCCCACGATAAGGCCCGCGCGGAAATCCGCGACCGCCTGACGACCCTGGCGCCGCTGTTCCTGAAAAACAAGTACATGCTGGGCGACGAATTCTCGATGCTCGACGTGGCTGTCGCGCCGCTGCTGTGGCGCCTGGACCACTACGGCATCGAACTGTCGAAGACGGCTGCGCCGCTGATGAAATACGCCGAACGCATCTTCTCGCGTCCTGCCTACATCGAAGCGCTGACGCCTTCCGAGAAAGTCATGCGCCGCTAAAAGATATCCCCATAAAGCTGCTGCGCAGCCCGCTCTCGACTTGGCGTGACTCGCCGTACTCAAGTACGGCTGCGTTACGCAAGCCGATATCGGGCTTGCTCGCGACGCTTTCTGGGGCATCTTGGGCCAACTGTATTCTGTGTTCTTTTATCGAATGAGTTGTCCCATCGTTTCATTGAATTACCGGTGCGCCCGCCTCATGCTGACGGGGGCGCTCCCGCCTCACCGTGCCTACCATGTCTGAAATCTCAACCAAACCTTATATGCTGCGCGCCATCTACGAGTGGTGCACCGACAGCGGCTACACGCCTTATCTCGCGGTCAAAGTCGATTCGCGCACCACGGTACCGATGGAATACGTGAAAAAGGGCGAAATCGTGCTCAATATCAGCTTCGGCGCCACCAGCGGCCTGAAGATGGACAACGACGCCATCCGCTTCCACGCCCGCTTTGGCGGCGTCTCGCGCGAAATCTACGTGCCGGTCGACAACGTGATGGCCATCTACGCCAACGAAAACGGCCAGGGCATGGCTTTCGAACCCGTGCTGGGCAACGATGATCCCGACGCGCAACCGACGGACAGCCCCGCCTCGGCCGACGTGCCGCCGCCAGTACTCGCCCCCGCTGCCAGCGGCCCGACCCTGTCGTCCGTGCCGGCCAGCTCCCCCGAACAACGCGACAACGCCACGCCCGGCGACGACGAGCCACCAAAAAAAGGCGGCCGCCCGACCCTGACGCGCATTAAATAGCGTATAATTTGCAACGCGCAGTTTTTGCCGACTTAGCTCATTTGGTAGAGCAGTTGATTTGTAATCATCAGGTGGCCAGTTCGAAACCGGCAGTCGGCACCAGAATTTTGTAGGAAATCAAAGGGTTACCCGCTTCGGCTGGTAGCCCTTTTTTCTTTCCGAAAGGCGTCACTGTCCAGGTAAGCCGCTTTCGTACCTCATTGCTGCACCGCGCAATGACGTCCAACACATTTAAGCGCAAGATGAGCACGTGCTTGCGCAATGCAGGCTCCCGATGTCTGGCTTGCCTACCTGGGGGAATATCATGTCCGCACACACTTACAAGCTGATCGAACTGGTGGGCACGTCCACCGAGAGCAGCGATCAGGCGATACGCGATGCCATTGCCAAGGCGGCGCTGACGGTGAAACATATGGACTGGTATGAAGTGACGGAGTCGCGCGGGCACATTGTCGATGGCAAGGTGGGGCACTTCCAGGTTACGCTGAAGGTCGGCTTCCGGCTCGAATAGCGTACCGCGGCGCATTCACCGCCGCCCAACCGTTCCCCGGCTCTCCAGCCACTCCCGCCCGCCGTTGTCCAGCGCGGCTTGAATCACCTTGTCCGGCAAGCTGTAGACGGTCGCCCAGCTGGCGCGGCCGTCCTGCGTGTTGGCGGGGAAACTGTGCGTTTCGATCGGCCAGTGGTATTTGCGTTTCAGCGCTTTCACGATGGCGGCCAGCGAAACGCGGCCTTGCAGCGGTTCGGCGCCGGACTGGTCGCGGTTCGACAGCAGCACGGCCAGGACCTGGCCGCGGCCCGTGCGTGCGCCGGGGAAGGTGGGGGTTTTGTTTGCCATGGCCTATTTTACCGGGCAAGCCATGATGTGCCGCACCTTTGATCTGGCGCAAGCGCCGCAACGGCGTTGCGGCCACGATGAGCATTTCGCCAGGCGTGCCGGCGCCCCTCCGGCAGCCTGGGCTAGCGACAAGGGGCACAGGAGAACATCATGCACAGCCTGAACATCCACGCCATGCAATGGCAGCCCGTCGCCGATATTTCCGCCGTCCATCCGCTGCTGCCGGACGACCTGGCCTGTTTTCGCGAACTGCGCGACGTGCTGCAGCGCTATGGCGCGCTCGACCGCTTCGGCATTTCCCTGATCCACCGCCATTTCGACATCGCAGACGACGAAGAGCTGATGGAGTACACGGATGCGGCCGCCCGCACGTTGACGGTGAAGCCTGTCAAGAAAAGCGACATCGACTGGCAGCACACGACGATTACCAATTGGAAATTGACGGAAGGCGAGGAAGTGGCGCGCATCGGTTGCGGTTGCGCGCGCAATTCCGGTGGCCACCTCGGCTATCATCGCGCTACCTGAGGCTGGCCGGCGCTGCCCGCCAGGTGGCGTCGGCCTTTCTTACACTTTACCCTCTCCAGCTCAGCCCGCTTTGCGCAAGTGTTTGATTCAATATGCTTTTTTTGTGTGGCACGCAAGCTGCTTATCACTGTCTACGAGATGAGTCCAAGCAAGCCATTCTGGACTCCTTATCCCCCGGATTTTCCGAGACTGACTACGATAAGAGGCTGCGATGAACGTCGATCACACACGAAACAAGACCCTGGGTTGGCTGGGCGCACTGGCGGCGGCAAGTCTGCTGGCCAGTGGTCAGGCGCAGGCGGGTGCGTACGGCCTGGCCGTCAACGAATTGAACAATTTCCGCATCACCACCAGCGCCGGCGCGCTGTCGCTGGCCGGCGCCAACCGCAATGCAAGCGACAGCGCCTTCTTCGAGGGCGGCGTGGCCGTCAATCCGCGCGCCGTCAATACGGGCCCGGCCGCCAACGCCGATGTGCTGCAAGTGTGTTCGGGCGGCGGCTGCAGCGGCTTGCCGCAAAATCACTACGCACCGAGTCCCAGTACCACCCTGGAGTTCGCCCGCGGCGATGCACACGCTTTCGGTAATATGCTCACGGCGGGCGGCTCCACCGTGAGCGCCGTGTCGGAAGCGCAGCGCAACACGGTCGGCGCCGCCACGGCCACGGCGGGCGACACCCTCACCGGTTCCGTCAACCTGACCCTGTCGAGCGCCGGCTTCATCACCTTCAGCTTCATGGGACGGCGCGACCTGCTGGCCAATGTGACGACCATGGGCGACAAGTCGAACGTGTCGATCATGGATATCTTCAATATTTCGTGCAATGCCGCCAGCCCCGCCGGCTGCCTGTCGCATGCGAACGCCGACGGCGTGATCTTCCAGTTCGCGCCTGATGGCGACGCCAGCAATGGCAGCGACATCAACGGCAACCATACGGTTGGCAGCCTGGACCCGTTCAGCCTGAACATGACGGCCGGCACCAACGACCCCGCCACCGGGCGCGCCTTCACGAACGGCTTCGCGATGTTTTCCCTGACCTCAAATTTCGCCCTGCCCGCCGGCAGCTACACCTTGAATTTTTCCAAGTCCACGCGCACCGATATCGTCGTCATCGATCCCTTGCAAGTGCCGGAGCCCGGCACCCTGTTCCTGCTGGGGACGGGATTGGCCGCCCTCGCCTTTACGCGCCGCCGCCAGCCGAAATAAGCATTGGCACGCTCAAAAACACGCGGCGCCCGCAAAAGGCGCCGCGTGTTTTTATGCCAGCCGATGTGTGTTAACCGAGCCGTGCCAGCGCCTGGCGGGCCAGCTGCAATTGCTGCAGATAATAGCGGTGCAGCATGGCGGGGTCGCTCAAGTCGCGCCCCAGTACCAGGCGCAGCTCGCTGGCGGGACAGTCGGCGGCCTGGGTCTGCACCTGGGTCTGCACCTGAGTTCCGAGTTGGCGGGCCAGCTGGCGCGCCGCCTGTTCCTGCGCGGGCCGGTATTCGACGCGCGTGCGCGCCACCTGGAAGCTGGCTTCATTGGCCAGGCGCACCACCTGCACGGGCGCACCGGCCAGACTGCGCGCCAGCGCGGCGGCCAGGCCCGGCACGCCGTTGCCGTTGACAATTTCCAGGCGCGGACGCGGCGTGCCAGCCACAGGCGCAGCCGGCACCAATGGGCTAACGGTCAGGCTGCGCACCGCCGCCGGCACGCGTCTCAGGCGGGCCATGCCATCGCTCTGCGTGATCTCCACGCGCGCCATGGCGGGCACATCGGGCACCGGCGCGGGCACGCCCTGCGGCGCTGCCTCGCCGCGCAACAAGGCCAGATCGCGCCGCACGTCGTGCTCCTGCAAGCTGGCCGCCTGGCGCCGCATGACGGCGGCGCGCTCATACTGTCCCAGCCGTTCCAGTACCTGTGCCAGGTGCTGCCAGGCCAGCGCATTGAGCGGATCGAGCAGGCACGCCTGTTCCAGCACGGGCAAGGCTTGCGCGTCGCGTCCGCTTAAATAATAGGCGTGGCCGAGATTGCTGAACAGATAGGCCTGCTGCGGCTGCCGTGCACCCGCTTCCTGCGTCAAGGCCAGCCAATGGGCGATCGCCGCGTCATGCTCGCCCCGCTGCGCGTGCAGCACGGCCAGTCCGTTGCGCGCGTTCACGTGGCGCGGCGCATGGCGCAAGGCTTGTTCATAAGCCGCTTGCGCCGCGGGCAGGTCGCCCCGCTCGACATGCTGGCGCCCCGCCGCATAGGCGGCATCGGCATCAGGCCACTGCGGCGCCGGTGCATGGGCCAGCTGCGTAGTACAGGCGGCCAGGCCCAGACAGGCGCAGGCGGCGGCCAGGCGGGATATCGTCAAGCGCATGGTGACTCCTTTCAGCGGCTGGCCATGGCCGGCACGAGCACGCGATAGACTTCGATCACGGCCGGCCCCATCAGCACCAGCATCAGGGTGGGAAAGACGCAAAAAATCAGCGGGAACAGCAGTTTTAACGCGATCTTCGCCGCCGCCTCCTCGGCCAGCAGGCTGCGCTTGCCGCGCAGGTTTTCCGAATGCACGCGCAGCGAATCGCCCATGCTGGTGCCGAAGCGTTCCGACTGGATCAGCATGGCGACCAGGGTATCGACGTCTTCCACGCCGCTGCGCAAGGCCAGGTTGCGCAGCGCCTTTTCCTTGGAAAAACCGGCGCGCATTTCCATCAGCACCAGCTGCAATTCCTGCGCCAGTACCACGCTTTTGATGTGGATCTCGCCCGACACCTTCACCAGCGCGCGCTCCAGGCTCAGACCCGCTTCCACGCACACGGTCAGCAAGTCGAGCGCATCGGGGATGTTTTCGAAAATGTCACGCTGGCGCCGCTTGGCCGTGCTGGCCAGCACCAGGTTGGGCAGGTAATAGCCGATGGTGGCGCTGACGCACAGCAGCAACAGCAGCACGCTGCGCAGCTGCGCCGCCATGGCGCTGGCCGCATACAGGCCCAGCACGGTGGGAAACAGCAGGGCCAGCAAGCTTTTCGCCGCAAAGTACAGGGCCGGCGCGCTCGCCTGGCGCCAGCCCGCGTTCATGAAACGCGTGCGCAGCGGCGAGCGCTCCCAGCCCTCTTCCGGCAGCGACAGCTTGCTGAACGGCTGCGCCACGCGCACCACGCGCTCGACCCAGCCAGTATCGGCCACCGCCTCGCTGGCAGCCGACGCCGTGGCGCCGAACAGACGCTGGCGCAAGGTACCGGGACAGAAGATCAGCCACGCCAGCAGGGCCAGCGCCACCACCACGGCAAAGACGATCAACAAAAACAGCAGTTGTGGGCCGGTCATGGCGTTTTCTCCACGTTATATGCGGATGCGGATCACATTGCGCATCCAGACCACGCCCAGCGCCACCATGCCGGCCGCGTACCACAACAGTTTGATGCCGCTGGGATCGGTCCACAGCAGGCGGATGTATTGCGGGTTGACCAGGGCCATGACACCGATCATCACCACCGGCATCAGGCCCAGCACCCAGGCCGACATGCGCCCCTCGGCCGACAGCACGCGCACCTGCCCCAGCAATTTCAAACGGGCGCGGATGATGCGCGCGATGCTGACCAGCACCTCGGCCAGGTTGCCGCCCGATTCGCGCTGCACCAGCACGGCGATGACGAGGTAGCGCAAGTCCGTCAGCGGTATGCGCGCGGCCAGATTTTGCAGCGCCTCGTTCATCGGCACGCCGTAATTGATCTCTTCGTGCGCCGTCCTGAATTCGCCGCTGATCGGCTCATTGAGTTCATCCCCCACCATCTGCAGCACGTTCGAAAACGAGTGCCCGGCGCGCAGCGCGCGGGCCAGGAAATCGGCCGCTTCCGGCAGTTGCGCCTCGATCTTTTTCAGCCGCGCGGCGCGCGCGCGCAGCACGAGCAAACACGGTGCGCTCACGGCACAGGACAGCAGCAGCAAGGCGCCGGGCAAGGGCATGGACCAGGCCGCCAACAGCAGCAAGGCCGCCAGCAGCAAGGCGCCGCTGCCGCCCAGGAATTGCGCCACCGACCAGGACAAGCCCGATTGCAGCAGCAAATGGTCCAGCCGCGCCGCCTGCGGCATGCGCCGCAGCAGCCGCTCCAGGCCGGGCGAACGCGCATAGCGGCGCTGCTTGAGGATGGAGACGCGCTCGCCGCCCGCCTCACCGCGCGCCGCCATCAGCCGCAAGCGCCGGTTGATGCGCCGCGCCGCGCTGCCATGCGTGCCCGACCACCACAGCCAGGCCCCTTCCACCATCAGAATGCAGGCGGCGAACAGCAGCACGGCAAAGCCGTAGAACACCAGGTCCATGATCCCTCCCCCTTACTCATAAATTCGGTCCGGGTCGAACACCGTGTCCGGCACCGGCGCACCGAACATGCGCAGGCGCTCCGTAAAGCGGGGCCGCACGCCCGTGGCGCAAAAGTGGCCCTGCACCTTGCCATCGGCATCGACGCCCGTCTGCTCGAAGCGAAAGATTTCATGCATGGCGATGATGTCGCCTTCCATCCCCGTCACCTCCTGCAGGCTGACCAGCTTGCGCGCACCATCCGTCAGGCGCGACACTTGCATCACCACCGTCACGGCGGAACAGATCTGCTGGCGCGTGGCGCGCGGCGTCAGGTTCACGTTGGCCATGCCGACCATGTTTTCCAGCCGCGCCAGCGCGTCGCGCGCCGTGTTCGAATGGATGGTCGCCAGCGAACCTTCATGGCCCGTGTTCATCGCCTGCAGCATGTCGAGCGCCTCCGCGCCACGCACCTCGCCCAGGATGATGCGGTCGGGCCGCATGCGCAGCGCATTGCGCACCAGCGCGCGCTGGCTCACTTCCCCCTTGCCTTCGATATTCGGCGGGCGCGTTTCCAGCCGTACCACGTGCGGCTGGCGCAGTGCCAGTTCGGCCGCATCCTCGATGGTGACGATGCGCTCGCTGCCGGGAATGAAACCGGACAGCACGTTGAGCAGGGTCGTCTTGCCGCTGCCCGTGCCGCCCGAGATCAGGATATTGATCTTGGCCTGGCCCAGCGCCTGCAGCACCTGCACCATGGGCGGCGTCAGGCTTTTGTAGTCGAGCAGGTTGGCGATCGTCAGGGGCTGCACGGCGAAGCGCCGGATCGATAAAATCGGACCATCGACGGCCAGCGGCGGAATGATGGCATTTACGCGCGAACCGTCGGGCAGGCGCGCGTCGACCATCGGGCTCGATTCATCGACGCGCCGTCCCACGCGCGAGACGATCTTTTCGATGATCTTCATCAGGTGCGCATTGTCGTGGAAGGTCACGTCCGTCAGCTGCAGCCGCCCGCCCCGCTCCACGTACACCTTGTCGCAGGTATTGACGAGGATGTCGGATACGCTGGCATCGGCCAGCAGGGGTTCGAGCGGACCAAAGCCCAGCATCTCATGCTGGATGTCGAGCACCAGGCTGTGCCGCTCGTGCTGGTTGAGGACGATGCGCTCTTCCTCGATCACGCGCTGCACCAGCAGCGCCAGCTCGTGCTTGAACTGCTCCGCCGTCAGGCGTTTCAAGCGTTCCAGGTCGATACGGTCGAGTATCGTCTGGTGCATGGTTTTTTTCAGTTCCTGGTAGGCGTGCAGCGCCAGCGCGCCTTGTCCATTGCTGGCGGGGCGCACCGTTTCATTTGCCGCCAAGCGTTCGCGTAAAGTCATCTCGGCTCCCATGATGGCTCCCGGCGGGAGCCTTGTCGTACTCCACCTGCCGCCCCGTCACGCCTCGCTGCGGCTGAACAGGCGGTCGAACAGGCCGCGGCTTTCCGTCACGCGGCGCGCCGTCACCAGTTCCACCAGCTCGGCCAGGCTGCGCGCCACGGCGCTGGTGCGCGACAGCTGCAGCAGCGGGATGCCCTGATTGACGGAATCGGTGGCGGCAATGTAATCGTTGGGCACCGTGTGCACCACTTCCGCGCCCAGCGCCTGCTCCAGGTCCGCCAGGCGCAGGCGCCCGCCCTTTTCATAGCGGTTGACGATCAGGCGCAGACGCTCGCCCGGATAGCCGAGCGAGCGGAAAATGTCGAGCAGGCGCCGCCCGTCGCGGATGTCGGGCAAGGCCAGCTGCAGCACCGGATAGATGGCGTCGGCGTTATCGAGCGCGCGCAGCGACTGCGCATCGATCTGGCGTCCCACGTCGAGCACGATGTAGTCGTAGTGCTGGCGTGCCACGGCCAGGATGCGGTCCATGTGCTCGGGCTGCATGTCGACCTGGTGCGCGGGGTCGTCGGCCGCCGCCAGCACGCCGAAGTTCGGCGTCACGTGCACCAGGCACGAGGCGAGGAAGGCGCCGTCCATGCGCGCGATCTGGGCGCAGATGTCGGACAGTGTCATCGCCGGCTTCTGGTCCGAAACATACAGGGTGGCGTCGCCGAACTGGCCGTGCAGGTCGATCAGCAGCACCTTGCAGCCGGCCAGGCTGGCTAGCGCGTAAGAAAAATTCGTCGACAAAAAAGTGGCGCCGCTGCCGCCCTTGCACGAGATGAAGGCGAGCACTTTACCGTCGCGCATCTGCGTCACGCCGGCCTGGATATCCACCCTGTCCATCGCCTCGTGAAAGGCCTTGTGCACCAGCGGCAGCTGCAGCACTTCGCGCATGCCGGCGCGCATGGCGCGGATGAGCACATCCTGCTGCTGTCCGCGCGTGAGCAGCATCAGCACCGCCAGCGGATACTGGCGCGCCAGGCGCTCGAGCAGGTCGGCTTCATCGGCATCGATACCGCTGGCGTCGACGATCACCAGTTCCGGCGCTTCCGGCAGCATGCGCTCGACGGCGTCGCGCAGGCCGCTGCGCCGTTCCAACAGCCGCAGCACGGGCATGCGGGCCGCCCCCTGCGCGGCAATTTCATCGTGCAAGCTGGCGTCGCGGCTAATCATCAGGGCTTTCATCGCACTTCCTCGCTTCTTTCAGGTCTACACAGTCGGCTGCGCCGCCAAGTGGCGCTCAAGGACAAAAACCGGGATTGTCCGGATAACCCAGCGACTCGGCCACCGCCATGGTGGCGCCGTTGGGCAGGCGCACGGCGCCTGCGCCGGAAGGAAACATCACTGCCAGCAGCGGCAGGATGGGCCGGTACGGCACGCTCTCGCAGCGTCCGCCATCGCCGGGCACGCACAGGCGCGCGCGCACGAAACGGATGCAGCTGGCGCCATGCGGATCGTCCAGGCAATTGATGCGGTTGCGCTGCGGACAACCGGGCATCACCGTCACCGGCAATGCCGCCAGCGCGGCGCCGCCGCTGGACTGCGACAGGTAATCGATGCGCACATACGCGTCGCTGATGCCGCCGCCCAGCGGCAGCACGCCAGGCGCGGCGCGCAGCACGGCTTGCGCGCGCACGGCCTGCAGCGCACTTGCATTGCTGAAATCGGTAACGGCGGCGCCGCGCGCGGCACGCCGGGTAATCTCGTGCACCATATTCCATAGATACACGGCGCGCGCCACTTCCAGCATGGCGAACAGGAAGAGAAAGAACAACAGCGCCAGCATGGCGAACTCAACGGCGAAGACGCCGCCCTGGCGCTGCCGGCGGGGGCGCAGGTTAATTAACATAGCGTAATGTCGCATTGGCGCGCAGCGGGATCGGTGCCAGCTGCGGCAGCCACTTGCGGGTCAGTTCGGGCAGGAAATCCACCGGCATGTCGACGGACAACTTGATGCGCACCTGCAGCGGCGCCGCCGCATACGTGCCGCAGCTGTAAGAATCGTCGGCATACACGCATTCCACGCTGATCAGGTATGGCTGCATGGCCGGCCAGCTTTCCGCCATGGCATCGACCACCATCTGCCGGGCAAACACGGCACCCTGGTTCGCCGTGTCGCCCCTGGCCATCTGCGACAGCGGCATGGTGGCCAGGTAGCGCGCCGCATCGTGCGTACTTTTTTGCAGGGCCGTGTACACCAGCAGCGCGCGGCCGAACAGCAGCACGAAAGGCAGCAGCGCCATGAAAAACAGCAGGATCAGCGCCAGCTCGATGGCGGCGACACCCTCCTGGCGGCGGGGCGCGCGGCAGGGCGGCCTCATTGCAGCAGCTCCGCAGGGCCCGCCAACGCGCCCTCGGCCACGAGGCCGTCAAATTCGGCGCTCAACACGCCATTGCTGGCCGGCGCCGTCATGAAGAAGCGGCCGATGCCCCGCACCTGCGCCAGGACATCGCTGCCGGCCGGCACAGGGCAGGCCAGCAGGGCGATATGCAGCAGGCGCCGCTGCGCCACGCCCGTATTGCCGGTCGGCGCCATCTGGTAAGCCAGCGTCTGGTAGGGCGGCGTGGCAGGATAGCCGGGCTTGGCGGCAGGCGCGGCAGGGCTGGCCGGATACAGCTTGGTCCAGTCGCTGGTGGCAAACGGCACGTAGCCGCCGGCCGGCTTCACACTGCTGTACTTGACCGCCTTGCCAAACGACCACAGCGGGCCGTAACTGCCAACGGCAGGCGGCGTCGCGTTCGATTCCGGATCGGCCACGGACAGCAGCGGATTGCCGGTGCTCAGGGCGCTCGGCGCGTCGGGCGTGTTCGTCATCCACCAGTTCGTGGCCGTATTCGGATAGGCGCGGATATTCGTGTCGGGCGGCGCCGTGACGGGATGACAGCCGCTGCCCGCATGCAGGTTGAAGCGCGCGTTGAATGCCGGCCACAAGGCGGCGGGAAACGGCCGGTGCACATGCACTTGCGCGCCGCCGATGCGCGGGTACAGCACCGTGCCGCTGCACACAAACGGCAGCACGCTGGACTCGCCGACCTGCAGCGACGAGCCCACCACACCGGGCTGGCCCAAGGGATTGAGCACGAAATGTTCGGCCGCCGGACCGTGCGGATTGAGTTTCAACAGGTTATACGCCACGCCACGGCGAAAACCATATTCCAGCAGCTCGACGGCCGGCAGCAGCGCCGCATTCGTGCGCGGGCTGGCCGCGCTGGCCGACAGCGCGCACACGGCCAGCGGCGTCAGGTTCAGGCTGGTACGTCCCGCCACGGCGCGCGCCCCCGTGTCCAGGGTGCGCAGCGCCGGCGACAAGGCGCCCAGGAACGCCGTCGCCACCCGCCCCAGCGACGGTGCATTGGCCTGCGTATCGACGCGCACGAACAGCGCCGTGGCGGCGTCGGGCACGGCGCCCGCCGCATGCCATTCGCTGGCGGGCGCGCCGGGCGCGCTGGCGAAGCGGATGCTGGCGTCCGACAGGATCGCGCCCTGCATGCGGCGCCGCCACGCGCTCTTGTCGGCCGCACTGTGCTGGGCTTTGTCCACGGCAGCGAGCAAGCCTTCGGGCGTGCCCACCAGTTCGGCCGCCGCCGCCAGCGCCGCGTTGTCGGCCAGGTTCTGCAATTCCGTCTTGCGGCCGATGACCTGTCCCACGTCGAGCGCCAGGCCGATAAAGCCCAGCACCAGGATAAGCAGGATAGAAAAGGCGATCAGCATCGCCCCGTGTTCGCGCTGGCGTCTATTTGCCATTGGCGCCTCCCAGCATGAACTGCACCGGCTGCGGCGTCTGGCCGTTCGGTTCGGCGAACGAGGCGCGGTAGCGCTGCATGACGGCGTGCGCGCTGGGGCCGTCGAGGCCATCGGCCGGCGTGCGATTGTCCGCGCTGGCCGGATCGCGCACCTGCTGCGCCATGGCCAGGCGCACGGCGTCGCCGAAGCGCGGGTCCAGCCGCGGCGTGCTGCTGCTGTGCGCGCAGGCTGCCAGTTGCAGCGCCAGGGTCAGCGCGGCCAGGCGGCGCAGCCATATCAGGAGCGAATTCGGCATGGCGTGTCTCCCCGTCTCATTTCAACTCGAAGCCGTTGGCCGCGCGCGGTGGCGGCACGGACGGCGACACCGGCGGCAAGGTCGCTTCCATCTTGCCGCGCAACATCAAGTCCGTGCGCGAAGGCGGCGCCAGCTGCGCCGTCGGCAACACGACATCGGCCGGCAAGGGTTTCACCAGGTGCGCGGTAATGACAAACAACAATTCCGTGCGGTCATGCTGGAAATCCGTGCTGCGAAACAGCGCGCCGAGGATGGGCAGTTCGCTCAGCCAGGGCAAGCCCGTGATGTTGCTCACCTGGTTGTTCTTGATCAAGCCACCGATGGCATAGCTCTGGCCGTCATACAGCTGCACCGTGGTCGAGGCGCGCCGCGTGGTGATGACGGGCAAAATAGAACGTCCACTGACGCCGGCGGCGGAAATGCCGACGCCTTCGCGCGACAGTTCCGACACTTCCGGCGCCACCTTCAAATTGATGCGCCCGCCCGACAGCACGGTGGGGGTAAATCGCAGGCCGACGCCATACTCGCGCTCTTCCAGCGTAATCTTGTTGTTGTCCTGGCCGACGGGAATGAAGATCTTGCCGCCGGCCAGAAAACTGCCCTCCTGTCCGCTGATCGCCATCACCGTCGGCTCGGCCAGGATGCGCACCAGGCCATCCTGTTTCTGCGCCTCGATGGTCAGCTGCTGGCCATTCGACTTGCGCACATCGAGCAAGCCGTTGGCCGTGCCGCTCAAGAAATTCGACAGCAAGGTGGTGGCCCAGCTGCCGGAAGCGAAGCGCAGGGTGGCGCCCACTTCCAGCCGTTCCAGCAGCGACTTCGACACTTCGGCGATCTGCACGGCCAGCATCACCTGCTGCGGCGCGCTGACGTCGAGCATATTGATGACGCGGCTGTTCGCGCTGCCCGCGCCGCCGGGTGCAGCGGCCGCGAGCGGCAAGGCGGCGCCATCGGCTGGCTTGGGCAGCGCCAGCGGTGCGGTGGCGCGGCGCACATACGCATGCGCCAGCTCGACGGCGCGCAGCACGGCGCCCGCATCCTGCACCGTGCCCGACAGCACCAGGGTATCGGCCACGGCCGTCACGCGGATGGCTTTTTCTTCCGGCATCAGGGCCGCCAGGGTTGCTTGCAGGCCGGACGGGTCCATGCTGACACTGACGTTCACCACGCTGCACACGCCGCTCCTGCCCTGGATGATCATATTCGTGCTGCCCACGTCAACACCGACCACATACAAGGTGTCGGGTGCGACCAGCATGGCTTGCAGCATGGCCGGATTGCCGACGCTGCGGGCCAGCACCGCCTCGGGCAGGTGCAACATGCTCGACTTGCCCACCTGCAGCTGCAAGTTGCCCGGTGTCGCCGCTTCGCCGCCGCAGCGGGGGCCAGGATCGGCTGCCGCGCCGGCAAGCGGCAACAGCAGGCAGCACAGTGTCAGCAGGGCGCGGTTCATGAGCGTGTCCATGGTTGATCAAGGCAACAAGGCTAAAAACATTCGCGCGACTGGCGCGTCCCATCGATGACGCCGCTGCACTGGCGCTTCGGTTCCGGCGGCGCCTTCGCCACGCGCACGCGACGCGGCGCCACGGCCAACACGGGCGCGGCGGCGGAGGCGTCCGCAGGAACAGGCTCGGCTTCATGCGGGCCGCCCAGCAGGGTCAGCTTGGTGGCACCCGCCGTCACGCCCGGCTGCGGGTCGACCTGGTTGCGCAGCACCAGCGACAGGCTGCCCACGCTGCGCGCCAGGTCCAGGTTTTCCGCCTGTTCCGGCGTCACTTCCAGGGTTACGGCATTGACCACGCGCGGCTTGGTCTCGTCGCGTCCCACTTCCTGCGCCACGGCCAGCACGAGGATGCGTTCGAGCACGATCTTGGAAATATTGCGGCTTTGCGGAAACGCGCGGTCGCCAGCATCCTGCTGGGTACTCACGATGATGTCGACATAATTGCCCGGCAAGGCGAAGCCGGCCACGCCGATCACGTCGTTGACACGCACGGTGATGGCGCGCCGCCCTTCCGTGATCAGGGCCGACAGGCCGCCCAACGTCCCCACGGGCGCCAGCTTGGCTTCGCTCAGCGGCTCGCCGCGCAGCACGCTGGTTTTCAGCACCCGCCCCGCCAGTTTCGCCGGGTCTTGCAACGCGCCTTGCGGCAAGCTTTCCGCCGGCCATTCGGCCAGGCGCAGCATCTCTGGCGTCAGGCGCTGGCCCAGGTTGACATCGCTGGAGGCGACGACGATCTTGCCCTTGCCGGCCGGCGTCTGGCGCAGCAGCCAGTGCGAGGCCAGCAGCACGGCCAGCAGCCCCAGCACCACGGCCAGGCCCATCATCAGCAGGGCGCGACGGTTTTTCATGCGATGCGCTCGCACAGGCTGGCGGCCGGCATATCGCAACTGGCAAACAGGCTGCTCCAGGCCTGCTCCAGGGCGCCCACCGTCAGGCGCGCCTCGCTGCCGGCAAAGCCGGCGAAGTCGCCTATGCGCGCCAGCAATTCCTGCGGATAGCTGGCCAGCAAGGGCCGCCCCTGCGCGCCATGCAGCTGCAGCAGATGGTTCAGGGCCAACTCATCAATAGTCATGCCGGCCAGGCGGCATTGCTGGCGGAACAAGGCGCGATAGGCGTTCTCGGCCAGCGGCCCCACCTGCACCTTGTAGCCGATGCGGCGCAGCAAGGCAGGATCGAACAGCTCGCCCGGCGGCACATTCGTGGCCAGCACGAGGGCGTTATCGAAGGGCACGCTGATCTGCACGCCGCCGGGCAAGCCCAGCTGGTCGCTGCCCCGTGCCAGCGGCTGCATCAGCCGCGTCAGCAGTTCTTGCGCGCCCAGGCGCTGGCGGCCCAGGTCGTCGATGATCAGCATGCCGTTGTTGGCCCGTACATGGGGCGGCGCCTGGTAGCAGCCGCCGCTGGCGTCGAGGCGCAGCTCCAGCGTGCCGGCGTCGAGCTCGGCGCCCACATGGATCACGGGACGCTGGCACAGCACCCAGCGGATATCCGTGCTACGCCGCTCCAGCGCCTGGCGCGCGTGGCTGACGTGCTGCGGCGCGGGCGGCAGGTGCTGCGCCGGATCGTACAACTGGATGATGTCATGGCCGACGACGATGGCGTAGGGCACGGCGACCAGCCCGTGCAGCAATTGTCCCAGCTGCAGCGCCAAGGTCGACTTGCCGCTGCCGGGCGGACCGTACAGCAGCAGCGAGCGCCCCGAATGCAGGGCCGCGCCGACCACATCGAGCATGCCCGGCCCCGCATGGGCGCCGCCGAGCACGGCGGCCAGGTCATCGCTGCCGACACGCTGTTCCTGCGCCAGCCACGACTGGCGCGCCACCATGGCGCGGTACGCTTCCAGGGTGACGGGGGCGGCGCCGATATACGCGCAGCGTTCAAGAAAAGCGCTGGCGCGCTGCTTGCCGGCGCCCGTCAGCTGGTACTGCACGTCGATGTCGGATTCGCCGCGCCAGGCCACTTCGGCCATCTGCTCCGTCACCATGAAATCGAGCACTTCGCGCAAGACATTGATCGACAGGCGCAAGCGCGTCGTCAGCACGGACAGATGCGTCTTGCCGCCCACAAACATCAACTTGGCAATCAGTTCGACGACCAGCGGCCGTTCCAGCCCCGTTTCACGCAAGCTCTTCGGCTGCGGCGGCAAGGGCGGCATCAGGTTCGCATCGGCGGGGCGCGGAACGCTGTCGGTGCTCATGGAATAGTCGACCTCGGTCATGCTGCGTCTCCTAGCCGGTTAAGACTGCATTGAACAGAATTCATTCTAGCGAGCGGGCTCTGGCGCCCATTGATTCAGAGCAATGAATGCCAATCAGAAATAATGCTGCCCTTGCACCACCAGGCAGCCCAGGGCAATGGCCAGTCCGTACGGCATGTTGCCCACGCTGGTATGGCTGCCCAGTGCGATCGGCGCCAGGGGAATGCCAGCCATGCGCGCGATCATCGGCCACAGCAGCTGGCGCAGATTGCCGAGGCAGGCGCGCCACTTGCCCTGGTACGTGATCATCAGCACGGCCATCAGGCCGCCCAGGACAAACGTGGCGAAACAGATCTGCAGCACGGGCCAGGGACCGGCAAAGGTGCCCACCATGGCGATCAGCTTGACGTCGCCGGCGGCCATGCCGCGCAGCACATAGAGAGGCAGGAACAGGAAGAAGCCCGTCGCCATGCCGCCCAGCACCAGCTGCGGCACGCGGTGTGGCCACAGCCACAAATGCAGCGCCAGCGCGGCGAGCATGCCGGCCAGCACCAGCCAATTCGGAATCTTGCGTTGGATCAGATCACTGACGGCGGCCCCCGTCACGAAGCACAGCAACAGCAGGTCGCACAAGGCAGTCGCAGGCATGGCACACCTCCCGAAGAAAACCCGCTGCCGGCCGGCCAGCAGCGGGCACCCGCTTAGGGCGTCAACACCAGGTTCGACGAGATGTCGGTGAGGACGGCCAGCAAGTTGGTCTTGATCAGCAAGAATCCGGCCGTGATGGCGGTGGCCATCAAGGCCGCAATCAGGCCGTATTCGATTGCCGTAATGCCATCCTCATCCTTGACAAACTGCTGTACTGCCGACAGGAAGGTATGCATGACAAGCTCCCAAAAGTGAATCACAAGTCCCTGGCGCAATCGGGTGTGAAACATTGCCCTTTCCTGCTAATATGTTTCCTGCCGTAAATTTCTGCGCCATTGCATTGACTATAAAGCGTCCACATTTTGGCAAATTGACGCGCCACAAGTTTCCACATGGAAATTATCAAACCTTGTCGACATGGCGGCTGGCGCAAACAAATGTTGCGATCCGGATTGAAAGCCTTCGTCAGGGCAAGTTTTTTGCAATGTAGTGCTTGAATCTCATGTATTTACATGAAATATTGCATACGTTAATTGCCTATTAGGCAAAAAGACATTATCCTGCTTAGCTCTTCTTTGGAAAGGCCTCTCGCCCGGCGGTACAGAGCGTCATGCCACCAAATAAATCTTGGCTTCTTGTAGACGGACGCGAACATGCTCTTGCTTGATGCAATGCTGGTATGACGACACTTGTGTGACTACTTTCCAGAGAACGACAATGGATTCCCTACTGAAACACATGGTGGACATGACCGGGCACCGCGACCACACGATGCTCGACATTTCCGTGATCTCGGCGGTCCAGGAACTCGCTGCCGCGTCGCAGACCCGTGTGCTGGCCCTGACCACCGTGCGTGGCCAGGTGTTCGTGCGGTCGCGGGCCATCATCGTGGCGGGCAGCGTGGCCCGCATGGAAGAGCATACCGACCCGACCCTGCCGGGCGAACCGCTGTCCGACTACCCGGCCCTGGCCGCCTGCATCAAGCGCCATGAAGCGAGCGCCGACACCCTGTGCGCCGATGGCCGCCACCTGCTGTGGCTGCCCATCTGGATCGGCGACCAGGTCACCACCTGCCTGGAAATCACCAACCCCACGCCATACACGGGTGCCACCATCCAGGTGATCGGCGGCATCGTCAGCGTGTACCGCAATTTCCAGAACCTGCTCGACTACAGCGAACGCGATTCGCTCACCGGTCTGTTGAACCGCAAGACCTTCGACGACCAGCTGGCGAAAATCCTGCACAGCCGCGGCGAACCGGAAGCGGACAAGCCGCGTCCCGCCGACGAAGAGCGGCGCCACCATACGGACACGGAACGGCAATGGCTGGCCGTGATCGACGTCGATCATTTTAAATTGGTCAACGATAAGTTTGGCCACCTGTATGGCGATGAAGTGCTGATCCTGATCGCCAACCAGCTGCAATCGTCGTTTCGCTCGCAAGACCGCATCTTCCGCTTCGGCGGCGAGGAATTCGTCGTGCTGCTGCGCTCGATCACCCTGGAAAATGCGCAGAAAATCATCGACCGCTTCCGCACCAATGTCGAGGCGCACGACTTCCCGCAAGTGGGCAGAGTGACCGTCAGCGTGGGCTTCGTCAGCATCAACGCCTACGAGGCGCCCGTCATCATCCTCGGCCGCGCCGACCAGGCCTTGTATTACGCCAAGAGCCATGGCCGCAACCTGGCTTGCCACTACGATGAGCTGGTAGCGAAAGGTTTATTAACGACCATTACCTCGAACGACACCGCAGAATTTTTCTAGGCATCCGCCAGCGAAATAAAACGCATGGGATCGACCTGCCACTTGGCCGCCGACTCATGGCCGACGATCTTGTCGGCGCCGCCGAAGCCGAAGCCGCGCGACAGGTCCACCGTCTCGGGCTTGATGTAGGTCTTGCTCTTCGTACTGAAAAACACATTCACTTTCGGCGCCAGCAGATTGCTTTCGTGCGCCTCGACGACGACGGCCAGGCGGCCCGATTCCAGCATCACCATGGTGCCCACCGGATAGATGCCCACGCAGCGCATGAAATCCTGCGCGAACACGGGGTTGAAATGGAATTTGCTCCATTCATAAATCTTGCGCAGGGCTTCGGCGGCGGGAATGCCCTTGTGATAGCTGCGGTCCGACGTCAGCGCGTCGTACACGTCGACGATGGCGGCCATCTGCGCCAGCTCGCTGATGGCGTCGCCGGCCAGCTGGTCCGGATAGCCGCTGCCGTCGCGCCGCTCGTGGTGGTGCAAGGCGATGTCGAGCGGAATGGCGCCCAGCTCGGGCGACTGCAGCAGAATCTCGTAGCCATCGCGCGGATGGCGCTTGATCAGGGCAAATTCCTCGGACGTGAGGGGGCCCGGCTTGTTCAGCACGCTGTCGGGCACCAGCGCCTTGCCCGTGTCGTGCAGCAAGCCACCGAGGCCGGCCTGGTGCGTGGTGGCCGCATCGATGCCGCGCGAGCGGCAAAACGCCACCAGCAGCGCGCACACGCTGACGGAATGCAGGAAGGTGTAATCATCCTTGGTCTTGATGCGCAACAAGCCGACGAGGGCGCCGGGATTGCGCAGGATCGATTCGGTAATATCTTGCACCGTGTGCTGCACGCGGTCGAGCTCGACCGCCTTGCCCAGGCGCACGTCGGCCATCACCGTGCGTACCAGGCTCGCGGCCTGGCGCCGCACCTGCGCGGCGCGCGCCAGTTCCATGCCCAACGACACGCGCGTGACCACCTGCGGCGCCGCGGCGATCTGCACCAGTTCGCGCTCGGTCTCGGCGCGCGCCTGCGCCACGGTGGGCGCATCCTGCACGTCGAGGCCCTTGCCGCTGTCGATCACCACGTCGTGGATGCCGGCCTGCACGATCTTGCGGATTTCATCGTCGCTGCGCAACAGAAAACGGTTGCGCACGAACGGATGCGTCATCCAGTCGCAGCTGAGGTCATGAATGTACATGCCCACTTTTAATTGAGACGAATCAACTTTCTTGAGCATGCTGTCATCCCACAAATACGCGGCTGGAGCACCGAAGGCGCTAGAATGAGTATAACAAACTATTATTCTGCTGGCCGCGTTCGGCGCTGCGGCGCAACACCCTGTTTTTTCCGCTCACCGCATCGCTATTGGGACCCATGGAACTGCGCCAATTACGCTACTTTGTCGCCATCGTCGACCACGGCTCGCTGTCGCGCGCGGCCCTGATCCTGCACGTGGCGCAGCCGGCCCTGACGCAGCAGTTGCGCCAGCTGGAAGAGGAACTGGGCGTGCAGCTGCTGCACCGCTCGGCCCAGGGCGTGCTCAGCACGGATGCGGGCAAGGTGTTTTACGAACATGCGCAAGCGATCCTGAAACAGGTGGCGGACGCCCGCTCGGCCGTCACGCAAAGCGCCACGCGGCCGTCCGGCAATGTCACCTTGGGCTTGCCGCACAGTATCTCCGGCGCCCTGGCCCTGCCGCTGCTGCTGGCCGCGCGCGAACGCTATCCCGAGATCACCCTGCAACTGACGGAAGAAATCACGGGCAACCTCAATGCACAGCTCAAATCGGGCCGCATCAACCTGGCCGTGCTGTTCGACGATGGCCAGCTGACGCCGTTTTCCTGCTGCCCCCTGGTGGAGGAAGAGATGCGTTTTATCTGCCGCAGCGATTCGCCGTTCGCGCCCCCGGGCACGGCGCTGTCATTCGCGCAGGCATTGAGCGCCACCCTGATCCTGCCGGGCCTGCAGCATGGCGTGCGCCCCCGCATCGACAGCCGCGCCCGCGAACTGGGCCTGGAGACGGCGAACGTGATCGAGATCAACTCAATCGCCATCCTGAAATCGGCCATCCTGGCCGGCATGGGTGCCACCATCCTGCCGGCAGCCCCGCTGCTGGCCGAACTGGACAGCGGCGCCATGCGCAGCTACACCCTCCACAGCCCCGTGCTATCGCGCACAGTGGCCCTGTGCGCCTCGAAAAACATTCCCCTCACCAATGCCGGCAACGCCGTGAAAAACCTCGTGCTGCAAGTGGCCGCCGAACTGTGCGGCAGCGGACGCTGGGTGGGGGCGCATGTGCTGCCACCTATGGCATAAGTATTTCTTATACCCCCATCGTCAAAGCGTATTTGCCCCTTCCCCGCGGTCGTTCTACACTGACGACATTAACTATTTTAAATTTAAACTAGTTATGTGCCGCCCACACGCGGCAATCCCGTCTGCACAGTGCGCGCCTTACCGGGCGCGTCGCTTGTACAGCCGTCATCTGAAACACCCTTTTGGAGACAGCCATGTCCGTGACCACGGAAAACGGCTCCGCAGCGTTCGCTAGAAACGCCGGTGCCGCGCCATCGACGCCCCCCGACACATCCCGTTTGACCACCGTCAGCCTCGACGACAAATACACGGCCACTTCCGGTGCCATCTTCCTGTCCGGCATCCAGGCCCTCGTGCGCCTGCCCATGATGCAGCGCTTGCGCGACCAGGCTGCAGGCCTCAACACGGCCGGTTTCATTTCCGGCTACCGCGGCTCGCCCCTGGGCGGCCTCGATGAAAACCTGTGGAAAGCGAAAAAACAGCTGGAAGCGCACCACGTGCAGTTCGTGCCCGGCGTCAACGAAGACTTGGCCGCCACGGCCGTCTGGGGTTCGCAGCAGGTGGACCTGATCGGCCCGGCCAAGTACGACGGCGTGTTCGCCATGTGGTACGGCAAGGGCCCGGGCGTGGACCGCTGCGGCGATGTCTTCAAGCACATGAACCATGCGGGCACGTCCAAACTGGGCGGCGTGCTGCTGGTGGCCGGCGACGACCATGGCGCATACTCATCGACCCTGCCGCACCAGTCCGACCATCTGTTCTCCGCCTCGATGATCCCCGTCCTGTATCCATGCAATGTGCAGGAATACCTGGACCTGGGCATCCACGGCTGGGCCATGTCGCGCTTTTCCGGCTGCACCGTGGCCTTCAAGGCGCTGGCCGACACGGTCGAATCGTCGGCCTCCATCGATGCCGACCCGTTCCGCGTGGAAGTCAAGATTCCGCAGGACTTCGTCATGCCCGAAGGCGGCCTGAACGCGCGCCTGTCGAGCATCCCGCTGGGCCAGCAGGCGCGCAACCAGGAAGCGCTGATGCAGGATTACAAGATCTATGCGGCCCTGGCCTACGCGCGCGAAAACAAGCTCAACCACACCACCATCAACAGCCCGAACGCCAAGCTGGGCATCATTGCCTCCGGCAAATCGTATCTGGATGTGCTCGAAGCGCTGGAAGAGCTGGGCATCGACGAGCAGATGGCGGCCGACGTGGGCATGCGGCTGTTCAAGGTAGCCATGCCGTGGCCGCTGGAACCGGACAGCGTGCGTGAGTTTGCGCAAGGTCTCGATGAGATTCTCGTCGTCGAAGAAAAGCGCCAGATCGTCGAATACCAATTAAAAGAGCAGCTGTACAACTGGCGCGACGACGTGCGCCCGCGCGTCATCGGCAAGTTCGACGAAAAAGGCGAATGGGTGGCGCCGCGCGGCGAATGGCTGCTCACCTCGAAGGCGGATTTTTCCGTCTCGCAAGTGGCGCGTGTTATCGCCAGCCGCATCGCGCGCCTGATTTCCGACCCCGTCACCTGCGACCTGATCAAGGCGCGCCTGAGCTTCCTCGACGCCAAGGATGCGGTATTAAAGAAAGCCGTGAATACCCCGTTCCGCCCCGCGTTTTACTGCTCCGGCTGCCCGCACAACACCTCGACCAAGGTGCCCGATGGCAGCCTGGCGCTGGCCGGCATCGGCTGCCACGTGATGGCCACCTCGATCTACCCGGAAATGAACAAGCTGACCACGCACATGGGCGGCGAAGGCGCGCCATGGATCGGGCAAGCCGCGTTTTCCGAATTGCCGCACGTGTTCCAGAACCTCGGCGACGGCACCTATTTCCATTCGGGCTACCTGGCCATCCGCGCCGCACAGGCGGCCAAGGTCAACATCACCTACAAGATTCTGTACAACCACGCCGTCGCCATGACGGGCGGCCAACCGGTGGACGGCCTGATCACCGTGCCCATGATGGCGCAACAGGTGGCGGCCGAAGGCATCGCCCGCATCGCCCTGGTCACGGAAGATCTGTCACGCTACAGCGACCGCAGCAACCTGCCCGCCCACCTGACCTTGCACGACCGCAAGGATATGGATGCGGTGCAGCGCGAATTGCGCGAGGTACCGGGCGTGTCCGTGCTGATCTACGACCAGACCTGTGCCGCCGAGAAACGCCGGCGCCGCAAAAAAGGCGAGTATCCGGACCTGGCCAAACGCATGGTCATCAACGACGCCGTCTGCGAAGGCTGCGGCGACTGCGGCGTGCAGTCGAACTGCGTGTCGATCCTGCCGAAAGAGACGGAATTTGGCCGCAAGCGCACCATCGACCAATCCTCGTGCAACAAGGATTACTCGTGCGCCAAGGGTTTCTGCCCCAGCTTCGTCACCGTCGAAGGCGGCAACCTGAAGAAGACCAAGACGGGCGCGGGCAAGCCGGGCGATACGGACGACTTCGGTCCTCTGCCGGAACCTGTATTACCCGCCTGCGAGGCGCCGTACAACATCCTGATCAACGGCATCGGCGGCACGGGCGTCATCACCGTGGGCGCCCTGATGGGCATGGCGGCGCACCTGGAAGGCAAGGGAGCGTCCGTGCTGGACATGACGGGCATGTCGCAAAAGAACGGTTCCGTCACCTCGCACGTGAAAATCGCCAGGTCCCCGGCGCACATCCGCGCGCAGCGCATCGCCACGGGCGAAGCGGACCTGATCCTGGGCTGCGACATGCTGACGGCCGGCGCGCAGGATGCCGTGTCGAAAATGCGCCCTGGCCGCAGCCTGGCCGTCGTCAACCTGCACGAGCAGCCGCCGGGCACGTTTGCGCAAAACGCCGACTGGCAATATCCAACGGCGGAAGTGCGCCAGCTGATCGAGGAATCCGTGGGCGGCGCGGACGCGGCCGACTTTATCGACGCGACCAAACTGGCCACCGCGCTGATGGGCGACTCGATTGCCGCCAACCTGTTCATGCTCGGCTACGCCTGGCAAAAGGGCCGCATTCCGTTGACGGAAGCAGCCTTGCTGCGCGCCATCGAGCTCAATGGCGTGGGCATCGAATCGAACAAGAAAAGCTTTTTGTGGGGCCGCCGCGCCGCCGTCGACGTGCGCAAGGTAACGCAGATCGCCACGCCATCGCAAGCGATCATCGTGCAAATGCCGCAAAGCCTCGATAGCGTCATCAAAAAACGCGTGGAGTTCCTCACCGCGTATCAAAACGCCGCGTATGCGGATGGTTACTTGACCCTGGTCAAACAGGTGCGCGACCGCGAAAATACCTTGGGGCTGGGCCAGAAGCTGTCGACGGCTGTCGCCAGGAACTATTTCAAGTTGCTCGCTTACAAGGACGAGTATGAAGTGGCGCGTTTGTACACGGACGGCCGTTTCGTGGAGCAGTTGCAGCAGCAGTTCGAGGGTAATTTCTCCGTGAAATTCAACCTGGCGCCGCCGCTGTTCGCGAAAAAAGATGCGAAGGGGCATTTGGTGAAAGCGGAGTTCGGTTCCTGGATGTGGCGCGCGTTTAAATTGCTGGCGAAAGCCAAGGGCTTGCGCGGCGGCACCTTCGACGTCTTCGGCTACACGGCCGAGCGCAAGATGGAGCGCGCGCTGATCGTGGAATACCGCGAACTGCTGGCTGGCATGCTGGTCAACCTGACGGCGGACAACCTGGGCACCTGCGTGGAACTGGCGTCGCTGCCCGAAAAAATCCGCGGCTTCGGCCACGTCAAGGAAGCGGCCGTCGCCACGTACCGCCAGGACAAGGCGAGATTGCTGGCCAAGCTGGCCGATGGCAGCAAGCACGCGGCATAAAAGACAACGCAGAGCTTCGGCTCTGCGTTTTTTTTCATCACTCGGGGCAGCGCCCCACCGTCGCCCCCGGCAACAGCACGGGCTGCCAGATTTCCTGCAGCCGTTCCGGCGGCGTGCCGGCCAGCAGCGATTGCAGCATTTCCACCATCTTGGCGCCGGCGCGGCGCAGGTCGGGCTGGTCGATGGTGGTGACGTTGATGCCGATCAAGGTATCTTCCACATTGCCCCAGACGATGACGGAGATCTCCTTGCCGATCTCGATGCCCGCATCCATCAGGGCGCGCACCACGCCCACGCCGGACAGGTGGTTGTCGACGATGACGGCCGTCGGGCGCGGCGAGCAGGCCAGCAATTGCTGCATGGCCTGGTAACCGCTGCGGCGATCGAGACTATTGTCGAGCAGATAGCGGGGGTCGGCCTGCAAGCCCGCCTGCGCCATGCAGCGGATAAAGCTTTCCTTACGCTCGTAAGCAAAGTGCAAGTCCAGCGGCGCGCTCAGCAAGGCGATGCGCTGGTGGCCATGGGCCGCCAGGAAAGACACGGCCAGGTCGATGCCCGTGTCGTTATCGTAGTCAAAATACGCATAGGGCGCGTCGATGCGCGTGCGGCCGTTCGCGACAAACGGGAAGTCGACCTTCGTCAGGTAGGCAATGCGCTCGTCGACCACCTTGGTGCGGCCCACCACGAGGCCATCGACCTGGCGCCCGCGCACCATGTTTTCATATGACGGCTGTTCGTTCTGCGGCGACACGGGAGCGATGATCAGGCTCATCTTCGACGCTTCGACGGCGTCCGACATGCCATTCACGACGGAAAGGAAGACGCTGTCGCCCAGGTCGCTGGGCAGCAGGGGATAGATCATGCCGAGCACATTCGTGCGGCCGACCGCCAGGCTGCGCGCCAGGGGGTTGGGCCGGTAGCCGACTTTCTTGGCGGCGGCCAGGACGATTTCACGGGTGCGGGAATTGACTTCCGGATAGCCGTTCAACGCCCTGCTGACTGTCGTTTTCGACATGCCGAGGGCAATTGCGAGGCTCTTGAGATTCATGTTAACTACCTGTCTGTATGGCAAAAGAAACCAACTCTGACCGTCCATTATAGCCCAGAGCGCCTAACAGGCGGCACATGACCGTGTGCCAACATGGTAGAAAAACAACAACATATTAGACTTTAGAAAGGGACTTTTGAAAAGCAAGCGTGTTTGCCGCGTCAGCAACATGACATGATGCATCGCACACAAACAATACTCTTTGGCGACAGCGTGCACTCACTCCAATCCATATCTCGCCACGTTCGGCATGCGGCTGCGGCACGGCAAAGCGCGCACGATAAGATTATCAAGAAAACATAATTTACTGGAACTGTGCGAGAATTTGTCCTACTCTTGATTCAGGTAAAGATTACCTGCAGTCATGTCGCGCGCCGCCCTGCATTCGTCCACTGCCGCGCACGCCTGGGCATACTTTCAAAGGTGAACAATGTGGTATCGCTAACGTCCGTCAACAATCTGCAAGCCTCGCTGGCCACGGCGCAGCGCCGGGTCGAACAAGGCCAGAACCAAGTGCAGCGCGACAGCGAACAGCTGGCGCAAAGCCGCCAGCTGCTGGCGCGGGAACAGGAATCGCTGAGCCAGACGCAGCAAAGCAGCCAGCGAGCGCAGGCCGATGCCCCGGCCGCCATCAAGGCGCCGCAACTGGACCGGGCGATCAAAGTGGCCGTGCCGCAGCCAGCGGCCACTGCCGCATCGAAAAGCACACCCCAGCTGAACGGCTATGGCCAGACCCTGGGCCGCCTGATCAACGTGATGGCGTGAATTACCGCACCATCTCTTCTTCCAGCATCGCCAGCCACCACTTCTCCCCCTTCTTCGGCTGCGCCAGGTCGACCGCCTCGCCCATCTGCGGCGTGGCCAGGTTGACGCCCCGCTTGGCCGCCAGGCCCGTGATGCGGTCGAACGGTTCGTGCCAGGCATGCAGACCCAGGTCGAAGGTGCCGTTATGCACGGGCATCAACCACTTGCCGCGCAAGTCCAGGTGCGCTTGCAGGGTTTCCTCCGGCTGCATGTGCACGTCCGGCCACAGCTTGTCGTAGGCGCCCGTTTCGATCATGGTCACGTCGAACGGACCGTGCTTGTCGCCGATCTGCTTGAAACCGTCGAAATAGCCGGAGTCGCCGCTGAAAAACACGCGCACGTCCGGCGCGTCGATGACCCACGACGCCCACAGGGTTTGATTGCTGTCAAACAAGCCCCGTCCCGAGAAATGCTGCGACGGCGTCGCCACCAGCTTCACGCCGGCAATCCTTGTGCCTTGCCACCAGTCGAACTGCTGCACCTTGTCCTGCGGCACGCCCCATTCGATCAGGGTGTCGCCCACGCCCAGCGGCGCGACGAAGTGGTCGGTCTTGGCGGCCAGTTCCAGCACGGCGGCATGGTCGAGGTGGTCGTAATGGTTGTGCGACAGGATGATGGCCTTGATCGGCGGCAAGTCGGCGATGCTGATGGGCGGCTGGTGAAAGCGCTTCGGGCCCGCCCATTGCACGGGCGAGGCGCGCTCGGAAAACACGGGGTCGGTGAGGAAGAATTCATTATTCAGTTTCAACAGCAGGGTCGAATGGCCGAGGCGAAACAGGCTATTGTCGGGCGCGGCCAGCAGTTGCGCCCGGGTCAGCGCTTGCACGGGCACAGCAGCAGCCGGCACCGTGCTGTCGGGCTTGTCGAAGACGAAGGTCCACATCAGCTTGAGCGTTGCCGCCGTGCCCAGCTTGTGCATTTGCACGGGGTTGCGGAACTTGCCTTCGTGGCGTTGTGGTGATTCAACTGGCGCGGCAGGCGCGGTGCGCAAGGTGCAAGAACTCATGATGATCAGGACTCCCAGGAATAAGATGCGGTGCATGTGCGGTCCGGTCAATAAAATACAAGGATTAAATTACACTACACAGTGTAGTTCCTATTTTAAGCAAAGTAAACCAAGAGGTGTAAAATATTGTTTTCAAAGGAGATTTCCCGCCATGGCCGCACCGCAACGCCTCACCGACCGCAAGCGCGTCGCCATCGTCGATGCCGCCATCGCCGAGTTCCGCGAGCACGGTTTCGATGCGACCAGCATGGACAGGATCGCCGCCACGGCCGCCGTTTCCAAGCGCACCGTGTACAACCATTTCCCCAGCAAGGACGAGCTGTTCGCGGAAATCCTGCAACGCATGTGGGAAAGCAGCGTGGCCCAACCCGCCGTGCCCTATGTGGCCGACCAGCCCCTGCGCCCGCAGGTGCTGGCCCTGGTCGAGCAGAAGATGGTCTTGCTGTGCGATCCGGCCTTCATCGACCTGGCGCGCGTGATCTTTGGCGAAACCATCCACTCGCCCGCGCGCGCGCAAGCGATGGTGGCGCGCCTGAATGAAAAGGAAACGGGCCTGAATATCTGGATCCGCGCGGCGCAGCAGGATGGGCGCATCAAGGCGGGCGAGACGCTGGAAGTGGGGCATCTGCTGATGGCGCCGCTGAAAACCTTTGCCTTCTGGCCGCAGATCACCCTCGGTGAACCGCTGCTGAGCCCGGCACGCCGGCGCGAAGTGACGGACCTGGCCGTCGATATCTTCCTGTGCTATTACGGCGTGGCAAAGCAGACAGCATAAACGGGCGGCAGGTGGGCGGACAGCGTCTGCCAGTGCTCGCCCTCGTCGTCCGAATACCAGGCGCCGCCCGTCGTTGACGCCATCACTAAACTGCGCCCGTCGTCGGCCAGCGCCAGCCCGTGGCGGTAGATGAGGTCGTAGCAATGCTGCTGCGGCAATCCCCCGCGCAAAACCTCGAACGTTTTCCCGCCATCGCGCGTGCGCGTCACGGCCAGCGCGCCATCGATGGGTATGCGCAGCACGTCCGCCTGTGCCGGCACGAACCAGGCCGTGTCGCCATCGCGCGGATGCACAGCCACGGCAAAGCCGAAATGCGACAACGGCGCCGTCGTCACTTCCTGCCAGTGCCAGCCGGCGTCCTGCGAGCGCCAGATGCCGTTATGGTGCTGGCACCACAGCGCATCCGGCGTGCCGGCGCTGCGCACGATGCGGTGCGGGTCTTGCACGGCTTCGTTTTCATCGAGCTCGGGCGGCATGTAGTCGGCGCGCATGCCCGTCGCGCTCAAGGCCCAGCTGGCGCCGCCGTCAGCCGTTTGCCACACGCCGCCGCAGGACACGCCGACCAGCACGGTATTGCTGTCGCGCGGGTCGACGCAGATGCTGTGGATACCGGGCACATCATAGCCGCCGCCAAACCACTGCGCCCGCTGCGGCACGTTCCACAACGCTTCCACCAGCTGCCAGCTGTCGCCGCGGTCGCTGGAACGGAACAGGCCGCCAGGCAGGGTGCCCGCCCACAGTACGCCGGGCTGGTCCGCGCCGCCGGCCGCCAGCGACCAGATTTGCCGCAAAGTCCAGTCGATGGTATCGCTGCTGTCCGCCGGTTTGGCGGGATAGGCGGGCACGGCGATTTCGCGCCACTCCCCGCTGTCCGCGTCGCGGCGGTGCAGCTTGGCGCCGAAATGGCCCAGGTTCAGGGCCGCGTACAGGCTGCCGTCGCGGCCATCGTGCAGCAGCATGGAGACGGGGTCGCCGGCGAATTGCACCAGCGCCAGCTGCCAGGCGCCGGCCGCATCGACATCGAACTGGAACAAGCCCTTGCGGGTGCCGAGATATGCGCGCTGCGCCTTGCCTGGTGTCATGATCAACCTCCGGAAAGTGCCTGCAAGATATACACTTGACTGTCGGGCAGCAAGGCGTCGTCAAGGTAGCGGCGTTCGCGGCAGCGCACACCATCGATGAAGATCACCACATTCGGGCGCAACGCGCCCTGCTCGTCGAGCACGTAGCCGCGCAGACGCGGCTGCTGCGCAAACGCGGCATCGAGGGCGGCGCGCAGGCGCGGCGCGGCGACCTCCACCGTGGGGACGTGGAGGAAGCGTGCCAGTTGTTGCGTAAAATGCAAGTGCGCCATGCTGCCCTTCGACGTCGTCGGCCTCGACTCATTCTAGTCCGCTTTGCAGCCAATACAATTAAAATAGGAGCAAGCACACAAGGAGGCCAGGCATGACGATTACCCCGGAAGAACTAGCGGTGCTGATGCAGGAAGTGGAAGTGGCCGATCCCATCGATTTTGCCGACCTGCCCTTCAATGAGCAGGAATTGCGCGGGCTGATCGCCAACCACCTGTGCGAGATGGCCGACGCCATGGAAAGTTTTACGCCGGAAGACCGCAACCTGGCCTTGCTGGCCGTGGCGGCCAAGCTGGTGCTGGAAAACCTGGTCTTGCACGTGCAGCTGCTGCGCCGCCACGGCTTGCCCGTGAGCGACGGCGTGGAAGCGCTGCTGCAGCGCCTGAAGGGCGGCAAGCCGACCTGAGTGTGGCAGTCAGGCGCCCGTGTGCACGGCGCGCGCCTGCACGGTGAGATCGCTTTCGGCCACGGCCACGCAGGGCAGGATGTAGCCGTCGAGCCGTTCATCGGGGCTGATGCCGGGCCAGTCCACCGTGTAGCGCACCTTGCCTTCGGGCATGTGGCAGAGGCAGGTGCGGCAGGTGCCGTTGCGGCAGGAACTGAGCAGGCGGATGCCGGCCAGCTCGGCGGCAGCCAGGATGGTGGTGCCCGCCTCGGCCGGGAATTGCCAGCCTTGCGGGACGAGGGTAATAGTAAAGGACGCGCTCATGCGCCCAGTTTAACAGTCCGCCAGCGTGGTCCAGCGGGCGCCATCGGCATGGCTGCGCAGCACGGCTTCGGCAAAGGCCAGGCCGGCCACGCCATCGACGACCGTCGGCAGCCAGCGCGCCGCTTCCGGCACGGGCAAGCCCGATTGCCGCGCGCGGATGTGCAAGGCCGCATCCAGGTACAGCTGGGCGAACGCTTCCAGATAACCCTCCGGATGGCCGGCCGGCACGCGCGTGGCGTGACGCGCGGCGGCGCTGTCGACCCGCCCCGGACGCAGCAGCTGGCGGTTGCCGCCCTGCGGCGTGCACCACAGCTGGTTCGGCTGTTCCTGGTCGAAATCGAGCTGCGCCTTGCTGCCGAACAGGCGCAAGCGCACCGTATTTTCGCAACCGGTCGCCACCTGGCTGGCCCACAAAGTGCCTTTCGCCCCATTCGCGTAGCGCAGCATCACCTGTACATGGTCGTCCAGGGTACGGTTCGGTACAAACGTCGACAGCTCCGCCAGCACGGCCTGCGGCGTGAGTCCGCTGACGAATTGCGCCAGGTGGTAGGCGTGCAAGCCCACGTCGAGCAGGGTGCCGCCGGGCCCGGCTTTCTGCGGATCGTTATGCCAGTTGCCTTCGTTCATGCCGCCAGCCGCGATGGCGTCGGCCAGCCAGTCCTGCGAATATTCGACTTGCACGAGGCGCAGTTCGCCCAGTTCGCCCGCCTCGACCATCGCTTTCGCATGGCGCAGCAGCGGGTAGCCGCTGTAGGTATGCGTGAGCGCAAACAGCAGGTTTTTCCGCTCTGCCAGCGCGGCCAGCGCCTGCCCTTCCGCCAGCGAGATGCCCAGCGGCTTGTCGCAGATCACGTGGATGCCCGCTTCCATGAAGGCCGTGGCGACGGGCGCGTGCAAATGGTTCGGCGTGACGATGGCCACGGCCTCGATGCCGTCCGCCCTGGCGGCCTCCGCCTGCGCCATGGCGCGGTAGTCGCTGTAGCAGCGATCCGGAGAAAGATGCAGCGCGGCGCCGCTGTCGCGCGCGCGCTGCGGGTCGGACGACAGGGCGCCCGCCACCAGTGCGTATTGGTCGTCGATGCGCGCCGCGATGCGGTGCACGGCGCCGATGAACGCGCCCTGCCCGCCCCCTACCATGCCCAGCCGTAAGCGTCGCTGCATGTTCTCTCCCTATTTCAATCCCAACAAATGGTTGATCTGGCCCTGGTCCACCGTGCTGCCCGCGAAATCATCGAACGCGCGTTCGGCCACATGGATGATGTGCTCGCGGATGAAGCGCGCGCCCTCGGCCGCGCCATCTTCCGGGTGTTTCAGACAGCATTCCCACTCCAGCACGGCCCAGCCGGGGAAGTCGTACTGCGCCATCTTCGAGAAGATCGCCTTGAAATCGATCTGCCCGTCGCCCAGCGAGCGGAAGCGCCCGGCCCGCTCCTGCCAGTCGCCATAGCCGCCATACACGCCCTGGCGCCCGTTGGGCCGAAATTCCGCATCCTTGACGTGAAACGCCTTGATGCGCGCGTGATAGATGTCGATGAACGCCAGGTAGTCGAGCTGCTGCAGCACGAAGTGGCTGGGGTCGTACAGAATCGACGCGCGCGGGTGGTCGTTCACGGCATCGAGAAACCGCTCGAAGGTCACGCCGTCGTGCAAGTCCTCGCCCGGATGCAGTTCATAGCAGAGGTCCACGCCGGCCGCGTCAAACGCGTCGAGGATGGGTAGCCAGCGCCTGGCCAGTTCGGCGAACGCCGTTTCCACCAGGCCGGCCGGGCGCTGCGGCCACGGATACAGATACGGCCAGGCCAGCGCGCCGGAAAACGTTACGTGCGCCTTGAGGCCCAGGCGCTGCGAGGCGGTGGCCGCCCACAGCAGTTGCTGCGTGGCCCAGGCAGTACGGGCAAGCGGATCGCCGCGCACCTGTTCCGGCGCGAAGCCGTCGAACAGCGCGTCGTAAGCCGGATGCACGGCGATCAGCTGGCCCTGCAAGTGCGTCGACAATTCCGTCACCTGCAAGCCGTGGCGCGCCAGCATGGCGGCCACGTCATCGCAGTACTGCTGGCTGCTTGCTGCCTGCTCCAGGTCGAACAGGCGCGGCGCCGTGGGCAGCTGCAAGCCCTTGTAGCCCAGGCCGGCCGCCCATTGCGCCAGGTGCTCGAGCGAGTCGAACGGCGGCTCCTCGCCGAGAAACTGGGCCAGGAAAATGGCCGGGCCCTGGATGGTTTTCATGGGTATCCTTTAGCCCCCAGGACTCTGGCACTGGAGGAGGTTCGGTTAAAAAGGCGAGTTCGGAAAGTAAAACTGCTTGGCGTTCTCGCGCGTGATCAGCACCGAGGGGATGATCGTATTGGCCGGCAATTTATCACCTTTCAGGCGCGCTTCCGTCGTCAGCTTGATGGCGTCGTACATGAACTTGGGCGAGTACGACACGTCGGCCACGATCAGCGGGTCGGAGCCATCCATGATCTTTTTCACGGCACCCTTCGCGCCCGCGCCGCCGAACACCTGCTTGATGTCCGTGCGCTTGGCTTGCGCGATGGCCTTCTGCACGCCGATGGCCATGTCGTCATCGGCGGCCCAGACGGCGTCGATCTGCTTGAAGCGGGTCAGGTAATCCTGCATGACCTTGAAGGCATCGTCGCGGTTCCAGTTGCCATACTTGGCATCCAAGACCTTGATCTCGGGATGGCCTTTCATGACGGCGGAAAAAGAGTCAAAGCGTTCGTTGTCCAAGGTGGTCGGCATGCCGCGCAGCGCGACGATATTGCCCTTGCCTTTTAAACTCTTCGCCAGGTATTCGGCGGGCAGCTTGCCGAAGGCCGTGTTGTCGCCCGCGATGTACGCATCCTGCGACTGCGTGTTCGTCAAGCCGCGGTCCACCACGGTGACGTAGACGCCCTTGTTTTTTACCTGCGCCACGGGTTGCGTCAGCGAGGCCGATTCGATGGGAAAGATCACCAGGGTGTTGATCTTGTTGACCGTCAGCATGTCCTGCAGTTGATTGGCCTGTTCGGGCGCCGTGGCGGCCGTCTTGACAATGATTTTCACGCCAGGATGGGCTTTCTCGAGTTCCGCCTTGGCCTGGTTGGCCCACCACACGATGCCGGAAGTAAAGCTGTGCGTGGCCGTGGGAATGGCCACGCCGACCACCAATTTTTCAGCGGCCTGCGCACCCGGCATTGCCCACGCTTGCATCACCAGTACCGCCATCCCTGCTACACGAATGAAACGCTTCATGCTGCTCTCCTCCAAGGTTGTGGGCGCCCGTTGGCGGCCCATTCAGAACGCCGCTCTTGTTTTATTTGCGGCCTCGCTGCAGGAAGGCGACGGCGATGATCACCACGCCTTGCACTGCGGCATTCAGGTAGACACTGATGATGCTGGTCAAATTCAGGATATTGCTGATCACGGACAGCAGGATGGCGCCGATCACGGTGCCGACGATGCGCCCCTCGCCGCCTTTCAACGCCGTGCCGCCCACGACGACGGCGGCGATCGCTTCGAGTTCCCACAGCAAGCCCGTCGTCGGCGTGGCCGAACCCAGGCGCGGCACGTACAGCACCGTGGCGATGCCCACGCACACGCCCAGCAGCATGTAGGTGGCAATCTTGACCCTATCGACATGGATGGCCGCATAGCGCGCCACTTGCTCGTTGGAACCAATCGCCTGCACGTGGCGGCCGAAGGTGGTGCGGTTGAGAATGATGGCGCCAGCCGCGGCGACGAAGAGGAAAATCCAGATCGGGATCGGCGCGCCCAGCACGCTCGTGTAGTAGACGGGGCTGTACAGCTCGGACAGGGTGGCGTCCAGGGTCAGCGCGCCGCCGTCGGCCAGGTACGTGAGCACGGCGCGGAAGATGCCGAGGGTGCCCAGGGTCACGATGAACGGCTCGATATTGCCCTTGCTGATCAACAAGCCGTGCATGAGGCCGAAGCCGGCGCCAAGCACCAGAGCCATGGCGATGCCCAGCACCAGCATGGTGATGGGCGCCAGGTCGCCCCCCGCGCCTTGCGCCAGCGCATTCATGAAATAGATCATGCAGCCGGCGATCAGGGCCGCCATCGAGCCCACCGACAGATCGATGCCGCCGGAAATGATGACGAAAGTCATGCCCACGGCAATGATGCCGATAAACGCCGTGCGCGTGAGCACGTTCATCAGATTGTCCATGGTGGCGAAGTCGCCGTTGAGCAAGGTGCCCGCGATGCACAGAGATAACAAGCCCAGCACGGGGCCGAAGCCCTTGATGCGCGCGCCGAAGCGGGCAACGGTGGTGGCAAGCGGGGATACGGTGGTGTCAGTGCGTGCCGGTTGCATGGGCAATCAACTCCTCTTCGGTCAGGTGGTCAGCAGACAGGGTGGCTTGCAGGGTGCCGGCGCGCATCACGGCGACACGATGGCACAGGCCGATCAATTCGATCAGTTCCGATGAAATCACGATCACGGCGCGCCCTTCGGCGGCCAGGCGGTGAATCAAAAAGTAAATGTCGCGCTTGGCGCCCACGTCCACGCCACGGCTCGGTTCATCGAGCACGACGACGCGGGGATCCGAATGCAGGTATTTCGCCAGCGCCAGCTTTTGCTGGTTGCCACCGGACAGCATGCGCGCGCGGCTGTCCAGGTCGCCTGTGCGGATATTGAAATCTTCCACAGCCCTGGCCAGCGCCTGCTTCTCGCCCTTCACGTCGAGCCAGGGCCGCGCATAGCGCTCCATGGTCATCATCGTAAGGTTTTCGCGCAAGCCCAGGTTCACGTGCAGTCCTTTTCCTTTGCGGTCCTCGCTCAGGTAGGTCATACCATGCTGCATGGCTTGCTTGGGGCTACGGATGTCCACGGGCTGGCCATTGAGGTGGATCGTGCCCGCGCTGCGCGGACGCAAGCCCAGCAGCGCCTCGAACGCTTCCGTGCGCCCCGCGCCCACCAGGCCCGCAAAGCCCAGCACTTCGCCGGCGCGCACCTCGAATGACAGCGCTTTCGCCCAGCCGGGCACGCTCAAACCATCGACCTTCAACAGGATCGGGGCATCCGGCGCCAGCGCCACTTTCGCGGGGAACATGTCCGACAATTCGCGCCCCACCATCAGGTTCGCCATCTGCTGGCGCGTGAGGCTGGCCGTCGGCTCGCGCGTGACGAATCGCCCGTCGCGCATGACGATGACCTCGTCCGTGTTGCGTTCGACTTCGTCAAGCTTGTGGGAAATGTACAGAATCGTGACGCCATCGCTTTTCAGCTGCGCCATGACGGCGAACAGGCGCTGGGTTTCCGACGACGTCAGGGTGGCCGTGGGCTCGTCCATGATCAGGAAGCGGGCGCGGCGCGACAGGGCCTTGGCGATTTCCACCAGCTGTTTCTCGGCGACGATCAGGTCGCGGATTTTGGTGTCGGGCGACACGTCCAGGCCTACCTGTTTCAGGTAGCGCGACGCTTCTGCGCGCATGGCGGCCTCGTCGAGCAGCCAGCCGCGCGTCTTTTCGTGGCCGAGGAACATGTTTTGCGCCACCGTCAGGTGCTCGGCCAAGTTGAATTCCTGGTGGATCAGCACGATGCCGGCGGCCTCCGCCGCGCGCGAACTGGCGAAGCGCCGGGGCTGGCCATCGATCAGCAGCTGGCCATCGCTCACGCTTTCATAACCAGCGAGAATTTTCATCAGGGTCGACTTGCCGGCGCCGTTTTCGCCCAGCAAGCCATACACGCGCCCGGGCGGCAAGGTAAAACTGACGCCATGCAAGACGCGCACGGGGCCGAAATCCTTGCACACCCCCTCGAAACCGACGGCAACGCTCACTATGCACTCCCCCGTAGAATTAATTGATGTTGCAGCAGCACGCCGGGTACCTGCACCGCCGGGTCCGCCAAACGCTGCAGCAGCAGGCGGGCCGCCGTCTCACCCAGCTCGCGCATCGGTTGCGCAATCGTGGTGAGGCCCGGGTCCATCTGCGCGGCGATGGCGATATCGTCGAAGCCGATGACGGCCACGTCCTCGGGCACGCGCAGCTTCAACTGGCGCAGCGCGCTCAAGACGCCGATGGCCAGCGTATCGGAGACGGCAAAGATGGCCGTGGGCGCATCGGGCTGCGCCATCATGCGCAGGGTGGCGGCCGTGCCCGCTTCATAGTCGAGGCTTTGCACCGTGTGCACCCATTGCGGCTGCACGCTCAGGCCGGCAGCGGCCAGGGTGTCGAGATAGCCTTGCTGGCGTTGCCGCGCGTACAGATAGCGTTCATCCGAATTGATCAGGCCGATGCGCGTATGACCGCACGACAGCAGGTGCGCGACGGCATCCGACGCGGCCCGGTGGTTGTCGATGCCGACATAGGGCACGGCCACGCCGGGGTCGAATTCGCAGCAGGCCACCCACGGCAGGCTGACCGATTCATGCGACAGCGCATGCTGCACCGTGTCCGGGTCCAGGCAGATAGCGCCATCGGCGCGGTGCATGCGCAGCAAGTCGAAGTAGGAGCGCTCGCGGCCCGCGTCGGCGCCCGTGTCGCACAGCAGCACGAAGTAGCCGTGTTCGCGCGCCACCGTATCGATGCCGCGCACGATCTGCGCATAGAAGGGGTTGCCCACATCGGGCACCATGGTCAGCAGCATGCGGCTCTCGGCCGTGCGCAGGCTGCGCGCCAGGTGGTTCATGCGGTAGCCGAGCGCGGCCACGGACGCGAGCACCTTGTCGCGCGTCGGCGCCCGTACGCCTGCCTGCTCGTTCATCACGCGCGAGACGGTGGCCACCGACACGCCCGCATGCGCGGCGACGGCGCTGATGGAGACGGTTTCGGTCGGCAAGGAAGACGGGACGGCTGGCGGCATGGCGGTTTCACATAAATGTAATCGATTACATTTATAGGCCAGCCGCGCGCGCGATGCAAACATTATCGATGCTGCGGTGCGCAAAAAAACAGGCGGGAAAGGGACGGGAAAACGGCCCTGGGCGGACCGTCGGATACAGCTATTTCTGGGACTGCAAGGCGGTCTGCTGCACGGCAAAACCGGCGCGCACGGCGGACAGGGCCGCCACCCACAGGATCAGGCCGGCACCGAGGCAGCCGACGGGATGGATGGGGCCATGGCGCACGGTGAACGGGTAGCCGATGGCCCACACGCACAGGGCCATGCCGATGGCCAGATGGCGACGCGCCTTGAACAGCCAGGCCAGCGGAAAGAAATGCAGGCCGACGATCAAGATGACGGCGGGAATGAACCACGCCTGCAGCCCCAGGTTTTTCAGGACGTTGCCGATGATGAAGATGGCGATCCATTGCCCCATGTTGACGATATTGAACAGCCGGCCCGCGCGCTTCGCTTGCGGCGATTGGTCCGCCGCCGCATGCGCGGCCCGGTGCCGGCTGAACTGGCGCCACGCCAGCATGAACAGCAGGACGGTGATGCCGGCGACCGGCAGCAAGCGCAAAGGCTGAGCGCCATACGTCTGCACGCACCAGGCGGCCACCCACAGGCCGCCAAACAGCGCAAAGAACATGGCGCCGATGGCGCTGCGGGCAAGAGCGACGGCTGGGTCGGGCTGTGCAGTCTGTGTCAGGATCATGGCAGGGTCTCCCGGTCAATCAAAGTGATTACTTCATCATCGCGCAAAACGTTTCGGGATTGCCGTCAAGAATGACGCCGCTGGGCCAGCGGTGGCTGCGCTGCTGGGCACGCAGCAGGGACGCGGCCAGGGCCGAGTCGCCATCGACGGCGTAGACGAAGACGGGCATGTTCATGCCGGCCGCGTCGCTCAGCAAGTTCGGATTGGCATCGAGGCTGCGCGCATCGACGTGCACGCCGACAGGCATGCCGATCTGTTGCTGCACGCGCTGCAGCCAGGGCTTGTCCAGCTTGGGCGGGCGGGCGTTTTTCGCGATATAGCGGCTGACCCGGTTGGCGCCGGCCGCCTGCGCATTGCGCGCGTCAAACACGAGCAGGCCCAGATAGCCCTGCGGATCGGCGCGGCGCGCGCAGGCAAGGTTGTTCGGCACGCCCGAGGTCAGAAACCAGTTGCCATGCTTGATGTTGGCGCGCAATTGCCCCACCAGGGTGGCGATGGGCGCGCAGGACGCCACGACATCCTTGATTTCCGCATTCAGGGTTTTCGCTGGGAACGCCGTCGCCAGGTCGGCCACCTCGGTCACAAAAGGCGGCGTTTCCGCCGTCGGCACGCCACGGTTCTTCATGCTGGCGGCACGCCAGTCGTCGGCCGTCAATTGCTTCACGGTGCGCGGCGATCCCGTGTCGACGACCCGGCCCGTCAACAGGTCGTGGTGCACCACCCAGCTGCCGTCGCCGAGCAGCTGCAGATCCGTCTCGACGCCGTCCCAGGTGCCGAAATACGTGTTGCGCAGCGCGCTCAGCGAGTTTTCCGGCGCATTGCCGGCGCCGCGGTGGGCATGCACCTTCATGCCCAGGCAGTCGGCCTGAACGGCCGTGCTGGCCATGCACAGCAGCAAGGCCAGCGCGGCCGCCTTATTTCTTTTCCGGGTGATAACCATATTCGAGTCCCTGCAAAATATTGATGCGGATCGCTTCGTTGACGGGGTAGCTATAGCCCTGCCCCACCGCCACGACGTGCGTGATATTGGCCAGCAAGCCCTTGCCGGCGATTTGCCAGCGCGTGCTGTCGCCGTCGGCCTGGCGGTTCCAGTCCAGCATCTGGCGGAACAGCTCGCTCTTCGTGACATTGTTGTCCGACAGGCTGAAGATACCCCAGGTTCCCAGGAAGGCACCGGCCAGCACGCCCGTGGCGATCCAGGCGGAACGGCGGCTCAGCTGGCCATCGGCGCCCGCCTGCTCGCCCCGGCGCGCCGCCAGCACCAGCAAACCCACGGTGGCGATCAGGTACAGCAGTTTCGAAAAGTGGCCGATGGCGCCCAGCAGGGAAAAGAACAGGGCGACGGGCGGCACGATGGCGGCGCGCGCCGCTTCCTTGCCCTCTGCATAATACTTGCCGCCCACTTCAAAGTCGCTGCGGCTGGCGCGGTACTCGACCAGCTTTTCCGCCGTCTGGCGCGCGGCGAACTGGTCGAACAGGCGGCTGAACTCGGCCGGGCTCGCATACGCATCCTGCACCACGGCGCCCTTGGGCAGCCGCAAGCCCTTGCTCGCTTCGCTGCCGTCGCCACCGTCCGGCCCGTCGCGCAGCACGGCCTGGATGCCGGGGCGCGCCACGAAGGCGGGGAAGGACAAGCCGGGCGGAATGCGGTCGCCCTTGACGGTCAAACCCTTGCCGGCCGCTTCCGATGCGTAGCGGCGCTTGACGGCCAGGCGGAAGCTCAATTGATCGGCAGGATGCCAGTTGGCCGACACGGGCACCTTTTTACGCACATTGTTGACCACGGCCGCCTTGCGCCGCGCCGGCACGGAATGCGGCTGCCAGCCGTGGCGCGACAGGCTTTGCCGGTAATCGTTCCACGCCGATTCCTGCTGCTGGCGCAAACCCGCATCGTCGTCGGGAATGATACCCGAATACAATTTCCACTTGTCATGCACTTCGCCGATCGCCTGCTGGTACTTGTCGTAGTAGCCGGCCGCGCCGCCGGCGATCTTGCGGACATTAAAGTTGATCAACTGTTCCTTGGCCGGCTCCATGCGCTCGTCGAGGTGGCCGACCGACACGGCCAGGAAAGGGAACAGGGCGAGGAAAGCCTTGCCTTCCGGCTTGGCAAACAGGCTGGCATCATCGACCAGGCCCTGCAATTGCAGGCTGCCGCCCACCAGCGAGCGCTGCATCAGGGTGGTATTGAAGGCCAGGCGGCGAAATTGCGCATCGCGCGTTTCGACCAGCACCGTGACCGTGGTCTTCAGAATGCCGAATACGACCGCCGCCGTGGCGACGCAGCAAAAGATGATTTTTTTCCAGCTGGGGCCGCTGCCATTGTTCTTCAGCCGGCGGCGCCACATCAGCTGCAGCACCACCAGCGCGGCGGCGATGCCCGACAGGCTGCGGCCATAGAATTCCACGCCTTCCACGTCGTGCGGCTTGACGTCGCCGCCCACCACGTCGAGCAAACGGGCATTGAAACCCAGCTCGCAGCACAAATAAATGATCGTCAGGACGATCAGGATCAAGGTCTGCCGGATTTGCAGACTGCGCAAACTCGCGGCCATCTTATTTCCTCAGGTCGATGACGACGGGCTTGATCTCTTCGGCCTGGAAGATCATCGGCGCCGCAGGGGCAGCCGCCGCGCTGCGCGCTGCAGGCAGGTTAATGGCAGGTACCGCCGCCCTGGCCGGGGTTTCCTGGCGGCGCGCCTTGGCGCTGGCGCGGCTGCCCGCTTTCGGCGCGGCGGCAGGCGTCGGGGCCGATGCCGGGGCCGGCGGGGCGGGGATCACGCGCCCGCTGTCGCTGCCAGGCATGGTGGCCATCGCCGGACCCGTGCCGCGCAGGCCGTCATCAGCAAACGGCTGGGCGCGCGTATCGACGCCGGGCGGCACGGCCACGCTGGCGTTGAGCAGGCGGTTGTCCGTGTAGATCATGCGCGACAGGCGGGTT
>NZ_NEHB01000020.1:65958-105008 GCF_002127655.1 Janthinobacterium sp. GW456P
GGTTGTAGTTGGGGAAGTCGATATTGAGCGATTTGCCATCGGCGGCCAGCTCCACGCGGGGGCGATCCTTGCAATTGCCGACCGTCCACTGCAACACGTCCGTGCCCTGGAAAGCCAGCACTTCATAGCGGTAGGCGCAGCCGCGCTCCTGCGTTTCGACGATCACCACGGTGCGCTCGCCCACGTTTTCCACGCGCGCCACGCGCGCCGTGACGGCATTGGCCAGCGGCACGACGCGAAACGCCTGCGACAGCTTGATCGAATACTTGCCTTGCGGGTCCTTGCGCAAGGTGCCTTCCGTGCCGTCGCGCAGGCGGAAGGTGGACAGCGGCGTGCCGAACAACTCGGCCGTGTCCAGGCCCATCATCACGCCGCCACGGCCGTTCGGCGTCATGGCGCAGCCCGTCAACAGCATACCGGCGGCCACACCCATGGCCAGTTTGCGCCAGTGCGCGAATGCAAAATTTTTATACATTGTCATGCTGGATAACTTTCTCTTATTTCAGTATTCAGGGGTTGATGACGGCCAGCGGATTACCAGGGCCTGGCGGCGGCAAGACTTTCTGGCGGTTGCGCGACAGCACGGTGAAGGCGCCCAAGGTGTCCGGCCCGGCGACGATTTCCAGTTGCTCGCGCTGCAGCCAGGTGCGGATCTCCGCTTCCGTTGCCTCGGCGCGGAACAGCACGCGGAAGCGCACGCCCGTCTCGACGCCGCTGCCGCCATTGCGGAATTCCGCATTGCCGACGACAGCCTGATCCTTCGGCAGGAACAGCCACGCCGATTGCACCACCATCACGCTGGCGGCCAAGGCGGTGACGATCTTCAGCCAGCGGTTCGCATTGGCCGCCTTGACCGGCGTGCTCGTTTTTTGCGCGGCAGCATCGGCCGGAGTGATCTGCAACTGCTGCAGCCCCTGGCGCAGCAACTGCCGGTACGCCACGCGGCCATCCTTGCCCAGTTCGCTCGACAAAGGCGTGCCCGTCAGCGCATAGCCGTCGCCCGGCAGCGCCACTCTGGCAATCACGCCCGGCGCGGCAGCGGCCGCATTCGCGCGGCCATGCGTTTCCAGCCAGCGCACCGCCTGCAGGCGCTCCTGGCTGAACACGCCCAGGCAGGCGCCCAGGTCCGTCACGGCCAGGCTCACCGGCATGTCGCACAGCACCAGGCCCGCGCGCGGGTCGGCGGGCGCGTCGCGTTCCTCGACCACCAGGCCGCAGGCATCCGCATACGATGCGTCCGGCGTGACGAGCCAGCCGCGCCAGCGCTGGCGTGTGCTGTCCCAGGCATCGAGCAGCACGGCGCCAAAGCCGGGGCAACGCGCCAGCAGGTGAATTTGTCCACCCGCGATGGGCCGCCCGGCCAAGGGCGCCGCGTCGCTGCGGCGCGCAAAGCGTTGCATCAAGTGCTCCGGCACGGCAATGCCGCGCCAGTCGGGGGGAGTGCCCGCCACGTCCGCGTCCAGCAATTCGGCGGACGATGGCGGCGAAGGCAGGCGCGCGGCAACGATGGCCAGCGAGGGCGTCAATGCAGTCATGCCGATGGCCTTTCATCAGGGTTCGTGTGGGTGGACACGGGGTCCATGTGCAGGGATAACGCGGCCACGCACAGAATATCCAAAACTATTTGCGCCGCCTGCATATCGCGCGCGGCCAGGGCATCGCCCACGCGCAGCTTGAGCAGGGTCAAGACCCAGCTGCCCAGCAAGGTGGCGCGGTGGGCCGGCTCGACGATCTGCCGTCCCGCGCTGGCGGGATCGCCCTTCTGCCGGTGCACGAGGCCTAATTTTCCGCCGTGGTAATGCGCGGACGCGATCTGCTCGGCCAGTTCCTTGACGGGCATGCCGCCGCAGCCGCAATGGCGCAGCAGCAAGATCAAATCGCGGGGCAAGGTGGCGATGAACACGTCGGCCGCGTCGCGCACTTGCTGCGGCGTGAGCTGGTAGTCGCGCAGCGGCGCGGCATAGGCGTCGGGCGCCTGCAAGTCGCAGCCCTCCTGCGCATCGGCATCTTCGTCATCGCGCTGCTTGCGCAACTGGTCGATGATGAAGCGCTTGAAGTACAGGTACAAAGCACCGACGTGGTGGGGCGCGGCGTCGCTGTCGCCGTGCAGGATTTTTTCGATGAAAAACTGGTGGCGCAAGTCGGCCAGCGAATCGCCCAGCGATGCCGCCTCGCGCGGACGGCACGGCGTCAGCGCGGCGATGACGCGCTGGTAAAACTCGCCCAGTTCGTCTTGCGACAGCCGCTGGCGGCGCGTCCAGAAGTCATGAATGCGTTCAAATTGTTCCGATTGCAAAGCCGGTCCGATCGTGTGTTGGGCGGCACGCGCCACTGGCCGGCGGCGACGCGCACCGTGCGCTGGCCAGACAAGAGAAACTTGTCAGTAAGGTAAAATGCATTTAAGCAATTTTCTCATATCACAGTCAAAATCGCTAACTTTTGTTACTTTCACGACAATCCCCGAGACGCCGATGCAACGCCTGATTCCCCTGTTTTTCAGCTTGTTCTTTTTACTGCTCAGCAACGTCGCGCACGCCGCCGCGCCAACGGCTCCCCCCAAGCGCATCGCCCTCGTGATCGGCAATGCGGCCTATCCGCAGCCCTTGCTGAATCCCGTCAACGATGCGCGCGCCATGGCCGAGCGCCTGCGCCGCCTGGGCTTTGAAGTGCTGTTGCGCACGGACATCAATGCGCAGCAGCTGCAAAAGGCATCGGCCGAGTTTTCCACGCAAGCACGCGGTGCCGATATCGCTCTCGTGTTTTACGCGGGCCACGGCGCGCAGGCGGGCGAAGCCAATTATGTGCTGCCGCTGGGCGCCAACATGCAGGCACTGAGCGCGTCCGCCATCGCCGCGCAGGGCGTGTCCGTTTCCAGCCTGGCGGGCGACCTGCAGCGCACGGGCGCGCGCGGCGCCGTGCTGATCCTCGACGCTTGCCGCCAGGAATATACGCGCGGCGGCGCCGTGATGGTGCCCGGCGGCGGCAACGCGGCCAGCCACGGCTTTGCCGACACCCAAGCGCCGCGCGGCGTGGTGATCGCCTATTCGGCCGGGCCCGGCGCCCTGGCGCGCGATTTCTGGTCGCCCGATTCGCGCAATAGCCCGTACACGAGCGCCCTGCTCGACGCGCTCGATGCCCCGGGCCTGCCCATGAGCGACGTGTTTTCACAAGTGGCGGCGCGGGTCGCCGCCATGACGCACGATGTGCAAAGGCCGCGCGTGTCATTTGGCGAAACGTCGGCCCGCCTGGTGCTGAACATGGGCAGCGGCAAGGGCGTCAGTCCGCCAGCCCCCGGCGTGCTGGCCAGCACGCAAGGTCAGGGCGGCATGCGCGCACCGGTCCCGGCACCTGCGCCAGCGGTGGAAAAACCGGCCGCACCAGGCGCCAAGATATGGCCAGGCAATGTGCTGCAAGACATTAACTATGAAATCCGCATGCAGATCGCGGCGCGGCCGTTTCCCCGCCAGCAGCTGGAAAAGCGCGCGCGCGGCGGCGACCTGGTGGCGCTGACGGCCCTCGGCTACGGCATCGGCGGCGGCGATGCGGGAATCAAACAGCCGAAGGCGGGCATACAGTGGCTGGAAAAGGCGGCCGCGAAAGACTTTCCTATCGCCCAGACCTATCTGGCCGAATTGTTGATGGTCAAGGGCGACCCGGCCTCGCTGAAACGGGCCGGCGTGCTGCTGGACGCCGCCTCGCAAGCCGGCTACAGCCCCGCCCACGCCTACAAATTCGATCTGGCGCGGCGCACGGGCGCGCCGCCGCAGGACGCGGCCCGCCATCTGCAGGACGCCTTCATGGGCTTGATGAAGGATTACCAGGGTGCCGCCAAGGACTTCATGCAGCCGCCAAAAAAATAATTCAAAATAATTTTAGATTTCCCTGAACTGCCCCCGTTATCCGTGGGTACATGCAATACAGCATGACAGTGACCAGGGAAATCTCATGCAACCATCCAGCCCAGCAGCAATCACCACCGGCCAACGGGGCCGCATCCTCGCCTACCAAGCAAGCGGACAAGGTTCCGTCAGCGTGGCCGGCATTCAACATGCGTTCGACATCAAGTTCCACTGGCGCTCGGACGTGGCGCCCGTCATCAACGCCGTCGTCGACGTGCGTTTCGATGAGGCGGGCAGCCTCGCCAGCGTCAGCGCCGTGGCAACCCAGCAACTGGCCCAGGAAGAGATGGCCGGCGCGGCGAAACTGGCGCGCGAAAAAAGCCAGCAACTGTGGGGCCGGGCCGTCTCGGCGCTGGGCATCCCGGTGCTGGCCAGCCTGGGCATCTTGATCGCCGGCGCCTTCATTTTCAACACCATCGGCATCCGTTTGTTCGCCACCGTGTCGCGCACCTACTGGCAGTTGCTGGGCCTGTCCGCCGACAGCCTGGAAAGCTTTGGCCGCGATGGCGGCAGCGGTTTTAGCTCGGCCCAATTTTTCTTCCTGTTGGCCATTGCCGCCTGCTGCGCCACCATGGCCAGCAGCCACCCGAAAGCGGCGCTGGGCAAGTGCGCGCCGCTGCTGTTCATCGTCATCCACAGCAGCTTGCTGTTCATCAAGATCAAGGGCGCCGTCAGCGATGCCGGCAGCGCCATGGGCGGCATCATGGGCAACCGCGCGGCCCGCATGGCCGAACAGATGGCCAGCGAAATGCTGGGGCAAGTCTGGCAAGGCATGTCGTTCGGCATCGGTTTTTACCTGCTGCTGGCCGCTTCCATCGTCCTGGCGGCCTATGGCGTTGGCGAATACAAGCGTAAAACCATCGGCTAAGTCACCTCACACATTCACTAAAGGAAATATCATGAACCGTACCCTGCCCGCCCTTCTCGCCATCGCCCTGATCCTGTCCGCCTGCGGCAAGACGGATAACGCCACACCAGTCGCCTCCACCCCCGTTGCGGCGAACGTCGCCGACCTGGCCGCCAAGGCGCAAGTCAAGGCGGCGGCCGCCAGCCTGCCGCAAGCGGACCCGGCGACGCCAAACGCCAGCTATGTCGACATCACCAGCGGCAACCAGTTGATGTACAGCTACCTCGCCCTGTCCGGCGTGCCGCCCGACTACGCGGCCGTGGCGCAGCGCATCTCGCGCGAATATGCGGGCAGCAACGACGCCTTCCGCAAGCAGGAAGTGCTCGACGCCCTGAAACCGCAGATCGATGCCAAGGTCAATGAAGCCAAGACGAAGCGCTACCTGCGCTACCAGATCAACGGCCAGGGCGCGCTGTCGCCGTACGTCATGGACAAGGCCGCCTTCCCCGCCAAGTTCGCCGACGCGGGCACGTACTACTACATGTACGACAACGGCGACTACAAGCTGGCATTCACGAACGGCGATGGCTATTCGCTGCTGAAAGTGGACCAGGAGGCGGCGCGCAAGATCGAGGCGGCCCGCAGCGGCTACAAGGATTTCGCCATCATCGTGTACGCCTATGCCCAGGAAGCGGACATGGCCAGCAACCAGGTCAAGGCGCAGATCGTCAAGGTGGCGATCAAGCTGAACGGACAGGAAATTCCTGTCAGCCAGGCGCTGTAGAACGAGCTCGGTTACACTGTTCGCCACATTGCATCGGGATAGTGACATGGGCGAACAGACACTGGCGGAACAACAGCTGGCCAAGGGCCGGCAACTGCAGCAGCAAGGCAAGCTGATCGAAGCGATCAACGCCTACCAGGCTGCGTATCAACAGGACCCGGCCCTGGCCGAAGCGCAGCATTTCCAGGGCCTGGCGATGCTGGAGCTGGGCCAGGGCACGCTCGGCCTGGGCCTGTTGAAACTGTCGCTCAGGCAGCAGCCGGAGAACGCCCTGTTCCACTACAACCTCGGCAACGTGCTGCGCGGCACGGACAGCGAGGCGGCGCTGGCCAGCTACGCCACGGCGGCGCGGCTGGCGCCGCACGAACACGATTTCGCCATCAGCCATGCGGAATTGCTGCTGGGAAAACAGCGGCTGATGGAGACCATCGCCGAACTGGAACGGGCCCACGCCCTGCGCCCGCAGCGCTGGCAAACCCTGCAGGGCCTGGCCGAGCTGTATTACCGCACGGGACAGCAGGAACTGGCACTGACCCGCTACGCGCAAGCCCTGGCCCTGCACCCGGCGCTGGAACAGACGTGCCGCATCGGCTTTGCCAGTCCGCAAGCGGAACACACAGAAACGTTGACACCGATCGACGCCTCGCCATCGCTGCAGGATTTCTTGCGCGAAACGGATTTGCACATCCTCGACGATTTCCTGCCCGATCCCACCGCCTGGCGCGCGCAGGCACTGGCGCTGCCGTTCGAGCAGCAGCGCTATGCGGGACAAAACTATCCGGGCAGCCAGACGGCAGGCCAGCCCAGCCAGGCCATCATGGAACGCATCGCCACGGCGCTGGGCCGTCCCATCCGCTTTATCTCGCCCGACAACGGCTCCTACCGCCTCAGCTATGCGGATGCGATGGCGCGCACGGATATCCACGTGGACAACGAGACGGGGAATAATTTCAATTTTTATGCCGGCGTGCTGTATCTGAATCCGCCCGAGCAGTGCCAGGGCGGCACCACGTTCTGGCGCCACCAGCCCAGCGGCTGGTACCGGCGCCTGCCGGAAGCGGACGTGAAAGCGGGCGGCTACGCCAGCTTCAAGGATTTCCAGAAACGCTGGTTGCCGAACAGTAAAGTACAGAAATTCAACGACTTACAGGAACAGCGCGACAGTTGGCAAGCGCTGCTGGAAGTGCCGATGCGCCACAACCGCCTGATCGTCTACAAGGGACACTACTTTCACTCGATCAGCAATGTGTTTGGCGACACGCCGGAAAATGGCCGGCTGGTGCAGCTGTTTTTCTTTGAGGTGCCGGATTGAGCTATACGCAGTAAAAATCGCCGAAGTTCGCGACGGCGCCGAAGAAAATGTTCGGGGCTAGGCGCCGTGCCGCAGGCAGTACGAATGTACGACAAGGCACGGCAACAACGCCACGGACGTTTTATTCGGTGATCGTCAATACATGTCCGCAGCCGTGGCGCGCACTGCCTTTAGCAGCATATCCGCCCCCGGCGACAGCAGATGGTCCTGCTGGCGGATGATGCCGAAGGCATCCATCTTGCACGGCAGCTCGATCGGCAGGATGCTCAGCACGTTCAGCGATTCATAGTAATGCGCCACTTCCGTCGGCATCACGTGCAGGGAATCGGTCTGCTGCAGCAGGGACGTGATCAGCAGCAAGGCGGTGGTGTCAACCACGTCGACGGGCGGCTCCAGGCTGGCGCGGCGGAACATCATGTCGAAGCGGTGGCGCAGGATGCTGCCTTGCGGCGGCAAGATCCACGGCTGGCCCGCCAGATCCTTTAACTGCAGATTCTTGCGCGACAGCAGCGGATGGCCATTGCGCGCCACGGCACTGGCCGGCTCTTCCGTCAACTCCTCGTAGATCAGACCGGCGCTGCTTTCCTTTTCCAGGATGCGCCCGATCATGAAGTCCAAAGTGCCATGCTGCAGCATGTCCATCAGGGTATTGCTGTGCTCCAGATGCACGCCGATGCGCATCAAGGGCGCCTGCTGCTTGATGCGGGCGATTGCGCGCGGCAGCAAGGCCATGGCCGGCGTCATGATGACGCCCACTTCCACCTGGCCCGTCAGGCCCGACTTCAGGGCCACGATGTCGTCATGCGCCAGGGACAGGCTCGTCAGGGCCATGCGCGCGTGGCGTATCATCGTTTCGCCGTAGATGGTCGGCTCCATGCCGCGCGGCAATCTGTCGAACAGGCGCACGTCCAGCATCTCTTCCAGGTCCTTGATTTGCTTGGACGCGGCCGGCTGCGTCATGTGCAATTCCTCCGCCGCGCGGTGGATGTTGCGCTGCTCGTCAAGGGCGATCAGCAGCAGCAATTGCCGCGTCTTCAGGCGGGCTCGCAAGAACCAGTTGGGGTTGAGGGTATCCATGAATAAATCATATCATGATCGATATCGGTTTTAACTCAATATCGATGTTATAGATATCGGTGTGTCTCCTTTTGATGAAATGGCTCAGGATGCCTTGCAGGCGGCGCTCGGGTTGGCAGCCGGGCCAGCCGTTTGCTGGATGAATTCGATCATGCCGTCCGGCTTGTATTTCAGCTCTTCCACGGCCACGGAGCGCCGGTATTCTCCGCCGCCGGGCAACTTGTCGTTGTGATAGAAGATGTAGGACTTGCCGTTGAACTCGATGATGGCTTGGTGGATGGTTTTCACGACGGCATTCTTGTCCATGATGGTGCCGCGGAAATGCCACGGCCCCGTCGGCGTGGGCCCCGTCGCATATGCCGTTTCCTCGGGGAAGTTGCGCGAGTACGACAAGTAATATGTGTCCGCATGCTTGTGCAGATAGGCCGCTTCCGTGAACGCATCCATGCCGAAGGTCAGAATCGGGCCATCGAGCTCCGTCATATTGGCTTTCAGCTTCGCATATTTCAAGACCGTATTGCCCCAATAAAGGTAGGCCTGGCCATCCGTATCGATGAAGACGGCCGGGTCGATGTCGTCCCAAGGAATGGCCGTCTGTTTCGTCATGTCGTTCGTGATCAGGGCGCTGCCGCGCGCGTCGACGAACGGCCCCGTCGGGCTGTCGGACACAGCCACGCCGATGGCCTTGCCGGGGATGGTCTTGTGGTCGACGGTCGAATAGAAATAGTATTTGCTGCCGCGCTTGACGATGTCGCCCGCCCACGCATCCTTGCCGGCCCAGGCAAAAGTGGAAAAGCGCACGGGCGAGCCGTGATCGGTCCAGTTGGCCATGTCGCACGTCGAATACACGCGCCACTCGTTCATCCGGTAATCCGTATCCGTGGCGCTCGCTTCATCGTGGCCCACGTACAGGTACACCCTGCCATTGTCGACCAGCGCGGCCGGGTCGCCCGTGTAGATATTTTTCACGATGGGGTTGGCCGCCTGCGCGCCAGGTGCCGCACAGGCGAGCGCCGCCGCCATGCCGATGGCGGCACGTGTATGTTGCTTGAACATCAGATTAACTCCCCTTGGTATTTTTCTGGCCCATGGCCATCAGTCTTTGCACGACGCAAAAGACGAACAGCAAGCCGCCGATGACGATCTTGGTCCACCACGAGCTGAGCGTTCCGTCGAAGGCGATCAGGGTCTGGATGGTGCCGAGCACGAGCACGCCGGACAGGGCGCCCGCCACGTAGCCATAGCCGCCGCTAAGCAGGGTGCCGCCGATGACGACGGCGGCAATCGCGTCCAGTTCCGTGCCTTGCGCGTGCAAGCCATAACCGGACAGCATGTAAAACGAAAACAGCACGCCGCCGAGTGACGCGCAAAAGCCGCTGAAGGCATAAATGAACACCTTGGTGCGGCCCACGGGCAGCCCCATCATCAGGGCCGACTGCTCATTGCCGCCGATCGCATACACGGCGCGGCCGAACGGCGTGGCGTGCGCCAGCCAGATGGCCAGCAGCAGGGTCAGCACGGCAATGACCACGCCGGGCGAGACGAAACCGCCGAGGAAGCCCAGCTGGGTTTGCGACATGGCGACGAACAGCGGGTTATCGATGGTGATGGAATTGATGCTGATCAAGTAGCACAGCCCGCGCGCCAAAAACATGCCGGCCAGGGTGACGATGAAGGGCTGCAGCTTGAAATAATGGATCAGCGCGCCCATGCCGGCACCAAATACGCTGCCCAGCGCCAGCACGGTGGCAATCACCAGGAGCGGCGGCCAGTGCGCCACGTTGAGCAGCCAGGCGGCGATCATGGTCGACAGGGCCAGCACGGAACCGACGGACAGGTCGATGCCGCCGGAGACGATGACGAAGGTCATGCCGACGGCAATCACCAGCAAAAAGGCGTTATCGATCAACAGGTTAAAGATCACTTGCGTCGACAGCAGGCCCGGATAGGCGGCGCCGCCCAGGCCCAGCATCACCACCAGCAGCAAGACCGTGACGAGCGAAGTGAAATACGGGGTGTGCAGCAAACCCTTCATGCTTTTCTCCGATGCAGCAATTGCTTGAATTCCGACGATTGCGACAGGCAGACGAGGAAGACGACGACCGACTTGACGACCATGTTCACTTCGGGCGGCACGCCCAGCGAATAAATCGTGTAGGTCAGGGTCTGGATGATGAGCGCGCCGATCATGCTGCCGACCAGGCTGAACTTGCCGCCGGCCAGCGACGTGCCGCCCAGGGTGACGGCCAGAATGGCGTCGAGTTCCAGCATCAGGCCCGCGTTATTCGCATCGGCGCTCTTGATGTTCGAGCTGATCATCAGCCCCGACAGGCCAGCGCAAGCGGCGCAAAACACGTAGACAAAGAAGATCAATGTCGCCGTCCGGATGCCGGCCAGGCGCGCGGCGACGGGATTGATGCCGACGGCCTGGATGAACAGGCCCAGCGCCGTCTTGCGCATCAGCACGGCGGTGATGATAAACACGGCCGCGACGAGAAACAGCGAGAACGGCAAGCCGAACAGGTAGCCGCTGCCGATGAAAAAGAAGGGCTGATAATAGACGGTGACGATCTGCCCATCCGTCAGCAATTGCGCCAGGCCGCGCCCGGCCACCATCAAAATCAGGGTCGCGACGATGGGCTGCAAGCCCAGGCCGGCCACCAGCACGCCATTCCAGGCGCCGCACAGCAGGGCCGCACCCAGGGCCGCCGCCAGGGCCCAGCCCATGGGGATGTTGCTGACGTAGGCCGGCACGCCATTTTCCATCACCATGGTGCCGCCGATCAGCATGGCGGCCACGGTGCCGGACAGGGCCACGACGGCGCCTACGGAAATGTCGATGCCGCGCGTGGCAATCACCAGGGTCATGCCCAGCGCGGCCAGCATCAGCGGCGCGGCGCGGTTGACGATGTCGATCACGCTGCCGTACAGGTGGCCGTCGCGGATTTCCAGGTGAAAAAAGCCGGGAATGGCGCAGAAGGCCACCAGCAGCAACAGCAACAGCGCGGCCAGGGGCCGGCTCAGGGGGTGGTGTAAAACGCTATGCACAATGGAAGAATCCGTGGTGGCAGCCGCCCGCGCCGCAGGGGCGGCGGGCGACGATGTGGTCATGCTCATGCTGTCTCTCCGGCAATCACTTGCAACACGGAACTGTCATCGAGTTCGCCGCGCGCATAGTCGCCGCATGCCTTGCGGTCGCGCATGACGACAATACGGTCACTGCAGCGCAGTACTTCCGGCAATTCGGACGAGATGAACAGAATCGCCATGCCCTTGCGGCACAGTTCGACCACATAGCGCATGATTTCCTGCTTGGCGCGCACGTCGATGCCGCGCGTCGGTTCGTCTAAAATCAGCATGGCCGGCGAGGTCACCAGCCAGCGCGCCAGCAAGGCCTTTTGCTGGTTGCCGCCCGACAGGCTACCGATCGGCGTCTCGATGCTGGCCGTCTTGATGCCCAGCGCCTTCACGTATTCGTCGGCCAGCGCCTGCTGGCGTTTAAAGGGGATGGCGCGCAGCAACCCCGTGCGGGCTTGCAAGGCCAATATAATGTTTTCGCGCACGGAAAGCGATAAAATCGCGCCCTCGTGCTTGCGGTCTTCCGAGCAAAAGCCAATGTCGCGGGCAATCGCGTCGCGCGGCACGGCGAACTGGCGCGGCTGGCCCTGCATGGTGATCGTGCCCGAGTCGGCCTTGTCGGCGCCGAACAGCAGGCGCGCCAGTTCCGTGCGGCCCGAGCCGAGCAAGCCGGCCAGGCCCAGCAATTCACCCTGGCGGATGTGGAAATCCATGGGCAGCAAGGCGCCCTTGCGGCCCAGTCCTGTTGCTTCCAGCACGGCCGGACCAAAGCTGGCCGCGTCCGCTGCTGGCGCCAGATCCAGTTCTTGCGCCTGCGTATCGGCCGCCACGCCGATCATTTTATTGACCAGCGCCAGGCGCGACAGCTCGCTGCACGCATACTCTCCCTCGCGCTCGCCGTTGCGCATCACCGTGATGCGGTCGGAAATAGCGTAGGTCTGGTCGAGAAAGTGGGTCACGAACAGGATCGCCATGCCCTGCTCGCGCAGGCGGCGCAGCACGGAAAACAGCAGATTGACTTCCGCCTCGTCCAGGCTGGACGTGGGTTCGTCGAGGATCAGCACGCGTGCCGAAATATTCAGCGCGCGCGAAATGGCCACCATTTGCTGGATCGCCAGCGGAAAACTGGACAATTGCGCCGTGACATCGATATCGATTTGCAATTGCTGCAGCAAGGCACGCGCCTGCTGCTGCATGGCGCGCCAGTCGATCATGCCGAAACGGCGCGGATAGCGGCCGATAAAGATATTTTCCGCCACCGACAGGTTCGGGCACAGATTGACTTCCTGGTACACGGTGCTGATGCCCAGCGCCTGCGCATCCGAGGTGGACGCAGGGGCGATGGGCTTGCCCTCAAACAAAATCTGGCCGCTGTCGGGCGTGTAGACACCCGTCAGCACCTTGATCAGGGTCGATTTCCCGGCGCCGTTTTGCCCCATCAAAGTGTGCACTTCACCCGGATACAGGCGCAGGGCAACGTCGCTGAGGGCTTTGACGCCGGGAAAGGACTTGCTGATGCCGCGCAACTCCAGCAAGGGAGCTGGCGCGGCAGTGTGATGCGCTTGCGTCTTCATCATGCGGCAAGCTTAGTACTTACGGTTCGGGAATTCCTTGGCGGCCACCTCGGCAGGGAACACGCCTTCCACCGTCGTGATGCGCGCCGGCACGGGTTTGCCGGCCACCACATCGCGGGCAATCGACATCAGTTGCGGACCCAGCAGCGGGCTGCACTCGACGGTGACGTTCAGCTTGCCGGCGATCATGGCTTCGAACGCGCCTTTGACGCCATCGATCGAGATGATGATGATGTCCTTGCCCGGTTTCATGCCCGCTTCTTCGATGGCCTGGATGGCGCCGATGGCCATGTCGTCATTGTGCGCGTACAGCACGTTGATCTTCTTGCCTTCGGCCTTGAGGAACGCTTCCATCACTTCCTTGCCCTTGGCGCGCGTAAAATCGCCCGTTTGCGAACGGATGATCTTCAGCTTGGGATTCTTGCCGATGACTTCCTGGAAACCTTCCTTGCGGTCGATGGCCGGCGCGGAACCGACCGTACCCTGCAGTTCGACGATGTTCAGTTGCGCGTCCGGAGTTTTCTTGGCGTACTCAAGCAGCCATTGACCGGCGCGGCGGCCCTCTTCCACGAAATCGGAACCGATGAAGGTCACGTACAGCGATTTGTCGGCCACATTGACGGCGCGGTCCGTCAGGATGACGGGAATCTTGGCGGCCTTGGCTTCGCGCAAGACCGTATCCCAGCCGGACTCCACGACCGGCGAGAAGGCGATCACGTCGACTTTTTGCGCGATGAACGAGCGCAGCGCCTTGACCTGGTTTTCCTGTTTTTGCTGCGCATCGGCAAATTTCAGGGTCACGCCATCTTTCTTGGCCGCCTCCTTGATGGAGACGGTATTGGCGGTGCGCCATTCGCTTTCGGCGCCGACCTGCGAAAAACCCATGACGAGGGGCTTGGCGGCAAACGCCGACGAGGTGGCGAAGGTGGTGGCGGAAGCGGCCAGCAGCATGGCGCTGGCGAGCAGGGTGCGGCGTGTCAATGTCATTCTTGTCTCCAGTTTTTTTGGAATACCATCACAGCCGGATGCCGGATGGGCGGTTTTTTATGAACCCATGGTAGGAGAAAGCAACATAGCCATCCAATCAATTCTTTTTCGCTTGCGATACCGATTTGCGTATCACCTTCCGCCCATCCCCTGGCCCGCTTACCGTTTGGCGGCCGGCAATTCGCGGCTCTGGTAGCGGTTCAACTCGCGCGGGTCCACCTGCGGCCAGCCCTCCTTGTCCCACGTCATGGGCAATATCTTGAGCTTTTGCAAATAGTTGTCCGCCGTTTCGTAGGCGTGCAGCACCAGGTAATCCTTGCCGTCAAACGTGTAGGCGCTGTTGTGGCCCAGGCCCCGCCAATCCTTGTCGCCTTTCAGCAGCACCGTGCCGCCGCCCTGCGCCATGTCGCGGCCATCCTTGTCCAGATACGGCCCCGTCACGCTTTTCGAACGGCCCACAGCCAGATGGTAAGTGCTTTTTTCCTTCTGGCAACACAGCCCCCAGGAAACGAAGAGGAAGTAATCGTCGCCGCGCTGGAAGATGAACGGCGCCTCGATTTCCTCGGGCGCGGGCTTGAATTCGCCTGCCCGTGGCGGCAGCGGCACGCGGCGCGCCAGCGAATGCCACTCTTGCGGTTCCGCAATGGTTTTCCAGTCGGCGTTGAGTTTCACCAGCTTGATGCCGTTCCAGAACGAGCCAAAGGCCATCCACGGCGTGCCTTTGGCATCGGTGACGATGTTCGAATCGATGGCATTCCACTCGTCGCGCTCGGGCACCGATTGCAGCAGCATGCCCTGGTCGACCCAGCGATAATCGGGCGCGCGGGGATTCAGGGTGGTATTGACGGTGACGCCGATGCCGGAGGTGTTCTTGCCGAAGCCGGACACCGAGTAGTACAGGTAATATTTGCCGTCATGGAACTGCACATCGGGCGCCCAGATATGGTCGTCAAACGACGGTGCGGCCGTCTTGGCCCAGGCCGGCTGGCCCGCGAAGACGCGCCCTTCCGGCTGCCAGTCGCGCATATTCTTCGAGCTGTAGAAAGTGATGCCGGGGCCCGTGCTGTATAGATAATACGTGTCGCCTTCCTTGGCCATCACAGGGTCGTGCACACTGACCTGGGCCGCGTGCGCGGCCGCCAGGATCGCCAGGGTGCTCAGGACGGCGGCCGCGCCGCGTGTCAATAAGTGCATCGTGTTCTCCAATATGAACGGGCCGGCCCATCATGCAGGCCGGCCCGATGAATGACAAGGGGCGAAAAGCTTACTCGACCGCCACCACCACGACGGCCTTGGCGGGCACTGACACGGTCAGCTTGCCGCCTTGTGCCTGGGCATTAAACGCCACCGGCTGCACGGCTTGCGGTTGCGCAAAGCTGTTGACGGCATCCATCTTGCCCGCGGTCAGCACGCGGCCCGTGACTTTGGCCACGGGCTTGCCGGCCAGGGCCACGCTCACGTCGACGGCCTTGTGCGGGTTCGTGTTGACCAACGACAGATACACCTTGCCATCCTTGCCGCGCGCGGCCGAGGCGCTCACCTCTGGAATGCTGACCTTGCCCAGACTGTACTTGCCATTGCCGGCGATGGCGACCGGCAGCGAAGTGGCGTCCTGGAACGGCACATACATTTCAAACGCGTGGTACGTAGGCGTAAGGAAATATTTATCCTTGTCGGTGATGATCATCGCCTGCAGCACGTTGACCATTTGCGCGATATTCGTCATGCGCACCCTGTCCGCGTGGGCGTGGAAGATATTGAAGTTCAGGGCGGCGACGAGCGCGTCGCGCAAGCTGTTTTGCTGGAACAGGAAGCCCGTGTTGGTGCCCGGTTCCACGTCGTACCAGGTGCCCCATTCATCGACGTAGAGACCCGTCTTTTTCGAAGGATCGTTTTTGTCGATGGCGGCGAGATTGTTCTTGATCAAGCTATCGATGCGCAGGGTGCGGCTCAGGGTGGAAATCCACTCATTTTCACCAAAACCCGTGGCGGCTCCTTTGTGTTCCCAGACGCCGGTCGGCACCGTGTAGTAGTGGAAACTGATGGCGTCCATCATGTTCGGCTTGATCTCGCGGCTCAGGGTGCTGGACCAGCTGGTGTCGTCGTCATTGCCGCCGCTGGCGATGAATTTCGGGCGCGCGCTTTCCGGCGTCTTCATGAAGCTGTGATAGTGCTTGTACAGGTCGGCATAGTATTGCGGACGCATATTGCCGCCGCAGCCCCAGGCTTCATTGCCAATGCCGAAGTAATCGACCTTGTATGGCTGCGCGCGGCCATTCTTGCGGCGCAGCTCGGCCAGGGTGGACTTGCTGTCCGAGGTCATGTATTCGAGCCATTCCGACATTTCCTGCGGCGTGCCGGAACCGAGGTTGCCGTTGATATAGGTCTGCGCGCCCAGCAGCTCGGCCAGGTCGAAGAATTCGTGCGTGCCGACGGCGTTCGACTCTTCCACGCCGCCCCAGTTGGTGTTGACCTTGGTGGGACGCTGGGCGCGCGCGCCGATGCCATCCTTCCAGTGGTATTCATCGGCAAAACAGCCGCCCGGCCAGCGCACCAGAGGAACGTGCAACTGTTTCAGCGCCCCCAGCACGTCGTTGCGCCAGCCTTTGGTATTCGGGATCGGCGACTCCGGCCCCACCCACATACCTTCGTAGATGCCGGTTCCCAGGTGTTCGGCGAACTGGCCGTAGATGTTTTTATTGATCACGGCGCCAGGCTTGGCCACGTCGATGGTGACGTTGACGGGCGCGGCAAAAGCGCTGCCGCAGGCCATGGCCAGGCTGAAGGCCACGATGCTGGTATGGACGAGTTTCATGCTGTCTCCTGTTTTTAAGTGAAAAGCAAGGGCCGGGGTCAGCCCCGGCACAATCTGGATGTGGCGATGCCTCTCCTGCTACGGAGTGGGAGGCATACACGAATGGGATAAGGCGGGAAGGCCCGCGCCCGACAAAACGCCCAGGGCTAGGCGCCTTGCCGAAGACAGTACGAATGTACGGCTAGGCAAGGCAACAACGCCCTGGACGTTTTGTCAGACCCAGCCGGCGTCGACGATGAATTCCTGGGAGGAGCACATCGCTCCATCATCGGAGGCGAGGAACAGCACCATGGCGGCGATGTCCTGCGGCATCAGTTTATTGGGCAGGCACTGGCTTTTCTTGATTTCCACTTCGGCCGCGTCGTCGACCCACAGGTCGATCTGGCGCTGCGTCATGACCCAGCCGGGCGTGACCGTATTGACGCGGATATTGTGGGCGCCGTAATCGCGCGCCAGGCCCCGCGTGAGACCCACGACGGCCGCCTTGGTGGTGGCGTACACGGGGTAGCCGCCCGACTTCATGTGCCAGGAAATCGAGCTGACATTGATGATGGAGCCGCCGCCCTTGCGCTTCATGCCTTCGAAGACGGCCTGGCAGGTGAAGAACATGGGACGCTGATTGATCGCAATACGCTCATTCCAGTAGTCCAGCGTCACGTCCTGCGCCTGGTGGCGCTGGTCGTTGGCGGCATTGTTGACGAGAATATCGAAGTCGCCCAGCTTCTGCGCCAGTTCCGCCATGACGGCTTGCAAGGATGGAATATCGGTGATGTCGCAATGGCGGAACAGGGGCGCCGTCCAACCCGCTTCGCCCAGGCGGCGGCACAGGGCCTCGCTCGCTTCCACGGCGATATCGACAAACGCCACCAGCGCGCCCTGGGCGGCAAACTCCGCCACCAGGGATTCGCCGATGCCGCTGCCGCCGCCCGTGATGAACACGCGCTTGCCCTGCAAGCTGCCATATTTCGCCAATTGCTTCATCTTGTCTCCACCTGTTTATTTTTATGTACACGTGCACCGCAGCGTACCGCATTCGATATGCGGCTCGCCGTGCTGTTATTCCTTGCCCAGCACGCCATCCTTGCGGCGCCAGATACTGAGCGGATTATCATCGCGCAGCGACTCCGGCAGCAAGTCCTGCGGCAGGTTCTGGTAGGACACGGGACGCAGGAAGCGGTTGATGGCGGCCGTGCCCACCGAGGTGCTGCGGCCGTCCGAGGTGGCCGGGAACGGGCCGCCGTGCACCATCGCCGTCGACACTTCCACACCGGTCGGGAAACCGTTGGCCAGGATGCGGCCCACGCGGCGTTCCAGCACGGGCAGCAAACGGCGCGCATTGTCCAGGTCGCCCGCATCCATCTGCAGGGTGGCCGTCAGCTGGCCTTCCAGGCTTTCCGTGATCGCCAGTAATTGTTCGATGTCGCGGCACGCCACCAGCAAGGATGCCGGGCCGAACACTTCATCGCGCAAATCGTGCCTGGCCAGGAAGGCCTCGCCCGAGGTGACGAACAGGGCGGCGGCGCCCTTGCCTTCCTCGCCCGTGTTTTGCACCAGCGGCGTCACGTCCGCGTGCTGCGCCAGCGCGGCGACGCCCTTGGCATAGCTGCTGGCGATACCGGCCGTCAACATGGTGGCGGCCGGGGCCGGCGCCAGCGCTTCGGCGGCAGCGGCGGCAAACGCCGTAAAGTCCGGACCTTCCAGGCCCAGCACGAGGCCGGGATTGGTGCAGAACTGGCCCACGCCCATGGTCAGCGAGGCGGCAAAACCGCTGGCGATCGCCGCGCCACGGGCCGCCAGCGCCTGCGGCAGCACGAACACGGGGTTGATGCTGCTCATTTCCGCATACACGGGGATCGGCTGCGCACGCTCGGCCGCCACCTTCATCAGGGCGATGCCGCCCGAACGCGACCCCGTGAAACCGACGGCCTGGATGGCCGGATGCGCGACCAGGGCCTGGCCGATGCCGTTGCCCGTCCCCGTCAGCAGGGCGAACACGCCGGCCGGCAGCTTGCAAATGGCAATCGCTTTTACAATGGCGCGCGCCACCAGCTCGGACGTGCCCGGATGGGCCGAGTGGGCTTTCAGCACGACGGGGCAGCCGGCCGCCAGCGCCGAGGCCGTATCGCCACCGGCGACGGAAAAGGCCAGCGGGAAATTACTGGCTGCAAACACGGCGACGGGGCCCAGGCCGATCATGCGCAAGCGCAAGTCGGGACGCGGCGGCACGCGCTCCGGCAACGGGCTGTCGATGCGCGCATCGGTCCAGGAACCCTCGCGCAGCAGGCCGGCGAACAGTTTCAATTGGCCCACCGTGCGGCCGCGTTCGCCTTCCAGGCGCGCGCGCGGCAAGCCGCTTTCCGTCATGGCGCGCACGATCAGCTCGTCGCCCAGTTCGCCGATTTGCGCGGCGATGGTGTCCAGAAAATCGGCGCGCTGCGCATCCGTGGTGGCGCGGAACGGGTCGAAGGCGGCTTGCGCCAGGCGGCATGCCTCGTCGATTTGCGCCACGTCCACCATGTGGAAGGCGGGCGCGATGTGCGCGCGCGCGGCCGGGTCCCAGGCTTCGAAGGAACCGCCATTGCCCTTGACGGCAACGCCGCCGATCAATGCATCACCGGTGATATTGAAACTCATAATGTGCTCACTTTCGCAAATGCGGTTGGGAAGACGTCGAGGCGGTTGCGCAAGGCAGGGCCAAAGGCCGACGCTTCAATTTCAAAGGTTTCGCCCGGCGCCACGCTCACGCCATCGGCAAAGCTCAGAGTGGCCGTGCCGAAGAAATGCACGTGCACGTCGCCAGGGCGCTTGAACAGCGGATACTTGAAGTGATGGTGTTCCAGGTTGGCGATCGTGTGCGACATATTGTCTTCGCCGCTGACGAACGCCTTTTCCCAGCGCACATTGCCGGCCACGTCCAGCACGCGTGAGGTGCCGGCGATGTGCGCGGGCAATTCGCCCACCAGCAGGGCCGGACCCACGCTGCACACGCGCAGCTTCGAATGGGCCAGGTACAGATAGTTCTGGCGCTCCGTGACATGGTCCGAGAATTCATTGCCGATGGCGTAGCCGACCCGGTAGGGTTGGCCGTCGTCGCCGATCACGTACAGGCCGGCGATTTCCGGCTCCTCGCCGCCATCGAGGGCAAAGTCCGGCATGCGCAGGCTCTGGCCGCTGGCGCGCACGATGGAGCCGTCGCCTTTATAGAACCATTCGGGCTGGGCGCCGGCCGTGCCGTCGGCCGGCTTGCCGCCTTCCACGCCCAGGCGGAACATTTTCATGGAGTCGCTCAGGGACTCCGCATCGCCGCCGATCTTCTTGTGCATGGCGTCGCGCGCGCCGGCGCTGCCCAAATGGGTCAGGCCCGTGCCCGTCACATAGCAGTGCGCCTCGTCCGCATGGTCGAGCGGCGCCAGCAGGCGGCCGCCGGCGGCCACGTCCGCATACAAGTGCGTCGTGTTGCCAACCGTGGCATTGACCAGCTCAGCCAGAGTGATACGCTTGCGGATGGCGTCTTGCGCCAGCGCATACGTCGTGTTGTAGCCTTCGATGACGCGGATCTGGTCGTCTTGCAGCAGGCCGACGTGGCGGCCGCCGTGTTCATTCGTAAATTGCAGCAACAGCATGGGATTCTCCGCTTAGTGTGAGTGGCGCGGCACGGCGGAACCGCGATTGCCGACCAGGAAGTCGAAATCGCAGCCTTCATCGGCCTGCAACACGTGTTCGATGTACAGCTGCTGGTAGCCGCTCTTCGGCCCGGGCGCGCTGCCCAGTTCGCGGGCCGCCAGGCGCTCGGCGATTTCCGCGTCGCTGATGTCGAGGTTCAGGCTGCCGTTGTGGCAATCGAGGGCGATCATGTCGCCATCGCGCACGATGCCCAGCGGGCCGCCCGCCATCGCTTCCGGCGCCACGTGCAAGACGACGGTGCCGTAGGCCGTGCCGCTCATGCGCGCGTCCGAAATGCGCACCATGTCGGTGATGCCTTGTGCCAGCAGTTTCGGCGGCAAGCCCATATTGCCCACTTCGGCCATGCCCGGATAGCCTTTCGGGCCGCAGTTCTTCATCACCAGCACGGAGTTCGCGTCGACGTCCAGATCCGGATCAACGATGCGGGCCTTGTAATGTTCAAAATCCTCGAAGACGACGGCCTTGCCACGGTGCTGCATCAGCTGCGGCGAGGCGGCCGAGGGTTTGAGCACGGCGCCGCGTGGCGCCAGGTTGCCACGCAGCACGCAGATGCCGCCATCGGCCAGCAGCGGGTTGTCCAGCGTGCGCACCACTTCGTCGTTGTAGATCGGCGCTTCGACGCAGTTGTCCCAGATTGACTTGCCATTGACGGTCAGCGCATTCTTGTGCGGCAGCAAGTCGCCTTCGCCCAGGCGGCGTATCACGGCCGGCAAGCCGCCCGCGTAGTAAAACTCTTCCATCAGGAAACGGCCCGACGGCAGCAGGTCGACGATGGTCGGCGTGCCGCGGCCTACCTTGGTCCAGTCTTCCAGTTCCAACGGCACGCCGATGCGGCCGGCAATCGCTTTCAAGTGAATCACGGCATTGGTCGAGCCGCCGATGGCGGCGTTGACCTTGATCGCGTTTTCAAACGCCTCGCGCGTCAACACTTTGGACAGGCGCAGGTCTTCGTGCACCATTTCAACGATGCGGATGCCCGACATGTGCGCCAGCACGTAGCGGCGCGAATCGACGGCGGGAATGGCCGCGTTGTGCGGCAGGGACGTGCCCAGCGCTTCGGCCATGCTGGCCATGGTCGAAGCCGTGCCCATGGTGTTGCAGGTGCCGGCCGAGCGCGACATGCCCGATTCGGCCGACATGAACTGGTGCAAGGTGATGGAGCCGGCCTTCATCTGCTCGTGCAGTTGCCACACGGCCGTGCCGGAACCGATGTCCTTGCCGTTGAGCTTGCCGTTCAGCATGGGGCCGCCGCTGACGACAATAGTCGGGATGTCGACGCTGGCCGCGCCCATCAGCAGCGCCGGCGTGGTCTTGTCGCAGCCGACCAGCAGCACGACGGCATCCATCGGGTTGCCGCGGATCGACTCTTCCACGTCCATCGAAGCCAGGTTGCGTGTCAGCATGGCCGTCGGGCGCAGATTCGACTCGCCGTTCGAGAAGACGGGGAATTCCACGGGAAAACCGCCCGCTTCCAGGATGCCGCGCTTGACGTGTTCGGCCAGCTGGCGGAAATGCGCGTTGCAGGGCGTCAGTTCGGACCATGTATTGCAGATGCCGATGATGGGCTTGCCGTGAAATTCATGGTCGGGGATGCCCTGGTTTTTCATCCAGCTGCGGTACATGAAGCCGTTCTTGTCCTGCGAGCCGAACCACTCGGCGGAGCGCAGGGCTACCTTCTTTTTTGTCTCAGACATGCCATTCTCCTGGTTGTGCCATGCCGGATCTAAGGTCGTCGGCCCGGGCAGCGATGTTGGAATACTAAAGAATCCAGCCATGCCTTTCCAATCAATTTTTAATGCGTTCCGATACCGAAAACGATATCGGCATGCACCAATGAAAACGCCCTGCGCGCGCGTGGCGGCAGGGCGTGGCAGGTTTCAGATCGGCGCCCCCGCCGGCAAGGACCGGGGCCAGACGATCATTCTGCGGAAAACCGATACACCGTTTCCGTCTGATATACCTGGCCCGGCCGCAAAATGGTGCCAGGAAAATGCGCCTGGTTCGGCGAATCCGGGAAATGCTGGGTTTCCAGGCACAGCGCGCTGCGGTAGCTGATGGCGCGCAGCTTGCCGTACTGGCTGCTGTCGAGGAAGTTGCCGGAGTAGAACTGGACACCCGGCTCCTGCGTATACACCTGCATCACCCGCCCCGAAACGGGGTCGCGCACGGTGGCGGCCAGCTCCAGCAATCGATCCGCCTTTTTATTCAGCACGAAGTTGTGATCGTAGCCGCGGCCGATGCGAATCTGTTCATGCGGCAAGTCGATGCTCGCGCCGATGACGGTGGGCTGGCGCAAGTCGAACGGCGTGCCGGCCACGTCCGCCAGTTCGCCCGTGGGGATCGAGCCCGCATCGACGGGCAGGTAGCGGTCCGCGTGAATGGACAGCTCATGGCCGAGGATATGGCCCTGCCCCGCCAGGTTGAAATAGCTGTGGTTGGTCAGGTTGACGGGCGTGGCCTGGTCCGTCACGGCGTGGTAGCGCAGGCTGAGCGCATTGTCATTATCGAGTTCATAGACGACGGTGACGTCGAGCTTGCCCGGATAGCCATCTTCGCCATCCGGGCTGCTGCGGGTGAACGTGACGCCCACGGCATCGTCCCTGGTGAACGGCTCGGCTTGCCACATGACCTGGTGAAAGCCCTGATTGCCGCCATGCAAGTGATTCGGCGCATTGTTGACAGCCAGCTGGTAATCCTTGCCGTCGAGGCTGAAGCGTCCCTTGGCGATGCGGTTGCCGAAACGCCCGATGACGGCGCCGAGAAACGGCGCGTTGTGCAGATACGGTTCGATGCGCTCGAAACCGAGCACCACGTCAGCAAAGCGGCCGTCGCGGTCCGGCACGTGGATTTCGCTGATGATGGCGCCAAAGTCGAGCACTTTCACCTGCATGCCCTGGCGGTTCGCCAGGGTAAATACGCTGACATGCTGGCCATCGGGCAGGATGCCGAACGGCGCTTGCGTCACTGAAACAGAATCAACTGGGGTCATGGCGTCGGGTCCGGAACGTTACAGGGTCGATGAGCGGCCAAACACGGGCATGCCTTGCGCATCCCAGCGCAGCGGTTTGACAAAGGTATGGCGGTCCGGGTTCCACAAAGGGKCGCCAACGATTTCCGTGTAGGTGCGGGCATGGTACACCAGCAACACGCCGTCGCCATCGGCGGCCGTGGTAAAACTGTTGTGGCCGGGGCCGTAGATGCCGTGCTCGTAGCAGGTGGCAAACACGGGCTCGGGCGACTTGGTCCAGGAAGACGGATCGAGCAGGTCGGCGGACTCGTCGGCCCACAGCAAGCCCATCGCATAGTTTTCATCGGTGGCGCTGGCCGAATAGCTGATGAAAATCTTGCCATTGCGTTTCAGCACGGACGGCCCTTCGTTGACCCAGAAGCCGCGGATTTCCCAGTCGAATTCCGGCTTGCTCAGCATCACGGGCGGGCCGGCCAGCTGCCAAGGCGTAGCCATGGGCGCGATGTACAGGTTGGAATTGCCTTCGATGGCGACATCCTTCTGCGCCCACAGGTAGTACAGCACGCCGTCGTGCTCGAACGTGGTGGCGTCCAGGCAGAAGGTGTCGATGCCCGTGTCGATCTGCCCCATGAATTCCCACTCGCCTTCCAAGGGGTTGGCATGCGTATTGCGGATCGCGTACATGCGGTGCTGGAACAGCTTATGCTTGATTTCGCGGCTCGGCGCGGCGGCGAAATACACATACCAGGCGCCCTGGTTGAAGTGCAGCTCGGGCGCCCACACCAGTTCGCTGTACGGCCCCGTGTCCGGCTTGTGCCACACGTCGGCAGTGGGTGCGTCGGCCAGGCCGGCGATGCTGCCGGCGCGGCGCAGTTCGATGCGGTCGTACTGGGGCACGGAGGCCGTAAAGTAATAATAGCCGTCGCTGTGACGGGTGATATGCGGGTCGGCGCGCTGTTCGATCAGCGGTTTCAAGATGTCTGCCATGTTGCTTGCTCCATTCAATGATTCTTACGCGGCCACGTAGCCACGCTTGTGCATTTCGGTTTTCACGCCCGTGTAATAGCTGTCGCTGATGCGGTACTTGAACATCAGCAGTCCCATCAGCAAGTGAAAGAAGCCGGGGATGATAGACAGCATCAGGGCGATGCCGTTCAGGGCGAATTGCGTTTGCTCATGGTTGGGCTGGTAATCGAAATACGCCAGCAGCACGCCCACCAGGCCGCCTGCCACCGCCATGCCTGCCTTTTGGCAGACGGAAATGCCGCCAAAGGCAAAGCCCGAGACGCGCTTACCCGTCTTGACTTGACCGTAATCGATGGTTTCAGCGATGGCCGACCAGAACACGGGCGCATGCAAGTCCACGACGAAGGACAGCAGGAAATACAGGGCGAAGGCCAGCACGGTGTCGCTCGGCTTCACGAAGAAATAGATGGCCAGGCTGATCAGCGCGACGCCGATCTGCGTGTAGCGGAACAGCTTTACCTTGCAGTAAAACTTGGTGATCCAGGTGGAGGCGATCATGGCCAGGATGGCGGCCACCACGCCCGTGGTCAAAAAGGCGGCCACCGTTTCCGTGCTGCCGCCCAGATAGTATTTCGCGTAATAAATGGCGACGGAGCCGCGCACCACATAACCGATGGTGCCCGTGACACACACGCCACACAGCACCAGCCACTGGTCGTTTTGCAGCAGCACTTTCAATTGTTCCAGCAACGATTGTTTTTCCACCACGTGCACCACGCGCTCGGTGGTGGAGAAATAGCAGAACAGGAACAGGGCCACGCCCATGACGGCCATCACGGCCATGGCCGCCTGGTAGCCGACGGCCGGGTTGCCGCCGCCCCAGCGCTGCGACAGGATGGGCACGACGATGGTCACCATGAAGGCGCCGATCTTGGCAAAGAACAGGCGGTAACCGTTGGCCGACAGGCGCTCCTGCGGGTCGCTGGTCAGGCCGCTGATCAGGGAAATGTAGGGGATGCCCACGCCGGCCGTCATGATGGTCATCAGGATATACGTCGAGTATGCCCAGATCAGCTTGGCGTCATATTGCCACTCGGGCGTGCTGAAGACGAAGAAGACGCTGACGCCGTACGGCACGGCCAGCCACAGCAGATACGGGCGGTAGCGGCCCGAGGCAAAGCTGTAGCGGTCGGTGATCTGGCCCATAACCAGGTCGGCGATGGCGCCGATGACTTTCACGGCCACGAACAGCAGGGCCAGGTCCGTGGTTTTCAAGCCATAGATATCGGTATAGAAAAAGGTGATGATCAGCATCATCGACGAGATGACGACATTGAGCGCCATGTCGCCGGCGCCGAAGCCGACCTTTTCAACGGTGGATAATTTTTGCGTCTCCATGCTTTCCGTCCATTCTTTTGATGATGAATCGTGCCTGACTGCCCAACTGACATGGGCGCTGCCGGCCGAAACCTTGGCAACGCCCTTGATTTTTTACTGTGCGATCAACTTACATCTTCCAACGTAAAGACAGGCCGACTGTGCGGTCATAACGCCGCGTATCGCGCGCATACACGCCCGGCTCGTTCCAGTAATCCTTGAACTTGGTGTCGAGCAAGTTATTCCCATCGAGGGTCAGCGTGAACCGGTCGTTGAGCTTGTACGACAGCGAGCCGTCAAGCTGGGCCGTGGCCGCCACTTTCAAGTCCAGGCCAGGGCCGCCCTGGTTGTAGCTGTCGATGAATTTCGAGCGCCAGTTGTAGGCCAGGCGGCCCGACCACGCGTCTTTTTCGTACAGCAGCACAAGATTGTAGGCATAGCGCGACACGCCCGTGATGGCATGGCTGCCCGTCTCGTCGTCGGTGGTGCCGCTCATGTAGGTGCCGTTCGCCTGCAGGCCCAGGCCGTTCAGGATACCGGGCAAGCCGTCATAAAACTGCTGATAGCCGATTTCCAGGCCTTGCAGCTTGCCGGCAGCCGTGTTGTACGGGCGGTCCACGTCGTAGGTCTTGCCACCGATGGTTTCGCTGGCGATGCGTTGCTGGATATAGCCGTCGAACTTGTGGTGGAACACGGTGGCCGTCACGGACCCGGCCGGCGCGAAATACCATTCCAGCGCGGCGTCGACATTGTCGCCCGTCACCGGCTTCAAGTTCGGATTGCCGCCCGCGCCCGTCGCCTTCACCGTTTCCGTCGAGTTGACCAGGGCCACGCCCGGGTTCAGCTGGGAAAAGCCGGGGCGGCTGATGGTGCGGCCCGCGGCGAAGCGGCCGACCAGGTCGGCGCGCAGCTTGATTTTCAGGGCCACGCTGGGCAGCACGTCGGTGCTGGCCGTGTCGCTGACGACGGGCGTGTACACGCCATCCTCGGAAGTATTGCCTTGCAGGCTTTGCTCCGTGCGTACGACGCGCACGCCCACGGTGCCGTCGACGGGGTAGGCGCCCAGCTTGAAGGCGATCTTCGCCTTGGTATAGATGGAATACGTCTTTTCCGTATCCTTGAAGAACGAGCCCGGGTCCATGGCGCGCGCCGCGCTGCTGCCCGTAACGGCTTCGCGCACGGTGCCCGTGTTATTGAGCAAGAAGCTGGCGCACGGCGTGTACCACTGCTTCAAGCCATAATCAGGGCCGCCGCCGGACATCGGTTCCGACAGGCAATTGAGGCCCGGAATCGACGTCACGCTCTGGCGGCTGAACGGAAACGCGGCGCCGGACACGTCCGGCGCTTCCGCATTGCCCTCGAAACTTTTGATCGATTCGGCTTCGCGCTTGACGCCACGCAGGCCGACGCTGATTTCCTTGAAGATGCCGCCTGAACTCGGCGTGTACGCCAGGTCGGCGCGCACATCGTTCGAGCTGCCCTGATCCCGGCCGTAGCGGTCGAAAAAGCCCTTCAGATAGTAGTTCGACGGGTCTTGCAAGTCGATGCCCGTGTAGTCGACGTGCAGGGTGCCGTTCTGGTTGGTATTGATGCGGGCATTCGGCACGACGGTGATGGCGTCGAGAATCGGGTTACGCCAGGCATACGTGCTTTTGGTGCTGGCTACTTCCGATGTGAAACGCCATTCCGGGTTGATATCCCACAAGCCGCCCACGGCAAATTGATGCGTCTTCGTCTGGTTCTTGTTCGCCTGCGTCGACATGATGGTGTTGACGTTGGTGGAGGTCAGGGTTTGCAGCTGGTTGGTGCCGGGGATTTTTGTGGCCGACACGGGCGTGCCCCACCATGGCAAGCCGACGAAGTAATCGGACTCGGCATCGAGCAGGAAGCGCGTGGCCATGCCTTCGGCATACAGTTCGACGTCGGCGTTCGGCCGCCATTGCAGCACGGCATTGGCCGTCGTGCGGCGGCGGTCGCCCTTGATCGGCAGCAAGCCCACCTGGTCCGGCCCCGTCAAGCCTGGCGACAGGAAACTTTTATCCACGGGCGCCGTACTGAACGCGCGCTCCTCATGGTAACGGTGCTGCTGCTGCGACAGACCCAGCAGCGCACCCACTTCGCCGATGCCCGTCTTCCAGCGGTTCGACAGCATGCCGCTGATGTTCGGGTCGGTGGCCTTCGATTTGTCGCTGTAGACGGCGCGCGTATTCACGCTGGCCGTGAAATCCTTGAAGTCGAACGGGCGATTCGTGCGCACGTCGATGATGCCGGCCACGCCGCCTTCGACCTGGTCCGCGCCTTGCGACTTGTACACGTCGACGCGCTGCAGCATGGTGGCGGGAATGTCGGCCAGGTTGACGTAGCGGCCCGTGGTGGTGAACAGCTCGCGGCCGTTGAGCAGGGTCGTGACATCGCGCAAGCCGCGGATCATGACGGCACTCGCCTCGCCCGAATCGCGGCGGATCTGGATGCCCGAAATGCGCGCCAGGGTTTCGGCCACATTGTTGTCAGGGAATTTGCCGATATCGTCGGCCACGATGGAATCGATGACCTGGTCCGAGCGCATCTTGATCTGCTGGGCATTTTGCGCCGAGCGGCGCACGCCGCTGACGGTCACGACCGACACTTCCGCGGCAGGCTCGGCACCGGCAGCGGCCGCCGCTGCTTCCTGCGCCCAGACCGAAGCCGTGCTCAGCAAGCCGATACCGGCCAATGCCGCGACAGCTGCCTTCAAAGTGAATGGACGAGGGGAAGTGGCCGTGAACGGACCGGTGGCATTGCGCATCATGCATCTCCAGATATTGTTTGATATTTTTATGTCGCTTGCATGTCGTTCGCATGCTCGGCGTTTATCTTAGGGGCTGGGCGATAATCTCTCCAATCAAATTTTCCACAGTTTCGATATCAATTTCGATATCAGCCGCTCGGGCACTTGGACGCGTGTAAAGCGACAACGGCAGGGGCGTCAGCGGCAGTTTCGGGACGAGGATGCTGAAAAAAGTGGCAGCGCGGGCTAACGGCAGCGCGGCGCTACCGGCGCAGGCTGATGTGCTCGAGTCACGATGGGGAATACGGCAGGCAGCCGCATGGCAATGCTGGCTGGATAAAACGGGGGTCTTGATTTGTCTGGTGCGGCTGGCGGGGATCGAACCCACGACCCTTGGCTTCGGAGGCCTAACAATCTAACGTTTATTGGAGTTGACCAAGATAGAAAAGATTTATTAAATCCTTAAAAATCAACTAGATAGATATTTTAGTGAGAGAATTGCATTGACCAACATTGATTGATATACTCAAGATTGGGGTACACAAGGAGTACACCGATTACAGGGCAATTATCATGGCTAAGGTCAAATTCACAACAGGTCGCGTCGCCACCTATCAATGTCAGTCCGAGAAGATCCCATCTTTCCTGTGGGATGCCACGACACCCGGCCTTGGCATTCGAGCAACGCCCAATGGAGCAAAATCCTACATTTTCCAAGCAAAATTGAAGGGTTCTGTCGTACGAATTACTATAGGTTCACCGGCAACATGGTCCCTAACCGCCGCTCAAAGAGAAGCGTCACGCTTGCGAGTCATCATCGACATGGGGCAGGACCCACGCCAACTAAGGGCAGATGAGCTAGCGGCACAGCAGCTAGAGCGAGAAACGCAGCTCGCGGCAAGAGTAGCAGATCAAGCTAGCCAAGCAGCATTGGAACAGCTGAAGGCAGTTGAAAGCGCAAAGCGTGATCTGCTCGGTCGCATTGCTTGGGAGGCGTACCTTGATGCTCCACATCCTAAATGGGGTGTACAACATCGAGCCGATCACCTTATCGCTGCGAATCCGGGCGGAGTCAAAGCCAAGATCGGAACAAAAAAAACGAAAGCGGCACCCCTCGCTATCCTACTCTCGCTCCCGCTTTACAAGATCACTGCACCAGTTGTACATCAATGGTTAACCAACGAATGCGAAACACGGCCAACGTTTGCTCATAACTCCTTTCGTAAATTCAGAACCTTCATTCGCTGGTGCGCAAAACATCCCGTGTATAGCGAAATAACTCACCCAGATTGTTGTCTAACGGACGAAATCAAAGACATCGTTCCCAGCAATAAAACCAGGGAGGGCGATAGTTTGCAACGCGAGCAACTATCCGATTGGTTTAATGCAGTCAGGAAACTATCGAACCCAGTCATAAGCACCTATTTGCAGGGGTTGCTCATCACTGGAGCGCGACGGGAAGAATTGGCAGAACTTCAATGGGAGCACATCGATTTTCGTTGGAGAAGCTTGACTATCCATGACAAAGTGGAAGGCCAACGAACTATTCCTTTGACACCTTATCTTGCGAGCATTATCATGAAATTGCCAAGACGCAACAAATGGGTCTTTAGTAGCCCAACTGCCGCAAGCGGTCGATTGATGGAACCGCGCATCGCCCACACCAAAGCGCTTACCTTGGCTGGCCTACCTCACGTGTCTCTCCATGGTCTACGCAGATCTTTCGGAACATTATGCGAATGGGTAGAAATGCCCAGCGGCATATCAGCCCAAATTATGGGGCATAAGCCTAGTGCATTGGCCGAAAAGCACTATCGACGCAGGCCTATCGATTTGCTTCGAAAATGGCATGACCAAGTAGAAGTCTGGATGCTCGAACAAGCAAAAATTCCATTTAACGAAACTGACATTCCCTTGATACTACCCGATCAACAGTCAGATCAAAGTCCCCCTTCGACTAATGAACCTATCTAGTGAGCAGTATCAGCAAATCAGTACGCTGCATGTAAGAGACGAAAAAATTCGTAAGCTTCTAAAACTAGAAAGTTGGACTCCAGCTATGGTAGCCCAACTTATCTATGGCATCGATGTACCATTTGGGATAACTGATATTATTACTGATGGACGATCACTTGATGGAAAGATCCTACTACCTTCAGATCGAGCCATCCGCGACGCGCAGAATATTTTTAATGAATGGATGGAATATCATAGCGAGGACAGCGAAGTTCACAAAAAGGCTCGCCGAGAAATTGATTGGACTGAATTCTTTGCATTTTTCATAGAAGAAGATTTCAAAACACCTTGGATGTGTTTAGTAATGAAATTAGCAGGCATACAGATTCCTGGATATGAGAGCACAATGCCGGATGCTATGAACATACTTTTTTCCTCGGTTAATGCCACGCCAAATTCCGAATCAGTGATAAATAACAAAGTAAAATCTCTCACGACTCCTAATGGCCACTCTCCATCAATAAGCGCACTACCAACGAAAAGAAGTAACAATAGTCGTTGGAATTCGCTTCGGACTCATATTGAGTCAGCAAAATCGTTAGCCAAAGGCGAGAAGACAACACAAGACGTTTACGAAGTATTAAAGGAAATGGCACTCGATAGTCAACCTCCATTTTCACACGTGAAGGATGGAGTGCTATGGTACACGGACAACAATGACATAAAGCAGCCGTTGACTCGACGAATGCTGGGCCAGCGCCTTGCAAGGTATAGTGGTAAGGTCCAACAGAAATCCAGGACCGTTAAGGACCGTCAGTAAGCTTTAGGGACCGAACATAAGTGTTTCCATCTATATTCGTCCTAAGATTGATTCCAAGCGATTCACATCGAAACAAGTCGGCCTGTGTTCCCCCCACAGGCACCTTCTCAGATGGGAGCAATCGCCAAAACCTTCTTGGGATACGTAGATGAAAAAACAACCTTCCGCATCATGGAGCGCTGCAAACATGCTCACAACAGAGACGCTCTCCAATGCGCTCGCCATGCGCCCGCAATCCATCCGTAAACGCCTCTGCCAGACTGGGGAATATTACGGCATCCGCCCCACCAAGCTGCCTAACGGTCGTCTGTTATGGCCAGCTGACTCGCTGCAACAACTCGTTGCCTCGGGATCTAAATAACTCCTCATATTTTCAACTGACCTGGCTAGTGTCAAACCTAGCCCGAGTCCGGTCACGGAAAACATTCAAAAAAAACCACAGATAGCGATATAAAAGTAAATAAATAGTCAATTTTTCATAACTTGTACATGAAACACTTAACTTGTACATGATTTTAACTATGTCGCTGATAACAGCGACTTCTGAATTTGTCGCTCTCCGACTCGGTATCGATTCGCAAAAGAAAGAAGTTTAAACGCATAACTTGCAAAACAAATTAACGGACAATTTTCCTTATTCCCGTAATAGAACTGCCTTTTCTTAGCGATTCAAGCCACAGTTTACCGCAGACAATTTTGGATATAAATGTTATTAGAGGATAGATTAAATAAAAATACATAATGGAAAATCAATTAATGATGATCACACTCAAAGATGATCAGCTTTACATAGAGCATAAACCTCAATGGAAATAAACAATAACGATGAAATCATTACGGTAAAAGATATTTATATCGCTATCGACAATGATTCAAATACTTCTGAGCAACTAGAAAACGGTAAAATTACAACGACAATACACCTAAGCCATGGGAGTCTTTATTACTCAATAGAAAAATTTATTGAGAATGTAATAATGACAAAGGAATTGGCTTATGAATTTAGATGGGAAAAAGGAAAGCAGAGAATATATAAATTTTCACTAGCTAACGATTATAAAATGCTAAAGCACTTCATAGGAATTTTTGATGAAGAGAAACATTATAGCGAAAATGTTCAATTATTCTTTCAGTGCTGCAAAAAAAATAACATCGGATACTACTCATTTATGTCCAACCCGGGTGTATTTTTAGCTGAATTCGGAAAAATAGGAGCGGCTGTATTTAATGACCTTATCGAGGATATCAGGTCGGCTGCAAAAAGTTCGTCATTTAAAAAGAAAGTATCCTCAAGAAAGCATAATTGCATAAGAAATTATAGAAGTGCTGAAAAATACGTCAAGACGCTTTTCATGAAATATTCCAGAATGTTGGTTATGCGAATAGACTTGGGGTTTAGAAATGATCACCCTGAACAGAAAAATGAAATGTCACTTGAAAAAGCTCAGAAGTATTTTTTCAAATTTCTAAACAATATCCGGAATACTGATATTTACAGAAATCAAATTGGATATATTTGGAAGCTTGAGTCTGGCAGGGAAAAAGGATATCATTTTCACCTGATGTTTTTTTATGACGGCTCTTTAAGTCAAAAGGATCACTATATTGCAGACCAAATTGGGAAATATTGGATCAGTTTAACTGAGGGAGTTGGGATATTCTACAATTGCAACGCAAGTAAACACAAATATCGAAATTGTGGCATAGGCATGGTTGGACATTCGGATGATGCGATGTGCAAAAATTTATATCTTGCATTGAAATATCTATTCAAAAAAGATCAGTTTCTTTCTGAAAAATTTAAGTTACGCACACGCGTTTATGGTCGTGGTGAACTATCTAAGTTACGAGTGGGCGGCGCAGGAAGGCCAAGAAAAAAAATAGATTCGAGCTAAACAAATGAGGACGTAAGTCCTCATCTGTTTAATCCATCCTTCTTAATTTACCCAGGGGATTTTCCACTTTTGCAAGATTGTTCCCATTCATCAATCTGATCTTGAATAATCATCGCCTCGGCCCCCTCAGACTTCCTAAATAAATTTATCCATGAATCAACACAGTCCGTTTGTTCCCTTGTAGTGGCTGTCGCCAACGGAGTTGCCTCTTCACGCTTACCTCTAACCCATATGCTTTTTTCAAGAACTTCCCCATCAGGTCGATATTTTTTCATCTCGCCATTGTATTGACCATCTTCAATTTTAGCGCTAAATACGAGATGATTGGTATTTTCATCACGGCGCTCTTCGAGCCCATCCATTACACCATTTTTCCAAAGCACGCTATGAATTAATTCGCCGTTGCTATAAGAGAAAATTTCGATGGACCATTAATATCCCCATCTTTATATTCGGCTTCGGCAACGATTCTTCCGTCGTGCTTGACGTCGTAGATAGTTACTTTTCCATCAAGTGAATTTTTCTTAAACGTAAAACTAAAAAGCGGTGTCCCTAGGCTTGGAATTTTGCAAGTAGTGGCGCCGTCCAGTAGACCGCCATCAGAAATCGTGTCACAAACAATTCTACCGTAGCCATTTCCAGTCATAGCCTCTAGTGAATTCACTGCAAGAATCTCTGCCAAAGACTTATTCGACGAGACGTTGTTTATCAGATCTGTAATTTTTATAATTTTTTGAACCGGCATATTTCTCAGAGGCATGTTAGTGATTTTTCCTGTAAATGCTTTGTTTTCGCCTCGTTCGTAAATTAAATTATTAGAAATTTCAATATTTCTAAAATCAACTGTTTTATTGCATCCTACAACGGTTAGCGCTGATAAAATAATCAGAGAAATATTTGATATTGAATTGGTTTTCATTATTGCTTTCTTAAAGATTCGCTCGGTTGAGTAAATGCTGCTTCACCTAAGTATGTCTGCGCTGTAATGGCATGACCGCAAGGTGTAGCAAGAATGGGAGTTTTGGTTACAAAATAATTCAAAAATGGGTCGTAAATGCCGTGGCCATAAATGCATCATAGCGCGACCATTTACGCATGGCAAGAGTTTCGGCAAAGTTGGATAAAGACGAAGATCTGGTGCGTTTTGGCGCATCGGTCAAAGCACGTCGCGTACTCTTAGGACTCTCTCAGGAGGCGCTAGCGGATCGCGCCGGTATAGACCGGTCCCATATGGGCAAACTTGAGCGGGGAGAAAGGAACGTATCGTTTTTGAACATCGTGAGAATTTCTAATGCGATTCAATGCAAGCCATCTGAATTGTTTGTTGATGCTGGTCTATGATCGTTGAGGTAGGCTATGGTTATGTGCCTTGATGCAGTGGGCTCACCTTGCTCCACGCAAGAATTCTTTGAATCGCGCGTAGATTTTCTACAGCAGTTAGGTTAAGCCTTCGGTCATGTGATCAATCAATCTCTATGCATCATTGGATGCGTGGAGTGGAGTTTTCTGTTTGGGGCATTGTTAGGTATCTTTAGCTTCTCGCTTGGGCTCTCAGAATTCGATAGACCGATGCAATCCCAATAGAGCACGCGTCGGCAATTTCTTGCTTAGTCAATCCTTTACCATGTAGTGAGTGCACTCTTGCCCCTTTTGCTTGTGCAGTTGGAGCACGGCCCGTGTATGCACCGCGCTTCTTCGCAGCTGCGATACCAACCTTCTGACGCTCCAGCATGTTTTCCCGCTCAAACTGTGCAATAGAAGCAAACAGGTTGAACGTTAAACGTCCTGAAGGAGTCGCCGTGTCGATGGCTAAATCCAAGATGCGAATCGTGGCTCCAGCGCCAGCAACCCGTGCTTCAATCTCGATCATGTGGAGCATCGAGCGGGCGGCACGAGACAGGCTACTAAACACCAACACGTCACCGACCTTCAACCCGGCCAATACTTTTACGAACTCGACTCGGTCTTCCATCTTGACGCTACTAATCTGCTCTCGATAAATCGACTGGTCTGAGCATCCGGCATCCTTCAATTTTTCAATCTGATCTGCAAGCCCCGCGACCTGCTCAACGGTTGAGGTGCGCGCGTATCCATACACGGTCATAATTTTTCCTATTATCAAAAGGGTTTAGATGTGGTGAAATTATCAATAGGATCTAAGCTTCCTGAACGGTTTGATAGTTTTTTGTGCCCGGCAAGGTTTAGATCACATGGCCCTGCCCGTGTGATAGCATCGATAGGCTTGGCCGCGCCAGTTTTGCTAAATGCCGACGAATCGCTGCGAAATTGATGAGATCGAATTTACACAGTTTGAAAGTGGCGACTCTTTCGCTACGCACGGCATTGCTAGCACCCCAATTCAGTTGTTGCGTCATGACGAGCACCTTCTTGCTGCAAGTAACTACAGACATGCAGCTTAGTTAAAAATGCTCACGAAGTAGTATTATTCAAATTTCACATACATGGTACTTATGGCCACCAGAAAACCGAGAACTCCCAAGGACCCCAATGCTCCAAAAAAACCTAGGGTAGTTAAGGACAAATCACCACGCTTCGGAATAGGCGAGTGGTTTGGAAAAAACGTTACGCTCATGACTGGCGCTGAACGTCGTGCGTTGGCGGAGGAAGTGTTGAAGCCTAAATCCGAAAGGACCCCACAACCATGTCCATTCAAGGCAACGAAAGATGGAGGAATGTGCAATAAGGAAGGCGGCGTTTGTTCGTTGCGACAGTACGCTTACGGAGTCCATCCCGAAACCGGGAGGGCCATGGGAATACCCGTCGAGGGGAAACAGGGGGCGTTGCGCGCGACCTGCCCTTACCGATTCCATGAAGCAAAAACGGTCTTCAACTGGGTTGGTGAAGTCATTTTGGGGGACAGCGAGCCACACCTCGTTGGCGAGGTCGGTTTCCTGGAGGCGGGCGCCACGACTGACTCTGACGGTGGCGAAGACGTGGGACGAATCGATATGGTTTTGGTCAGCAGCAAAACCGTAGATTCGGACAAGAAGGATTGGGCGGCGCTGGAAGTTCAAGCGGTCTATTTTTCTGGCAGCGCGATGCGACCGGAGTTCAATGCTTATTCGGATAAAAGCTGCGACTGGATAATTTTTCCGGCAGCCAATCGACGTCCGGATTATCGCTCCAGCGGGCCAAAGCGGCTTATGCCACAACTTCAGATTAAAGTTCCAACCCTCCGGAGGTGGGGCCGCAAGATGGCGGTGGTTGTAGACGAGTCATTCTTCGATTCAATCGGCGAGATGGACAATGTGCAACACATTTCGAATGCAGACATTGCATGGTTTACCGTTGGTTTTGAGGAGGTTGAAAATTCAGCTCAGATGCGACTTGTGCCTAAAGAAGTACGTTATACGACATTAGAGCGCACGGTGGAGGGATTGACTGGTGGAAAGGCAGTTGCACTGCCTATTTTTGAAGCGCGGATCACAAGCAAAATCAGGAATCCCCAACCACTGTCATCGGTCGGTGCCACAGTAATTCCAGAGGGAGACACGTCCGAAATCGATGCCGAGGATAGCGATGGATTCGAACTAAAAGGTTGAAGAGCAGCCCGATGAAAATTCATCATTAAATCTGTGACATTAGGACATCAAAGCGACATGGCGACGCCTAAGGCGTCGCCATTAATTGCTTAACCTCGCGTCCTCAAAACACGATTAGCCGTTCGCCGTTAAAACCGCTGCATCAATAGACATACTGTCCAGGCTTTCCCTCAGCTTGGTTGCGATTGCACGAGCCATCAGAACAGGTACAGCGTTTCCGACCTGTTCGTACTGAGAAACGCGCGAACCTAAGATTCGATATGAGTCCGGAAAACTTTGAAATCGCGCAGCTTCACGAACGGTCAGGGTTCGATCTTGGTCGGGTAAAAACACAGTCCCCCAATGCGGGTCGCATTTTGTCAGCACAGTCCCAGAGAGCCCGCTGCCAAGCAGCCGCCCATACCGCTTGGTATGGTCCGAGCGCCGCGCACGCTGCATTCCCTTCGGCAGCAGATCATGCGGAATGTCGCGCCAGCTACCACCAGGTGGCACGTGCTTCATTCGTTCCTGATTCTGTTTGCCAAGCTTTGCAGCAAAGTGATTGAACGTAACATTTTCCTGACTCCTGATTTTACGTGCGAAGTCAGACTTGGCGTCATGTGTATAACCAACTTCTTCTGCCCCTTCCCCCATTTCAAGACGCGGCAAATCGTCTATCGCATCTGAGACCGTTGTGCAGGGTAAAAGACGGTCGCGGTCTTCCTCACCCAGCGGAAAAACAAGTTCGCCACGCCGGAAATTCGTTCGACCGGTTGCAAAATGGGTCGGCTCGGGATGCTGCAACGCGCTGGTACTGGAGCCAAGAATAATGAGTCTCCATCGCTCTTGCGGCACGCCGTAATGTGCAGCGAAGAGTATTTTTAATGTCAACTCATATCCAAGTTTTGTAAGTTCCTTGGTGATCTGGCGCAGGACCTTTCCGTCACCTAACTGGACCATACCAGGGACATTTTCCAGTACGAACGTCTTCGGACGGAATTCTGCAACGAACTTCACGTAGTGTTTAAACAGCTTGTTCCGTGGATCATCCAAAAACCGCTCAGGTGCGTTGATAGAGAAGCCTTGGCAAGGAGGACCACCGACGAGAACGTCAAGTTCACCTTCGGCGAGACCAAGTTGTTTGCGAATTTCCGCTGGGTCCACTTGCTCGACAGGCCTGTTATCGGCAATTGCCTCAGGATGATTATGCGAAAATGTTTCGATGGCTTCAGGCATAATGTCATTACCGTAGAGGCAACGATATCCAGCTTGGCGAAAGCCTTCTGTGATGCCACCGGCACCGCAGAAAAGGTCGATTGTTGTGTATGCTGGCGAGGGAACCTTAGCGGAGGCCCCGCCATCTATCATGGTCAGGCGGTTGCGCGACATTTTTTTGTGCGTTTTCATAAATGGAATCTCTCGCATTTTACTTCGGTTGCTGAAATTAGTGGCGTCTCAATTCTCGGAATTTTATTGCAAATTCGGCACACAGTTGCACGAAATACCATCTTCTCTATGTCATATCGACAAGCATTTTTGCTACGCTAGAACAAGATTTGCTCCTTGAATCGTGCAGAATGCTTTCCAGGAAACTCAATTTTTTTGCACTGTGTTTTTATACAGTATTCTAGGTGATAGACTCAAAACCTACAACTAAATACAGTGGACGCCTCCGAAGGCCTCCACCGGGCGTTTCAGAGTTGAGAGCTTGCGCAGTTTCACTCAACCATCTGAAGCGCAATGCCGAGCGCTTTATCCTTCAGCGCAGCTCCCTGACCGAACCAAGCTGACTCCAGCCGGTAGTCAGCACTGCGCGCACGTCGCTGGTGATCAACGAACTCCGTCACGGAGTTCAGCAGGCCAAATGCCGTGCCCTTTGACGATTCGAGTTCGGCTCCCTTGCCATGCCCATCAAATAGCGCTAGGACTTTGCTCATGCCGCGCTCGTTGGCGTTGGCTAATGCAAGCTGGGGGCCTGAAAAAACGCGTTGAATGTAATTGGATGCTTCCGATGACGTCACTCTCCGCTCGCTGAGCGCTTTCATTCCGTACATGAAAGCATCCCACGTCGACACCGATATACCAAGCTGGCGTTTGACAAGCAAGGGATCGAAAGATGTACTGTGTTTTACTTTAACAGCACCGGAACTGCCTGCCAGCGCAACAGCCAACGTATTGTTGCAAACGACACGAATGCTAGTGAATTGTGCTGTCGTTGCCAGGGTGCCGTCACATGCGGTTGCAAGTAAAACATAGGCATTGGTCACGTCGTTACCCTTAAGCGTTGACGACTGCCCTGTTCGAGCCAGCGCCCAAATTTTACGCCCTCCTTTCAAAATTCCAGCAGTTTCTAGTTCGAAACCACTAACCTCCGTGAGGTCGCGATAAAACTCAAGAATCTCTGCGGGTTGTACAACTTTGTAGCGTTGGCTAACTACGGACAGCGGTGAAATAGCCCCTTGATTCACCAGACACAGCCTATGCGTTATTCTTACGGATAGGAATAGGACTGTGCATATGACTAGGAACAAGCAAACAATCGAGGTAGTGACGGTGAGCCAGGAGCGCCGCAGGCGCTGGTCTGCCGAGGAAAAAGCGGCGCTGGTGCGCGAGACTTACGAGCCAGGCATGAACGTGTCGCTGGTCGCTCGCAAGCACGGCGTCGGTGCAAGCCAGTTGTTCAACTGGCGCAAGCTCGAACG
>NZ_NEHB01000021.1 GCF_002127655.1 Janthinobacterium sp. GW456P
CAGCCGCGCGCCGACGCGCCGCAGGCCGCCGAAGCCGCGCCTGTCGCAGAGCAAGCTGCCGCGCCTGTCGCCGACGTGTTCGATGCTGAAGGCAAGCTCGTGTCCGGCCCGCGCCTGCCGCGCGGCCCCCGCAACGACGTGCCGGGCGCTGGCAAGAATGCCGGCAAGAGCCGTAAAAAGGGCAAGGGCCGCCAGGCCGCGCCAGGCAAGGTCAGCGACGCTGATGCCGTGTTCTCGTTCGTCACTTCCGACGCGTTCGACAGCGAAGACGGCGGCACGGGCCGCATGCAGAAAGCCGTCGTGCGCCGCGACCTGACGTCCGACGACGATGCGCCGAAGCTGCACAAGGTGCTGGCCGAAGCCGGTCTCGGTTCGCGCCGCGACATGGAAGACCTGATTATTTCGGGCCGCGTGTCCGTGAATGGCGAGCCGGCCCACATCGGCCAGCGTATCTTGCCGAGCGATCATGTGCGCATCAATGGCAAGTTGATCCAGCGCCGCGTCAGCAAGAAGCCGCCGCGCGTGCTGGTCTACCATAAGCCTGCCGGCGAAATCGTCAGCCACAACGACCCGGACGGCCGTCCATCCGTGTTCGACCGCCTGCCGACCATGAAGGCCGGCAAATGGCTGGCCGTTGGCCGCCTCGACTTCAACACGGAAGGCTTGCTGCTGTTTACCACCTCGGGTGACTTGGCCAACCGCCTGATGCACCCGCGCTACGGCATCGACCGCGAGTACGCCGTGCGTACCCTGGGCGAGCTGGAAGAAGGCATGCGCCAGAAGCTGCTGGCCGGCGTCGAGCTGGAAGACGGCATGGCGCAGTTCTCGAAGATCGCCGATGGCGGCGGCGAGGGCATCAACAAGTGGTACCGCGTGGTGATCGGCGAAGGCCGCAACCGTGAAGTGCGCCGCATGTTCGAAGCCATCGGCCTGACCGTGTCGCGCCTGATCCGTACCCGCTACGGCGCGATGACCCTGCCGAGCGGCCTGAAGCGCGGCCGCTGGGAAGAAATGGATGAAAATACCGTGCGCGACCTGCTGGCCGCCTACGGCATCGAAAAGAAAATGCCGCCATCGGGCGACCCGCGCGCCGCTGGCGCCGCCAAGGGCCGTGAAGCGCGCAAGGCCAGCCGCGATGACGAACCGAATGGCAACCGCATCGACGTGAGCAACCGCAACGCCGATCCCTTCCCCGTCGCGCCGCGCCGTGGCCAGCCGCAAGGCCAGTTTGCCCGTCCGCAAGGACAGGGCCGCCCGGGCGGCGCCGGCCGTCCAGGTGAGGCACGTGGTCCTGGCCGTGGCCAGCCGCAAGGTCCGTTCCAGGGCGGTCAGCCACGCTCGTCGGCATCGTTCGACGGTTTGCCGCAAGGCCAGGGTCGTGCGCCGCGTGGCGGCGGCCAGGGGCGTCCGGGCGCCGAAGGCCGCGCGCCGCAGCGCGGTCCGCGCCAGCCCGATCCGCTGCAAACGGCATTCGGCTTCGCCAATACGGGTCCGCGCCGCAATGCGGGCGGTGCTGGTGGGCAAGCGCGTTCCGGCGGGCAGCCGCGTGGCGGCATGGATGGCATGCCGCGCCGCCGCAGCAAAGGTTAATCGGGAAGAGTTTCTTCTTGCGCGCCCGCCGGTTTGCCGCGGGTGCGCGCTCTTGTAACTGTTGTAAGCCGGGCCGCTCCTCGTGTGCGGCATTGCGGCGAAGTTAATAAGAGGTTATAATCTGCAGCCTAATAAAAGTTCTCCGCAGGGTTGTTTGGTGGGGAGTGCTTTCATCTGGTTGGGAAAATACAAGAAGATGGGCAGATGCCCATTTTTTTTTTGTTGAACCGTTTGTAATGGCGCCAACAAGGGGCCATATATGACTTGCGCGTGTTTTTTGCGTGTTGTCGGCGCTTATTGCGGCGCTGTCATGCCGAAAACGGGCCTTATTTCTGGAGAATTTCTTGCAGCAGTTGGGATTAATTGAAAAGACAGTTACAGGTCTGGGCTATGAGCTCGTTGATGTCGAACGTGCCGAGCGCGGACTGCTGCGCGTCTTTATTGATTTCAGCGCCGCCGATGCCGCTGAAAAAGGTCCGATCACGGTCGAAGACTGTGCCACGGTCAGTCACCAGTTATCGCATGTGTTGACGGTAGAGAACGTTCCTTACGAGCGTCTCGAGATTTCTTCCCCGGGTCTCGATCGTCCGGTGCGCAAGCTGGAAGACTTTGTCCGTTTCGCAGGCCAGGAAATCATCGTCAAGCTGATGCTGGCGATGCCGGGTACGAACAACCGGAAATCGTTCCAGGGGATCTTGCAAGAACCCGTGGGCGATAAATTGTCGTTGGAATTTGAAGGTAAGGATGGTCCGGCGATGTTGGAGTTTACGCTCGCCGATGTGGATAAGGCACGCTTGGTGCCGCAGGTGGTTTTTAAGGGACGCAAAGCATGAGCCGCGAAGTTTTATTATTGGTTGACGCGCTGGCGCGCGAAAAAAACGTCGATAAAGATGTCGTCTTCGGCGCCCTCGAATTCGCGTTGGCGCAAGCCACGAAGAAACGGTATGAGGGTGAAGTAGACATCCGCGTTTCGATCGACCGCGAAACGGGCGAATTCGAATCGTTCCGCCGCTGGCACGTGGTGCCCGATGAAGCGGGCCTGCAATTGCCGGATCAGGAGATCCTGCATTTCGAGGCAAAAGAACAGATTCCCGATATCGAAGTCGATGACCACATCGAAGAACCGATCGAATCCGTTGAATTCGGCCGCCGTTTCGCCCAGGATACCAAACAGGTGGTCCTGCAGCGCGTGCGTGACGCTGAACGTGAACAGATCCTGGTCGACTTCCTGGAGCGCGGCGATTCGCTCGTCACCGGCACCATCAAGCGCATGGAGCGCGGCGACGCCATCGTCGAATCGGGCAAGATCGAAGCACGTTTGCCGCGCGACCAGATGATTCCGAAAGAGAATCTGCGTATCGGCGACCGCGTGCGTGCCTACATCTTGCGCATCGACCGCAATATGCGCGGCCCGCAAGTGATCCTGTCGCGCACCGCGCCGGAATTCATCATGAAGCTGTTCGAGCTGGAAGTGCCGGAAATCGAGCAAGGCATGCTGGAAATTAAATCCGCAGCCCGCGATGCCGGCGTGCGCGCCAAGATCGCCGTCTACACGGCCGACAAGCGCATCGACCCGATCGGTACTTGCGTCGGCATGCGCGGTTCGCGCGTGCAGGCCGTGACCGGCGAGTTGGGCGGCGAACGCGTCGACATCGTGCTGTGGTCGGAAGATCCGGCGCAGTTCGTCATCGGCGCCCTGGCGCCGGCGAACGTGTCGTCGATCATGGTCGATGAAGAAAAACACGCGATGGATGTCGTCGTGGATGAAGAAAACCTGGCAATCGCGATCGGCCGTTCCGGCCAGAACGTGCGCCTGGCCTCGGACCTGACCGGCTGGAAGATCAACATCATGACGGCCGAAGAATCGGCCGACAAAGCTGCCCAGGAAACGGCTGCCGTGCGCATCCTGTTCATGGAAAAGCTCGATGTCGACCAGGAAGTGGCCGATATTCTGGTGGAAGAAGGTTTCGCCAGTCTGGAAGAAATCGCTTACGTGCCAATTTCCGAAATGCTGGAAATCGAATCGTTTGACGAAGATACCGTCAATGAACTCCGTACCCGTGCGCGTGATGCGCTCGTGACCGAAGCGATCGCTTCGGAAGAGGGTCTGGAAGGCATGGACGAGGCGTTGGTGAATCTGGAAGGCATGGATCGCATCACCGCCGGCAAGCTGGGTCTGGCTGGTATCAAGACCGTAGAAGCATTTGCAGCACTGGCATACGACGAATTTGGCGCAATCCTGGCCTTGTCTGCGGACCGTGCGCGTGAACTGATTACAAGTGAATTTAAAGATGTGACCGACGATGAGATGAAGTTGGTTGACTCGAAATACGACGATCGTGCCAAGGCGTTGCAAGCCAAGGCATGGAGTCTGGCCGAATCCGCAAAGGCTTAATTTGAGTATCTTTATCATCTCCGCGACACATAGAAAAGAGGACTGAATGGCGAGTAACAACGTAGCCCAATTTGCCACCGAACTGAAGATGCCTGCAGATTTGCTGCTGACGCAGCTGCGTTCTGCCGGCGTCGAGAAAAGTTCGACGTCAGATCCATTGTCGAAAGATGATAAGGACAAGCTTTTGGATCATCTGCGCCGCACACACGGCGCAGCGGCTGACACAGAAAAGAAAAAAATCACCGTGACCCGCAAGGAAACGACTGAGATCAAGCAAGCTGACGCCACCGGCAAATCGCGCACCATCCAGGTGGAAGTGCGCAAGAAACGCACTTTCGTCCAGCGTGACGAAGCTGCGCCGGTCGCGGCAGAACCGGTCGCGCCTGCCGCACCGGTGATCGATCCCGCCGACGTGGCGCGCCGTGAGGAAGAAGCCCGTAAACAGGCTGAACTGATCGCCCGCCAGGAAGCCGATCTGCGTGAAAAGCAAGAACGTCTGGCCAAGCTCGACGCGGAAAAAGAAGCCCAGGCGAAAGCCACGCAACAGGCTGAATTGGCTGCGAAGAAAGAAGCGGAAGCGGAAGCGAAGAAAGCGGCCGCCAAAGCTGCTGCCGCGCCTGCCGCAAGCGCCGCCGCGCCTGTCGTTGACGACGCCGCCGCCGAAGCGAAAAAAGCCGCTGCCGCCGAAGAAGCGAAAAAGAAAGCCGCTGCCGCTGCTGTTGCCGCCAAGGAAGCCGCTGACAAAGCGGAAGCCACCGAGCGCGCACGCAAGGCCGTTGCCGACGAAGTCGCCCAGATCAAGGCCATGATGAACGCGCCACGCCGCGCCATCAAGGCACCGGAACCAGCACCGGTTCCCGTCAAGCCGAAGGCGCCGGAAGGCACCCTGCACAAGCCTGCTGACAAGAAACCTGGCGACAAGCCGGGCGACAAGAAGCCTGCTGTTGCAGACAAGAAATCCATCAAGTCGGCCAATGTGTCGTCCACCTGGTCCGATGACGCGAAAAAACGCGGCACCACCGGTGGTCCCAAGCCACGCGGCAATAGCGGCCCAGGCGGCCGTGACAGCTGGCGCGGTGGCGCGAAGGGCCGTCGCCCGACGCACCATGACGACCGTGAATCGAACTTCCAGGCACCGACGGAAGCCGTCGTCAAAGACGTGCACGTACCGGAAACGATCACCGTGGCCGAACTGGCACACAAAATGTCCGTCAAGGCATCCGAAGTCATCAAGCATTTGATGAAATTGGGCCAGATGTGCACGATCAACCAGGTGCTGGACCAGGAAACCGCCATGATTCTGGTGGAAGAAATGGGCCACAAGGCGTTCGCCGCCGAACTGGACGATCCGGAAGCGCTGCTGGCCGACGTGGGCGAACACGCGCACTTCGAAACCAAGCCGCGCGCACCGGTGGTCACCGTCATGGGTCACGTCGACCACGGCAAGACCTCGCTGCTCGATTACATCCGTCGCGCCAAGGTTGCTTCCGGCGAAGCGGGCGGCATTACCCAGCATATCGGCGCTTACCACGTCGATACGCCACGCGGCATGATCACCTTCCTCGACACCCCGGGCCACGAAGCGTTTACCGCCATGCGTGCCCGTGGCGCCAAGGCAACCGACATCGTCATCCTGGTGGTTGCCGCCGACGATGGCGTGATGCCGCAAACGAAAGAAGCGATTGCCCACGCGAAAGCAGCTGGCGTACCGCTGGTGGTGGCGATCAACAAGGTCGACAAACCGGGCGGCAACGTGGACCGCGTGACGCAGGAACTGGTCGCCGAACAAGTCGTGCCGGAAGAATACGGTGGCGAATCGCCATTCGTGCCGGTGTCGGCCAAAACGGGTCAGGGCATCGACGACCTGCTGGAACAAGTGCTGTTGCAAGCCGAAGTGCTGGAACTGACGGCACCGGTCGAAGCGCCTGCGCGCGGCCTGGTCGTCGAGGCGCGTCTGGACAAGGGCCGTGGTCCTGTCGCGACGATCCTGGTGCAGTCCGGTACCCTGAAACGCGGCGACGTGATTCTGGCCGGCTCTTCGTATGGCCGCGTGCGCGCCATGCTGGACGAGAACGGCAAGTCCATCGCTGAAGCGGGTCCTTCGATTCCGGTTGAAATCCAGGGTCTGACGGAAGTGCCGGTTGCCGGTGAAGAAGTCGTCGTCATGGCTGACGAGCGCAAGGCGCGTGAAATCGGCCTGTTCCGTCAAGGCAAGTTCCGCGATGTGAAACTGGCGAAACAGCAAGCGGCGAAACTGGAAAACATGTTCGACCAGATGGCCGAAGGCGAAGTGAAAAACTTGCCATTGATCATCAAGACCGACGTGCAAGGTTCGCAGGAAGCGCTGGTCGGTTCGTTGCAGAAACTGTCGACCTCCGAAGTGCGCGTGCAAGTTGTGCACGCGGCCGTCGGCGGCATCACGGAATCGGACGTCAACCTGGCAGTCGCCTCGAAAGCGGTCATCATCGGCTTCAACGCCCGTGCTGATGCCCAGGCACGCAAGCTGGCCGAGTCGAATGGCGTGGACATTCGCTACTACAACATCATTTACGATGCGATCGACGAGATCAAATCGGCGTTGTCGGGCATGTTGGCACCAGAGAAACGCGAAACCGTCATCGGCCAGGTCGAGATCCGCCAGGTTATCCTGGTCTCGAAAGTGGGCGCGATTGCCGGTTGCCTGGTCACCGATGGCGTGGTCAAGCGTGCTTCTTCCGTCCGCCTGTTGCGCAACAACATCGTGGTGTGGAGCGGCGAGATCGACTCCCTGAAACGCTTCAAGGACGACGCGAAAGAAGTTCGCGCCGGTCTGGAGTGCGGCCTGTCGCTGAAGAACTACAACGACATTCAGGTTGGCGACACGCTGGAAGTGTTCGAAGTCCAGGAAATCGCTCGTACCCTGTAATCACAGCAAGAACAAAGGCGCGGACATAGTGATGTCCGCGCAAACACGTGGGGCGCATTGGTCAACGGGCAACCGTTTGACCCATGCGCCCTGCGGCACTTAGGACAGCATAAAAATCATGGCTAAACATAGCAAAACCATGCCAGCGCGCGGCTTGCGCGTGGCCGACCAGATTCAGCGCGATCTGGCTGAAATCGTCGCCTACGAATTGAAAGACCCGCGCGTGGGCACGATGATCACCATCACCGAAGTGCAGATCACGCCCGATTACGCGCACGCCAAGGTGTTTTTCACGATGTTGAAAGACAGCAAGGAAGCCGTGAAGAACACCACCGAAGGCCTGATGGCCGCGGCCGGCTTCATCCGTGGCTTGCTGGGCAAGCGCCTGCACATCCACACCCTGCCGATGCTGCATTTCGTGCACGACAGCTCGACCTCGCGCGGCATGGAAATGTCCTTGCTGATCGACAAGGCCAACGCCACGCGCGCGGCCGACGCCGAGCCCGATGTCAAGCCAGAAGCGGACGAGCAATAACAGTGGCCGGTCCGAAGAAACCGCCCGGCATCAAGCGGGTGCGCGACCTGGTCGACGGCGTCTTGCTGCTCGATAAGCCCGTGGGCTGGTCCAGCAACGACGCCCTGATCAAGGCCAAGCGCGTCTTGAACGCGAAAAAAGCGGGCCATACGGGCACGCTGGATCCATTCGCCACGGGCTTGCTGCCGCTGTGCTTTGGCGAGGCGACGAAGTTTTCGCAGGACTTGCTGGAAGCCGACAAGACTTACGAAACCCTGGTGCACCTGGGGCAGACGACGGATACGGGCGACACCGAAGGCGAGGTGCTGGAAACGCGCGACGTCAACGTGACGGCGGAGCAGATCGAGGCCGTGCTGGCGCGGTTCCGCGGGCCTATCCTGCAGACGCCGCCCATGTACTCGGCCTTGAAACGCGACGGCAAGCCCTTATATGAGTATGCCCGGGAAGGCATCACCCTGGAGCGCGAAGCGCGTCCGGTGACCATCCACAAGCTCGAGTTCCTCGGCTATGAAGCCCCGTTCCTGAAATTGTCCGTGATGTGCAGCAAGGGCACGTATATCCGCGTGCTGGGCGAAGACATCGGCCATGCCTTGGGTTGCGGCGGCCATCTGAATGCCTTGCGCCGCACGCAGGTCGGCAGCCTGACTTTGGATGGCGTCGTCACCTTGGACGAACTGACGGCGCATGCCGCGCCGCTGAGCTTGCTCGCGCCCGTCGATGCCTTGCTGTCGAGCTTTCCCGCCGTGCAGTTGACGGAAGAGTTGGCCAAACGTTTCCTGCATGGCCAGCGCATCGCGCTGGGCAAGGAAGACGTCGCCGTGCCAAACGAGCCGGGCAGGGTGCGCGTGTATCACGACAGCAAGCTGCTGGGCACGGGCCAGTTGCAGGAGTACAGCATCCTGGCCCCCGAACGGCTGATCGCCACGGCACACCATTAAGTCACAGCAACGTCATATTACCCAGCGACACTCGTTAAACAGTGTCGCTTTTTTAAACAATCCGTCCCCGACAGCAGGAGCCGCCAGCATTTTTAGATAGCGTTGCAACGCAACATGCTATACTACGCGGTTCCGGAAATAGATTAGCATTCGGGTATCTCGTACATCTTGTACGCACTCCGCAGTTTTTCAGTAACTACTACGACCATGTCAAATACAAAACGCGCAATTCGTAATATCGCCATTATCGCCCACGTTGACCACGGCAAAACCACGCTGGTGGATCAGCTGCTGCGCCAGTCCGGCACCTTCCGTGAAAACCAAGCGGTCGACACCCGAGTCATGGACTCGAACGACCTGGAAAAGGAGCGCGGCATTACGATTCTGTCGAAGAACTGCGCTGTTGAATACGAAGGCACCCACATCAACATCGTCGACACCCCAGGCCACGCCGACTTCGGTGGCGAAGTGGAACGTGTTCTGTCGATGGTGGACTCGGTTCTGCTGCTGATCGATGCGCAGGAAGGCCCGATGCCGCAAACCCGTTTCGTCACGCGCAAGGCGCTGGCACTGGGTCTGAAGCCTATCGTTATCGTCAACAAGATTGACCGTCCAGGCGCACGCCCGGACTGGGCCATCAACCAGACGTTCGAACTGTTCGACAAACTGGGCGCTACCGACGAGCAACTGGATTTCCCTATCGTTTACGCTTCGGGCCTGAACGGCTATGCCGGCCTGACCGAAGACGTGCGCGGCGGCGACATGAAGCCGATGTTCGACGCCATCTTGGAACACGTTCCAGTGCGCGACGACAATCCGGAAGGCCCGCTGCAAATGCAGATCACCTCGCTGGACTACTCGTCGTACGTCGGCAAGATCGGCATTGGCCGCGTCAACCGCGGTACCGTGAAAGTTGGTCAAGACGTGCTGGTCATCAATGGTCCAGGCGCTACGCCTATCAAAGGCCGCATCAACCAGGTGCTGAACTTCAAGGGCCTGGAGCGCGTGCTGGTGGACGAAGCCGTTGCCGGCGACATCTGCCTGATCAACGGTATCGACGAAATCGGTATCGGTTCGACCCTGTGCGCAATCGACACGCCAGAAGCGCTGCCGATGCTGACCGTCGACGAGCCGACCCTGACCATGAACTTCATGGTCAACAACTCGCCACTGGCTGGCCGCGAAGGCAAGTTCGTGACCTCGCGCCAGCTGCGTGACCGTCTGGAAAAAGAATTGAAAGCCAACGTTGCTCTGCGCGTCGCGCCGACCGACGACGACACGATCTTTGAAGTCTCGGGCCGCGGCGAGCTGCACCTGACGATTCTGATCGAAAACATGCGTCGCGAAGGCTTCGAGCTGGCCGTTTCGCGTCCACGCGTGGTGTTCAAGATGGTCGATGGCGTGCGCCACGAGCCGTTTGAAAACCTGTCGGTCGACGTGGAAGAAGCCAACCAGGGCGGCGTCATGGAAGAACTGGGCCGTCGTCGCGGCGACCTGCAAAACATGGAATCGGATGGCAAGGGCCGCGTGCGTCTCGAGTACCTGATCCCGGCGCGTGGCCTGATCGGCTTCCAGGGCGAATTCATGACCCTGACCCGCGGTACCGGCCTGATGAGCCACGTATTCCACGAATACGCACCAGTCGACAACACCCGTGGCGAAATGGCTGGCCGTCGCAACGGCGTGCTGATCTCGCAAGATGACGGCGCCGCCGTTGCCTACGCTATCTGGAAACTGCAAGACCGCGGCCGCATGTTCGTGTCGCACAACGATCCAGTGTACGAAGGCATGATCATCGGTATCCACTCGCGCGACAACGACCTGGTCGTCAATCCGATCAAGGGCAAGCAGCTGACCAACGTGCGTTCGTCGGGTACCGACGAAGCAGTGCGCCTGGTACCGCCAATTCAGATGTCGCTGGAATACGCAGTCGAATTCATCGAGGACGACGAACTGGTGGAAATCACGCCGAAATCGATCCGTCTGCGCAAGCGCTTCCTGAAAGAGCACGAGCGTAAAAAAGCGTCGCGTGATTCGTAATCTGTTGTAAAGCATGGCCTGCGGGCCATGCCGCGCTCAAGCCCGTTGCTCCGCCTTTCCTTCACCGGTAAGGCGCGCAGCGGGTTTGTCATTTGCAGCTCCTGTTTTTTTGTAGACACCATGACTTCCTCTTCTTTGCCTTCCCGCCGCCTGTCCGTCGCCCCGATGATGGACTGGACCGACCGCCATTGCCGCAAGTTCCACCGCGAAATCACGCGCCACACCTGGCTCTACACCGAGATGGTGACGACGGGCGCTCTCGTGTATGGCGACGTGGAGCGCCATTTGCGCTTCAACGAGGAAGAGCATCCGGTGGCGCTGCAGCTGGGCGGCAGCGATCCGACAGACCTGGCCACCAGTGCCAGGCTGGGACAGCAGTGGGGCTACGACGAGGTCAACCTCAATTGCGGCTGCCCGTCCGAGCGCGTGCAAAAAGGCGCGTTTGGCGCCTGCCTGATGGCCGAACCGCAACTGGTGGCCGACTGCGTGAAAGCCATGCGCGACGTGGTCGATATCGACGTGACCGTGAAGCACCGCATCGGCATCGACGACAGCGAATCGTACGACTTCGTGCGCGACTTCGTCGGCACCGTGGCCGATGCCGGCTGCAAGACGTTTATCGTGCATGCGCGCAATGCCATCCTGAAAGGCCTGAGCCCGAAGGAAAACCGCGAAGTGCCGCCCCTGAAATACGATTACGCCTACCGCCTGAAGCGCGACTTCCCCCAATTCGAGTTCATCATCAACGGCGGCATCAAGACCCTGGACGAGATCGACCTGCATTTGCAGCACCTCGATGGCGTGATGCTGGGCCGCGAGGCCTACCACAACCCCTACGTGATGGCGCAGTTCGACCAGCGCTACTACGGCGACGACGCTCCTGTCAAAACGCGCGAGCAGGTGCTCGAGGCGATGATTCCTTATATCAGCGCGCAGCTGGAAAAGGAGGCAGGGCGCCTGAAGCTCAATAGCGTCACGCGCCACATGCTGGGCCTGATGCAAAACCTGCCCGGCGCGCGCGGCTTCCGCCAGACCCTGTCGGACTCGAAGAAGCTGGCGTCCGGTGATCCGCGCCTGCTGCTGGAAGCGGCGGCGCGGCTGTCGCTGCCTGCCTGATGAGCGGCGACTGCCACGGCCTTGCGCGCGTAATCGAGGGCTACTTGCTGGCCGTCAGCGCCCTGAAGGATGACGGCAGCTTGTTTCTTTGCGAGTATCTGGGACCCGTCGCGCCGCAGGCATCGCTCGACGCGCTGTGCCGCGTGCTGCGGATTGCGCCGGCGGGCTTGTCCTTGCAGCCGCTCGAAAGCGTGGCGTGCAGCGGCATCGCCTGCACGCCGCGCCAGTGGCTGCTGGAACGGTTTCGTCCCATGAGCGAGGCGGATCGCCAGCCGCTCGATGCGCGTTTATATGACGGTTTCGAGCGCGAACTGGCCGAACTGCTGCGCGCCGAGCCCCGCTGGTATCAACTGGTATCGTCTGGTCAGATCAGCCTGGCCGGGCAATTGGGCGCCATCTGGAGCGTCTTTGTCTTTGGCACAGAGTGCCACGCCTATGTGATGCATTGCAGCTGGGACAGCTGAGCCAACTTGTCTATACCGCTGCCTCTGCGCAGTGGTATTGTCCGTACTCCCCCTTCCTCTGAGCACCTCCTCCAAAACGATGCAATATGGCTACGCCATGTGTTGTAAATGCGCCGTTTCGGCGCACGCCCGCACTGCCATGGGGCATTTCTAGGAGGCAAGAATCGGCATTGTTGCCATTTCCCCGAAGAAAGTTAATCTGCTATTTATTCAGGTACTTATTGCTTGCTTTGAGGCAAAATTTACACCTATAATTGATTATAGACAAATATTTCTCATATGAATGTTTGATGTTGATCTCATATCAGCAGTGTCAAAAATTCAGCGTGTGAAGCAAGTTTGCATTCGCAGTCACTGGCTGTTTCAGGGCTGGCGAAGGACCAGGAAGTACCCCAGGCTGCGTGCAGCCGGATACCGCCAGCATACCAATGGGTAAGGGCGGATACCGGTGTACCGCAGCCTTCGTCTTGTCGTGCCGGGCAAAAAATCCTTATCAATAGTTTCATTTACGAAGAGCCGAAATGAATTTAGCAAAAATGAAGGTTGGTACCCGCCTGGGCCTGGGTTTCGCCCTGGTACTGGTTCTGCTGGTGGCCGTGACCGTCCTCGGCATCGCGCGCATGGCGCAAATCCAGGAACGTCTCGATCACGTGATCAATGTCAACAACGTCGTCACCCGCCTGGTGATCGATATGCGTGGCAACGTCAGCGACCGCATCACCTCGCTGCGCATCCTCACCCTGATGACCGACGCGAGCGATATGGAGCCGGAAATGGCGCGTATCAAGACGCAGACCAGCACCTATCAGGAAACGCAGAAGAAGCTCGAGGAGAAATTCGCCGTCGAGTCGACTGCCGAAGAAAAAACCCTGCTCGCGTCGATCAAGGAATACGAAGCGGCCGCCATGCCGGCCATCGCCAAGGCATCCGCACTGTGGATGGCCAACGATGCGGAAGGCGCCACGCGCGTGATGATCAAGGAAATCCGCCCGGTGCAGAAAAAATGGATGGAAGCGCTGGAGCAGCTGGCCACCCTGGAAGACAAGCTCAATGAGCAGATGCAAGCGGACGCCCGCAAGGCCTTCGACAGCGCGCGCCTGTTCATGATCATCCTCGGCGTGCTGGCCGTGGCGATGGGCGTGGCGGCGGCACTGGTGATTACCCACGGCCTGCTGAAACAGCTGGGCGGCGAACCTGACTACACGGCATCGATCGCCGGCAGCATCGCCAATGGCGACCTGTCGATCGGCATCCATACCCAGCCATCGGACAATTCCAGCCTGCTGGCGGAAATGAAGGAAATGCGCAACAGCCTGGTGGGCATCGTCGGCCAGGTACGTGTCGGCACGGAAACCATCGGCACGGCCTCGCGCGAGATCGCCGATGGCAATATCGACCTGTCGTCGCGCACGGAACTGCAGGCGAGCGCGCTGGAAAAAACGGCGTCGGCGATGGAAGAGCTGACCTCGACCGTGAAACAGAATGCGGACAATGCACGCGAAGCGAACAAGCTGGCCGCGACCGCGTCGGACGTGGCCCTGAAGGGCGGCTCCGTCGTGTCGCAAGTGGTCGACACCATGAGCTCCATCAATGAGTCGGCGAAGAAAATCGTCGACATCATCGGCGTGATCGACGGCATCGCCTTCCAGACGAATATTCTGGCGCTGAACGCGGCCGTGGAAGCGGCACGTGCCGGCGAGCAAGGCCGTGGCTTTGCCGTGGTGGCGTCGGAAGTGCGCAACCTGGCCCAGCGTTCCGCTGGCGCCGCGAAGGAAATCAAGATCCTCATCGACGATTCGGCCGAGAAGACGGAACGCGGCACGCGCCTGGTCGGTCAGGCTGGCGTGACGATGGGCGAAGTGGTCGACAGCGTGCGCCGCGTGACCGACATCATGAGCGAGATCGCCAGTGCCAGCCAGGAACAAAGCGCCGGCATCGAACAGGTCAACCTGTCGATCATCGAAATGGATGGCATGACGCAGCAAAATGCGGCCCTGGTGGAGCAGGCGGCTGCCGCGGCGCAAAGCTTGCAAGACCAGGCGGCCGAACTGGCGCACGTGGTCAGCATTTTCAAATTGGTCGAAGGCGAAGAAAAGCCGGCGGCGTATGTCGCTGCACCGGTAGCGCTGGCTGCGGCTCCTGTCGCCGCGCGCAAGCCGGCGCCGGCATTGCGCCCGGTCAAGTCGCTGTCGCGCAAGGTAGAAGCGGCCGAACCCGTGGCCGCCCCGGCGCCGCGCAAGGCGGCGGCGGCCAGCAGCAATGACGAGTGGGAAGAGTTTTAAGCGCGGCCAACAGCGCACAGCAAGTTGTAATTACCGTATCTGATAATCATGGGGAAGCACATGTTTGAGAATAAGCGTTTGATGAGTGTTGCAGCAGCCTTGCTGGTGTCCGTTTCTTCCGCAGCCTTCGCTGCCGAGGTGCCGGCGTCGTTCGATGCCAAGAACTGCAAGGCCGACTATCCGAAAGCCTCGTTGATGAACGAAGAGCAGGGCACCGTGTCGATGTCCTTCCTGGTCAATGCCGATGGCAGCGTTGCCGATTCGAAAGTCGAGAAGAGCAGCGGCTTCAAGAACCTGGACAAGGCCGCCATTAAGGCCCTGTCCGCATGCAAGTTCAAGCCGGGCACCAAGGATGGTTCCCCTGCGCAAACCTGGACCAAGGTCGACTACGCCTGGAAGCTGGACTGATCCACGCATTGCCGGGAGCGCGGCTCCCGGCAAGACCGTATCCGCTACGGGCGGCGCCTGCGAGGGTGCCGCCCGTATTGTTATGTGCGGCAGCCAACGGCGCCGCCGCCGCGGATTCTGTTACCCTCGAAACATACCTTCGGGATATCCCACCACAAGAGGCCTACCATGCAGCGCATCCTGACACTTTCTTCCCTGGCGGCCACCGGCTTGCTGCTTTCCGCCTGCGCTTCCTTGAGCACGCCTGTGGGCTTGCAGGCGGGGCAGACCGTTGCCGTCGTCAATAGTTTGAGCTGGGACAATCCGCTGACGGGCAAGCGCGACGGCGTACGCACCAGCTGGCCCATCAAGGATGGCAAGATTGCCCCTGAATATTTCCCGCTGGCGCAATTGAAGCAATGCGAGGCCGGCGGCAAGGCTTGCAGCTGGGGTGTGATGCGGGCGCAGCGCAGCGCGCCGACGCTGGCCTATGCGGACGGCGGCGTCGACCTGGCCGTGAACGTTTCGATCGACGTGGCGCGGCGCCAGGATGCGCGCCAGGGCGAGACGCAAACGGCGATGGCGATACCGCAGGACGTGGCGGCCCTGGCGGGCAAGCAGCGCGTGCGGCCCAGCTGGAAGTTGAAGTATGGCAAGGTCGAGCAGGTCGAGCTCGATTACGGCGTGCGCTACCAGGTGTGCGTGCAGCGCTACGATGCGGCCGGCAAGGCCATCGACACGTGCGAGATTCCTTTTATTTGAGGAAACCTGCCGCGCGGGCCGCTTGTGGCGCCATTGCCACACTCATGTTGCGGCGTGCGTCGGGGTGTAACAATCGGTAAAAGCGCAGCAAAGCACGGCGTAATTTCTTATAGTAGATAATTAAGCTAGTACATAGAATTGGTATTGAGGAGAATTGCGATGAAAACCCTGTTGGCAGTAATTTCGCTGGCCGCTCTGGGTGGCTGCGTCGTGGCCCCGCCAGGGCCCGCGTATTACGGTTCACGCGCGCCGCAGGGGGCCTACAATCCCTATGAATGGCACACGGTCTCGTCCGAACCGGTGCAGTCGGGCCGCGTGATGAGCGCGCCGCGTGTGGAATACACGAGCGAGCCCGTCTACGTGCAAGCGCAGCCGGTGTACGTGCAGCAGCCCGTGTATGTGCCGGCGCCCGTGTACGCGCCGCAACCGTATTATTACAATCCGCCCGTATCGATCGGGCTGGACTTCATGTTTGGCTTTGGACGCTATGGCGGACACCGCGGCGGCTGGGGCGGGCATGGGCATTACCACGGCCGCCGCTAGACGGGGGGCGTAGTCCTTGTGGCGTGAGAAAGCGCGCCGTGCTGCGTAAAGCACGGCGCGCTTTCTTGTGGCGATGACGAGCAGCGCCGCGAAGCTGAATCAGTGGAAATATACCGAACTCTGGTGCAGCACGTCCGCCGAGCACAGGATATACATCGCCGCCGCTGCCAGACCTATTTGCAAGGCGCCAAAGCTGATCGGGATGAGGCGGGACATGTCGTACTCCTGAATGGTGTGAGGTGGGTTGTCAGGCTTTCATCATAGGTCGAATAAATGCTCTCGGGCATCGGATGAATGTCCGCCACGATGTAGGACAACACCTCGTGCCTGGCGCCCCGCCTCGCTTTCCGGCTGCTTAACGGTTTTTCCAGCGCAGCACCGGCTCTTCCGGCGCCGTGTCCGGCACGTTCGAAATCGCCAGCCAGTGCGCCAGGCGTTCCGGGTGCTTGAGATTGATGCCCATGCCATCGATGATGCCGACCTGCTCCAGCATGCGCGCATCGATCTTCGCCTTCGACACCGTGGGCGCGCCCATGACCATGCGGTCATATGCCTTGCGCGCCTTGTGTTCCCATTTGTGCAGATTGCTTTCGTCGAAGCGGTTCGCTTCGAAATACACGGTCAGGGTGCCGTCGAGGTTGCCGAATCCGACAATGCCCGCGCCTTTGCGGATGGTGGTGGTGTTGTTGATGTCGAATTCCGCCGTGGGCACGAAAATGCCGGCGCGGCCATCGATGTCGGGACGTCCCACGGGTGTTTCCTTGCCGTAGGAACTCGTTTCGGTAATGGTTTTTTCTGCGGACATGGTGCGTGTGTGGTGGCCGTGCCGGGAGCGCAATCGGGTCCGGCAGCGCCAGTCATCCTGTTCAAAAAATGCGTGCTGATGATCAGGGCGGGGTAGGGGCCCTGGCGGAGCGATGCTTGGCATTGCTTGATACCCCGCTATTGTAGCGCCAATTTAATTCTTTTGGGCAACATTTGTTGTGACAGTGCACGCTTCTATGGACGTGAAAAAGCCGCCCGGCCAAACGGCGGGACGGCTGTTGCGCGGCGCCTGTCCGGAATCAGGCGGCTGTCTTGCGGCGTGCCATGAAACCCAGCAAGCCCAGGCCCAGCAGCATCATGGCGTAGGTTTCAGGTTCCGGCACGGCGGCCGTCACCGAGACGTTGTCCAGGTAGGAACCGTAGGTCGGTGCGGAGACGGGGCCGATCGATTCGAAGCGCAGCAGGCTCGACGAGCCGAGTGCGGTCACGTTCTGGCTATAGGTTTGCCACACGCCGCTCGTGTTGCCGATCAATGCCGTTGGCGTCAGCAGAGTCGAACCCCAGTAGACATTCATCAGGCTGTTCGCGCCGCCCGCCGTATCGGGACGGCCCGAGTAGGCAAACGACAGTGCATAGGTGCCGCCGGCCGTGGTGGCGATCGCTTGCGATACCGATGTCAGGCGGTCCGTGTTGAGTTCCAGGTATTGCGTGCCGCTGGCGGCGACGGGATTGAATCCGCCCTGGCCGCCTTGCGTGGCGCCTTTCTGGATTTCAAAGGCTGAATTGCCGCTGGCCGATGAAGTCCAGCCTGTCACGCTGCTGAGCGGGGCCCAGGCCGAGGCGATGACGTTGTTTTCGAAACTGCCATTGACCACCAGTTCGGTCGCGGCATTGGCGGCGCCAGCGGTGACCAGGGTGGCCAGTGCGGCGATCTTCAGGAGGGTGGCTGGCGTTTTCATGGGCTCTCTTTTACTTGATTAAAGGATAATTTAATTTCTCAAATGACATTTAAAGAATATCACCAAAACTCACACAAAGAACACGCGCTCGCTAAAAATATGTGCAATTGTGAAATCATTTATGTCTACAGGGAAATTAATTTCCGTGGCGAATTCATTGCTGCGGACGGCCAAGGCGAACGCGTCATTGAGTTGGCTTGCGCCAAAGTATTTTTGTGACATCGGGACGAAAAAAAACCTGCATCGAAACAACAACGATGCAGGTCTTTTTCACTTTGCTGCCGTGCGCGGCGGCATATCGATTTGATAGGCAGCCGTGCGCGGGGATCAGAACGCCAGCCGTCCCTGCAGGTAGACCATGCGCGGCGCGCCCACCAGTTTGCCCAGGTTGCCGTCCGAGGTGCGCGTGAAGTAGCGTCTATCCGTCAGATTGTTGACGCCGGCGACCAGCTCCAGGCCGTTCTGGCCCGGCACTTTCCATTTCACTTGCGTGTTCCAGGTACGGAAGCCGGGAATCACGCCCAGGTTGCCAGCCGCGTTTTCCGCCACGGTGTTGGCTTCGTCGGCGAACTGGCGGCTCTGGTGGCTGCTCGACAGGTCGAAGCCCCAGGCGCCCAGCTGGTAGTGGGCGCCGACGGTATCCGTGTTACGCGAATAGAAGGGCACGTCGTTGCCCGCGTTCGCGCCATCCTGCAGGGTCGCCTTGGTGTAGGTGTAGGTGGCGTAGGCATTCAAGCCGGCCAGCGGTCCGGACTTGTCGAAATGGTAGTCGACGGCTGTTTCCAGGCCACGGTGGTGCGTGGCGCCGACGTTGTAGAAGACGACGTTCTCGCCGCTGCCGACGGACTGGATCTGGTTGTCGAACTTGATGTTGAACAAGGTCGCTTCGGCCGACAGCTGGCCGCTCTTCCAGCGCGCGCCCAGCTCGGCCGTCTTGGCCAGTTCCGGCTGCAGCGGGTTCTTGCTCGATTGCGCATTGAGCTGCGTATTTTGCACGGCGCCAAACGAGCTGTTGTAGTTGCCGAACAGGGTCACGTTGTTGTTGAACAAATAGGCCACGTTCAGCGAGGGCAGGGCCTTGTTGTTGAGCAACTCGATTTTCTGGTCGACCGGCAGGTGGTTGAAGCGTTCCGTCTTGATGTGTTCATAGCGTACGCCGGGCGTGATGCGCCAGGCGTCGATGGCGATCTTGTCGTCGATATACACGGCTTGCGCATCGGTAGCATTGTCGGCGAAGCGCGTCGGCGCCTGCCGCACGCCGCTGGCGATGACGACGTTGTAGATGGCCTCGTCGGCGCGCTCGGCCAGGTAGCGGTAGCCGACGGTGACGTCCTGCGATACCTTGCCGGAAATAAAGCGCTGCGTGTAGCGCGGCTCGATGGCCGTCGTTTCATAGTTGCGCGGCTGGTGGCCCAGGTTTTTTCCGCTGATCAGGGTGCTTTCGCGCGAGCTCTTGTTGTAATAGGCGCGCACCTCGAATTCCTGCGTGTTCGAAATAGCATTCAGGTAGCCGATGTCGAAAGCCTTGCGCTCGCCGCTCCAGAAGTCGGTCGGGCGCGTGTTCTGAAACGGGTCGGCCTTGTATTGCGCCGCAGTCAGGCCGCCCGGCGTGCGCGACGTCACGTCGTAGTAGGACAGCTTGCCGTAGACCTCGGCCGTGGGACTCAGGTCGTAGCGGAACTTGAGGGCGAAGTCGTTGACTTTTTCATCGCTGCCCGCGCGCCAGTCGCTGCCGCGGATGCCGGAATACAGCACCGCCAGGCCCAGGCCGCTCTCTAACTGGGTGCCGGCAAAGACGCTGGCCTGCGTATTGTGGCCCACTTCGCTGTACGCGTTGTAGCGCACGCTGGCGTCGCCCGTGATGCCTGGCGTGGTGGGCACGCGGCGCGTCTTGAAGTTGATGATGCCGCCCACGTTTTGCGGGCCGAAGCGCACGGCGCCGCCGCCGCGCACCACGTCGACCGTCTCGACATTGGCGAGGCTGACGGGCGCGAACGACAGTTGCGGCTGGCCATACGGCGCGACCGACATCGGGATGCCGTCAAGTAACACCGTGCTGCGCGGCGAATAGCGTCCGGCCAGGCCGCGCACGCCGATATTGAGCGAGATGGCGCTGCCGGCGCTGCCCGAGTTGTCGCTGATCTGCACGCCGGGAATGCGGCGCATCACGTCGCTGAAGCTGGCCGCGCCCGAGTTGTCGATATCGTCCTTCTGCACCACCGTGCGGGCGCCCGCGAAATTTTTCGTGCTGGCGGCCATGCTGGTGCCCAGCAGGTTGCTGCTGACCTGGATCGATTCCAGGATGGGGCCGGGATTCTCGGCCGTATTCGCATCTTGTGCCTGTGCGGCATGCGGGGTGCCCAGGCAGGCGAGGGCGATGGCCAGCGCGCACGGGCGCAGCGAAAAGGGCGGTGTGAAAGGGGTGGCAGCCATGCATGGATCTCCGTAATGACAATGTTTGCGCGGGGCAATCGGGCGGCGCGACAACATCGTGGCGTGAACATCCGGCGCAAGGGGATAGGAATGATAATGATTCTCATTTTATCCGTCAATTGCGAATGTTGCGTAGTGACTAGATGCCTGCCTGCGGGATGGGGAAGTGTTGCTGGCGCGGTACGGCCAGCGCATTGGATTGCCGCTTGGCACCATTGCTCGGGTGCGGCAGCATTCTGCGTGCTTCTTGTATACTCCCGCTTTTGCAGCCGTCAGACGTGAACGTACAATGAGCCAGACAACTGAAGCGACACCAGGCAATTCCTCCGTGGAACGCCGCCAGGGCGAGCAGCCGGCAAGTGCTGCGCGCAAATTGAATCTGCTGGTGGTCGATGACAACCAGGAAGTGGGCGAATCGCTGGCCATGCTGCTCGAAGCGCTGGGCCATCACGCCGTGGTGGTGCGCAACTGGCAGATGGCCGTCGAGCAAGTCAAGCTGTGCGTGCCCGACGCCGTCTACCTCGATATCGAAATGCCCGGCATCAGCGGCATCGAAATCGGCCGCCGCCTGCACCACAATCCCGAAACGGCCAATGCCGTGCTGATCGCGGTCACGGGCCACAGCCTGCCCATGTACATGGACGATGCGCTGGCCGTGGGCTTCCGCCACTTCCTCGTCAAGCCCGTGCGCCTGGAAGACCTGGCGACGACGGTGCAGTCGGTGCTGGCGGGGTAGGTATCCTGCAGTAAAAGACGAAGAGAGCCGGCTGCATGCCGGCTTTTTTGCAAGAATGCGCCTGGGATTGGAAAAACAGTTGTGCTTGCTTAAAAGCACCGTCCCTGATCCGGCATAGAGTGGCATGACATCTATCTCAGGAGATGATTCATGCCCTATATTTATTCCAATGTCGCCGAGTTGAAAGGCAGGCCCGTTGTCGGCAGTCGCCACTGCGTCGCACTGGTGCAGTACTATGCTCGCGCGCCGGTCACGGCAAACTGGCGCGAGGGTGAGGCGGTGTTGGGGAACGCCACCGTCAAACCGGGAACCGCGATCGCCACATTTGTCAGGGGGCGTTACCCGAACCGACCACATGGCAATCATGCCGCCTTGTTCATCGGCCAGGCGATAGGCGGCATCTATATTGCAGACCAATGGAAAGCGGACGGCAAGACCGAGATCTCGGTGCGGCTGATACGCTCGCAAGGCAAGGACAAGCACGGTAATTACATCCACGCCAGCGATAACGCCGATGCCTTTTCCGTGATTGAATGAGGTTGGTCATGGCATACTCAAAAACGCCAATGGCAGCACGCGCCTGCTGGCCTGCAATGGCACTGCTGGCCATAGCGTGCCTGCAATCGACAGCCAGCGCCGCGCCCGTTGCCTGCCCAGTATCGATTTCCCGGGACTCGCTGCAGCTTGCCGATGTACCGCAAGGCTGGACCAGCTATGTCGGTTCGCCACTTTACCTGCATGCGGCGGCGCCGATGAGCGGGCCACCGGAGCAGTTGGGCGAACTGTCGGACTTCCGGCAAAAGCGCTTGAAAAACGGTTGGGTAGATACGTATCGGCTCGATGGCAAGTTTCCGGAAGGGAAATGGCTGGCCTGTCGTTACGGCGGCACGGGGCAGCTGACCTTGGCGATGCGGCTCGACGACAGCATCGACAGCTGTACTTTCACTTATCGGCAAGGTGAGCATGTCGGTGAGCGCAACATTGCCATCCTGTGCAAATAGTCATGGTGTTTGATGGACGCCATAAAAACCTGCTCTGAAATAGAAAAAGCCCGGTTCGAAAACCGGGCTTTTCTTTATTCTGTGGGGTGGCTGATGGGGCTCGGACCCACGACAACAGGAATCAAAACCCTAGCGCTTAACAGTAATTTATCATATTGAATCAAAGGCTTGGAAATTTATACTTCCAACGACGCTGCTTTTTTCTTCGCCAGTCTATGCGGCCTGTAGCCCACTCATTGGAAGATTCTGATGCTTGCTATCCGATGGGTGTTACTGTATAGATCAAATCTGAGCGGCACTGACTCCTACAAAATTTAGTGCTCTGCAGATATGTCTCAGTGCTCTCATTCAATTGCGTATGCAAGCTCTCGTGATAAGGTGGTTGTTTAGAAGATAATTTTCAGGGTAAAAATGATGAATGAAGAATATCTTTCAAAAATTAAGGGCTTCACCCGGACGTTTGTAACCCATTCCAAGGACGGCCCCCTTGCGGCTGCAGCGGCGATGGGAAAGATGGCAGCTCGATGCCAGGAGGCAGGATCGTATTTTCGCGTCTCAGATCTATTTATTCCAAATGTAGAAGTTGTTGCTATGGAGGAGCTTAGTATCGGTTCTACCCCCGATCAAGTTGACACGGATTTCAAAAATGATTGGGTAGCGCACCTTCGAGATACGGCTCTTCCTGAATGTGAACTCAAGTACGATAATCTCTGCACACCAGAAAAAAACACCATACGCTTTCTCAATGCTTACCGCCGTCGTATTCCGGAAATCAAACCCCGAGCAACCTATAAATCTCGCGAACTTTCGATACCCTCAGAGCATCTTTTAGATTATGAGAACCTTGTGACAATAATTCAGGCTGGCGGGGATCTAAGGCCTTATTTGAGCCGGGCTGTTCTCAAAGGGAAATCCGACAAAAATGATCCACTGCTCAACTCGTGGGGGATACACCATCTGCATTTTCGTCAGGAAGGCACTGGCCAATTGTTATTCTGCGTGATAACGGACGCCGAGGTGTTCTTGATTCAGGTGTTACCTCACAACGACTGGGTTAATACGCAACTCCTTCAAATTCTGCATGATAACTGGCCTGCGCTTATCGTTAAGGGAAAGCATGGCGGCTTGCACCAGGAGCTGTTCACGGCTGCTGATCGTTCCACGCTCCGTAGTTACAATGCTAACTTTCCGATTGCAGTTAGTGATGGCACTGTGTACCTTCCACCAACTGGCGGAACGGTTGCATCTGGAGATTTGCTCGAGGACGTGGTCAACTGCGWTAAAATATTTTTGGAGATTGATTATTGGCAAAGCGTCGTCACTCAAAATGTTCTGGCAATTCGCACTGCGCTTGATATTCCAGCTGGGAAAAGATTGGTTGTCCGTATGGCCTTCAACGACCGAGATTGTTGTTTCTATGAGGCCACGCGTGCAATCCGAATCGGTGGGTTCGCCTCCTGACGGCCCGCACCTGAAGTTTGCATGTTTGCGTTCTCGCCCTCCTTTTAAAAAATTATACGATTATGAATAGAGATGAACTAATCGCCTCCGATTTTTTGAATTCTCTGAATGTAGGTATAGTTGAGTCAGAGCCCGATGGTAACGTTACTCCGGATTTTTTAATTGATAAAACCATTGCTGTTGAGGTCAGACGATTGAATATGAACTATGTTCTTTCGGATGATAAAATGGAAGGTTTTGAGAAAATTGTCACTGGTGCATGGAAACGCATGGATAGAATTTTAAAGACGCTAGGGCCATCGATTGCGGGAGAGTCATGGAACGTTGTTATGCAGTTCCGTAGACCTCTTGATTGGAAGAGTCTTGAACCTGTATTGATCGCTCAACTAAATCAGTTCAAGGTCACCGATCCTCGCGATGCAATCACTTTAAAATTCAGTGAAAAATTTGAGCTTGACCTCGTGCGCACACGTAGGAAGTCGGACCATTTTTTTACCTTAATGGGAAGTTCTAATATGGATGCCGGCGGTGCCGTCATGGAGTTAGTTGAACAGAATCTACGGCTTTGTGTGAAAGAAAAGGAGCGAAAGATTGCTTCGCATAGGCGCAAATACAGGGAATGGTGGCTCGTTCTAATCAACCGTGTTGATCTTCACATGGAGGCCGAGGACTATTGCAAATTTGGCTGCGGCTTGAATCCACCGATTGAGCATAGTTTTGAGAGAGTCATCCTTGTCGACCCGCGAGACTTGGAAAATTGGTTTGAACTGTAGGGACCAGTCCAGTGGCTCGCAGGCGTTGATGAACAGCCGCTTAAAGGCGTATGCCTCTGTTTGCGTCATTTGTTGAATAATGAGTCCCGGACAGAAAGACATCGTCCGGGCTGGGATGATAGTAGGGCTCCATTTCGAGATGGGTGTGAGTGACCAGCCGAAAGAGATTGCTCACTCGGTAGCGCCAGCTTTTTTTATTTTCCTACGGTAATAGTGCTTGTGCGTGGTGCTTGGGTTCGCATGAGCAGCAAAATCATACGCGTCGACGTTGCGTTGGTCGAACTTGGCCGTGATGGCGGCCGGCCGGATATCCTGCAGTGAAAAATACTGTGCGTGGTCTGCCAGCCTGTAGTCGGCCTCGTACTTCGCCACTTTCAGCCCCTTCTTGTACGCCAGAATGTATTCCAGCTCGGCGGCCCGCTTGCGAGCGAGTGCCGCCGCCTATGCATCGAACGACGCGATCCACTCGAACATGGCATCCTGCCATACTGACCCCATCCCCGACCGCGTATAGGTCTGGCCTTTTGAATTGGAGGACAGGAACTGGCGTGGCACCGAGTGCGTCTGCTCGGCAATGATGAATTTGGTGAGGTCGTTCAAGCGCCAGTCCGCGTTGGCAATGATGGTGCTGAACTGGTGTTCCTGGACGTTCTCAAGCTCGATAGTTTCCATTTCCATTTGCTCGCGTACGGCATTGGGGGCGATAGGTTGGAGCGCTGAGCTTGTGGCGGATCAGCGGCCTGGACGAGTGCTGGTGCCACTTGATGGGGAAACAGAGGTTTCAGTGATTACCACTCAAGCGGATCTGGAAAAAGCGGTCGCGGCCCATACTGGCCCTGCGCAGTGGAAGCGCCGAAATTTGATCGCATTGGAAAATAAGAAAACCCGTTGGAAAATGCAAAAAAGAGTTACAAGCCGAAACATGTAACCCTTTAATTTTCCTACGCATTCTGTGGGGTGGCTGATGGGGCTCGAACCCACGACAACAGGAATCACAATCCTGGACTCTACCAACTGAGCTACAGCCACCACTGTCTTACTTGCCTGTTTAGCTGTTTTGCTGAACAGGTGCCGAATTATACAAAGAACTCGGCAAAGTGGCAAATCTAAATGCAGTCTTTTTTAAAGAATCGAAAGATTGCATGAAAACGCCCGCTTTTGCTCGCACGGCTCACACGGACAGGTGCGCGACGGGCGGCTGCAAGTCCAGCAAACCGGCGAAGGCTTGCGCCAGGGATTCGACCTTGGCCGTCGTGTAACCTTGCAGCTGCGGCGCATCGTTGCCGGTGCGGCGCAGGCTGGCAGCGTCGAGCAGGCGGGCCAGCTGGCGCGCCACGGCGTCGCCCGTGTCGACCAGGGTAATCGTTTCCTGCGTATGTGCGCGTACCGTGCGTACGATGGCGTCCTGCACGAACGGGTAGTGGGTGCAGCCGAGCACGAGGGTATCGGCGCCCTGTTCCAGCATGGGCGCAATGTAGCGATCGAGCATGGCACTGGTGGCGTCCAGCGGATCGTTGCCCAGCTCGCACTGTTCGATGCGGTCGGCCAGGCCGATGCAGGGCTGCAAGATGAACGTGGCGCCCGTGGCGGCGCTCACCTGTTCGCGCAGGGCCAGCAGTTTGTCGCCGCGCAAGGCGCGTTCCGTGGCCAGCACGGCGATCTTGCCGTTGTGGCTGATGGCGGCTGCCGGTTTCAGGCCCGGCTCGACGCCGACGATGGGCAAGTCCGGATAGCGCGCGCGCAGCGCCTTGATGGCGGCGATGGTGGCCGTGTTGCACGCCACCACCAGTGCTTTCGCGCCTTGCTGCAATAAAAACGCGGTGATCGCCAGCGAACGGTCGATCACTTGCTGTTCCGTCTTGTCGCCATATGGGGCGTAGGCGGAATCGGCGAAGTAAATCAAATCTTCCTGCGGCAGCTGCGCGCGGATATGGCGCAGCACCGACAGGCCGCCCACGCCGGAGTCAAAAATGCCGATGGGTGCGTCTGGGCGGGCAGTGCTTGCAATAGAAGTCATATAAAACCGAAGAAGATAAAAAAACGCCGCGCTGTGTGCCGCGCGGCGTTCATGGTAGAGCTTGTTTAAGCAACCGTCACGGGAATCTTGCTGACGCTATTGAGTTGCTCGATCTTCGCCTGCCACTCTTTCGGGCCCGTGTTGTGCACCGACGTACCCTTCGCATCGACGGCCACCGTCACCGGCATGTCGACGACGTCGAATTCGTAGATCGCTTCCATGCCCATGTCGGCAAAGCCCAGCACCTTGGCGTGCTTGATGGCTTTCGATACCAGGTAGGCGGCGCCGCCCACGGCCATCAAATAGGCTGACTGGTGCTTCTGGATCGATTCGATGGCGACCGGGCCGCGTTCGGCCTTGCCGATCATGGCGATCAGGCCCGTCTTTTCCAGCATCATGTCGGTGAACTTGTCCATGCGCGTGGCGGTCGTCGGACCGGCCGGGCCGACGGCTTCGTCGCGCACAGGGTCGACGGGGCCGACGTAATAGATCACGCGGTTTTTAAAATCGACCGGCAACTCTTCGCCACGTGCCAGCATGTCCTGGATGCGTTTATGCGCGGCATCGCGGCCCGTCAGCATCTTGCCGTTCAACAGCAAGGTCTGGCCCGGCGTCCACGAAGCGACTTCTTCTTTCGTCAGGGTGTTCAGGTCGACGCGCTTGGATTTTTCCGTGTCCGGCGTCCAGTGCACTTCCGGCCACGACGACAGCGATGGCGGCGTCATGTAGGCCGGGCCGGAGCCGTCCAGCACGAAGTGGCCGTGGCGCGTGGCGGCGCAGTTCGGGATCATGGCGACAGGCTTCGACGCGGCGTGCGTCGGGTGCATCATGATTTTCACGTCGAGCACGGTCGTCAGGCCGCCCAGGCCTTGCGCGCCGATGCCCAGCGAGTTGATCTTGTCGCACAGTTCGATGCGCAGTTCTTCCAGCTTGTTTTGCGGGCCGCGCTGCTTCAGCTCAAACATGTCGATGTCTTCCATCAACACTTCTTTTGCCATCAGCATGGCTTTTTCGGCCGTGCCGCCGATGCCGATGCCCAGCATGCCGGGCGGGCACCAGCCGGCACCCATGGTCGGCACGGTCTTCATGACCCAGTCCACCAGCGAGTCGGATGGGTTCATCATGATCATCTTCGATTTGTTTTCCGAGCCGCCGCCCTTGGCCGCGACTTTCACGTCGACGGTATTGCCTTCGACCAGTTCCATGTGCACGACGGCCGGCGTGTTGTCCTTGGTGTTCTTGCGGTCGAAGTGCGGGTCGGCCACGATGGAGGCGCGCAGCTTGTTATCGTCGAAGTTGTACGCGCGGCGCACGCCTTCGTTGACGGCGTCGGTGACGGTGCCGCTGAAGCCCTCGAAGCGCACGCCCATGCCGATTTTCAGGAAGACGTTGACGATACCCGTGTCCTGGCAGATAGGACGCTTGCCTTCCGCGCACATGCGCGAGTTGGTCAGGATTTGCGCGATCGCATCTTTTGCCGCCGGGCTTTGCTCGGCCGCGTAGGCGCGCGCCAGGTGCTCGATGTAATCAGCAGGGTGGTAGTAGCTAATGTACTGCAACGCTGCGGCGACGGATTCGATCAGGTCTTCTTGCTTTATGACAGTCATGGTGTTCTCGCGGTGGATAAGAAGGGTAAGACTCTTGGTGAAAAGCCCATGGCGCCGCTGGCAGCCATGGGCTTCTGGTTTAGTGCGGACGGGCCTGGTTCTGGGTCACCGTCATGATGCGGTCCGTGTAGGCAATCGCCATCGCCGACAGGATGAAGACCATATGGATCACCGTTTGCGCGATGATCACTTCGATCTTGTACGAGTTGGCGTTGATAAAGGTCTTCAGCAGGTGGATGGACGAGATACCGATGATGGCCATCGCCAATTTCGTCTTCAGCACGGACGCATTCACATGCGACAGCCATTCCGGCTGGTCTGGGTGGTCGTCGAGGTGCATGCGCGACACAAACGTTTCGTAGCCGCCGATAATCACCATGATCAGCAGGTTGGAAATCATGACCACGTCGATCAGGCCTAATACCACCAGCATGATGGTCGCTTCATTGAGCTTGGTCGGCAGGGCGCCGCCCGGTACGGCCACGGCCGTCAAGACGTGCTGCAGGGCCGCGTCATTGCCGAACACGGCGCCGATCAGGTCGGACAGTTCCACCCAGAAATGGAAGACATACACGCATTGTGCGAGGATCAGGCCCAGATACAGCGGCAACTGCAGCCAGCGCGACATGAAGATGAAGGCGGATAGCGGATGCAGCTTGGTCTGTTCTTTGGACGGTGGTAGGTGGTCGATCATGTGGAGGTTTCCTGGGGGAGTAAATACCAATTTTTGGCATGCCCGATATTTTACACTTGCTACCGATCACTGCGCATGGCCTGGCTCTGGATTATTGCGTTTGATGAAATACCAAGTGGTATTGAAGCTTCGGCGCAGCCTGCATTTTCCCAGTGAAAATACTGTACAGCGTCCCCTTGACGCCCATCGCCTGTGGCGATTATGGTTAGAATTGATCGAGGAAAGCGCCGACTGTAAGGCGTCCGTAAGACAGCAGGAATATTGTGTTAGCAAACAATTACTACACTGGAGACTAGCATGGCCGGTACAGAGAACCAAGGGCAGGGCACACAGCAGCAGGGACCAGAAGAGTCGCGCATATTTGAACCGTCGGCAGCGTTTGCCGCGCAGGCAACAATTTCCGGAATGGACGCCTACCGCGCCATGGTGGCTGATGCCGAACGCGACTACGAAGGCTTCTGGGCCAAGCTGGCGCGCGAGAATCTGAGCTGGAAAAAGCCGTTCACCCGCACCCTGAACGAAGACAACGCCCCATTCTATAAATGGTTCGAGGACGGCCAGCTGAACGTGTCGTATAACTGCCTGGACCGCAACATCGAAAACGGCCTGGGCGACAAGACGGCCATCATCTTCGAAGCGGACGACGGCACCGTCACCAAGGCAACGTATAAAGAACTGCACGAAAAAGTCTGCAAGTTCGCCAACGGCCTGAAATCCAAGGGTATCGCCAAGGGCGATCGCGTCATCATCTATATGTCGATGTCCGTCGAAGGTGTGGCCGCCATGCAAGCCTGCGCGCGCATCGGCGCCACCCACTCCGTGGTCTTCGGCGGCTTCTCGGCGAAATCGCTGCAGGAACGCATCATCGACGCGGGCGCCGTGGCCGTCATTACGGGCGACGAGCAATTGCGCGGCGGCAAGAAGCTGCCTTTGAAATCCATCGTCGACGAAGCGTTGGCGCTGGGCGGCTGCGACTCCGTCAAAAACGTTATCGTATATAAACGCACGGGGAGCGACTTGCCGATGGTGGCCGGCCGCGACACGTGGCTGCACGACCTGGTCGAAGGCCAGAGCGCGCAATGCGAACCGGAATGGGTCGATGCCGAGCATCCGTTGTTTATTCTGTATACCTCCGGCTCGACCGGCACACCGAAGGGCGTGCAGCATTCGAGCGGCGGCTACCTGCTGTGGGCCGCGCTGACGATGAAGTGGAGTTTCGACATCAAGCCCGACGACGTGTTCTGGTGCACGGCCGACATCGGCTGGGTGACGGGCCACAGCTACATCGCGTACGGCCCGATGGCCGTGGGCGCCACGCAAGTGGTTTTCGAAGGCATCCCGACCTACCCGAACGCGGGCCGCTTCTGGGAAACCATCAAGAAACACAACGTCAGCATCTTCTACACGGCGCCGACGGCCATCCGTTCGCTGATCAAGGCGGCCGACGTGGACCCGAAAGTCCATCCAAGCAACTACGACCTGAGCAGCTTGCGCCTGCTGGGCACGGTCGGCGAGCCGATCAATCCGGAAGCGTGGATGTGGTACTACAAGCACATCGGCGCCGAGAAATGCCCGATCGTCGATACCTTCTGGCAAACGGAAACAGGCGGCCACATGATTACGCCATTGCCTGGCGCGACGCCGATGGTACCCGGTTCCTGCACCCTGCCATTGCCTGGCATCATGGCCGCCATCGTCGACGAAGCGGGCCAGGACGTGCCGAATGGCCAGGGCGGCATTCTGGTGGTGAAGCGCCCATGGCCATCGATGATCCGCACGATCTGGAACAACCCCGAGCGTTTCAAGTCCAGCTACTTCCCGGAAGAACTGGGCGGCAAGATGTACCTGGCAGGCGACGGCGCCATCCGCAACAAGGACACCGGCTACTTCACCATCACGGGCCGCATCGATGACGTCTTGAACGTGTCGGGCCACCGCATGGGCACGATGGAAATCGAATCGGCCCTGGTCGCCAACCCGCTGGTGGCCGAAGCCGCCGTGGTGGGGCGTCCGGACGACACGACAGGCGAGTCGATCTGCGCCTTCGTGGTGCTCAAGCAAGCGCGCCCGACAGGCGAGGAAGCGAAGAAGCTGGCCCTGGAGCTGCGCAACTGGGTCGGCAAGGAAATCGGCCCGATCGCCAAACCGAAGGAAATCCGTTTCGGCGACAACCTGCCAAAAACCCGCTCCGGCAAAATCATGCGCCGCCTGCTGCGCGTGCTGGCCAAGGGCGAGACGATCACGCAAGACGTCTCGACCTTGGAAAACCCGGCCATCCTGGAGCAGCTGAAGGAAGCGTCGTAACAGCCCTGGGTGCATGGGGGAGTCCCGGTTAGGTTGGCAATGACGGTGCGTCGTCGTTGCCGAGGGCCTGCCCCCAGCCTTTGCCGGGGTTGCACTTTTACCCCACGGTAAATAACTTTGGCAGTCCGTAGAATCTTTGCTATAATCTGCGGCTTCGCGACAAGCGAGAAATAGTACGCAATGCGAGCAAGTAGACGCATTGCCTGCAGGAGAGGTGGATGAGTGGTTGAAGTCGCACGCCTGGAAAGCGTGTATAGGTTCATAGCCTATCGGGGGTTCGAATCCCCCTCTCTCCGCCACAGATACAAATTGGCCAGTTCAAGCAAGTCCCAGAACGTCCACAAAAAACCGTTTTAGCCCGTGCTAAAGCGGTTTTTTTGTATTCTGGCGTCCAGTACTGTCCAGCTGCAGCCAGTCCAAATCAGGGCTGGATTACAGATGAGCTTACCCCATGTCTCGAACCAAGCCCTGATTCGCTGGTCTAAAGTGATTTCTGACGCATATGCTGAGGAGACCAGCCATGGCCAAGATTATCCCTCCCCTGACCGAACTCCAGGTCAAGAATGCCAAGCCCAGGCAAAAGTCATACAAGCTGTTCGATGGTGGTGGCCTGTACGTTGAAGTGATGCCCAGCGGCTCGCGGATCTGGCGTATGAAATTCCGTCAATCGAATGGCAAGGAAAATACGCTGACCTTCGGACCTTATCCGGAAATTTCGATCATGGTGGCGCGTGAAAAGCGCACGGAGGCGCGCCGCTTGCAGCTGCAGGGTATCGACCCTGGCAAGTACCGCGATGACGCCAGGCGGCTCGCCGCCGAAAAAGCATCCAATACCTTCGAGAAAATCGCCCGCGAGTGGTACGCAAACAAGGTGCCGACATGGAGCGAGCGCACTTCCAGGAACATGCTGCAGCGCCTGGAAGCCGATATTTTTCCAAGCATCGGCGACCGGCCGATCACGGAAATCCGGCACCGCGAACTGATTGCCACGCTGCGCAAGATCGAGGCGCGCGGTGCGACCGAGATTGCGCATCGCCTGAAAGCCGTCTGCTCGCAGATATTCAGCTACGCCATCCAGTGCGGCCTGGCCGACCGCAACCTGGTGGTGGACATGAAGGACGTCTTGAAGACCAAGCGCGCCTCGCACTACGCCGCCATCGACGCCGATGAATTGCCCGCCTTCCTGGACGCGCTGGCGCGCAACGAGGCGCGCATGTTCGAGCCGACGCGCATCGCGCTGCGCCTGATGCTCCTGGTTTTCGTGCGCACCAGCGAACTGATAGAAACGCCATGGAGCGAAGTCGATCTGGAGAAGGGCGAGTGGATCATTCCCTGGCAACGCATGAAGCGCGGCAAGCTGACCGTCAACCCCGACACGACCAATCACCACGTCTGCCTGTCGCGCCAGGCGCTGGCCTTGCTGCGCCAGCTGCACACCATCACGGGCCGCGGCACGTACCTGTTTCCAAACCAGCGCGACCACGATAAGCCGCTGAGCAACAACACGCTGCTGGTGGCGCTGGCCCGCATGGGCTACAAGGGCCGCATGACGGGCCACGGCTTCCGGGCGCTGGCAATGAGCACCATCAAGGAGCGCCTGGGCTACCGCCATGAAGTGGTGGACCGCCAGCTGGCGCACGCGCCCAAGGACAAGGTGGCCAGCGCCTACGACCGCGCCCAGTTCCTGTCGGAGCGCCGCAAGATGATGCAGGAGTGGGCCGACTACCTGGAGGCCGTGGAGCGCGGTGATACGCCGCAGCCAGGCCATCATGGATCGTTGGAACTGGTTTGGCCAGCGCCGCGTCGTTAAGGAGACAGCCATGCCAAGACGAATTGAACCTCTGACAGAGCAACAGCTGATACATGCGGAGCCTGGGGACAAACCATTCAGGTTATTCGACGGCTACGGCCTGTATGTTGAAGTCATGCCGACTGGCTCGAAGATCTGGCGCATGAAATTTCGGCAAAAGGACGGTAAGGAAAATGCCCTGACATTCGGCCACTACCCGGAGGTATCGCCAACGCTTGCTCGATGCCGCCGTGCAGTCGCACGCCAGATGCTGCATGACGGGCTGGACCCGCGTACAGAGTTCGACGCGGCCCACATGCGTTCACCGAAGCCCGTCAGGCGGCATTGCCTGCTTCCCGTTGCCATGGACGATAGAAAGGTGGAGCGCTGCGTAAGCCAGGTTGGCAGGCAAGCGCTGGAGCGGTTGCACGGCCTTGTATTCCCTGCGCTGAGCCGCGTCGAGGCCGATGAATCCGTGCGAAGCGACATGCAGGCGATGCTGGAGAAAATCCAGAAGGAGCGTAGCGTAGAGGTGATTGATTTGTTGTACGACTACTGTGCCGACATCGTCTTTGGCTGCCTTGGATCGGGCATCGATGAAGATGATTTGATCGAGGCCATGAGGGATGCCAGGGTGGCGCAGCGGCGGAAGTAGCCTACCTATCCGCAGGTGTCCTGCTATATTCTCGGGGTCATTTTGCTCCAGGTCCTTGGGTGCCTATGTGCCTGCTGGTTGATGAATTTTCGATTGCCGTGGATGCTGTGGTTGCTGGCCTGCTCGCCTCAATGCACGCTTGCATCCACCGTATCACTTCGCTTTTGAGCCAGGCGGAGGAGCGTCCCTGCAGCTTGACCGGGGCAGGGAAAGTGCCTTCCTTGATGCTCGCATAAACGCTGCTGCGCGACTTGCCGCAGGTTGCCAGCACTTCGCCCAAGCGGATGAAGCGCTCTTCGCCCATACGCGGTTCTACACGGTGCTTGTTCAGGTATTCGGCTGTCGCAGGTTTCATGGCGTCCCCCCTTCGTAAACCAAAAATGCCAGCGGCAACACCGGGGCGAATGGCATATGCGGCAGGCCTTGCCCTGCCACCGATTCGTCCTTCGCGGAAACGCGCTCGCAATCATTATTCCGAAAATACGTGTCCAGTATCGAATGCCGTAATGGCTGGCGCAACAAGAATTGGCCTGCCATGCCACTTAGATCAAGCCTGCCGCGCACTATGCGTGAGATCAAGGCTGGACACAGGAGCCGGTTCGTGGAAGCTTTAGCAGCTAAAAATTGGGCAATCGAGGGCGCATCCTTCATGCGATAGATGCATTGCCATCGACTGGATTTCATTGGCCCCTTTTACCGTACAGCCGCAACATGCGCATGCGATTGCTTGCATCCCGTGTCATCAATACCTTCCAGCAATCGTTTCGAACGACCTCCAGGGAAGTTGTTTTTCTGTCCGTGCAGACAGGCGCGGCCATTGGACGAGAAACGCGTTATTGCCGTGTAGCACTCGTACAGCAGACTATAAAAATTTGTTGCTGACATTGATCAAGGTCGGTACAGATGCATGTCAAATGTTCCCACTTGGACGCTGCCTATTACCGCTGATCAACCGTGCTACTTTCGGCATACATTCCTGCTAAATCTGCTCTCGTACCTGCAAAAAAATGGTTCGACCGAGGTACTACCCGGTGATTTAAGGGTTTCAGTCGCTGTACAGGGCGGAACTACCGTGCTAGTTTCGGCATACATTCCTGCTAAATTTGCTTTCGTACCTGTAAAAAAATGGTTTGGTCGAAGTTGTGTCCGACGATTTTTGTGGATTAGTCGCTGCGCGAAGCGGGGCAGGATAGGTGAAGTTAGCTAACCTGCGGTTAGCTAACTTCCCACCTGCTTATTCGCACTTCGTGCTCAACGGTTAAACGGGGATGTCTTTGTAGTTGCAGGCAGGGTTTGTTTTACGGCGAGAGGAAGTATCAAAATGAAGCTTGGCTGTGCCATTTAACATCTACTTTTAGTGCTCTAAAAATGGGGAGATTCAAACACCTCTCCGTGGTGAACATGATCGCCTAAATCAGTGTCCGGGTACATTAAACCACTACAACTTGTATGAAATACTAACCAAGGAAAAAACATGAAGCACTTGGACTCGTTTGCAGATAATCGCCTGATCGTTGGCTGCATTTATTGCGGTGGCATGGCAGAAACGCGAGAGCATGTCCCTTCAAAAGTATTTTTAGACGCCCCCTTGCCTGAGAATTTGCCTATCGTCGGTGCGTGCCGACCTTGTAATAACGGATTCTCGCTGGACGAAGAGTACGTTGCGTGTCTTGTAGAGGCAGTTATAGCAGGCTCAACTAGTCCAGATAAAATAAGACGCAGAAATATTGCTGATATTCTCAACCGCTCTCCAGCACTAAGGGCAAAACTGGATGCAGCCAAAACGATTAATAATGACCAAACCATATTTGCAATCGAACTGGCGCGCATCAATAGCGTGATTGTGAAGTTGGCGCGAGGGCATGCGGCATTTGAGTTGAGTCAGCCTTGCAGAGGTGATCCTACGTTGTTGTGGTGTCATCCGCTTGCAATGCTAAGCGATGAGCAAAGAGATGCGTTCGAGGAATGCGACATCGCTCCTTTATACGGTGAAATTGGATCTCGTGGCATGCAGCGCATGATGCTCTTGCAGTTCAATTGGTGTGAGATGGGAGAGCAACGAACCCAAGGTATGATGTTCAACGACTGGATTGAAGTGCAGGAGGATCGGTATCGCTACCACGCTGCAGATTATGGCGACATGGTTAGGATCAAACTGGTCCTCGGGGGGTACTTAGCGTGCCTTGCTGAGTGGAAAATGTAGTCTGACGAAGTTCTTACTGATGAAGTGGCGCTTTACCATGCGTCGAAATCGGTTATCCATGCTTACTGCCACTTAACACCTGCACTCTAACCTAAACCCTCACCTAAAAAAATTAACGAAAATAATTCTTATTTAATGTGTAATTTCTCGCCAGCCAGAAAGCCCCGCCACTGCAACAGAGGAGGTATCTAGCCAAAAACAATTTTGAAGAGATTTATGAGTGGATACGCTTTACGGGATTCGCTTCCGCTGAGGCGCTTGGCTGCAGGTCATTGCCGCTTCTGTTGTTCTAATCAGGTTTTCGACCGAGCATGCTTCTACTGCGCTCAATACCTTAGTCCGTTTCGAAATGGCGGACCTGATCCTCGTTCCCTTGTGACCCTCGTTCCCTTGCTTGTGGCGCTATCAGATACCGCAGAGTATGAGCCGTCGGGGAAAATGTTGGGATAACTCACTCATGGAACGGCTGTTCAGCAGCTTCAAAACGGAGAGGCTACCGTCAACTGGTTACATGACGGCACGAGAGGCACAACGGGAACCTGATGCACCGGTATAACTGAAAGGTCGGGGTCAGATCCGCCATTTGGACACGGGCTGATGCATTGAACACTGCAGAAGCCAGGTCAGTTAGAACAACGCACGCAGGTCCTCAGCACGCAATGCTGACGACAAAGACCTAAAGGCATCAACTGTAACCACAGCACCAATCCGTGTCCAAATGGCGGACCTGACCCTTGCTCCCCTCTGTGGGGGGGGGGCGGAAGACCTACTGGCTTGGCTCTTCCAAAAATAACCAAATAATAATATGCATTATGGGTAAATACTTTTAAATTAATATTTTAATATTTATTATGCGATATTATTTTTTGGAAATTCTATTGTGAAACTATTTTTTGCATACTTTCTTTCTTCAAAAATAATAGCTTTTGATGAAGGTTGTGGTGCCCCGGCCTTAATATATATTTTTGCATTGTTTAGTTCTAAAAGTTGTCGAATCAATCCCATTCCCAAGCCCGATCCAGCCCCGCCAAAGATTTTAGCCTGTACTCCAGAGTACCCTTCCTCGAATAGCAGATCCAATTCATCTGGTGAGATATGAAGACTTGTCATTTCGAAGGAAATTTTGTATTTATCAACTTCTGAGACGAAGCCGATCATAATATCGGTGTCTGGTTCCGCGTATTTCGCAGCGTTATCTAAAATGTGATAAATTGCTACTTGAAATGAATCGTAGTCAAAATTCAATTTTTGATTGCTTGCTGATATGTATACCTTTACATTTCTGTCTGCTAAGTCTTGAAAAAATAAAGTTACTACATTTAGAATAACCTTGTGAATTTCATGTTTTGCGACTCGCAAAACAGGGTTCGGATCATATAGTTTTCTGTAGACTGAGAATTCGCTTTTTGCAGACATTTCATTCTTAAGTAGTCTCAATATCGTCTCAGCCGCCGCCGATGGATCTATTTCAAGATACTCTTTAACTACCTTCTTTTGATTTCGAAAATTTTCTAAAAGTTTTTCTTGGGGGATTAGTGCATAAATTTCCTGTATTGAATGTCCGTTTAGTGATGTTAAATTGTGAAATAAGCGATTTACGCGTTCTGCTTCTTTCTTTGCAATTGCAGTTTTTACTTCATGAAAATGTGAAATCATTGACCTATATAGGTGTAAGGTTTTTTTGAAAACTTTTCCACTTTCAAGTAGGTTTAATTCATTGCTACATATGAAAATGCTACCATTAGTCGAAAGACTTAAACCTCTTCGTCTTTTTCCTTTTTCGCCACAAGAATTTGTTATTTCATTTTCAGAATTGCACAACTGTACACATGCACCACATTGAGGCGGCAAATTGGAAAATATTGTGTTGTTTTGAATATCTTTTAATAAAATATGTAAATTTTCCACTCCATCATCCTATTTCACACGAATACTCTTCGATTAGCCGTATAAATTCATATGGTTCTGAATTTTTTGGAAGCGAATAATCAACAGTTCTGAGAGCTTGATGAAAGCGTTCACCCGTTGTTTGTGCTGAGTAAATTATGACTTTCTTCATTGGGTATTTTTTCTTTATAGCTAGCGCTAAGCCAAGCCCTTCATCGGAAAATCCCAAGGCTTTTCCAACACCTTGGATGTCTATGAAAAGAATGTTCGAATCGTTTACATCAAAGCAATCTAATGCAGGAATGTCTTTTAATATCTTTGTGTTTTTCCAGCCTGCGGTTTTTAGTATACTTACAACCTGAAATTTTATGTCGTCGTCTATAAATAATATCCTAGTATTTTTTTTAAATGGATTTTCATTTTCCAAATTTTCTGGTTGGCCTATTTTTTTTTCATTGTTTTTTTCTGGGGTGACGTTGTTAGAGATCGTATTATTTATTGTGATTGGCGATGGCTCTATTTTTTCTTGTCTGGGTTTTTTAACAAATCCCCAAAGCGTAATCGCGATTGCCACGCCAAAACCGCTAAAGATCCACTCAACATTTGTTTGTAGCCATGTAAACATTTTTTCCTCTTGGACGTTGACATTGAAATCGTCAAATTATTAAAATGCTCATGGTACGGCAAAAATTTCTGGAATGCAATTCAAGTTGATCAATTTGAAAGTAACGTGTAAGAATTTATGACCTCCCAGAAGCAGGTTTGGCTATGCCATGTGAGTACAACCTTAGCTATTTATCGAGTGCTTTTACCTAACAATACCTGCTCAATTTCATTTTCTGCTACGTTATTCAGATGCCGTTTTCGCATGAAACCTTGCCACTTTGAATGATTGACCCGTCTCGCGGCCCGCTTCTGCGGACACGGACCTATCATACGAAATAACCCGTTCCCGCTCAAACCTTATCCCATCTCAATCCGCCACAGTTTTCCACATGTATCGTAAGCCTCTCCCGCCAATCCAGGAGGGTCCCATGCCCTACACCTACGCCAAAGTCGCCGACCTGGAAAAAACCTCCATGGTTAGCAATCATTAATGCGTTGCGCTGATCCGCCATTACGCGGGCGCCCCAGCCACATTTGCCTGGAAGCAGGGCGAGGCAGTGCTGGGTAACCGTTTGCTGCGCAAGGGCACGGCCATTGCCACGTTTATCAACGGGAAGTACGCGAATCATCAGCAAGGCAATCACGCGGCGTTGTATATGGGACAGACGCTGGACGGGATCATTGTCATGGATCATTGGTCGCAGGCCGGGGTCAGGTCCGCCATTTGGACAGGGGCTGATACATTGAGCACTGCAGAAGCCGGGTCAGTTAGAACAACGAACGCACTTCCTCGGCACGCGATGCTGCCGACAAGGACCTAAGGGCTTTTACTGCAACCACAGCACCAATCCGTGTCCAAATGGCGGACTTGACCTCACGCGCGTTGCGTGAAAGATGCTCCTTGGGTACCCCAGGGCGGAATCGAACCACCGACACAAGGATTTTCAAGCCGGGACTTGTTGTTGCACCAAAATCATTCATCCCGCTGCGCCAAGACGCCGCTAGCGCAGAAAATAGATTGCGACAGGAGTTGCCATCACCCATATAGCCAGTAGAGCGGTGCGCATATTGAGGCGTGAGCGCAGGCTGGCGATTGATTGCTCAGCCTGCGAACCAGCTTGATTAGATGCGGTTCTAAGGTGTTCCAGCTCCTCTTGCTGTGCCGCGATGTGCTGCTGAAGGGCCTTGATTTCTTGCTGCCGCGATTGCGAAGACTGTTCCAAGTATTCCAGCAAGTTGGCAAAGGTGGTTTGTTGGGCATGCTGATCCTGGAGCCGTAGCTTCAATTCCTGGGTTTCTGCTAGAGTCCGAGAGTCCGCATGAACCAGCCCTTTGCCGAGCGCTTCGAGTTCGAGCTGCTGTGCAAGGGACTGTTTCTGAAGGCTCGACAGGTCTGCTTGCTGCCGCTCGGATTCTTGCTGTAATGTGCCGACCGTTTCGGCAAGAGTATGGTAAAGGTCTACCTGCTCTTTGACAGCCTGCCCTAGATCATCGGTCTGATCCAGCAAGAGGCTGATTTTGGTATCGTGCCCGCCGAGCGTTCTCCCCATCTGATCTTGCTTTCGGAGCAAATCCTCCTGCTCCTTCAATTGCTTGATGACGGATAGTACTTCAGTGCGTGCCAGCTCGGACAACTCCTCCTCAGAAGCGCTGCGCAGGCGCATTTCCAGTTCCCGCACCACGGTGCGGTTGGCGGCGATGTTGCTTACCCCCAAGGTAAAGAGATATTTGGTGACATCGGCAAGCCGTTTTTGCATTTCAAAAGACAGCTTCTGAGCCTTAGTGCCCGATGTGACTGCGTCAGCCAGTGCAATACCCGCCTGCTGAAGCCCCTCAATGGCGGCTTTTTTCTTGTCGGTAAAAAAACCTCGGTCTGCTGATTGCTCGCGTGCTTTTTTCGCACTGGTCTCGGCGAGTTCCGCATCGGCGAGCGCTTTTTTCACTCCCTCATCCAGTTCATTGAGTTTCCCGATCTGGGCCTGAATGAGTTCAGGCAGCCTGTTGTCGTCGCGCTGTATTTCCGGATAAGCAGTCATATTAATTAGCCCCATTTAAGGAGCTGGTGAATGTCGTCAATAAGTCCAGGGTTGTTGGCTTCAATGCCGGTTCGCATCGTCCCGATCCGCTGCAGGGACGAGCGATTCTCTTTCCATGCACGTGCAAAGATGTCCATGGACTGGGACATGATTTGTTCGGCCTCCCGTAGGCAGGTTTCGGTGTGCGTAGCGGTTTGCCACATGTCGGCCTGCAGATAGGCGACCTTGGCATTGGCCCAGTGCAGTTGCTGGCTCAGCACCGCGATGCGCTCATCACGTGCCCGGCTCCTTTGTGCGCCCATCGATACGTCGGAGTACACCGCGACCGTAAAGCGGCCAATCCCCACGAAGTTCACGCGCAGTAGCAGCTGTGCGCCAAATTGTCCCCAGTTGCCGCCAGATTTCAGTGCGGCGCGAATGGCCGCATCAGCAAGGTCCACGGCCGTAAAGGTACCGGTGGCGATAGTGAGCATCCGTGCGATGGTGCGATTTTTCCAAGGCAGCGTCTTTTTCCATTCGATGTCCTGGAACGATTTTTTGGCTTTTACCTCCGTCACCAGGCGGCTAATGAAATAAAAGGCACGTACCAGCACTTCGTTGATCAACACAGGCACTGCCTGGCGTTTTACTTCGTGCAAGACGGCCAATTCAGCGCGCAGATCGAATCGCTCGTTTACAAAAATCTCCTTAAGTTTTTTTGGCAGGCCCGTCTTGTCCAAGCTTGGAATGGTTGAGAGCTCCTTGAGCAAAGACACCATAGGTCCGGGGATGCCCATGCCTGCGCCGGCCGTCTTGTTGCTGCCAGACATATCGCTGACAAGGTGAAAAAACCAGTTGACTGTGCCGCAAAAGATCTTCGAGGGAATGTCAGAGCCGATCAGTTTCAACCCATTTTCATCAATGTCGATGGGCAGGAAGGTGCCCTCACTATTTTGGAAATATCCTGTCTTGGTAAACTGTGTCAGGATAGAAAAGAACAGGCCGATTGGCGTCGGATGGTGAGCCAAGTCATCAAGGTGATGACTTCTGGCCGAGATTTTTGCGTTTTGGTTTTTCCAGATGTTGTCGGTTGGGAGCGGAAACTTCTTTTCCAAGAATTCGATGGCGCCATCCAGGCGTTCGCCTTTGTAGCCTTGCGCCTTGGCACTCTTCATGACGAAGTCGTTAACCGCATGATTACTCCAGGCTTTGCCACGCTCGAAGCTGAATTCGCCTACCCAAAACACATCTATCAGTCCCGCCAGCAAGCCGCTTCCAACGGCCACCCTGTTATCAATGTGGTCTGCATGGTTGGTCAGGCGGTCAATCTGCTGGTCCAGCTCATCGATCCGATCTTGTGTGGACTGCATCTCACGTTGAACGTGGTTCAAGCCAGCGAGAATGTCGTCGGATGCTGATCGCCCAGAAGACGGCGCGGTCGCGCAGAAATCGAATACGACCTCAATGCTGTCATCAACGACCTTGAAGGCGGGAAGATCCAGTCGGAGTTCGTTCGATTCGTGAAGCATGCGGCACCTGTGTTGTTGAGCGTAGGCTTTTCGTTTGCGCTACCGCCCGCGATGCCGTTCTACCTGGAAATACAATTGTATTGCATCAACATCCGGAGCAGAGAATATACTTTTGCAGCCACAAAACTTTTGCAGCCACCAAACGTTCCGATGGCCTGCGTCTGCGTGCGTATTCCGCTGAAACTGGACAGCTGTTAAAGGCCAAGCTGGACACTTGGGACGTGGCGGCGCGGGGGAATGGTGTGGTCTTACACCTGAGGGGATTGTCAAACTGGTCAACGCAGAACAAATGGATGCATGGGCATCTCGGTCATTTGTGGGCAGCACGATGACGAGGCGCTGGACACTCCGGACGATTGGATGATTCTGGCGGTTTCGCGGAGGGGAGTGTGGTGGGACGCTGGTCGGAAATAGACCGGACGCAAGGACTTTCTACTCTACAAACAAAAACGCCAACCGGTGATGGTTGGCGTTTCGTGAGGCATATTCTTGGTGGTCCGGGGCGGAATCGAACCACCGACACAAGGATTTTCAATCCTTAGCTCGAATGGATATTTTTTGTTGCATTAATTCGTGGTGTAGGTAGGAAACTTTTTGGTAAGGGCATCGTTGGGGGTATTCTTTAATCTACCATCTGTCGAAATCAGCAGTCCATGCGCTTTGCCAGATATGATTCGAATCCCCCTCTCGCAAAAAACCACCTTCGGGTGGCCTTTTGCTTTTGTGCGTGGCGAAGAGAAGCAGGGCGCCTGCGTGCCCTGCGCGGGGATTTGAAGGGCCGGGCCTACCGGGTCCGGCCGTTTCCGAAACCAACTGCGCGGCAGCTTCGCGCGCCTGCGGCGCGCGTTCGTGGTTCTAATCAGGTTTCGACTGAGTAAGCTTCTACAGCGCCCGATGCATCAGTCCATGTCCAAATGGCTGAGCTGACTCTGGCGCCCCTGTTAAAACTCCTGAAGCACCAGTGCGTGCCGACCCTGACCCCAGCGCCCAGCCGACCCCAGCGCCTCTGGGGAGTATGTGTATGCGCTCAATCAGTCAGCAGGCTTTTTCGGAGGCGCTTCAATGTCTCCGTAAAGACATCCGTTCGGTCAAAAGCACGGGCCAAAACCAAGGCACCCTGGATACTGCCAACCACTTCTTCGGCGAGAGCTTGGGCTTCTTGTGGCTTGCGTCCAGTCCGTTCCAGCGCAGCTGCAAGCGCGTCGATCCAGGCAGCGAAGTAATCGCGGATTCTGTCGGCAAAGCGATCGCGCTCATTTCCAAGTGCGAATACGCCAACGAGACAGACACGGCGGCCAGAGAGGAAGTAACGACCCACATCGTCGAACATGGCCGTGATGCCTTCTACGGCATCTGAACGTTCATTCAGCGATTCGAAGACATTCCGCTTGAACCAGTCATCAACATGAGCAAGCACGGCCTCAGCCATTTCCTCTTTGCCGCCCGGGAAAAAGTGATAGATGCTACTCTTCCCTAGTTTCGTACCTTCGGTAATACGAGCCAGGCTCGCTCCTTCGAAACCATAGGTGCGGAACACTTCCGCCAGCATCGGGATGACATCTTCCCGCTCCGCAATTACTCTAGCCATTAATCTTCCTTAGAACCCGAAATCGCTCAGGCTTGCATAGTCAGCCGGGCGTGGGCCACTATTGTCCCACAGGAACTTGCGCTCCTCAGGCTTGATCGGATGTTCATTGATGCAAGCATGACGGTGATGCATCAGACCATGTTCATCGAACTCCCAGTTTTCGTTGCCATAGGCACGATACCACTGACCAGAATCATCATGGTATTCATAGGCGAAACGTACGCCGATACGTGCACCATCGAAGGCCCACAACTCTTTGATCAGACGGTAGTCCAACTCGCGCGTCCACTTGCGCTTCAGCAGCGCGATGATGGCTTCGCGGCCTTGAACGAACTCGGCGCGATTGCGCCACCAGCTATCTTCGGTGTAGGCGAGGGCGACTTTCTCTGCATCGCGAGTATTCCAGCCATTTTCGGCAAGGCGGACTTTCTCAATTGCTGTTTCGCGGGTGAAAGGTGGCAGTGGTGGACGGATAGACATGGTAATTTTTCCTTTAGTGTACTGATCGGAACACAATGTACCGATCAGTACAGAGACTTTAGTCCAGTCCCCCGCACATTGCAAGCGATTTTTTAGGGAAAAGTGGGGCTTACACCGGCCACTACAGGCGATCGTGTTTTTGGCCATGTTGGCAAGAGAAACCTTGCATGTTCCTCTGCGGTGGTGTGTTTGCTTGCGAGGGCGGGGGTCAGGTCCGCCATTTGGACACGGGCTGATACATTGAACACTGCAGAGGCCGGCTCAGTTAGAGCTACGAACGCACGTCCTCGGCGCGCGATGCCGGCGACAGAAACCTAAAGGCTTTTACGGCACCCCAAGCACCAATCCGTGTCCAAATGACGGATCTGACCCCGCGTCTGGTATCTGACCCCGGCCCCGATTCCGACCTCCAAGTTCAGGCTGCCGCCAAGGAATTCCTCGCTACTCTGGTGTTGCGGGCGCCTGCTTCAGCATTAACGATGCAACTGCCGAGACAACGCTGACGATGCCTGCTATCAAGAATGCGAACCGGTAACCTGCAAGTTCGGCCGCCTGGGGGAGTTGCCCGGTGGCCAGTTGCGTTGCCATTACCGAATGGGCGACTGCACCTAGCACTGCTATGCCCACCGCGCCGCCTAACTGGCGTGCAGTGTTCTGTAGTCCTGCTGCGAGTCCCGAGTCTTTCCGTGGAACGCCTGCAAGAACTGCTTGCGTGGCACTCATCATCACCAAGCCGTTGCCAGCGCCGACCAGCAATGTAGGCAGCAGAAATTCGCTGACCTGCAATGGATGAACAGGTAGCCAATTGAGCCAGATCAGGCCTGCTGCCGACACGAGGCTGCCAATAAAGGGCAACTGTTTAAAGCCAGCGTCCCGCAAATGGCGTGATGCGATCGATGCGATAGCCAGCGCCGAAGCCATTGGTAGTAAAGCCAGTCCGGTGTCGAGCGGACTGCGCCCGTCAATCCGCTGCAGCGCCTGCGACAGAAAGAACATAGATACCGTGAGCACCGCGCCGAGGCTCAACACCATAGCCATTCCGACCGTTACGTTTCGCAGGCGAAATATTTCGAAATTGATCAGGGGCTGAGCCGAACGGCGTTCAGCCGCGATGAAGGCGACGAACATGATCAGCGCGGTAGCCAGGGCACTGAGCACGGTACTGGATATCCAACCGGCATGTGCCGATTCTGAGATCGCATAGAGAAACGAGGCCAACGCCAGCGTGACAGTGGACGCTCCCAGAACATCCAGCTTCGCCCGGGCGTCGCCTGTGAGCTGTGGGCGCAGACAGCCGGCAACAACCGCGGCCAAGACGATACCGACAGGTATGTTGACGAACATCACCCAGCGCCAGCTGGCTAGGCTCGTCAGCAAGCCGCCAATGACCACGCCAAAGGCGGAGCCCATCGCGGCGCAGGCCGCCCACAGGCCGATCGCTCGTTCCTGACTCGCCCCCTTGGGGTGGGCGGCGACGATGACTGCCAGCGGTGAGGTCGCCAGTATCGACGCGCCCAAACCCTGCACTGCGCGCGATGCCAGCAGCATGCTCCCGGAAGTCGCAAAGCCACCTGCCAGGCTGGCTCCAGTGAACAGCGTCAGACCCCACAGCAGAAGGCGCCGGCGCCCATAGATGTCGCTGGCGCGTGCAGCGAGCAACATGAAGCCACCCAGCAACAGCAGGTAGATGTCGACTACCCACTGCAATTGGACAGGTGACAGACCCAGGTCATCGCGCATCGCCGGTAGCGCGACGTTCACGATGGCACCGTCCACCACGACCATGAAGGCACACACGCAGGCGACGAAGGTAGCGATCCAGGTCGATACGCCACTGCGCAGCAGCGGTGGCGGCATCGCCGGTACGGAAGATATAGACATTTGTTGACCTCTCAGCACGATGGCGGCGGCGACTGCCGCCTAAAAGTTTGGTAGGAGCCAAGTATGCTGAACAGTATGAAAAGTCATATAACGGTAAATGGACTTAAAATGGTGATAAATGGCCAAACTGAATCCTGAGCATGAGCAACCGGAAGACGACTTCAGCGAGTGGTCGGATGGCCCTCGTCTGATCGCGTTGTTGGGGAATGACGATCAGGCCAGCGAGTACCGCCTCGGAACACGCGAGTACGGTTTGCATCATCATCATCGAGGGCAGGTGTTCTGCGTAGACGCCGGGCTCATCCATGTGCGGACAGCTCAAGGATCGTGGTTGCTGCCGCCGAACCGCGCCGGCTGGATGCCGCCAGGGGTACCGCATCAAGTACGTGTCAGCGGTGCTCTTGCCGGCTGGAGCGTGTTCATCACCCCGAAATCTAGTGCGTGCTTGCCGAACCAGCCTTGCGTGATCGGCATCACGGAGGTGTTGCGCGCATTGGTGCGCCGGGCAGCCGAATGGGACAAGTCCGCTCAGCTGGCACCAGACCAAGAGCACGTCGTTACCGTAATCCTTGACGAAATCCGTCGTGCGCCGCATGAGTCGCTGCACTTGCCGATGCCGACAAATGCTCGGCTGGAGCGCATCGCTCGGGCGATCCTGGACGATCCAGGTTCGATGCGAACGTTGGAAGCTTGGGCAGATTGGGGCGCGATGTCGGCTCGAACGCTGCGCCGTCAGATGCAGGCTGAAACAGGCCTGAGCTTTGCTCAATGGCGCCAGCAGGCACAACTCACGCACGCCCTGGAAATGCTTGCGCGAGGAGAGTCGGTCACGCATGTTGCCGACACGCTGGGCTATGCCTCACCGAGCAACTTCATCGCCATGTTTCGCCGTTCCTTCGGCGACTCCCCGGCACGATACTTTGCGGCGCGTTCTGTTGGCGGCAGTTGAAGCATTGGCATCAATCGGCTGCCTCCCATCATTGAGATCGGGCAGGCACGCGCTTGGACGATGCGTACACGCTGGCAGCATCTTTAAAAACGACAACGGGGATATACATGGCCGCTCCCTGTGATTGAATTGAGTGTGTATTTCAGCATAATCGCTGCGATACCAGGGTTCAAAATGCAGAAAAAGCTCGAGTTCAAAATGCAGAAAAAGCTCGAGGAAGCGGGCTGTTTGCACGCAACAAGCAATCCAGCAATCAGGGGCTTGCGCCTGCGCATGTCGGCTTACGCGTTCCGCTAAGCCGACCTACGAAATTGCCGCTTGTCCGCAGCGCAGACGCAAAAAAAACCCGCCGAAGCGGGTTTTTTTATTCCATGAGCAAGCCAAACGCTCAGAACTGGTTCATGGTGTTGTCTTTGCCAGCCGCTTTCAGCGCCGCTTCGCCGCTAAAGTAATCCTTGTGGTCGTCGCCGATGTCCGAGCCGGACATGTTTTGATGTTTCACGCAGGCGATGCCCTGGCGGATTTCCTTGCGCTGGACGCCGGCCACGTAGCCCAGCATGCCCTGGTCGCCGAAGTATTCCTTGGCCAGGTTGTCGGTCGACAAGGCTGCCGTATGGTAGGTCGGCAGCGTGATCAGGTGATGGAAGATGCCGGCTTCGCGGGCCGCGTCGGCCTGGAAGGTGCGGATCTTTTCGTCGGCCGCGATCGCCAGTTCCGTCTGGTCGTATTCCACGCTCATCAGCTGGCTGCGCTCGTAGGCGGACACGTCCTTGCCATCGGCCTTCATCGCGTCATACACCTGCTGGCGGAAGTTCAGGGTCCAGTTGAACGATGGGCTGTTGTTGTACACCAGCTTGGCGTTCGGGATGACCTTGCGGATTTCGCTGACCATGCCGCCGATTTGCGCGATATGCGGTTTTTCCGTTTCGATCCACAGCAGGTCGGCGCCGTTTTGCAGCGAGGTGATGCAGTCGAGCACACAGCGCTCTTCGCCCGTGCCGGCACGGAACTGGAACAGGTTGCTTGGCAGGCGTTTTGGACGCAGCAGCTTGCCTTCGCGCTTGATGATGACGTCGCCATTGCCCAGCGCGTCGGCCGACACTTCTTCGCAGTCGAGGAAGGCGTTGTACTGGTCGCCCAGGTCGCCTGGTTCATTCGTCACGGCGATCTGCTTGGTCAGGCCGGCGCCCAGCGAATCGGTGCGGGCGACGATGATGCCGTCGTCCACGCCCAGTTCCAGGAAGGCGTAGCGGATGGCGCGGATCTTGGCCAGGAAGTCTTCGTGCGGCACCGTGACTTTACCGTCCTGATGGCCGCATTGTTTCTCGTCGGACACCTGGTTTTCGATCTGGATGCAGCAGGCGCCCGCTTCGATGAACTGTTTTGCCAGCAGATAGGTCGCTTCGGCATTGCCGAAACCGGCGTCGATGTCAGCGATGATGGGCACGACGTGGGTGACGTGGCCGTCGATCTTGGCCTGGATCGCTTGCTTTTCAGCACCTTGGGCCGCGTCCAGCTGGCGGAAGAGGCCGCCCAGTTCGCGGGCATCGGCCTGGCGCAGGAAGGTGTAGAGTTCCTTGATCAGTGCCGAGACGGCGGTTTTTTCATGCATGGACTGGTCTGGCAGCGGGCCGAACTCGGAGCGCAGGGCAGCGACCATCCAGCCGGACAGGTAGAGGTAGCGGCGGTCGGTGCTGTTGAAGTGCTTTTTGATCGAGATCATCTTCTGTTGACCGATGAAACCGTGCCAGCAACCGAGCGACTGGGTGTACTTGGATGGGTCCGCATCGTAGGCGGCCATGTCGTTGCGCATGATCTTGGCCGTGTACTTGGCGATGTCCAGGCCGGTCTTGAATTTGTTCTGGGCGCGCATGCGGGCGGCGGACTCGGGATTGATGGCGTTCCATGCGCTGCCTTGTTGGTCTTTCAAACCGGCAACAGCCTTGATGTCGTCTTGATATTGGGACATGTGAATCTCCTAAAAAGAAAAGCTATGTTTGAGAAATATGGAAGTGCGTCGCCGAGTGCGCCAGCTCGTTTGTCGAAGCAAACTGCATGACTAAATAGTAGGCCGATTTGCGCTGATCTTCAAGTCTTATATAAGACATATAACTTAAATTAAGTCTTTGTTTTTTAATGGTTTAATTATGGTTTTTCAGGATGTGAAATGAATTTTCAAAAAGTGAGAGGATTCATGGCTGAGTTTGCTGCTTGAGATTTTGCGATGTGAAACGTCTTTTCAGAATTTGGTGCAGCGCGACAAATCGGGGCGAAAAAAAAGCCACCCGAAGGTGGCCTTGGCCGCTGGTGGCTGATTTAGCGGCCCACGGTCTGCCGCTGATCCTTGATGAACAGGGCCGTCAGCATGCCGATCACGCACACGCCGATCACGTAATAGGCGGGGCCCAGCACGTTGTTCTTCAGCATCAGGGTCACGACCACGGGCGTCAGGCCGCCGAATATCGCGTACGACAAGTTGTAGGAAAACGACAGTCCCGAGAAACGCACCTGGGCCGGAAACGCCTGCACCAGCACGTAGGGTACGGCGCCGACGACGCCGACAAATAAACCCGTCATCGCGTACAGGGGCAGCAGCAGGTCGGGACGGCTGCCGACGGTGGTGTAGAAGAGATAGGTACTGATGGCCAGCAGCACGGAACCGGTGAAGATCACGCGCTTGCCGCCCAGGCGGTCGGCCAGCATGCCGGCGATGATGCAGCCGAAGGCCAGGCACAGGGTGGCCACGGTATTGGCGACCAAGGTGGTGCGCGGCGCGATGTGGTGGATCTTTTGCAGCAGGGCTGGCGTCATCAAAATGACGACGACGATGCCGGCCGACAGCATCCAGGTCAGCAGCATCGAGACGACGACGGCGCCGCGATGGCTGCGCAGCACGGATTTCAGGGGCATTTCCGTAGCCAGCGCCTTGCGCTGCTGCATTTCCGCAAAAACAGGGGTTTCATGCAGCCAGCGGCGCAGATACATGGCGCCGAAGCCGAAGATGCCGCCCAGCAGGAAGGGATAGCGCCAGGCGCCATCGGCGATCTCCGCCGGCGTATAGACGGTGTTGAGGCCCGTCGCGACGAGCGAGCCGAGCAGGATGCCGACCGTCAGGCCGGCCGTCAGCACGCCGCAGGCAAAGCCCGTGAAACGGCTCGGCACGTGTTCGGACACAAACACCCACGCGCCCGGCACTTCGCCGCCCACGGCCGCGCCCTGGAAGATGCGCATCAACAGCAGCAGCAGCGGGGCGGCCAGGCCGATGGCGGCGTAGGTCGGCAGCAGGCCGATCAGCAAGGTCGGCACGGCCATCATCAGGATGGAGAGGGTAAACATGCGCTTGCGGCCCAGCAAGTCGCCGAAGTGGGCCATGACGATGCCGCCCAGCGGACGCACGACGTAGCCGGCGGCGAAGATGCCGAAGGTTTGCAGCAGACGCAGCCATTCCGGCATTTCCGGCGGGAAGAACAATTGGCCGATGGCGTTGGCGAAGAAGACGAAGATGATGAAATCGTAGAACTCCAGCGCGCCGCCCAAGGCGGCCAGCGACAGGGTTTTATAGTCTTGCTGGGTGAGGGGACGGCTTGCGGCGTGGATGGCGGCGGTGTTGGATGTAGGCATGTGTCTCGTTCTTGTATGTTATCGGAGATTGCCAGATCTAGCATACGCATTTCCGCCGCGTGAGTAAACGCGGCGCGCATGGGCAGCCGCCTCAGCTGTGCTTAATACAACGCCGCTATCATCAGCGTTGACTTCATTGCAAAGGACACAGTATGCATATCATGATCGTGGGCGCCAGCCGGGGCCTCGGGCGCGCGCTGGTGGACGGTTTGCTCGCTGACGGCCATGCCGTCATCGGCGTATCGCGCCAGCCACCCGCCGACTTGCCTGCCGGCCAGGGCGCGCAGCTGCAATGGATCGCGGCGGACCTGGCCGCACCCGCCGAGGCCGTCGAACGCATCGCCCACGAAGCACCAGCCGTACTGGACGCGGTGATCTACAACCTGGGCGTATGGGAAGAGAAGGCCTTCAGCGACGACTATGCGTTTCTCGGCGATGCGGACGACGCCATTGTCGACATGGTCAATACGAATATTACGGCGACGATATTGCTGCTCAAGCGCCTGGTGCCGCGCTTGCTGGCGAGTAAGAAGCCGCAGTTGATACTCACGGGCTCGACATCGGGCCTGCGCCAGAGCGGCCGCCCGGAAGTGACGTTCAGTGCCTCGAAATTCGCCCTGAACGGCATCGCCGACGCCTTGCGCGAAGGGTTCCGCGCACAGGGGCTGGCCGTGACGGCGTTGCAGCTGGGCTACCTGAATACCTACGACGGCTTGTCGGTGCCGCTGGCGGACGCCGCCGCGCGGGGCGAAGGCGAGCTGATTCCCGTGCATGACGTCGTTGCCGTCGTGCGCATGCTGCTGAGCCTGTCGAATGCCTCGTTCGTGCGCGAACTGGTACTGCCGGCGCTGCGCGACGAGCGTTTCTAGCTTACTTCAAGCTTTACGCGTCTTTACCGTAGACCTCGGACCAGCCGAGACGCTCTTCCAGCCACTCGTCCGCTTCGGACGAGTCCATGTGCAGCAGCAGGGCGCCCAGGCGCAAGCTGCCCTTGGCCAGGGCCAGCACGGCGAACACGGATTCCAGCATGACGGGGTCCAGCTGGCCCTGCAGGTCGCGCGCGGCGATGGCGGGCAGCTGCGCCCAGGCAGCCTGGTAGCTGGCGGCCAGCCAGTCCGGCAGCGGCGGATTGTGCGGGCGGTGGCGCTCCAGCTCGATAAGGGCGATGAGCGCATAGAAATCTTCCTCGCGCGACGGTGCGTTGCCCAGCAGGTGGACGAGCTGGGGCACGGCCGCATACGAGGCGACGCCCACGTCGCCCTGGTGGTGCAGCTCCTCCCATAGTTCATGCCAGACATCTTCGCCCGCCTGCATGGCCTTGAGCGGCTCGCTGGCGTCATACGGGATGCGGTAGCCGCCTTCCAGTGTGGGCCAGAGGGGATCGTCGAGTGATAGCAGCATGGGTTTCCTTGATGAAGCAGCTCGCTTGAGCAAACGCGCACTATACAAGCACTAAGCAAGCACCCGGCGTACGCAGCGCGCGTAGCCGTCGAACTCGCGCAAAGTCTGATAGGCAACGCCCGTGTCGAAATCCTTGCACCAGGCTTCGTCCTCGATGTCGCCCGGCTCGCTTGACCAGTGCCAGTTGGGCCGGAATGCTTCTTTCAAGATCGCATACAGCAAGGTCTGCTCGCGCCGTCCCGGCAAGCTGTGGCCCAGGCTGGCGGCCCAGGCTGTCGCGGCGTGCCACGACAGGTACTCCAGCTCGGGCTCGTCCGGCGGCAGCAGCAGATGGTGGTCGGGCGCGCCATCGCGGCCGAGGATCAGGCCGGCATAGCGCTCGCCCTGCTGCAAGGGGACGGGCGAGGCGGCCGATGGCGTCAAGTCGGCCCGGCGCACGGCGCAGGCACGGCCTGAATAAGTCTTGCGGAAGTTGTATTGGGTGCCGTTATCGAAATCGTGGCTCCAGGCCAGGCGCGGCAGGATGGCGTCCGCTTCCGACGACCAGTACCAGGCATCGGGGAAAGCATGGCCCAGGTTGGCGTGCAGCAAGGCCAGCTCGCTGCGCGTGGGCAGGCAGGCGTTGCGCGCCGCTGCCCAGTCTAGCGCCGCTTGCCACGGCAGGTCGCCGGCCTCGCCGGGTAGCAGGAACAGCTGGTAGCCGGCGGCGCCGTCGCGGCCAGGCATGATGCCCGCGTAGCGCTCGCCGGCAACGGCGCCCTGGTCGTTATGCCTGGCGTGCATAGGCAAACATATGTTGTACATACTCGGCCTTGCCGAGCGGCACGCCGTTATGGCGCAGGATGTTGTACGCCGTCACCAGGTGAAAATAGAACTGCGGCGTGGCCCAGTTGAGCGCATATTCCAGGCCCGTCATGTCGAAGCTCAAGCCGCCAGCCAGCGTGATCGACACTGGCCGCTCTGCGCCGGCATCGACCGCTGCGCGGTCCGCCGAAGCGAGCAGCGCCAGGGTGTCCTCGATCAGCGCCTTCGCTTGCGGCAAGTTGGCTGGTGTGGCGAGCTGCGGCAGCGCCTGCCGCGTCAGCCGGCACACGGCTTCCTGCGCTTGCGTGCACGTAAATTCCACCTGGCGTGCCAGGGTGTGCATGTCGGGCGCCAGGCGCGCATCGAGCAGGTTTTTCGGATCGAAACCCAGTGTCTGGGCGCGTTCTTCGCCTTTATTTAACAGCGTCGTCAGGGAGCGCAGCATCTGTGCAAAACAGGGGATGGTGATGGCGTAGACCGACATTGATATTCCTCAAGTAGTTACTTGGACAGGGAGTGGGGAAGGCAGGCGGCCCCTACGGATGTCCCAGCACGCCCGGGCAATGCTCGAACCAGCCGTCGTCTTCTTCTTCGGCGATAAAGGCCGCGATCAGCGCTTGCTGCTTGGGCGGCGCGGCGGCCAGCAGGGTGTTGAAGCAGGCGATGACTGGGGCGTGGGCGGTACCGGCGCCATTGGCGATACCGACGAGAAAGTCGCCGGCCCAGTCTGGCAAGGTGGCGATCAAACGCGGCAGTTCATGCAGCAGGGCAGCGCAATACGCCGTCTCGCCGAAGCGCCAGGCGGCGCGGCTGGCCGTCTGGTAGGCGCCGTAATCGTGTTCGGCTTGCACGGACTGAAAAATGGCCAGTGCGTAGCGCGCGCCCTCATTACCCGTCAGCGCGTCGAGCATGGCGCAGTAACGCTGGAAGCGCCGCTGGGCTTCCTCGGGCGGCGTGACGGTGTCGTCATCCTGGATGATGTTGCCCAAAATTAAAAGTTCGGTTTTCCAGTGTTCGAACGATGTCGGCATGGCTGTGGCTGGCGAGAGTGGCGTCGGCCATGATTATGCCCCGTTCATTGGTATTTCAGCGTGCCGATTGAACATGCTACAGTCCGCCTCTGCCGCCAGCCTGGCGCGGCCTTGCCTGGATCAAGTTGATGCCCACCTGGACTTCCCCGCCCCAACTCGTCGCCCTTGCCGCCTTTTATGCGCGGGCGCAAGCCCATCCTGAAACGATCAGTGACGCTGTCTTCCTGGAACACGTGAAAAATGCCCACTGGCCCACCAATTGCTGGAGTTATGTGGAAGCGTCGTTCGCCATCATCGCCCCAGCCTGCCTGCTGCGTCCGCATCTGACCGCCGAACTGATCGCCTTGCCCTTCGACGCCATGATCGCCGGCGGCCTCGACGATGCCGGGCAAGTCATCGCGCTCGGCCTGGCTTGCGCCACGCGCGAGGCGCCGTATGTGGAAGTGAGCGAGGAGGGCAGACGCTGGCTGACGCAGGTGTGGCCGGGCCTGGATGAACTGGTCGAGACCGTGTTCCAGGCCAGGCTGCAAGCGGCGCTGGCCGATGACGATGAGGAATAAACGATCAACAAGCGCTGGCGCTTGACGCCGAAAGCACGTTTACGTTAGGGTATACGTAACTACTTACATATATCTGCCAAAAATGTCCTCCAATCTGCAAACCTACGGCTCGCTGATGCTGGCCAGCCGCCTGCGCCGTCTTTCCGATCAACTATATGCGGGCGTCGATACCAGCTACCTGGCCGCCGGTGTCGAGCTGACGTCGCGTTGTTTCCCCTTGTTATTGCTGCTGCGCGACAACGGTCCCACGGCGATCACGGCCCTGGCTGCGCAGATCGGGCAGACGCATCCGGTCGTGGTGCAGCTGGGGCGCAAGCTGCTCGACGCCGGCGTGGTGGCGGAGCTGCCGGATGCCAGGGACGAGCGCCGTCGCCTGCTGGCGCTGTCCGACGCGGGGCAAGCCTTGCTGCGTAACATGGCGCCCCTGTGGGATGACGTGCGCGCCGCCGTCGATGCAGTGTTCGAACAGGGCACGCCGCAACTGATGGCCAGCCTGGACCGGGCCGAAGCGCGCTTGCAGGCGCAAGGCTTTGGCGAGATGATCGCCGCCTGCCGGCGCCAGCGCGAGCGGGCGGCCGTGGAAATTATCGACTACGCCGCCCAGTACGCGGCGGACTTCAAGCGCCTGAATATCGCCTGGCTGGAACGATACTTTTATGTCGAGGCGCTCGACGACAAGGTGCTGTCCGATCCGCAACGCTCGATCCTCGACGATGGCGGGCAGATTTTCCTCGCGCGTTTGGACGGCAAGATCGTCGGCACCTGCGCCCTGATCCGCGCCGGCGGAGACAGCATCGAGCTGTCGAAGATGGCCGTCACGCCGGAATGCCAGGGTCTGGGCATCGCGCGCCGGCTGATCGAACGGGCCTTCGACGCCTTCGAGGCCAGCGACGCCAAGCTGCTGTTCCTGGAGTCGAACAGCAAGCTGGCGCCTGCCATCCGGCTATACGAAAGCAGCGGTTTTACCCATGTGGCGCGGCCTGCCGGCGACACCCATTACCAGCGCGCCGACGTCTATATGGAGTGGCAGGGCAGGTAGCGCACGCCAGGGCGCCACGCGGCGCTCCCCATCGGCCGTCTCCCGCGTTACAATACGCGCTCCCATAACGGAACCCTAGTTCCACTATTCGAGACGCCGACGCCGCATGCCTTCCTTCCCGATGCCCTTCCCGCAGATGATCGTTCCCCCGGAACCTACCCAGACGCGCAGCAAGCAGGCGTTCGAGCGCCTGCTGCAGGTAGGGGAACAGTTGCTGGCGGAAAACCGTTTCGATGAAATCGGCGTGGCCGACCTGGCCCGGCTGGCGGAAACCTCGGTGGGCACGTTTTACCGTTTATTGGGCGACAAGGACACCCTGAGCCGCTTGCTGCTGCAGCGCTTTTTTTCCGACATGGTGGAAAAGGTCGAGACCCTGACGGAGCTGCGCCAGTGGGAAGGACGCAGCCTGGAAGACTTCATCCGCGCCATGGTGGCCATGTTCGTGGCCGTGAATGGCGGGCGCAGCGGCGTCTTGCGGGCCTTGATCACGCGCGCGTCGCAGGATGCGCAATTTCGCGACAGGGTGCACCAGATCAATCATCTGATCTCGCAACGCACGGTGGCCGTGCTGGCCAGCAAGTCCTCCAGCATCCGCCACCCGAACCCCACGCAGGCGATGATGGTCGTGCCGCCCGTGCTGCTGGGCATCCTGAACCAGCATACCTTGACGGGTTCGCTGTCCTTTTTGTCGGGCGCGGCACTGGAAGATGAACTGGTGCGTGTTGCTTTAAATTACCTGACTTGAACTATTTAGCGATTTAACTTGAAATCGGAATTCGGATTCCGTATTATGTTTTCTAACAGCAGGAAAACATATTCCTGCACCTGAACACAAAGCATGTTCAACAGCAAGGAGACAGAATGCGGCGTCACACGACATCCGATGTTCCATTGCATTACCTCGACCTGGGCAAGGCCGCCGGCGATCCCGTGTTTTTATTGCACGGCCTCGGTTCCTGCGCCGCGGACTGGCGCCCGCAGATCGACGCCCTCGGCAGCAGCTATCGCCTGATCGTGCCCGATATGCGCGGCCATGGCGCCAGCCCCGCGCCCAACGGCGACTGGCAGATCGGCGACTTCGCCAACGACCTCTTCAATCTGATGGACCAGCTCGACGTGCCGCGCGCGCACATCGTCGGCTTTTCGCTGGGCGGCATGGTGGGCCTGGAAATGGCCAACCGCGCGCCGGGCCGGGTGGCCAGTTTGTGCCTGATCAACTCGCAACCGTTCCAGGGCAGCAAACCCGCGTCCTTGCTGTTTGCCTACTGGCTGCGCCGCACGGTGATCGCCACTTTCGGCCTGAAAGCCATGGGCAAGATCATCGGCAAGAAACTGTTTCCCGATCCGCCACAGCAACCTCTGGTCGAGCGCTTCGCCACGCAGATGGCGGGCATGGACAAGCGCGCCTACCTGGCCGCGCTCGACGCCATCTTTCACTGGGATATCGACATCCATTTCCAGGCCCTGGCCATGCCCGTCTTCATCATGGCGGCCGACCAGGACTACACGCCCGTCGCCAGCAAGCGGGCCTTTGCCGCACAGTTTCAGCAGTGCGAGATCGAGATCATCGCGAACTCGCGCCATGCCACGCCCCTGGACCAGGCGCAGCGTGTGAATACCTTGTTGCAGTCCTTCCTCGCCACACATTCAAAATAAACAGGCCACTCGCCGCACGGGCAGGGGCCGGGAGCCAGTCATCGCAGGGCAGGTGCACGCTTCACGCGCGCGGGTACCGTTACGTCTTGTGATCCTGATATCCGGCCGTCTTTCCTGGTGGTGTGCAAGCCTGACATTGGAGACGCTATGAAACTTGCTTTGAAATTAATGCCCGCCGCCCTCGCTCTTGCCGGTGCCTTCAGCTTTTCCACCCAGGCCCTGGCGCAGGAAGCCGCCACGTCTGCCGCCGCCAGCGCCCAGGACACCAGCGATGCGAAAGAACGCATGGAAACCGTGACCGTCTCGGCCCGCCGCCGCGACGAACGGCTGCAGGACGTGCCGCTGGCCGTCACGGCGTTTTCCGCCAAGGCCCTGGAACGGGCGAATATCCAGAACCTGGCCGACTTGCAGGAGCGCGTGCCGAACCTGACCGTGTACGCTTCGCGCGGCACGAACACCACCTTGACGGCCTTTATCCGCGGCGTGGGCCAGGCCGACCCCGTCTGGGGCGTGGACCCGGGCGTGGGCATATATTTTGACGACGTCTACATGGCCCGTCCGCAAGGCGCCTTGCTCGACGTGTTCGACGTGCAGCGCATCGAAGTGCTGCGTGGCCCGCAAGGCACTCTGTACGGCAAGAACACCATCGGCGGCGCCATCAAGTATATTTCGCGTCCGCTGGCGAAGGAAAACGGCGCCTCGGCCGAAGTGGGCCTGGGTAACTACAATCAGCGCAACTTCAAGGCCGCCTTCAATGTCGCCAACGAGAGCGGCACGTGGCGCGCGCGCCTGGCGGCGGCCAAGCTGGACCGCGACGGTTTCGGCCGCAACACGTTTAACGGCGAACAGGTCAGCGACCAGGACAGCACGGCCGCGCGCCTGTCGATCGGCTACTTCCCGCAGGATATCCCCCTCACCGTCGTGCTGAGCCTGGACGCCACCGACGACAAGTCGGGCGTGCGCGGTTTCCAGCGCATGGGCGTGAGCGCCTTCGACCCGCTCAAGCGGCCCGCCAGCACGGATGCGTACGACATACAGAGCGGCATGCCTGGGCACAATTTTACGCATAACCGGGGCGGCTCGCTGGTGGCCAACTACACCTTGTCGAGCGACTGGTCCGTGAAAGTCGTCGGCGCCAAGCGGCGCAGCACGTCCGAGCAAACCATCGACTTTGACGGCTTGCCGCTGCCGATTGCCGACGTCTTCGGCGATTCGCGCGATGAGCAGAAAAGCCTGGAATTGCAGGCCTCGTACAGCGGCGATTATGGCGCCGGGGTGATCGGCCTGTACCGCTTCGAAGGCACGGCTGGCGGCGGCATCTACAACAATTTCCTGGGACGCCAGTTCACGACGGCCGTCAGCACGGTGGAGACGGACAGCACGGCGCTGTACACGGACTGGACCTGGCCGCTGGGCAAGGCGTGGAGCATCAATGCGGGCTTGCGCCACACGCGCGAGGAAAAGCGCGCGATCGTGCTCAACCGTGCCTTTGCTGACGTGGGCTTCACGCGGCCCATCCAGACGGCGGCCGACTTCGACAAGTCGCTCTCGGTGAGCAATACCTCGCCGAAACTGTCCGTGCGCTATGAGTCATCGAAGACGACGAATTTCTACGGCAACCTGTCGCGCGGCTTCAAGTCGGGCGGCTACAATGTGCGCGCCAACAACCTGGTGGTGCCCGATTCCGCGCGCCCCTACAAGGATGAAAAACTCGACGCGCTGGAAGTGGGCATGAAGTATGCGGCGCCGGACGACACCTTTGATGCCAACGTGGCCCTGTTCTACAACCGTTACAAGGATATTCAGTTGTCCGTCTTCACCAGCTATGTGCAGCCGGGCGGCGTGCCGGGCTTCTATGGCGACTTCACGAATGCGGGCAAGGGCACGGTGAAAGGGGCCGAGTTCGAATTCTCGTGGCGGCCGAACCGCCAGTGGGAAGTTAACGGCTTCCTGGCCTTGCTCAATGCCGGCTATGACGAGTTCATGAGCGGCGGCAAGAACATCGCGGATACGCAAAAGTTCAGCAATACGCCAGCCCGGCAAGTGGGCCTGAACCTGACGCGCACGGACCGCGGCGTGTTTGGCGGCGCCTTGCGCAGCATGGTCGGCTACGGCTACCGCAGCAAGGTCTACCCGACGACGGACTTGAGCGAGACGCTGGCGCAGGGCGGCTACAGCATCTGGACGGCCGGCATCGTGTGGGAAGCGCCGAAGAACTGGACCTTCAGTCTGCATGGCAGCAACCTGGGCAATAAACGCTACCGCACGGACGGCTACAACATTCCCGCCGTGACCATTCTTGATGGCTTCTATGGACCGCCGCGCCAGATCATCGCCAAGGCTGGCTACAAATTTTAAAGTTCTTCACTGCCGGGGCTGGACCCGTTGGGTCCGGCCTCGCCGGTCGGAAGCGCCGGCTTGATGTATATCGATTGATGTGTATCACGCCGGTTTGTTGTCGCTGTTTTCGTCGTCAATAACAATCATGGAGACTGGCATGGCATATACAAAACTGCGTCACCTGTTATCTGTACTCATCGCCGCCTGCGGCTTGCTGGCCGCGCTGCCGGCTGCCGCCGGGCAGTGGGACTTCGGCCTGTACGCGAGCCTGTGGGGCTCGCGCGAATACCAGGTCTGGCTGCCGAGCAATTACAATCCGAATACGCCGCTGCCCGTGGTACTGATGCTGCACGGCTGCGGTTCCGAGCCCAACAGCATGGCCGCCGTCAGCCGCTACAACGAGATGGCCGACCGCGAGAATTTCATCGTCGTCTACCCGCGCCAGAACGTCACGGCCAACCCCATGCGCTGCTGGAATTTCATGCTGCCGCTGAACCAGGAAAGGGGCACGGGCGAGCCGGCCGTATTCATGGGCATCTTGAACAAGGTCAAGAATAAATATGCGGTTGACGACCGCCGCATCTATGTGACGGGCATCTCGGCCGGCGGCGCCATGGCGTCCATCATGGCCGCCTGTTATTCCGACGTGTTCGCCGCCGTGATGGTGCATTCGGGCGGCATGTACAAGGGCGCCACCGGTCTGGTCACAGCCGCCGATTCGCTGTTCAACGGCAGCTCGTTCGACCCGAAAGTGCGGGGCAAGGATGCCTGGCGCTGCTCCGGTTCGCCGCGCCGGCTGATGCCGACGATGGTGTTCCACGGCACGTCCGACATCGTCGTCAATCCCGTCAACGGCGAGCAAACCATCGAGCAATTCCTGCAAACGAGCGATTATGGTGACGATGGCCTCGACAATGACAGCGTGCGCTACCGCGCCGACAGCATCGTGCGTCAGACGGTGCCCTACGGCCGCAGCTACTCCATCGACACGTATCTGCACAACGGCGCCGTCATCGCGCAAAAGTACACGGTCGAAGGCATGAACCACGCGTGGAGTGGCGGTCCTCCCGGCTGGCCATTCAGCGACGAGCTGGGTCCGGACGCCACCGCGATCAGCTGGAATTTCTTCAAGAATTACCAGCGCTGATGGCATAAGGGAATTTTTCAGCTTGTACAATGGGGCGCAGCGATTGCGCCCCGTTTTTATGCCCGCGAAAGATTCCATGCCTGCTTGCCGTTTGCTGTCCTTTCTTGCCGCTTTGCTGTCCGCTGTATTGTTGTCCGCCTGTGCCGGCGTCAGCCCGCCCGCCCCATCGGCCGCCTATGCGCAAGCGTTCGAGCGCGCCGCCGGGCAAGACAGCATGCGCAGCGAGTGCGACTGGAACGTGCGCTATGCGCCCGTCGCCCCGGCGGACGCCAGCGTGGCGCAATTGCAGGCCATCGCCACGGCGCGCCTGGCGGCGCTGCAACTGGCGCCGGCCTGGACCTTGTCCATGCCCGGCGGCGAGGCGCACGCTTTCACGGACTCGGCGCAGGACCGTGCCGGGCTGCAATTGCTTCTCAGCATCGTCCTGCCCACCATGGAACGCTACCCGGCCGGCGTCTTCGCGCGCACGGGCTTGCGCCACGTCGTGCTGGTCAAGGATTTGAGCGTGGACGGCCAGCGCCGCCTGGCCATGCCGGCGCCGGACATCGACAGCGTGGTCTATGCCGACAATATGCTGGCCGCCCTGTGTCCGTCCGGCATGGAGTTGCGCGTGCACCATGAGTATTACCACTTCATCGAATACCGGCTGTTCAACGATTTCTATTACCGTGACCCCGCCTGGCTTGCCCTGAACCCGTCCGGCACCACCTATGGCCAGGGGGGCGCCACGGCCTACGGCAAGGGTTTCCAGAACCTGGGCCACCCGCAGCCCGGCCTCGTCAGCCTGTATGCCGCCTACGGCCCCGAGGAAGACAAGGCGGAAGTGTTCGGCTGGATGATGACGCCGGCGTATGCGTTGCGGCTGGAGCAATGGACGGCGTTTGATCCCGTCTTATTGGCGAAGCGGCAATTGTTGATGGAAGTAATGGGTACCTTGTCTGGTTCTTATTAAATATCAAGTATTTCCCTGTCATCCCATGGCATTGTCGGTTCTCCTACTTGATTAAATGCAAGTGTGAATGAGGAGAGCGCCATGGATGGAGACGAGGCGATATCGGGTACCCAGCGTCCCTTGCGTTTGCGCCTGGGTGTCTCGCCCAAGGTGCCTGTCGGTGTGCTGATACCGCAGCGTATCGCCGGAAGCGAAGCCATCTGCGGTGGCATCGAGTACCGCGTGCTGTGCATTTCGACGCATGCGGACTTGCCGCTCAGTAGTTTGATTGCCTTGCCTGCCGCTATCGATATCGTCACCGACCAGGGCCAGCTGCGCAGCATCTGCGGCATCGTCACGCAAGCCAGTGCCGGTGACAGCGACGGCGCGTTGGCCAGCTATCAGCTGGTGCTGACGGATGCCTTCGCCATCATGGAAAAGCGCTGCAATACGCGCGTCTTTCGGCGTTTGACGGATATCGACATCGTCAAGACTCTGCTCGATGAGTGGATACGCAGCAATACCGTGCTGGCGCATGCCTTCCAGTACGTGTTTGCCGATTTCTTCGAGGCGCAAACGTATCCGCAGCGCGAGTTCGTCATGCAGCACAATGAGTCCGATGCAGCCTTCGTGCGGCGCCTGCTCAAGCGCAGCGGCGTCGCCTGGTTTTTTCGTGCGGAAGGCAATGCGGACGCGCACGCCGAACCGGCGCATACCTTGGTGCTGTTCAATCATGCCGATGGCTTGCGGAAAAACGTGGCCGATACCGTGCGCTATCACGCGGACCGCGCGACGGAACAGCGCGATACCCTGACGTCGTGGAATGAAGTGCGCAAGTTGCAGGCGGGCAAGGTGACGCGCCATAGCTGGAATGAGGAACATCCACGCGCACGGCCGTTCATGACTGCCGGCGCCATGGGGCAGGGCAGGCAAGGCATGCATGGCAACGCCATCGCGGCGAGCCTCGACGATTATCGCGTGCTGCCGCCGCGTGCGGGGAGCGACCACGAGGCGCTATGCCAGCTGGGTGCACTGGCCATGCAGCAGCATGACTACGAGAGCCATTGCTTTCATGCCGAGGGTAGCGTGCGCGACCTGTATCCGGGCGAGTACTTTAGTCTGGCCGAGCATCCCGATATCGACGCATTGCCAGCGGCCGAGCGCGATTTTGTCGTGACGGCGCTGCAGGTGGTGGCGCAGAATAATTTACCCAAGGAACTGGCCGCCAGGGTGGCGCGTTTGTTCGCGCGCAACCGCTGGCTGGCCGATGGCACGGCCTTGCAACAGCGCGAATTGGCGGCGGCCGTGGACAATGGCCTCTTGCGCATGCATATCGAGCTGAGCGCCGTGCGGCGCGGCGTGGCCATCGTGCCCGCCTATGACACGCGCATCGACCTGCCGCCGGTTTCCATGCAAAGCGCCGTGGTGGTGGGGCCTGCCAACGAGGAAGTTCATTGCGACGCCATGGGCCGGGTCAAGGTGCGTTTTCCCGCCACGCGCAAGCTGGACCACGAGCACGCCGGCGGTACAGGTGCTTCCGACACGGATGCCGATTCGGCCTGGGTCAGAGTCGCGTCGAGCTGGGCGGGCAACGGACCTGGCAGCATGCAGCAATGCGGCTACCTGGGCTTGCCGCGCGTGGGCAGCGAAGTCTTGCTGGCTTTCCTTGGCGGCGACCCGGACCGTCCCATCATCGTTGGCCAGTTGTACAACCACAGCGCGCAGCCTCCTGCCTTGAGCAAGGCGGGCGACTTGCCGGGCAACCGTTATTTGTCCGGCATCAAGAGCCGCGAGATCAAGGGCACGCGTGGCAACCAGCTGCGCTTTGACGATGGGCATGGGAAAATTAATGCCCAGCTTGCCAGTGACCATGGTTCCACCCAGCTCAACCTGGGCTGGTTGACGCAGGACCGGCGCAACGGCCAGGCTGTGGCGCGCGGCGAGGGTGCCGAGTTGCGCACCGATGAGCAACTGGCCATGCGGGCGAGCAAGGGCATGCTGATCTCGGCCTGGAAGCGCCTGAACGGCGATGGCGCTCACATGGCCCGCAGCGAATATCTGGGCTTGATGGAAAACTGCCTGGAGCTGTTTCGCTCGCTGGGCAGCTATGCGGCCACGCATCAGGCGCTGGAGCAGGAAGACCAGGCGCAGCAAGCATTGCAGCACAGCTTGAAAGGCTGGGAAGGCGGCAGCAATACCGAACCACGTGCCGAACTGGGCGGTGCTTCGGCGATTGCCATCACGGCACCAGCCGGCATCAGCTTTGCCAGTTCGAAGGCCATCGTCAGCTATGCCGTCAGCAATATCGATACGGTGGCGCAGCAGCATCTGCAGGCGGTGGCGGGCCAGCGCTACAGCGTGAATGCGGGCAAGGGCATCTCGCTGTTTGCCCACGCGGATGGCATCCGCGCCATCGCCCATCACGGCAAGCTTCTGTTGCAAAGCCAGCATGACGACACGGACATCAATGCGGGGAAAAACCTGAAGCTGACGGCCAGCGAGGGCAAGCTGACGGGCATGGCCGATGAAATTGTTCTCATTTCCAAGCATGGCGCTTTCATCCGCATCGCCGACGGCATCACCTTTGGCAGCCAGTCGCCGCTGAACTTCAATGCGCCCAACTTCGTCTTCAATGATCCGCAAAGCATGGAGGTGCAATTGCCAGGCTTTGCCGAGGGCAAGGCCGATCAGCAATTCATTTTTCAGTATGAGGGCGACGACAGTCCCGTCGATGGCGTGCCGCCAGCCCCCCAGTTGGCGCCGCAAGCCCAGTTTGCCGTGAAGCTGGGCGATGGTTCGTCGACTGATGGCCGCAGTGACGGGGACGGCAAGACGGAGGTGCTGGAGCGCGCCGCGATGCACCTGGCCGCCATCGAAGTGTTCAACAACAAGGATTGATGACGCCGGGAGAGTGCGATGGGCAGCTATCCGAAAGTGCCGTACGTGGTGGGCGAAGACGTGACGCTCCTGCATTGTGAACGCAGCGTCTGCAAGAAGGTCAAGATACGCCGCAACTTGCCAGGCAATATCATCGTCATTCATGGCGTCAACGATGTGGGCGTCAGCTACAAGGCGGTGGAACATGGCTTGTGTGAGGGCTTGGCGCAAAGGCTGGGGCGCGGCTTTACGCCGGCTTCTTACCGCATGCCTGTGGCGGCGGACAAGGACAAGCTGGAAGACGATCCCGACGCCGTCTTCTTCAAGCGCACGATGGCCAAGGATACCAACAGCCCCGTGATTCCGTTTTACTGGGGCTACCGTGAAGTGGGCGAGAAATGCCGCACTAAAAACGGCCAGTTTATTGACCGTTACGGTAACCGCCTGGACAAGGACCTGTCGAAGGAAGGCGGGCCGTTTGGCAATGCCACCAGCAATTTGCCCGATATGTGGCGTCCGGGTATCTATGCGCCAGTTGACCCGATGGGCGATGCTTTGCGTCCATTGAGGACGGCTCCTGGCCGCATGTACATGGTGCTGGCCGCGCAGCGTCTGGCCGCGCTCATTGCCATGATCCGCGATTACGATGCGGATGATACCGTCAGCATCGTCGCGCACAGCCAGGGTTGCCTGCTGTCGCTGCTGGCGCAAGCCATGTTGATGGAAAAGGGGCTGGCGCCGGCCGACAATCTGATCCTCACGCATCCGCCCTACAGTCTGGTGGACAGCCTGCCTCTGCTGATGCGCGGCGCGGCCTGGTTCGACGGCGGCGAGGATGCGGTGATGAAGCCCTATTACCATTTGCTCAGTGGTGCACAGACCATGGGGGCACGCCTGAAGACCTTGGTGAATATTGTGGCTGGTGTGGCGAGGGGCAGCGGCAAGGCCTGCACGCCGCCGTTCGGCGACTTGAAGAAGGACGAACATCGCGGCATGGTGGGCAGTCAATGGCAGAGCGCCGAGGACCGTGACAACCGCCGCAAAGTGTATCTGTATTTTTGCCCTGAAGATATGACGGTGGCGCTCGATAATATCCAGGGCATGGGATGGGATGGCGTGCCCGATTATGCATCGGGAAGCGAGTTGGTAGAAGAGGAGGAGACATTCAGCGTTGATGGACTTAGCGTTGCCTCCGGAAATACCAAGATGGTGGAACGCTTGCAGGTACGCGGCGCATTGGCGGAACTGGGCGGCAGATTCTATCAGCGGGTATTCAGCAACAAGAGCAGGCTGGATACGGCCACGGGAAAGACCACGGTATCGTTGGTAGGCAAGCCGCCTCCTTTTGATTTTCCACTAAGGCTCACGGCAGAAAACGAGCAGTCGCATGTGGAGGTTTCTTTGCGTAGTCATCGTGCACAACACAAGGCGTTGGCGTGGCCTATTGATACCAGATTGAGCAAAACCGAGCAGCGCAATGGCATACGCACCATTACAGGCGAAGCATTGAAACAGCCGGTGCAGGCCGATTTGCGCGGCACTTCGCAAATCGAAGCGGCGAGTATCCCCGCAACGTCCATGATGAGAAACCGTCCTGTTACCGATCAGGGACCCGTTGAGGAAGTTGATCCTTGTGATGCTTCGGTCGCGCTGACGAGCGCGACTGGCATGCTGCTACGCAGCGAGTATCGCCCCGATCCGGGGGGCTATCAAAAGTTTCCCGAAAGGGAAGAATACCTCAGCCCACGAGAGTTGGCATTGATGACGGCAAGCTATAACAAGGAAAAAGGACTGGACGTGAAAGACAAGCTTGATCAACGCGAAATCGTATCGGCGAAACGCTACCCTGATAGCAAGGTCGTCGCGCAAGTTCAGGAAAGCCCGAACGAGGCGCGCTTGCGCTGGCAGCGCGAAGTCAGTGCCAAATCTTTCCACAGTTCCATTATCGGTAGCGCGAAGAATCATAGCCAAGTGACGGCGTATGACGTGGCGATTGGCAGCGGCAAGGCTAGCTCAGATCCGCAGTTCTACGCGTATCTATGTGCGGTGGCGGATTGGCGGGTGAAGGATCTAAAGTACAGCGATAGAGGGCGTAAGGGAATACGCATAAAAGAAAAGTTCATATTGGAGTTCGCGCCATACTTATCCGTAGAACCCGGATGGAGAAGTGCTGCGATCAATGGCAGCATTGACTATTACAACACCGGAATCTTGCCTTTAGGATTGCCCTTGCTATCAGGGCCGTTGTGGAAAATTGTAATGTCACAGACCAAAAATATAAAGGTAGTGAGTGGTGAGCGAAAAAAGCAAAATAAATGAATTGTCGAAGTCTGGTCGGTAACAGTTTGCTTTGACTGCTTATCGTTTTCTCCATGATTGCAGGCCAAAAGGTGTAGCTATGATGACGCTTCGTTGGTTGGGAATATCGATGGTTCTTGTAATCTTATTTTTTGGTTGGTTATGGCTAGGTGCTGTATCTAAGAGTCAGGCACGTGAAATTGCGTCACAACTGCAGGCGCAACAGCCCAAGAAGCCAGTGGAGCCAAAGCAAGAGTACGTGCTGGAAGTGATCGGACTCGGTGTGACACTGGATAAATACCGTCAGGGAAAATTGTGGAAAGCCTTGCAAAAAGGAAGTGCGTACACCAGCATACGCGAACAAGATCCGAAGAAATACCCATGGACGGGCGATGATAAGGACGGGGAAGGCGGCAGCAGGGCATATGACGCGCTGGAAAATGGCGTCAATTTTACCCCGCTGTATTGGGGTTTGCCTTCATTTTATGCGGGTACGCCCATTCTCGACCCGGCTGCGCAGCCGAGCTTGATAGAGCCGATGGCGGGACTTGTGGCTGGCGCAGGCACGTCGGGCATGGCTTGGCATCTATTTTCGATTGCGTCCTGGAAACTAGACGAACGCCCTGACCAATTGCTTGTTGAAGTATTTGATTTTTTCGATAAGCATCCTGACGTACCTTATGTCGTTTTGCACTCCGAGGACAGCGTTGGCACGCGGGATGGCAATCGCAAGCCAGGCACGGCCAGAAAGTTGATCAATGGATATTTCATTCCAGATATGCCTGATGCCACGGCAGTATTTATCCTGGCGCGGCGCGAACGTATAGAACCGTTACGCCCTTTTGTATGGGATGACCCGGAGAATAATTTCGTCCAAGAAAAATTGCGTGGCATGTATTACAACGTCATGCAATCGCTTCCTTCGCGCGCGAAACAGCAACGACCTGAGGCTTTCAGCGAGCGCCAACCCACCGTCGCCGAATGGCTCACCGCCGCCGCCGCCTTCGCGCAGCGGCCCGATATCCGTGGCGTCGGCTTGCACGCTTTCGGCCAGATCAATCCCTGGGAAAATCGTCCGCCGCGCGACTGGAAACCGACGCCGTGGTTTCCCATTCCGTGGAACCGGGAGCAGATGGAAACCTTCGACCGCCTGCCCTCGTTCGGTTTCGTGCACCGGCCCGTGTTCGTCAAGTTCGCGGATGAGGAGGGTAAGCCCGTCACACGGAGCGATGCGCGCCAGAATATTTTCAATGCAGGCTGGCGGCAGGCGCTGCAGACCTTGCCGGAAGCCGAACGTGGCAAGGGGCCGGCGCGTATCGTGGCCGGCACGGGAAATCAGCCGGAGCAGCTGCTGATGTTGGAAAGCATGCTGCACGACTATGCGGCGCAGGGCGGGCCGGAAATCGACAGCGGCAAGAGCGCGCAGTTCATCAATACCGATCTTCGCCTGGGCAACACGGGGGCGGCTACGTGGTTCATGCAAATGGCCATCGGGGTGATGGGCAGCTATCGCGATGGCGGCGCCAGTGCGGCGATCAATTTGCGTGACCGTGACGAGGCCAGTATTATCTTCGTCACGCCGCCGTCGGACGCCAAACGCCGGCAGCAGGATGCCAATGGCGATATCTTCCGCAGCCGCATCATCCCGGCGGTCGATCCGGCCAACTATGCCGCGCCATCGGTGGAATCCATCCTGGAAAGCTCGGTGGGCAAGTAGAACGGGAGACAGCATGCGCAAAGTCATCCGGTTGGGCGACGCCACGTCGCACGGCGGCAAGGTGATCAGTTGTGCCGCCACGCATTTCACGGTCAATGGCATTGCCGTCGCCTGCGTCGGGGATGTGTGCAGTTGCCCCGTCAAAGGACACCAGGGCTGCAAGATTGCCAGCGGCTCGTCCCGGCACAGCATCAACGGCGTCGCCATCGCCTTCGAAGGCGACAGCACCACCTGCGGCGCCAAGCTGCTCGCTGGTGGCGTCAACCTCCGGACGTCCTGACGCCGTACGCTCCTGGTATTTCCTGGTAACTATATAATCTGCGCTTGGGCGATATCCGCCCCCGAACGTCGATTGAAGGAATGCCATGCCAGGATATTTTATGCGCTCTGTAGCGCTCTTTACCGTATTGGCCGTGTGCATCTCTGCCAGTGCCGCCGAGGCGGTGGTGGATGCGCAGCAGCGCGCGTCCTTGCTGGCATTTTATGCGCAGCAGTATCCGGACGAGCCCGCTGCGCGCACCGTGTTCGAGAGCGTGCCCGTGGTCGGTGGCCGCGGCAGCGAAGTGGTGGGCAGCGTGGAAACGCCGCCGTATCGTGGCCATGGCGCTCTGTGCCGGACGCAGCGCACCAAGTTCGTGTTGCACGGCGAGGGCAAGCAGGCGCGTTGGCAAGAGGCGGGCATGGAATACTACGCCTGGCTCGATCGCGGCACATGCCGCGCGGTGGCCGAACCCGTGCGCATGCTGCAGCGCGTCCCCGATGCGGAGCTTGAAGGCGTGTTGCTGTACCAGAAACCGCTGCTGGAGCGGGCGCGATTATTGATGGCAGGTAATACGGCCTGCGCCCCGTTGCGGGCCTTGAAATTTGCGCTGGCGGCCGTCGACGTGGGCGCTGCCGCCCCGCGTGCCGAAGAGCGCTATGCGCTGGTGTTCAAGAGCGACCGCGACAGCTACGTCCGCGTCTGGCTGCGCAAGAGCGGCGCCCAGTATGACGCCTGGAACGTGACTTGCCCGCCAGTGCTGTAGACTGCTCGCCCTTTGCCTGATTCTTTTTTGACTGTTGCAACCATGAACGAAAATTCCACTTCCGCCCGCAGCTGGGGCACCATCGTCACGCATAGCGACGAGATGGCCATCATCTACCGCTATGTCGACGCCTTCCATGACGACTGGGACCTGTCGTCGCAGCCGGACCGCATCATCATCGCCTGGCGCTACGAAGACGAAACGGGCATGCCCGCACCGAACGAGCGCGAGCATATGGAAGAGCTGGAAGCGGCGCTGGCGCCCGTGGTGGAAGAAGACGGCTTTGCCACCCTGGCGCTGGTGTCGACGGGGGAAAACCTGCGCGAATGGATTTATTACACGCAGTCGGGCGAGGAATTCTTCAATCGCCTGAACACGGCGCTGGCGCCGCGTCCGAAATTCCCGATCGAAATTCGCAGCGCGGCGGACCCGGCCTGGTCGACCTACGCCGGTTTCATGGCCGCCTTGTCGAAGTAATTACACCAGCGCGGCGGCCACGATGCGTGTCGCGGCCGTAATGATGTCCTGGTTGTTGTCCGCATTTTTCAGTTCGCGCGTGTAATATACGGCGATCACCAGCGGGGCGCCGACGGGCGGATAGGCCACGCCGATATCGTTGATGCTGCCGTAGGCGCCCGAGCCTGTCTTGTCGGCTACCTTCCAGCCGTCTGGCAGGGCCGGGCGGATGCGCTTGTCGCCCGTCGTGTTGCCGCGCATCCAGGTATCGAGCTGCTGGCGCTGCGGCGCCGGCAAGCCATCGCCCAGCAGCAACTGCTCCATGCTGCGTGCCATCGATGCGGGACTGGCCGTGTCGCGCACTTCGCCGGGGATGGCGCTATTCAATTCCGTTTCCCAGCGTTCGAGCTGGAACTCCTTGTTGCCGATGCTGCGCGCATACGCCGTCACGGCTTGCGGCCCGCCCAATATTTTCATCAGGAAATTGGCAGCGCTATTGTCGCTGTACTGCAAGGTGGCGGCGCACAGCTCGGCCACCGTCATGCCGTCGGCCAGATGCTTTTCCGTGATGGGCGAATACGTGACCAGATCTTTTTTCTCGTAACGCACGCGCTGTGCCAGCAAGCCCGCTTCGCTGGCGCTGTGGGCCAGCACGGCGGCCGCCAGCATCGCCTTGAAAGTGCTGCACAGGGGAAAGCGTTCGTCGGCACGGTGGGCAATGCGCAGCTCGCCGCCCTGGCGCCAGGCGGAAACGCCCAGGCGTCCGCCCGCGGCCTGTTCCAGCGCGGCCAGTTGCGTGTGGGCGCTGGCGATGCTGGTGGCTGGTGCGGCAAACAGCAGCGGAGCCGGGCACAGCAGGGCGGCGCCGCCGGCCAGCAGGAGGTGGCGGCGCAGATGGTTCGTCGATTCAGTCATGGTCTGTAGGTATTTTAGGAGTGGAAAGGGTGGCCAGCAGTTCGCCGATGGCGAGCAGGTTGGCCGGTTTGGTCAGATGGTGGTCGAAGCCGGCCGCGCTCGATTGACTGCGGTCGTTTTCCGCGCCCCAGCCCGTCAATGCAACGAGCACAACGCTGGCGCCGGCCGGTATCCGGCGCAGCGCGCGCGCCACTTCATAGCCGTTCATGCCGGGCAGCCCGATATCGAGGAAGATGACGTCTGGCAAAAATTGCGGCGCTATGGCCAGGGCCTGCGCGCCATCGTGGGCGACTTGCGTGGCATGGCCCATCATGTCCAGCACGGCGGCCAGGGTATCGGCCGCATCGACGTTGTCGTCGACCACCAGCACGCGGAAATGGCGGGCGCTGGCGGCGGGTGCGGGCGCGTCCGGTGCGGCGGGGGCGTTGGCTTCCTCCTTCAGCAGCGGCAAGCGCACGGTAAATATGCTGCCCAGGCCGGTGCCGGGACTGAGCACCGTGGCGCTGCCGCCATGCAACTCGGCCAGGCGCCGCACCAGTGACAGGCCGATGCCCAGGCCGCCCTGAGCGCGGCCCATGTTCTGTCCCACCTGCGTAAACATGTCGAACACGGTCGTGATCGATTCGGCGGGGATGCCCACGCCGCTGTCTTCCACCTCGATCAGCGCCTCATTGCCGTCGCGTACCGCGCGCAAGGCGATATGGCCGCCGGCGGGCGTGTACTTGGCGGCGTTGTTGAGCAAATTGCCCAGCACTTGTGCCAGCCGCGTGGGGTCGGCCTCAAGCGGCAGTGCCTGCTCGTCGAGCGTCACCTGCAACTGGTGATGGTTCGCTTCGATCAGCGGCATGCTCGTTTCCACGGCGCTGGCGATGATGGTTTTCAAGTCCGTGCGTTCGAGCTTGAGTTCGATCTGGCCCCGCGTGATGCGCGCCACGTCCAGTAAGTCGTTGACCAAGTGCACCATCTGATTGACTTGCCGCTCCATCACGTCGCGCACACGCGCCACGGTGGCGGGCTTGTCGGCGGCCAGGCGCATGATTTGCAGGCCGTTGCGGATGGGCGCCAGCGGGTTGCGCAGTTCGTGCGCCAGGGTGGCCAGGAATTCTGTCTTGCGCCTGTCCATCTCGGACAGGTTGTCCGCCAGCTGGCGCAATTGCTGTTCCGAGCGCTTGCGTTCGCTGATGTCGCTGAACAGCACCGTCAGCAGGCGGCTGCCGGGGCCGCCCAGGCGCGCGGCGAAGACTTCGAACCAGCGCTCCATGGCCACGGCTTCGTTTTCATAGCGCACGGGCTCGCCCGTCTTGACGACCTGGTCGTACAGGTCGAACCAGTGCTGGTCGTGGTCGGGCACGATGCTGCGGATGGTCTTGCCGATGGCATTGTCCAGGCCCGACTGCTTGACGAAAGAAGGGTTCGCTTCCAGGTAGCGGAAATCCACCGGGCGGCCTTGCTCGTCGTACAGCATTTCAATGACGCAAAAAGCCTGGTCCATCAGTTCGATCAGGGTGCGATACCGTTCCTCGCTGCTGCGCAGCGCATCTTCCACCTGTTTCTGGCGCGTGACGTCGAGCAGCACGCCGGGCAATTGCAAGGGCGTGCCATCGGGCGCGTATTCCACGCGTCCCCGCGCGATGACCGAGCGGTACTGGCCATCGCCAGGGCCGATGCGGTAGCTGGCCTCGAACGGCGTGTGCGCGTGCAGCGCCTCGGCGATCTGCGCGCTGACTTGCTCGCGGTCATCCGGATGGATGATGTCCAGGTAGCGCGCCAGCGGCGCCGCCGTGGCCGCATCGGCATTCACGGGGAACAGGCGCGCCATATTGCTGTCGGCCGTGACCCGGTCGGCCACGATGTCCCAGTTCCAAGTGGCCACTTCGCCCGCCGCCAGGGTCAGGCGCAAGGTTTCCTCGTTCTGCTTGCTGGCCGTCAGGTCGAGCGAGATGCCGGACAGGGCGATCACCTTGCCGCTCCCATCGCTGGCGCAGGTGCCGCGCATATGCGCCCAGTGCAGCGAGCCGTCGGGCCAGCGCACGCGGATGTCGATTTCGAAATCGCTGGCGCTGGCGATGGCCGCGTGCACCACCGTCTGCCAGTGCTGCAGGTCGCCGTCGAGCATGGCGCCCGTCAGCTGCGCGTAATCGATGTGGCTGGCTGGCGGCAAGCCCAGATTGGCCTTGAATGCGTCGGAACACGCCATGCTGCCGCTGCCCAGGTCGATTTCCCACGTGCCCATGCGGCCGCCCTGCATGGCCAGGCGCAGCCGCTGTTCCGTCTGCCGCTGCTCGGTCACGTCGCAATGCGAGCCCAGCCATTCAACGATGCTGCCGTCGGGCGCCAGCACGGGCAGCATGCGCACGAGCATATTGCGGTAGGCGCCGCTGACGTGGCGCAGCCGGTATTCCGCCTCGAACACGGTCGTCAGGTACGACGGCATGACGTAAGGCAAGTTGCGGTCGTCCGGATGCAGGGCATTGAGCCAGCCGCGGCCCCGCAGTTCGGCCTCCGTCTGGCCCGTGAAGGCGCGCCAGGACGGCTGGTCGGCATCGAACTGGCCGAAGGTTTTCGTGCTCCAGACGATGTCGCAATGGGCGCTCAGCAGCATGTGCGCGGCCTGGGCGGCGGCGGGGGAAGGCGGGGGCTCGTGGCTGTGCTGGCTCGGTTCTGGCATGGGTAGGATAAATAATGGTGCGGCGCGCCGCCGCTGCACTGGGATGGGGCAGCGCGGCAAGCTCAGGTATGGCGATATTACAGTCAAATACCGGCCTGGGCCTGTCCTTCAGGCGCTTTTGCGCCGCATTGCCGCAATTACGTCGCCAGGGCGGGACAATGGCAAAACAGCAAGCCGATCGGCGTATTGTGGCTGAATAACCACTAGTCGGCCTTGAATAGTGGTGAATAAATATTTTACATAACAATATTCTTGCAGCGCATCAGCCGCTTGAATTAAATTGGCGCCTTACTTAAAAGTTGGTGTTCATCAGACATCCCAGAGATGCGGCCGGAACCGCTGTCAACTTGAGTGACAGCCAGGGCAGAGCCAGTGACGCCGAGAGCGGGGGAACATCCGCTCGCGCTGTTGCACCGTGATGGTGCAAACGATCGTCCAGCGCCGTATATAACCCGGAGACAGGTTGCTAGAAAGACAGATTTCGCAATTCTTTTTTTAAACTTCTGGGAAACCACATGATCAAGATGTCCAAGATGCACAAGCGTTTGTGCGCCAAAAGCGCTGCAATGCTGGCACTGTCCGCTGCCCTGCCTATCGGCTCGGCCTATGCTGATGAAGTCGCTGCTGATACGGCCCCTGCCGCCAGCCAGCTGGAAACCGTGACCGTGACGGCACAGCGCCGCAAGGAAAATATCCGCGACGTACCCGTCTCCGTGTCGCTGCTGCGCGACGAGAAGCTCGACGTGCTGGTGTCCGGCGGACAAGACATTCGCGTGCTGGCCGGCAAAGTGCCGAGCCTGAACGTGGAATCGTCGAACGGCCGCACCTTCCCCCGCTTCTACATCCGCGGCTACGGCAATACCGACTTCAACATCTTCGCATCGCAACCTGTTTCCCTGATTTACGACGATGTCGTGCAAGAAAATCCTATCCTCAAGGGGTATCCGATTTTCGACGTGGCTGGCGTGGAAGTGCTGCGCGGCCCGCAAGGCACCTTGTTTGGCCGCAATACGCCGGCCGGCGTGGTCAAGTTCGAATCCGTCAAGCCGAAGCTGGACAAGGTTGAAGGCTATTACAACGTTTCCGCCGCCACGCACAACACGACCAACTTCGACGGCGCCGTCAACGTGCCGCTGAGCAAGGAATGGGCGCTGCGCTTCTCGACCCTGCGCCAGCACCGCGACGATTACGTCGACAACACCTTTACGGGCCAGAAAAACGCGCTGGATGGCTACAACGAACATGCTGAACGCGTGCAATTGATGTATGCGCCGAACGCCACGTTCAACGCCCTGTTCAATGTGCACCAGCGCAACACCACGGGCAGCGCGCGCGTCTTCTACGCCAACCTGATCAAGCAGGGCACGAACGATATCGTCGACGGTTTCGACCCGAACAAGTCGTTTACCAATGCACCGAACTTCCAGCGCCTGCGCACCAACGGCGCCAGCGCCCGCCTGAGCTGGGACCTGGACGGTATCAAACTGTACTCGATCACCGGCTTCGAGCAGGTCGGCAGTTACGTGTCGCATGGCGACATCGACGGCGGTACGCCGACGGGTCCCGGCTTCATCCCTTTCCAGGTTGAAACGGCCGGCGGCATCAGCAGCGTGAAACAATACTCGCAGGAGTTCCGCGCTGAATCGAAAAATGCCGGTCCCCTGAACTGGCAGGCAGGCGTGTACTACTTCAACGAAGATGCCAACGGTTTCACCGACAACTTCGATACCAACACGCACGTGCTGACCACGCACCTGGCCAGCCGCCAGAAAAACTCGGCCTGGGCCACGTTTGGTTCCGTCAACTACGCCGTTAACGATGACTTCATGCTGCGCGCCGGTTTGCGCTACACCAAGGACAAGAAGGATTTCAACACGGTGGAAGCGACCAACATCGTGCAGGTCAACCCGACCAGCGCCGATGTCAGCAAAGCCAAGGTCAATTGGGACTTGAGCGGCACCTATAAATACAACAAGGACGTGAACTTCTACGCCCGTATCGCCACCGGTTTCCGCGCGCCAAGTATCGCCCCTGCCAGCGACAAGGTGGCCGTGACAGTTGCCGATGCGGAAACCATTACCTCGTACGAAGCGGGCATCAAGGCCGACTTGTTCAACCGCCGCGCCCGCGTCGCGTTCAGCGTGTATGACTACCAGGTGAAAAACCAGCAATTGACGGTGGTGGGCGGCACGTCGAACGTCACGCGCCTGATCAATGCCGCCAAGACGAACGGCCGCGGCGCCGAGCTGGAACTGGAAGGCTTTGTCACGCCGAGCCTGAAGATGTCGCTGGGCGGCAGCTACAACTTCACGGAAATCAAGGACCCGAGCCTGTCGATCGCCACCTGCGCCCAAACGCGTTGCACCGTGACCGATCCGATCAACGCTGCGAACCGCGCCGTCATCGACGGCAATCCATTGCCGCAAGCGCCGAAGTGGACGATCACCGCCACGGGCCGCTACTCGATCCCGATGGAAAACGGCGAATTCTTCGTCTTCACGGACTGGGCTTACCGCAGCAAGATCAACTTCTTCCTGTATGAAGCAACCGAGTTCACCGGCAAGCCGATGGTCGAAGGCGGCTTGCGCGTGGGTTACACCTGGGATGCCGGCAAGTATGAAGTGGCCGCCTTTGGCCGCAACATCACCGACACCCAGCGTATCACGGGCGCCATCGACTTCAACAACCGCACGGGCTTCATCAATGAGCCGCGCCAGTTCGGCGTGCAGTTCAAGGGCAATTTCTAAGCCTGTACACCGGCGCCAGTCCTGACGGCTGGCGCTCGATGCGAACCCGCTGCCGCCTTGCGCCGCAGCGGGTTTTTTTATGGCGTGGCGGGCAGGCGCGACAACAGTTGCGCCCAGGCGGGAATGGCTTGCCGCCAGAAATCGTCCACCTTGTCGGCGCGCACGTCGAGCCCCAGGAAGCGGGCGGCGGGCACGAGCGCCGTGGTCAGCAGGGCGGCCGGGTCCGTGCCCGTATCGAAGGCAAGGGCGCCCGTCTGTTTCGACAGTTTTTCGCCGCTGTCATTGGTGACGACAGGCACGTGCATGAAACGCGGATGCGGCAAGCCCAGTACATCTTGCAGGTACAACTGGCGCGGGGTGGAATCGAGCAAGTCCGCGCCGCGCACCACTTGCGTGATGCCCTGCGCGCCATCGTCGACCACCACCGCCAGTTGATAAGCCCAAAAGCCGTCGCCGCGCAGCACGATGAAGTCGCCCACCTCGCTGGCCAGATCCTGCCGCTGCGCGCCATGCCAGCGGTCGGCAAACGCGTACACGGCTTGCGGCCCTTGCGGCACGCGCAGCCGCCAAGCCCGCGCCGCCTTGCCCGGCGCCAGGCCGTGGCGGCAAGTGCCCGGGTACACCGTCGCGCCATGTTTCGCCGCCCCTGCCTGCAGCAGAGAATCCTGGATCTCCTTGCGCGAACAGCCGCACGCGTACACGAGGCCATCGTTCTGCAAGCGCTTGAGCGCCGCCTCGTACAGCGGCAGCCGCCGGCTCTGCCATGTCGCCTCGCCATCCCAGTGCATGCCGCAGCGCTGCAGGCTGGCCAGGATGCCCATGTCGGCACCCTCGACATTGCGGTCATAGTCCAGATCCTCGATGCGCAGCAGCCACGTGCCGTGATGCACCTTGGCATCGAGATAACTGGCCATGGCGGCAACAAGCGAGCCCATATGCAGGGGACCGGAGGGGGAGGGGGCGAAGCGGCCGATGTAGGGAGGGTTTCCGTGTAAGGATATCATTCAGGAAAAATAGAATCAGAAAAATAGTAAAACACACAAAATTAATGCTTCCGTATTAAGTATCGCTGATGAAATGGTTCAAGTCAAACTTGCTGGAGTGTGTTGTGCTGATGCATTACTGCAGTCGAGCGTATTTAAATTGAAAATGTTTTCAAGTTGGCGAATTGTGAAATATTGTCGGAATTGTTATTTTTATTTCATGGAGATTTTCATGATTGATAATACGTAATTTAATATTTCCTGAGTTTTTTTATTTCCAATGTTGGATTTTATCTTTTTTTCAATAAAAGATAGCGTTTCGGAATTTGTGCAGCTTGATATGTGCATATCTATTGCATCTGAAATATTGTGATCTATTTCTTCATCCTCTAGAATTTTTAGAAGTATTTCAATTGCTTTGTGATTGTTTTTCTTGTATAGATAGTATTCTGACGCTATTAATTTTAGTACGTTAGATTTGCTTGACGTCAGTTTGTGAATTATTTTCTTAAAATTTTCATTATTTGATTTTAGTAATGCATATGCTATCGCATGGCGTAGTTCATTTGAGATAATTTGATTTCCTTCAAAGGTATAAATTTCTTGCATTTTTTGTTTTGCAATATTGAGTATTTTTTCTATTGGGTCTATTTCAAAAAGCAAACTCCAGACAATTTCTTTGTCTTTTTTGGAATTGCCAATTTTTTTTAAAATTTCAATTTGTTCTTTTGTTAATTTGTTTTCGGTTTCCTTTTGTTTGAGTATTTTTAGTATGTTTTTAACATCTAAGTTATCCATGTTTTCTGAGTTTGATACTGTATTTTTTATTGAGGTATTTTTTATCATTTTAATTTACCTTTTTTTATCTCAATATGCATTCCTTTAAAATCACCCTGCATCGCGATGTTTCCAGTATCGTCGCATAAGAGTGATCCGGAGAGCCTTGGAGGCCCATAATTTCCGTTTGATACGCTGGACGTAGGGACAATTTCTTTATGGGCGTGCGGTATTTCATCAGCACGTCCTAGTGGTGGTGAGCGACTTTCCGCTGGATCAATTCGCACTGATGCTGTATATCCGTCCGGCAGACTTTTTGTCCAGACTTGTCCTGCTGTATTTGATCCTGTTGCATTATTTCTGGAACCTACCATCGTGTATCCTCTGTTCCGTAAAATATTTCTGATCTTGCTGGGGAGCATATTGTGCAATGCGGGCAAATTTCTTATTTCGTCCGCGGCACTGATGATGACTTTGCATTTTGCCAGCCCTAGCGGGTCGTTCCAGTGGATGGGGTTTGGTGCGTACGCATAACCATTCAGTCCGCCGGAAAGGCCGATCGGGTCTTGGCTGACATAACGCCCACAATTCGGTTCATAATACCGATTACGGTTGTAAAACAGCCCCGTTTCCCCATCCTCATACTGACCCTGAAACCGCAGTGGCTGCTTGATTTCTCCCTCGACGTGCAGCAAGGGCCCCCATGCCTTGTAGCGCCCGCTCCAGACCACGTTCCCTTGCGCATCCGTCAGTTCGCGTGGCGTGCCCAGGTGGTCGCAGTGGTAGTAGGTGATGCGGTCGTGTGCTGCCGCACCGTCGGCTGCCGCCAGGGCATGCTGCCATGCGGAGACATGCAGCGCTTCGGTGTCCGCCTGTTCTTGCGCAATGAGCGCCTGCAGTTCGGCGTCGTCCCGGGTGGCGCGTAAATCCCATTGCGCCACGCGTGGCAGGTGTACGGCGCTTGCCTGGCGGCAGGCTGGCGAAGCGATCCTGGCCAGCGGCACGAAACTGTCCGGTTCATACAGGTATGAGACCGTCTCTTCGTGTCCAAGTTCCTGCACCAGCGTGTCGCCGTCCCAGACGAAGAAGGTGGTGGCAGCGCTCGTGCGGGCGGGCTGGTCTGTGCTGATGTCTTGTTGCTTGTTCCAGCGTGCTTCTTCTACCCGCTTGGCGATGCGGCGACTGAAGGCGTCATAAAAGTAGCGGGCGCGGTGGCGCGACTGGCGCTCCATCCTGGTGGCGTGGCTGAGGCGGTTTTCGGCGTCGTAGTGCAGCTCCAGCTCACTCCAGGTCGACTCCCTGCCCGGCGGATGGAAGCGCTTGCCGGTGGCATTGCCTTGTTCGTCGTAATCGTATTCGGTATCGCCATAGCGTTTCAGTACGTTGCCGGGCGCGGGCGCCTTGTCGAGCAGATTGCCGGCCGGATCGAAGGCAAAGCGTTCCGCCAGGCCCGGTTGCACGGCGGCCAGCAACTGACCGACGGGGTCGTAGGTATAGCTGAGTTTGCCGAGCGGGCCGGTAGCGGTGGCGCCTGTTTGAAAAATGGTGGTCAGATTGCCTTGCGCATCGTAGTCGAAGCGGCGTTCGCGCACGGGGACGGGCGCGTCGGCGCCACGCGCCAGGGTCAACCGTGTGAGCCGCGATTGCGGGTCGTACTGGCGCGTGGCGATCAGGCCGCTGTTGCCCAGGGTGCGCTGTTTTTCGCGGTGCAGCTTGTCGCGCTCGACGTCGACCACGGCCTGCCCCTGCCACAGCACGCCATGCCAGTGGCCGGAGCCGTAGCGCAGGGTGTCGATGCGGCGGCCGTTCGGCAAGACCGTCTGGATGCTGTTGCCCAGTTCGTCATAGGCGTGCGTCATGACGAAGCTGGCATCCGGCACGCGCGGGGCGTTGGGCAGCCTGCCGGCATCGGGAAGGGATCGCAGGAAATATGCGCTGCGCTCTTCGGTCAGCTGGCCCAGCGCATCGTGGACGAAACGCTGTTCCGCTTGCGGCGCGGACACGGCCGTCAGGCGTCCCAGCGCATCGTAGGCGTAGCGCAACACGCCGTCCGCCGTGGTCTTGACGGATAACAAACCGAGCGCGTCGCGCAGCAGCTGCGTGCGCTGGCCGCCGCACTCGGTGGTGATGAGGTTGCCGGCCTGGTCGTAGCTGTATTGCGTGCGCTTGCCGTCGAAGCCCGTTTCCGCGATCAGCCAGCCTTCCGCGTGATACGCGAGCCGGTAGCTTTCGCCCTTGGCGTTGATCAATTCCGTCAGTTGCAGCGCGGCATCGTAGCGGTACTGCACCGTCTGGCCGATGGCGTCCGTGCGTTCCACGGGCAAGCCCTGGCCGTTGTAGCGGTAGCGCGTTTGCTGGCCGGCGCCATCCACGTGCAAGACCAGATTGCCATCCGCATCGTAGGCGTAGTGTTCCCGTGTTTTGTCTGGTGCGATGAGCCCGGTCAGGCGGCCGAGGCCATCGTACTCATAGCTGCTGACATGGCCCATGGCATCGCGTGCCGCCGTCAATCTTCCCTGCTGGTCGTAGCTGTATTCGCTGCTGTTGCCGGAACAGTCCGTGTAGCTGATCGGCAAGCCTTGGCGGTTGTACAGAAAATGCTTGCTGCCGCCCTTGGCGTCGATCAGTTCCACCAGCTGGCCGCGCTGGTCGTAGCGGTAGCGCGTGTCATGGCCCAGCGCATCCGTGATGCTGACGGGGCGGCCTGCCGCATCGTATTCGCGCAAGGTGGTGTTGCCCAGCGCATCCGTGAAGGCGACGGGCTGGTTCCGGTCATCGTATGCGATGCTGCTGCCATATCCCTTGGCATCGGTGCTGCGGATCAGGTTGCCGGCCGCATCATAGGCGTAGCGCGTGGCGGCGCCGTTGGCATCGATATCGGCCAGCAGCATGCCATCGCGGTCCCATTCGCGCCGGCCCAGCGAGGCGGCCTTGTCGCCATTTACGCGGCGCACCTCGGTGACCAGCCAGTTGGCGTCGAATGTATATTCGAGGACACCGCCGTTTTCCGCGACCCTGCTGGTGTCGTTGTCCACGTAATCGATGCGCGTGTGCTCGCTGCCATCTTGGGCGCGCGTGGCGATGGCGCGCGCCTGGTAACTGTTGGCCACGCTGACGGGATGGCGCTGCGCCAGCTCCGGTTCGCTCAAGGGGGAACCGCTCCAGCGGGCGCGCAGCGCGTCCAGGCTGATCCATTCCAATTCGTACGTAAAACCCCTGTAGCTGCTGCATGACGTGAGCAGGTGGTGGCGGTAGCTGTAGCGGCGCGTGTCACCCAGGGCATTCGACTGGCTGACCAGGTTGTGGCGCGGCGCGAACGGCGGCTGGGCATCGTTTGTCTCAGCTGCATACGCGTAGCGGACATGGCACAGGCGGCTGCCGTCGGGCAATACTTCGTCGATGCTGCCGATGTGGGTGGCTTTTTCCGACTCCCCGCGCAGGGCTTCGAGCACGCTGCCATCGTCGCTGCGCAGGCGCAGCAGCACTTCGCCCGGCTTGGCATGCATGAAGCGTTCGATGCTGATGCCGCGTCCATCGCGCCCTTCGCTGCGCACGAGCGCAAAGCGCTGCGTGGCGACGGGGGCGGACGGGGGCAGCATGGCGTTGACGCCGTCGTAGCCATGCGGCAGCCAGCCATCTTCCGCGCGCGCGTAGCGGTCGCTGCTGCCGTCGCGCCACAGCAAGCTAAAAGTGTCGGTGCCGTCGCGCGTCAGCGTAAAACCTTCCTTGCGGCTGTCGTGCCGCTGGCCCGTTACCAGGTGGGGCAGGCGCAGGGCGCGGCCGCTGTCGTCGTGCAGCACGATGCCGGCATCGCACAGCGACAGGCTACTGGTGTAGGGCGTGGACCAGCGCGCGCCCAGCAAGCCCCAGTCTTCGCATTCGGCGCCGGAGCGGTAGCAGCGCGTCCAGGCGATGGGGATGCTGCGCTCGAGCGCAAAATCCGTCTGGTAAAGGATTTCCTGGCCGGTGCCGAAATGCACGGGCTTGCGGCCCTTGACGGGCTTTTTGGCAGGGCCGCTATCCTTGGGGCAGCAGTCGGACGGCGGCTCCGATTTCGGTTCCTTCTTGCCGCGGCTTTTGCCGTCGTCACCGCCGTTTTTTGGGGGAGGTTTGTCGAGTTTGGGAGGTTCCTTGATATTCTTTTTTGCCGGCAGCTTGTCTGTCAGTTTTTTTATGTATGGCGCCAGTTTTTTCCCCAGTATTGAATTCAGTACTTTGCCAAAGGGAATTTTATTGAGTGCCAGTGCATCAACCAAGGGATACGCGACGTCACGAATGACGCTACTTCCGAGTTCTCCCAAGCTTGGGAGATGGCCAGTGATCACATAGTCTGCAGTGTGATCCATGGCTGTTGCAGTGATATTGACTACACTGCCAACTGCCATGGCAAGGTTTCCACTGCCTACGGCGACGGGGGCTGCACGAATGGTGACAGGGGCAATTGGAGGCGCCACGACCGTTGCAGCAACCATTGCTCCGCCGCTCATCACAAGGTTGCCGCCAGTATTTACCAGGGCATCACTCTCTTGATGTAATTGCTCTGATATTTGATCCTGATAAATCTTTGCCGCAGGTTTGAGTTCCTCTCGCGCCCGCTTAACGGCCAAGGAAATCGAGTTGAGTGTCGGCTTCGCCGCCTCGCCGCCCCGCTCGTAAATCTTGCCCACGGTATTGCGCGAATTCATCCACACTTCGCGTCCCACCTGCACCAGCTTGGCGCCGTTGGCGCGGTGGATGGCGCTGGCGACCTTGGTGTCGACCTGCTTGCCGACGGTACCGCTCTTGACGCCGCCCGCCTTGCCGGCCGCGTCGCCCTTGACGGTGGGAATGGTGCTGCGCTGGTGCAGGATGACGGGCTCGCTGTGCGACTTGACGTTGGGCGAGGCGTTTTGTGCTTCCGAGAATTCACCGATAATGCTGTAGGGAAGTGGAGGCGTGCTGGCGCCGACAGGCGTCTTGCAAATGTCGGGGCTGACGCTGACGCAATAGAAGCGCCCCGACTTGGTGACGGTTTCGTTGGTCATTTTTTACCTTGCCCGGCTGCTTCGCTGAGTGCTTCCTGCGCCTGCTCCAGCAGTTCGATGCGGGCGATCTGCGCCGGCTCCGTCAGGTGCAGCAGGCGCGAGGCGACCTGGCCTGCGTCGGCCGGCACGATGGCGCGCCACACCAGTTCCACGCTGGCCGCTTCAGGGTCGATCAGCACCGTATCGATGGCCAGGCGCCAGACGAGCAACTGGTCGTTCTTGTCCGCCAGCAGCAGGCACAGCACCTGTTGTGGCAGGGCGAAGCGCAGCACGGTGTTGCCGCGCGGGTCGATGCGGGCGGAGGGATGGTCGTGGCGGCACAGGTTGGTCAGCGTAAATTGTTCCCGTCCGGCCAGATACGGGCATTGCTGGTCCGGCGGCGTGCTGTTCCAGTACGCGAAATCAAAATCTTCCGGCAGGGTGGGGACTTCATCGGCACCCCATGTGTTTTTTTCCACGAAGTGGCCCGCCAGCGCGCGGCGGGGCAGCCAGCCGCGGCCGATAACGGCCAGCCCCGCCGGCGCAGGCAGCTCCTTGCCGCCCGCGCCTTGCCAGAACTGGGCGACCGTGCACGGCAGCGAAGGATGGGTAATGCGGGGCGCGGGCATCTCGTCGATATGTTTCGCATCCAGGTACCAGTGCCGTGCGAAACCCCGTCCCAGCGGATTGCCCTGGCAGGAGTCGTGCTTCGCCGCGTTGCAGTCATCGGCCTCGATGCGGCATTGGCCGCCATAGGCGTAGGCGTAGTGCAGCGGCAATTGCAGGAAAGGCTCAGGCGCTGATAGCTGCCACGGATTGGGCCGCAGCAAGCCCACGGTGGCGATGCGGGCGCAGCCTTGCGCCAGGCGCGTCAGGACGGCTTTCTTGCGGAAGGCGCGTTCGCCACACACCTGCAGGGTCTTGTCGATCAGGGTCTTCTTTTCCGACCGTACCTGCAGGTTGACGAGAAACTGCGGCTGCGCCTGCCCGCGCGGCGCGTGCGCCACGCCATTGACGATCACGTCGCAGCGCGGTTTATAGGGCGCGAAGTCGCTTTCCTGCAGCGTGCCTGCCTGCGTGTCGCCGTCAAGGTGGCGGTCTTCGGTGGCCAGCGGCGATGGGCGCGCCAGGGGCAGCAGGCTGGCCAGGCCGTCTGCGCCGCACGGGCCCAGGGTGTAGCCCATGCGCGCCACCACCACGTGAAAGGCCTCGCCAAACTGGTCGATCATGTCGAACTGGCTGGCCGCGTGCGGCGTGCGGTTGTCGAAGAGCAGGTTAGGGATATTGAAATGGGCTGTGCCGGCGTCGTTCATCGTCAGCCCGGATTGTTGTCGATGTCGTCGCCGTGGATCTGCACCTTGGATCTGCCGCGGATGATGATTTCATCGGCAACCAGTTCGATGCGTCCCGGCGTGATGGTGATGCTCGACGTGCCCACCGTCATCGTGTGCGAATCGGTGGCCGTAAGCGTGCTGTCGGCGCCGAGGATGACGCTTTTCGTCAGCCCGACCTGCTCCGCCTGCGCCAGCACCACGGTGGTATTCATGGCGCCGATGACGGTGGTCTGGTAGGCGGCGCCGATGGTCAGCACCTTGGCCAGGCCGATCGATTCCTCCTTGGCCAGCATCACCCGTTCCGAGCGGTGGCCGTCGATCTGCACCTGCTCGTTGCCGCCCACGTGTTCGCGGCGGTTGTCGCCGATGTCGATGTGTTCGTCATAGTCCACGCGCTCCTTGCGGTTGTTATGCACGGTGATGTCTTCATCGTGGTCCACCGTCTCCGTGCGGTCGCGCTTGACGTGCACGGTCTCGTCGCGGTCGACGGTTTTGCGGCGGTCGTTGCCGACCCAGTGCGACTCGTCGTGCTCGACTTCGATGCGCTGGTCCTTTTCCGCATGCAGCCACAGTTCCTCGGCGTCCTTGCGGTCTTCGAAGCGCAGGGCGTTGGCGTGCGCGGCGGACCCTTTTTTCGACGAGCGGCTCAGCATGCCGCTTTGCGTCTTGTTGGCCGGTAACTCCCATGGCGGCATATTGCGCGCGTTGTAGACGCAGCCGATGATGAGGGGCATGGCGACGTTGCCGTCGAGAAATTGCACGGCCACTTCCATGCCGATCCTTGGCAGGCTGATGTGGCCGAAATTCGGGCCGGCCCAGTTCGATATCACCCTTATCCACGGCGAACTTTTGTCGTCGAAGGTGCCCAGGCGGTCCCAGTGGAATTGCACCTTCACCCGTCCGTAACCGTCCGTATGGATTTCCTCGCCGGGCGGCCCGACTACGGTGGCTGTCTGCACGCCGTAGATCTTCGGTTCGCGGCTATGAAAATTGCGCCCCGGACGCCAGGGGATGTCACGGGCGATGCAGGTAAATGTGTTGCTGTAGTGAGAGGTGGCGCCGTCTCCCTGCTGATAGTTGTTGCTGGCGTAGTGGTGCACGGACAGGATCAGGTATTCGCCGGCGCCCTTGCCGGAAGTTGCGCTGTCGAAATGCCCGCTCAGGGTGAACCAGCGCCCTGGCTGCGTCGTGCGGTCGTTGCCCTGCGCCTCGAACAGCTGGCCCTGGGCATCAAGCTCTTCCATGCGGCGCTGCGCCAGCTGCTCGCCATCGTCGATGTTTTTAAAACCGTAGCTGCCCGTGTTTTCATACACTTCCAGGCTGGGGACGGCGCCTTGCCGGTTCAGCGAGTCGCGGCTGGCACGGGCGCTGCGCGGATTCTTGAAATTGAAACTGGCCACCGTCATCTGGCTTGGGGCCATACGCCGCACCGTGCTCCATTGATGCACGCCATCGTCTTCCAGGGACCCGGCCTGGTGCTGGAAGGGTATTTCGCTCAGATCGCCATCGATGGGCTGGCCGGTGGTGGAGTCGTCGGACAGCCACAGGGTGTGGCCGTCATGGCGGTGTTCGTAGCGGTAATGCCAGCCCAGCTGTTCCCAGTGGCGGTGCAGCAGGTTGTGGTCGCTCTCGTTGTGCTGGCAAGTGTAGGTGATGGCGGGATCGATGCCGCTGGCGGCCAGCCTGTAGTCGCGCATCAGGTAGTCATCGAAGACCTTGTCCGTCAGCGCCGCCACCGTCAAGCCGTGGAAGGCGACATTGTTTTGCCGCAAATGCAGGTGCGACAGCCACGGCTCCAGCACCATTTCATAGAAAGCGAAACCACCGTCCGTGCGCAGGGAGCGGAATTCGAACACGTAGCCATTGAAGTTGCGCAAGCTGCCGTCTTCGCGCACCAGTTCGATGGTCACCATCTTGCCCATCACTTTGTCGAGGGCGATGGTGGCGTCGTCGGATAATACTTCCACCACGTAGGAAAAGTCGCGTGACAGGCTTTCGCTGGCGGCGAGGCTGTTGGCCAGGAACTGGATGCCGGCAGGGCCGTCGCTGTGCGGAAAGTGCAGGCGCAGCAAACGCTGGCCCTGCATGTCGCCCACGAATGCCGTCCATGCCGCCGTCATATCGGGAAACTGGCTCATCGCGCATCGCTTTACGGTAGGAATCGTTGGCCGACTGTAGCAATAGCGAACACAAGCGTTTTTGCGCGGCCGCAAGGTTTAATCGTTGAGTGAGGGCATCAATTGCATTTCGTAATGCATGTCATCGCGGTCGTGCGGCGTTGCTGTCTCGCCCAGGAAACTGTTGCGGCCGAGGCCAGCCTGCCCTGTGGCCGCCAACGTCGTCCCCCGCACATCGCTGGCGTGCAGCACCAGCACGATGTCGTAGCGCAGGAGCGGCTGGCGGAACAGCATCAGCATCTGCCGCAGCGCCTCGCTGGCCGGAGCGCGCGGCAGGAAGCTGGCGTGCTGCTCTGCCGTGAGCGGGCCGAGGCGCACGCGCACGGCCAGGTCAGGGCGGCGGCAGCGCTCGCCGACGGTGGCGCGCTGGCCCAGCACGGCGTTTGCCATGCCCAGCGCCGTTTGTTCGCGCGGCACCAGCACGTCCATGGCGCCTGTCGCTTCGTCGATATGGCAGGGCACGCCGAAGCGGTCGGCGAGGAGGCGCATCATGACGATGGACGAGATGTTGCGCTGCTGAAGCAAGCCGGCGTACAGGCCGACCACCGCCTCATCCTGGAGCGGCGGGCATGCGGCCAGGGCCAGCAGGCGCGACAAGAATTCACTGCTGTGGTCGGCTAGCTCGATGCGGTATTTTTGCCAGGCCTGGTAAAACAGGGCCACGGCACGGCTGGAAATCAGGTCGAGAAACGCGCGCGGACTATTCTCGCGTTCGCTGTACTGATGCGCGGCAATGCGCTCCGAATAGTGGCTGGGCAAACTGCCCTGGCAACCCAGCAGGCCCATGAAGGTGGGCGTGATGTGGATATGGTGTAAATGACCCGACAGCAGCGCTTGCAGCAAGGCATCCGCATCGGCGATGCCGTTTGTCGTGAGCGCCTCGACCTGGCTGGCCGGAAAGCGCAGCGAGACGCTATTGTCGAAGCGTATGATCTTCGCCAGCGCCGTGTGCTCATCGATACCGTGTTCGGCCAGCCACGCCTGCAGCAGGTGCAGCGCCTGGCAGCACTCGAAGCGCTGCGGCGCGTCGAGCAATTGCTGGATCACGCTGGCGTGGCGTCGGCGCTGCGTTCCGGGCATCGTATCAGTTCCTCGCCGCTGCGCTGGGACAGCAGCGTCAGTTGGCTAAAGCAGTTGAGCTGGCTGTTCAGGGCGAAATAGCGCTGCAGCACCTGGGCAAAAATATACAGGCTGCAGCCGGCGAAGGCTTGCTCGTCGATGCCCACACGGATGGCGATGCCGGGCATCAGGGTGGGAAACGGCAAGGTTGGAATCCACGCGCGCGTGCTGCCGTGCTCAAGCGTGACGATGCCGCGGATCAGGCGTTGCGTGGTGGCTGAACGGGGCAGGTCGTACAGGCTCAGCATTTTCTGGAATTGGCCCAGGCCCGCTTGCGTCAGGCTCGAGTAATTGAGCGACAGGTGCGCAATCAGGCGCCAGTGCGTGTCCTCCAGGAAGCGCATGCTGGGCGTGGGCTTGCGCAGGAAGCGCGCGGGGATGCCGTCGGGCACGTCTTCGGCCAGCAGATCGCCGCCGGGCAAGCCATAATGCAGCTGCGTGGGCAAGTCGCGGTTGCTGCACAGCAGCTGCGTCGAGACGGTGGCACAGGCGGCGTTGTCCGGGGAAAACTGCGGGTCGATCAGGCTCAGGCGCATCTCATGACCGGGGCTGATGGCTGCCACGGCGTCGTCGCGGCGCGCCAGCCAGTATTGACCATGCTCTGTCTGAGAGCCTTGCAGCGAGGCATACAGCGGCAGGATGGTGCTCAGACGCTCGCCGGCCTCGTCCTTGCGCACCAAAGTGACGGTCTCGATGCTGTGGATGTCGTAGGCAAACGCATGTGTCGCATCGGCCACCAGGGCATAATCGGGCTCCGTATGCGTGAGGCGGATCGGCACGCCGGACTTGGCGAACAGGTTGACGACGGGCGTGCAGCCGGTCAGCAGGTTGTCGCGGCTGGCGCTGGACAAGAGCCGCGCTTCGTGGCTGTCGCTGCGCACGCCCTTCAAGGGCAAGTGCAGGGTGAACTGACGGCATTGTTTCGGCAGCAGGGCGGCCAGCCGGGACCACTCGATATCGATGAAATGGAATTTTTCCGGGAAGGCGAAATACTCGGTCAGCAGGCGCAGGGCCGGGTGCGAACGGGCGGAAAACGGGATCAGCGCGTCGTCATCCGCATAGCCGGCCGGCGCCAGCGGCATGCCGTCGACCGCATGCCACGGGCTGTGCTCGTCCAGTGCCACATACGCGCCTGCGCCGCGCAGGAACAGGGCGTCGAGCAGGGCTGCGCGCACGGACGGTTCGCCATCGGCAAACAGGCGCAGGTAGGAAAAGCCGGCCCGGTCCAGGTGGTAGTTGTCGCTGCTGCTGGTGAACTGAATGCTGAGCAAGGCGCTGGCGCCGGCGGGCAGGCGCAGGCCGGGCGGCGCGTCGATGAGCGGTGAGAAATGCAGGCGAGAAATAGCCAGCGGCGCCAGGGTCACGTCATACGCGCTGGTGAATTTGCAAGCCACGCCCTGCACCGGCTGTGAGCGCAGCACCGTGCCGCGCGCAACATGGACAAGCTGGGCCAGCTGGCCGCCGCCCGGCGCCTCGTCGGCGGCGATGCGCACGATGGAGCAGGAAGGAAAAGGCCGCAGGTAATGCGGGTACAACGTTTCAAGCAGGGAATTGGTGAATTGCGGATAGGCGTCGTCGAGGCGCTTGGCGACCCTGGCCGTGAGCAGGGCGACGGACTGGATCAGGCGCTCGACATGCGGGTCTTCGCAAGTGTCTCCGGCGATCAGCAGGCGCCCGGCCGCCTTCGGATAGCGGCTGGAAAACTCGCGCGTGTACTGGCGGAACAGGCCCAGCTCGCGCTCGTAATACGGCAATAGTTGTTCCACAGTCGCGCTCTCCGCCAGCAGGAAAGCTTCATGCTGGCATCAGGCGCGACGGTGGATGTTGATGCGTGACAATGATTCTTAGAAATGGTACTCGGCGCGTATCATCGGCGTCTTCGCCGTCTGGCCCACGTTGCCCGTGGTGGCGGGCGAATTGCCGAACTTGTTCTTCCAGTACTGGTATTCCAGGCCCACGCGGAAGGTGTTCTTGGCGCTGCCCAGGGCCGCGCCCACGTCGTACATCACTTGCATGTCGATATTGGTTTCCACGGCCGTATCGCGCCCCACTTCATCCTTGCCTTTCGAGTCGATGAGGTTGAAGAAACCTTCGAACGAGAACAGCGGCGACAAGGGGATGGCCCAGGCGCCCGCCAGCATGGCGTGCGTTTTAAACGTGTAGCGTCCCGTCACTTGCGAGATGGGTGGGAAGGCGCCGCTGGGAGCATTGCTTTCGCGCAGCAACAGCAGGCTGGTGTTGAAGAAGCCGGGCACGTCCCACATCAGGGTGGGGCCGGCCACCAGCATGCGCTTGCGCGAGTTGTAGCCGACGTCATTTTTGGTGTTGACGTCAAAGCCCAGGGTCACGCCGACGCCGCGCACGGGGCCGAACTTGATGTCGCTGCCGCGCACCTTGCCGATGTCGATGGTGTTGCGGTACACCAGGTATGCCTCTTGCGCGCCGGACGTTTTACCCAGCGCGCCGGGGTCCTTGCTGTCGGAGATCAGGAAGTCCAGGTTGACGAAATTGCTGCCGTATTTGTAGCCGCTGGCGTGCGTGATGGCGAAGATGTTTTTCTTGATGTCGTCCGGATTGAACGGCTCGCGGTAGTCATTGCCAGCGCGCCAGCTCAGCGCGGTATCGCTCCATTCGGCAGCCTGGGCGGTCGCGCCCACGCCGAGGGTGGTAGTGAGGCAGAGCAACAGACACGGTATGGTTTTTGGCACTTTCGGCTCCTGATGGTGTGAGAAAACGGGAACTGGGAATGACTGGGCGCAGGGGGAAGCACACTAGCGCGCATGCAGCGCTGCGATGGAGCACTGCGCGCCGTTCAATCCATGATGCGAGAAGCGCCGCGTTGGGCGATATGTCTTGTCTGCATACTGACTATCAGTTCTTGCATATAATCATCGCACCTTCTCGCCCTTGCGGGGCAAGGCGGCCGCTGTAAAGCTGATAATTTTTTTCAAAATTGTATACAGGTGTTGTTTTTTTGCGGAAATAGAAATGCGCGCCGCCACGCCGTCCCCCAAGCGCCGCGGATGCCGATACGATAGAGACAAGAGCTTGATTTTTTCCACCGGCGATGATGCCGGCGACCACGCAGCGAGGCACGAAAAAAACAATGACGGCACGCCTGGAATTACACGACATCAGCAAGCGCTATCCGGCCGTGGTGGCCAATGACGGCATCGACCTCACCGTCGCGCCGGGGCAGATTCACGCCGTGCTCGGCGAAAACGGCGCCGGTAAATCGACCTTGATGAAAATCATCTACGGCGCCGTGCAGCCCGACGGCGGCCGCATCCTGTGGAATGGCCGCGAGGTCGAGATCGCCAACCCGTCGGCCGCGCGCGCGCTCGGCATCGCCATGGTGTTCCAGCACTTTTCCCTGTTCGATACCTTGACGGTTACGGAAAACATCGCTCTCGGTTTGCCCGCCGGCACCAACATGGCGGAGCTGGCGCAGCGCATCGAAGACACAGCGCGCCAGTATGGCCTGGACCTGGAACCGCGGCGCCACGTGCACACCTTGTCCGTGGGCGAATGCCAGCGCGTGGAAATCGTGCGCGCCTTGCTGGCTAAGCCGCAACTGCTGATCCTCGATGAACCGACGTCCGTACTGACACCGGGCGCCGTGGAAAAGCTGTTCGCTACCCTGCGCCAGCTGGCGGCCGAAGGCTGCAGCATCCTGTACATCAGCCACAAGCTCGACGAGATTCGCGCCCTTTGCCATACCTGCACGGTGGTGCGCGCCGGCAAGAACGCGGGCGTGTGCGATCCCACCCAGGAATCGGCGGCCAGCCTGTCGCGCATGATGATAGGCGCCGAGCCGCCCGCCGTCACGCGCGTGGCGCGCACGCCCGGCGCCGCCATGCTGAGCGTGCGCAATCTGGATTTGCCGAAGAGCCATCCGTTCGCCACCCAATTGATCGATATCCGTTTCGACGTGCGCGCGGGCGAGATCGTCGGCATCGCGGGCGTGTCCGGCAATGGCCAGCAGGAATTGCTGGCCGCCCTGTCGGGCGAGGACATGCGCGCGGCGCCCGCCAGCATTGTGCTGAACGGCACGCCTGCCGGCCGCTTGCCGCCGGGCCGCCGGCGGGCCCTCGGTTTCGGCTTCGTGCCGGAGGAGCGGCTGGGACGCGGCGCCGTGCCCGACATGGGGCTGGCCGACAACGTCTTATTGAGCTTGCAGACGCCCGCTACCATCCGCCACGGCTTCGTGCGCCACAAGGTCATCGCGCAGCGGGCGGCTGCCATCATCGCGCGCTTCCAGGTGAAGGCGGGCGGGCCGCAGGCGCTGGCGCGTAGCCTGTCGGGCGGCAACTTGCAGAAATACATAGTCGGACGCGAAGTCATGCGCGAACCCACGGTGCTGGTGGTGGCGCAGCCGACGTGGGGCGTGGATGTGGGCGCGGCCGCGCAAATCCGCGCCGAACTGCTGGCGCTGCGCGACACGGGCTGTGCCTTGCTCGTCGTGTCGGAAGAGCTCGATGAATTGTTCGAGATCAGCGACCGCCTGCTGGTGATGGCGAAAGGAAAGATATCGCCGTCGCTGGACGTGGGAGAGGCCAGCGTCGATCTCGTGGGGCAATGGATGAGCGGGCTGTGGCCGCAGGAGGCTGCCCATGGCTAAGTTCGCCTTGCGCCTGGAGGCCAGGCCCACACCGTCGCGCCTGATGTCGTGGCTGTCGCCCGTGCTGGCCGTGCTGCTCACGGTACTGTGCGGCGCGCTGCTGTTTATCGCGCTGGGCCACGATCCGCTGGCGGGCCTGGCCGTGTTCTTCGTCGAACCCTTGCGCGACGCGCATGGCTGGTCCGAGCTGGGCATCAAAGTGGCGCCTTTGCTGCTGATCGCCGTCGGCCTGGCCATCTGCTTTCGCGCCAACATCTATAACATCGGCGCGGAAGGACAGCTGACCCTGGGCGCCATCTGCGGCGGTGCGGCGGCGCTGTACCTCGATGACGGCGTCGGCGGCGCGGCCATCATCGGCGTGTCCCTGCTGGCCGGCATGGCGGGCGGCATGGCGTGGGCGGGCCTGGTGGCCTGGCTGCGCGACCGCTACAACGCCAGCGAAATCCTCGTCTCGCTGATGCTGGTCTACATCGCGCAATTGCTGCTCAGCTATCTCGTGTATGGCGTGCTGCGCGATCCGGAAGGATTTAATTTTCCGCAATCGAAACTGCTGTCCGACGGCTTGCTGTTGCCGATGGTGATCAGCGATACACGCTTGCATGTCGGTATCGTCTTTGCCCTGCTGGCCTCGCTGGGCGGCTGGCTGTATTTATCCAGAAGCATTGCGGGTTTTCGCCTGCGCGTGGGCGGCATGGCGCCGGCCGCCGCCCGTTACGCGGGCTTTTCCTCGCGCAAGACCTTATGGTCGTCGATGCTGATCTGCGGCGCCCTGTCCGGCTTGGCGGGGGCCTGCGAAGTGCTGGGGCCGATGGGGCAGCTCACGCCCAGCGTGTCGCCCGGCTACGGCTTTGCCGCCATCATCGTCGCCTTTGTCGGGCGGCTGCATCCGGTCGGCGTGATTTTCTCCAGCTTCGTCATGGCCCTGTTCTATATCGGCGGCGAACTGGCGCAATCGCGCCTGGGTTTGCCCAGCGCCATCACGGGCGTGTTCCAGGGCATCTTGCTGTTCGCCTTGCTTGCCTGTGACGTGCTGATCCAATACAAACTGCGCTGGAGAAAACATGGATAACCTGGCCCTCACCATTGCGCCGCTGCTCGCCGCCAGCATCAACGCGGGCACGCCGCTGATGCTGGCCGCGCTGGGCTTGCTCGTCAATGAAAAGGCGGGCGTGGTGAACCTGGGCGCCGAAGGCATGATGCTGGTGTCGGCCATCACGGGCTTTGCCGTGGCCGTCAACACGGGCAGCCCCACCTTGGGCTTTCTGGCGGGAGCAGGGGCCAGCATGCTGCTGTCAGGTTTCTTTGCCTGGCTGACGGTATGGCTGGGCACGAACCAGTATGCGACGGGCCTGGCCTTGTCGCTGTTCGGCGCGGGCGCGTCCACGTATATCGGCCTGAAGTATGTGGGCAACAGCTTGCAGAATGGCCGCTTCGGCATCCCCTACCTGGAAGACATTCCCGTGCTGGGTCCGGCCCTGTTCCGCCAGCATCCGATGGTGTATCTGTCCTTGTTGCTGTGCCTGGCCATTGCCTGGTTTTTGTACCGCACGCGGGCAGGATTGGTGCTGCGCGCCGTGGGCGAGTCGCCGGCGTCCGCGCATGCGCTCGGCTACCCCGTGCGCCGCATCCGCCTGGCGGCCGTGCTGTTCGGCGGCGCCTGCTGCGGCCTGGCCGGCGCGTTTTTATCGCTTGTGTACACGCCGCTGTGGGTCGAGGGCATGGTGGCGGGGCGGGGCTGGATCGCGCTGGCGCTGACCACGTTTGCCACCTGGCGCCCGGCGCGCGTGGTGGGCGGCGCCTATCTGTTTGGCGGCATCACGATTCTGACCTTCCACGCGCAGGCGCTGGGTGTGCCGATCGCGTCGCAGCTGCTGTCGATGCTGCCGTATGTGGCGGCCATCGTCGTGCTCGTGCTCATTTCCAGCAATGCCAATTACATCAAGCTCAACATGCCCGCTTCGCTGGGGAAAAATTTCAATCCCGGAAATTAATCACTGACTACAAGGAAAACCATGTCCAAGAAACTATTGTGCGCCGCCGTTTGCAGTGTGGCGCTGATGTCCTCCATGCCCGCCATGGCCGCCGCGCCCGCGACCGCGCCGCTGAATGTCGGTTTTGTTTACATCAGCCCCATCGGCGACGCGGGCTGGACCACCCAGCACGACCTGGCGCGCAAGGAAATGGAAAAGGCGCTGGGCGGCAAGATCAGCACCCGCTTCGTGGAAAACGTGCCGGAGAGCGCCGATGCGGAGCGCGTGATCCGCGACCTGGCGCAAACGGGCAGCAAGCTGGTCATCACGACTTCGTTCGGCTACATGAATCCCACCTTGAAAGTGGCGAAACAATTTCCTAATGTGAAGTTCATTCATTTGACCGGATACAAGACGGCCGTCAACGTGGCCAATACGAATGCCCGTTTCTATGAAGGCCGCTACCTGGCCGGCGTGCTGGCAGGCAAGATGAGCAAGACGCACGTGGCCGGCTACGTGGCGGCATTCCCCATCCCGGAAGTGTTGCAGGGGGTGAACGCCTTCACGCGCGGCATGCGCAGCGTCGACCCGAAGGCGGAAGTCAAGGTGGTGTGGGTGAATAGCTGGTTCGACCCGGGCAAGGAGCGCGACGCGGCCATCACCCTGATCGGCCAGGGCGCCGACGTGGTCACCCACCATACGGACTCGACCGCCGTGGTGCAGGCGGCGGAAGAGAAGGGCAAGTATGCGATCGCCTACCACTCGGACATGAAAAAGTACGGGCCGAAGGCGCAGCTGGCCGCCGTCACCCACCACTGGGGCGAGTACTACACGAAGCAGGCGCAAGCCGTGCTGGACGGCACGTGGAAGTCCAGCAGCACCTGGGGCGGCATCAAGGATGGCATGGTCAAGCTGGAAGGCATCAACCCTGCCGTGCCGGCCGACGTGAAACAGTTTGTATTGGCGCGCGAGAAAGACTTGGTAGCTGGCAAGCTCAGCCCTTTCAGCGCGCCGATCAAGGATAACGATGGCAAGGTGCGCCTGGACAAAGGCGTGCTCGACGATGCGGCGCTGACGAAGATGGATTATTTTGTCGAAGGCGTGGCAGGGAAAGTTTCTGGAAAGTAATAGGGTTGCGTATAAACTTGCTGTAATATTGCCGGAAACGGGAGCCAGGCCGGGGAACCATGCGCGTTCCCGGCCCACCCACACAGCAGAGCCCAATAGGCCCGTACCGGAGATAGACCCATGGACAGACTGGAAGTATTCAAGATTATCGCGCTGCAAGCGAGCAAGGGCGAGCTGACGTTCCCCGCCAACGTCAAGGCCACCTTGAAGCTGCAGGAAGCGCTGGACGACCCCGATTGCCATATCGAAGCGGCCGCCCGCATGGTCATGGCCGAGCCGCTGCTGTCGGCGCGGGTCGTGGCCTTGGCCAACTCGGCCGCCTACAACCGCTCCGGCAATGAAATCGCGAATGTGCGCGCGGCCGTTTCGCGCCTTGGCTTTGCCACCTTGAAGTCGATGGTGGCGTCCGTCATCGTGCGCCAGCTGGGCAGCCAGATCACGGACCCGCAATTGCGCGCCAAGGCGGCCAGGCTGTGGGAACACACGGCCCACGTGGCCGCGCTGAGCCAGGTGATCGCCCGCAAAGTCACGCACGTGGACGTGGAAACGGCCATGTTCGCCGCTATCGTGCATGAAGTGGGCGGCTTTTATCTGCTGTCGCGCGCCGAGGAATATCCGGGTTTGCTCGATGACAATACCGAAGACTGGATCGAATACGGCGAAAAACTGATCGGCCGCGGCGTGCTGCGCCAGCTGCAAGTGCCGGACATGGTCTTGCAGGCCGTGGAAGGCATGTGGCACGGCGGCAGCACGTTCCCCCCCCGCACCCTGGGCGCGACCCTGGTGCTGGCCAACGATCTGTCGCCCGTCGGCTCGCCCCTGCACCCGCCGGAAAGCGCCGCGCGGCGCCAGGCGGCGGCGAAGATCGACTTCGGCATCGGCGGCAGCACCCTGCACACGATACTCGAGGAATCGGCGGAAGAGATCGAATCGCTGGCGGCCGCCTTGCTCGTGTAATTTACTCGGCCATGACATCCCCGCCTTGCCGCGGGGATTTTTTTCGTCCGCATTTTGCCGCGCCTTCCCCATGGCATACAATCGCCGGCCCGGCTATCCGCCGGACTGAATGTTTCCTCTTATCCAAAGGATCTTATGCAGAAGCTGTTTTCTTCCCTGGCCTTGACTGCGCTGGCGTTTTCCGCCCAGGCCGCTACCGGTTTGCCCGTGGTGCAGGAAGCGCCCTTGCGCGCCCACCTGGCCTTCCTGTCCAACGATTTGCTCGAAGGCCGGGGCACTGGCCAGCGCGGCGCCGACCTGACGGTGGCCTACCTGGAAACCCAGGCGCAGATGGCCGGCCTGCAACCTGTACGCGGCACCAGCTACCGCCAGAGCGTGCAGATCGCCGGCGTGAAATCCTTGCCGCAAGATAGCAGCCTGCAGGCGTTGGCGGGCGGCAAGGCCGTGCCGCTGGCGTTCGGCCCCGACTGGGTCTGGGCCACGGGCGATTCCGTTGCCGCGCACACGTTCGACGCGCCGCTGGTGTTCGTCGGCTACGGCATCACGGCGCCGGAAGAGGGCTGGAACGATTTCAAGGGCGCCGATGTCAAAAACAAGATCGTCGTCATGATGGTCAACGACCCGCAGCCCACTACCGCCGAGCCGAACCGCTTTGCCGGCAAGGCGCTGACCTATTACGGCCGCTGGACGTATAAATTCGAGGAAGCCAGGCGCCAGGGCGCGGCGGGCGTATTGCTGATCCACACGAAACCGTCCGCCTCGTACGACTGGAGCGTCGTGCAGAACAGCTGGAGCGGCAGCGAACGTTTTCAATTGGCCGACCGCACGGCCGGCACGCCGCTGCAGGGCTGGATCGCGGAAGACGCGGCGCGCCGGCTGTTTGCGGCGGGCGGGCAAGACCTGGACGTCTTGCGCGCGCAGGCGGAAAACAAGAATTTCAAGGCCGTCGCGCTCGACGCCAAGTTGTCGGGCGAAATGAAGTCCATCGTGCGCAAGGTGGATCAATTCAATATCGCCGGCATGGTGCCGGGCTCCGACCCGGCATTGAAAGAGGAAGCCGTCATCTACAGCGGCCACTGGGATCACCTGGGCAAGCAAGGCGACAGCGGAGATACGATCTACAACGGCGCCGTCGACAACGCGTCCGGCACGGCAGGTTTATTGGCCATGGCGCAGGAAGCCGTGAAAAAGCCGGCAAAACGCACGCAGATCTTCCTGTGGGTGGCGGCCGAGGAACAGGGGCTATTGGGCAGCGCCGCTTACGCGGCTGATCCGCTGTGGCCGCTGGACAAGACGGCCGCGGCGCTGAACCTGGACAGCCTGAACTTCGTGGGCGCCACGCACGACATCGGCGCGCAGGGCAGCGAGCGCACGGAGCTGGGCGCGATGGCGGCGGCAACGGCCAAGGCCATGGGCATGCACATTGCGGCCGCGCGTCCCGACCTGGCCGGCGGCTACTTCCGCAGCGACCATTTCAGCTTTGCCAAGGCGGGCGTACCCGCGTTTTCCATCAATGGCGGACGCGAGTACATCAAGGACGTGGAAAAATCGAAAGCCAAGGCGGCCGCCTACGGCCCCCGCTACCATCAGGTCACCGATGAGTACGACGCCAGTTGGGATTTGTCGGGCATGACGCAGCAGGCGCAATTTACGCTGAACCTGGGGCAAGCCGTGGCGAACGCGGCGAAGATGCCGGCCTGGAAGGCGGGCGATGCGTTTGGCAAGGCGCGCGCGCAGGCCGCGAAATAAGACGTGGTCCGTGCCAACATTGTTGCTGCCTCAGTGCCGGATCAAGCCGTCCGTTCCAGCCTGCGCTGCGTATGCCGGTACTTGCTCCACACGATCAGCAGCAACAGCGGCATGGCGCCGCCGACCATGCACAGGGCGGGCCAGCCGCCAGCGGCAAAGCTGGCGCTGGCCAGGGCCGAGCCGGCCGATGCGCCGATGAAGCCGCCCGCGATGAACACGGTGGTCACGCGCGCCCGCGCATGCGGCGCCAGTTTATAGATGATGGACTGGTGCGTCACCTGCAAGCCCATCACGCCCATGTCCAGCAGGACGATACCGATCAACAGCAGCACCAGCGAATGGGCGCCGAAGCCGATCAGCGCCCAGCCCGCGATCGAGGCGACGGCCAGCAGCCACGTGGCCTGGCGCGCATAGCCGCGGTCGGCCATGCGGCCCGCCGTATTCGCGGCAAAGGCGCCGGTGGCACCCGCCAGGCCGAACAGGCCGATCTGCATTTCCGAATAGTGATACGGCGCGCCGCTGAGCAAGAAGGTCAGTCCCGTCCAGAACACGCTGAAAGTACCGAGGCCCAGGCCCGAGAACAGGGCGCGCTGGCGCAGCAGCGGTTCCTGGCGGATGATGTCGGCCAGCGAAGCCAGCAGCTTGCCGTATTGCAGCGTGCCGCGCGGCGCCTCGTTCGGCAGGATGCGGCGCAGCATGACGAGCAGGGCGGCCACGACGATGGCCGCCAGCACATAGACGGTGCGCCAGCCGCCGCTGATCTGCGACACGGTGCCGGAGACGGTACGCGCCAGCAAGATGCCCAATAATAAACCTGTCATGACGGTGCCCACCATGCGGCCCCGGCTGTGATCGGGCGCATACGAGGCCACCATGGCCGTGACCACCATCAAAGCGCTGGATGTGATGCCCATCAAGACGCTGGCGATGGCAAAGACGATGATGTTCTGGCTGGTGGCGGCCAGCAGCAGGGCGGCGATCTTGGCGATCAGCATCCACGTCAGCAACTGACGGCGGTTCAGCACGTCGCTCAGGGGCACCAGGAACACGATGCCCAGCACGTAGCCGATCTGCGTGGCCGTGACCAGGTAGCCCGCCTGCGGCACGCTCACGCCAAACGAGGCGGCCAGCATGGAGGTGAGCGGCTGCACGTAATACAGGCTGGCGACGAGCACGCCGGCGGACAGGGCGAACAACAGGATGCGGGTCGACGTCAGCAGGGCGCTGGCGTCGACATTCGATGGTGCGGATTTCATGCGATACAACTTTCTTGGAATGACGCTTTTGGATCAGCATGATAGCGGGGTGGCGCATTTCTTGCCGGGCACGGCAAAAAAATCCCGGCGATCGTTGCCGACGGCCGGGAAAAGGGTATAGGGGGATATACCGGGGGAGAGTGTTAAAACTTACTGCGCGCGCGCCAGCTCCGCATGCACCTGCGCCGTGATTTCATACGAGCGCAGCCGGTGCTGGTGCTCGAAGATCTGCGAGGTGATCATCAGTTCGTCGGCGCCCGTCTCGGCGATGAAGGCGGCCATCTTCGCCTTCACCGTGTCCGGCGCGCCGATGGCCGTGCAGGACAGGACGGAGTCGAGCATGGCGCGTTCCTGCGGCCCCAGTTGCTCCAGGTAGCCGGGCACGGGCGGCTGCAGACGCGACGGGCGGCCCGTGCGCAGGTTGACGAAGGCTTGCTGCATCGACGTGGCGCGCAGGTGCGCCTCGGCATCCGTGTCGGCGGCGAAGACGTTAAAGCCCAGCATCACGTACGGTTTCGCCAGCTGCTTCGACGGCTTGAAGTGTTCGCGGTAGTAGGCCACGGCTTGCAGCATCATTTGCGGCGCGAAGTGCGAGGCAAACGCATACGGCAAGCCCAGGTGGGCCGCCAGCTGGGCGCCGAACAGGCTGGACCCGAGTATCCACACGGGCACTTTCGCGCCCTTGCCGGGCACGGCCAGCACGCGCTGGCGCGGCTCGTCGGACATATAGTCGATCAGTTCCAGCACGTCCTGCGGAAACTGTTCCGCGTCGGACTGCAGGTCGCGGCGCAGCGCGCGCGCCGTCGTCTGGTCGGAGCCGGGCGCGCGGCCCAGGCCCAGGTCGATGCGGCCCGGGTGCAGCGCTTCCAGGGTGCCGAACTGTTCCGCGATGACGAGCGGCGAGTGGTTCGGCAGCATGACGCCGCCCGCGCCCACGCGGATGGTTGTCGTGCCGGCCGCCACATGGGCGATCACGACGGCCGTGGCGGCGCTGGCGATGCCGGGCATGCCGTGGTGTTCGGCCAGCCAGTAGCGGTTGTAGCCCCAGCGTTCGCCGTGCTGCGCCAGGTCCAGCGTGTTCTTGAACGACTGGCTGGCATTGCTGCCTTCGGCGATGGGCGCGAGGTCGAGTATGGAAAATGGAATCATGGTAGCGATATCGGGACGTGGTGGAAAATCACAATGGACGATTTGTCTATCCCCTGACGACAATAGGGTCGGCCTTGAAAGCGGCAGGGATGACAGGCTGTGCACATGATAATGCGAATCGGGAATTTGCGTACTGATCGGTAAAAAACTCGTCTCAATGGAAAATCGATGTTGAGCGAACCTGGGAAATATTTGCAGACTGTGGAACTTTTGTTGCCAGTGCAAGTCTTAAGAATTCACGTCTTAAGATTGTGAAACATCATGTATTGCAAGCAACTTGCCAAGCCCGACGGGCGCCAGCTGACCCTGTACAGCCGGCGTCCCATCGTCGTCGCTGGCGTTGCGCCGAGTCCTTTCCCCGAGCCGCAGGAGGCCAATCCGCATTTGCGCTGGCATTCCTTGCGCGGCGAATGGGTGGCGTATGCGGCTTACCGCCAGGGCCGTCCCTTCCTGCCGCCGGCGCGCTACAACCCGCTGGCGCCCACGCGCGATCCCGCGCAACCGACGGAATTGCCTGCTGGCGACTACGAGATCGCCGTCTTCGACAACCGCTTTCCCACCCTGGCGCCGCACGCCCATGACCCGCCCGACTTGACGGTCGCCACGGCGCCCGCCCGCGGCCATTGCGAAGTGGTGGTGTTCGCGCAGGATGCGGGCGCCTCGATGGGCACGCTGGCGCTTGGTCACATCGCCTTACTGCTGCAGGTGTGGGGGGAGCGCACGGCACAGCTGGCCAGCCGGCCCGGCATCGCGTACGTGCTGCCGTTCGAGAACCGCGGCGCGGAAATGGGCGTGACCCTGCACCAGCCGCATGGCCAGATCTATGCCTACCCCTTTGTTCCGCCCGTGCCGGCGCGCATGCTGGAGCAGGAACACGCATATTTCGCCAGCCATGGCCAGGCCTTGCTGGTGGACATGGCGCGGCGCGAAGCCGATGGCGGCGCGCGCCTGCTGTACCTGGGGCCGGAGGCGATCGCCTTCGTGCCCGCCTGCGCCCGCTATCCGTATGAAGCGTGGGTGATGCCGCTGCGGCAGACGGACAGCTTTGCGGCCTTGTCGGCGCAGCAGCGCGACGACCTGGCGCGCGCCCTCAAGACCGTGCTGCTGAAATACGACGGCTTGTGGCAGCGTGCCATGCCTTACCTGATGGCCTGGTACCAGGCGCCGCCAGACGGACGCGCGCATCCGGAAACGCAGTTGCACGCGCAGTTTTATCCGCCGTACCGCACGCGCGAACGGCTCAAATATTTGGCCGGCACTGAGCTGGCCGCCGGCATGTACGCCATGGATGCCCTGCCCGAGGAATCGGCGCGGCAACTGCAGCAAGTGCGCGTGGCATGGGAAATGGCAGAGGAAATCGCATGAACTGGAATGTCGAACTGGAAATTGCGCACAAACTGGCGCAGATGCGTGGCTGGCTGGAACAGGAAAGGGCCGGCGCCTTGCGCCTGCGCGGCGTGGACTGGTTCGCCTGGGCCACGGCGGGCGCCTCGGGCAGCACCTGCCAGACGGCCGAGTGCGGCTGTGCCGAGGTGCTCGTCACGCGCGATGCGGCCTACATCCTGACCGATGCGGCCGAGGCGCAGCGCCTGCGCCAGGAAGAGGTGCGCGGCTGCTGGACCTGGCAAGTGACGCCGTGGATGCAGCCCCGGCTGGCCGAATTGCGCGAGCATTTCGTGCAGCATGCGGCAGGCGGGGGCAGCGTGCTGTGCGACCGGCCCGGCCTGCACGAGCGCTGCCTGCCCGTCGCCCTGCGCGAGGAGCGCCTGCCCCTGCTGGCGCCGGAACAGGTGCGCTACCGCGATGTCGGCCGCCTGGCCTCGGCCGCCGCCAGCGAAGCGCTGCGCGCCGCGCGTCCCGATTGGAGCGAGCAGGAGCTAGCCGGCGCCTGCGCCCGCGCCCTGTGGTC
>NZ_NEHB01000022.1 GCF_002127655.1 Janthinobacterium sp. GW456P
GGCCGCAGGAGCTGGGGCGGCTTCAGCGGCAGGTGCCGGGGCGGCAGGGGCGGCTGGCGCGGGCGCCGATACCGGGACCGACGCGTCGTCCGCCACTTCCAGCAGCAGCACCAGCGAACCTTCGGCGATCTTGTCGCCMACSTTGACTTTCAATTCCTTGACGACRCCGGCGTGGCTCGATGGRATTTCCATGCTGGCCTTGTCCGATTCGACCGTGATGAGGGACTGGTCGACCTTGACCGTGTCGCCTGGCTTGACCATCAGTTCAATGATCTCGACTTCCTTGAAATCGCCGATATCCGGGACTTTGACTTCCACAATGCTCATAGCTTGCTCCGTTATTTTATTTGTCAGATGGACCCGCACACACGCCAGGGCGGCACTTTCGCACCGCCCTGGCATCATCGGGTCCGCACAACGATTACTGGGTCACCGGATTCGGTTTGTTCGCGTCGATGCCGTACTTGGCGATCGCCTGCTCCACCACCGACACGTCGATCTTGCCTTCGTCAGCCAGCGATTTGAGCGCGGCCACGGTGACATAATAACGGTTCACTTCGAAGAACTCGCGCAGCTTGGCGCGGCTGTCCGAGCGGCCAAAGCCATCGGTACCGAGCACTTTGTAGGTGCGGCCCTTCGGCATGAAGGCGCGGATCTGTTCTGCAAATGCGCGCATGTAGTCGGTCGTGGCGACGATCGGGCCATCCGTGTCCTGCATCAGCGACGTCACGTAAGGCACGCGCTGCTCTTTCGACGGGTTGACCATGTTCCAGCGTTCCGCATCCTGGCCATCGCGGGCCACCAGCGTCAGCGACGGCGCCGACCACACGTCCGCAGCCACGCCCCAGTCGTTTTGCAACAGCTCGGCGGCGAAGATCGATTCGCGCAAGATGGTGCCGCAGCCGATCAGCTGCACGCGCAGCTTGGCGTCCGCACTGCCTTCCTGCAACTTGTACATGCCTTTCAGGATGCCTTCTTCCTGGCCCGGCTTGATGCCTGGCTGGGCGTAGTTCTCGTTCATGATCGTGATGTAGTAGAACACATCTTCCTGGTTGGCGATCATGCGGCGCAGGCCGTCCTGGATGATGACGGCGACTTCATGGCTGAAGGTCGGATCGTACGGCATGCAGGTCGGGATGGTCGCGGCGAAGATGTGGCTGTGGCCATCTTCGTGCTGCAAGCCTTCGCCGTTCAGCGTCGTACGGCCGGCCGTGCCGCCCATCAGGAAGCCGCGGGCGCGCATGTCGGCCGAAGCCCATACCTGGTCGCCAATGCGCTGGAAGCCGAACATCGAGTAGAAGGTGTAGAACGGGATCATGATGCGGTCGTTGGTCGAGTACGACGTCGCCGCAGCGATCCACGAGCTCATGCCGCCCGCTTCGTTGATGCCCTCTTGCAGTATCTGGCCGGCCTTGTCTTCGCGGTAGTACATGACCTGGTCCTTGTCGACCGGCTCGTACAACTGGCCTTTCGGGTTGTAGATGCCGATCTGGCGGAACAGGCCTTCCATGCCGAAGGTACGCGATTCATCGACCAGGATAGGCACGACGCGCTGGCCCAGGTTCGGGTCTTTCAGCAGCGTCGAAATGACGCGCACGAACGCTTGCGTGGTCGAGATTTCACGGCCTTCCGGCGTGGCTTCCAGCACGTTCTTGAACGCGTCCAGGCCAGGCACGGGCAGGCTTTCTTCCGCTTTCTGGCGGCGCTGCGGCAGGTAACCGCCCAGGGCCTTGCGGCGCTCGTGCAGGTAGACCATTTCCGGCGCGTCGTCGGCCGGCTTGAAGAACGGGATGTCGGCCAGCTTGTCGTCAGGGATAGGCAGCGAGAAGCGGTCGCGCATTTCGCGGATGGCTTCGTCGTCCAGTTTTTTCGTCTGGTGCGCCGTGTTGCGCGCTTCGCCCGACTTGCCCATGCCGTAGCCCTTGATGGTTTTCACCAGCAGGACGGTCGGCTGGCCCTTGTGTTCCTGGGCGATCTTGAAGGCCGCGTAGATCTTGTGCGGATCGTGGCCGCCACGGGTCAGGCGCCAGATGTCGTCGTCCGTCATGTTGGCAACCATTTCCAGCAGCTTCGGATGCTTGCCGAAGAAATGCTTGCGCACGTAGGCGCCATCTTTCGCCTTGTAGTTCTGGTATTCGCCGTCGACGGTTTCCATCATCACGCGCTGCAGGATGCCTTCTTTATCTTGCGCCAGCAGGGCGTCCCAGCCCGGACCCCAGATGACCTTGACGACGTTCCAGCCGGCGCCACGGAATTCGCCTTCCAGTTCCTGGATGATCTTGGTGTTGCCGCGTACCGGGCCGTCCAGGCGCTGCAGGTTGCAGTTGACCACGATGACCAGGTTGTCGAGCATGTCGCGCGCGGCCAGGCCGATCGCGCCCAGCGATTCCGGCTCGTCCATCTCGCCATCGCCGCAGAAGGCCCAGATCTTGCGGTTGTCGGTTTTCGCGATGCCGCGCGCGTGCAGGTATTTCAGGAAGCGCGCCTGGTAGATCGCCATGTGCGGGCCCAGGCCCATCGACACGGTCGGGAACTGCCAGAAGTCAGGCATCAGCTTTGGATGCGGGTATGAGGACAGGCCCTTGCCGTCGACTTCCTTGCGGAAGTTCAGCATTTGCTCTTCCGTCAAGCGGCCTTCGAGGAAGGCGCGCGCGTAGACGCCGGGCGAGGAGTGGCCCTGGATGTACAGCAGGTCGCCGCCGTGCTCGGCCGTCGGCGCGTGCCAGAAGTGGTTGAAACCGATGCCCAGCATGTTCGCCAGCGAAGCGAACGAGGACAAGTGGCCGCCCAGGTCGCCGTCGGCGCGGTTGGCCTTGACGACCATGGCCATGGCGTTCCAGCGCATCCACGAGCGCAGGCGCTCTTCGTATTCGAGGTTGCCGGGGCAGTGTGCTTCTTGTTTGGTGGGGATGGTATTGACGTAGGCGGTGGTGCTGGAGAACGGGATCTGGGCGCCGCGGCGGCGGGCCAGGTCAACCATGCGCTCCATCAGGTAATGCGCGCGCTCGGGACCTTCATTTTCCAGCACGGCTTCGAGCGCGTCCAGCCACTCCTTGGTTTCCTGCATATCCGGGTCGGTGCCGATCTGTGTCGTTACCTGGTTCAGTTGAGCTGACATCTGTTGAGTCTCCTTTGTGAACGCCCCACCCCGATTTTCCGGATCGCTGTCGGACGGTATTTCGCTGATTATTTACTATTAAGTCGGTTTAGTGTGGGGATTCTAACAGCGTATTTAGTATTTTTCAAATTACGATATAGCATTTCATATCATGAAATTTCCCTATGAAATTTATGCTGCACTGCCGCAAATTCCGCCCGGAAATTAGGGTGGTCAAAGTACCAAAGATGGCGGCAACATGCACTCATATCGGCAAAATGGATGACAACCCCAGTCGCCCGAACAGGCTCCTCGGGCCAAGCGGGCCTGAAAATGTCGAGGGCAAGGCGCAGCGACGCAGACAGTACGCATGTACGGCAAGGAGCTGCAACGCCGCCATCGGCATTTTCTCAGGCCCGCGCCTCCGGCCCGCCGTTTTACGCCTTTGCACTTTGCATTTGATAGCATGAGCGCCAAAACCGCCCCTTTGCGCCGCCCGGCTTTATAATCTGCTTTTCCCTCCCACCAGCTCTCATCCACTACCATGCCAGCACAACTGATCGACGGAATCGCCCTCTCCCAAAAACTGCGCAGCGAAATCGCCACGCGCGCCGCCGCCCTCACCGCCAAGGGCAGCCAGCCCGGCCTGGCCGTGATCCTCGTCGGCGAAGACCCGGCCAGCCAGGTATATGTGCGCAACAAGGTCAAGGCGTGCGGCGACGTGGGTTTCCACTCGGTGCTGGAGAAATATGAAGCGGACCTGTCCGAAGCGGACTTGCTGGCACGCATCGCCAGCTTGAACGCGGATCCGGCCATCCACGGCATCCTCGTGCAGATGCCCTTGCCCAAGCACATCAATCCGCACAAGGTCATCGAAGCGATCGCCACGACGAAAGACGTGGATGGCTACTCGGTGCTGAGCGCCGGCGAACTGATGACGGGCCTGCCCGGCTTCCGCCCGTGCACGCCGTATGGCTGCATGAAACTGATCGAAAGCACGGGCGTGGACTTGCGCGGCAAGCATGCCGTCGTCATCGGCCGCAGCAACACGGTCGGCAAGCCGATGGCACTGCTGCTCTTGCAAGCGAACGCTACCGTCACCATCTGCCATAGCGCGACCCCGGACCTGGGTCTGTACACGCGCCAGGCGGACGTGGTCGTGGCCGCCGTCGGCCGCCGCAACACCCTGACGGCCGACATGGTCAAGCCGGGCGCCATCGTCATCGACGTGGGCATGAACCGCGACGATGACGGCAAGCTGTGCGGCGACGTGGATTTTGCCGGAGTGAAAGAAATCGCTTCCCACATCACCCCCGTGCCCGGTGGCGTGGGTCCGATGACGATCACCATGTTGCTTATGAATACCGTGGAAGCGGCAGAACGCATTTAAAGAGGGACGCCGCAGAGAACGTCCATGGCAGCGTTGAACTGCCATGAACGTTGCGGGCGCCCCATATATGAAGACAGAATGGACGAACCGACGATGAACACCAATCCCCTGCTTGATTTTTCCGGCCTGCCACGCTTCGATGCGATCACGCACGAGCATGTCACGCCTGCCATCGATACCCTGCTGGAACAGGCACGCGCCACGGTGGCGCGGCTGGAAGCGCCCATGGAAGAAGTGAGCTGGGAAAACTTCGTCGCGCCCCAGGACCAGATCGCCGAAACCCTGGGCCGCGCCTGGAGCATCGTCAACCATTTAAATAGCGTGATCGATACGCCGGAACTGCGCGCCGCCTACAATGCGAACCTGCCCAAGGTGACGGAGTTCTTGACCGAGCTGGGCCAGAACGAAATCCTCTTCGGTAAATACAAGCAGCTGCAGGCCAGCCCCGCTTTCGCCGGCTTGTCGCCGGCGCGCCGGCGCATCGTCGAGAATGCCGTGCGCGACTTCCGCCTGGGCGGCGCCGAGTTGACCGAGGACAAAAAAGAGCGCTTTGGCGCCATCCAGGAAGAACATGCGGCCGTCGGTACGCGTTTTTCCGAAAACGTGCTCGATGCCACGAATGACTACAAATTGCTGGTCGAGAACGAAGCCGAGCTGGCCGGCCTGCCCGACGACGTGAAGGCGGCCGCGCGCGCCGCCGCCGAAAAGGCCGGCAAGCCAGGCTATGAATTCTCGCTGCACTTCCCGTCCTATTACCCGATCCTGCAGTTTGCCGACAACCGCGCGCTGCGCGAAACGATCTACCGCGCCAACGCCACCAAGGCGTCGGACCAGGGCGACGTCTTCAGCAAGAAAGAGGACTGGGACAATACGCACAACATCGTCACCTTGCTGAAACTGCGCGACGAGGAAGCCAAACTGCTCGGCTACGCCAATTTCGCCGAAGTGTCGCTGGTATCCAAGATGGCCACCTCGCCCGCGCAAGTCATCGCCTTCCTGGAAGACCTGGCCAAGCGCGCGCGTCCGTTCGCCGAAAAGGACCTGGCCGAACTGAAGCAATTCGCCCACGAAGAGCTGGGCATCGCCGAACTGCAGGCGTGGGACGTGCCGTACGCGTCCGAAAAGCTGCAGGAACGCCGCTATGCGTTCTCGGCCCAGGAAGTCAAACAGTATTTCCCTGAACACAAGGTGATCGACGGCTTGTTCCGCCAGATCCAGAACCTGTTCGCGGTCGAGATCAAGCCCGATACGGCGCCCGTCTGGCACCCGGACGTGCGTTTTTACCGCATCGAGCGCGACGGCCAGCTGGTGGGCCAGTTCTACCTGGACCTGTATGCGCGCGCGGGCAAGAGCGGCGGCGCCTGGATGGACGACGCGCGCGGCCGCCGCGCCGACGCGCACCGCGTGCAAACGCCGATCGCCTACCTGACCTGCAATTTCACGGAACCGGCCGTGCTCGACGGCAAGGCACAGCCTGCCCTGTTCACCCACGATGAAGTCATCACCCTGTTCCACGAGTTCGGCCACGGCCTGCACCATATGCTGACCGTCGTCGACGAGCTGGGCGTGTCGGGCATCGCCGGCGTCGAATGGGATGCCGTGGAATTGCCGTCGCAATTCATGGAAAACTTCTGCTGGGAATGGGAAGTGCTCGAACACATGACGGCGCATGCCGTCACGGGCGAGCCGCTGCCGCGCGCGCTGTACGACAAGATGCTGGCGGCCAAGAATTTCCAGTCCGGCCTGCAAACCCTGCGCCAAGTGGAGTTCTCCCTGCTCGACATGCATCTGCACTATGACTACGATGCCGGCACGGGCCAGACCGTGCAGCAGCTGATCGACGGCGTGCGCGCCAAATTCGCGCTGCTCATCCCGCCCGCCTTCAACCGCTTCCAGAATTCCTTCGGGCATATCTTTGCCGGCGGCTACGCGGCCGGCTACTACAGCTACAAATGGGCCGAGGTGCTGTCCGCCGACGCCTATGCGGCCTTCGAGGAAGCCCGCGCGCTGGGACCGGCCGCCACCACGGCGGCGGGCAAGCGTTATCTGCAGGAAATCCTGTCCGTCGGCGGCTCGCGCCCGGCGCTGGAATCGTTCACGGCCTTCCGCGGCCGCGAACCGTCGATCGACGCCCTGCTGCGCCACAGCGGCATGGCAGCTTGAATCCCGCCATGAGCCGCGTCGATTTTCACAGCAACGTGCCGGACAAGCTGGCCTACGCCTGCCGCCTGGCACGCAAGGCATATATGGCCGGCAACAAGGTGGTCGTGCTGGTGCAAGACGGCAGCCAGCTCGACGCCTTGAACAGCGCCATGTGGACCATTTCCGCCACGGATTTCCTGCCGCACGTGCTGGCCGGCGACCCGCTGGCCCCGCAAACGCCCATCATCCTGACCGATGACGCGGCGGCCGAGCTGCCGCACCACGACATCCTCGTCAACCTGTCGCAGTTGCCGCCCGCCAATTACGCGCAGTTCCAGCGCGTCTTCGAGATCGTTTCCATGGATGAGCAAGATGCGCAGGCGGGCCGCCAGCGCTTCCTGCACTACCGCCAGCAGGACGTGCAGCCGACGCATTTCGTCGCGGGTAAAACATGAACCAGCCGCCATTCGACCAGGGCATTCCCCTGCTGACGGAGGTGCTGCTGGGGCCGGAGGCGGCTCCCGCCAGCCCAGTAGAGCCTGCTGTCGCGGCAATGCCGGCATTGCCGCCAGCGGTGGCGCAACCCGACTGGGACGCCATCGAACAGCGGCTGACGCAGCGCATCCTGCATCAGGTGCAAGGCAAGATCGACCATCTGCTGGAAGAGCGCATCGCCCACGTGCTGCAGACGGCGCTGCAAAACGCCCTGATCGGCATGCGCGGCGCCCTGCGCGCAGACTTGCAGCAATCGCTGGAACAGATCGTGGCGCACGCGGTCAGCCATGAGCTCGGGCATCTGCATCCGCCGGCGCAGCCCTGAGCATGCCGCGGCATGTCGGGTTACGCGCTGCGCGCTAACCCGACCTGCCCGACCTACCCTATTCTTTCCTCCAACGCCATTCTTTGGTGCGCGCGCGCCTGCGAAATCGGTGCATCGCGCCTCACTTTGGTGATTGTTGCGACAAAATGCAAAAAGCCCGAAATGCGGCTTTGCGCCGCCTGTTTTTTGTTGTACCTTTCTTCACACGCACCGCCTGTCGAAGCGGTTTTTCACGAGACGCCGCCGTATCTTTATCCATTGGAGAATGTTTATGCTGCTCAAGACCAAAGTCCTTCCTCTCGCCCTCGCCCTCGCTTTTGCCGGCCATGCGGGCGCGCAGGAAATCATCAAGATCGGCCACGTCGCCCCGGTCTCTGGCGCCAGTTCCCACCTGGGCAAGGATAACGAGAACGCGGCCAAGATGGCGATCGAGGATTTGAACGCCAAAGGCTTCAAGATCGACGGCAAAGCCGTGAAATTCGTGCTGGTGCCCGAAGATGACGCGGCCGATCCCAAGCAGGGCACGGCCGTGGCGCAAAAGCTGGTCGACGCCAAGGTCAACGGCGTGGTCGGCCACCTGAACTCGGGCACGACGATACCCGCCTCGCGCATTTACTTCAATGCCGGCATTCCGCAGATTTCGCCGGCCGCCACCAACCCGACCTATACCCAGCAAAAATTCAACACGGCCTTCCGCGTCGTGGCCAATGACAACAAGCTTGGAGGCACCCTGGGCGCGTATGCCGTGGGCAAGCTGCAGGCGAAGAAAATCGCCGTCATCGACGACCGCACGGCCTACGGCCAGGGCGTGGCGGAACAGTTCGTCAAGGGCGCAAAAAAGGCGGCACCCGGCGTGCAAATCGTCGGCAAGGAATTTACCAATGCCAACGCGACCGACTTCAATGCGATTTTGACCAGCATCAAGTCGAAAAATCCCGACCTGATCTTCTTTGGCGGCATGGATTCCGTGGGCGGCCCCATGCTGCGCCAGATGAAGGCGCTGGGCATCAAGGCCAAGTTCATGGGCGGCGACGGCCTGTGCACGGAACCGCTGGGCAAGCTGGCGGGCGACGCCGTGGGCGAAGACATGGTCACCTGCGCGGAAGCGGGCGGCGTGACGGGCGCGCAGCAAAAAGGCATGGACGAATTCCGCGCCCGCTACAAGCAGAAATACAATATGGAAGTGCAGCTGTACGCGCCATACGTCTACGATGCCGTGATGACCATGGCCACCGCCATGCAGGATGCGAAATCGTCGAAACCGTCCGTCTACCTGCCGTATCTGGCCAAGGTGCACTACCAGGGCGTGACGGGTCCGATCTCGTTCGATGCCAACGGCGACATCAAGGATGGCGCGCTGACCTTGTTCACCTACCGCGAAGGCAAGAAGACCAAGATGGAAGTGGTCAAGTAAGCGGCTGCGTCGCCACGTAAGCCTGCAAGCCTTCGGCCAGCGCGTCGAAGGTGGCGCGGCAGCGCAGGCTGCCGCGCAAGTCTTCATGCATGGTGACCCAGGTTTCCATCGGCAGCGAAAACGCTTGCGGCAGCACGCGCCGCAGGGCCGGATCGCGCACCGCCAGGCCCGCCTGGCACACGCCGATGCCGGCGCCCGCCCGTATCCATGCCAGTTGCGCCAGGTCGCTGTCGCTGCGCCAGGCAAAGTTTTCCCGCGTAAATCCCTGAAAGGCCGCGCCCGCGTTGCGCACGAAGGGGCTCGCCTCGTCGTAGCCGATGACGGCATGGCGCGCCAGATAATCGGCGTGCGCATGCAGGCCCAGTTCGATCTCGCCCACCTTGCGCGCCACCAGCTGTTCCTGGCGCGGACGCAGCATGCGCACGGCGATGTCCGCTTCCCGGCGCAGCAAATCCTGCACCTTGTTGCTCAATACCAATTCAATGATCAGGCCCGGATAGCGTTCGCGCAAGCGGGCCAGGATGGGCGGCAGCACTTCCACGCCCACCACTTCGCTGGCAGCGATGCGCACGACGCCGGCCACGCCCTGCCCCTGGCTGCTGGCGGCGCGTTCCATCAGGGCGGCAGTATGTTCCATGGTTTCCGCATGGGGACGCAGGGCCAGGGCCACTTCCGTCGGTAGCAAACCCAGCTGGGAGCGTGTAAAAAGGGTGGCGCCCAGCGCCTGCTCCAGGGCGGCGATATGCCGGCCCACGGTGGGCTGCGTGATGGCCAGCGCGCGCGCGGCGCCGGACAGGGAGCCGTGCTTGAGCACGGCCAGCAGCGAACGGTAGTATTCCCAGGCAATCGATGGGTTCATGGTGTCAACTTGGTCATGCATAAATGTATAGCCTGTACGCGATGTTCGTCAATTTCCAATTAGCCTTGTACGGCAGATACTGGCGTCATCAACCACACGGAGGTCATGATGGACACGACAAAAACGGCATTGGTACTGGGCGCCACAGGCGGCATCGGCGGCGAAATGGTACGCCAGCTGGCGGCGGCGGGCTGGCAGGTGCGCGCCATGAAGCGGGGAGAAACACAGCCGGCGCGCGGCGACCGCATTGAATGGCTGCGCGGCGACGCGCTGGCGCGCGCAGACGTGATGGCGGCCGCCAAAGGCTGCGCCGTCATCGTCCACGCCGTCAACCCGCCCGGCTACCGGCACTGGGGCCGGCTGGTGCTGCCCATGCTCGACAACACCATCGCCGCGGCGATGGCCGAAGGCGCCACCATCGTGCTGCCCGGCACCGTCTACAACTTCGGCCCGGATGCCTTTCCCGTGCTGGCGGAAGACGCGCCGCAGCATCCGCAGACGCGCAAGGGCGCCATCCGCGTGGAACTGGAAGCGCGGCTGGAACGGGCCAGCACCCAGGGCGCGCGCGTGCTGATCGTGCGCGCGGGCGACTTCTTCGGCCCCCGCGCCGGCAATAACTGGTTTTCGCAGGGACTGGTGAAACCGGGACAGCCCGTGCGCAGCATCCTGTATCCGGGCGCGCCCGGCGTGGGCCACCAGTGGTCCTACCTGCCCGACGTGGCGCGCACGATGGTGCAATTGCTGGCCATACGCGCCACCTTGCCCGCGTTTGCGCGCTTTCACATGGCCGGTCACTGGGACCACGATGGCCGGCAAATGACGGGCGCGATTGCCCGCGTGGTGGAGCAGGCGACAGGAGCTGCGCCCGCCATCCGGCGTTTTCCGTGGTGGCTGGTGGCGCTGGCCTCGCCCTTCATGGCGACCTTGCGTGAAATGCGCGAAATGCGCTATCTGTGGCAAACGCCCTTGTCCATGGACAATGCGCGGCTGCTGGCCGTGCTGGGCCGGGAGCCGCATACGCCGCTGGACGAAGCCGTGCGGGCGACCTTGGCGGGCATGGGGAATCTGCAGGCTACCGGCAAAAAAAACGCGCCGGGATTGCCGGCGCGCTAATTACAGGTATTGCGGCACAGATTATTTCTGTGCCAGTACCCATTTAACCAGGGTGTGGGCTTCCGCATCGCTCACTTGCGGGTTGGCTGGCATCGGGATCGCGCCCCAGGTGCCGGAACCGCCCTTCATGACTTTCGCCACGAGCTTGGCTTCCGCGTCTTTCTGACCGGCATACTTGGCCGCCACGTCTTTATACGCAGGACCCACCAGTTTCGTGCTCACCGCATGGCAAGCCATGCAGTTCTTGGCTTTCGCCAAATCAGGATTGGCCAACGCTGCTTGCGATGCCAGAGCCGAAACGGCCAATACACTCACCAACATAAAACGTTTCATTGTCTTTTCTCCAAAGTTACTTCCTGCGGCATTTTACTGTGTTTCCGCAGATGCACCACGAGCCTAGATCAAGCGTTTCAATGTAGTCACGCAATGTCGTCTATCAGGCACTCATATTCTGCCCCAACTGCGCGCCCATGACCATGTTGTTTGTAAGGCGATGTAACGACAGGCGGCCCCGCATAGTCAAACGGGGCCGGCCGTCGCACTTATGCAACAGATCAGCGTTTTTTCAGCTGCGACAGATCCCGCACGGCCCCCCGGTCGGCCGACGTCGTCAGCGCCGCATACGCCTGCAGCGCCTGCGACACATAGCGGTCGCGGTTGACGGGCAGCCAGGCAGCGTCGCCCTTCGCTTCCATGGCGGCGCGGCGCGCGGCCAGCTCGGCATCCGTGATGCGCAGCTTGATGGTGCGCTCGGGGATGTCGATGTCGATGAAGTCGCCCTCTTCCACCAGGCCGATGGCGCCGCCTTCGGCCGCTTCCGGCGAGGCGTGGCCGATCACCAGGCCCGAGGAGCCGCCCGAGAAGCGCCCGTCCGTGAACAGCGCGCACGCCTTGCCCAGGCCCTTCGACTTGATGTACGAGGTCGGATACAGCATTTCCTGCATGCCGGGGCCGCCTTTCGGGCCTTCGTAGCGGATGATGACGACGTCGCCTTCATGCACGGTATCGGCCAAAATCGCTTCAACAGCGGAATCCTGGCTTTCGAACACGCGCGCCTTGCCCGAGAATTTCAAGATGCTTTCATCGACGCCCGCCGTCTTGACGATGCAGCCCTTTTCGGCCAGGTTGCCGTACAGGACGGCCAGACCGCCATCCTGCGAGTAGGCGTGCGCCTTGTCGCGGATGCAGCCCGTGCTGCGGTCCGTGTCGACAGCGGCGAAGCGCTCCGACTGCGAGAACGCCGTCTGCGTCGGCACGCCGCCCGGCGCGGCGCGGAACAGTTCATGCACGGCCGGATCGTCGGTGCACTTGATGTCGTTTTGCGCGATGGCGTCGGCCAGGGTCGGCGCGTGGATGGTCGGCAAGGTGGTATTGAGCAGGCCGGCGCGCGCCAGTTCGCCCAGTATCCCCACGATGCCGCCCGCGCGGTGCACGTCCTCGATATGGTATTTGTCCGTCATCGGCGCCACCTTGCACAGGCACGGCACCTTGCGCGAAATGCGGTCGATGTCGGCCATCGTAAACTCGACTTCCGCCTCGTGCGCGGCGGCCAGCAAGTGCAGCACGGTATTGGTCGAGCCGCCCATCGAGACGTCGAGCGCCATGGCGTTCTCGAACGCGGCCTTGGTGGCGATCGAGCGTGGCAGCACCGAATAATCGTCCTGCTCGTAGTGGCGCTTGGCCAGTTCCACGATCAGCCGGCCGGCGCGCAGGAACAGCTGCTGGCGGTCCGAGTGCGTGGCCAGGATGGTGCCGTTTCCGGGCAGGGCCAGGCCCAGTGCCTCCGTCAGGCAGTTCATCGAGTTGGCCGTAAACATGCCGGAGCACGAGCCGCAGGTGGGGCAGGCCGAGCGCTCGATCTCCGCCACGTCGGCGTCGGAGACGGTGCTGTCGCCCGCCTTGATCATGGCGTCGACCAGGTCCAGCTTGATGATCTTCTGGCTGCCATTGACCACCTTGACGACCTTGCCCGCTTCCATCGGACCGCCGGAAATAAACACCACGGGGATGTTGATGCGCATGGCGGCCATCAGCATGCCCGGCGTGATCTTGTCGCAGTTCGAGATGCAGACCATGGCGTCGGCGCAGTGGGCGTTGACCATGTATTCGACGGAATCGGCGATCAGGTCGCGCGAGGGCAGCGAATACAGCATGCCGCCGTGGCCCATGGCGATGCCGTCATCGACGGCGATGGTGTTGAATTCCTTGGCCACGCCGCCCGCTTTTTCGATCTCGCGCGCCACCATCTGTCCCAGGTCTTTCAAGTGCACGTGGCCGGGCACGAACTGGGTAAACGAGTTGACGACAGCGATGATCGGCTTGTCGAAGTCGCCATCCTTCATGCCGGTGGCGCGCCACAGGGCGCGGGCGCCAGCCATGTTGCGGCCGTGGGTGGTGGTGCGGGAGCGGTATTGCGGCATGATGGGGTCCTTCCAAGGATGATTGATGCCTGACTGCGCGGGTTTGCAGAAAAGTTCGCAGCAAAACCCTGCATGCAGTGGGGGTACGCCAGATTGCCTTGCGCGCGCCCCACTGTCAAATATATGATGCACGCTCCTGTGAGTCGTTTTACATATCACAGTAATCAATCTGCATGGAAACGCATATGAACCTTGAACTGCGCCAGTTGCGCTATTTCGTCACCGTCGCCGAGGAATTGCACTTCGGCCGCGCCGCCGCGCGCCTGCACATGACGCAGCCGCCGCTGTCGCAAACCATCATGGCGCTGGAAGAGTTGCTGGGCGCAGCGCTGTTCGTGCGCACGCGCCGCGAAGTGCAGCTGACGCCGGCGGGCACGGCCCTGCTGCCCGAGGCGCGCCGGCTGCTGGCGCAGGCGCTCGATTTACCCGCGCTGGTACGACGGGCCGCGCAGGGCGAGGCGGGACGTTTGAGCCTGGCGTTTGTCTCGTCGGCCGACTACAGCGTGCTGCCGCCATTGCTGCGCGCCTACCAAACAGCCTATCCGCAAGTACAGATCGCGCTGCAGGAAGCCACCTCGGACCTGCAGCTCGATGAATTGCTGGCCGGGCGCACGGATGCGGGCCTGCTGATCCCGCCCCTGCCCGAGAAGGCCAAAGGGGAACTCGACTACCTGCCCGTGCTGGCCGAGCCGCTGGTGCTGGCCGCGCCGTCCGGCCTGGACATTTTGAATACGCCGGGGCCCGTGCGCCTGCGCGACCTGCCGCCCCTGCCCCTGATCATTTTCCCGCGCGCGATCTCGCCCGCCCTGCACGACGCCATCCTCGGCGTGTTCCGCGCGGCCGGCATCACGCCGCAGATCGGCCAGGAAGCGATCCAGATGCAAACCATCGTCAGCCTCGTCTCGGCTGGCATGGGCATCGCGCTTGTGCCACAATCGGTATCGAATCTGATGCGCCCGGGCGTAGAATACAGGCCGCTGCAGGATGCCACGCCGCTGGTGGAGACGGGCCTGGCCTGGCGCCGCGACAATCCGTCCGCCGTGCTGCAAGGTTTCCTGACGCTGTTGCGCAGGCAGATCAGCGCTGCCGCCGATTAAACGCCGATTAAATTAAGTGGCCGCTAAGGCAAAAAACCGCAAGCGCCCCCATACTACGCCACCTTGGCTTTAAACAAAGAAAGAAACCCCATGCTGATACACCCGATGCCCAACCCGATAGCCATCCAGATCGGCCCGCTTGCCGTGCACTGGTACGGCCTGATGTATGTGCTGGCTTTTGCCCTGTTCATTATTCTGGGCAGAGTGCGCATCAAGCAGCCGCATATCGCCGTGCTGGGCTGGAAGAAGGAAGACCTCGACGACATGCTGTTCTACGGCATGCTGGGCGTGGTGATCGGCGGGCGCCTGGGCGAAGTGCTGTTCTACCGTCCCGAATACTTCCTGCACAATCCGCTCGAGATCTTCATGGTCTGGCATGGCGGCATGTCCTTCCATGGCGGCTTCCTCGGCGTCATCCTGGCCATGTACCTGTGGAGCCGCAAGGCGGGCCGCAACCTGTTCGACGTGCTCGACTTCATCGCGCCGCTGGTGCCGCTCGGCTACGCGGCCGGCCGCCTGGGCAACTTCATCAACGCCGAACTGCCGGGCCGCATCGCACCGGAAACCCTGCCGTGGGCCATGCAGTGGCCGGGCATTCCGTATCCCGTGCACCCGTCGCCGATCTACCAGATGCTGGTCGACGGCATTTTGGTGTTCATCATCCTGTGGCTGTATGCGCGCAAGCAGCGTCCGCGCATGGCCGTGGGCGCCATGTTCACCCTGCTGTACGGCTGCGCCCGCTTCTTCACGGAATACTTCCGCACGCCGGACTGGGAAGTCGTGTGGCTGGGCGTGCCGATCACCTCGGGCCAGATGCTGTCGCTGCCGATGATCGTCGGCGCCATCGCGCTGCTGGTCTGGGCGTATAAAAGCCAGGTGATGGGCACGCCGCCCACCAAGGCCCGCCCGGCAAACACGTAAGCACGCGTCCCCCGGTGGCGCGCCAGGCAGGCGCGCCACGTCCCCTCCGCACCACTTCCCCCGGCGCAATAAAATTTCCTTGTGGAATAGACTTGCTGTTGACATCTGGGTATCATCGTTTTCACGTGCCGCCTGACCAGGGCATGCCACCGGGGAGTGCCTTGCCATGCCGCCTGCAGGGCGAAAACTGACATGCTCGATCACGCTGGGCGCCTGCTATGTGCTGGCCCAGCTGGCATTGACGGCCTGGGCCGGCACGCGCGCCCCCTGGGTCAGCTACGCGTTCAACATTGTCTCGCCCCTGCTGGCGCTGGCCGCCTGCTGCCGCTGCGCCTACGCCAGCGCGGCAGGCGCCGCCAGGGCAGGCTGGGCCCTGTTCGCCGTGGCCATGCTGTTCTGGAGCACGGGCATGCTACTGTCGGCCTGGCAAGACCTGAGCGGACAAGTGGCCTCCGACGCCACGTATTTTTCCGATTTCGCCTATTTCATGTATGGCGCGCCCCTGCTGCTGGCCATGTCGTCCGTGACGCACGGCCCTCCCTCGCGCACCCTGCAATGGCTCGACGCCGTGCAGGTGGCGCTGGCAGCCTACCTGGCCTACATGGCCATCTTTTCCGTGTCGCCCTTCGACCAGCGCTCCATCGCGCCGATTCCCGCCAGCCTGCTGGTGCTGACCTACAACGTGGAAAACCTGGCGCTGGCCTGCTGCGCCTCGCTGCGCCTGCTGGCGCACCGCCGCGATGGCGGGCAAGGCCGCTTTTACCTGTCGCTGACGGTGTTTTTATGGTGCTATGCCGGCTGCGCGGCCGCATATAACTATCTGACCTTGCATGGCGTGACGCAAGCGTGGAGCGAAGTGCTGCCGGGCCTGCCGTTCCTGCTGCTGGTGCTGCTGGCCACGCGCGTCCCGGCGGCGCCATCGGGGATGGCAAGGATACCGGCCCAGCGTGTCCCGCAAAAGCTGACCCTGCTGATCGACAATTTCAGTCCCATCTTCTTTACGGCCGCCTTGCTGGGCCTGGGCTTTGCCGTCATGCGCACGCACTTCTACCTGGCGGCGGCGTCGCTGTTCGTCGCGCTGCTGGTCCACGCGCTGCGCTCGGCCACCCTGCAAAGCCGCTACATGCAAAGCGAACTGGCCTTGCGCGCGGCGCATGACAAGCTGGAAAAGCTGTCGCTGACCGATGGCTTGACGGGCATCGCCAACCGCCGCTGCTTCGACCAGGCGCTGCAGCTGGAGTGGCAGCGCGCCGCGCGCAACCATCAGCCGCTGGCGCTGCTGATCATCGATATCGATTTCTTCAAAAGCCTCAACGACAGCTTCGGCCACCCGTATGGCGACGCCTGCCTGGTGCGGATCGCGGCGGCCCTGCATTCCGCGCTGCCGCGCGCCAGCGACCTGGCGGCCCGCTTCGGCGGCGAGGAGTTTGCCGCCCTCCTGCCCGCCACCGATGGCGCGGGCGCGCTGGCCGTGGCGCACAAGATGCAGGAAGCCATCGCCGCTGCCGCCATCGTCCACGCACCGTCGCGCGGCGGCTTCGTGACGGCCAGCATCGGCCTGGCACTGCATGACGCAGGACAGACGCCGGAACAATTGCTCGCCAGCGCCGACCAGGCCCTGTACCGGGCCAAGCACAACGGCCGCAACCGGGTCGAGGGCTAGCTTGCCAGCTTGCCGGTAATGGCTTTCCATTGCGCCGGCGTCACCGGCGTGATCGACAGCCGGCTGCCCTTCTTCAGCAGCAGCATGTCTTCCAGCTCCGGCATCTGGCGCATCGCGGACAGGGGCAACAGCGCCGTCTTCTTCAGGCCGCGCACGTCGACGCTGATCCAGCGCGGCTGCTCTTGCGTGGCCTTGGCATCGAAATACTTGCCGCCCTCTTCAAACTGGCTGTGATCGGGATACGCGCCGCTGGCCACTTCAGCCACGCCCGCCACGCCCGGCTGCGGGCAGCTCGAGTGATAAAACAGCACGCCGTCGCCAACCTGCATGCCGTCACGCATGAAGTTGCGCGCCTGGTAGTTGCGCACGCCGAACCAGGGCATGGTGTGCCCGGGCGCGGCCATCAGGTCGTCGATGCTCACTTCATCGGGTTCGGATTTCATCAGCCAGTATTGTTTCATGTTCATTCCCTATCAAAAGCAACAGGCGTAAAAAAACGGTTGCGCATGATGCTGCAACCGTTTTCTTTATACTGCAAATTGGGCCCCGCCTGTGCCGCTATGCCGGCATCCCGAACCAAACGGTTCAAGGTGGTCACGTTAGTTCAATTTCGGGTTCGTCGAACGAGCGACGCTCACTCCCATCAAACAAAATTCGCAACCGATGCGCATAAATGGTTCAAGGAATATATGGCAATCGCGAACACCGCAGGGTAGACCCAAGTTTACTCCTTTGATCGCGCATCGCAAAGACAAATCGTCGCGTACGCGCTTAAAAAAGGTTCTCCTGGGGCGTCAGGGCACTGTCCAATACGGTGTGCATGGCCGATATTTTCTGCTTCACTTCCAGGATCGTCAATTCCGACAACGGCCCCTGCGGCGACTTCACGGAAAGGAATTCCGCGGCCACGCCCAGGGCGGCCAGCACGGCGATGCGGTCGTTGCCCTTGACCTTGCCCGCGTCGCGGATGGCTTTCATTTTGCTATCGAGATAGATCGCCGCTTCGCGCAGCGCGCGCTCTTCGCCGTCGCGGCACACCATGCTGTAGGACTGGCCCATGATATTGACATCGACACGCGGCATTACGCTTCCTTCTCGTTCTCGGCAAGATAGGCACCCGCTTCCGAGGCGGCTTGCTCCAGGCCGGCTTGCACCAGTTCGGGAATTTTTTCCAGCAAGGCCTCGACCCGCTCCTGCGCCTCGCGCATGCGCTGCACATACAGGGCGTTCTCGGCGGCCAGCGCGGCATTGTCCTTGCGCAGTTGCGCGTTTTCACGACGCAGCGCATGGGTCATTTCGGCCAGCAGGCCTATTTTGTCGGATAATTCGTTGAATTCGRAAATCATCCCGCCACTATAGGGCGGACGCTCCATGGGCGTCAATCGAATCACGCCGCTGTCACACATATTTACATCAATGCAGGTCAGTTGCCGTGAAATACACGCTTTTTCCGGCGCTTTTCGCCATCTGCACGCATCGTCCGCGCTGCCGCGGACGCCGTCCGCGCGCAGGCTTACTCGTCGACGTAATCAGGCTCGATATCGAGTGCGCCATAACGGTTTTCACAGGAACGGCGGCGCAATTCCTGCTTGCCACCCTTGCCGTCGAGCACCATCGTCAAGTCGCGGCAGGTGCGGTAACTACCCGGCTTGGCGTCCGTCCCTGACGGCGTCAAGGTCACGACCAGCGCTTGCGCATTGCCCAGTCCCTTGTTGCTCCACTGGCGACTCTTGCCATCCTCTTCATCTTTCAAGGTGCGCACGGCGGCCGTCAGCAAGGATTTCTGTTCCTTCGCATTCAGCTTGGCGATGGTCACGTCGGACAGGAAGGGCGGATACACGACGGGCGCCGGGTCCTTGCCCTGCACATCCCAGCGTCCGCTGTTCTGCGAGCAGGTGCGGCGGCTCAGGTCCTGCGACTTGCCGGCCGCCGTGACGACAAATTTCAGGTCGCGGCAGACATGCGCCTTCAGGCTGTGTTCCGTCATGCCGGAGTTGCTGAAGTTATACGTGACCTTCACCCGCGCGCCGCTGTCGCCGCCGTTGTCCCACACGTGGGCTTCCTGGTCGTCGTCATCCTTGTTCAAGTCGTTGAACAGCTCGTTGAGCAGCCTTTCCTTTTCCAGCGGCGTCAGGGTCGCCACGGTGATCTCGTCGAGAATGGTGGGCGTTTGCGCGGCGGCATTGCCCAGGCAGGCGAGGCCGACGATGGCGGCACCGAGCAGGCGCAGGGCGGGACGGGAAAGAGTCGATGGCATGGTGTGCTTTCTGGTACAGGGGGAATATTGATACGCAATTGCAATCATCTTATCAAAGTCCATAGCAAAACTCTGTTTCCTGTGCGTACAGGAACGCCGTTCGCCTGACGGGCATGCTAGAGTCGCGCCTGTTGCTGACGCCCGCGAACGAGGCTTGCGTTTGCGCAAACCCTGCGTCAATGCAGGCTGCGCAGAACGTTGATGCTGATCTTCCCGGAGAATAAGCCCTTGAATAAGCCCCCTACCGTCCCTATAATTAGCACTCGTTAGTAGAGAGTGCTAACAAACTCTTTCGTAGCAATCCTCAAGACATGATGGTGTCTGCCGGGCAACAGCAGGGAACGCTACGCGGCGGGCGACGCCGCGATGCCACCACTGCCCAGCGCCGGCATGCACACGATGCCATGGGGTTTGCTTGACCGTTGCGGGCTGCTTTCAACGGCGGTCACTGAAAGCACGCCTGGCGCTGTGCCAGGCATGTATTCATTTAGCAACACCTATCCATTGAACTTTAAGGAGTTTTGTATGAATCTGCGCCCATTGAACGATCGCGTCATCGTCAAACGCCTCGACCAGGAAACCAAAACTGCGTCCGGCCTCATCATTCCTGATGCAGCTGCTGAAAAACCGGATCAAGGCGAAGTCCTTGCCGTAGGCAATGGCAAGATTCTCGACGACGGCAAAGTCCGTCCTCTGGATGTCAAAGTGGGCGACCGCGTCCTGTTCGGCAAGTACGCCGGCCAAACCGTCAAAGTTGACGGCGATGAGCTGCTGGTCATGCGCGAAGAAGACATCATGGCGATCGTCGTCAAGTAATTGTTTCCACGTTGTAGACAGATACATCCCGAAACTCAGGAGAATTGAACATGGCAGCTAAAGAAGTAGTATTCGGCGACGCAGCGCGCGCCAAGATGGTCGAAGGCGTCAACATCCTCGCCAACGCAGTCAAAGTCACCTTGGGCCCGAAAGGCCGCAACGTGGTGCTGGAGCGCTCGTTCGGCGCCCCTACCGTCACCAAGGATGGTGTGTCGGTAGCGAAAGAAGTTGAACTCAAAGACAAGCTCATGAACATGGGCGCGCAAATGGTCAAGGAAGTTGCTTCCCGCACCAGCGACAACGCCGGCGACGGCACCACCACCGCGACCGTGCTGGCACAAGCCATCGTGCGCGAAGGCATGAAGTTCGTTGCCGCCGGCATGAACCCGATGGACCTGAAGCGCGGTATCGACAAGGCCGTTGCGGCGACCGTCGAAGAACTGGCGAAAATCGCCCGTCCTTGCACCACCACCAAGGAAATCGCCCAAGTCGGTTCGATCTCGGCCAACTCCGATGCATCGATCGGCGAGCGCATCGCTGAAGCGATGGAAAAAGTCGGCAAGGAAGGCGTCATCACCGTGGAAGACGGCAAGTCGCTGAACGACGAGCTGGACATCGTTGAAGGCATGCAGTTCGACCGCGGCTACCTGTCGCCATACTTCATCAACAACCCGGAAAAGCAAGTTGCCGTCCTGGACAGCCCATTCGTCCTGCTGTGCGACAAGAAAATCTCGAACATCCGTGACCTGCTGCCGGTACTGGAACAAGTCGCGAAAGCTGGCCGTCCACTGCTGATCATCGCCGAAGACATCGAAGGCGAAGCGCTGGCCACCCTGGTGGTGAACAACATCCGCGGCATCCTGAAAACCTGCGCAGTGAAAGCCCCTGGCTTCGGCGACCGCCGCAAGGCCATGCTGGAAGACATCGCCATCCTGACCGGCGGCCAGGTGATCGCCGAAGAAGTCGGCCTGACCCTGGAAAAAGTGACGCTGGCCGAACTGGGCCAGGCGAAACGCATCGAAGTGGGCAAGGAAAACACCATCGTCATCGATGGCGCCGGCGAAGCCGCCTCGATCGAAGCCCGCGTGAAACAAGTGCGCGTACAGATCGAAGAAGCGACCTCGGACTACGACCGTGAAAAACTGCAAGAGCGCGTGGCCAAACTGGCTGGCGGCGTTGCCGTGATCAAGGTTGGCGCAGCCACCGAAGTCGAAATGAAAGAGAAAAAAGCCCGCGTTGAAGATGCACTGCACGCGACCCGCGCTGCCGTGGAAGAAGGCATCGTGCCAGGCGGCGGCGTCGCTCTGCTGCGCGCACGCGCCAACATCGCGATCAAGGGCGACAATGCTGATCAAGACGCTGGTATCAAGATCGTCCTGCGCGCAATGGAAGAGCCACTGCGCATGATCGTGCAAAACGCCGGCGAAGAAGCTTCGGTCGTCGTGGCAGCCGTTCTGGCTGGCGCGGGCAACTACGGCTACAACGCTGCCAACGGCACGTATGGCGACATGGTGGAAATGGGCGTCCTGGACCCAGCCAAGGTGACCCGTTCGGCGCTGCAAAACGCCGCTTCGATCGCTTCGCTGATGCTGACGACCGACTGCATGGTCTGCGAAATCGCTGACGACAAGGCAGCCGGCGGCATGGGCGGCGGCATGGGTGGTATGGGCGGCATGGGCGGCATGGACGGCATGATGTAATGTCCGCGGCCGCGCGCGCAGGCGACGGCGCGCGCAGCCGCACACGCCGGGACAGGACAGGCAGACCAAAAGCTGCCTGCGCCTGCCCGGCAGCCCCGAGAGCCATCTTCTACGGAAGGTGGCTTTTTTTTCGCCTTGCTTTTTAGAAATTTCAACGATTGCCCGCCTGCACGTTTTGCTTTAGCATGGCCGCCATCGTTCCTCTTTCTCACGCCACCATCATGCCGCCACGCGCCTCTTCTTCCAAAACCACCATCATCGCCGGCATCCTGGCCGGCTTGCTGGCCGCCGGACTCGGCGCTTTCTACCTGCACCAGCAGTCCGCGCCGCATCCCGGCAACGTCCCGGCCGCGAGCAGCCCGGCGGCGCCAGAACAGAGCGCGCGCGCCGTCGATGCGCTGATGGCTTTGCCGGAAATCAAGGCCTGGTCGGCGCATATCGAAAAGGCTTCGGGCGGCCGCGCCCATGGCGCCGTGATGGAAACCTCGCCCGACGTGCGCCTCATCGATGGCAAGCCCTACTATGACCTGAACTTTGTGGAAAACACGCCGGACGCGGCGCACCGCTGGGAGAGTTTCGTCGTCTCCCAGGATGGCGAGCGCATCCTCGTCGACGACGTCGTCAGCGGTGAGCTGATCAGCCTGGAACAATGGCGCAAGGACAATGCGCCCATGCAGCGCATCGCCACCCAGTAATCCCCTACGCCGGCGCCCCCTGCCGCGCCGCGCCGCCCACGCGCGCCACCCACCACACCGTCCACAGCGACAAGCCCGCCGCCAGCCAGCCATTGATGCCATAGCCGCTGATGTGCCCGGCCGCGTCCGTCTGCAGGGTCAGGCCGCCCAGCCAGGCGCCCAGGCCGCTGCCTAAGCTTTGCAAGGCCGAATTGGCGCTGAGGAAAGCACCGCGCTTGTGCGGTTCCGGGATGGTCGTCAGCAGCGCCTGCAGCGGCACCATGCGGCCCGACACCAAGGCCATAAAGAAGGGAAACGCCAGCATCAGCCCCAGCAGCGGCAGCTGGGGCAAGTGCGTCATGAACAGCAGCGGCGCAATCGACAGCAGGGAGACCCAGCGGTACACCTGCTGCTTGCCGGCCCGGTCCGCCCAGCGGCCGATCAGGCGCGCCGTGAAGATCGTGGCGCAGCCGCCTGCCAGGTAAACCCAGGTGACGTCGGCCGGCGCCAGCCCCATATTGCCCACCAGCACGGGCGAAATGAAGGGAATGACCAGCATGCCGGCCGTCATGTTGACAATCGACAAGGAGAACGCTTTCAGGTGGCGCCGCTCGCGGAACAGCGCCAGCAGGTTCGGCAGCACCTGGCGCAGCGGCGTGGCAGCGGCGCCCATGTGCGCCGTCAGCGACGGCAGCACGCGCGCCGCGCCCAGCCAGACCAGCAGCGACAGCACGACCAGCAGGAAAAACGGCGAAGCCCAGCCAAAGTGCGCAGCCAGCACCACGCCGATGGGCACGCCGCCCACGGCCGCCATGGCAAATGAGGTCATGACGATGCCGGTGGCCGCGCCGCGCCGCTCGGAAGGAATCACGTCGCCGATGATGGCCATGACCATGGCGCCCAGCACGCCACCCGTCAGCCCCGCAAACGCGCGCGACCACAGCAGCACATGGAAGTTCGGCGCCAGCGCGCAAGCCAGGTTCGACAGGGTGAACAGGCAAAACATGGTCAGCAGCAGCTTCTTGCGGTCGAAGCGGTCGATATACGTGGCCGCCAGCAAGCCGGACAGCCCCGCGCACCAGGCATAGGCGGAAACGGCGCCCGAGACGGCGGCCGGGCCGATGTGGAAAGCCTGCATCAGCTGGGGCGCCAGCGGCATCATCACCATGAAATCCATGATGACGGTAAATTGCGTCAGCGCAAGCAGCCACAGCATCGCGCGCTCGCGCGCCGCGGTCAGCACGGGAACAGGCGCGGCCGTCATGCCAGCGCCTCGACAGCGCTGCGGGCCTGGCGCAGGATGGCGCGGATGGCGTCCAGGCGCACGGCATCCGCATCGCCCGCGCGCCCGCGCGCCAGCACGGCCGCCTTCAGTTCGTGCATCAGGTGGCGCAAATCGTCGTCCGCGCCGGCCGGCGCATCGACCCTGGCGGCAATCGCGTCGACATAGGCGCGGTTCGCCGCCAGGAAAGCCAGTCCCTCGGGCGTGATGCTGTGCAGCTTCTTGTTGCCATCGAGACTGACGGCCACGTAACCGTGTCCCACTAGGCCGTGCATGAGCGGATAGATGGCGCCGGGACTCGGCGCATATGCGCCGCCGGCACGCTGTTCGATGGCCTTGATGATGTCGTAGCCGTGGCGCGGCTTGTCGGCGATCAATTGCAGCACCAGATAGCGCAAGGTGCCCGCGTCAAACATTTTCGGCCCGCGGGCAACAGGGCTGCCGGGCGCATCGCCCTGGCTGTGGGCTGTCGCGCGCACGGGGTGCATCCCGCGCAGAAGATGGAACATGATGATTCCTTAAGATATATCGCAATAAGATATATCTTATGTCCGAAGTCATTGCAACGCAAGGTTTACTTTCTGGCATCGAAGCCCGATACTCGCCCACATGCCCGCCACCACCGTCCGCCCCCTCATGCCAGACGACGCCAGCGGCTACCGCGCGCTGCGCCTGGCCGGCATCGCCGAGCTGCCCGCCGCCTTCTGCACCACGTACGCGGCGGAGAGCGGCTTGCCGCTGGCACGGATAGCCGAGCGCTTGCGCGCCACTCCTTGCCAAATAATATTTGGCGCTTTCGACGGGGAACAATTGATCGGCATTGCCGGCCTGCGCCGCGAACTGATCGCCGTCGTGCATGACAAGGCCAGCCTGTGGGGCGTGTACGTGGCGCCGCAGGCGCGCGGGCGCGGCGCGGCACGGCAACTCGTGCAGGCCGCCCTCGCCCATGCCTGCGCCATTCCCGAACTGGGCCGCGTGCGCCTGGCCGTGGCGCAGGACAACCACGCGGCATTGACCTTGTACCTGGGCTGCGGCTTTACCCTGGCGGACGGCCCCGCATCGGACGGCATGCTGCAACTGCAGCTGTCGCTGCCGCGCCCGGCCCGTGCAAGTGCCGAAAGTAATGTCTTTATGAAAATCAATACCTTACAAATCCCTGCGAAATAGCGGACAGGCCGTTTTTTCTGTTGCAAGCAAACGCGGCAGGCCTTAGCATCGCGGCTTACAAAAAAAACTTGGGGGAGAGCCAATGTCATCGGCCGAGACACACACCGCCACGGGCAAAATGCCGCGGCAAATACCGTACATCATCGCCAACGAAGGCTGCGAACGCTTCAGCTTTTATGGCATGCGCAACATCCTGACGCCATTCCTCATCAGCACACTGCTGCTGATGATCCCGATCGACCAGCGCACGGGCGAAGCCAAGCACGTGTTCCACACCTTCGTCATCGGCGTGTATTTCTTCCCGCTGCTGGGCGGCTGGCTGGCCGACCGCTTCTTCGGCAAGTACAACACCATCTTCTGGCTCAGCCTCGTGTATTGCGCGGGCCATGCCTGCCTGGCCCTGTTTGAAAACAGCGTCAACGGCTTCTATTTCGGCCTGTTCCTGATCGCCTTCGGTTCCGGCGGCATCAAGCCGCTCGTCGCCTCGTTCGTCGGCGATCAGTTCGACCAGACCAACAAGCACAAGGCCAAGCTGGTGTTCGACCTGTTCTACTGGATCATCAACTTCGGCTCCTTCTTCGCCTCGCTGCTGATGCCGATGTTCCTGCGCGACTTCGGCCCGTCGATCGCCTTCGGCATCCCCGGCCTGATGATGCTGGCCGCCACCATCGTCTTCTGGATGGGCGCCAAGAAATACGTGCACGTGCCGCCAGCGCCGCCGAATCCCGATTCGTTCACCCGCGTGGCCCGCACGGCCCTGCTGGCGCGCGTCGACGGCGGTTCGCGTCCCGGCCTGTACGTCGCCTACGTCGGCGTGATCGGCGCCCTGTATGCGTTCTACAGCATTCCCGAATGGGGCTTCGTGATTTCCGCGTGTACGGCGCTGGTCTTGCTGCTGGCCTTCGGCAGCATCGGCACGGCCATGCAGCTGGAACGCGCGCGCGGCATCCACCCGGACGAAGCCGTCGAAGGCGTGCGCGCCGTGCTGCGCATCCTCGTCATCTTCGCCCTCGTCACGCCGTTCTTCTCGCTGTTCGACCAGAAGGCCTCGACCTGGATCGTGCAGGCGAACACCATGGAAAAACCGAGCTGGTTCCTGCCGGCGCAGATGCAGGCGCTGAACCCGATGCTGGTGATGCTCTTGATCCCGTTCAACAACCTGGTGCTGTACCCGATGCTGAACCGCTTCGGCCTGGAAGCGACGGCCCTGCGCCGCATGACGGCCGGCATCGGTTTTTCCTCGCTGGCGTGGATCGTCATCGGCCTGCTGCAGCTGGCCCTCGACAGCGGCAATGCCGTCTCCATCATGTGGCAGATCCTGCCGTATGCGCTGCTGACCTTCGGCGAAGTGCTGGTCTCGGCCACGGGCCTGGAGTTTGCGTACAGCCAGGCGCCCGTGTCGATGAAGGGCGCCATCATGAGCTTCTGGAATCTGTCGACCACGGTGGGCAACCTGTGGGTGCTGATCGTCAACCGCAGCGTCATGAACGAAGGCGTGATCGGCAAGATCGCCGAGAGCGGCATCAGCGTGACGGCCTTCCAGATGTTCTTCTTCGCCGCCTTTGCCGCCGTGGCCATGCTGGCTTTCGGCCTGTATGCGAAGCGCTACAAGATGGTCGACAACTACCGCCAGACGGCCATCCCGGCAAAAGCATGATGCCGGTTTGATCTGACGTAAAAAGGGCGCCCGACAGCGCCCTTTTTTGTTACGTCGTCACCGTCGGCGCATCGCGCCCCGTGCGCGCGCGGATCTGCGCCACTTGCTCGGCCACGGCGATCAATCCCGCCAGCGCCTGCTGGGTCGGGATGGCGTGCTGCGTCGGATCGGCCTCATAGCGCTCCAGGTACAAACGCAGGGTGGCGCCCTCGGTGCCCGTGCCGGACAGGCGCAGCACGATGCGCGCGCCGTCCGTCATGATGATGCGGATGCCCTGCTGCGTGGCCACCGAGCCGTCGACGGGATCGGTGTAGCTGAAATCGTCCGCCAGCGCCACCGTGCAGCCCTCGAACTGCTGGCCCGGCAAGGCGGCCAGCTGGCTCCGCACGGCGTCCATCAGCTGCTGCGCGCCGGCACTGTCGATGTCTTCATAGTCGTGGCGCGAATAGTAGTTGCGGCCATAGGTTGCCCAGTGCGCGCGCACGATGTCTTCCACCGATTGTTTTTTCTCCGCCAGCAGGTTGAGCCAGAACAGCACGGCCCACAGGCCGTCCTTTTCGCGCACGTGGTTCGAGCCGGTGCCGTAGCTTTCCTCGCCGCACAGGGTGGCCATGCCCGCGTCGAGCAGGGTGCCGAAGAATTTCCAGCCTGTCGGCGTCTCGTGGCACGGGATGCCCAGCGCGGCTGCGACCCGGTCGGCCGCGCCCGACGTCGGCATCGAGCGGGCGATGCCCTTCAAGCCGCCGCGGTAGCCGGGCGCCACGCTGGCGTTGGCCGCCAGGATGGCCAGGCTGTCCGACGGCGTGACGTCGAAGCGCCGGCCGACGATCATGTTGCGGTCGCCGTCGCCGTCCGAGGCGGCGCCAAAATCAGGGGCATCATCGGCCGCCATGACGGCGATCAATTCCTGCGCATTGACGGGATTCGGGTCGGGATGGCCGCCGCCGAAGTCTTCCAGCGGCACGCCGTTGATGACGCTGCCCTTGGCCGCGCCCAGCATGCCTTCCAGGATGGCCGTCGCATACGGGCCGGAAACGGCATGCATGCCGTCAAAGCAGATGCGCAGGCCGCCCGCGAACAGGGCGCGGATCGCGTCGAAGTCGAACAGCTGCTGCATCAGTTCAGCGTAATCGAGAACGGGATCGATCACTTCGACCGTCATCTGCTCGATGCGCACGGTGCCCAAGGCGTCGAGGTCGATGTCGGCCGCGTCGCTGATGCGGTATTCGGTGATGGTTTGCGTACGGGCGTAGATGGCTTCGGTGACCTTTTCGGGCGCCGGGCCGCCATTGGAGATGTTGTACTTGATGCCGAAATCGCCATCGGGGCCGCCCGGATTATGGCTGGCCGACAGGATGATGCCGCCGCTGGCGCCATGCTTGCGGATCACGCAGCTGACGGCCGGCGTCGACAGGATGCCGCCCTGTCCCAGCAGCACGCGCGCGTAGCCGTGCGCGGCCGCCATGCGCAGCACCGTCTGGATGGCCGCGCGGTTGTAGTAACGCCCGTCGCCACCCAGCACCAGGGTCTGGCCGCGGCAGTCGCCGAGCGTGTCGAACACGCTTTGCACGAAGTTTTCCAGGTATTGCGGGGCGCTGAAGACCGCCACCTTCTTGCGCAAGCCCGAGGTGCCGGGCCGCTGGCCGGCTGCCGGCGCCGTGTTGATAATTTGAATCGCCATGTTATCTCCCTGTTAACTTCCCATGTTATCCGATGCCGGCCGCCGGGCAAAGCGTTGTACGCCTGCCACGGTGCGGCAAGCCGCTTAACGCCGTATCCCGGCATATCGTATAATGAGAATCATTCTCATATGCGGCATTCCTGGCTGCGGACTCATACATCGGACGCCGTGGTTGCACGCTATTACCAAGAACTGTTGAACTTTTGCTGGCGCAGCTTGCGCAACCGCGAGGCTGCCTTGGACTTGGTGCAGGAAAGCTACGCGCGCGTGCTGGGCGAACAGGCCGTGCGCGAACCGCGCGCGCTGCTGTACCGCACGGCGCGCAACCTGATGATCGACCAGCACCGCCGCGCCGCCCTGCGCCAGCACGAGGAACTTGACGCCCTGCCGGAAGCGGCGCATCCGGCAGGGCCGCTGCATTTGCAGCCGGAACAGGCGTTCGAAAGCAGCCAGGACTGGCAAGCCTGCGTGGCCGCCATCGACGCCTTGCCGCCCCGCTGCCGCGATGCCTTCGTGCTGCACGTGTTCGAGGAATTGCCGCACGCGCAGATCGCCGCGCGCATGGGCATATCCGTGAGCATGGTGGAAAAGCATATCGCGCGCGGCATGCTCAGTTGCCAGGCACAGTTGCATTCTTTGCGCAAAGCCACATAATGGCGCCCATGACCGCCCGCCCGCCCCGCCATGATGTCGGCTCCTCCGCCCAGGACGAGGCGGACTCGCGCGAACACGCCGCTTTTGCCGCCACACAAGACCCGGTAGCGCTCGCGGCGGCCCACTGGTTCAGCCGGCGCGGCCAGCCGGATGGCCAGGCCGAGTTTGCCGCCTGGCTGGCGGCCGATGCGCGTCACGCCCAAGCGTATGCGCAGCTCAAGGACACGCACCGCGCCGTGCGCCGGATTCCCGCGCACGTCGCCGCGCGCTGGACGGTGCCCCAGGCTTCCCCTGCGCCAGTGTTCGCTCCTCGCCGGCACTGGCTGCGCAGCCTGCCGTATGCGGCCGCCGCCATGCTGCTGCTCGGCGTGGGCGCGGGCGGCTACCAGTGGTGGCAGCAACCCACTTTCAGCCAGTCGTACGCCACGGCGCGCGGCCAGCGCCTGGCCGTCGCCCTGCCCGACGGCAGCAAGCTGCAGCTCGACACGGCCACGCAGCTGCACGTCACCGTGTACCGCCAGCGCCGCGAAGTGCGCCTGGCGCAGGGTGCAGCGCTGTTCCAGGTGCAAGCGAAGCAAGGACAGGCGTTCGACGTGCTCAGCGGTCCTTTGACGGTCACGGTGGTGGGCACGCAGTTTTCCGTGCGCAACACCCTGACCCAGGACGGCCAGCTGCGCGTGGCCGTGCAGCATGGCCACGTGCGCGTGGCGGGCGCGCGGCAAGATCGGGTCGACCTGACGGCCGGCCAGGGCGTCACGGCCGACGCCGGCGGCCGCCTGTCGGCCGTCGCCAGCCTGGCCCCCGGCAGCGTGGCGCCGTGGCGCGACGGCAGGATCACCTTCGACAACGTCCCGCTGGGCGCCGCGCTGGCCGAATTCGAGCGCTATGGCGACACGGGCCTGCTCGTGCGTGATCCGGCCGTGGCGCGCCTGCGCATCGGCGGCAGCTTCAGCCTGACCCAGCTCGACCGCTTCGCCGCCGCCCTGCCCCAGCTGCTGCCCGTGCAGATCGTGCACAGCGGCAGCGCCAACGAGATCCGCATGGCGGCAAACATGCCTACGCAGGCGCCCGCCATGCATCTGCAACAAAATAAATGAAAATAAATCGCATCCGCAGGTGAGGGTTTTATCTGCCGCCGCGTCTACCAGGTGAATCGACAACAAATAACCTGGAGAGTGCTGCATGTGGTCCCCCCGCTTCAATCTGCAACCCGCCCCCCTCGCCCTGGCCGCCATGCTGGCCCTGGGCACGTTCAACGTGGCGCAGGCGCAAGCCGTGCCCACCGTGAAACTGGCCATCGCCGCCCAGCCGCTGGGGCAAGCCCTGAATGAACTGGCGCGGCAAGCCAATCTGCAACTGCTGTTTTCGCCCGACCTGGTGGCCGGCAAGACGGCGCCCGCCATCAACGCCACCTTGAGCGTGCGCGACAGCCTCGATCGTCTGCTGGCCGGCAGCGGGCTGCAGGCGTCGATCGACGGCAATGCCGTCATCATCAAGGCGGCGCCCAAGGCCACGGGCGAAACGGCGATGCTGTCGGAAATCACCGTGACGGCCAATGGCGAACGCACGGCCACCAGCGAAGGCACGGGCGCCTACACGACGCGCGCCGTGACCCTGGCGGGCGCGGAACGCTCGCTGCGCGACACGCCGCAATCGGTGTCCGTCGTCACGCGCCAGCAGATGGATGACAAGAATCTGTTCACCTTGGACCAGGTGCTGGAACAAAGCACGGGCCTGACGCGCATGAACCGCAGCTTCGGCTCGCATGAATTCCTGTCGCGCGGCAATGCCCTGTCTTACCTGATCGATGGCATGCCCGGCATTTCCGACAATGCCACGGGCTGGCTGATCCCCGACATGGCCGTGTATGACCGCGTGGAAATCCTGCGCGGTTCGGCCGGCCTGATCGTCGGCGCCGGCACGCCGGGCGGCGTGGCCAACCTGGTGCGCAAGCGCCCGCGCGCCGAAGCGCACGCGGATGTGACGGCCACCGTGGGCAGCTGGAAGCAGCGCCGCATCGAACTCGACGCAGGCGCGCCGCTGAACGCGGCCGGCACGGTGCGCGGACGCGCGCTGGTCGCCTATGAAGACCGCGATTATTTCTATGACGCGGCGCACAGCCGCATGCCCCTGTTTTACGGCATCGTCGAGGCGGACCTCGACGCCGCCACCACCGTGCGCGTCGGCGCGCGCCGCCAGCACACGGTGACGGACGGCTACTGGCTGTTCGGCCTGCCCCGCTACAGCGACGGCGCGACCTTGCCGGTGCGGCGCTCGACCTCGCTGGCGCAAGACTGGAACCGCCACGACGCCACCATCGGCGAACTGTTCGCCGATCTCGAGCACCGTTTTGGCGGCGACTGGAAGGCCAAGGTCGCCATCAACCGCACCATGGGCGCATTCGACCAGCAGGCGGCCATCGTGCGCGGCAGCATAGCTCCCGCCACGCAGCAAGGGGCGCGCCTGTACACGGTCAATTACCGCAAGCAGGATATCGTCAGCACGGGCCTGGACGCCAACGTCGGCGGCAGCTTCCAGGCCTGGGGCGGCAGGCATGAGGTACTGCTGGGCATGAATGCCTCGCGCGCCGTGACCGACGATCACGCGGCCTCGGCCTCGCCCGGCCTGCCCTTCGACGTCTTCCATCCGAACAATACGCTGCTTGCCCGTCCCCCGCATCCGGCCTGGGACTCGCTGCCGCACCTGAACGAGCAGCACTACGGCGCCTACGCCAGCACGCGCTGGGAACTGCGCCCGGACCTGCACCTGCTGCTGGGCGGCCGCCTGAGCTGGTTCGACAAGCAGACCACGGGCAAGCTGGCGACCGACCCTGTCAGCCGCTACAAGGAAAGCCGCGAATTCACGCCGTACGCGGGCCTGGTGCTCGACCTCGACAAGCGCTGGTCCGTATACGGCAGCTACGCCAGCATCTTCCAGCCGCAAAGCCTGTACTACACCCTGGGCGGACAACCGTTGAAACCGGTGGTGGGCGATACCTATGAAGCGGGCGTGAAGGGCGAGCTGTACGACGGCCGCCTGAACGTGGCGCTGGCCGCCTTCCGCATCGACAAGCGCGACACGGCCGTGTACGACGAGGCCAGCAACGACGATTGCCTGAAGTGGGACGTGACGGGCAGCTGCTACCGCAATGGCCGCCCCATCCGCAGCACGGGCATCGACGCGGACGCCAGCGGCGAAGTGCTGCCGGGCTGGCAGCTGTCGTCCGGCTACACCTACAATATCGCGCGCGGCGAAGGCGACGAAACGCCGCCCACCGTCACGCCCAAGCACATGCTGCGCGTATCGACCAGCTACCGCCTGCCCGGCGCGTGGAACCACTGGACCATCGGCGGCGGCGTCTCGGCGCAAAGCGGCTATGTCTACCGGGCCGATGACAATCCCGACGTGCGTTTCCGCAACGGCGGGCGCACGCTCTGGGATGCACGCGCCGCGTACATCTTCAACCGCCACTGGAGCGCCAGCCTCAGTATCGCCAACCTGACGGACAAGACCTACTGGGCCGCCACGGGCGAATTGCGCCGTGGTAATTACTTCGGCGAACCGCGCAACATCATCCTCACCGTGCGCTACACGCCGGCGCTGTAAGCACCCGCGCAGCCAGCATCGCGCGCCACGGCCGCCGCCAGTACCGGGGCGGCCGCGCGTGTTTACAACATCGCACTCTTGCATGTCTCACAACTGCGCACTATAATAAGAATAGTTCTCATTCACATTTGGACTCGCCAGAGTCTGCACGCAGTCGCCTGACTGCCATATGGCTGGATGACACGCTGCGCCAGCCAGGCAACACCGCCAAGCAAGCCTCCCCTACCAAAAACGCCCGCCGTGCGACGGCGGGCAGACGAGAAGAAGGATGTTTCATGGCGCGAGCAGTTTCGCTGGCCGGCATGGTGGCCAGCCCGTTTTCCCCAACCGTTGGCAATACCGCCCTGCGTCCGCTGGCCGCCGCCGAGCAGGCGGCATTGCTGGCGGCGGCGCTGGGCGCAGGCACGGCCCTGGCCGCCGATACGAGCGCCAAGCCGGAGGAAGCCACCCTGAGCGAAATCAAGGTGCCGGGCCAGCAAGACCAGGCCTCGACGGAGCACACGGGCTCCTACACCACCAGACAGATGGCCACGGGCACGCGCATGGGCCTGTCGATGCGCGAAACGCCGCAATCGATCTCCGTGGTGACGCGCCAGCGCATGGACGACATGGGCTTGAACAGCCTGGCCGAGGTGCTGGTGCAGTCGACGGGCGTGACGGTGCAGGAAAACGATAGCGAACGCACGAGTTTTTCAGCGCGCGGCTTTTCCATCGGCAATTACCAGATCGACGGCGTGGCGCTGAACCTGCGCTACCAGTACTGATGCACCGCCGGCCGCTTTTTCCACTCATATAACAAGATAAGGGATACACCATGCACATCACTTCCATCGCGCGCCCCGGCGCCCTCGCCACCGCCCTGCTGGGCGCGGCCCTCGCCTGCGGCAGCGCCAGCGCGCACCAGATCTGGCTGCAGCAGGACGGCAAGGCGGCCAGCGTGTACTTCGGCGAATTCGGCGACAACCTGCGCGAAGCGTCGCCCGGCCTGCTGGACAAGTTCAGCATCAAGAACGTGACGTGGCTGTCAGCCAAGGGCGCGCAGCCGCTGCAGGCGAGCAAGACGGCCGGCGCTTTCCTCCTGAATGGCAAGGTGGGCGCCGGCGAAAGCATCATCGTCGAGGAAAACGCCTACCCGTCGTGGGAAGAGAAAAAGGATGGCAAGACCACGCGCACCGTGTGGGTGCCGGCCGCGCGCCTGATCGCCGACGGCAAGGCGCAAGCACCCGCGCTGACCCTCGACCTGGTGCCGACCGGTACGCCGGGCCAGTTCCAGGTCAGCTACCAGGGCAAGCCGCTGGCGCAGGCCAAGGTCAACGCCGTGGTGCAGTCGGGCTGGGGCAAGGAAGCGTGGAGCGATGCGCAAGGCCTGGTCAGCTTCGCGCTGCCATGGAAAGGCACGTATGTGCTGGAAGTGCAGCACACGGACAAGACGGCCGGACAGCGCGGCGCGCAAGCGTATGACAAGGCCATGTTCGTGACCACCCTGAGCCTGGTGCAGCCGCAAGGCGTGGCGCCGCTGCCTGCCGGCCCGGCCCTGCCACCCAGCAAGGATCACGACTGACCATGCAAGCGCCAGCCATCATTAAAATGCCGCGCCTGCGGCTCTCCGCCGCGGTCATGTACCGCCTCGGCGTGGCGTCGCGCAGCGTGGCCGCCATCGTCGGCGGCTACGTGCTGGCCGCCCTGGTCACCATGCTGCTGTCGGTGACGCTGCCCATGGCCCGTTCCGAAGCCGTCATGACGGCCACCCTGCTGTCGTTTGCCGTCTACACCTGCGCCGTGCTGTGGGTCTTCGCCACGCGCAGCGCCCTGCGCGCGTGGCTGGGTCTCCTGATTCCGGCCGCCGTCATCGCCGCCATCCTGCAGTCGATGGGCGCACTCTCCTGGAGTCTCGCATGAAAGAAGGTTTCCGCCAGTCGATGGCATGGCTGCACACCTGGTCCGGCCTGCTCGTCTGCTGGATTTTATTGCTGGTGTTTTGCGCCGGCACGGCCAGCTACTACCGCAATGAAATCACCTTATGGATGCAGCCCGAGCTGCACGGCGCCGCCGCCAGCCAGGTGAGCACCGAGGAAGCGGCCACCGTCGCGCAACAGGCGATGCAGGAGCGCGCCACGGGCGCCACGCGCTGGTTCATCAGCCTGCCCGGCGAGCGCAGCCCCACCACGCAGCTGGGCTGGAGCAAGCCGTCGCAACCGGGCGAAAAGAAACGCGGACGGCGCGGCAATTTTCATAGCGAAAAAGCCGATCCGGCCACGGGCCAGGTGCTGTCCAAGCCGCGCGAGACGCGGGGCGGCGAATTCCTCTACCGCCTGCACTTCGACCTGCACTACATGCCGGCCATCTGGGCCCGCTGGATCGTGGGTTTCTGCGCCATGTTCATGTTCGTCTCCATCATCAGCGGCATCGTCACGCACAAGCGCATCTTCAAGGACTTGTTTACCTTCCGGCCGAAAAAGGGCCAGCGCTCGTGGCTGGACGCGCACAATGTGACGGCCGTGCTGGCCCTGCCCTACCACATCATGATCACCTACACGGGCCTGGTCACCCTGATGTTCCTGTACATGCCTTCCGGCGTCACGGCCGCCTACAAGGGCGACCAGGATGCCTTCTTCGCCGAAGCCTTTCCCGGCCGCTCGGGCGACAGCAAGCCGGCCGGCGTGGCCGCGCCGCTGACGCCGATCGCGCCCCTCGTGCGCCAGGCGGAACAGCAGTGGGGCGGCAAGGTCGAGCGCATCTCGGTCAACCATCCGGGCGACGCCAACGCCACCATCACGCTGACGCGCGCGGGCGGACGCGATATGTCATCGAAGCAGCCGTCGATGGAATTCGACGGCGTGTCCGGCAAACTGCTGTCGACCGACGGCGAGGCGCAGCCCGGTGCAGCCGCCACGCACGGCGTGATGGTCGGCCTGCACGTCGCGCATTTCGGCGGCCCGCTGCTGCGCGCACTGTTCTTCCTCTCCGGCCTGGCCGGCTGCGCCATGGTCGCCACAGGCGCCCTGCTGTGGGCCGTCAAGACGCGCCAGAAGCAGGCCAAGGCGCTGGCCGCCGGCAAGCGCGCCAGCTTCGGCCTGCGCCTGGTGGAAGCGCTCAACATCGGCGCCATCGCCGGCATCCCGATCGCCTTCGGCGCCTACTTCTGGGCCAACCGCCTGCTGCCGGCGGCGATGGAGGAGCGCCCGAAAGAGGAAATCGCCTGCTTCTTCGGCGCCTGGGCCCTGGCCGCCATCATCGCCCAGCTGCGCCCGTCGCGCGCCATGTGGCGCATGCAGCTGGCCGCTGGCGCCTTCCTGCTGGCATCCTTGCCCGTGCTAAACGTCTTCACCACCCATTCGCACCTGGGCGTGACCCTGTTCCTGGGGCGCGGCCCCGTGGCGGTGGCCGCCTTCGACCTGGTCGTGCTGGTGCTGGGCCTGGGCCTCGCGTATGCGGCGTTCAAATTGAAACCGCTGCCCGTGAAGGCGGCCAAGGCACACAAGGCAACGGATGCGGTAAAACCGGCGCAGACGATGGAGGCCGCGTGATGGAGCTGCTGTCGAACTTCCTTGTCTTCGCCTTGTGCTACGCGGGCCTGTCTTCGCTGTGCCTGGCGATGGACCGCCATTACGCCGATTTGCACGGGCGCGGCGCCGAACCGCCCGCCCCGCTGCGCCGCCGCCTGCAGTGGGCCGGATGGCTGGCGTTGGCAGCGGCCCTGGCCTGGGCCATGCACATCGCCGGCGGCGGCTATGGTCTCGTCTACTGGGTCGGCAGCCTGACGGGCTGCGGCTTGCTGCTGATCTGGCTGCTGCCGTATGCGCCGCACCATGCCATGCGCCTGGCGCGCGTCATCGGCGGCGCGGCCGTGCTGTCAGCAGTGCTGCTGGCCGCGCTGTCCGTCACGCCTGGCTAGGCGCCTTGAGCAGCACCTCGATCCCCTCGGGCGCCATGGCGCGGCCCAGAAAATAGCCGAACGCCTCGTCGCAGCCCATCTCGGCCAGCAGTTCCAGCTGCTCGCCGCTTTCCACGCCGCCAGCGATGCTGCGCAACCCCAGCGTGCGCGCCATCGCCACGATGGCGCGCACCATGGCGCCGTCGCCGCCCGGCTTGCCCAGGTCGTCGACGAAGCACTTTTCGATCTTCACGGCGTCTGTGGGAAAGCGTTTCAGGTAAGTGAGCGAAGCGTCGCCCGTGCCGAAATCGCTGATGGCAATCGCCATGCCCAGCTGGCGGAACTGGCGCAGTATCAGCTCGCAGTTCTGGTTGCTGTCGATCAGGATGCCGGCGGCGATTTCCAGCTCGATGCAATGGCCCGGCACGCCGGCCGCCTCCAGCGCGGCGGCGAAATGGCGCGCGATATCGCGCTGGTAGAACTGGCGCGCCGACAGGCTGACGGACACCGTCAGCATCTGCCCCTGCGCGATCCAGCCGCGCGCCTGTTCCACCGCCGTGGCCATCACCCACGCCCCCACTGGCAGGATCAAGGCACTTTCCTCCAGCACCGGCAAAAAGTCGAGCGGCATCATCAAGCCCAGTTCCGGATGTTTCCAGCGCAGCAGCGCCTTCACGCCCGTGATCCTGCGCGTCTTCAAGTCCATGCGCGGCTGGTAGAACAGGACGAATTCATCGCGTTCGAGCGCATGGCGCAGGGCCGTCTCGAGGATGGTGCGCGAATACGTTTGCGTCTGCATGCGCGCGGCGTAGCGCAGACAGGTACCGGGCGCGTGGCGCTTGGCCGCATACATGGCCAGGTCGGCCTTTTCGATGAGCGCATTGACATCATCGTCGTCGTCCGGGTACAGGGCCACGCCCACGCTGGCCGCCACCGACAGGCTGTACTCGCCGATGACGAAGGGCGCGGCGATGGCGGCGACGATTTTTTCAGCCACCCGTTCGGCATCGTGCGCCGTGCGCAGTTCCGTCAGCAGGATGATGAATTCGTCGCCGCCCTGGCGCGCCACCGTATCGACCTTGCGCACGCACTGCTGCACCCGGCGCGCGAACTCCGTCAGCACCTGGTCGCCCACGTCGTGCCCCAGGCTGTCGTTGATGGATTTGAAACGGTCGATGTCGACGAACAGCACGGCCAGCAAACCCTGGTGCCGGCGCGCGTAGGCGATGCCGTGCTCGAAGCGGATCTGGAAATGCAAACGGTTCGGCAGCCCCGTCAAGCCGTCGTGGTGGGCGATGAATTCCAGCTGCTGCTCGGCGCGTCGGCGGGCCGACACGTCGTGCAGCAGCAGCACCGCGCCGCCCTGCGCCAGCGGCGCGCAGCTGTACTGCACGTCGATGCGCTTGCCGTCAAGATGGCGCAGCAGCACGGCGCCGCGCGCCACCTCCAGCACCTCCTGGCGCGCCACGCAATCGCGTACCTGGCGCGCCGCATCGATGGGCGTGCCGTCATGGAACAGCGGCAGCAGCGCGGTCACGGGCTGGCCCAGGCCATCGTCGCCCAGCAAGCCCCCCATCGCGCTGGCACGGGGATTCAGGTACTGCACCACGCCGTCGTGATCGGTGCCGACGATGGCCGCCGGTAATGCATGGAGCAGCGCCAGCGCATCCGCCATGCGCTGCGCCTGCGCCGCCTGCAGCACCGCGCCGGTCGCATGGCGCATGCGCCACATGCGCGCCGCCTGCCACTGGCTGGCCAGCAGCACGCTCAGCGTCACGGCCAGGCACAGGCACAGCGCCAGCAGCAGCGCCGTCATGCGTCACCCGGCAGGCGGAAAGTACGGGACATGGTTTTCCTTTGCAACGCGCGCCATGCGGCCGGGCGCAGATACATGCTGAAAGGAAATAATATAAGAATTTCGGCGCGATATTTGCCTGATCGGGCGCCGCTTGACTGGCATCAAGCGGCGCAGGGCATGCCTGCTTCAGGCCAGCGACAGCGTGCGGGCCAGGGCGGCGCCCGCCGGTGCGGCCACGCCGGGCGTGCCGTGCAGCTTGAAGATGCTGACGGCGTCGGCCAGGCTGGCCGCCTGCTGCTGCAGCGCGTCCGCAGCGGCGGCGGCCTGCTCCACCAGGGCCGCGTTCTGCTGCGTCACGCCATCCATCTGGCTGATGGCGATGCTGATCTGCTCGATGCCGTCGCGCTGTTCCACACTGGCCACGGCGATCTCGCCGATGATGGCGTTCACGCGCTGCACGCTGCTCACCACCTCATCCATCGTGTGCCCCGCCTGGCCGGCCAGCACGCTGCCCTCTTCCACCGTGCGCACGGATTCGCCGATCAGCTGCTTGATTTCCATGGCCGCCGCGGCCGAGCGGTGCGCCAGGCTGCGCACTTCGCTGGCCACGACGGCAAAGCCGCGTCCCTGCTCGCCCGCGCGCGCCGCTTCCACGGCCGCATTCAGGGCCAGGATATTCGTCTGGAAAGCGATGCCGTCGATGACGCCGATGATGTCGACGATGCGCTTCGAGGAGGCATTGATATGGTTCATGGTCTGCACCACCTGCGCCACGGCTGCGCCGCCCCGCTGCGCCACGTCGGACGCGCCGCCGGCCAGCTGGCGCGCCTGGTCGGCGTTGTCGTTATTCTGCCGCACGGTGGTGGTCAGCTCGATCATCGAGGCGGCCGTCTCTTCCAGCGAACTGGCCTGCTCCTCCGTGCGCGAGGACAGGTCCATATTGCCGCTGGCGATTTCGCCGGACGCCATGGCGATGGCGTCCGTGCCGGCGCGCACCCTGCCGACGATGGCGGCCAGGTTGCCGCTCATCGCTTTTAAAGCACGCAGCAGGTCGCCGATTTCATCGCGGCTGCCGTCGGCCACCACGGCGCGCAGGTCGCCGGCCGCCACTTGCTGGGCGATGCCGACGGCCGCGCCCAGCGGCACCGTGATGCTGCGGATCAGCCACCACACGGTGATGCTGCCGACCACCAGGGTCACCAGCACCGTGGCCAGCATGACGATGCTGGCGCTGCGGTGCGCGGCGTCATCCTGCTCCTTCATCTGCGCCATCAGGCTGTGCGACTGCTTGCCGATGGCCGCGACGATGGCGTCGATCTGGCGCGTCGGTTCGCGGTCCATGCCCTTGACCAGCGCATCGACCGTCTGGGCGCTGTCGGCGCGCGCGCCATCATACTTTTGCAGCGCCGCCAGGTAGCTCACGCCCAGCGCATCGTGCGCCTGCAGCGCACGCTCCACGGGCGCCGTATCGAGTTTCAACGCCCCCATCATGGCCTGCAGGCTTTTCAATTCCTTGCGCGTCTGCGCGCCGCTGGCGACGAACGCTTCGCGGTAGCGCTGGAAGGCGGCCGCGTCGCCGCCGCGCAGCAGGATGTTTTTCCATTCCTGCACCTGGATCTTGAATTCCACCTGCGCGCTGCGCGCCGCGTCGACGGCTTGCGTCAGGGCCACGGAGCGCTGCATGGCTTCGTTGCCGCGCGCACTGGCCGCGTCGAGCGCGCTCCAGCCGCGCGCGCCGACGAACACCAGCGCAAGAAAGAAGAAGGCGCCCAACAGACCCAGGCGTACGGAGATTTTCAGATTCGCGAGTTGCATGTGTTTCTCCCGGCGGCAAGAACAGGATGGCAACAAAGACGCCGCCAAATCTATCCAATTCTCACCGAATACACAAATCATGCGGCGGGGCCCGTGAAAAACCAAGCAGCGCTTTCGCTAGAGAAACACTTTCAACATAGAAACAACAAATTACACGGGAAGATTGACTGTCTGGCCATATTCCCGCACCCGCAGCATGGTCCGGCAGGCAATCTTGCCGGCCCCCGTCAGCGCGCCGCCGCCGCGCCCGCGAACTCTTCGCGCAGCAGCGGGTACAAACGCCGGTAACGTGCCAGGCGTTCGTCCAGCACGCCGGACGCCTGCGGCGCCACCGTTTCCTGCACGGCCGGGCGCGTGCACACCTGCGCGGGCGGCAAGCCCGTCACCGCCATCTGCGCCAGGCGCGCCGCGCCCAGGGTGCCGCCGGCCACGCCGTGGTCGTGGCGCAGCACGTGCAAGCCCGAGGCATTCGCGCACAGCTGGGCCCAGAAGCGGCTGCGCGAACCGCCGCCCACGAACGACGCTTCTTCCAGCTGCGTGCCGGCGCTGCGCAAGGCCGCATTGCCGTCGGCCATGGCAAAGGCCACGCCTTCCATCACGCTGTAGGCCAGTTCCGCGCGCCCGTGCTCCGTCGACAAACCAAAAAACACGCCGCGCGCCGTGGCGTCGTTGTGCGGCGTGCGCTCGCCGCTCAAATACGGCAGGAAGACGGGTGCCGTGCGCGCCTCGACGTTTTCCGCCAGCGTCGCCAATTCGCCGATGTCGTTCGACTGCGTCAGCCGCGCCACCCAGCTGAGGCTGGACGCCGCGCTGAGGATCACGCTCATCTGGTGCCAGCGCTCGGGCAGGCAATGGCAGAACGCATGCACGCCCTGGCCCGGATTGGGCGCGAAGCCGTCGCTGCCCGCGAACAGCACGCCCGAGGTCCCCAGCGACAGCAGGCCGGCGCCCGGCTCCACCACGCCCAGGCCGACGGCGGCGGCCGCGTTGTCGCCCGCGCCGCCGGCCAGCACCACCGCATGCGCGATGCCCCATTCCTGGCACAGCGAGGGGCGCACCTGCGCGGCGGCATGGCTGCCTTCCACCAGGCGCGGCATGTGCTCGCGCGTGAGGCCAGTGGCCGCCAGCATGCGCTCGGACCAGTCGCGCCTGGCCACGTCCAGCCACAGGGTGCCGGAAGCGTCGGACATGTCGGACACATATTCTCCCGTCAGGCGCAGGGCCACGTAATCCTTGGGCAGCAGGACCTTGGCCGTGGCGCGGAACAGCGACGGCTCGTACTTTTGCAGCCACAGCAGCTTGGGCGCCGTGAAACCGGGCATGGCCTGGTTGCCCGTGATGGCGCGCGACTCGGGCACCAGCGCCTCGAGTTCCACGCATTCGGCAAAGGCGCGCGTGTCGTTCCACAGCATGGCCGCGCGCAGCACGTGCTGCTGCTTGTCGAGCAGGGTGGCGCCATGCATCTGGCCCGACAGGGCGATGCCGCGCAAGCCGGAAAACGCCACCGGCTGCGCGGCGCGGATGGCGGCGATGACGTCCAGGGTGGCATGCCACCAGTCTTCGGGATTCTGCTCCGACCAGCCGGGATGGGGGCTGGAGACGCGCAGGGTCACGCCGCTGCTGGCAAGGATGGTCTGCGCGTCATCGGTGAGGATGGCCTTGACTTCGGAAGTGCCGATATCGATACCGAGATAAGTCATTTGATTCCAAAAGAGAGTTAAGGATGGCCGTCGCCGGACGGCTCGGGCATGTTCATCAGCAGGCAGGAGCGGAATTTCGACGGCGACATCTGCTTGTGCGCCAAAAACTGGCGGTTGAAATTGGAAAGGTTGTTGAATCCCGTGCGGTAGCAGATATCGGTGACCTTCATGTCCGTGTTCATCAGCAGCTCGCAGGCCAGCGCGATGCGCTCCTGGTTCACGTATTGAATGAACGAAGTGCCCGTATGCTTGCGGAAGAAACGCGTGAATTTCAAGGTATTCATCTCCGCCACGTCGGCCACGTCCTGCTCGCAAAAATCGAGCGTGATGTTCTGCTTGATGTAGGCCAGCACCAGGTTGATGGTCGACGACATGTAGCGGCCCGCCTGCGCCAGGTAGCTGACGCTGGCCAGGGGCCGCCGCTCTCGGCAGCCGCACAGTTCGCCGAACAGGCGCGTAAACAGTTCGACGCGGCGCAAGCCCTGCGCCGTCGTCAATTCCTTCATCAGCGGCACCAGGCGCAGGCCCAGCGCATCGGGAAATTGCAAGCCCCTGGCGGCCTCGCCCAGCAGAGCTTTCAGGGGCGCCATTTCCGGAAACAGCAGCGCGCAGCGTTCGATGAAGTCGCCGGAAAACTGCAGCACCAGGTCGCGCTCGGGCAGCACCACGCCTTCCGGCAGTTCGCTGACCCAGTTGTGCGGCAGGTTCGGCCCCGTCAAGATCAGATTGCCCGCCCCGTAACTGCCGATATGGTCGCCGATAAAAAATTTGCCGTTCGACGTGATGATGAAGTGCAGTTCGTACTCGGGGTGAAAATGCCATTTCGCCACGGTGTGCGGAAAGCCGTGCGCCCACGCGCGAAACGATTCGTGGATCGGTTTGTGGATCAGTTCCAGGTCAGGCGTCACGGCAGTTCCCTTGCGCGTTCTCGTTGCCAGCTATTCTAACCACTTAGTCACCACTTAGTGACCACTGACCGCCACGGCCAGCCCGCTGTCGGCGTCGAACAGGTGCATGTGTTCTTCGTCGAAGGCCAGCGCCAGGGTCTGCCCCACCTGCGCCACGCTGTGGGCCGCATGCGCCGGCAGCAGGGCGGACAGGCTCAAGGCGCCGCACTGGAAGCTGATCAGCGCTTCGGCCCCCAGCAGCTCGACCAGGTCGATCACGCACGCCAGGCCATGCGTGCCGGCCGGCTGCTGCGTTTGTGCCTGCACTTGCGCCGCGCGCAAGTGGTTCGGACGCAGGCCGAAGACCACGCGCGCGCCTGCCGGCAAAGCCGCGAAGCAGGGCGACGTCAATGACCAGCGGTAGCCGGCGCACGCGAGCAGCGTGTGTCCACCCTCTTTTTCGATGACGCCATCAATGAAGTTCATGGCCGGCGTGCCGATGAAGCCAGCCGCGAACAGGGTGCGCGGATGGTTGTACAGTTCCGCCGGCGTGCCGATCTGTTCGATATGCCCGCCCTTCATCAGCACCACGCGGTCGGCCAGGGTCATCGCTTCCAGCTGGTCGTGCGTGACATACAGGGTGGTGGTGCGCAGGCGCCGGTGCAAGCGCTTGATGTCGGCGCGCAGCTGCGCACGCAGCTTGGCATCCAAATTCGACAGCGGTTCGTCGAACAGGAACACCTGCGGCGTCTTGATCATGGCGCGCGCGATGGCCGTGCGCTGCTGCTGGCCGCCCGACATGGCGCGCGGCTTGCGCTCGAGCAGGCTGTCCAGACTGAGGATGGCCGCCACCTCGCGCACGCGGCGCTCGATCTCGTCGTGCGGCACCTTCAGGCGGCGCAGGCCAAAGGCGATATTGTCGTACACCGTCATGTGCGGATACAGCGCGTAGTTCTGGAACACCATCGCCACGTTGCGCGCGCGTGGCGGCAAGTCGTTGACGATGGCGCCGCCGATGTGCAGCTCGCCGCCGCTGATGTCTTCCAGGCCCGCGATCATGCGCAGCAGGGTCGACTTGCCGCAGCCCGAAGGCCCCAGCAGGACGATGAATTCGCCGTCGGCGATCTCCAAGTCGAACGGCTGCAGCACGGCCGTCTTCTGGTCATAGGTCTTGTGCAGCTGCCTGCAGGCGATGTTTGCCATGATCAGTCTCCTGCCAGTTCAATTTGGATCTTGACGTCGCGCGGGTGGCCTTTGGCCGCTTCCTCGAACGCCTGCACGCCGTCGGCAAAGCCGAAGGTGCGCGAAATGAACGGTTTCACGTCGATCTTGCCCGAGGCGAGCAAGGCAATGGCGCGCGGGAAGATGTTCGCGTAGCGAAACACGGACTCGATGCGCGCTTCCTTGGCCTGGATGGCGACGATATCGAAAGGGACATTTTCGGACGGCATGCCGACCAGCACCAGGCAGCCGTTCGGGCACAGCAAGTCGACGATGTGGTCGTAGGCGCGCATGCTGCCGCTGGCCTCGAAAACGATGTCGGCGCCCCAGCCATCCGTCAGCGCGCGCACCGCGTCGGCCAGGCTGGCCTGGCGCACGTCGACCGTGGTCACGGCGGCGTTATCGGCGAAGAGGGCCAGCTTTTCCGGCACCAGGTCGGCCAGGATCACGCGCGAGCAGCCGCCCGCCAGCGCCGCCAGCGCAGTCATCGCGCCGATGGTGCCGGCGCCGATCACCACGGCCACGTCGCCCGGCTTGATGGCCGCCTTCTTGGCCGCCTGCAGGCCGATGGCCAGCGGCTCGACGATGGCGCCTTCGCCGAAGCTGACGTTGTCGGGCAGCTTGAAGGTAAACGCGGCAGGATGCACCACGTACGGCGTGAGGCAGCCGTGGATGGGCGGCGTGGCCCAGAAGCGCACGGCCGGGTCGAGGTTGTACAGGCCGCGCATGGTGGCCGGCGAATCGAACTGCGGCACGCCCGGCTCCATGCAGACGCGGTCGCCCACTTTCAAATGTGTCACCTCGTCGCCTGCTTCCGCCACCACGCCGGACGCTTCGTGACCGAGCACCATCGGCGCTTCGACGGCGAAGGGGCCGATCTTGCCATGTTTAAAATAGTGCACGTCGCTGCCGCAGATGCCGACAGTATGAATCTTGATCTTCACGTCGCGCGGGCCGACGACGAGCGGTACGTCGATGTCGCGCAAGGTGATTTTTTCCGCCTGTTCCAAAACGAGTGCTTGCATGATGAATTCCTTATTTATGTTTGAGCATGGAGTTGAGCAGCCGTCCCAGGATGCCGACGAACAGCAGCGGCGGCAGCGCCAGCAGCACGGTGGAAGCGTTCACCACGCCCCACGGCACTTCCTGGCCCATCGAGGTAAACGCCGACGCCACCACGGGCAGAGTCATGCTTTTCGACGAGGTGAGCGCCAGCGCGATCATCAGTTCATTCCAGACCAGCACGAAGCTGAAGACGATGCCGCCCATCAGGGTCTTCGACGCTACCGGCAGGGCCACGTGCCAGAACACCTGGTAAGGGCCGTAGCCGTCGAGCGCGGCCGCTTCCTCGATCTCCTTCGGGATACGGGCAAACGCGGGAATCGATAGCCAGATGATGGTCGACAGGGTCACCAGCAGATACGTCACCACCATCGACAATCGCGAGTCGTACAGGCCCAGGTCGATCCAGATCGAGATCAGCGGAATGGCGACGGCCACCGGCGGCAAAAAGCGCAGGGACAGCAGGAAGAACTGGATATCCTTCTTGGCCGGGACCGGATAGCGGGCGATCGCATACGCGGCCGGCACACCGAGCACGGCGCCCAGCAACACGGCCACGCCGACGATGGCCACGCTGTTGCCCAGCCCCGTCAGCACTTCCGGGCTGGCCAGCACCTGCCGGTAGTTGGCCAGGGTCGGGCTGAAGAAAAAGCGCGGCACGGGCGTGACGATATCCATCAGCTCCTTGAAGGAATTGAGCACGGCCCACAGGATGGGGAACAGCGCCACCAGGATAATCACGGTGGTGATGGCGGTGGTGGTGACGGCACCGAAGCCGCGAGAGAGCGTCAGTTTTCCCATTTGGCGACCCGCTTCCAGAGGAGAGTGAAAATTACGGTGGTGGCCAGCATCATCAGCACGGCCATGCTGGACGCGTACGACACCTTGCCCATCAGGCCGATGCCTTGCGCGTACGCGTACATGTCCAGCGTTTCGGTGGAGATGCCGGGACCGCCCTTGGTCATCACGTAGATCAGGTCGAACGAGCGCAGCGACTCGACCATCTTGATGAACACCAGGCTCATGATGGGGACCTTGAGCATCGGCAGCGCGATATACGCATACACCTGGAGCGTGCCGGCGTAATCGAGGCGCGCCGCTTCCAGCGGTTCGGCCGGCAGCGTTTCGAGCAGCTTCAGGATGACGGCGCCGAAGAACAGACCCCACTGCCAGATGTCGACCAGCGCCACCGCATACAGTGCCGTGGCGGGATCGGCCAGCAAGGCGCTGCCGCCCAGGCCCACGCAGTCGAGCAGCCAGTTCAAAATGCCCATCAGCGGCGAATACATGAACTTCCAGATGAAGGCCGCCGAGACGCGCGGCAGCAGCACGGGCACGATCAGCAGCAGCGCGAGAAGATCACGCGTGCGTCCCTTGACTTTCTCGAACAGGAACACGGCCAGCAGCACGCCGACGAGCAGCGAGCCGGCCACGGTGACGACTTCCCAGACGGCCGACACCTGCACGGCATTGAGGAAGCGGCGGTCGCCGAACAGGCGGATGAAATTGGCAAAGCCGACATAGTCGCTGTCGCTGTAGCGCAGCACGCGGTTTTGCAGCGCCAGGTTGATGGCGGCGATGCTGGGCACCAGGCCCAGGATCAGCAGGACCAGCAGCGGCAGCGTCAAAAAGACGGCCGGCAGCCAGGTATGGCGTTGTTTACGGATGGAATGCGACATGGGAGAGACTCTCGCAACGGACTGTCAAGTACAGGGAAGCTGGCCGCCGCCTTGATGGGCGGCGGCGACACGGCAGGCGGCTTACTGCGGCTTACTTTCGTTTGCTCGCCCGCTGCATCACTTCCGTCGCATACTCATTGGCCTCATCGAGCGCGCTCTGCACGTCGCCGCGCGTGCCCGTAAACACTTCCTCCAAAACTACGCCGAGGTTGTCGCCGATGTCCGGCCACTCGGGGCTGGGCCAGATGGTGACGCGCGAGACGGGCGTGGTGTCCGTCAGGCCCGCCTGGATCTGCGGCTTGACGTGCTTGCGGAAGTACTCGCTGGCGATGGTGCTGCTGCGGTTGTAGTCGCTGAAGACGTTGTCCTTCAGGCGCGCCTGTTCCTGCTCCTTGCCCGTGGCCCAGGCGATGAACTTGCCGGCCGCCTGGCGCGTGCATTCATCCTTCGCCCCCGTGGCGGAGATGGCCAGGCCGTGGCCATACGCGGCCGACGCGAGCGGCGCGGGCGGGCGCACATAGCCCACCTTGTCGACCACCGAAGACTTTTTCGGGTCTTCCATCCAGTCGGCGAACGGCGTCGATTCGATCATGAACGCCACCTTGCCCGACCTGAATGCTTCGAGCGCGTTGCTCCAGTCATAGGTGGCGCCACCGGGCGGCGAATACTTGAACAGCTCGCGGTACAGGGTAGTGGCTTTCACTGCCTGGGGCGAATTGAAGGTGGGCACGCCATTGTTTTCCCACTTGCCGCCGGCGGCCAGCATGAACGGCGCCCAGCGCCACACATTCATGCCCGAGCCCCGCTGGCCGCGCGCCGCCCAGCCGTACACGTTCGGCGGGGAATTGAGTTTTTTCACGGCGGCGACCAGTTCGTCGAGCGTCTTCGGCACGGCGATGCCGGCCTTTTCCAGCAGGTCGCGGCGGTAGAACAGGAAGTCGCTGCCGCCGATCAGGGGCGCGAAATACGCCACGCCCTTGTATGAGGCGACGGCGCGGCGGCCCGGCAGGAAGTCGTCGTAGTCGGCATCCTTGGGCAGGTATTTGAGCAGGGGGAGGACCCAGCCGGCCGTGGCAAATTCAGCCACGTTGGCTTCGTCGATGTAATAGATCTGGTAGGAGCCGGCCTTGGTGGAAGCGTCGAGCCTGGCCTTGGAGCGGCGGTCGTTTTCGCCGAAATAGCTGATCTGCACCTTGGTGCCGTTTTTCTTTTCATACTCGGCCAGGGTCTTTTCCATCACGGTCAGGCCCAGGCTTTTTTGCGCCAGCACCTTGAGGACGGGCACCGAGCAGCTTTGCGCCGATGCCGCCGGCATCGACGCGCAGGCGGCGGACATGACGCCGCCCCATGCAATAGCAGTAACGATTTTCATCACGAGTCTCCAGTTTTTATAGTCCGGCGGTCTTCCACCGGTATGCCAACTATAAAAACAAAGACTGCGCGCCACCACTACAAAAGACGCCGCTTTCTAAATACTTTTTTTCACTTTTCCGATACGGATTTGCCGCGTCAATCCAGGCGAAAATCGAGGCGGTAGACATTCGTATCCTTGCCATCCGGCTGGCGGCGCGTAAAGCGCTCGAAGCGCAGCCCCAGCTTGTTGAGCAGATTGATCGATGCCTGGTTCTGCAGCGAAGTGATGCCGTACAGGGTGGGCAGGCGCAGCACGTGCTGTGCATGCCGCACGATGGCGGCCGCCGCCTCCCAGGCATAGCCCTGGCCCCAGTAGGCGGGACGCACGGCATAGCCGATATCGGGACCGGGCAGGCTGTCGCGGCGCACCAGGCCGGCCATGCCGACAGGCGCGCCGTCGCTGCGGCGCTCGACGATGTACAGCGAATAACCGTGTTCGCGGAACTGCGCCATCGGTCCCGACTCCAGCGCGGCGCGGGCCGCGTCCAGCGTGTGGATGTTGCGCTGGCCGATGTTGGCGATCCACGACGGGTCGTTGACCAGTTCCATGTAGAAGGCCGCATCGTCCGGGGTGGCGGTGCGCAGGCGCAAGCGGGGCGTCTCGATGACGGTCACCGCTTCAGTCATGGCGGCGCTCATGCTGGCCACTGCATCGGGTCGGTCAGCAGCTGGTACATCACGTAGGCGTCGACATAGCCGAGCTGCGCGTGGCGGTAGGCCAGCGGCAAGGTGGCGACCACCGTAAAGCCCAGTTTTTTCCACAGCGTGACGGCGGCCAGGTTGGTGCTGACGACGAAGTTGAACTGCATCGCCAGGTAGCCCGCGCGGCGCGCCTCTTCCATGCAGTGCACGCCCAGCAGGCGGCCCACGCCCACGCCTTGCGCGGCGGGATCGACCATGAACGAGGCATTGGCCACGTGCGAGCCATGGCCCGGCTGGTTCGCCACCAGCCTGTACATGCCCAGCAGCCGCTCGCTGCCCATCACGGCGACGAAGCTTTGCACGCCGGGACCGAACCAGTAGGCGTGGCACTCTTCGCGCGTGGTCTCGGCGGGGAAGGGATAGGTGTCGCCGCCGGCGACCAAGGTCTGGAAGATCGGCCACATGGCGTCGAAATCGGCTTCGTTGGCCGGGCGGATATCAATTTCTTTCAAGTCGGTGCTCCCGATAACAAGTGATGGCTGATTGTATCAGCGCCCCAGGCGGAAGTTCACACTCTCGGGCCGTCCCGGCAGGTGCAGGCGCGATTGCGCGCGCGGCGCCTCGCTGACGACTTTCCCGCGCCGCAGCACCAGGCGCCGCGCCGCGCGCAGGCGCAGCGCTTCCACCGTGGAGCCGCAATCGAGGATCAGCAAGTCCGCATGGCAGCCGGGCGCGATGCCGTAGCCGTCCAGGCCCAGGATGCGCGCCGGCGTTTGCGTCACGGCCAGGAAGCACTCGTGCATCGCTTGCTGGCCCGTCATCTGCGCCACGTGCAAGCCCATGTGCGCCACCTCCAGCATGTCGCCGGAACCGAGGCTGTACCACGGGTCCATCACGCAGTCGTGGCCAAAGGCGACAGGGATGCCGGCGGCCAGCATCTCGGGCACGCGCGTCATGCCGCGCCGCTTCGGATACGTATCGTGGCGCGCCTGCAGGGTGATGTTGATGAGGGGGTTCGCAATGGCCGCCACGCCCGCCTCGCGGATCAGCGGCAGCAGTTTGCTCACATAATAATTGTCCATCGAATGCATGGAGGTCAGGTGCGACCCCGTCACCCTGCCCTGCATGCCAAGGCGCTGGCTGTGGAAGGCCAGGGTTTCGATATGGCGCGACAAGGGGTCGTCCGATTCGTCGCAATGCATGTCGACCATCAGCCCACGCTCGCAGGCGAATTCGCACAGCAGGCGCACGGATTCGGCGCCATCGGCCATGGTGCGCTCGAAATGCGGGATGCCGCCCACCACGTCGACGCCCATGGCAATCGCGCGCTTCAAATTGTCGAAGGCGCCGGGACTGCGCAGGATGCCGTCCTGCGGAAAGGCCACCAGTTGCAGGTCGAGATACGGCGCCACTTGCCGCTTGACGTCGAGCAGCGCTTCGACGGCCAGCAGGCGCGGGTCGCAGATATCCACGTGCGAGCGGATGGCCAGCAAGCCGCGCGCCACGGCCCAGTCGCAATACTGCAGCGCGCGTTCGACCAGCGCGTCCTGCGTCAGCTGCGGTTTCAGCTCCCCCCACAGGGCGATGCCTTCAAGCAAGGTGCCGGAGGCGTTGACGCGCGGCAGGCCGTAACTGAGCGTGGCGTCCATATGGAAGTGGGCGTCGACGAAGGGCGGCGTGACGAGGTCGCCGGCGGCGTCGATCTCTTGCGCGCCCGTCACGGGCAAGGCGGGGCCGACGGCGGCAATGCGGCCGCCCTCGATGGCGATATCGATGGCGCGGCGCCCGTCGGGCAGGCTGGCATTGCGGATGACTAGGTCCATGCGGACACTCCTTTGCTTGACGACGGTGCGTGGTGCTTCCAGTTACTTGTCATAGTATATATATTTTACGCATGCTGCAGTGCAAAAATAGCGCTGCTGGCAAAGGTATAGCCATAGATTGACTGGCAACGCCTTGCGCGCGCGCAAACTTCGTGCAAATGCTGCCGGACGCGTGAATACGGCACGCGCACGCTCCTAAGAAAATAACTTTCAACTAACTCGAATCACCGCTAGAATATTCATATTGCGTTGCATCATAAAAAGTCTATGATCGGCTAATCAGCACGCTACCCACTTTACAAAACGCGGCCAACTCTGGTTTTCGGGATTTGCAAAGCGTTTTGCCAGCATTTTAATCCGTACAAAGGAGTTAAATATGTTTCCGCTTCCAGAACACATTTCCAGCGCCGCCAAGTCGCAACTGGAAAGCCAGCTGCAAATCTTCAGTACCCTCACCAGCAAAGTCTTTGAAAGCGCCGAGAAAATCATCGCCCTGAACCTCAACGCAGGCAAGGCCGCCCTGTCGCAGACGGCGGAGACGGCGCAGCAGTTGCTGGTCACGCAGGACCCGCGCGACTTCTTCAGCTACAGCAGCAGCCAGGCGCGGCCGAATATCGAAAGCGTGCTGGCCTATAGCCGCCAGCTGTTCGGCATCGCCTCGAGCACCCAGACTGAATTGCTGGCCTCGGCCCAGGCCCGCCTCGATGCGGCCGCGCCAGCCGCCGCAACGCCGCCCGCCTTGGCTCCGGCCAAGCCAGCGCTGGCCGTCGCCGCACCAGCCGCAGCGCCTGCACCAGCGCCGGCAGCGGTACCTGCCCCTGTTGCCGCCAAGCCTGCGGAAGTGAGCAAGCCTGCGGAAGTGGCCAAGCCGGCCGCCAAGGCGACGCCCGCGCCGGCCGCCAAACCAGAGGCAGCGCCTGCGAAGGCTGCCGAGCAAGCCACCGACAAGCACGCCGTGAAAGCGGCCGACGCCAAGCCGGCGGCCAAGCCTGAAGCGGCCAAGCCCGCACCGGCACACGCCGCCGCGCCAGCGAAAGCCGCCGCGCCGGCACCGGCCAAGCCGGCCGCGAAGTCATTTTCGCCCAGCAAACCGGCCGCCAAGCCGGCCAGCACAGCCAGCAAGACCGTGGCCAAGGCCGCCGTGAAGCAATCCGCTGCGCCGGCAGCCAAGGCGGCGCCCAAGGGCACGCCATCGAAACAGCTCGACATGCTGGGCGGCGGCAAAGGCAGCGGCCGCAAGTAAGCCGCGCGCACGGCACTGACGCAGCAAAACAACGGGCTACGGCCCGTTTTTTGCGTGCTCGTCCACAGCGCGCTTTCCCGCCTTGTTGTATCCTACGCGTACTTTCCGTCCGCGTGCCCGCCCTTCCGCCCCGCGACACCCCATTACTCAAAAACAAAAGGTAACCATGAGTTTATCGAGGCTCATCGCCGGCTTCGTGCGTCAGCATTGGCCGGCGTATGCCGCCGCTGCCGTCATGCTGACCGGCGTGGCAACACTGACCGTCTGGATCCCGCGCCGCGTGGGCGCCATCATCGACGCGCTGGCCGCGCACCGCATGACGGCGGCCGAACTGTGGCTTGAGCTGCTGACCCTGCTCGCCGTCGGCGTCGTCATCTATTTCCTGCGCGTGGGCTGGCGCATCACCCTGTTCAAGGCCGCCTACCAGCTGGGCGTGATGCTGCGCACGCGCTTCTATACGCGCATGTCGCAGCAGGGGGCGTCGTTCTACCAGCACCAGCGCACGGGCGACCTGATGGCGCTGGCGACGAATGACATCGACGCCATCGAAATGGCCGCCGGCGAAGCCATGCTGGCCGGCTTCGACGGCACATTGACCTTGCTGATGGTGCTCGGCATCATGCTGCTGGGCGTGGACTGGCGCCTGGCCTGCATCGCCCTCTTGCCCTTCCCCCTGATGGGACTGGCCTTCTGGCGCATTTCCAGCCATATCCACACGGCGTCGACGGATTCGCTGCAACGCTTTTCGGCGCTGAACGACCATGTGCAGGAATCGCTGTCGGGCGTGCGCACCCTGCGCGCGCTGGGCCTGGAAGAGCGCAGCAGCAAGCAGTTCTCCACCCTGGCAGGCCACGCGGCCAACGCCAGCCTGACGGCGCAGCGCTGGGAAGCGGCGTATGAACCGGCCGTCGGCCTGACCCTGACGGCGGCCACGGCGCTGACCCTGGGCCTGGGCGGCTACCTCGTATGGCAAGACCAGCTGACCATCGGCGCGCTGACGAGCTTTTCCATGTACCTGGGCCAGCTGATCTGGCCCATGTTCGCCGCCGGCTGGGTGCTGTCATTGATCGAGCGGGGCCGCGCCGCCTGGCAGCGCCTGCAGCCGATGCTCGACGCGCCGCTGGCCATCGACGACCATGGCACGATCGATACGCTGACGCCCGGCCCCCTGCAGTTGCAGGACGTCGGCTTTGCGTATGCGGGCCAGACGATGCCGGCGCTGTCCGGCATTTCGCTGCGCCTGCTGCCGGGCCAGACCCTGGGCCTGGTCGGCCCCACGGGCAGCGGCAAGTCGACCCTGCTGCGCGTGCTGCTGCGCCAGGTGACGCCGCAATCGGGCACGGCCGCGTGGAACGGCCAGACGCTGGACGCCTACACCCTGCACGCGCTGCGCGCGGCCATCAGCTGGGTGCCGCAGGAATCCTTTTTATTTTCCGCCAGCATCGCCGACAATATCGCCCTGGCGCGTCCCGGCGCCACGCGCGAGGAAGTGGAACGGGCGGCGCGGCTGGCCGACATCCATGCGGACATCCTGCAGTTCCCCGAAGGCTATGCCACCCACGTGGGCGAAAAGGGCATCACCCTGTCCGGCGGCCAGCGCCAGCGCGTGGCGATTGCCCGCGCCCTGCTGGCCGACAACGGCTTGCTGTTATTGGACGATGCGCTGTCCGCCGTCGACACGGGCACGGAAACGCGCATCCTGCAGCACCTGGAGGAACTGCGCGCGCGCCGCCCCGAACGCAGCGCCATCATCGCCAGCCACCGCCTGAGCGCCGTCGTCAACGCGGACCTGATCCTGGTGCTGCGCGACGGCCACGTCACGGAAACGGGCAACCACGACGCGCTGATGCAGCGCGACGGCTGGTACGCCAGCCAGTGGCGCTATCAACAACTGGAGGCCAGCCTCGATGCCATCTAAGAACGACCACGCCACCACCGCCACGTCATCCGTGCGCCGCCAGGCCGCGCAAGCCGTCGGCCTGCTGCGCCGCGCCGCCGCGCCCGACCTGCGCCATTTATACTGGGCCACGTTCTGGCTGATTATCGCCGCCGCGCTGGAAGTGACGGGACCGATCCTGGGCAAGGCCCTGATCGACCAGCATCTGCTGCCGCGCCACCTGGACTGGACGCGCATGTCGCTGCTGCTGGGCGGCTGCCTGCTCACGGGCTGGGTCGCGTCCGGCCTGCGCTATCTGCAGCTGGTGCGCCTGTCCGGCCTGGCCATGCGCTCGGTGCAGCGCCTGCGCGAGACCGTGTACCAGCACGTGCTGCGCCTGCCGATGAGTTTTTTCGACCGCGCCATCACGGGCCAGCTGGTCAGCCGCGTCACCAACGACACGGAAGCGGTGAAATCGCTGTACGTGCAGGTGCTGTTCGTCATCCTCGACAGCTCCATCGTCCTGGTCGGCACCATGGCCGCCATGGCTTTCCTCGACTGGCGATTGATGCTGATCGTGCTGGCCCTGCTGCCGGCCGTGCTGCTCATCGTCTTCCTGTACCAGCGCTGGAGCGCGCCGGCCGTCACGCGCGCGCGCGCCCTGCGCAGCGAGATCAATGGCCAGATCGCCGAATCGATCGGCGGCATGAGCGTGCTGCAGGCGAATAACGCGGAAAAGCGCTTCGGCGCGCGCTTCACGGGCATCAATCAGGACCACTACACGGCGCGCATGCAGGAATTGCGCGCCAACGCCTGGCTGCTGCGCCCCGCGCTCGACATGCTCAATATCGTGCTGCTGGCCGTCGTCATCTTCAGCTTCGGCCGGCGCGAGATGGGCGCCGTGGAAGTGGGCGTGCTGTACGCGTTCATCAGCTACATCGCGCGCGTGATCGAGCCGCTGATCCAGATCACCATGCAATTCAGCCAGCTGCAGCAGTCGGTGGTGGCCACGGCGCGCGTCTCGGCCCTGCTGGACGAAGCGCAGGCGCTCGAGCACACCCAAGGCAGGGAAACCCCGACCCTGCGGCATGCGCAAGCGGACAGCGACGTGCCCGCCGTGGACATTTCGCGCCTGACCTTCGCCTACGTGGAAAACCAGCCGGTGCTGCACGACCTGTCGCTGACGATTCCGCAGGGCGCCTTCTTCGGCATCGTCGGCCACACGGGCAGCGGCAAGTCGACCCTGCTGTCGCTGCTGCTGCGCTTCTACCCCGTCACGCAGGGCAGCATCGCCATCAACGGCGTGGCCCTCGACAGCATCGACAACGAGCACTTCCGCGCCGATGTGGGCCTGGTGCCGCAAGACCCCTTCCTGCTGGCCGCCTCGGCGCGCGAAAACATCGACATGGGCCGCGGCTACACGCAGCAGCAGATCGAGACGGCCGCGCGCGCCGCGCATGCGCACGACTTCATCGCGGCGCTGGAACAAGGCTACGACACGCAGCTGGGCGAAGGCGGCTCGCGCCTGTCGTCGGGGCAGAAGCAGCTGATCGCGATCGCCCGCGCGCTGGCCGGCCAGCCGCGCATTTTGCTGCTCGACGAAGCGACCTCGCGCATCGATAGCCAGACGGAGCAGATCGTGCAGCTGGCCCTCAATGAATTGCGCGGCAAGGTCACCATCATCGCCATCGCCCACCGCCTGTCGACCATCCGCGAAGCGGACCGTATCATCGTGCTCAATCACGGCCGCATCACGGAAGCGGGAGCGCACGAGGAACTGATGCAGATCGAAGGCGGCCTGTACCAGCGCCTCTACCTGCTGCAGCAACTGGCAATGTGATAGCCATGGGGCGCCGTTGCATAGCGCCACTTTTTTTCTGTACGGCATTAAAAATGCCGTACAGACGGGAGTATATTCATCTGGCGGGCAGCGCCAACGGCCCCAACCACACTTCCGGGGGATACCATGCGCAGCAAACTGTCGATCAGGAATATCTTTGCCGCCATTTTTCTGCTCAGCCTGGCGCTCTCCGTCATCAGCCTGTGGGCGCTGTTCCGCGTGGCGGGCAAGCAGGCCGAGGCAAACCGCGTCACTGAAACGCGCTACCAGTCCTACCTGCTGGCCGACGAGCTGCGGCAAAGCTCGGACGACCTGACCCGGCTGGCCCGCACCTACGTCGTCACCGGCGACGCCAGGTACGAACAGCAATACCTGGACATCCTCGACATCCGCAACGGCAAGAAGCCGCGCCCAGCCCATTACGAGCGCATTTACTGGGACTTCGTGGCGGCAGGCGTGCCCGTGCCCGCATCGACGGGACCCGCCGTGCCGCTGGCAGAACTGATGCGCAAGGCCGGCTTCAGCGAGCAGGAATTCGCCAAGCTGCGCGAAGCCCAGGCCAATTCGGACGGCCTGGTCAAGACCGAAGTGATCGCCATGAACGCCGTCAAGGGCCGCTTCGACGACGGCAACGGCAACTTCACCAAAACCGGGCCGCCGGACCTGGAAATGGCCCGCACCATCATGCACGATGCCGCATACCACAGCAACAAGGCGAAGATCATGCAGCCGGTGAATGAATTCCTCACGCTGCTCGACCAGCGCACGAGCGCAGCCGTGCAGACGGCGATGAGCGGCACCATGGCGGCCTACTCCGTGACGGTCGGCGTGCTGCTGGTGTCCGTCATGGTCTCGCTGCTGTGCCTGTTCCTCGTGTACCGCCACATCAAGCGCAGCCTGGACCAGGCGATCGCCACGGCGCAGCTGATCGCCGGCGGCGACCTGAGCATCGACGCCGTCATCGAACGAGCCGATGAAATCGGGGTGCTGCTGCATGCGATGAACACCATTAACGCCAACCTGACGGGGCTGATCGGCGACATCCGCAGCGGCACCGGCGAAATGTCGGTGGCCACGCACGAAATCGCGCTGGGCAATGCGGACCTGTCGGCGCGCACGGAAGCGCAAGCCAGTTCCCTCGAAGAGACGGCCAGCTCGATGGAAACGCTGACGGCGACGGTGCGGCAAAACGCCAGCAACGCCGGCGAGGCGAACCAGCTGGCCGCCACCGCCTCGGCCGTCGCCGTGCAGGGCGGCGCCGTCGTCGCCCAGGTGGTCAGCACGATGGGCGCGATCAAGGAAAGTTCGAGCCAGATCGCCGATATCATCGGCGTCATCGACGGCATCGCCTTCCAGACCAACATCCTGGCCTTGAACGCGGCCGTCGAGGCGGCGCGGGCAGGCGAACAGGGGCGCGGCTTCGCCGTCGTCGCCGGCGAGGTGCGCAGCCTGGCACACCGCAGCGCTGCCGCCGCCCAGGAAATCAAGACCTTGATCGGCGCCTCCGTGGAGCGGGTTGACGCGGGCAGCAAGCTCGTCGACGAGGCGGGGCGCACCATGGCGCTGGTGGTGGAATCGATCCAGAAGGTGGCCGCCATCATGAGCGAAATCACCAGCGCCAGCCACGAGCAAAGCGCGGGAATCAGCGAGGTCAACCAGGCGGTCACGCAGATGGACAACATCACGCAACAGAACGCCGCCCTGGTCGAGCAGGCGGCCGCCGCTGCCGAAAGCCTGCAGGAACAGGCGCAAGCCCTGATCGCGGCCGTCGCCATCTTCCGCCTGAAGGGCAGCGGACCAGCCCCGGCCGCCCTGCCCCTGCGCTGACGCACAGCCAAAGTGTGCACTTTCGCAAATTTCCGCGCACCGCATGATATTTCTTGATTGCAACAGAATATAATCTGTTACAGACAGGTGGTCATTGCGGGAGCGGGACGTTGGCAGGCAGACAGAGACGGGTATCATGGCGAAAGGCGCATTGGCTGCTGGTATTGGCCTGCTTGCTGCCGCCTGCCGCACACGCCCAGGTCGGCGACCTTGAGCAGTATCTTGCCGCCGTGCGCGACGATGGCCGCTACGTGCCCGCGCGCGCGCTGCAGCGCCTGCAGGAAGTCGAAACGCAGGCGCGCAGCGCTCCCCTGCCCGTGCGCGCAGAATTCCTTACCCAACTGAGCAACGCCCGCATGCGCCTGGGGCAGAATGACATCGCCATGCAGCTGGCCGAGGAACTGATCGCCTACGCCCGCATGAACAAGAGCGACGTGGCGTTGGCAAAAGGCATGCTCAACAAGGCCTACATCACGTTTGCCCGCAACGAGCGCCGTGCCTCGCACCTGCTGGCCTTTGAGGCGGAAAAGATCGCCAATGGCACGGACGACTTGCCCGTGCGCGTGCAAGCGACCATCAGCGCGGGCCAGTCGTGGGCCGAGGAAGGCAATTTTCCGTTTGCGCTGGCCAAGCTGCAGGCAGCCGTCGACCTGGCACGCCAGAGCAAATCCCCGTCCAGCCTGGCCGCCGCCCTGAATGCCCTCACCCTGCTGTACACGCAGATGCGCGAATACGACAAGGGCTTCGAGGTGCTCGACGAGTTGCTGGCAGTCTCCGCGAGACTGGCGTCACCGGGCCGCATGGCGCAGGCAAAGAATACGGAATACGGGCTGGCGCTCGACGCGCAGCAGCCGCAGCGGGGCCAGCGCGCCCTGCTGGCGGCCCTGGCGCTGGAACGCCAGCTGGGCGCGCGCGGCATGGTGGCCGTCACCCTCGTCAACCTGTCGGACAGCTATCTCAAGGAAGGCGACTACGCGCGCGCCTTGCGCTATGCCAATGAAGCGATCACGGCGGCGAGCCTCGTCAACGATGAACAGGTGGAGGCGACGGCGCGGCTGAACATCGGCCAGGCGCTGATCGGCCAGGGACGGCTGCAGGAAGGCAAGCAAAGCGTGGCCACGGGCCTGGCCTACTACGAACGCACGGCCAACCAGCCGGAAATGCAGGCCGTGCTGCTGGAATACGGCATGGCGCTGGAAAAGGCGGGCGACCTGCGCGGCGCCGTCACCGCGTACCACCGCGAGCGCGGCATTTCCAACCAGCTGTTCGAAAAGCAGCGGCAAAAGGCCGTGTATGAACTGCAAGAAAAGTATGAGGCGGAAAAGAAACAGCGCCAGATCGAGCTGCTGAGCCGCGAAAATCAGCTCAAGAGCACCGAAATCGACAACCGCCGCCTGCAGCAGCGCGTGTGGTGGCTGCTGGCGCTGGTACTGGCCATGGCGTCCACCATCGTTGGCTTGCTGTACCGCAAGGTGCGCCATGCGAACGTGCAGCTGAAGGTGAAAAACCAGGAACTCAAGCGCCAGAGTTCGCGCGACCCGCTGACGGCCCTGTACAACCGCCGCCATTTCCAGGAATTCATGCGCAGCCATGCGGGCAAGCCGCAACCCTCCTATGCCGGCGACGATGTCGTGGGCGCGCTGTTCCTGCTCGACGTCGACCACTTCAAGCACATCAACGACGCTTACGGCCATGCGGCGGGCGACCTGGTGCTGACGACGATCGCCGAAACCCTGCACGACGTGTTGCGCGAAACGGACATGATCGTGCGCTGGGGCGGCGAGGAATTCCTTGCCTTTCTGCCGGCCGTCGCGCGCGACGGGCTCGACGAGATCGCGCGGCGCATCCTGAACGGCATGGCGGCGCAAAGCATCGACTACCAGGGACAGACCATCGCCGTGCACGTGTCCGTGGGCTTTGCGCCCTATCCGCTGGCGCTGCTGGGACGGCCGCTCACCTGGGAACGCAGCGTCAACCTGATCGACATGGCGCTGTACCTGGCCAAGGCGCACGGGCGCAACCGGGCGTATGGCTTGCGCGGTTTTCATCATGTGGAAAGAACGACCCTGGAAGCGGTGGAGCAAGACCTGGAACGCGCGTGGCGCGACGGCTTTGTCGATTTGAGCGTGGTGCTGGGGGGGACGGACGAGGCGGACAGGACGGAGACGACGGGAACGCAGACGTTGACGCCAGGCGGCCAAGCGGGCCATGGCGTTGCCGCAGCTGCCGTCACCTGACGACAGCCGCGGGAACCGGACCGGCGTTAGCTGGTCCTGGCGCGGTGATGACGGCGATTACTTGTGCGCGGCGTCCTGCATCTTTTCACCGGCTTTTTCCACTTTCTTGCCGACGGCATCGGCCGCTTCGCTCATTTTCTTGTCGGCGTCAGCGGCGACCTGGTCCATCTTGGCGCCCGTCTCGGAAGCGGCCTGGCTCACGGCGGCGTCAGCTTTGGTAGCCGCGGCCTTGATGTCGGCTTCAGCCTTGGCAGCGGCCGCATCGATCTTCTGGCCAGCTTGTTCCGCAGGACCGGCGGCGACATCGCTCTTCTTCTGGCAGGCAGCCAGTGCCACAACCATCATGCCGGCGGCGCACACGGTCATCCAATTTTTGCTTACTTTCATGATATTCCCTTTCATTGTTATCAAAAGACACAGATCAGTTCGCAATATACACCTGCCTAAAATTTTCTAGCGTGCGCTAACGCACATAAAAACAGGGCTTTTGTAGCGTAGTTGTAAGCAATGGTATCTTGATATTTTTTTGGCATGCGTTCAGTGTGCCGCAGGGGCCGGCCGATAGCCATCCGTCAAGGTATGCAGGAAGGCGATCACGTCGGCGATCTCCGCTTCGTTCAGGGCCGGCGCCTGGCCCGGCTGGCGGTCGAACGGCGCTTCCACGTTCACGTTCGCCTCCAGCCCCGGCGGCAAATCGTCGTATTTGCGCACCTTGCCGTTTCGATCTGCCGGATACCATTTTTGCGGCGACGTATCGCGCTGCACGTAAAAGCGCAGCACCTGCTCCAGACTGTCAAAACTGCCGTTGTGGAAAAACACCTTGCGCAGGGCGACATTGCGCAGGGTCGGCGTCTTGAAGCTGCCGCAATATTCCTTGTGTTCCATTAAGTCGGTGCGATCCGGGCCGCACAATCCCATGTCGAAAAACGCCGGGTCCGCGTTGGCCGGCAGCTTGCCATTGCGCGGCACGCCGATATTGATCAAGCCGTAATCGGTAAATTGGGGAAAGGCGCCGCCGGACGAGATTTGGCTGATGTGGCAGGACGCGCAATTGCCCTTGCGCTCATCGTTGAACAGGGCCAGGCCGCGCGCTTCCTGCGGACTCAAAACGGCCTGCTTGCGCAAGACGGCGTCATACTTGCTCGTGTACGGATAGAAGTCGGCCGGGCTTTCCTGGAATACTTCCAGCGACATCAGCGCCCAGCGCAGCGCCTGGCCCGGCTGCTCGAAGATATCGGCGCCATACGTCTGGCGGAACTGCGACGCCAGGGGGCCGGCGCGCAATTTGGCGACGACGGCCGCCGCGTCGCGGTTGCCCATCTCGCGTTTGGAGAGCAACGGCGCCAGCGCCTGCTCATGGCCGGACTGGGCGCGGCCATCCCAGTTGCGCCCGCCCGTGGGGCCCGCATCGACGCTGTCGTCGCCATCGTCGTCGTGATAGTGCTCGGTAAAGGCCGGCGCGGTCTGCAGGTAACGCAGCGAGGGCGCCGCGCGCGTGCCCGCGTCCTTCAGTTCCGGGCCACCCAGCTGCACCGCCAGCCCGTTCGGCGGGCCATACGCGTGCTCGGGACTGTGGCAGCTGGCGCACGACATCTTCCCCGACACGGACAGGCTGGGCGCGAAAAACATGGCGCGGCCCATGGCGGTCATCTGGGCCACGGAAGGCTGGCGTGGCAGGGTGGGCGCGTACGCGCCGGACAAATAGGCGGGCTTGGCTGCGGCTTCCTTTTCCGCTGCCGGATGGCAGGCGGCCAGCAGGCAGGCGGCTACAAAGGCAAGCAGCAGTGAGGGGTTCGTTTTCATCATGGGCTGGCAGCGTAGCAACGGTATGTGACCGCTGCGTGACAAGCCCCTGCAAAACGTAATGTATCAAGTCCGTACATTACGTCATGTAACAGGCGCTGACATGTCACGCAGCTGACATATTGCCTGCCTAGCATGCGACGTTTTCCACCCAGAAGGCATGAACAATGAAACCGCACGCCAGCATTACCTTAGCTCCCGTCTTACGTCCTCTGCCAATCTTGCTGTCGCTGGGCCTGGCCGCCTGCGGCAGCAACTATGCGATCACGCCCAGCACCACGGGCCAGGTGATCGGCAGCTACTATGAAAACGCCCAGGTATGCCTGGAAAGCGCCACGGCCAAACTGACGTGCGACAGCGGCTCGCCAACGGTGCGCACGGCCGCCGACGGCAGCTACACGCTCGACGGCCAGGGCGCCGTGCTGGTGACCGTCGGCACGGACGCCATCCGCCATGAAGCCATCGGCGACGCGGGCAGCAAGGTCACGCAAAAACTGCTGCTGCGCGCTCCCGCAGGGCACGGCGCCTTCGTCAGCGCGCTGTCGACGGAACTGGCGCAAGTCATGGATGGCAACGGCGGCGACTTTGCGGCCGCCAGCAGCAAGCTGGCCGCGCGCCTGGGCGTGTCCGAAGCGGGCCTGGCGTCCGACTTCAACAAGGCCGGCGGCGACGAGCTGGCAAAGCTCAAGGCGGAAAACGCCAGCGTGACGGCCCTGATCGCCAGCGCCAGCGCGCAGGCGGCGCCGGCCGATGCGCTGGCCGCCCTGAACGGCGCCCTGGCGCTGAACAATATCCAGACCATCGTCGTCATCTACGCGGAAAACCGCGGCTTCGACAATCTGTACGGCCTCTTCCCGGGCGCCAACGGCGTGCCGGGCGTCAATCCCACGTCGACTTCAGCCTATGTGCCGCAGAAAGACTTTGACGGCAGCACCCTGCCCGTGCTGCCGCCCACCTGGGGCGGCATGACGGCGGCCGGCCAGAGCACCGTCATCACGCAGGCGCAATCGGCCAACCTGCCGAACAAGCCGTTCCAGATCGACGATGCCAACAGCCCTCTGTACCTGCCGCAATCGGTGATCACGCGCGACCTCGTGCACCGTTTCTATAACAACCAGATGCAGATCAACGGCGGCGCCAACGACAAATTCGCCGCGTATTCCGATGCGGGCGGCCTGTCCATGGGTTACTACGACGGCAGCAAGATGCAGCTGTGGGACATCGCCAAACAATATGCGCTGGCCGACAACCTGTTCATCGGCGCCTTCGGCGGCTCCTTCCTCACGCACCAGTATCTGATCTGCGCCTGCGCGCCCACGTATCCGAACGCCGACACCTCGGTGGCGAAAGGCTCGATCGCGAAGATCGATGTCGACGCCAACGGCAACTTCGTGCGCCTGACGCCGTCCGCCACGGCGCCGACCACGGTCCTGAACGGCGCGCCCGCCTACGCCAACGACGGCGCGCTGACGCCGGCAGACAGCACGGGCATGTTCTACGCCGTCAACACCATGCAGCCGCCGTTCCAGCCCAGCAGCAACGCCCCGGCATCGGCCGACAGCAGCAAGCTGTATGCGGACACGGGCAAGGCCAACACGCTGCCGCCGCAGACGCAGACGAATATCGGCGACTTGCTCTCAGGAAAAAATATCGACTGGGCCTGGTATGCGGGCGCCTGGAAGGACACGACGGCCCTGGCCACGGCCAGCGCGCGCGCCGGCAGCTTCCCGAATCCGCCGAACTTCCAGTTCCACCACCAGCCGTTTAACTATTTTGCCAACATGGACCCCGTGAAGGCGCCCGCCTACCGCGCCGCCCACCTGCGCGACTTCGACAGCCAGTTCCTGGCCGACGCGGGCGCCGGCAAGTTGCCGCCCGTGACGTTCTACAAGCCGCAGGGCAATTTGAACCAGCATGCGGGCTACGCCAGCGTGGCCGGCGGCGACGCGCACATCGCCAGCGTCATCGCCCAGCTGAAGAAAAGTCCGCAGTGGAAGAACATGCTGGTCATCGTTACCTACGATGAAAACGGCGGCTTCTACGACCACGCCGCGCCGCCGAAAGGCGACCGCTGGGGTCCGGGCACGCGCGTGCCGGCCATCCTTGTCTCGCCGTACGTGAAAAAGGGCCTGGTCGACCATACGCAATACGATTCGGCCTCGATCCTGCGCGCGATCACGCACCGCTTCGCCCTGCCCGTGCTCGACGGCCTGAGCACGCGCGACAAGGCGCTGGTGGCCAACGGCGGCAAGCCGATGGGCGACTTCAGCGCGGCGCTGGCGCTGCTGCCGCAAGAGTAGGGCTGAGTAAAACGCGCCCGCCCGGCCTGGCCGCGGCGGGCGTTTTATATGTTGGCGCTACTGGCCCGGGGCCGCATCGAGCAGCGAGCGCTCGAGCAATTGCGACAAGGCCGCGCGCAGCGCCTGCGTGCGCGCCGCCAGTTCCGGGCGCTTGTAGCGCTCGGCGGCGAGCAGGCTGTTTTCCAGGCAGACCCGGTCGCCCTTGGCCAGGCAGGCGTCGGCCAGGTCGAGCTGGGCGCTGGCTTGCGCCACTTTCACCTTGGCGTCGAGTTCCAGGGTGTCGGGATCGTCGCCCCAGCGCTTCACGTAGGCGGCCAGGCGCGCGGCGGCCAGCTCCGGCTTGCCCGCATCGAGCGCCTGCTGGAAGCTGCCTTGCAGCGCCGTCCACGCCTGCGCCCGCTGCTGTTGCCTGTCGCACGCGGCGGCGGACTTGCTGATGCTCGCCTGTAAACGTTTGATCTGCGCGGCGGGCGCCTTGGCGCTTTTCAGCACGGCCAGCGCGCTGCGCGCCCCGTCCAGGTCGCACTGCGCCGCCAATGCAGTGGCGGCCTCGACCTGTTCCGCCACGCTGGCCGGCTTGTCGGCCGGCTTGTTATAAAACCAGATACCGGTCAGCACCACGGCCGCCGCGATCCACGTGCGCAAGCGCACGGGCGGGCGTGGCGGCGGCACCGAACCCCTGCCGGCAGGTTTGGCGGGCGGCGCCTTGGCCGGTGCGGCAGCCAGCGGCGCGACGGGCTGGGGAGCGGAAGCTGGCTGAGGCGCGGGTTGCGGCACGGCTTGCGGCGTGAACACCGGCGGCGGCATGCGCGGCACCGACGGCGGCGCCACTACCTTCTCCAGAACAGGCGCTTGCGCCACCTGGCGCGCGCCGCAAAACGGACAGTACACCACGCGCAGCGGCAAGGTCCGACCGCAAGCGGCGTCGATGCAAACGTCATTCACTGTTTCAAGCACATTCCAACCTTTTCCTGGAGTCATTCCACTGCATTCTGCCGCAATATTACCTTACGCGGGCACGGCAACGGCGCACCGGCCCCGTGTTCCACGGCCTTGATACCGATCAAAAAGCCTCCGCCGCCGCGGCCTAAGCTACAAGCACAGGCCAAGGACAAGGAGAACGCCATGTCAGCCCACCTGATCATCGAAGACGGCCAGCCCTGGTGGGACAGCGCCGATATCTGGGTCGTGCCCGGCAATGATCCGAATGGCCCGCCCGGCGCCCCCATTGCCGGCACCAGCAATTACCTGTGGGGCCGCGTGCACAACACGGGCAACAGCGCCTCGAACGGCGTGCGCGTGGATTTTTACTGGGCCGACCCTTCCGGCCAGATCGCCGTCGGCGCCGCCACGCAGATCGGCTCCGCGTTTGCCGACTTGCCGCCGGGCGCCACGCAGGAAGTGCTGTGCCTGGTGCCATGGGTCCCCGTCATCGTCAATGGCGGCCACGAATGCCTGCTGGCCGTGGCCCACGGGTCTGGCGACGTCAACCCGCTGCCCGACCCGCTGCCCAACGGCTTCCCTTTCCAGCCCAAGCAGCACGAGCAGATTGCCCAGCGCAATGTCAACGTGGTGCTGGCGGCCAGGCGTGCGCAATTGCTGGCCATCGCGGTGGCGGCCCTGCCCCGCGAGACGAAAAAAGTGGAACTGCAACTGGAGTATGGCGGCGAGCTGCCGGAGCGCCTGCTGGCCACCCTCGGGCTTGAGCGATGGCAGCCGGCCAGGGACGCACAGCTGGTCGCAGGCCTGGCGCGTACGCCCCATTGCAATGGCGACGCGCCCGGCGAGCAAAAACTGCTGCTGGAAGTGCCGCGCGGCCAGGCGCAGGCCGTGTATCTGAGCGTGCGCGCCGAAGCCTTGCCGCCACGCCAGTATGCGCTGCTGCGCGTGCTGGAAACCCAGGATGGCAAGCTGCTGGGCGGCGTCACGTATGTCGTTATCGATCTGGAGAAAGAGCAGGCGCAAGAACAGCAAAGCCCCGAGGAGCAAGCATCATGAGCGACACACCCCTGCAGGTGCTGACGCGGCCGTTCGCGATCGAGCCCGTCACCAATATCATGCTGCCCGATGGCATCTTCGACAATGCCATCTATGGCTTGCGCATTGCCGCCCACGTCACCAATATGTCCGGCAGCGCCCTGACAAATGTCACGGTGTACCTGGAAAGCGTGGGCGACCCCGGTATCGTGCCCGTGGCGCGCACCTTTTTCTTTGCCAGCATTCCCGCCGGCGCGGCCATGCTCGTCATGTGGGATGCCGACTTCCAGCATGCGGCGCCCGGCAAGCGCCTGGTCAGCTTTGTCGCCAAGGCGGACGGCTACACGCCGCACCGTTCGATCCAGCAAATCTTCGTGTCGCAGACGCGCTTCGACAGCACGACCAACACCTACACGTGTACGGTCGAGGAAGGCACGCTGGAACTGTCCAAGCCGCAGGGCCATCTGCCGGGCAAGCGCTGGGGCAGCACGGGCACGGATGGGAAGGAGTGCCGCTGCCCGCCCGGCCTGGGGCCCATCGTACCGACCGGCATGACCCTCGTCTGGACGCCGAACCCCGCCTACGCGGGCACGCATGGCGAGCTGCCGTTTTCCGACCCGTGGTGGAAGGTTCTCGCCATCATCATCGCCATCATCGCCGCGCTGGTGGCCATCATTGCCGCCGCGCTTGGCTCCGGCAAGGCCAGCTTCAGCGTGGGCGGCAGCTTTGAAGAAACGGAACCCGACGTGCATTGCTGTTCGCTGGAAGGGGCCGGCTCCGGCCAGCCCGAGTTTACGGTGGCGGGCGTGGCCTCGGCCATCGCTTCGGGCGCCATCGCCGTCGCCTGCTCCGATATCGCCGACCCGTTCTGGCGTGGTCAGGAAGCAACACCACCGGCCGCCGGCGAACTGACCCTGGCCGAGCGCGTGGTGGCGCAGTGGGTGTTGCCGGAAGCGCCGAATGCGGGCCTGCCCTATACGGCCGACATCAGCTGGGAGTATGATCGTTTCACCACAGGCGCCACCTACCAGCATGCGGTTACCGAAACGCAAGTCAACATCCACCTGGCGGGACCGGTGGAAACGGATACGCCCGCCGTCGTGCAAGCCTACGAACCGTTGTGGATACGCGCCAGCTTCAAGCGCGACAACGGCAATGTATTCCGCGGCACGGAGCTGTATGCGTTCGTACTGTTCCAGGCGCCGCAGGGCCTGTATTTCGTGGCATCGCTGACCGATGACGGCCTGGGCTTCGACCCAGGCGCCAACGACGGCGTCTATGCAGGCAGCCTGGACTTGAAGCGCGCTTACCGCACCCTGCTGCAATATGATCAAAAAGTCTACGGCACCTGGAGAGTCTTCGTCTTTGCCCAGGACGTCAACCTGACCAAGCCGGGCACGCCGCCCGAAATCGCCGCCCAGCACATCGGCGGCATGTTCGTCGCCAGCGCCATCGAGATCACCTTCGACGATACCCTGCCCTGCCCGCTCAAGGCGCAGGCGAATATCGTCGTGGTGTAACAAGGAGCGAGACGCAAGAGGCGATGTCAGGCGTAGGTCGCGTAGGTGGGATTAGCGGGGCAACGCCCCGCGTAATCCGACACATTGTTGACTCCAAGCCCACGCGACAGTGGCCGCGCAAGCATGCAGGGCCAAGCGCCGCCTCGAAGACAGTACGTCAGTACAGCGAGAGGCAGGCAACAACGCCTTGGGCGTTTTATCAGCCGCTCTTACACCTTGACCGCGTCGGCCTTGGCAATCACCGTGCGCGGAATGATATCCGTTGTCGGGCACGTATCCATCGCATCCGAATACGCAAGCCAGCGCTGCAGGCTTTCCATGCGGCGAATGGTGATGCCCTTGCCATTGATATAGCCGATCTGCTCGAAATAAGCGGGATTGGTGGTCAGCTTCGACACGGTGGGCGCATTGTCGACCAGGCGGTCGTAGGCCTTGCGCGCCTTGTGCTCCCACTTGGCCAGCGCGGGGTCGTCAAAGCGGTTGCTTTCAAAATACACGGTAATGGTGCGGTCGTGGTTGGCAAAGCCGACGATGGCCGCACCTTTGCGTATGGTCAACAGGACATCTTCCTTGACGCCTGTGACTGGTACGAACACGGCAGCACGGCCATCCGCATCCGGCCGCTCCATGGGAATATCTTGTCCGATTATGCTCATCACATCACACTCTTAGTCTTCGCCTGTTGGCTTGTTGTCCCTGCTTCACTGAAAGCATGCCACCGTGCACATGCGCGCCTTTGCCGCTGCGCCAGGCCGCTTCCAGGCTCGCTGCCATGCCCTGTCATACCGATTCATACCATTTTTCAAATAATACATTGCCGGAAAGCACTGCACAAGATAATCAGGGGCACGGCAGCCGCCTGTCCTCCGCCGGATGGGGAATGGTGACGGCCGAGGCAATCGCCTTATAATGCTGCGATTACTTCACGCCCCCACCTTCGCACCATGACGCTTCCCGAGAATGACACCAGCCGGCTCGACGCCATCAGCGCCGCCGCCACCGAAGTGGCCGCGCAAAACGTGGCCGACCTGCTGGCCATGGCCATCCGCCACCGCCCCGACGAACCGTCCCTGATCGTCTGCGACAAGCGCAGCTGGCTCAACGTGGTGCTGACGGAAGCGTACCGCCAGGCCTTGCCGGACGCCACCTTCATCGATTTCGACGACGTCACGCCCGAGGCCGTACTGGCCGCGTTTGCCGACCTGCCGGCCGGCAGCCTCGTCGTGCTGATCCAGTCGACCAGCTTCCGCCTGGAAGCGTTCCGCATCCGCATCGAACTGTTCAAGCGTGGCCTGAAAGTGATCGAGCACGTGCACCTGTCGCGCATGCCCGGCGTGCAGGGGCTGCACTACATCGCCTCGCTGGCCTACGATCCCGCCTACTACCGCGGCGTCGGCCATGCACTGAAGGCGCGCATCGACGGCGCCCGCCATGGCATGGTCGAGAGCGGCGGCGAGCAGCTGGTCTTCGCTTCCCCGTTCGAATCGGCCAAGCTCAATATCGGCGACTACAGCGGCATGAACAATATCGGCGGCCAGTTCCCTCTGGGCGAAGTGTTTACGGAAGCGCAGGACCTGGAAGCGGTGAACGGGCGCGTGCGCATCTTCGTCTTCGGCGACACGCACTTCATGGTCAACCGTCCCGACACGCCGATCACCCTGATCATCGACAAAGGCAGAGTCACGGGCACGGAGCACGCCACGCCGGAATTTACCGCCATGCTGGAAATCATCCGCGCGCATGAAGGCGAAGTGTGGGTGCGCGAACTGGGCTTCGGCATGAACCGCGCCTTTTCGCGCGAACAGCTGGTCAACGACATCGGCACGTATGAGCGCATGTGCGGCATCCATCTGTCGCTGGGCGCCAAGCACGGCGTGTATACAAAACCGCAATTCAAGCGCAAGGATGCGCGCTATCACGTCGACATCTTCGCCGTCACCGAAGCCGTCTACCTTGATGACGAGCGCGTGTATGCCGATGGCGCGTGGACGGTGGAACCCGTCGCGTTCAATTGACCGTCAGCTGAAAAATCCGGCCGCCGCCAGCTCGCGGTCCCACGGCGGCACGGGCTGGTATTCGGCCACCAGGAAATCGATCAGCGCGCGCACCTTCGGCGACATTTGCCGGCTGGCCGGATACAGGGCGCTCAAGTGATTCAGGGGCAGGTCCCAGCCGGACAGCACGGGCAGCAGGCTGCCATCGAGCAGATTGCGCCAGGCGAGAAACGTGGTGCTGTAGACGATGCCGAGCCCGCGCTGCGCCGCCTGGTGCAGCACCAGCCCGTTATTCGCCGTCAACCCCGCCTGCACGCGCACGCTCACCTCCTCTTGCTTATCGCCTTCCCCACGCTGGAAATGCCAGTTCGTGCCATCGGTCAGGTGGCTGAAATGCAGGCACTGGTGCTGCAACAGATCTTGCGGCACCTGCGGCACGCCCCATTGCGCCAGGTAGGCGGGACTGGCGCACAGCACGGCGCGGCACGGCGCCAAAGGCCGCATGGCCAGCGCGCTGCTGTCCGGGATGCCGCCCACGCGTATCGTCAAGTCAAAGCCGTGGCGTATCGGGTCGAGCAGCGCATCGTCGACAAACAGTTCGGCCCGCACCTGCGGGTGCAGCAAACTGAAACGGGCGACGGCATCGGCCAGCCACGCGCTGCCGAAGCTCGATGGCGCCTGGATGCGCAGCGGCCCGGCCAGCTCCGCCCCCGCTCCCGCCTGCGCCACGTGCGCCACCATACGCGCCGCTTCCTGCGCCTGGCTGACAGTGGCCATGCACGGCGCCAGGTAGGCGCGGCCCGCGTCCGTCAAACTCACTTCGCGCGTGGAGCGGTGCAGGAGGCGCGCATTCAGGCGCTCTTCCAGCTGCATGATGGTCTTGCTGACCATGGCACGTGTCAAACCCAGGCGCTGCCCGGCCACCGTAAAGCTGCGCTGGCGCGCCACTTCGACAAAGATTTCCATCGCTTTTAGTTGATCCATGTCAAAGATTGTCTGCGTTTTGGCGACAATCTGTCAACCGCAGGGCGATTGTTTGCGCAGTGTCCCCATCCTACAATGGCGTTTTCCACCAATCTCCGGAGCCGCCGCCATGCTAACGATCGAACAACAAGAACAATACCAACGCGACGGCTACATCATCCTGCCCGATTTCAAGGACGCGGATCAAATCGCCGCCCTGCGCGCGCGCGCCGAGCAGATTGTCAACGAATTCGACCCCAGCGTCAGCCAGTCGATCTTCACCACGCGCGACCAGGCGAAGAACACCAACGATTATTTTCTCGCTTCCGACAACACCATCCGCTGCTTCTTCGAGGAAGAGGCGTTCGGCCCGGACGGCCAGTTAAAACAGGCGAAGTCCCTGTCGATCAACAAGATCGGCCACGCCATGCACGACCTGGACCCCGTCTTCCGCGCTTTTTCGGCCGACCGGAAACTGGCCGAAGTCGCGCGCGACCTGGGCCTGATGGACGCGCAGGTATGGCAATCGATGTACATATTTAAACAGCCCGGCATCGGCGGCGAAGTGCGCTGGCATCAGGACGCCACGTATTTCGAGACCACGCCGATCAGCGTGACCACGTTCTGGTTCGCGCTGGAAGACGCCACGCTGGACAACGGCTGCCTGTGGGCGGAACCGGGCGGCCACCGCGGCCCTCTGCGCGAACGCTTCATCCGCAACGGCGACCAGGTAAGAGTGGAAAAGCTCGATGCCATGCCCTGGCCCGACGACAGCACGGCCGTGCCGTTGGAAGTGAAGGCGGGCGCCCTCGTCTGCTTCCACGGCTTGCTGCCCCACTACAGCGCGCCGAACCGCTCGCCCGTCTCGCGCCACGCCTACACCTTGCACGCCACCGACGGCCAGACGGAATATGCGGCGCACAACTGGATACAGCGCGATGCGGCCTTCCCCGTGCGGGGCTTCGTCTGATGCGCATCGATGTCTATGCCGCCCACTGGGGCAATAACGACCTGCCGCCCGAGGTCTTCATCGACAGGGTACTGGCGGCCGGCTTCGACGGCATCGAGATGTCGCTGCCGCTGGACGCCGCCCTGCGCGAGGAGTGGACGGGGCGCATCGCCGATGCGGGCCTGGACCTGATCGCCGCGCAATGGGAAACCGTGTTCCACAGCGACTTCGCACTGCACCGCGCCGCCCTGGCGGAACTGCTGGAAAACGCCTGCCTGGCGCGCCCCGTGCTGGTCAACACCCACACGGGCAAGGATTACTATACCCCGGCGCAGAACGCGGCATTGATCGACCTGGCCGCCGCCATCTCGGAAAAGCACGGCGTGCCCATCGTGCATGAAATCCACCGCAGCCGCTTTTCCGGCCACCCGCTGCTGCTGCTGCCGTATCTGCAGCAGTATCCGGATTTGCCCTTGACGGCAGACCTGTCGCACTGGTGCTGCGCCTGCGAATCGCTGCTGGAAGACCAGCCCCACACGCTGGCGCAAGTACTGCCGCTGGTGCGCCACGTGCATGCGCGCGTGGGCCATGCGCAGGGTCCGCAGGTAGCCGACTTGCGCGCACCGGAAGCCAAGCCGGCGCTCGACGCCCACCTGGCCTGGTGGGATGCCATCGTTGCGCTGCGCCGCGCGGCCGGCGCCGAGCGCATGACGTTCACGCCGGAATTCGGCCCCGCGCCGTACTCGCAAACGCTGCCCTACACGCAGCAGCCCGTGAGCGACGCGTGGGAACAGAATGTCGCCATGCTCGAACTGCTGCGCGCGCGCTATGCGGCCGCTTAGGGAAGCTGCGGATGCTGCGCAAAATTGGCCTGCACGAAATCGATGAAGGCGCGCAGCGGGGCCGGCAGGTGGCGCCGGCCCGCGTAGTATAAAAACGGGCCGGGAAAGGGCATGGCCCAGTCCTGCAGCACGGATTGCAGCTGGCCCGCATCGATATGCGGCTGCAGCCACTCCTCGAACAGATACACCAGCCCATGGCCGGCGATGGCCATGCTGACCGCAAAGTCGGCCGCCGTCGGCGTGACGATCACGGGGCCGTCCGGCTCCACGCTCACCTTTTGTCCATCGCGCTCGAACTCCCATGGAGGAATCGCGCCGCTGAGGAATTTCCCCACCAGACAGGCGTGCTGCAGCAGCTCGCGCGGATGCACGGGCACGCCGCGCCGCGCCAGGTAGGACGGTGCGCCCGCCACCGCGAAGCGCTGCGTGCGCGGGCCGATCGGGATGGCGATCATGTCCTGCTCCAGCCGCTCGCCATAGCGGATGCCGGCGTCACAGCCACTGGCGACGACATCGACAAAATTATTATCGACCACCAGCTCGACCCTGATCTGCGGATAGGCATGCAGGAACTGGTCGACCATGGGCTGCAAAAAGAAGCGCGCCGCGTTGACCGGCACGTTCAGGCGCAAGCTGCCGCGCGGACTGTCGCGCAAGTCGTTCAGCACGTCGAGCGCGCTGCTCACTTCCTCGAGCGCCGGACGCAAACGCGTCAGCAACAGCGCGCCGGCTGCCGTCGGCGTCACGCTGCGCGTGGTGCGTTCCAGCAGGCGGATACCCAGTTGCTGCTCCAGCCGCCGCAGCGCCTCGCTCATGGCGGACGCGGACTGGCCGCTGGCGCGCGCGGCCTGGCGAAAACCGTGGTGCCGGGCCACCAGGGCAAAGGCGGACAAATCGGCCATGGAAGGATTGTCTGCATGCATGAGGAGCGCTTTCATTGTGCGTAAATGAGTACAGCCTGTGCCGGATTGACCCGATTATCATACAGCGCAATCGGCCTTACGATAGTTGCTCCCATACTCGACCACCACACAGGAGCTGCCATGCACACGCATTCCCCCGCCCGCGAGCAATTCACCCCCGCCCATTGCGACATCGCCTTCAAGCGCCTCGGCTACGGCGCCATGCAACTGGCCGGCCCGCACGTCTGGGGCCCGCCAAAGGACCGCGCCGCCGCCGTTGCCGTGCTGCGCGTAGCCATCGAACTGGGCGTCAACCATATCGATACGTCGGACTTTTACGGCCCCCACGTCACCAACCAGATCATCCGCGAAGCGCTGCATCCCTACCGCGACGGCTTGACCATCGTCACCAAGATCGGCTTCATGCGCGGCCCCGACCAGTCCTGGCTGCCGGCCGCATCGCCACGGCAACTGCGCGAGGCCGTGCACGACAACCTGCGCAACCTGGACCTCGACGTGCTCGATGTGGTCAACCTGCGCGCGCCGGGCATGGCCGGCCCGGACGGCTCGTCGCTTGCCGAGCCGCTGGCCGCGCTGGTGCAGCTGCAGCGGGAAGGCCTGGTGCGCCATATCGGCCTGTCCAATGTCGATGCGGGCCAGGTGGCCGAAGCGCAGGCGATCAGCCCCATCGTTTGCGTGCAGAACCACTACAATCTGGCGCACCGCGCGGACGATGCGCTGATCGACACCCTGGCTGCGCAAGGCATCGCCTATGTGCCCTTCTTCCCCCTGGGCGGCTTTTCGCCGCTGCAGTCCGATACCTTGAACCAGGTGGCGGCCGCCATGCAGGCCACGCCGATGCAGGTGGCGCTGGCCTGGCTGCTGCAGCGCGCGCCGAATATACTGGTCATTCCCGGCACCTCGTCGGTGGCGCATCTGCGCGAGAATGTGGCGGCCGGCGCGCTCAGGCTCGACGCGCCGGCATTGGCGGCATTGAGGTCGCTTGCAACTAAGTAGCGCACTATATATACTGTCCCCATGGATACCACCACTGCCCCCAACCCCTTGCACCAGGTGCCGCGCCTGGACGGTCAGCTGTGCTTTGCGCTGTACTCGACCTCGCTTGCCATGAACAAGCTGTACCGCAAGCTCCTGCGCAAGCTCGGCCTGACCTATTCGCAGTACCTGGTGATGATGGTGTTGTGGGAGCGCGACGGCCTGACGGTGTCGGAAGTGGGCGAGCGCCTGTTTCTGGACTCGGCCACCCTGACGCCCTTGCTCAAGCGCATGGAGCAATCGGGCCTGCTGACGCGCGCGCGCGCCGCCAGCGACGAGCGCCAGGTCATCATTTCCCTCACGCAGCAGGGCGACCAGCTGCGCCACGACGCGGCCCTGCTGCCCGAAGCCATCCTGACGGCCAGCCACTGCAGCGTGGAGCAGGTTGTGGACATGAAGCAACAACTGAACCAGTTGCGCGACAGCCTGATGAAAAGTGAGTAAAAGCGCTGCTTTCCCGGCCAAAATCAGATAAAGCATCTCCCTGACGGCGCCCGGCAAAAGCCGGTCCATCATCCCTGTTCAAGAGCGAAAAATCAGCCAAGGAGAACCTGATGCGCGACTTTCATCCGCCGTTGAAAGGCAAGAGCAATGGCGCGGCCAAAGGCGACGAGGCATGAAGCGCCGGCATGCGCTGGCGGCCGCCACGCTGGCCTGCGCCAGCATGGCGGCAGGCGCCCATAATTTTCACATGGGTATCGCCGACATCAGCTATAACGCGGCCAGCGGCAGCACGGAAGTGGTGCACACCTACACGGGTCACGACGTCGCGGCGCTGCTGACGAATCTGTACCAGCGCCGGTTCGACCTGGGCCAGGAAGACAGCGAAGCGGCGCTGCGCCGCTATGTCGAAAAACAGTTTTACCTCGTGGGGCCGGATGGCAAGCGATTGCGCCTGAACTGGGTCGGCATGCAGGTCAACGCCGACAACGTGGTGATCTTCCAGGAGATCGAACGCACGCGCCTGGCCCCCGCCACGCGCATTCATAACCAGTTGCTGACCGACTTTCTGCCCAGCCAGCGCAACACCCTCAACGTGCAGGACAGCGGCAGCATCCAGACGCTGATTTTCGACCGCCAGAACACGGAATTGCCGATCCGATAATCCCCTCCCCCCCCATGACGCCACGCTCCCTTCCCCTCTTCCTCGCCGCGCTGTTTTCCGCCAACGCCGCCCACGCCGACGACATCTTCCAGCGCGTGCTGGTCGACGGTTCGCGCCTGAACCAGCTGGGCGTGGCCGATTCGGCCAACGCGGGCAGTGTCACGCAACAGCAGCTCGACGCGCGCACCAGCTACCGGCCCGGCGAATTGCTCGAAGCCGTGCCGGGGCTGATCGTCAGCCAGCATAGCGGCGAAGGCAAGGCCAACCAGTTCTACCTGCGCGGCTTCAACCTCGATCACGGCACGGACTTGCGCACCACCGTCGACGAGATGCCCGTCAACCAGCGCAGCCATGGCCACGGACAAGGCTGGACGGACCTGAATTTTTTGATCCCCGAACTGGCCATGCGCCTCGATTACAAGAAGGGGCCGTATGCGGCGGCGCAAGGCGATTTTTCGTCGGCCGGCGCGGCCTCCGTCGTTTACGCGAACCGCCTGACGCAAGGCATCGCCAGCGCGGGCATCGGGCAAAACGGCTTTCGCCGCGCGCTGCTGGCCGACTCCATCGATGCGGGCGGCGGCAGCCTGCTGTACGCGCTCGAAGCGCAGCATAACGATGGTCCATTCACGCAGCCGGACCGCTACCGCAAGCGCAATGGCGTGCTGCGCTACAGCGAAGGCTATGCCAACAACGGCTTCAACGTCACGGCCATGGCGTATGACGCCAGCTGGAACGCCACCGACCAGATTCCGCTGCGCGCCGTGCAGGACGGCAGCTTGGACCGCTTCGGCGCCGTCGATGCCAGCGACGGCGGCAAGGCGCAGCGCTACAGCCTGTCGGGCGCCTGGCGCCAGACGACGGACGACATCTCGTCCAGGGTCAGCGCCTATGTGATCGCCAACCGACTGGCCCTGTTCTCGAATTTTACGTATGCGATGGACGATCCGCTCAACGGCGACCAGTTCGCTCAGCCCGACCGGCGCGTGACGGCCGGCCTCGACGCCAGCCACACCTGGCACCGCCACACGGACAGGGGCAGCAGCGACACCACCATCGGCCTGCAGCTGCAGAACGACAATATCCACAATGGCCTGTACCGCACGCGCCGGCGCCAGATCCTGTCGACCACGCGGCAAGACCATATCGTCGAATCGAGTCTCGGCGTGTACGCCGAAAACAGCACGCGCTGGACGCGATCGCTGCGCACCGTGGCCGGCCTGCGCGCGGATGCCTACCGCTTCGACGTGCGCAGCGACCGCGCCGCCAATGCGGGCACGGCCAGCGACCATGTGTTCAGCCCCAGCCTGAGCGTGATCGCGGGGCCGTGGCGCGAGACGGAAGCATATCTCAATATCGGCAACGGTTTTCACAGCAACGACGCGCGCGGCACGACGATCACGATCGACCCGCGGACGGGCGAGGCTGCCGGCAAGGTCACGCCCCTGGCGCGTTCGCGCGGACTGGAACTGGGCGTGCGCAGCGCCGCCATCGCCGGCCTTCAAACGTCGCTGTCGCTGTACCGCCTGGACTTCGATTCCGAGCTGCTGTTCATCGGCGACGCGGGCGCCACGGAGGCGGGCCGCCCCAGCCGCCGCTATGGCATCGAGTTTTCCAGCTACTACAAGGCGGCCGGCTGGCTGTCGCTGGACCTGGACCTCGCATATGCGCGCGCACGCTCGCGCGGCAGCGACCCGGCGGGCGACTTCATTCCCGGCGCCATCGAGGGCGTGGCCCAGCTGGCCATAACGGTGACGCCGCCGGGGCCGTGGTCGGGCGCCTTGCGCCTGCGCTACTTCGGCCCGCGCCCCCTGGTGGAAGACAACAGCGTGCGCTCCGCCGCCAGCGTGGGCTTGAACGGGCGCATCGCCTACCGGATCGACAAGACCCTGCGCGTGGAGCTGGAAGGCTACAACCTGGCCAACCGGCGCGACTCGGCCACCGATTACTACTATGCCTCGCGCCTGCCCGGCGAGGCGCAGCCCGTGGACGATATCCACTTCCATCCGGTGGAATCGCGCTCGCTGCGCCTGACCCTGGTAAAGAATTTCTAAGTAAACAAGAATAATTCTTATCGGACTGCACAGGAATCGCCGCGAAGTCGTAGAATGCCAGGCTGGATAAACTGATACAGGCCGCGTTGCGGCCGGCACCGCCATGAGCACTTCCGCACCGATCTTTACCGACCCGTCCCGTCTCAAGGACGCCTTGCGCAATGACGGCTATGCCGTCCTGCGCCCGCAGGACGTGGCGGCGCTGGCCGGCTGCCCGCTCGACGCGCTGCGCGCGCTCGAACCGAGCTGGAATGCGCTGGCGCTGGACAATTACCTGAAGGATGGCGGCCGCTATCGCCGCCGGCGCCACTCGTGCTTCGTGCAGGATGGTGAACGCCTGACGCAGACGGCGCACCGTCCGCACTGGCAACCGGTGGAATACAACGCCCTGCACGGCGGCATGCACCGCCTGTTCGAACCGGTCGACCCGGCGATCGTCGCGCAAACGGCCTGGCAGCAGCTGATCCGCGCGCTGGGCGACGCCTGCTCGCAGGTCAAGGGCAGCCAGCCCTGGTTCATCGAGGCGCACCAGTTCCGCATCGATACGACCGATGGCATCGGCCGCCCCACGCCGGAAGGCGCGCACCGCGACGGCGTCGATTTCGTCGCCGTGCTGCTGATCGGGCGCGAACAGGTCAAGGGCGGCGAGACGCGCATCTTCGAAGCGGACGGTCCCAACGGCAAGCGCTTTACCCTGACCGAGCCATGGTCGCTGCTGCTGCTCGACGATGCCGCCGTGATCCATGAATCGACGCCGATCCAGCCCATCGGCGAACACGGCCACCGCGACACCCTCGTGCTGACCTATCGCGCCGGCCAGTTTCAGGGCGAAAACTGACAGGCGGCCACGACATTCCGCGTGGCCAAAATAGTTACTTGGAAGTTACTTTTACAGACCTAAATCCGATATAGTCATACGATGTCGATATTGCGCGCTCACCGCGCCCAGCATCACCACACTGAAATCCTAGGAGAGGTCTGTGGACTCCAACAACCAAATCAAGCCTGACGAAATCGAGATCCTGATCGTCGAGGACAGCCCGACCCAGGCGGAGCGCTTGCGCCGCCTGATCCAGTCCCTGCACTACAATGCGCGCGTGGCGGCGAATGGCCAGCTGGCCCTGGCCGCCATCCGCGAGCGCAAGCCGCACCTGGTGCTGTCCGATATCGTCATGCCTGAAATGAATGGCTACGACCTGTGCCGCGCCATCAAGTCCGACCCGACCCTGCGCGACATCCCCGTGATCCTCGTCACCTCGCTCAACGACCCGAAGGACATCATCCGCGGCATCGAGTGCGGCGCCGACAATTTCATCCGCAAGCCTTACGCGGAAGACTACCTGCTCAACCGCATCAGCCACATGCTGATGAACCAGAAGCTGCGCAAGAACCAGAACGTGGAAATCGGCATCGCCCTGTACCTGGGCGACCAGAAGCATTTCATCAATGCGGAGCGCCAGCAGATCCTCGACCTGCTGATCTCCACGTATGAACAGGCGGTGCAGGTCAACGGCGAACTGCAGGCGCGCGAGCGCCAGGTGATCGAACTGAACATGCGCCTGGCGCACCATGCGGCCGAACTGGAAACCATCAACCGCGAAATCGCCCTGAAAAACCTGGAACTGGCCGAAGCGAGCCGCATGAAATCGGCCTTCATCGCCAACATGTCGCATGAACTGCGCACGCCGCTCAACGCCATCATCGGGTTTACGGGCGCTCTGCTGATGAAACTGCCCGGCCCCCTGACGTCGGACCAGGACAAGCAACTCAATACCATCCGCGCCAGCGCGCGCCACCTGCTCTCCTTGATCAACGACATCCTCGACGTGGCCAAGATCGAGGCGGGCAAACTGACCCTGTCGATCGAACCCGTGCACTGCCAGGAGCTGATGACCGAAGTGGCCGACACCCTGCGCCCGCTGGCCCAGCAAAAGGGCCTGGCGCTGGAAATGGCGCTGGGCGAAGCGGGCCAGCCGCCCGCCATCATCGAGACGGACCGCCGCGCGCTGACGCAAATCCTCATCAACCTGCTCAACAACGCCATCAAGTTCACGGAACAGGGCACGGTGCGCATCAGCCTGGCCCAGCGCGAGGAAGACGGCGTGCTGGTGACGGAAATGAGCATCGCCGACAGCGGCGCCGGCATCAAGGAGGAGGACCAGGCCAAGCTGTTCCAGGCCTTCTCGCAGCTCGACTCGACCTCCACGCGCCATGTGGAAGGCGCGGGACTGGGCCTGTACCTGTGCCAGAACCTGGCCAACGCCATCGGCGGCGCCCTGTTCTTCAACAGCGACTACGGCTCGGGCAGCACGTTTACGCTGGCGCTGCGCAGCAAGGCCTGAACTTCTGTGCGCCGCAGCATGAAATGCTGATTTTTTGCCATCCAGGAGAGAGCGATACAGTAGTTCTACGGTATTGCACCGCACCATTTTCAGCGCTATAGTAGACCTGTCTCCTCCAATTCGTTCTCCGAACATTGGATTCAGCCCGCGAATACAACCGCGGGCTTTTTTTTGCCTGCGTTTTACCGCATCTTCATCTTTCCTTAACTAAATCAAGCGATTTAGTTATATCAATCGTTTGAGATATATGATTAAATCTCCGACATGATTGAAAAAAACATTTCCCCAACACCAAGCGCCGACGACGGGCGCAAGCCCCGCTCCGATGGCGAGCAGTCGCGCGAGCGCCTGCTGCATAGCGCCATCCGCCTGTTTGCCGGGCAGGGCTACGCCAAGACCTCCACGCGCGAACTGGCGCAGGCGGCCGGCACCAACGCGGCGGCCATCCGCTATTATTTTGGCGACAAGGCGGGCCTGTACCGCGCCGCCTTCTCCCATCAACTATCGAATCCACAAGACAATATCGCCCTGTACGAGCAAGCGCATTTCACCCTGCGCCAAAGTCTGGAAGGCTTTTATGCGCAATTGCTCGCCCCCATGCAGCAGGGAGACATCGCGCGCGACTGCATGCGCCTGTGGTGCCGCGAGATGCTCGAACCGACGGGCCTGTGGGCGCGCGAGGTCGACCAGAACATCCGTGCCGAACACGAGGCGCTCACGCGCGTGCTGGCGCGCCMCCKGGGCGCGCCCGCCAACAGCGACGACATGCACCGGCTGGCGTTTTCCATCGCCTCGCTGGCCCTTCAGCACATGGTGGGCGCCGACGTGCTGCAAACGCTGCGCCCGCAACTGCTGGAATCGCCGCACGCGATCGACACCTGGCTGGCGCGCTTGACCGACTACGCGCTGGCCATGACCGACGTGGAACGCCGGCGCCTGGCCACTCCCCCCTCTACCACTCAACGACAAGCAGAAGGACCAGCATGACGATTATTCGATGCACCGTTCAACGCGCCCTGGCCGCCGGCATCGTGCTGGCGCTGGGCGGTTGCGCCCTGCAAGGGCCGCCCGCGGCGGTGGCCGCCAGCGCACCCGCGCAGTGGCAGGCGCCGCTGCCGCACAACGGCAAGCTGACGGACCTGGCCAGCTGGTGGCAGGGCCAGGGCGACAGCCTGCTGGTGGAATTGATCGGCGATGCGCAGCAGGTCAGCCCCACCATCGCCGCCGCCGGCACGCGCATCGCGCAGGCGCGCGCGGACAGCATCGCCAGCGGCGCCGCGCTGGCGCCCAAGCTCGACGCGACGGGCAGCGTGGTGCGCACCAGCCAGCAATCGGCGCAGCCCAGCGGCACCACCTCGCAGGCGGCGCTGCAGGCGTCGTGGGAAATCGACGTCTTCGGCGCCAACCGCGCCACGCGCGACGCGGCGCAGGAACGCTACGACAGCGCCCGCGCGCTCTGGCATGAGGCCCGCGTCTCGGTGGCCGCCGAAGTGGCGAACCAGTATTACGCCTTGCGCACCTGCCAGCAGTTGCAGGCCGTGGCCGAACAGGATGCGGCCTCGCGCCGCGACTCGGCGCGCCTGACGGAGCTGAGCGCCGGCGCCGGCTTCCAGCCGCCCGCCAACGCCGCCCTGGCCCGCGCCAGCGCCGCCGAAGGCGCCAGCCGCGCCATCGAACAGCGCGCCGCCTGCGACGTGAATGTCAAGGCGCTGGTCGCCCTGTCGGCCATGCCGGAAGCGTCGCTGCGCCAGAAGCTGGCGGCCAGCCCCTTTGTTGCGCCCTCACCCGTGGCGATCGCGGAATTGCCGGCGCAAACCCTGGCCCAGCGTCCGGACATCTACAGCGCCGAACGCGAAGTGGCGGCCGCCAGCTTCGAAGTGCGCGGCGCGCAGGCGCAGCGCTATCCGCGCCTGAGCCTGGCCGGCTCGATCGGCAAGGGCAATCTCCGCGCAGGCGGCACCAGCATCACGGCCAGCACCTGGAGCATCGGCCCGCTGGCCGTCAGCCTGCCCATCTTCGACGGCGGCACCCGCCGCGCCCAGGTCGATGCGGCCACGGCGCGCTACGACGAAGCCGTGGTGAAATACCGCGCCGGCGTGCGCCAGGCCGTGCGCGAAGTGGAAGAAGCGCTGGTCAATCTGGCCAGCACGGACGCGCGCAGCGAGCATGCCAAAACCGCGCTGGAAGGCTACCGCGTGTCGTTTGTCGCCACCGAAGACCGCTACAAGAACGGCCTGGCCAGCCTGATCGAACTGGAAGACGCCCGCCGCACGCGCCTGGCCGCCGAAAACACGGTGGTCAACCTCGAGCGCGAACGCAGCGCTGCCTGGGTGGCGCTGTACCGCGCCGCCGGCGGTGGCTGGAACGGCAGCAGCGCCATCGCCAACAACGCACCTTGACGGATACGACAACATGAAAAAACTGATTTTGACACCCACGGCATTCGCCCTGGCCGCCCTTTGCGTGATGCTGGGCGCGGGCGTGGCCCTGTACCCATCGGCTTCCACGGCAGCCGACGAGGCGAAGGATAAGAAGGCGGCGCAAAAACCCGCGCTGACAGTCACCACGGCCAAGCCGCAGACAGCCAGCCTGCCCATCAAGCTGAGCGCCAACGGCAATGTCGCCGCCTGGCAGGAAGCCGTCATCGGCAGCGAGTCGAACGGCTTGCGCCTGACCGACGTGCGCGTGAATGTCGGCGACGTCGTGCGCGCCGGCCAGGTGCTGGCCGTGTTCTCGAACGACACGGTGAACGCCGACGTGGCGCAGGCCAGGGCCACCGTGCTGGAAGCGGAAGCGAATGCGGCCGAGGCGGCCGCCAACGCGCAGCGCGCCCGCTCGCTGCAAAGCACGGGCGCCATCAGCGCGCAGCAGATCAGCCAGTACCTGACGGCAGAACAGACGGCCAACGCGCGCATCGCCTCAAGCAAGGCGCAGCTGGCGTCGCAGCAGCTGCGCCTGAAATACACGCAGGTGGTGGCGCCCGACAGCGGCATCATCTCTGCGCGCGCGGCCACCGTGGGCTCGGTGGTGGGTGCCGGCACGGAATTGTTCCGCATGATCCGCCAGGGCCGCCTCGAATGGCGCGCCGAAGTGACGGCCACCGAGCTGCTGAACCTGAAACCGGGCACCGCGGCGCAGGTGAAGGCGGCCAATGGCAGCGTGTTGACGGGCAAGGTGCGCATGATCGCCCCCACGGTCGACCCGCAGACGCGTTCCGCCCTCGTGTACGTGGACCTGCCGGCCAGTACGGGCAACAATGCGCCGTTCAAGGCCGGCATGTACGCCAGCGGCGAATTCGAACTCGGTACCTCGGGCGCGTTGACGGTACCGCAGCAGGCGATTGCCGTGCGCGATGGCTTCAGTTATGTCTTCCGCCTGAATGCCGACCAGCGGGTCAGCCAGATCAAGGTGCAGGCCGGACGGCGCCTGAGCGACCGCATCGAAATTTTAAGCGGCATCACGGCCGACACGACGATTGTCGTCAGCGGCGCCGGCTTCCTCAATGACGGCGACCTGGTACGCAATGTTGCCGCTCCCGTGGCGGCCAAGCCCGCTGCGCCGGCCGCCGTGGCAGCGAAAAAGTAAGGCAAGCCATGAATTTTTCTTCCCTCTCGATCAAGAATCCGATCCCGGCCATCATGCTGTTCGCGCTGCTGACCCTGGCCGGGCTGCTGGCTTACAAGGCCAATCCGGTGCAGGATTTCCCCGACATCGAACTGCCCATCGTCACCGTCAGCGCGGTGCTGCCCGGCGCCGCGCCGGCCCAGCTGGAAACAGAAGTGGCGCGCAAGATCGAAGACTCCGTCGCCACCTTGCAAGGCGTGAAAAACATCTACACCAAGGTGCTCGATGGCGTCGTCACGGTCACCGTCGAATTCATTCTGGAAAAGCAGATCGCCGAAGCCGTCAACGACGTGCGCGACGCCGTCGCGCGGGTCAAGGCGGACATGCCGGCCGAGCTGCGCGATCCCACCGTCACCAAGGCGTCCACCGCAGGGCGCGTGGTGCTGACCTTTATCGCCACGGCAAAACCCGGCGTGGACAACCCGCTCGACTCTCCCGACCTGTCCTGGTTTGTCGACAACACGGTCGCCAAGCGCCTCTTGACCGTGCCCGGCGTGGGCGCCGTCACCCGCGTGGGCGGCGTCTACCGCGAAATCCAGGTGGAACTCGACGAGGCGCGCATGGCCGCATTGAAAGTGTCGGCCCTCGACGTCTCGCGCCAGCTGCGCCTGGTGCAGCGCGAAGCGCCGGGCGGCAGGGGCGACATCAGCGGTGCCGAGCAGTCGGTGCGCACCATCGCCACCGTCAAGACGGCCGATGAACTGTCGCGCGTGGAAGTGCCGCTGCCGGACGGCCGCCATGTACGCCTGGACCAGGTAGCCACCGTGCGCGACACCATTGCCGAACCGCGCGCGCTGGCCGAGCAGGATGGCAAGACGGTGGTCGCCTTCGAGGTGTTCCGCACCAAAGGCGCCAGCGAAGTGGCTGTCGCCAGGGGCGCGCGCGACGCCATCGCCGACCTGCAGAAGGAAAACCCGAATGTCGTGCTGCAGCAGTCGATCGACAATGCCTTCCCCGTCGAGGAAAACTTCGACGGTTCGATGGAGCTGCTGTACGAAGGCGCGCTGCTGGCCGTGCTGGTGGTGTGGTGGTTTCTGCGCGACTGGCGCGCCACCCTGGTGGCCGCCGCCGCCCTGCCCCTGTCCGTGATGCCGGCCTTCCTCGGCATCTACTGGTTCGGCTACACGCTCAATACCGTCACCCTGCTGTCGCTGGCCCTGGTCGTCGGCGTGCTGGTCGACGACGCCATCGTGGAAATCGAAAACATCGAGCGCCATCTGCGCATGGGCAAGTCGCCGATGGAAGCGGCCATGGAAGCGGCCGACGAAATCGGCATGGCGGTCATCGCCACCACCTTCGCGCTGGTGGCCGTGTTCCTGCCGACGGCCTTCATGAGCGGCATTCCCGGCCTGTTCTTCAAGCAGTTCGGCTGGACGGCCGTGCTGGCAGTGCTGGCCTCGCTGGTGGTGGCGCGGCTGCTCACGCCGATGATGGCGGCCTACATATTAAAACCGCTGCCGCACAAGGAAGAACAGGATGGCTGGCTGATGACGCGCTACCTGCGCGTGATGCGCTGGTGCCTGAACCACCGCGGCATCACGGCCATCGCCGCAGCCCTGTTCTTTGTCGGCGCCATCGCGCTCGTGCCGCTGCTGCCGACGGGCTTCGTGCCGGCCGCCGACCGCGCGCAGACGCAGATCAACCTGGAACTGCCGCCTGGCTCCACCCTGGCCGAAACCCAGGCCGTGACGGCCCAGGCGCGCGATGCGGCCATGCGCACGCCAGGCATCCAGGGCGTCTTCAGTTCGATCGGCGGCGGCTCGAGCGGCGACGCCTTCGCCCCCGGCGCGGCGGCCGAGGCGCGCCGCGCCGTGCTGACCCTGACCACCGTGCACCGCACCGAGCGCAAGGAGTCGATGGCGCAGCTGGAAACCCAGCTGCGCCACAAGCTCGATGCGATTCCCGGCGCCCGCTTCACGGTGGGGCCGCCCGACACGGGCGTCAAGATGCAGCTGGTGCTGCGCTCGGAAGACCCGGTGGCACTGATGGCGGCGGCGCAAAAGGTCGAGCGCGAACTGCGCGGCCTGAAAGGCATCGGCAACGTCAATTCCAGCGCCTCGCTGGTGCGCCCGGAAATCATCGTGCGCCCCGATTTCGCCAAGGCGGCCGACCTGGGCGTGACGGCGGCAGCAATCGGCGAAACCGTGCGCGTGGCCACGGCCGGCGACTACGACACGGACCTGACGAAAATGAACCTGCCCGAGCGGCAGGTGCCGATCCGCGTGAAACTGCCGAACAGCGTGCGCGCCGACCTGGCCGCCATCGAGCGCCTGACCGTACCCGGCAAGAACGGCCCCGTGCGCCTGGCGAACGTGGCGACGGTGACGATGGAAAGCGGCCCGGCGCAGATCGACCGTTTGAACCGCAGCCGCAACGTAACCCTCGACGTCGAACTCGGTTCGCGCACCCTCGGTGAATTGAACGAGGAAGCGCGCGCGCTGCCGTCGATGAAGAATCTGCCGCCATCCGTGAAGATCGCGGAACTGGGCGACGCGCAGGAAATGGCCTCGCTGTTCGCCAGCTTCGGCCTGGCCATGCTGATCGGCGTGCTGTGCATCTACTGCGTGCTGGTGCTGCTGTTCAAGGACTTCATGCAGCCGGTGACCATCCTGGCGGCGCTGCCGCTGTCGATCGGCGGCGCCTTCGTGGCCCTGCTGATCACGGGCAGCGCCCTGTCGATGCCGTCGATGATCGGCCTGATCATGCTGATGGGGATCGTCACGAAGAACTCCATCCTGCTGGTCGACTATGCGATCCTGGCGCGCCAGGCCGGCATGAACCGCTTCGATGCGCTGGTCGACGCCTGCCACAAGCGCAGCCGCCCCATCCTGATGACGACGATCGCCATGGGCGCCGGCATGATGCCGCTGGCGCTGGGCTGGGGCGCCGACCCCAGCTTCCGTTCGCCGATGGCCATTACCGTCATCGGCGGCCTGATCACCTCGACCCTATTGAGCCTCTTGGTGGTGCCGGCCGTGTTCACCTACATCGACGACCTGGAGCACCTGCTCAAGCGCGGCATGGCGAAACTGCGCCGCCAGAAGGCGCCGCTGCGCCGCGATGACAGGGTGGCGCTGGAAAAATAAGCGCCAAGGCTGATTGCAAAAACGCCCCTTGCGGGCAAGGAAGCGAGGGACCGGCCGCCAGGCCGCGCTCCCTCGCTTTCATCTATCTGGCATACTGCGCCCATTCTCCATGAACGCAATCTGCCCTGCCTATGAATTACCGCACCCCGCTCGTCCTGCTATTCGCCTCCGCGCTGCTTGGCGCCTGCTCGGACAAGACCGCCCCCGCCAGCGCCGACCTGGCGGCTGACGCGGCAGCCGCCGTCCCCGCCGCCGCTGCCGCGGCAGACAGCGCATCGGCCGAATACGTGCCGCCGCCGTCCGCCACCGCCCCACGGACGGAAGCGATGAACACGCCGCAGGCCCGCGAGCGCGAGGTGGGCATGATGCGCGCCGTCTTCGGCAAGGACTACCGCAGCGACAGCGACGATGCGCTGGCCGACCTGCCCGATCCGGACAACCATGTCGACAAGCTCAGCTACGTCGTCAGCGCCGTCAGCCACAAGCTGCTGCCCGATGGCAGCGCCATCCTGGTGGCGAACGCGGAAACGGCCAACACGGAAGGCACGGCCGAATCGGCGCATGCCTCGCCGGGGCTGCTGAATGTCTTTTTCCTCGCGCCCAAGGGCACGCCGGAAGACGGCCAGTGGCAAGTCGTGAAGCGCCTGGAAAACATCGCCGCTCTGGGCTCGTCGGGGCAGCTCGGCGAAGTCCACTGGGTCATGCTGGGCGCGAACAAGCCGGGACTGGCGATCCGTTACGGCTATACGGGCCAGGGCTACACCATCACGCAACTGGCCCTGTTTGAAATCGGCGACGGCAAGGTCGCTTCGCTCGATGGCGCCATCGACCTGTACTCGGACAATATGGGGGCCTGCGGGCCTGAAACGGACGAGTGCTGGACGGTCAAGGGGAACTGGCGCTTCGCGCCAGCGCGCAATGGCGGCGCCTACGATGACTTGCTGATCGATTTCAAGGGCGCCTCCGAAAAGATCAAGCCGGGCGTCGCGGTCAAGCAGGACGAAGACCCGCCGCGCATCGCCACGCCACTGAACGGCCACGCGCGCTACGGCTTCGATGGCAAGGGCTACAAATTAATCGAAGGGAAGAATCCGGTGCCTGGCGTGTAAGCGCATCACCGCCAGGCGCCGGCAAGCCATCAGCGGCGCGCCGCTTCCAGGCGCGCCAGCAGCGGCGCATACATCGAACGCGTATGGCTGCTCCAGCGGGCCATGGCGCTGTCGATATCGAGCAGCAGGCGTTCCGACAGCACCTTGTCGCCCTGCTGCAGCGCCCAGATCGCGCACTCGGCGCGGCACTCGAAGCTGTTGTAGCGCGTCAGCGCATCGTCGAATTCCGCTTTCGCCTCCGCCTGGCGCCCGCTTTGCGCCAGCGCGCGCGCCGTCAGCAGGGACACCATCTCGGGACGGAAATGGACGTCGCTGCGGCGGATGAATTCCAGGTGCGTCAGCGCTTCGGCGCCGCGCGCGCATTCCAGATAGGCGCGCGCCGCGCCCAGGCGAATTTCCAGGTCCGATGAAAACGCGCCCCGCAGGCAGGCTTCGTACGTCGCTGCCGCTTCCCTCGCGTCGCCCGCCTCCAGCTGCGCGCTGGCCAGGCGCATCTGGTTTTGCGCCGTCGGCGTGTACTCGAAAGCGGCCTTCGCTTCGCGCAATTCGCGGTTCGGATCGAGCACCTGCACGGCGCTTGATACGACCTTGCGCGCGCCCTGCGGCAGGCGCGAATTGGGCAGGTAGATGGCGAAGAAATACACCACGCTGCCCAGCAGCGGGAACATGAATAAAATGAGCAGCCAGTACAGCTGCTGCCCATTGCGCACCACGTGGATCGCAAAAAATACCGCGATCAGGATGTGGATGCCTATGCCAAAAATCGTCATGCTGCGACCTCGTTCGTTCGTGACGGGAGCAGCTGGCACCATGCCGCCGCTTTCCCCGGTGAGAATATTACACTGGCGGCGGCAAAGCGCCGGGCAAACGCGCCTATTGCGCCTTGGCCGACCAGCCGCCGCCCATGGCGCGGTACAGGTCGACGGAAGCGACGAGGATGCGCGTCTTCAGCTGCAGCAGTCCCACGTCGGCGCTGTACAGGGTGCGCTGGGCGTCGAGTTCCTCCAGGTAGGAGGCGTAGCCATTGCGGTAGCGGTTGTGCGCGATGCGCAGGGTGTCCGCCGCCGCGGCGCGGCGCGCATCGTTTTCCACGGCTTGCTGCTGGAGGCGGTAGATGGCGCCCAGGCCGTTCTCCGTTTCCGCGAAGGCGTTGCGCACCACGTTTTCATACGCGTACACGAGCTGGTCGCGCTGCGCGCCGGCCGCATCCGTCTGCGCCTGCACGCGGCCGCCATCGAACAGGGGGCCGGCCGCCAAGGCCGTCAGGCGCCACAGGGCCGTGGGCGCATGCAGGAAATCGGTCAGGGTCGTCGCCTGCCCGCCCCCTGCCGCCGTCAGCTTGAACGAGGGCAGCAGCTGGTCGCGCGTGGCGGCCAGGCTGGCGTTGGCGGCCGTCAGGTTGTGTTCCGCGCGCGCGATGTCGGGCCGCCGGCGCAGCAGTTCGGACGGCAGGCCGGCCGGCACGCCCGGCGCCGCCAGCTCGGCCAGCGGCAAGCCGCGCGCAATGGGGCCGGGATTGCCGCCGACGAGGACGGCCAGCGCATTTTCCTGTTCGAAGATCTGCCGCTGCAGCTGCGGCACCTGCTCGGCCGCCGCATGGTATTCCGATTGCGCCTGCAGCCATTCCAGGCGCGAACTGTAGCCCACCTCGAACTGCTTGCGCGCCAGCTCGCGCGACTGTTCGCGCAGCTGCAGGGTCGATTGCGCCAGCGCCAGCTGCGCGTCGAGGCCGCGCAAATTCAGGTAGCTTGTCGCCACGCTGGCGGCGATCGACAGGGCCGCCGCATCGAGGCTGGCCTGCTCGGCGCGGTAGCTCTCGGCGGCCGCGTCGCTCAGACTGGCCAGCCGGCCCCACACGTCGATTTCATAGCTGGCCTGCAGTTCGGCCTGGAAGACATTCGTCACGTACGGTTTGCCGCTGGACGCCAAAGTGCGCGTGCGAGTAGGCGAACCGTCGAAAGCCAAATTGGGCGCGCGGTTCGCATCGGCCTGCGCCAGGCGCGCGCGGTATTCCTGCACCCGTGCGCGCGCCACGCGCAAGTCGCCATTGCGCGCCAGCGCCTCGCCCACCAGGTCGCTCAAGACCGGATCGCCGAAGGCTTGCCACCACAGTTGCTCGACATGGGCACCCGTTGCCGCCGGTGCGCCGATGGCCTGTGCGCGCCAGCCGGACGGCAGCTGCAGAGATGACGGGGGCTGCGAAGGCGCCTTGGCGGCGCAACCTGCCAGCGCCAGCGCGGCGGCCATCAATAATGCGCGGCGTGTCATGGCTTGGCTTTCTTTGGCGCAGGCGCAGGCGCGGGATTCTCCGCCGAGTCGTTCAGCACGGCGGAGGTATCGACGCTGACCACCACCGACATGCCCGGCACCAGGCGGCGCGCATTCGCCTGACCCGGATCGATGCGGATGCGCACGGGAATGCGCTGGGCAATTTTGAGGTAGTTGCCCGTCGCGTTATCGGCCGGCAGCACGGAAAACTCGGACCCCGTGGCCGGCGAAATGCGCTCCACCTGGCCCGTCAGCACGGCGCCGTCGAGCGCGTCGACGTGGAAGGTGGCGCTTTGCCCTTCCTGCACGCCGTTCATCTGCGTTTCCTTGAAATTGGCGATCACCCACATCTGGCGTGGCACCAGCGCCATCAGCTGCGCACCCGAATTCACGTAGGCGCCCTGGCGCACCGTCACCTGGCCCAGCTGGCCATCGGACGGTGCCACGATGCGCGTGTTATCGAGGTCGATCTTCGCCGCCTTGACAGCCGCCTGCGCATTGGCCACGGCAGCCTCCAGCGCCTGCTTGTTGACCACCACCGAATGCGCGCTTTGCTGGGCGATGTCGAGATTGGCCCTGGCTTGCGCCAGCGCGGCCGCCATCTGCGCCTGCGTGGCGCGCGACTGGTCGTGTTCGCGCTGCGACAGCGAACCGTCGGCCACCAGCTGCTCCACGCGATTGAGGTCAGCGCTGGCCTTTTTCGCCTGCGCTTCCGCGTTGGCCAGCGCCGCCTCGCTGACGGAAATGCCCGCCTGCGCGCTGGCCTTCTGCTGCGCCCAGTTCGACAGGGCCGCCTGCTGCGCGGCCAGCTGGGCCTGCGCCTGATCGTAGCGCTGCTGGTAGATGCGGTCGTCGATGCGCACCAGCAGCTGGCCTTCCTTGACGTCCATGAAGTCCTGCACCGTCACTTCCACCACATAGCCCGACAGCTGCGTGCCGATGATGGTCACCTGCCCCCGCACGGTGGCGTTTTCCGTCGTCACGATGGGGCTGGTGAACGGCGGCAAACGCCACGCATACAGCACGATCAGCACGCCCACCAGGGCCACGGCGGCAAAGGCCAGCGCGGACAGCCACTGGTGGCGGCGGTCCGGCTGCGGTGGCGTGCTGCTGGCCGCGGGCGCGGGTGGCGCTGCGGGTGCGGGAGCTGGTGCAGGTACTGGCGGCGGGGTGTTATTTTCTGTCATTGCTCGGTTCCGAATTGGTAATGGGGACGATGGCCATGGCCGTCTGCGCATCGCGCACGGGGCCGACCAGACGGCGCGCGCCGGAGGTGATGCGGGTCCAGGACTGGCTGACCAGCATCCAGATCAGGGTGGCGATGGCGACGCCGGCGATCATCAAAAAGACATCGTTGTAAGCGAGGACATTGGCTTCGCGCGTGGCGACGGCGCCCAGGCGCGCCACGCCCTGGGCGCTGCGCAGGGCGGGGTCCATGAGCACGCCGCCATAGCTTGCGGCACCGGACTGCACGCGCGCGGCCACCTGCGGATCGAGCATGGTGAGGTGCTCGACCAGGTAGCTGGAATGGTATTTTTCGCGCGCCGTCTGGATGGTGCCGACGATGGCCGACCCGAGCAAGCCGCCCAGGTTCTGCGTCATGGTAAACATCACGGAAAAACTCACCAGGTTGCGCGGTTCGGCGATCACCGCGCCCATGCCGGCCACCATGGTGGGACCGAGGAAATACGTGCCGCCAAAGGCCAGCAGGAACTGGCTCACATACATGTTGACGGGGCGCGTCTGGCTGGTGGCGTGCGCGTCGATCAGGGCACCAAAGGCGATCAGCAGCAGCGCGAACATCAGCGAACGGTTCAGGGTCGCGGGATTGATCGTCAGCGCGCTGACCACCAACCCTGCCACGCTGCCCAGCAACACGACGATGAACAGGTTCTGCATCTGGTCCGTGTTCAGGCCCAGCGCCTGCAAAAAGCCCACGGCGCCCGTCGATTCGGACAGCACGATGCGAAACAGCAGCACCGATAAAAACAGCTTGGCGATCTTGCCCGTGGTGAGCCAGCGCGTGTTGAGCAGCGGGCGCGCGCGGTTATGTTCGATGGCCAGCGAGGCGGCGATCAGCACGATGGAGCACGCCAGGCACACGCCCACCCACTCCGATTCCATCCACCACGCCGTGCGTCCCTGCGCCAGCACGGCGCACAGCAGGGCCACGCCGGGCGCGAACAACATAAAGGTGAGGAAATCGAGCGGCTCGAACGTCTGCACGCGGTCGCCGGGCGGCAGCTTCAGGGCCAGCACGCAGCCCAGCGCCAGCAGGGCCAGTCCCAGTTCGAACAAGTACAGGCCGTGCCATTCGCCGATCTGCAGCAGTTCTGACGTGAAGATGCGCGCCAGCGGCAAGGCCAGCTGGGCAAAACCCAGGCCCAGCACCACGCCTTTCAGGCGGTGCCGCGCGGGAAACGCCTGCAGGGTGTAATACAGCCCCAGCACCCCCAGCGCGCCGCCCACCATGCCATGCGCGGCGCGCACGGCGATCGCCGACGGCAGGGTATTCGCATACAGGTGGGCGAACGTGACCAGCGCATACAGCACCAGGAATGCTTCCGTAAACAGGCGCAGGCCGAATTGCTGGCGGAACTTCACCAGCAGCAGATTCATGGACACGATGGTCATCACGTAGGCGGCCGGCAGCCACTGCATCTGGTAGGCATAGGCGGCCAGCGAACCTTGCAGGTTCAGCAAATTGGCCGTCACCAGGCCGTTACCGAGCCCTCCCGTCAGCGCGACGATCAGGCCGACGATGAAATACGCGACACGCTTGGGCGTCGAATGTTCGGGCATCGATGGCGACCCGGGCAAGGTCGGGCGTTCGCCCGGCCCCCAGGTGCGAGGTGTGTACTTGTCCATGCGGTAATCGCGATCCGGTTTGCTGAAGCCGTTCTTTGCTGCTGTTATACAAACAGTTGCAAATGAACAGTTCTCATGCGCAGCATATCACCGCAGAACGTTTTTATTGTTTACATTGTTGCATGGCGTTGCACAGGTGGCGGAAACGAGGTAGGCAACGGGGCCGGCGGAACCGGCCCCTGTGCTGCAGTTGATGCTTACACCCGCGGCGGGTCCGTCTCGCGCGCGAACGCGCGGTGGGCGGCCAGCAGCTTCTTGAAGGCAGCCACGGCTTTCACGACATCGGCGGACGGCGCCACGATGATGGCGGGATCAGGCTTCCCATCCGGCAAGGTCGTCGGCACGCCGGCCTTGTCCAGCAAGCCCTTGCCGGCGCCGATGGCCAGCATCGGCTTGCAGTGGCGGTACTGCAGGCGCAGGAAGTCGAGCGCATTCGCGTCGCTGCCCAGCTGCTGCACGGCGCCCAGGCCGTCCGGCACCACGACGGCGTCGAACAGCACGGACGGTCCCGTTTCGAGCGAGATTTCCACGTCGAGCGGCGCGCCGCCGCTGGTGTCGACTTTCCCCAGGTGGCTGCCCACCAGGCGCGGCACGGCGCCGTCGGCCAGCAAGGACGCATAGATGCTGCGCACCTGCGCCCCATCGCTGCCCGGCCCGACGAGGATGGCCACGCGCAGGGTATGGATGCCCGTCTTGCCGGGGCGGAAAAAGAGCGACAGCGCCGGCGATGGCGGATACGTGGGCATGGGCAGCATGGAGGCGAGCGGCATGGCCGGCGGCAAGGCCAGGCCCAGCGCGTCGGCCAGGCGCTGCGCCAGCGTCTCATCGACATTGCGCAGCATGGCGACGATGCGCTGGCGGATCGCCACCGTCTGCACCTTGCTCAGCTCAAAGCGGAACGCATGCACGATATGGTCTTGCTCGACCGGCGTCTGGCTGATCCAGAACAGCCGCGCCTGCGCATAATGCTCGGCGAATTTCTCGGGCTTGCCGCGCACCTTGTCGCCTTCGGTCGCGGCGGGAAAACTGTTAAAGCCCTTCGCCCCCGCCTGGAACGGACAGCCGCCCGCCAGCGAGTTCGGCTCGTACGCGACCCGGCCCCGGTTGATGGCCTGGCGGTGGATGCCGTCGCGCTGGTTGTTGTGCACGGGCGCCAGCGGCGAATTGATGGGGATTTCATGGAAGTTGGCGCCGCCCAGCCGCGTGATCTGCGTGTCGATGTAGGAATGGATGCGGCCCTGCAGCAGCGGGTCGTTGGAAAAGTCGATGCCGGGCACGATGTGCGCCGTACAGAATGCCACCTGCTCCGTCTCGGCGAAAAAATTGTCGGGATTGCGGTTCAAGACCATCTTGCCGACCGGAACCAGCGGCACCAGCTCCTCGGGAATCAGCTTGGTCGGGTCGAGCACGTCGAAGGGAAACGCTTCGGCCTGCGCTTCCGTGAAGACCTGGAAGGACAGCTCGTACTCGGGATACTCGCCGCACTCGATGGCTTCCCACAGGTCGCGCCGGTGGAAGTCGGAATCGGCGCCGCTGATCTTGACGGCTTCATCCCAGACGAGCGAATGCGTGCCGGCCATGGGCGACCAGTGGAATTTGCAGAATACGGACTGGCCCTTGGCGTTCACGAGGCGGAAGGTATGCACGCCGAAGCCCTGCATCATGCGATAGCTGCGCGGGATGGCGCGGTCGGACATGACCCACATCAGCATGTGCGTGATTTCCGGCGACAGCGAGGCGAAATCCCAGAAGGTGTCGTGCGCGCTGGCCGCCTGCGGCATGCCATTGTGCGGCTCGGGCTTGACGGCGTGGACCACGTCGGGAAATTTCATCGCATCCTGGATGAAGAAGACGGGGATGTTATTGCCGACCAGGTCCCAGTTGCCCTCATCCGTATAAAACTTCACGGCAAAGCCGCGCACGTCGCGCGCCGTATCGGTGGAGCCGCGCTCGCCGGCCACCGTGGAAAAGCGCACGAAGACGGGCGTGCGCTTGCCCGCCTTGGCGAACGGCGCGGCGCGCGTCAGCTTGCTTTGTTCCTTGTAGCATTCGAAATAGCCGTGGGCGGCCGAGCCGCGCGCATGCACGACGCGCTCGGGGATGCGCTCGTGGTCGAAATGCGTGAGCTTTTCACGCAAGATAAAATCTTCCATCAGGGTGGGGCCGCGCAAGCCCGCCTTCAGCGAGTTCTGGTTGTCGCCGACGGGCACGCCCTGGTTGGTCGTCAGCACGCAGCCGCTGTCGTCGCTGCGGGCGCCGTCGAGCGAGGCGTTGCGCGCATTCTCGCCCAGCGCGGGCTGGCCATCGCCCGTCTTCGGCGACGCTAGCGTTTCGCCCGTGGTACTGGCCGTGGCCAGCGGTTCGCCGGCCGCCACATGCACGCCTTCGATCGGCGTGCGCGCCGCCTCGCCATACTGGCCGGCTTCCTTGGGATTGACGGCCATGGCGGCGGCCAATTGCTGCCCGGCGGCCGTCTTTTGCAGCAGCGCGCGGGTTACGTCATTGTCCGCGCCCAGGCTGTGCGGCGCATTGCTGTCGGATGGGCCGGACATGCTGCTCAATACGGAACCAGCACCGTCCGTGGACGGCGTTTTCTTGTTGGTAGCCATTACGTCTCCTGTGAGTAATTTGCCCCGGGAGAACGCTACAACTCCCTCATTCAGCGCACGAACAGGGCAATCAAAATAATGATGGGAATAGGTATGCCAATCAACCACAACAAAATGGAGCGCATCATCACTCTCCTTTACCGCTTGCTACTACCTTGTGTGCGTGGGCGCGGCTCCGGTCCGCCATCACGGCGACGGGAACAGCGCCCACGACAAATCCTACAAAAAAGGCGTAAAACTTATTTACGCGAAGCCAGCAGTTTCGACAGGCCATAACCGGCCGCTGCCGCAATCAGCAGGGACACGGCCGGACGTTCGCGCACGTAGTCGCGGCCCGTCTCGCCGGCGCGCTGGCAGGCGGCGCCCAACTGCTTGCCGCGCGCCATCAGGCGTTCGGACGCCTTGTTGACGGTGTCGCTGACCTGGTCGATGCGGTCGCCCACCTGGTCCACGCCGTCGTGGGCGCGCGTGGCCATCTTGTCGGCCAGGGGCTGGGCCTGGCTTGCCACCTTGTCGATGGTGCGGTGCAAGTCCTGGCGGGTATCCTGGGCCGTGCCGTTCATCTCGGAGCTGGTTTTTTCAATCGCGTTCATGATGGTTTCCTTCAAAGGTGAATAAATCAACCATGCTCGATGCCGTGACCGAATCATGATTCTCCTCGCTTCTGGGAAAAAGAAGCGGCTAAACGCTGCCGGGCTGAGCCATATCAAACTCTGGATCAGCAGCAAGCTGTTGGCACCACCTTAACCGTACGCACCGCGCGCCACCGTGCGCTGGCTCACCTTGTAGACCAGACTTAAATTCCTGCCGGAAATAACAATCCCCGCCGGCCTGGTGGGGTGGGCGGGGATGCACAGCGCACCCATGCGCTTATGCCCGGCGGCGGTGAGCCATGCAGCCGCTGCGCCGGGAGTGCGTCATCTCATGGCGACAGCAGTTTCGCATCGAGCGAATGGCGTCCCGCGCCACTGATGGCAATGGTGCCGAAGACGATGATCAGCAGCCAGCCGAACTGGCCGTCGGCGATGCTCCAGTCCGGGTGCACGAGCAGCATCGACACGCCCAGCAGGAACAGCAGGGGCAGGCAGGCCAGGCGCGTCAGCAAGCCGGCGGCGACCAGCAACGGGCAGAGGATTTCCGCGAACAGGGCGCAGTACAGGGTGACGGCGCGGCCCAGGTGCAGCGGGTCGTCGATGTGCGCCAGTTCGTCGGAAAAATGCAGCAGCTTGGGCAAGCCGTGCACGTGCAGCACCAGCAGCGCGCCGCTGATGCGCGCGAACAGCAGGCCCGCATCGGGTGTAAAAGGTCCGGCCAGGGCCGCCATCAGTTTTTTGACATGCATGATCGCTCCGGGAAAATAGCCATCATAGGCAGGCGGATGCCCGCGCGCGACTGGTCTTTTGGCAGAGGCGCCGGCCCGCGCGAAGGCCTAGACTGGCCGCTGCCATCACTGGTCCAGGCCGTAAGCGGCCCCTCCCCCATCCCCGAAGGAAATGCATCATGTCGAAAAAAATCGAAGCCGAAGAAGTCAACTCCCGCCGCAAGCTGCTCGTCAGCGTCGCCGGTGTCGCCGCCGGCGCGGGCCTGCTGGCCGCCGGTGGCGCCAGCGCCGCCGCCAAGCCAGCCGCTGCCGCCGCGCCAGGCAAGCTCACCGTCAATAGCGTCACCGTCAAGGATGGCACCGTCATCCATTTCAAGGACTGGGGCACAGGCACGCCCGTCGTCTTCAGCCACGGCTGGCCATTGCAGGGCGACGCCTGGGAAGACCAGATGATGTTCCTGGCCAGCCACGGCTACCGCGTGATCGCGCACGACCGCCGCGGCCACGGCCTGTCCAGCCAACCATGGCAGGGCAATGACATGGATACCTACGCCGACGACCTGGCCACCTTGCTCGACGCGCTCGACATCAAGGGCGCGACCCTGGTCGGCCATTCGACGGGCGGCGGCGAAGTGGCGCGCTATATCGGCCGCCATGGCGAAAAGCGCGTGGCCAAGGCCGTGCTGGTGGGCGCCGTGCCGCCGCAGATGGTCAAGTCGGACACCAATCCCGGCGGCTTGCCGATGTCCGTGTTTGACGGCATCCGCGCCGGCGTGCTGGCCGACCGTTCGCAATTCTTCAAGGACCTGACGGTGCCGTTCTTCGGCGCCAACCGTCCCGGCAACAAGGTCTCGCAAGGCATGCGCGATACGTTCTGGCTGCAGGGCATGCAGTGCGGCATCAAGAACGCCTACGATTGCATCAAGCAGTTTTCCGAGACGGACTTCACGGCCGACCTGAAGAAAATCTCCGTGCCGACCCTGGTGGTGCACGGCGGCGACGACCAGATCGTGCCGATCGACGCTTCCGGCAAGGCCGCGGCCAAGCTCATCAAGAACGCCAAGCTGGTCATCTATGAAGGCGCGCCGCACGGCTTGCCGGCCACCCACAAGGACCGCCTGAACGAAGATTTGCTGGCCTTTATCAAGTCCTGATCCGCTCTTCGCTTCCCGCACCGCCGGCCCGCCCGGCGGTGTTTCCCGCCCCTGCTTTGCAAAAAAACCGTCCGCCTCCCCCATTCGTATAAGTGCCCTGGCGGCGATGGCATGCATACTTGTTGCAATGCGGCATACGCCGCGACAGCGACAGGAGCACGGCGATGGCCAGCATGCATTATTTACCTCAGACGCAAGACCCCGGCCTGGCGCAGGCGCAGGGCATGGGCGCCATCGGCGAATTCGCCGCATCGGTCGCGCATGAGGTGCGCCAGCCGCTGGCGGCCATCGCGCTCAATGCCGATGCCGCCTTGCGCTGGCTCGATCACGATCCGCCCCGCCTCGACGAGGCGCGCGCGGCGCTGGCCCTGGTCGCCAGCGCCGGCAGCCATGCCAGCGCCGTGCTGCGCAGCGTGCATGGCCTGGCCTGCCATGCGCCGGGCAGCCACGCTCATTTCGTGGCCGACGACGCCGTGCAGGAACTGCTGCCGCTGCTGCGCGCGCCACTGCAACGCCACGCCATTCACTTGGAAACGCAGCTGGCGCCGGGCCGCCCGCCGTTGCGCGCCGACCCGGTGCAGTTTCGGCAAGTCATCCTGAACCTGCTGATGAACGCCATCGAAGCCCTGCAGGGCACCAGCGGCCGGCCGCGCACGGTGCTGCTGTCCTCGCGCCTGGATGCGGGCGTGCAGCATTTCAGCATCGCCGACAATGGCGCCGGTATCGCGCCGCAAGTGGCCGAGCGCCTGTACCACGCCCTGTATTCCAGCAAGCCGGACGGCATGGGCATGGGCCTGGCCATCTGCCGCCGCATCCTCGACGCGCATGGCGGCCGCCTGTGGCATGCGCCCGGCGCGCCCCACGGCAGCGTCTTCCACTTCACCCTGCCAGCACCATGAAAGCCAGCATGCACACGCCCCTGCCCCGCGACGACGACGCTCCCCCTATCTCGCTGCTGATCGCCGACGATCACCCGCTGATCCTGGCCGGCCTGGCTTCGCTGATCGCATCCCTGCCAGGCTTGCGCCTGCTGGGCCAGGCCGGCACGGGCCGCGCCGCCGTGCAGCTATACCGTGAACTGCGGCCCGACGTGGTGCTGATGGATTTGAACATGCCGGAAATGCATGGCGTCGAGGCGATCGAACGCATCTGCGCGGACGACGCGCAAGCGAAGATCGTCATCCTCACCACCTACCAGGGCGAGGACAGCGTGCACCGTGCCTTGCGCGCCGGCGCGCGCGGCTACCTGCTGAAGGATTCAGGCTTCCTGCAACTGACGCAGTGCATCGGCCAGGTGGCCGGCGGCAGGCACTACCTGCCGCCGGAACTGGCGGCGCAGCAGGCCGGCCGCATCGAGGCGAATCGCCTGTCGAAACGCGAGCACGACATCCTGCTGCACCTGTCCGCGGGCAAGAGCAACAAGATGATCGCGCGCAGCGCCGGCATCGAGGTGGGCACCGTCAAATTCCACGTAAACAATATTTTGACCAAGCTCAACGTATCAAGCCGCACCGAGGCGGCCACGGTGGCCGCCCGGCGCGGCTTGCTGGGCGCGTTCTAGCGTATTTATCCGGACCCGGCCGCCAGGGTTCAGGCGGCGCTGTCTTCCTGCTGCTGCGACTCGGCCTTGGCCAAGGTCGGCTTGGCGTCCACGCCGCTGATCTTCGGCACGCATTCGCTGCGCAGCCACGACACGGTCACGGCTTCGCCCGCCATCAGGCGCTTGACGCTGGGGACGATCTGCTCGCCGATCAGCATGCCCAGCAGGCCGATCAGGGCAATCGCGGGCGGCGCCGGCGAGCGTACCTGCAAGACGGCGTAGATGATGCCGACCAGCAAGCCCACGGCCAGCGAAATCACATATAGCTTCATGGCGCATTCCTTTCGATGAAAAAAAACGCCGCGCGCGGTCAGGCGCGCGGCGCATGGCACAGCCGCGCGGCGTTTACTTGGCCGGCACCGGCGCCAGGGTGGCGTGTTCGCCATGGATGCGCTGCGGCGCCTTGTGCACCATCGTGTAGGCGTAGTCGACGCCCATGCCGTAGGCGCCCGAATGCTCGCGCACGATGGCCATGACGGCGTCATAGGTCGCCTTGTGGGCCCAGTCGCGCTGCCATTCCAGCAGCACCTGCTGCCACGTCACGGGCACCACGCCGGCCTGGATCATGCGCTGCATGGCGTAGTCGTGCGCTTCCTTCGAGGTGCCGCCCGAGGCGTCGGCCACCATGTAGATCTCGTAATCGCCTTCGAGCATCGCGCACAGGGCGAAGCTGTTGTTGCACACTTCCGTCCACAGGCCCGAGACGACGACTTTCTTCTTGCCGTTGGCAGCCAGCGCATCGCGCACCTTCTGGTCGTCCCACGAATTCATCGAGCTGCGCTCGAGGATATCCTTGCCGGGGAAGACGTCGAGCAGTTCCGGATAGGTGTGGCCGGAGAAGCTTTCCGTTTCCACCGTGGTGATGATGGTCGGGATGTTGAACACCTTGGCGGCCTTGGCCAGGCCCACGGTATTGTTTTTCAGCGCCTGGCGGTCCATCGACTGCACGCCGAACGCCATTTGCGGCTGCTGGTCGATGAAAATGATCTGGCAATTGTCGGGGGTAAGGACTTCCAGTTTCGGATTGGTCATGATGTCATCCATGAAGAGTGGGGTTGAGTGGGTACTGCCGTGCATCGTATGCCTGGCGGCGCGCCCGCACCACTATCTAAATATAGGCTGACATGCAGGTTGCCTCCCGGCATCCCTCCTGCAGGAGGGCGGGCGCTGCGGTAAAATACCTTTTGCTCACCATGCTGCGACGACTCTTGATCGATAACCCCTCTTTGCCAGGCAATATCATGCACAGCGATACGGCGCCGATACGCGTCCTCATCGCCGACGACCACCAGTTGCTGCTCGACGGCATCACGGCCCTGCTGCGCGCCTTTCCCGGCGTGGCGCTGGTGGGCCAGGCCACCGATGGCCGGCAGGCGGTGCAGCAATTCGACGCGCTGCTGCCCGATGTCACGCTGATGGATTTGCAGATGCCGCTGATGAGCGGCCTTGACGCCATCGGCGCCATCCGCGCGCGCCATCCGCAGGCGCGCATTATCGTGCTGACCACCTACAAGGGCGATACGCAGGTGCTGCGCGCCATCCGCGCGGGCGCGTGCGGCTATGTGCTGAAAAGCGCGCTGCGCCACGAATTGCTGGCGGCGATACAGAACGTGCACGCGGGGCGGCGCCACATCGCGCCCGAGATCGAGGCGGAACTGGCGCTGTATGCGTGCAGCGACGTGCTGTCGAACCGCGAACTGGACGTGCTCAAGCAGGTCGCGCAAGGCAATTCCAACCGCGAAACGGGCGCCCTGCTGCAGATCAAGGAAGAAACCGTCAAGGCCCACATGAGCACCATCCTGGCCAAGCTGGGCGCCAGGGACCGCACCCACGCCGTCACCATCGCGCTACGGCGCGGCATCCTCGACGCCTGAGCGGCGCCAGCGCTGCCACCAGCGGCGCAGCGGGCCGTGCGCCGCCGGCCAGG
>NZ_NEHB01000023.1:0-70992 GCF_002127655.1 Janthinobacterium sp. GW456P
TGCTGCGGCGCGCTCTGGCGCACGCGGCACGCTGCGCAGGGGACGCGCGGCAGGCAGCGGCGCCACCTGCGCGGGGCTGGCCGGCGCCGCCGTCTCCTTCTTCAGGGCGAAAGCCTGGCGGAACTGCAATGTCGCAAAGCCGTTCTGGCAGAACGAGGGCACTTCCGCATAGCCGGCCAGCAGCATGCCGTCGTCGGCCAGCAGGGCCGACAGGTTGTGGATCGCCGCGCGCGTGGTCGGCTTGTCAAAATAGATCAGCAGGTTGCGGCAAAAGATGACGTCGTAGTGGCGGCTGTAGCTGGCGGKATCGAACTGCAGCAGATTGCCCTGCCTGAAGGTGACTTGCTCGCGCAGGGAATCGATGATGCGGTAGGCGTCGTCGGCCACGTGCGTGAAATAGCGTTCGCGGAAGGCCACGTCCTGCGCGCGGAAAGCGTTGCGGCCATACACGCCCGCCTGCGCCCGCTCGATGCAGCCGGGGCTCAGGTCGTAGGCGTCGATGCTGAACGCCTGTTTCGGCACGCCGCCGTCGCGCAGCGCCATGGCCATCGAATACGGTTCCTCGCCGCCCGCGCACGGGATCGACAGGATGCGCGTGGCGCGCCCGCGCGCCCAGCGTTCCTGCACCAGTTCGACGGTGGCGTAGAACGCCTGCGGATCGCGGAACAGCCACGATTCGGGCACCACCACCAGCTCGATCAGTTGCGTCATTTCCGCCGGCGTGAGGGCCTGCAGATAGGTTTCGCTATCGCTAAAGCCCGTTTGCTCCATGCGCTGGTTGACGGCCCGCTCGGCCACGGATTTGGAGACGGACAGGCCGGTCGCGCGGCGCAGCAGCGCTTGCGCCGTCATGCCGCGCCCGCGTCCTGGAACAGCAGCGCGCGCACGTCCGGCGGCAGCAGGTGTTCCAGCTCGACCAGCTGCACGATGCCGTCGGCGTCGCTGGCCACCTGGCCCAGGAAGGGCGCCGTCGCCACGCCGCTGTCCTCAAGCTGGAGCGGGTCGATGTCGGCGATGCCGCGCACCTGCGAGGCCAGCAAGCCCAGCGCATGCATGGCGCCGTCCGGCGCGCGGTAGTCGACGATGACGATGCGCGTGTCGAACTGCGCCGCGGCGGGCGGCAGTCCGGCCAGGCGCGACAGGTCGATCACGGGCACGGGCGTGCCGTGCAAGTCCATCAGGCCGGCCACGTAGTCTGGCGTGAGCGGCAACTGTTTCAGCTCCAGCAGCGGCAGCACGCGCACGATGCGGGCCAGTGGCAGGCCATAGCGGTCGCGTCCGATGTGAAAGAGCAGCACTTTCATGGGATCAGATGGTGACGGCGAAGGTCGACACGCTCGACTGCAGGTCGCCCGCCGCATATTGCAGCTGGTGCACCGCCTCGCTGGTGGCTTTCAATGACTCCACCGTTTGCTGCGTGGCATCGTTGAGCTGCATCATGGTGTCGGAGATTTGCGAGGCGCCGATGGCCTGCGATTGCATGCCTTGCAGCACGGCATCGAATTGCGGCGTGAGTTTCTGCACCTGGTCCATGACGGACGACAGTTGCTCGGCCACCTGGCGCACTTCGCCCACGCTGCGGCGAATTTCTTCCGAGAATTTATCCATGCCCATCACGCTGGCCGAGACGGCCGATTGCATTTCCTTGAGCATTTGCTCGATATCCCAGGTGGAGACGGAAGTCTGGTCGGCCAGGCGGCGGATTTCCGTCGCCACCACGGAAAAGCCGCGGCCCGCCTCGCCCGCTTTTTCCGCCTCGATGGCGGCGTTCAGCGACAGGATGTTGGTCTGGTCGGCCACCTTGGTGATGGTGATCAGCACGCTATTGATATTGCTGGCCTTTTCCGACAGGGCCGCCAGCTTGGCGTTGATGGAATCGGTGGCCGAGACCATGTGCTGCATGGTCGAATCCATGCGCTTGAGGTTGTTCTGCGCTTCGGCCGTCGCATTCGTCGTGTAGTCGGCCACGGCGGTGGCGTCTTCCATGGTTTTGAGCAACTGGCTCGTGTTGGCCGAGATTTCCTTGGTGGTGCTGAGAATTTCCACGCTCGTTTGCGCCTGCTCGATGCCCGTGGCTTCCTGCTGGCGCGCCGAGGCGGCGATTTCCGTGGCGGACGTGGTGACCTGGATACCGGCCTTTTGCACATTGTTGAGCAGGCTGCGCAGGTTTTCGAACATCTTCGCCAGACCATTGCCCAGCTGGCCGATGGCATCGCTGCCCGTGATGCTGACCTTGCCCGTCAGGTCGCCCGAGGCCGCCTTGGAGACCACTTCCAGCAGCGAATCGACCTTGGCGCGCAGCGTGTTGGTAGCGGCCAGTTCGTTGGCCTGGTTGTCCTGGATGGTTTGCGCCATGCGGTTGAATTCTTCCGTGACCTTGCCCAGCTCGTCGCGCGAGAGGATGGCGGCGCGCGCGCCTTGTTCGCCGCCGGCGATGCGCCCGACGGCGTCCGTCAGGCTGTTCAGCGGGCCGAGGATGGCACGGCCCAGCAGGTAGGAAATGCCCAGCGCCAGCACCACGCACAGCAGGCCGCCCAGGGCCAGGGTCAGCATCATGGTTTCCTGCAATTTTGCCGTGGTGGCCGTGCGCTCGGCCAGCAAGCGGGTTTCCTCGGCGGCCACCTCGTCGAGCAGCTTGTTCGCTTGCGCCACGGCCGGGTAGCCGGTCGGCGGCATGGTGCGCGCCACCGCTTCCGTGGCGCCCGGGGCATTGCCCAGCGCGCGCCGTTTCTCGATCAGGGGATTGATCCACTCCTTGACCCAGGTGCTGGTCAGCGCGTCGATCTTGCGGAAGCGTTCCGACTGCACCTTGTTGTCGACCGTCATGGCAATGGCTTTTTGCGTGTGCTGGCTCAGCACGCCTGTTTCATCGGTTTCCGGCGTCAGCGACGCTTCGTTGCCGGTCAGGATGAAACCGCGCGCTTCCACCTGGATTTGCAGGATGGAGTTATGGATCTTGTCGATCTCGACCAGCACTTCCATCGTGTGGCGGTCCCATGCATTGGCCTCGGACAGCCGCGAAAAGCTGTTGTAGGCCACGCCCAGCAGGATCAGGATGATGGCCACGATGGAGCCGAAGCCCAGGTACAGTTTATTCTTGATACTCAGGTCTTTGAACATGGGAGGGCTCCGGAAGCGGGAAGGTCAGCACAATTGCACTCTAGCATTTTGCCATGCGGACAGCAAAATGGGGTGCGTGCAGGGTCGTAAATCGCGGCCGAGTGCGTTTCAAACGCAAAAAAGCCGCCCGTGGGCGGCTTGGCTTGGCGCGGGAGGCGGTGCCTCCCGGCAACTAGTTACTTCTGGCCCCGTTTTTCGCGGGCGATGGCGGCGATGCGCATGCGCAAGGCGTTCAGCTTGATGAAGCCGCCGGCGTCGGCCTGGTTGTAGGCGCCGCCGTCTTCGTCGAAGGTGGCGATGTTCATGTCGAACAGCGAATCGGTTTTCGAATCGCGCGACACGACAATCACATTGCCCTTGTACAGCTTGATGCGTACCCAGCCGTTCACGGTTTGCTGCGTGTGGTCGATCAGGGTTTGCAGGGCAACGCGTTCGGGCGCCCACCAGTAGCCGTTGTAGATCATCGATGCGTAGCGCGGCATCAGGTCATCTTTCAGGTGGGCCACTTCGCGGTCCAGGGTGATCGATTCGATGGCGCGGTGGGCTTTCAGCATGATGGTGCCGCCCGGGGTTTCATAGCAGCCGCGCGACTTCATGCCGACGTAGCGGTTTTCCACCAGGTCCAGGCGTCCCACGCCATGCTTGCCGCCAACCTTGTTCAGTTCGGCCAGCACGGTGGCGGGCGACATGCGCACGCCGTTGATGGCGACGATGTCGCCTTTTTCGTATTCGATGTCCAGGTATTCCGCTTCGTCCGGCGCCTTTTCAGGGCTGACGGTCCAGCGCCACATGGTTTCTTCCGCTTCGGCGCTCGGGTTCTCCAGGTGGCGGCCTTCAAAGCTGATGTGCAGCAAGTTGGCGTCCATCGAGTACGGCGCGCCGCCGTTCTTGTGCTTCATGTCGATTTCGATGCCGGCGTCTTCCGCGTACTTCAGCAGTTTTTCGCGCGACAGCAGATCCCACTCGCGCCATGGGGCGATGATCTTCACGCCTGGTTTCAGGGCGTAGGCGCCCAGTTCGAAACGCACCTGGTCGTTGCCCTTGCCGGTGGCGCCGTGCGAGATGGCGTCGGCGCCCGTGGCGTTGGCGATTTCGATCAGGCGCTTGGCGATCAGCGGACGGGCGATCGAGGTGCCCAGCAGGTATTCGCCTTCATACACGGTGTTGGCGCGGAACATCGGGAAGACGAAATCGCGCACGAATTCTTCGCGCACGTCTTCGATATGGATGTTTTCCGGCTTGATGCCGAATTTGATGGCCTTGGCGCGCGCCGGTTCCAGTTCTTCGCCCTGGCCCAGGTCGGCCGTGAAGGTGACGATTTCGCACTGGTAGTTATCTTGCAGCCATTTCAGGATGACGGAGGTGTCGAGTCCGCCGGAATAGGCCAGGACTACTTTTTTAATGTCGCTCATATTGCTTCCAGTTGTCGTTGTCGATATATGTATTGCGATGCTGCCAGGTTTTCTGCAATGTCTGGCGAATCAGGTGATTTTACCGAGTAACAGGTACTCGATCAGCGCTTTTTGCACGTGCAAGCGGTTTTCCGCTTCATCCCACACCACCGATTGCGGGCCGTCGATCACTTCGGCGGCCACTTCCTCGCCGCGGTGGGCGGGCAGGCAGTGCATGAACAGGGCGTCGGGCGCGGCGCGGGCCATCTTCGCGCCATCGACGATCCAGCCGTCGAAGGCGGCGATACGGGCCGCGTTTTCCGCTTCGTAGCCCATGCTGGTCCACACGTCCGTGTTGACCAGGTGCGCGCCCTCGCAGGCGTCGGACGGGTTGGCAAAGAAGGTGTAGCGCTCCGTCTTGACTTGCGCCAGGTCGATGTCGTAGCCCTTCGGCGTCGAGACGTTGACGTGGAAGCCGAACACTTCGGCCGCCTGCAGCCACGAGTACAGCATGTTGTTGGCGTCGCCGATCCAGGCGACGACCTTGCCGGCGATTGAGCCGCGGTGTTCGATATAGGTGAAGATGTCGGCAAAGACCTGGCACGGGTGGTGTTCATTGGTCAGGCCATTGATCACCGGCACGCGCGAATTGGCGGCGAAACGCTCGATGATTTCCTGGCCGAAGGTACGCACCATGATGATGTCGCACATGCGCGACATGACCTGGCCCGCGTCTTCCACCGGCTCGCCGCGGCCCAGCTGGGAATCGCGCGTGTTCAGGTAGATGGCGGCGCCGCCCAGCTGGTGCATGCCGGCCTCGAACGACAAGCGCGTGCGGGTGGAGTTCTTTTCAAAGACCATCACCAGGGTGCGGTCGATCAGTGGATGGTAGATTTCGTAATTCTTGAACTTGCGCTTGATCAGATGGGCGCGTTCGATCACATATTCATACTCTTCCAACGTGAAATCGGAGAACTGGAGGTAGTGCTTGATCGGTTTTTTTGTCGACATAATGACCACTTGAAGATGCGCAGGCCGCCGGCGGCGTGCCTTTCCCGCCGGGTTGCATCAGCGTACAACATCTCGTCTGATGACTGCCTCGCCCGGCGCGCTGCTGTGTTGATCGGTGCCCGCGCCGGTTTGTCGTGCGGGTCGATGCGGTTTGCCAAGTTGTAAATCATGCAATGGCAGGGACTTCAGCCATTCAATTATAAGGGTTTTGCTTTTAGATTGGAAAGACTGCCCGGACGGGTACTTGTGTAGACAAGTATCCGCTTCCAGTCACAGTCTGGCCGGCATCAATAGATGCTGGCCGGGCTGGCCGCATCGATCTGCGGCGCCACCAGGGGCAAGTCCAGCGTGAAATGCGTGCCGGCGGGGCTGCTGGCCACGTGGATGGTGCCGCCCAGCAGGGCCGTGACGATGTTGTAGCTGATCGACAGACCCAGGCCGCTGCCGCCCTGGCCCAGCTTGGTGGTAAAGAAGGGGTCGAAGATGCGCGACAAATGCTGTTCGGCGATGCCGCCGCCATTGTCGGCGAAGACGATGCGCACGCGCGCGCCATCGAGCGTGGCGGACAAACGCATGCAGCCCTTGCCCGCGCCGCCATCGTTGGGAGCGAGGGGAAAGGCGTGCAGCAGGGCGTTGTTGATCAGGTTGGTGATCACCTGGCCGAACGGGCCCGGATAGCTGTCCATGGCGATGCCGAAGTCGATGTCCGTTTCGATGCGGTGGCCCGAGCTGCGGATGCGGTTCATGACGGTGGCGATGATTTCATTGCTCACCTGTTGCAGGTCGAACTGGCGCCGCTGTTCGGTGGTGCGGTCGACGGCCACCTGCTTGAAGCTGTTGACGAGGTCGGCCGCGCTGTGCAGGCCGCGCATGACCAGCGCCGATGCCTTGCCCGCATCGTCGATATAGGCGGCCAGGTCCGAGCGCCGCAGGCCGGGGCCGTTCATCAAGCGTTCCACGTCTTCCGTCTTTTGCAGCATGGTGCTGGCGATCAGCAGGCTGTTGCCGATCGGGGTGTTGAGTTCATGCGCCACGCCGGCCATCAGCGAACCGAGGGCGGCCAGTTTTTCCTGCGATACCAGTTGCGCCTGGGCGTCTTGCAGTTGCCGGTAGGCGCTGGCATTGTCGAGCGCGATGGCGCCATACGCGCACAGGGTGCGGAAGATCAGGCGTTCGCGTTCGCCGTAGGCATGGGCATGGCAAGCCTGCACCGTCATCACGCCCAGCACGCGCTCGCCCACCGTCAAGGGCACATACAGCACGCTCTGGTTATGCAGGGTGCCGGGCACGGTGTAGGCGTGGCGCTTGGGCGGCACCTGGTCGATATACACTTCGCGCCGGCCCAGCAGGCAGCGCACGGAATAGGCGCGTGGGTTGCTCAGTGGAATGGCGTTGTCGGACAGGGGGCGGCCCGCTTCCATGCCGTGCGCGCGGCGCAGCGCCGTGCCCGCCGCATCGAGCATGTAGACGGCGAAGGTGTTGACTGGCAGCAAGGCATGCACATGGCGGTCGAGTACCTGGAACACCGCGCTGGCGTCGAGGTGGGTGGTGATTTCCTGGCCGATGGCCGACAGCCGTTCCAGCGTGTCGCTGGTCTGCTGCAAGACTTCGGCGCGGCGTGCTTCGGAGGCGGCCAGTTCGCGGTGGTGATAGCCTTCCGAGCGCGCATGTTCCGTCTGGTGGTAAACCTGCATGGCGGTGGCGCGGTTGCTCGCCTGCTGGGTGTGGCTTTTTTCGCGCGCCACGCCCGCCGCGAGGGCGATATCGTAGGCGCGCGCATAGTCGCCCGCATGCGCGTACTCGCGCGCCAGCGCATCGAGCAGTTCGCCCGGCGGCACATAGCCTTCGATGGAGTCGGCCACCTGCAGTGCCTGGTGCAGGAAATGCAGGGCGGGATTGCGTTCCTGCATGCCTGCCGGTGGCGGCAAGTCGTGGCGCGCGTGCAGCATGGCCAGGACGCGCAGCGCGGCTACCTGATGCATGGCGTCGCCCTGCGCGGTGGCCAGCTGGCAAGCCCGTTCGGCCGCCTGCAGCGCTTCGTCCGGGCGGTCCAGATAAGACAGCGCGTGGGCGCTGCCGCGCTGCGCCATGCTGCGGAAATCGGCCTGGCCCAGCGCTTCGGCGCGCTGCGCCAGGCGGCTGAAGGCGTCGAGCGCCGTGTCGTAGTCGCCCTTGTCCAGGCTCAGTTCGCCCAGGTGGAACAGGGCGTTGGCATAGGTGCGCGCGCCCGCCACGGGGGTCAGGATGTGCAGCGCTTCGCGCAACAGTGTTTCGGCGTCGGCCAGGCGCCCCAGCTTGCGCATGGTCTCGGCCGTATGCGTCTGGCAGGCGCCGATGCTGCGCGGCCAGCCGGTGGGGCGCGCCAGGTCCAGCGCGCACTGCATCCATTCGAGGGCCGATTCGTTGTCGTTAAGGCTGGCGAAACAGTCGCCGATATTGATGGCGGCCGTGATCGCGCCGCGCAGCTGGCCGCTTTCCAGCGCCGCCTCGTAGCTTTGCATGTAGTGGCCGGCGGCCGCGCCCAGGTCGCGCGAGGTGTGCGCCAGCAAGCCGCGAAAGTCGTGCACCCAGGCGGCCAGCGGCGCGGGCAGCTTGCCGCTGGCACCCTCAAGCTGGAAGTGGCCGCCCCATCGGAGCTGGGCGGCCGGCGCATCGTGCAAGACGGCCCAGCGTGCCGTGGCCGCGTCGGCCAGGCCGGCGCGTATCGCATCGCCGGCGCTACGTGCTTGCTGCGCCGCGGCCAGCAGTTCGGCATCGCAGCGGGTATGGTCGCCCCGGTCGACGGCGATCGAGGACAGCAGCCAGTGGGCGTCGGCGCAGCCGGCGCCGTCGCCATGCGCGCACAGGATGGCGTGCGCCGCCATGGCCAGGCTTTCGGCCGCATCGAGTGCGCCTTGCAGCCAGGCCACTTCGGCCTGCACCAGTTGCAGGCGCGCTTGGGCGCTGGCCAAGGCGGGGGGCGGCAGTTGGGCGTGGGGCAACAAGGCTGCCGCTTCGGCCGCATGGTGCAGCGCCTGTGCGCAGTTGCGCTGGCGCAAATGCCATGCCAGCAACAGCAGCAGCGGTACGCGCCCGGCGCCGCGCAACGGCAGCAATGCGCTTTCCCACTGCGCTACGTCATGTTCGAGCGCGAACATTTCCATTCAAGCATTCTCCCCGCAAACAGTGGCGCCAGCCTGCGACCGCACAGGCCATGCGTCATCGCATTGTAAGCTGCATTCAGGGGAATTGTTCAGTCCGCAGGGCAGAATTGTGCGTCCCGCCCGGCCGCCACGACAGGGCGTTTCCCCGGCCGTGCTACGGCCGGCCGCAGGCGTCTAGCGTGAAACGAGGCGGATGCTGGCGCTGCCGTTCGCGGCGCTGGCGCTGCGCAGGTCGGCAGGCATGCGCAAGCCGGGCAGGAACTGGGCGTCGTCGATCACCAGACGCTCGCCTGTATTGCTGAAGACGAAGCTCGAGCCTTGCCGGGTGATGAAGTGGCCGGGGCCGGTGGGGTAGATTTCCACGCTGGGCTTTTCCTGCCATTCGCGGTCATCGATCAGGCGGCCAAAAAAATGGCTGTCCTGCTGGTGTACTTCCAGCCGTTGTCCATTCGACAGGCGGTATTGCTGCTCGATGTCGAAGGCGTCCTGTGCCGTGACGTGATAGTAGGTGCCGGAGGTGACGCGCACGCTGTCCGCGGCTTGCGGCGCCATCGCGGTTTGGGCCTGGGCCGTGCCGCCGGCAAGGGCGAAGATAGCGGCGAGGAGGGGGAGTAAGCGTTTGGTATGCATGACATTCACCTTCGATCAGGATGGCTGGATGGGTGGAAGTTAGATCGTGTGGTCGCTGGCAGGTTTCCGGCAGGGACTGGTGTCAAGTTAGCAAGCGCGCCTCTCCAGCGCCAGCGACAGGCGACGGGGGGCATGTTTTGCGCGCTGAAACGCTGAAAACGCTGGATGAACGGTATTGGGATTAAAATCGAAAAGCAAGCTCGGCCGCAAAATTAAATTTTGCCGGCCGAGGCTTTGTTGTTGCTTTATTCGTGCCGCGGCGTATGGTCAATACAGCGTTTGCGCCGATTCGTGCAGCAGCTGGCCATACAGGGTATGGCGCATCTTGGCGATCTTGCCTTCCGACAATGCTTGCAGGATGGCGCATTGCGGCTCGATCAGGTGGCGGCAGTTATAGAACTTGCAGCCGCCGAGATACGGCTGGAATTCGCGGAAGGCGCGCTCCAGCATGCCTTCGGACAGGTGGTACAGGCCGAATTCCTGGAAGCCTGGCGAATCGATGATGGAGCTGTTCGGGCCCAGTTCATCGAGCTTGTACAGGCGCGTAAAGGTCGTCGTGTGTTTGCCCGTGTCGAGCGCGGCCGAGATTTCGCGCACGGCGATATCGGCGTCCGGCACCAGCAGGTTGATCAAGGACGACTTGCCCATGCCCGACTGGCCGATCAGGATCGACGACTGGCCCGCCAGCAGCGGCGCCAGGGTGGCCACGGCGTGCTCCGGTTCGGCGCGCGCCGACACTTCATCGACGGGATAGCCCATCGAGGAATACGGCAGCAGGCGTTCGCGGGCGCGCTCCAGCGAAGCGGTCACGTCCGTTTTGTTCAGGATGATGCGCGCCTCGATGCCGGCCGCGTCGGCCGCCACCAGCGAGCGCGAGATCAGGTCGTCGGCAAAGCCCGGTTCCGTCGCCACGACGATGAACAGCTGCGTCAAATTGGCGGCCAGCAGCTTCGATTTGTACTGGTCCGAGCGGTACAGCAGGGTCTTGCGTTCCTCGATGCGGTCAATGACGGCCTGGTCGTTTGACGTGCGCGTCAGGTGCACGACATCGCCCACGGCCACATTGGTTTTCTTGCCGCGCGTGACGCATTGCAGCTTGGCGCCCTCCACGTCGGCCAGGTAATGGCGGCCGTGGGCGGCGATGATGACGCCCGTCAACTTGCCTTCGCTCATGGAGCCACCTGGCTGCTCTGATAAATGAGGTCGGCCTTGGCGGCGCAGATGAAGTCGTTTTCGGACAGGCCGCCGGCGCCCTGGTTGACCGAGTGCGTGTCGTAGCGCACGGCGCAGGTTTTGTAAGTAATGATGAGCTCCGGATGGTGGTCTTGCGTATGGGTCATATAGGCCAGGGCGTTCACGAACGCCAGGGTCTGGTAGTAATTCTTGAAGCCGAAGTCGCGGCACAGCTTGCCATTTTGTACTGTCCATTGCGGCAGCAGCGCGTGCAGGGTGGCGACGCCGGTGTCGCCCAGCGCGTGCTGGCGTGGCGCGCAGGACAGTTGGGCCAGCTCTTGCAGTGTGGATGGCGTACTCATGCTGTAGCTCCTTTCAGGTGGCGGATGCGCACGCTGGCCGGCGGGTGGCTATCGTAAAAGGCCGAGTGCAGCGGGTCGGGCGTCAGGGTCGACGCATTGTCTTCATACATTTTCACGAGCGCCGAGACCAGGTCGTCCGCATGCGTGTGCGTGGCGGCAAAGGCGTCGGCTTCGAATTCGTGCTTGCGCGAGCTGAGCGAGGTCAACGGTCCCAGCAGGAAGGTGAAGACGGGCAAGGCCAACATGAACAGCAGCAGGGTCAGCGCGTCCGTCGGCTGGCCCGTGAGCGCCAGCGCGACGGGATCGACGCCGAGGCCCGCGTAGAACCACGGCTGCGTCTTCAAATAGCCCAGCAGCGCCAGAAAGCCCAGCGAGATGACGAACATCATGGCGATGCGCTTGACGATGTGCTTGAGCTTGAAGTGGCCCAGTTCATGCGCCAGCACGGCTTCGATTTCCTGCGGCGCCAGGCGCGACAGCAGGGTGTCGAAGAAAACGATGCGCTTGTTGGCGCCAAAGCCCGAGAAATACGCATTGCCGTGGGCGCTGCGCTTCGAACCGTCCATGACGAACAAGCCTTTCGAGGCGAAGCCCACGCGCTGCATCAAGCCTTCGATGCGGCTTTTCAGCGCTTCGTCGGCCAGCGGCGTGAATTTGTTGAACAGCGGGTGAACAAAGTTAGGGATGATGATCATCATCAGCAAGGAAAACGCGCTCCAGACGAGCCAGGCATAGAACCACCACAGGTCGCCACTTTTCGCCATCAGGACAAGAATGACCCAGAGCAGCGGCAGGCCAAGTACGGCCGTGATGCCTATATTCTTGAGAAAGTCAGTGAAAAACAGGCTCTTGCTCATCATGTTGAAGCCAAAACGTTGCTCGAGCACAAACTGCTGGTAGTAATCGAAGGGCAGGTCGATCAGGCCGGAAATGACGGCAAAGGCGGCGATCAGGCCGATCTGGTACAGCATGGGCGAACCCGCTCCCATCCATTCATTCAAGTGCAGCGCCAGCCATTGAAAGCCGCCCAGCAGGGTAAAACCGATCAGCACGGCATAGTTGACCAGCAGGGTCAGCAGGCCGAACTTGGTCTTCGCCACCGTGTAGTCGGCCGCCTTCTGGTGCGCGGCCAGCGGGATTTTTTCCGCGAATTCCGCAGGCACGGCGGCGCGGTGCGCCAGCACGTGGCGGATCTGCCGCGAAGCGAGCCAGAAGCGCACGGCCAGGGTCAAAACGAGGACGGATACAAACAAAATCGAAAACGCGAGTGAATACATTCTGTGCCTGTGAGAAAATGGCTGATTATTTAGTTTGATTAGGCCAAGAGAGAATTATGTCACAAGCGACCGACTTAACTGCATCCACCCCCGCACCCTTTGTCCCGGCACGTCCAAACGAGATGAACCTGGTCTGGGTCGACATGGAAATGACGGGCCTGGAGCCCGATACCGACCGCATCATCGAGGTGGCGGTGGTGGTGACGGACATGCACTTGAACCTGCTGGCCGAAGGCCCCGTGTTCGTGATTCACCAGTCGGATGAAACCCTGAACAAGATGGATGCCTGGAACAAGGGCACGCACGGCCGTTCGGGCCTGATCGACAAGGTGAAAGCGTCGACCGTGACGGAAGCCCAGGCGGAAGCGGAACTGATCGCCTTCCTGAAGAAATACGTGCCTGCTGGTAAGTCGCCCATGTGCGGCAACACCATTGGCCAGGACCGCCGCTTCATGGTGCGCGGCATGCCGAAGCTGGAAGCGTTCTTCCACTATCGCAATGTTGATGTATCGACATTGAAAGAGCTGTGCAAGCGCTGGAAGCCGGAAATCGCCACCGGTTTCAAGAAGCACCAGAAGCACACGGCCCTGGCCGATATCCTCGAGTCGATCGAAGAACTCAAGTACTACCGCGAGCATTTCATTAAATTGTAATGCGGGTGTCGGCTTACGCGCGTTGCGCTAAGCCGACACATCCGCCGGATCGAAAGCGAGGGCGGACCAAGCCCCATCCTCATCCTGCCACTCCAGCGCAAACGGCCCCGTTTGCCGTAAAGCCGTGATCCAGCGCACTTCGCCCGGCTGGCGGAAATATTCCACGCACTCGCCGAATGTCTGCTGCAGCCGGCACAGCACCAATCCCTCGCCCGCCACGGCGCACCATTGCTCATTGACGTCGATCAAGGCCACGGCCGGGTCGCCATAGAATTCGCCCAGGCTGGCGTGACGCCCATCGGCGGCCGTCACTGTGGCATGTTCGTATTCGTGCTGGACAATATAGTCGGCGCTGTGCGCCAGTTCCTGTGTCGTCATGCTGTCTCCACGGTAGGCCAGACGGTTTCCTGGTCGGCGCGCGCCTCGGCGATCAGCCATTCGCAAAACGCATGCACGAGGGGCCGCGTTTCCGCCTGAGGCGAGCGCAGCAGATAATAGCAGTGGGGGCCGCGCACGGCGTGTTCGAACACGCGCACCAGGCGGCCCGAGCGCAGGTCGTCGCCGATCAGGGGACTGGCGGCAATGGCCACGCCCTGGCCGCTGGCGGCCGCGTCCAGGCACAGATAGGTGTGCGAAAAGCGCGCGCCGCTGTTGCCGCTATTGCCGCTGTAATGCACGCCGCAGCTGTGCAGCCAGCGCGTCCAGTCGATTTCGCCGGGCAGGTGCACTTCCGGCTCGTCGTGCAGCAGCGGATAGCGCAGCAGGTCGGCCGGTTGGCGCAGGCTGGCCGCGTTGGCGCGAAAACTTGGGCTGCAGACGGCGGAAAACCATTCTTCCATCAATAAATCCACTTTCAGGCCCGGATAGCGGCCCGGACCCAGGCGGATGGCCACGTCGACGCCATCGCGCGCCAGGTCGACCGGGTGCATCGACGCCAGCACGCGCAGTTCGATCTGCGGATAGCGGTCGCGCAGCCGGCCCAGGCGCGGCATCAGCCAGCGCGAGACGAGCGAGCTGGTGGCCGTCACGGTGACGACCTTGTCGTCGCCCTGGCGCCGCGCCTGCTCGGAGACGTCGGCCAGCTGGTTGAGGATGGGCCCCAGCGAAGCCGCATAGCGCTGGCCGGCGCTGGTGAGCACCACCCCGCGCGGCATGCGCTGGAACAGCACGATGCCGAGCCACGCTTCCAGCTGTTTCACGTGATGGCCGATGGCGCCGGCCGAGACGTGCAATTCTTCGCCCGCGCGCTGGAAACCTTCATGGCGCGCGGCCGCCTCGAAGGCGTGCAGGGCGGCGAGCGGTGGCAAGGGACGTGACATGGCGTTCTTAAGAGAAGTGAGCCTCAGTAATACTCGGCCTATCCGTGAAGAATATTGGTTTGTTTCATTTTGCGCAAGCGAATATGATGCCGTCACTGCGTGAAGTAACCCGCAATAGGATTTACGCATGGATATTTCCCGGCCTGGCTGGGCATTTATATTTACAACGTTACAACGCCTGGGAAAACCGTCGCGAGCGGCAGTGATTTGTGGCTGAGAAGCGCAACCGTACTTCAGTACGGTGAGCATCGCCGGCCGCAAAGCGCGACGCGCAGCAGGTTTGCCCAGGCGTACTCAAAGAGGTTTAGTCATGTCTGATCGCCGCGCCGTTGCGCTGGTGTTGCTGTCGGCCGCCGGTTTCGGCAGTTCCGCAGTGTTTGCCAAGGCGGCTTATGCGTCCGGGGTCAACCCGTCGACCATGCTGGCCTTGCGTTTCGTCATTGCCGCCATGCTGTTGCTGCCGCTCGTGTGGCTCGGTGGCTGGCGCTTGCCGCGCGGCCGCCTGCTGGCCGGCTATATGCTGATGGGCCTGATGTACACGGCCCAGTCGCAAGGCTATTTCAATGCCCTCATGTATGCCAGCAGCGGCCTGTGCGGCATGTTGCTGTACGTGTATCCCGTGCTGGTCACCATCCTCGCGCTGGCGCTGGGCTGGGAAAAGCTGGACCGGCGCATGCTGGTGCTGATGGCGCTGGCCATCGCCGGCATGGCCATCACCCTGGGCGGCAAGCTGCAGGGCCAGCCCATCGGCATCGCCCTGGCCTTGATGGCCGCCGGCGTGTACGCCGTGTACATCCTGTTTGGCAACAGCCTGTCGAAAAGCCGCGAGAATATTCATCCATTGGCCGCTTGCGTGGTGATTCTGGGCACGGCGGGCCTGTCGAATAGCGCGATCGCCTTGTGGCAGGGCGTCTCCTTGCCTGGCACGGCGACGGGCTGGCTGGCCGTCAGCGCCATCGCCCTGTTCTCGACGGCCTTCGCGATCGCCGCCTTCTTTGCCGGCGTGGCGCAGATCGGCGCGGCCAAGGCGTCCATCATTTCCACGTTCGAGCCCGTCATCACGATGGCGTTCGGTGTGACCTTGCTGAAGGAATCCGTCAGCGGCACCCAATTGCTCGGTGGCGCCATGGTGCTGGCCGCCGTGGTCTTGCTGGCGCAGCGGCCCGCCGCCAAGCCGGTTTCCATGCCGGGCGTGCAAGCCAGCGCCTGACCCTGTTTTTCCCGAACGGATCGGCTGTCTCGATCGGTCTCCTTTGCGCCGCGACGGGTTTCCTGTCGCGGCGCTTTTTTATGCGCGCACAAATAAGACTTGATTGCGAATGATTCTCATTTATAATTAACGTCAATTTCCCCACCACCAGCCAGCCCATGCCAGCCAGTGTTCGCCTTGAAAGGAGACACCGTGTTGAGCACGTTCCCCATTTGCAATACCGAGCTGGTCGCCAGTGAATTTGCCCGCCTGCGCCGCGAAAAGAAGGCCCGCCACCGCGACATCGCCGAGGAACTGGGCATAGCCGAAGGCGAGCTGATCGCCGCGCATGCGGGCCTGTCGCTGGCCGATGGCGCCTTGCTGGGCGCCGAGCGCCTGCAGGCCGATTGGCCCGCCATCGTCCAGGCGCTGGAACCGCTGGGCGAAGTCATGGCGCTGACGCGCAATGCCTCGTGCGTGCATGAAAAGACGGGCGTCTACCGCAAGGCCAGCCACAACAACCACGTGGGCCTGGTGCTCGGCGGCGACATCGACTTGCGCGTGTTTTACCGCCAGTGGGCGCATGGCTTTGCCGTCCGCGAGATGGGGGAGAAGGAAGTGCAGCGCAGCCTGCAATTTTTTGATGCGGCGGGCCACGCCGTGCACAAGATTTTCCTCAAGCCGCAAAGCGACGTTGCCGCCTACGACGCGCTGGTGACGCATTTTGCCGACGCGGACCAGGCGGCAGGCATCGCCGTGACGGCGCCGGCGCCGCCGCCGGCGGAACTGCCCGATGCGCAGATCGACGTGGCCGGTTTTCGCGCTGCCTGGGCCGACTTGCGCGACACGCATGAATTTTTTACCGTGCTGAAAAAATATGCGGTCTCGCGCCTGCAGGGCCTGCGCCTGGCCGAGGCGCGCTTCGTGCAGCAGATCGACAAATCCTGCGTGCTCGACCTGCTCAACGATGCCGCGCTGGAAAAAGTGGCGATCATGGCCTTCGTCGGCAATGCCGGCATGATCCAGATCCATTCCGGCCCCGTGCACAAGATCGCCGTGATGGGGCCGTGGATCAATGTGCTCGACCAGCGCTTCAACCTGCATTTGCGCGAAGACCATATCGCCAGCGCCTGGGTGGTGAAAAAGCCCACTGTCGACGGCCTGGTGACGTCCGTCGAACTGTTCGACGCGAAGGGCGACACCATCGTCATGTTCTTCGGCGAACGCAAGCCGGGCACGCATGAATTGTGCGAATGGCGCCATATCGTCGACAGGGTGGCGCAGGAGGGCGAACTATGCGCCGCATGATCGCCGCCAGCGTGGCGCGCCGCATCGCGCTGAAAAAAATGGGGGCCGGAGCATTGGCCCTGGCCGCACCGATGCAGGTGCTGGCGGCAGTGAACGACGCGGCCAGGCCCGTGGCCAAGGCGCGGCGCATCGTCAGCGTGGGCGGCGCCCTGACGGAAATCGTGTATGCGCTCGAGGCGCAGGGCGAACTGGTGGGCGTCGATACCACTTCGCTGTACCCGGCCGTGGCGCAACAGCTGCCGCAGGTGGGCTATGCGCGCACCCTGTCGGCCGAGGGCGTGCTGTCGCTGGCTCCCACGCAGCTGATCGCCACCGAGGAAGCGGGGCCGCAAGTGGTGCTGCGCCAGGTGCGCGACGCGGGCGTGCCGGTGGCGGTGCTCAGCGCGAACAACCAATTCGAAGGCTTGCTGGAACGCGTAAAACAGGTGGGCCGGATCACGGGACGTGCCGACCCCGCCGCGCGCCTGGCGCAGGCCTTGCAGCAACAGTGGGACGGCGCCCTGGCCAGGATCCGGCAGCGCCAGCGTGCGCCCGTGCGCGTGCTGTTCATCCTCGCCCATGCGCCGAACCAGGTGATGGTGGGCGGGCACGGGACGGGCGCCGATGCCATGCTCGCGTATGCGGGCGCCGTCAACGTGATGGGCGGGCAGGGTGGATTCGCTGGCTACAAGCCGCTCACGCCGGAAGCCGTGATCGCCGCGCGGCCGGACATCGTGCTCGTCACCGATCAGGGCTTGAAAGCTTCGGGCGGCGTGGACGGCATCTTGAAATTGCCGGGCCTGGCGCAGACACCGGCCGGGCGCAAGCAGCGCATCGTCTCGCAGGAAGCCATGCTGCTACTGGGCTTTGGCCCGCGCATGCCGCAGGCGCTGGCGGAACTCGACGCCGCGTTCACCAAGGCCATGGCCGCATGAACGTGGCCTCCCTGGTCTCCGCCGCGCCCTGGCGCTGGCCTCGCTGGGGCACCGGCGGGCTGCTGGCCGCCGCTTTGGCTGGCGGCTTGATCATCGCCGTGCAGGCGGGCGCCGTGCCCGTGACCCTGGCCGACTGGCTGGCGCCGTTTCAAGCGGGCGACGAGGCGCTGTCCGGCGGCGCGTACGTGCTGTGGCATATCCGTTTGCCGCGCGCGCTGTTCGCCGCCCTGATCGGCGCCGCGCTGGCGCTGGCCGGCGGCCTGACGCAAGGGCTGTTTCGCAATCCGCTGGCCGACCCGGGACTGCTGGGCGTGAGCAGTGGCGCCGCCTGCGCGGGCGCGGCCACCATCGTCTTCGCGGCCAGCCTGCACGTGGCGCCCGAACTGCGCGTGTGGCTGCTGCCGGGGGCCGCGTTCGCCGGCGCCATGCTCATCTGCGTGCTGCTCGACCGGGTCGCCCGCTGGGCCACACCGGGTTCCATCGTCGGCCTGCTGCTGACGGGCGTGGCGCTGAACGCCATCACGGTGGCCGTCATGGGCTTGTGCATCTACCTGGCCAGCGACGACCAGTTGCGCACGCTGACTTTCTGGACATTGGGTTCGCTGTCGGCCGGCAGCTGGCGCCAGGTGGCGGCTTTGCTGCTGGTGCTGGCGGGCGCGCTGTGGGCCACGCGTTATCTGATGCGTTCCTTGAACGCGCTGGCGCTGGGCGAGGCGCAGGCGCTGCACGTGGGCGTCGACGTGGGCCGGCTGCGCACGCAGGTCATCGTGCTGGTGGCCGTGCTGACGGGGTTTGCCGTCGCCTGGTGCGGCGGTATCGGTTTCATCGGCCTGATCGCGCCGCATCTGGTGCGCACCTGGCTGGGGGCGGACCAGCGCAAGGTATTGCCGCTGGCGATGCTGATGGGGGGCTTGCTGCTGCTGTTGGCCGACACCCTGGCGCGTACGGTCGCCATTCCCGCCGAAGTCCCCGTCGGGATTTTTACGGCCTTGCTGGGCGGGCCATTTTTCCTGATGCTGTTGCGGCGCTTCCGCCACGGCAGCGCCTGAAAGGATGCGCATGACGCCTCTGCTGGAACTGTCCTTCGCCACTACCCAACTGGGCCAGCAGTATTTCGGCCCGTTCAATGTGCGGGTGGCGCCCGGCGAGCGCATCGCCATCCTCGGTCCCAGCGGCGCGGGCAAGTCGACCCTGCTCAAACTGATGGCGCGCGAACTGCAGCCGCAGGCGGGCCAGGTGGCGTTTGCGGGCCGTCCGCTGGCGCAGTGGCCGCTGGCCGAACTGGCCCTGCGCCGCGCCGTGCTGCCGCAAGGCTCGAACGTGGCCTTTGGCCTGCTGTCGGACCTGGTGATCGGCCTGGGAAGGGTGGCGCGCCTGGTCGACCCGCAGCTGGAGCGCATCGTGCAGGAAGCGGCCGCCTTGGCGCATGCCGCGCATTTGCTGGGGCGGCGCCTGGACACCCTGTCCGGCGGCGAACAGGCCAGGGTGCAGCTGGCGCGCATCTTCGCGCAGATGTGGGATGTCGAAGATGGCTTGATACTCGTCGACGAACCGCTGGCGGCGCTCGATCCGGGCCTGCAGTTCGAGCTGCTCGATAGCCTGCAGCGGTTTTGCGCCGCGCGCGGCCACGCCGTCGTCGCCATCCTGCACGACATCAACCACGCCTTGCTGGGCTTCGAGCGGCTGCTGCTGGTGCGTTCCGGCCAGCTGGTGGGCGATATCGCCAGCGATGCCGGCGCCGTGCCCGCGCTGGCATCGCTGTATGGCATCGCCCTGACGATGGCAACCAGCAGCGATGGCGACGTGTGCGTCATCCCCGCCAGAAGCGCGGTACGCAGGGCCGCCTGAATCCACTCACCACACGTCCGCCGCGCGCGGGCGCGCCATCTGGCCGCTGCCCAGCAGCCACACCATCAGGGCATCGGCCTGTTCGCGCGTGGCCGCCACTTCCTGCACGATACCAAAGGCTTTCATGGCGCCGGCCGCCAGCGCCTGCAGGCGCGCGCGCTGCTCCGCGTCCGTCTCGACCGACACCAGTCCACGGCAAATGGCGGCCAGCGCCACCTTGTTATGCTTGAGCCACAGGCCGCGCCGCTTGCGGTCGATGTGCGCTTCGTCGCCGCGTTCCGCTTCGAACAGCAGGACGAACGGCTCGCCATGGCGCAGCAGGGCGTCCATGTCGTTTTCCCACAGCGGGGCATAGCCGGTGACGGCCGTTTCAGGGCGAAAGCGCACGATGGGAAAGTCGCTGACGTCGTGGATGGAGAAATGTGCGGGATTCGGTTTCATTGGCTGCTTCCTTGCGAGGTGATTGAAAATGCTTGCCAGCCGCCGCCCAGCGCCTTGTAGACCTGGACCAGCGACAGCGAGGCGGTGGCGCGGCTGTCGATCAGCGCCGCTTCGTTGTTCAACAAGGTGTTTTGCACGTGCAGCACGTTGATCAAGTCCGTGCCGCCCTGGCGGTACTGCAGTTCCGCGCTGCCCAGCGCCCGCCGTCCCTGCCTGACGGCTGCATCGAGGCTGGCCTGGCGGCGGGCGTTGGCCTGGTAGCCCGAGAGCGCGTCTTCCACCTCGTGCCAGGCGGCCAGCACCGTCTGGCGGTAGGCGATGGCCGCTTCCTGCTGCTGCGCCTCGCGCAATTGCAGGCTGGCGCGCAGGCGGCCGCTATCGAACAGGGGCACGCTGAAGCCGGGGCCGAAGGCAAAGCGTTTGGCATCCCAGCCGATGTCGGACAACTGCATCGTTTGCAGGCCGATGCTGCCCGACAGCGTGATGCGCGGATAAAAATCGCCTTGCGCCACGCCGATGGCGGCCGTGGCCGCATGCAGCTGCGCTTCGGCACGGCGGATGTCGGGACGCCGTTCGGCCAGGCCGCTTGGCACGCCCAGCTGCACCTGCATGGCCACGGCCGGAATGTCCTGGTTCACTGCCAGTTCCGCCTGCAAGGCTTGCGGCGGCAGCGCCAGCAAGAGGGCGAGGGCATTGCCCAGGCGCGCTTCGCGCTGCTCCAGCGGCGGCAGGCGCGCTTCGATGGTGGCCACGTGGGCCGCCGCCTCGGCTTCGTCGAGCTGTGTCGCCACGCCTTCGCGCAGGCGGATGCGGGTCAGGTCCAGCGTATGGCGGGCGATATCGAGCAGCTGCCGCGTGATAGCCAGGGTCTGCTGCGCACCGCGCAGTTCGATGTAGTCGCGCGCCGTCTCGGCCAGCACGGCCAGCAGCACGCCGCGCTGCGTTTCCAGGGCTACGTCGACGTGTGCGTCGGCCGCTTCCACTTCACGGCGCACGCGGCCCCACAGGTCCAGCTCCCAGGCCGCGTCAAGATTGGATTGCCACAGGCTGTAGGTGGACTGGCCGTTGTGGCGCGACGGGTCGCTCAAGCCTTGCTCGCTGTTGCGCGCGCGGCCATAGCCGCCATTCGCGCCCAGCGACGGTCCTTGCGCGGCGCCCGCCACGCCGCGCGCGGCGCGGCTTTGTTCGAGCCGGCTGCCAGCCGCCAGCACGTCGAGGTTGGCGCTGGCGGCGCGCCGCAGCAAGGAGGACAAGGTCGTATCGCCGAAGCTGTCCCACCAGCGCTGCTCGATGGCGGCGTCCTGCTGCGCGGCGAAACGGGCATGCTGCGCCTCGCGCCATTGCTGCCCCAACGGCGCTTGCGGACGCTGGAAGTCGCTGCCCACGCTGGCGCAGCCGGCCAGGCCCAGGGCCGTGAAAAGTATCAGTGCTTTCATCGCGCGCTCACCTGTTGCACTTCTGGACGGCGCATGGCCGCAGCTGTACTAATGCGCACTTCGGCCGACATGCCCACGCGCAGGCGGCTGCCGTCATCCTGGCCCGCATCGAGCGCGATCCTGACGGGGATGCGCTGCACCACCTTGGTGAAGTTGCCGGTGGCGTTTTCCGGCGCGATGGCGGCAAAGGTCACGCCCGTGGCGGGCGCGATGCTGTGCACCGTGCCGCGCAGGAGCATGCCCGGATAGGCGTCGACGGCGATGCTGGCGCGCTGGCCCTGGCGCACGTGGGTCAGCTGGGTTTCCTGCAGGTTGGCGATGACGAAGCTGCGGTTCAGGGGCACCACGGCCATCAGGCTGGCGCCGGGCGCCACCAGGGCGCCGACGCGCGCGGCGCGGCGTCCGACGATGCCGTCGATGGGGGCGCGCAGCTGCGTATGCGACAGATCAAGTTCGGCCCGTTGCAGGCTGGCGCGGGCGCGCAGCAGGGCCGCCTCGGCCGCGCCTTGCTGCGCCTGCAAAATGTCCGTCTGCTTGCGGGTGGCGACGAGGGCGGCACGGTTTTGCGCCAGGCGCGCCCGGCTCACGTCGAAGCGCGATTGCGCCTGCTGCGCGTTTTGCACGCTGCCGGCGCCCTGGCCTGCCAGGTGGGTTGAGCGGGCCAGTTCCTGCTGCGCCAGTTTGTCTTCCGCCTGGTTGGCCTCGACCAGGGTCGTGGCTTGCTCGATCACCGATTGCTGGCGCTGCAAGGTGGCGCGGGCATTCGCCAGCTGCGCTTCGGCGCCGGCTACCTCGGCGCGGGCCGAGGCGGCGGCGGCCTGGTAGTCGCGCTCGTCGATGCGCGCCAGCAGCTGACCCGCCTTGACAGCCTGGTTGTCTTCCACCAGCACTTCGCGCACGATGCCGCCCACCTTGGGCGAGAGCACGGTGTAGTCGGCGCTGACGAAGGCGTCGTCGGTACTTTGTTCGTCGCCCCGGGCGCACAGCAGTTGCCAGGCGCAAAAGGCGAGGGCGCAGGCCAGCAGGGCCAGGCCGAGGAGGAAGGCGCGTGAGCGCAGGATGGGTGTTTGCATGGTGAAGCTCTTTCGTAAAAATAAACTCAGGCGGCGCGCGGCGGATAGACGCGCGTCGGCAGGGTGGGAATGATCACAATCATGGCCAGCGCGATGGCCGCCACGGTGAGATACAGATCGGACGAGGTCAGGGTGACGACTTGCGCATGCATGCGCTGCGCAAGTCCTGTCATATCCACGCCGGCCGGCAGGTTGCCCAGGCGTTCGCTGAGCACCGTCGAATGAAAATGGTTACGGCGCGTGATCAGCGCATCGAGCACACCAGTGGCGACGACGGCCGACATGCCCTTGATGGTGTTGAACCAGGCCGAGGCGAAAGGGCCGTCCTGCGGCGCCAGGCCCGTGGTGGCCAGCAGCAGCAAGGGGATCACGGCCATCGGTTGCGCAAAGATCTGCACCGCCTGCAGCAGGTAGAAATGCGTGCGTATCCAGTCGGGCGACATGCGCGCGCCGAGCACGCAGGACAGGGCCAGCAGGGCCAGGCCGGTGGCCAGCACCCAGCGGCAGTCGACGGCGCGGATATTGCACAGGGCCGCCACCAGCGGCAGCGCGACCAACTGCGGCAGCGCCACCATCAGCATCACGGGCGCCGTTTGCAGCGGACGGTAGGCGTGCACCTGCGCCAGATAGGACGAGGGGATCAGGATCACGGCCAGCAGCACGAACAGCACGCCGCCCAGGGTCAGCAGGGCGTGGCTCAGGTTGCGCCGCGACAGCAGCTGCAGCTTGAAGAACGGCAGCGGATGCGACCATTCATTGACAAAGAACAGCGCCAGCAGCAACAGGCCGCCGCCCAGCAGCACGCAGATCAGCGGGGAGGCGAACCATGCCAGGCGTTCGCCCTGCAGCATGCCGACCACCAGCATGCTGATGGCGGGCAGGCCCAGCAGCAGGCCGCGCCAGTCGAACTGGCGGAAACGCTCGAGACGCAGCGGGTCTTGCGGCAAGCCCCACGACACCATCAGCAGCGCGGCGATGCTGCCCGGGACGACTTGCCAGAACGCCCATTGCCAGCCCAGGTACTCGGTCCAGAAGGCGGCCAGCGGCGTGCCCAGGCTGGGGCCGAAAGTGGCGCTCAGCGCATAGCCGCCCAGACCATACAGCTTGATGTTCGGCGGCAGGAAGCGCAGCGCCACCGTCATCAACATGGGCGGCAAGGCGCCGCCGGCCGCGCCCTGCACCACGCGCAGGAACATCAGCACGGACAGGTTTGGCGCGAACGGGCACAGTACGCCGGCGGCCATGCAGACGAGGATGGCGGCGAGGGTGACGCGGCGCAGCGAGAAGGTGACGGAGCACCACGGCGCGAAGGCCATGGCCGACACCGAAGCGGCCGCATACAGGGCGACGAGCCAGCTGGCGTCGTCGCGCGCGATGCCCATGGCGCCGCGGATGTCGGCCAGCGCGACCTTGGTGATGTTTTCATTCAGGCCCGATACCAGCACGGCCAGCAGCACGCCGGCCAGGCCTGTGGCCAGGCGCAGGTCGAATGCGGGCGGGGCGGGTGGCGCCAGCGGTGAAGGGGGAGACGGCGCCATCGTCGGGATGACGCCGGGAAGCAATACAGCGGACACAGGGAACTCCGTGGATGAGAATCAGTCCACGCAGTATAGGTAGCCGTTAATCTTGTGAAAATTGATAATTGATGAAGTCTCAATTGCGTCTGGCGCAATGGTGGCTGTGCTCGGACGCTAAGCGCCCGGTGCGCTGCCGCACAGCGACTTGATCGTCGCGCGCAGCCAGCGGTGTGCGTGGTCGTGATCGAGGCGCGGGTGCCAGGCCTGGAATACATCGACGTTGTCGACGGGAATGGGCAGCTGGAAGGTGCGCAGCTTCAAGCCCAGGCGCTCGACGATGGGCAGCAGGGGCGTGGGCATCAGGGGCAGCAGCAGGCGCGAATCGGCCACGGCGAAGATGGCGGACTGAAAATTGGGCGTGATCAGCGAAACCCGGCGCATGTAGCCCCGCTCGGCCAGGGCCGTGTCGAAGGGGCCGCGCGCCAGGCCGCGCCGCGATACGCTGATATGTTCGTATTCGGTAAAGCTGTCCAGGTTCATGGGGCCGTCGAAGATCGGGTGGTCGCTGCGGGCGATGCCGACAAAGCCGCTGCTAAACAGCAGCTGCAGCTTGATGTCGGGCGCAAAGGCGCGCCGCGCGCTGATGTACAGGTCGATGCGGCCCGCGTGCAGGGCGTCGTTTTCCGTGGCGCCATCGCCTTCGGGTACGAAGCGCAGCACCGTGTTCGGCGCATGGCTGGCCAGCAGGTCGCGCAGCTTGCCGCCGTAGGCGCCGACAAATACGTCGTTGGCGCACAGGCTGAAAGTGCGTTCCAGCGTGCGCAGATCGATTTCACGGCCGGATGTGAAGACGGCGTGCGCCTGCTCCACCACGCCGCGCACCTGCTCGCGCAATTCCATCGCGCGCGGGGTGGGTGCCAGGCCGCGCCCGGAGCGCACGAAGACGGGGTCGCCGATGGCCTCGCGGATGCGCGCCAGGGTGCGGCTCATGGCTGGCGCGCTCAGGTTCATGCGCCGCGCGGCGGCCACGGCGCTGCCTTCCTCGAGCAGGATATCGAGGGCGACGAGCAGGTTCAGGTCGGGGAGTTTCATGCGCCGATTATAGCCCGGAGGCCAATGCCGACGCTGCGCCGGCAGGACGCCGGCGCAGAGAGAGATGCTATTGCGGTGTTACTCGGCTGCCGGCTCGGCGCCGCAGCATTTCTTGTACTTCTTGCCGCTGCCGCAAGGGCAGTCGTCGTTGCGGCCCACTTTCGGCTCTTCGCGTTTCATGGTTTGCACCGGTGCCTTGCGGCGCGGTACCCAGAAACGGTGGATGGCCGGCAGGTTCGCTTCCAGTTCCTGCGCCAGCTTGTGCGCCTTGACCGGGTCTTCCACCAGTTTCAGCTCTTCTTCCTTGATTTCGTCGGCGCCCAGCAGGTAGATCGGCTGCATCAGCGCGGCCACTTCGGAATCCCAGATTTCATTCCACGAACCGGGGCGCAGTTCCATGCCGTCCCAGAAGCCCCAGCACCAGGCTTCAGCGTCGATCAGGGTCTGGCCTTCGTAGTCGTGTTCGACGAACAGGGCTTCGAATTCCTTCGGCGCGACTTCAAACGTCACCAGCACTTCGTTCATGAAGCGCATGATCAGGTTGACGATGCGCTCTTCTTCCTTGCTGTTCTTGAATTTCGGCGCATCTTCGGCATTTTCGCCCCACACGCGCGGCAACCATTCGGCCGGCATGATCGGTTCCGGACCGATGGCGACGGCCGTCAGATAGCCGTGCAGCATATCCATGGTCATGGCGTCTTCGGAGCAGCGCTCCGACAACAGGAATTGGTCTAATTCGTCGAATTCTTTTTCTGATAATGGCTGTTCGAGTGACATGGCTTGCTCTTTGATGAAATGTAAGGCGCCAGTATACGCCTTGCCGCGCCTTGCCGCCGAAGTGTTTGCACCGGCGGCCCGCGCGCGCCTTACAATGTCGTTCATGCACAATGAAAACCAGCCGCACGAGGACGACCGGCCCGTCCATCCCTTTTCCGCACTGAGTCCCGATTGCGTGCTCGACGCCCTCGACAGCGTGGGCTTGCGCGGCGATGGCCGCCTGCTGGCGCTGAACAGCTATGAAAACCGCGTCTACCAGGTGGGCATCGAAGATAGCGCGCCCCTGGTGGCGAAGTTTTACCGCCCCGCGCGCTGGACCGACACGGCCATCCTGGAAGAGCACGCGTTCGTGTCCGAGCTGGTCGAGCGAGAAATCCAGGTGGTGCCGGCGCTGGCCATCAATGGCAGCACCCTGCACCAGTACCAGGGCTTCCGCTTTGCCGTCTTTCCCCGCCACGGCGGACGCGCGCCCGAGCTGGACGACCCGGCGACCCTGGAATGGATAGGGCGCTTCATCGGCCGCATCCACGCCGTCGGCGCGCTGTCCGCCTACAAGGAACGCCCGGCGCTCGACCACCAGACGTTTGGCGTCGAACCGCGCGAGTTCTTGCTGGAGGGTAATTTCCTGCCGCCCGAACTGCTGGCCGCGTATGCCAGCGTGGCGCAGCAGGCGCTCGATGGCGTCAAGCGCTGCTATGACCGCGCGGGCGACGTGGCCGTGCTGCGCACGCATGGCGATTGTCATGGCGGTAACGTGCTGTGGACGGACGCCGGGCCCCATTTCGTCGACTTCGACGATAGCCGCATGGGACCGGCCATCCAGGACCTGTGGATGATGCTGTCGGGCGAACGCGGCGACCAGGTACGCCAGATGAGCGACATCCTGGCCGGCTATGAAGATTTCTGCGATTTCGACCCGCGCCAGCTGTACCTGGTCGAAGCGCTGCGCACCCTGCGCCTGATCCATTATTCGGCCTGGCTGGCGCGCCGCTGGGACGATCCCGCCTTCCCCGTCGCCTTCCCGTGGTTTAACACGCAGCGCTATTGGCAGGACCGCATCCTGGAACTCAGGGAGCAGGTGGCGCTGATGGACGAGGCGCCTCTATGGCCAATTTAAGCGCGCGATAAAACGCCCATGGTGGCGGTGATGCCGTTCAGTTAAGCTGTCCGACGCATTGAAAGGCAAAGGTGTCAGGCGTAAAAACGTAAAAATGGCGGGCCGGAGACGCGAGCCCGAGAAAATGCCGATGGCGGCGTTGCAGCTCCTCGCCGTACATGCGTACTGTCTTCGTCGCTGCGCCTTGCCCTCGACATTTTTCAGGCTCGCTTGGCCCGGTACACCTGTGCGGGCGACTGGGTCTTTCATCCGTTTTGCAGGTCTACTGGTCGCGTAGGGGCGCTATCTGAACGGCATTACCATGGCGGCGTTGCATTGCCTAGGAGCACTATTTGTACTGCCTTCGGCAATGCGCCTTGCCCTGAGCATTTTCTCGGACGCTTAAATCCCTGGCAAATCCTGAAAAGAGCGGTAAAACAGGCTCTTCTTGTCGCGCTGATTTGTGCATGCCTGTTCGATAATGGTGCTAATAAATTCCTATAAGCAATGGAATTCACCCGAATAAGCGAGAAATCATGCAAGCACAGCAAAATCAGCGCCAGGCCGCCTCCCTCACCGTCGCGTATTGCGCCGACGACGAGTTCGACCAGGACAGCATCGTGTCGCTGCATGATTTCAAGGACCTGGAGCGCAAGGTCGAGGCGCCGGCCCCTGCGCCTGCCGCCGCTCCTGTCGCTCCCGCCACCGCGATGCCGGAAGCGCAAGCCGAGCCGGCAGTCGAAGCCGATAGCAAGGCATCGGCCGCCGAACGCCAGAAAATGGAATTGAAAGCCATCCACGAGGCGATCGCCCGCGTGGAAGCGGAAGCGAAGGCCACCTGCGCCGCCGAAAGCCGCGCGCTGGCCGAGGCGCGCGTGCGCTCGCTGGCCGAGGACCGCGCCGCCATCGACGCGGCCGCGGCCGCCGCCGCGCAGCAAAATGCGCAGGCGGCCGAGGAAGCGATCGCCGCCAACCGCGAACGTCTCGACACCATGCGCGCCGCCGCGCAGGCCAGCGTGGCCCGCCTGGAAGCCGTCAAGCAGGAAACGGCCGAACTGCGCGCCCGCGTGGAGTCGGACAATGAAATCCGACTGGCCGCCGAACAGCGCGCCCGCGCCGAGCAGGAAAGCCGCTTGCGCGCCAGCGAGCAGGTGGCCGTGCAGTCGGAACTGGCCGAGCAGGCCGCCCGCGCCGCCGAAGAATTGCAGGCGCAGACGGAGCAGGCGCGCCTGCAGGCCGTCGAGCGCGTCGCCGCCGTGCAGGCGGCCAAGGAAGAAATGGTCGGCATCGCTTCGGCCGACGCCCGTGTCGCCGTGCTGGCGCGCGAACGCGAGCGCCACGCGCACGGCGCGCGCCAGACGGCGCAGATGCTGGCCGAAGCGGAAAGCGAAGCGCTGGACTTGACGGTGCAGCGCGAGCGCGCCGACCAGATCGCGCTGGAATCGGCCTTCAACCGCGCCGCCGCCGAAGTGCGCGCCCTGGAAGAAGCGCGCGCGCTGGCGCATCTGGAACAGGAACGCGAAGCCATCGCGCTGGCGCAGGCGGAATCGGAACGCCATGCGGCGCAGTCGCTGCGTCTGCGCCTGCAGACGGAAAAGGAATTGCGCGACGCGGCCATCCACCGCGAGCGCCTGGAAATGGTCGCCGTGACCAGCGCGCAGGCGCGCCGCGATGCCGACGTGCGCATCCTGGCCGCCACCGAAGCGCGCATCGAAGTGGACCGCCAGCTGCGCGCCGTGGCGCTGGCCCGCGTGGCCGCCGAACAGGATGCGGAAATCGCCGGCCATGCCAAGCTGGAAGCGGAAACGGCGGCCCTCGAAGAAACCAAGGCCCGCGAAGCGGCCGAGCAGGCAGCCGCCGTGGCGGCCGCCCGCGAACTGGAAGAGCAGCAGCGCGCCGCCAGCCTGGCGCAGGAACGCGCTGAACTGGCGCGCCAGGCGGCGGAACTGGCCGCCAGCCAGAACGAAGCCGGGCAGGCCGAAGTCGATGCCGGCAAGGCTGCCTTGGCCGCGCAGGAACAGGCCGCGCAACTGGCGCAGGAAAAAGCCCGCCAGGCAGAGCAGCTGCTGCAGGCCGAGCAGGAGCGCCTGGCCGCCGAACAAGCCGCCATCGCCGCCTTGAAAGAGAAGCTGGAAGCCGAAGCGCTGGCCTTCAACGCGGCGCAGGAACGCATCGCCGCCGAGCAGGCGCAGGCGGAACTGCTGCGCGGCCAGCACGCGGCCGAACTGGCCCTGCGGGAAGCGGCGGACAAGGAAGCCGACGCCATTTGCATCCTGATGGACCAGGCGCTGGTCGAAGGTGAAAAAAAGGCCGCTGCCGCGCAAGCGGTGCAGGCGCAGGCGCGGCTGGCCGTGGAATTGGGGCAAGTGCATAGCGAGCGCGCCCGCGTGGAAGAAGAAAAAGCCCAGGCGGCCGAAGCGCTGCTGGCATCCGAGCGCGATTTCGTCGCGGCCGAACGCGAGTCGCTGGCGCTGATCGCGCAAAAACTGGTGCAGCAGCGCCAGACCAGCAGCGCCGAAGAGCGCGCCTCGCAAGCGATCGCCGGCCGCCTGGAAGCGGAAAAACAGGCGACGGCGGCAGCCGAAGCGCGCGCCGCCATGGAACAGCAGGCGTTTGACGCCATGCGCCAGCGCGAGCAGCTGGAACTGGCGGCGCGGCAGGCCGCCAGCGAGAAGCTCGACGCGCAGCAAGCCTTGCTGGCCAGTGCGCAAGCCCACGCCGCTCTGCAGCGCAAGGCTGCCGACACGACGCGCGCGATGGCGGCCGCCAAACAGCAGTTGCTGGAACGGGACATGGAGCGCGCGCAGCAGCAAGAGCGCGAACTGGCCGCCCTGCGCGCCAGCCTGGAGCAACCGCAAAGCGCGTTTTCCAGTTCCTTGACCGCCGCCCGCGCGAAAGCCGAACAGGTGAGCTCGGCCAGTCTGACGCGCGAAGTGATCGAGCGGCTGACGCAGCCGAATGATGCCGGCGCCGTCTGGCGTTCGCGTTAGGCAGGATACCGAACCAAATCTGCTGCGCGGCGCGCTTTGCGGCTGGCGATGCTCACCGGCCCGGCGTCCCCGTACTAAAGTACGGGGGCGCTTCTCCGCCACAAATCACTGCCGCTCGCTACGGTTTTGTTCGATATCGTTGCTTTAGCGGCAGAGCAAGATTTTTTACGTTTTTCCATCAGAATTTTCTCCCCACCCCCACCAAAATGACATCCGCATCGCGGTGGTAATCGGTCACCACCCGGTTCCAGGCGACGTGCGTCACCCAGCGGCGGTCGACGTGGTAGCGGGCCACGGCCGACAGCAAGCCTGTCAGGCGCGTGCTGTGGCCCTGGGTGTCGCGGCCGTCCCACGCCATGTAGGGCCCGCCGCCCATGCCGAATTCCACCTTTTCATTGAGCGAGCGGATCAGCCACAGCTGGGCGGCGATGCCGCGCCGGTGCGCCAGGTCGGTGTTGCCTTCGTCGAGGGCGGTGACCGTCCAGTCCACGTATTTTCCTGCCGCGCGCCGGTATTCCAGGGTGAACGGGCGCGAGGATTCCGAGCGCAAGCTGTTGACGATGGTGTGGCCGGTCGATAAGGTCAAGGTGTCGTCGTGGGCCCAGTTCTGCAAGTGCAGCTTGGCGCCCGGCACGCCGTCATAGCGGTAGCCGGCGCCGATCAGCAGGTGCGTGGTGTTGTCCTTGCCGTCGGGCTTGATGCGGTTGAGCTGCGCTTGCGCATACCAGCGATTGTCGAACTGCCAGCGCGCCTGCAGACTGACGATGGAACCCCAGCCGTGGTCATTGTCGAAGTTGTGCAGGCCGTCGTCGGTCCTGGCCGTGTCGAAGAAAAAGTAGCGGCCAGCACCGGCGCCCAGCATCAGGCCTTGCTCCACTTTTTCCGTGCGCAGCCAGACCTGGCCCGCCATGCCGTCGCGGTGATGGTCTTGCGGGTGGCCTTCATTGATGTACGACAGGCTGACGGCGCTGTAGTTGCCCACCGGCTGCGTGTAGCTGATGGCGGCGACAAAAGTGCGTTCATTGGTCGTGTTGACTTTCAGGGCACCGGCCATGCCGGAGATATCCTGTGCCTGGGAGGACAGGGCGAGCGACGCGGCCAGCAAGGCCAGGGCGGCGGGGCATATGCGCATGGTATTTCCGATAGTGGTGATACACGCTAATGGTGGGCTGGCTGGACGTGCTGCGTTAGCGCAAGCATCGTGCATTTTTACTACAGTAATGGAAAGTTCCAGTCAGAACTAATTGCGAGTGTATAAGAAAGTGAGAATGTGTGAGGCGCGCCATGTATTGCTTGCGTGAGCGGGCCGGCGGCGGGAGCGGAGGAGGGAGGGCGCCGGCACGAGTATGGCTGGCCGGCGCGGGACTGCTGGACTTGCGGTTGTCTTACTTTTTCTTGTATGACTGTCTCTCTTACTGGCTCAAGACGACCTTATCGGCAAAATACTCCGTCTCGCCGAAGCATTGCGTAGGCACGCCCTTGTGCTGGCTGTAGGTGACGAGGATGCGCTTGCCGGCGGCGGCCGTCAGCTGCTTCGCCACTTCCTCGTCGCGCACGCTGAACTGGAATTTTTCCGGGATGGTGCCCGGCAGCGCCGTCAGCAGCAATTCCCCCTCCCATGTCTTGCAGATCCAGCCCCGCTTGGAGAACTTCTGCAGGTAGCCCGCCCGTTCGCCTTCCGAATACGAGAAGCTGAGGGCCATCCACGTGTAGGCTGCCAGCAGCAGGAAGCCGGCCACGAGGAAGATGGCGAAGGCGAAGGTGACTTTTTTGGTCGTAGGGGTCATGGTAGGGTTGTTTAGGTAAAAAAATGGGGATGCTTAAAAATGTTCAGGGCAAGGCGCATTGCCGAAGACAGTACGACTAGTACGGCAAGGCAATGCAACGCCGCCATGGAATTTTTTAAGCGTTCCCTCAGTCTTTGCGGCCAGCTTTCCAGTTCAGGCCAAAATTGTATCGCTCGTCCATCGCCTGGTGCGCCGTGATTTTACCTTGGCCGCCGAAGTATTCCACCAATTTTGTCACCTGCAGGTTGCCGCCGTGGTTTTCCAGCATGGCGATGGCGCACATGGCGTGCTGGCTGTCGCTGTCGAGGCGCACTTCCACGCTTGGCTGGCCGGGAATCTCGATCGTCACGACGCCATCCGTGGCGGCCCAGTTCGGCACGCCTTCGTAGATGAAAGCGTAGACGAGCACGCGCTTGATCTGGTCGAAATGGGTGCCGTTGATGAAGATGTTTTCACCGCTGCTGACGCTGCCCGTGCGGTCGTCGCCTTCCAGGTGGATGTACGGTGGCCTGTCATACGCGCCCCAGCTGTTGCCCAGCGCCTGCACGGCGCTCTTGGCGCCATTGCTCATCTCGAACAGGCAGCCGATGTCGAGGTCGATGCCGCCCGCGCGGCCGGCCGGCTTGTTGAACAGCTTGCCCAGGAAGCCTGTGTCCAGTTTTGAGGCGGGCGCCTGGCCTTGCGAGGCGTTCTGGTTCCAGTTCAGGTTGACACGGATGCGGCCATAGCCGCCGCTGTCGCGCTTGTCGAGCGAGATCTTGTCGCCGCGTTTTTCCAGGCGGATCTTCGACAGCGAGATTTTATTTGCCGTCGGCGGGGCCGCCGGCGCGGAGACGGGAACCGGTGCAGGAGCCGGGGCCGATTGCGACGCCTCGCTGCCGCCGAAGTGCTTCAGCAGCGCCGCCAGGCCGCCCGCGAAACCCTGGCCCACGGCGCCGAAGCGCCAGCTGCCGTCGCGGCGATACAGTTCGCCGATGATGACGGCCCTTTCATCCTGGAAGTCGTTGCCCGTGAAGGCAAACGTGGCCGCCTGGCCCAGCGCCATGCTGGAGTTGCCCAGCGCGCGCATGCTGCCCTGTTCCGTCGCCGCCGTGAATACCAGCTTGTCGATCGAGGCGGGCAGGCGGGACAGGTCGATCTGGAAGGTGGAACGGGGACCGTTCAACTCCACCATGACGGCGTTGTCCGGCGCGCTTTTCTGGTTGTAGAACACCATGTAGCGGTCGTCCGACAGCTTGCCCGCCGCATCGACGCCGAAGCAGCTGACGTCCACTTCCATCGAGCCCGAAACGATATCGAGCGTGACGGCAAACGGGCCATTCAAGCCCAGGTCAGCCAGTTTGCCTTTTTGTCCGCGTGTGAAATTGTTCATGGTCGTGCAATCCCTTCGTCGCTTGAAAGTTGAGTCAATGAGGTATTCGAATGGTGCGCGGCGGCGTTATCGGCCGCATGGCGGATGCCGAACAGGCGCGCCTGCTCGATGATGCGCAGCGCCCAGCTGCTGTGCGTGGCCACTTCGCACATCGATTCCTGCATGCGGAACACGGCCGGGCTGTCGGGGTCGATGATGCGCAGCGCCAGTTCGATGTCCGACTGCGCCACTTGGTAGTGGCGCTCGATCTGCGGCACCTGGTCCGGGTGGATGGCTGTCTTGGCGATCATGCCGTGCGCCATGTCCTGCGCCACTTCGGCGTCCAGCCAGCTGCCCTGCGACAGGTGCTCGAAGACGGGCGCCGTCAGCTGGAAACCGTGCGGCTTGAAGATCGTCACCAGGCGGCCGATGACCTGGCCCAGCGGCGTTGAATAGATGGTGCCGCTGGTGGGGCGGCGCAGGCCCAGCAGGGCCAGTAAATCGTTGCCGCCGATGCGCAGGGCCAGGATGCGGCGGCGCACTTCCGGCGCCGACAGCATGACGCGGAACTGCTTCATTTCCTCGTCGTCGAACACTTCCGCCGTTTCCAGGGTCGGCATCAGCCAATGATGCGTGTGGCGCACCAGGTCGAAATACGCGGCGAAATTGTGGCGCGTGGATTTCGGCAGCACGAAGCCGCTCAATTTGTCGGCGCCCGGCATGGCCAGCACGCGTGCCAGCACGTCCAGATTGCGCACGCGCACGAAGCGCAAGGTGTCCGATTCGTCGGCCATGTTTTGCAGCGCCAGCGACAGGTTGAACAACGCGTAACTGAGGTCGCGTTCGGCGATGGCGTCTTCGGTGCAAAGGATGACCGAGCGCAAATGGCTGAATTTGTCGCCGTTGGCGATCGCCAGCAAGTCCTTGTGCGTGGTCGGCACGTACATGGAGGCGCCCAGCGCCGCTTTATGTTCGCTTTGCGGGTGTAGGGAGTTGTTATCCATCGACTGCGCTCCTGATAAGGGCGACCGCCTGATAAGGCAGTGCCGGTTCTACTGTGACGGGTATGGCTTTTTCCTGCGCCAGAAGCAGCAAATGTGCCACGTCCGGCGCATTCGTGTCGCGCACGATCAGGCGCTCGGGCACGCGGCGCAGCAGCACGCGCGTCGCTTCGCCGATGCCTGGCTTGATCAGGTTGATGTCGCTGATGCCGTATTGCTGCTGCGCGGCGGCCATGTAGGCTTGCGAGCGGGCCGCCATTGCGGGCGCGTCGCTCGCTTCGGCCAGCGGGATGCCGCTGCTTGCGGCAATGGCCATGGCGTCGGCCACCAGGCCGTCGGCGAAAGCGCGCGACTGGTCGTGCGCCTCGAACTGCGCGTAGTACACGCAGCCGTGGAAGTCGGCGGGGCCGATGGCTTCATTCAATACGGAGCGGCTCACCAGGCCCGAAACGGTGGCGTTCAGGATGCTCGACGGGATCAGGTAGTCGCTGGCCGAGGCGGCGCAGGCGGCCGTGCCGGCCAGGTCGGACAGCACGAACAGGCCGCCATCGATGGCCGTGCCATTGGCGGCATTGAAATCGTTCACCGTCTGGCGCAGTTCGCGCGAAATCACGCCCTTGCCCGTCCAGCCGTCGACGAAGACGATGGACTCGGGCGCATGGCCCTGCGCCAGGATGTGCCGCAGCGCGTTCGCATCGATGCCGCGGTCGCGGATGATGGAGACGGAATAGTGGCTGCAGTCGCGCTGGAACACCTGGCGCAGCAAGTGCCCGAGGATGACGCCCACGGGCGTGCCGGCGCGCGCCAGCGAGACCAGGGTGACGGGGCCCGTGCGCCGCGCCGCGATCAGGGCAGCCAGGCGCAGGCAGTCGCGCGCCATCTGCAGGCGGTTGGCGGCAAATGCGCTCTGGAACAGGGCCAGGTAGGCGGGCGAGGGCAGGGACTCCGGCGACAGCATTTCGCTGTAGTGGCGCTGGCCGGACTGGATCAAGCGCTCTTTTTCGGCCAGGTCGAGAATCGGTTCGAGCGCCATCGGCGTCAACAGAAACTCCACGTCCTCCTGGCGGTAGCTGCCGCTGAAATGCTGCGTGTCTTGCGTCATAGCGCCGCCACCGTGAGTGCCGCCAGCTGGGTGCCGTTGGGGATGATGGCGTAGTCGCAGGCGGCCATGAAGCGGGCGTCAGAACGGCTGTCGCCCATGCCGAAGCTGACGATGGGGCCGTGTTCGGCTTCCAGTTCCGCGCGCAGGTAGGCTACGGCGCGCGCCTTGTTCAAGGTTTTCGGCAGCACGGCCAGATTGTTGCCGTTGCGGTGGATGAAGTAGTCGGCGCCCTCGGCCGCGATCCACTGCTGCAGCACTTGCTCTTCGATGTCGGCCAGGCGCTCGCCGCGCGCTTCATGGTCCTTGACGACGATGTAGAACGGCGTGTTGTAATCCTCGATCAGGCGCGCGCGCGAAGGCATGCCCGTCTTGACCTGGAAATCGTCGATGATGCGCATGGCGTCCCGCAGGCCGGGCAAGGCCGTCTGCATGTCGTTCTGCATCAGGGACAGCCAGCCCGCGTCGAGCGCGCCGCCCGGCTGCAGCACGATGCCACCGTAATCGAGCACGCTGTAGCTGCTAAACGGCAGGTCGACGCGTCGGAAGGCGTCGCCGTTCCTCGCCGTCGCGGGAATCAGGGTCATGCCGCTTTGCGCGAATTCAAAGAAGGCGCGCTGGCGCGCCGTCGTAAACGAGCAGGCTTCGCCATTTTTCAGGTAGGCGGCCGCTTGCAGATCGGTCTCGCCAGGGCATTTTTTCGGGGTCTGGAACAGTGTGTCGTCCAGATCAACAAACAGGAATTTCTTCAATTTTGGTCTCTGACTGAAAGTGGAACAGGCGGCCATTCAGCTGGCCGGCGAGTTGCATGAGGGCCGGGTTGGCCGGGGTTTCATGGCAGATGAACACGTGCTGGTACTGGCCAGGCGCCACGTTGTACAGGTAGTTGGCGATGCCTTCGCCGTAGTTGTCGTCGCAGCGGACGATATGGCCGACAGCGCCCCACGACAGAATCGGCGAGCGCGTGGTCGACTGCACCACCACGTTCTTGCCCAAGGCTTCCAGTTCGCGCGCCAGCAAAAACGACGGGTGCATGAATTCGCCCGTGCCCAGCACCAGCACGGAGTCGCCGGCGCCGATTTCCTGCGCCAGCTGCACCGCCAGGCCTTGCGGCGCCGCCAGCGCGCGTCCCACGCCGATGCGCCCGAAGGCGGGGCTGGCGCCGCGTTCCGCATTCGCTTCGAAGCGCTGCGCGCTGGCCGCCACGGGAGCGGGCGCGGCGCCGGCCTGGAAGGCGTACTGGCCGGACAGCGCCGCGCCGATGGTCGTGGGCAGGCCGAAACGCTCGCTCAAGCCCGCGTTGGCGGCCTGGCCCATGAAATTGGTGATCACGCCCAGGTGCAGCTTTTCCAGTTGCGGATAGCGCGCGCGGCACACTTGCACCAGGTTGGCGAAGGTGTTGCCGGTCGACGCTTCATCGTCGATCAGCACCAGGCTGCGGGCCGTGGAAAACAGCGCGCTGGCCGCATCCGATAAATGTAAAAACTGGCGCGGCGCGTGGCTGTGCGATTCCTCGAATTCGAAGAAGGGCACCGTGCCCACACGGTAGCGCGAGCTGTGCAAAAACAAGGCCTTGCCGTTCGGGTTGGCGCGCAGCCAGGCTTCGAACACACCCTGGCCCAGGCCGACGGCCGTTTCCGCCATGGCGATGAAGACGACTGGGCCGGGCAGGCTGGGGGGAATCTGCGCGGCCAGGTCGTCGTGGATGGCTTGCATGGCGCGCGGCGTGACAGGCCAGTGCTTGCCCAGCACTTTCGACAGGAACAAAAAGCCGCGCTTGGCGTTGGCGCGCGCGGCAAAGCCGATCAGCCAATCGAGCGGGAAGCGCGCCTCGTCCACCTTCAAGGTCAGTTCGCCCGTGGGCATTTGCTGCTTGACGAGGTTCATGGCAGCTCCACGGCGTAGGCGGCTTCGCCCACGCGCATGCCTTCGCGGATGACGGGCACGGTGAGCTTGTCAAAGCCCTGGTCGAAGCCGGCCAGCGCCAGGTAGGGCAGGTTGGGGCCGGCCGCGCACGCCATGCCGATGCCGCCCGACATGCGCGGATTGATCTCCAACAGCGCCAGGCCATTGGCGCCTTCGCGGAACTGGATGTTGAAGACGCCATTGAGGCGGTAGTCGCGCGCCAGTTTGTCGCAGGCGGCCAGCAGGTCGGCGCGCAGTTCGATCAGCTGGCCGCTGCCGCCCGCGTGCAGTTTCTTGCGCGGCACGGCGCAAATGAGCTTGCCCTGGTCGGCGACGCAGTCGGCGCTGTATTCGTGGCCATCGAGGTATTCCATCAGCAGCAGGGGCTTGAACGATGCCATCTGCGCCAGGCCCGCGCGCAGCTCCTGCGCATTGATCTGGTAGGCGGCGCCGGTCAGCAGCAGCTGGGCGCTGCTGCGCTCTTCATCGAGCACGGCAAAGCCCAGGCCATACACGGATTCGGACGGCTTGATGCACAGCTTGCGGTGCAGCGGTCGCAGTTCGGCGTAGGCGGCGTCGTATTCTGCGATGCTGGTGACGGCGCGGTAGTCGGCCGGGCGCGCCATGGGCAGGTCGAGGCCGTCGCAGAAGCGCGCCTTGTCATGCATCAGGGCCAGCGTGTCTTCGCTGGCCACGCTGAGCACGCGCGTGCCGATGGCGGCGAAGCGCGCGCTGGCGCTGCCGATCAGGCCCGCTTCCTTGCCGGGCCAGAAAATCGTGATGCCCCGTGCGCGGCAAAATTCCAGGCACCACTCGACATAATCGAGGCCCGTCAGCCCCGACGGTTCGACCGCGTATTCGTGCGCCGACAAAAAGGCGGCCGCATGCGCGTTCGTATTGCTGCACACGATGTGATAGCGTGGCGCGCCACTGGTCGCGGCCATATCGGCTTCGCGGATCAGTCGCATGGCCGTGCCGACCGAGGAAAATGTTTTGTTGAACCAGACTCTTTGCATGTACGGGGACCGGGTGGAAATAGGGGAAGCCGCGCGCAGGTGCGCGCGCGGGGATTCTAGCTAGCCAGACTTAACCTGGCCTTAGAATTTTTTTGAACTACAACGTTGAGCAACAAACTAACAGCGCCTGACAAAACCGTAGCGAGCGGAAGGAAGAGGTGGCGGAGAAGCGCAACCGTACTAAAGTACGGTGAGTATCGCAGGCCGCCTATGCCGACGCGTAGTAGGTTTGGTCAGGTGCCTCTAGCCAGCTTTGCCGCTGGCTGTCCATTTTAAGAACGCATCGCGGTTGCGCGAGCAGATGAAGACCTTGCCCGAGCCGGAAAAGCGCAGCACGATACCTTCGCCGCTGGTCACGCTGTTGACGATATTGCCGAGGAAGCCGCCGATGCCGCCGCCGCTGGCACCGCCGCCCGTGGTGACGGAAATCTCGTATTTCAGGCTGTTGTCCCAGCACACCACGTGGGAATTGTCGATCACGACGTCCTTGCCCGGCTCGACGTCGAGCTGGAACATGGAGCCGAAGCCCGACACCACCACTTGGCCCGTGCCGGCCGTCTCCATGACGAAGAAGCCGCCCGACTGCGCGAACAGCGCGTTGCCGATGCTTTGCGTGCGCACCTTCATTTCCGTGCCCGAGGTGGCGGCGACAAAGGCGCCGTCGTTGAGCAGGTACTGGCGCGCGCCCACGTCGACCACTTCGATGGCGCCCGGCAGGGTGGGCGAGAGCAGGCAGTCGCCGCTGCCGCGCACCGCTTCGATGTGCTGCTGGAAGAACGATTCGCCATTCGCAAAGCGGCGCATGATGGCGCTGCCCAGGCCGCCCGTCATCTTGCCTTTCAAGTCCAGCGCCGTTTCCATCATCACCATCGCATCCGATTCGCAATAGATGGTTTCGCCCTGCTTCATGCTGACGTGCAGGAATGGGTCGACGTCGCCGGTGACACTAAATACTGGCATGATAAATCTCCAAAAAAAAGCCGCCTGAGGATATTCAGGCGGCAGTAATGATATGACAAAAGTGCAATTCACCTCGGAAAACCGTAGCGAGCAAGCGCGATTTCGGGTTAAGTCGCGCAGCTGTACGCAGGTACAGCGAGCAACGCAGGCCCGAAAGTGAGCGGCGCAGTAGGTTTAACGAGCGTGAATTTAAGCGTTGACGCCGAACGAGCGTGCGAGGGGGCCCAGGCCGCCGTTGAAGCCCTGGCCGATGGCCTTGAACTTCCATTCGCCGTTGTAGCGGTAGATCTCGCCAAAGATCATCGCCGTTTCCGTCGAGCTGTCTTCGGACAGGTCGTAGCGGGCGATTTCTTTTTCGCCTTCCGCGTTCAGGCAGCGGATGAAGGCTTTCGACACCATGCCGAAGTTCTGGCGGCGCGCGTCGGCGTCGTGGATGGTGACGGTGATGCTGATGCGGTCGATGTCGGCTGGCACGCGGGTCAGGTCGATTTCGATGCGCTCATCGTCGCCTTCGCCTTCGCCCGTGGTGTTGTCGCCCGTGTGCACGACGGAGCCGTCGGTCGACTTCAGGTTGTTGTAGAAGATGAAGTCAGAGTCGCCACGGACTTTGCCGTCGTTTTTCAGGAGGAAAGCACTGCCGTCAAGGTCGAAGGTGGCGCCGTCCGTCGAACGAGGATCCCAGCCGAGGCCGACGATGATCTTCTTCAGGTTCGGTGCTTCCTTGCTCAGGTTGACGTTGCCGCCTTTTTGCAAACTGATTGCCATGTGGTGCTCCTTAAAAAAATTAAACTCGATCATGCCTTCATGGGATGAGCGCATAAGACGCTCGTGCCATTACTCTCTCAATTGGGGATGAATTCCCCGATTTCAAGCTTGTGCCGCGTGCCGTTTGCGATAGCGCAAGGACGACCACAGCGAGACCAGGATGAAGGCCACGCCCGACAGGCCCGTGAACCACTCCGGGATATGGTACTTGACGGACGCCAGCATGATCAAGGCGAGGATGCCGATCGCATAATGGGCGCCGTGCTCGAGGTAAACGAATTCGTCCAAGGTGCCCTTGTGCACCAGGTACACCGTCATCGAGCGCACGAACATGGCGCCGATGGCCAGGCCCAGCATGATGATGACGACGTCGTTGGTGATGGCGAACGCGCCGATCACGCCGTCAAAGCTGAACGAGGCGTCCAGCACTTCCAGGTACAGGAAGCCGCCGATACTGCCGCGCGCCACCGTTTTCACCAGGTCGCCATTGCCGTTCTTGGCTGGCGCGGCGCCTTCCTCGGCGTCATCCTGCAGGTCCGGTTCGCCTTCTTCCAGCAAGCCGCTGATCCAGTTGACGCCGATGTAGACGGCGATGCCGACGATGCCCGACGCGAGCACGCTGTATTTGGCTTCCGCAGGGCCCATCGCCACGCAGGCGGCCACGGCGCCCATGGTGATCAGCACGGCCAGGCTTTCCGTGCCCAGCGCATTGACTTTTTCCTCGGCCCAGCCCAGCCAGTGCAATTCCTTCTCGTCGTCGAACAGGAAGTTCAGGAATACCAGCAGCAGGAAGGCGCCGCCGAAGGCCGCCACTTGCGCATGGTTGTCCGTCAGGTGTTTGGCATACACGTCGGGCGTGGTCGTGGCCATGGTCCACACGTCGACCAGGCCCAGGCCCGTGGCGACGGAAACGATGACGAGCGGGAACAGCAGCCGCATGCCGAAGACGGCCACGAGGATACCGACCGTCAAGAACAGCTTTTGCCAGAATTCATTCCAGTGGCGCAAGACCGAGGCATTCACCACGGCATTGTCGAATGACAGCGACACTTCCATGACGCCCAGCACGCCCGTGATCCACAGCGCATTGATCAGGCCGGGCATGCCGCCATGGCTGTAACCCCACCAGCCCGACACCGCCATCAGGACAAAAGTGACTAAAAAGGAAATTCTGAAATGCCGCATGAGTACCCCGTTGCAAGTTTGAAAGACGTTTGATTATCCGCGCCGCTGTGCGCGCCGCGCTCAGTGTTGATATACGTCAATTGTTGTATATGCCATGATTTTATATTAGTTGCCGCCGTGGGCGGCGTTTTATAGACCTACAACAGACAGTTCTGCTGGCGCGGACGATCTGCGATAATTGCGGCGCGCCCATTCGGCTGCCGCAATCTCTTGCACACTCTCGACATATATATAAGAAGGAATACCCCGTGGATATCGCTTACCTCGTCACGCCCCTGATCACCTGGATCCTGGTCGGACCGATCAAATTCCTGATCAACAGTGTCCGCACGCGGCAATGGGCGTTCGGCCTGGTCGGCAATGGCGGCTTTCCCAGCAACCATAGCGCCGTCGTGTCCAGCATGGCCACCCTGATCGCCTTGCGCGAAGGCATAGGCCATCCCGCCTTCGGCGTGGCCGTGACCTTGGCCTTCATCGTCATCATCGACGCCAACAGCCTGCGCCAGCACGTGGGCAAGCAGGCGGCCGCCATCAACCGCCTGGCCAGCGAAGCGGCCAGCGCCGCGCACAAGACCTTGCGTGAGCGCATGGGCCATACCCTGGTGGAAATCGCTGGCGGCCTGTGCACGGGCGTGGCGATCGGCTTCCTGATCAACACCGTGTTTGCCCGCTGAGCGTCCTTCCTCCTGAAACGCAAAACCCCGCTTCAAGGCGGGGTTTTGCGTTTCAGGGCGTAAAAACTACGTTTCATCCACCGATTAAAGCATTACAGGAAACGGCCGATTGACATGCCCGGACACGCTCATGGATACTTTGGCGCTTGTGGTTTTAATAAAAATAAACGCCTGCTAACGTCTTCAGTTCTATCCGGACTGCCGGGACGCTGGCGGTTCAATCTATCCGGAGAATTACCCATGTTGCGCAAAACCCTGTTTGTTCTGGCAATCGCTTCTGCCTTGGCCGCCTGCGGCAAAGAGTCCAAAGATCCCGGCAAGGGCGGCAAGGATGGCAAGGAACAGGCGGGCGCTAGCGTCAATCTGCTGGTGTCCCCGGAAGACTTGCTGACCATCCAGAGCAATGCGCTGGCATCGGGCCCCGTCATCACCGGCTCCGTGCAGCCCGAGCGCAACGCGGACTTGCGCGCCGAAGTGTCGGCCGTGGTGATCCAGGTGCTGAAGGAAAACGGCGAAATCGTCAAACGGGGCGACGTGCTGGTGCGCCTGGACGAAACGGCCATCCGCGACAGCCTCAATTCGGCCGAGGAAGCGAGCCGCGCCTCGAGCCAGGTGCTGGAACAGTCGGAACGCATGTTCCAGCGCATGAAAACCCTGCGCGCCTCGGGCATGACGTCGACGCAGGCGCTGGAAGACGCGGAAATCCGCCGCAACAATGCGCAAAGCGATCTGTCCGCCGCGAAGAGCCGCGCCGCCCAGGCCCGCCAGCAGTTGCAGCGTACCCTCGTGCGCGCGCCGTTCGATGGCATCGTCAGCGAGCGCAAGGTATCGAATGGCGATACGGCGCAAATCGGCAAGGAATTGATCAAGGTCATCGATCCAACCAGCATGCGCCTCGAAGGCCTGGTATCGGCCGACAAGATCGGCGTCGTCAAGGTGGGCCAGCCCGTGCTGTTCCGCATCAATGGCTATCCAGGACAGGATTTCACGGGCAAGGTGCGCCGCGTCGATCCAGCCGCCAACGCCGTCACGCGCCAGGTGGCCGTGCTGGTCGATTTCAACGACAAGGAACAGCCGCGCGTAGCCGGCCTGTACGCGGAAGGGCGCATCGAAACGGAAACCGTCAGCGCGCTGATGATCCCCGATTCGGCCCTGGTGAAGGCCGGCGACGTCACGTACACGTGGAAAGTCAAGGACAAGGCCCTGCATAAAACCACCTTGCGCATCGGCGCGCGCGACGTGCGCACGGGCCAGTGGGAAGTGCAAAGCGGCCTGGCCAGCGGCGATACCGTGCTGCGTACGCCCGGCTCGACCTTCAAGGATGGGCAGAAAGTGGAATTGACGGCTGGCAAAGCCGTGCCCGCCGCCGCCATGGCCAGCAGCAGCGCCGCCGTTGCCGGTAAAGGAAACTAAGCCATGTTCCTTTCCGATTTCAGTATCAAGCGGCCCACCGCCACCATCGTCCTGATCCTGGCGATGATGTGCGTCGGTTTGCTGGCGCTCAAGAAACTGCGCGTCAACCAGAATCCCGACGTCGAAGTGCCGTTCATCGTCGTCAGCATTCCCTATCCTGGCGCCTCGCCCGACACGGTCGAGCGCGAAGTGGTGAACCGCCTGGAAAAGTCGCTGCAGAGCATTACCGGCGTGACCGAAGTCAACAGCGATTCGAATGAGGGGGCGGCCAGCATTTTCCTGAAGTTCTCGTTCAATACCAATCTGATCGAGGCGTCCGACAATATCCGCAATGCGATTGCCGCCGTGCGCTACAAGTTGCCGACGGAAATGCGCGAACCTATCCTGCAGCGCATCGACCCGGCTGCCGAGCCGATCATGCAACTGGCGCTGTCGTCGAATACGCAAAGCCATGCGGAAATCTCGCGCCTGGCCGAAGACGTGTTGTCGGACCGTTTCCGCACCGTCGATGGCGTGGCGCTGGTCAACGTGGGCGGTTCGCTCAAGCGCGAACTGTCCGTGCTGCTGCGGGCGGAAAAACTGCGTGAATACAATGTGTCCGTCAGCGATGTCGTGACCGCCTTGCGCAACCAGAACACGAATGCGCCCGTGGGCAAGGTGCGCGGCACCCTGGACGAGAAAAGCATCCGCCTCGTGGGCCGCATCGAGTCGCCAAGCGACTTCGAGAAAGTGGTGATCAAGCGGCGCGGCGAGGAAATCGTGCGCCTGGCGCAGGTGGCGACCATCGAGGACGGTTTTGCCGAAGTCAACAGCCTGAGCGTGCGCAGCGGCAAGCCCAACGTGGGCATATCGATCACCCGCGTGCGCGACGCCTCCACCGTCAGCGTGGCCAACAAGATCCGCGACATGGTGGCGGAAATCAACAAGACCTTGCCGAAGGGCACCTTGTTGCAAGTGACGCGCGACGGTGGCGAAAACGCCCAGCATAGTCTGAACAATGTGATCGAATCGCTGGTGCTGGGCGCCGTGCTGACGATTTTCGTCGTCTATGCCTTCCTGAACTCGTGGCGTTCGACCCTGATCACGGCGCTGAGCCTGCCCACCTCCGTGATTGCCGCCTTCATCGCCGTGTGGCTGTGCGGTTTTACCCTGAACTTCATGACCCTGCTGGGCCTGTCGCTGGCCATTGGCGTGCTGATCGATGACGCCATCGTGGTGCGTGAAAACATCGTGCGCCACATGCAGATGGGCAAGGACCGCCGCACGGCCGCGCTGGAAGGCACGGCCGAGATCGGCATGGCCGTGGCCGCCACGACCTTCTCGATTATTGCCGTCTTCATTCCCGTGGCCTTCATGCCGGGCATCTCCGGCGAATGGTTCCGTCCGTTTGCCTTGACGGTGACGTGCTCGGTGCTCGTCAGCCTGGGCATCTCGTTTACGCTCGACCCGATGCTGTCGGCCTACTGGGGCGACCCGGTCGAGGAACACTCGGCGCCGAAAAAAGGCATCGGCCGCGTGCTGGAACGATTCAACCACTGGTTCGACCACCAGGCCGACCGCTATGGCCGCGTGATCGCCTGGGCCCTGCATCACCGCCGCTGGATGGCCGTGATCGCCTTCGGCAGCCTGGTGGGCGCCATCGCCCTGCACGCCACGCGTGGCGGCACGAGTTTCCTGCCGGCCTCCGATTCGGGCAATCTGATGATCAATGTGCGCACGCCATCGTCGAGCAGCATCGAGTATTCGCGTTTGAAACTGGAAGCGGCCGCCGTACTGGCGCGCACCTTGCCTGAAACCAAGGATACCAACAGCTCCATCAATGCGGGCGGCGGCCGCGTGTATGTCGATATCGGCAAGCGCAACACCCGCAAGCGTTCGGCCAAGGAAATCGCCACTGAGCTGCGCGAGAAGATGTCGCGCCTGGTGGGCGCCGAATACGTGGTGCTCGACGACCTCAGCAATGGCGCGCAGAAGCCGGTCCAGGTGGAATTCACGGGCCCCGATTCGCGTAAACTCATGGAGATCACCAACGCCTACATGGACAAGCTGCGCGCCATTCCCGGCGCCGTCGACGTGGGCCTGTCGGAGCAGGACCCGAAGAACGAGCTGCAGATTGAGCTCAACCGCGGCCTGGCCAATTCGATGGGCATTTCCGTCAACGATGCGGCGCAATCGCTGCGCGTGGCCTTTGCCGGCGTGGAAGTGGGCGACTGGGTCGATCCGACGGGCGAGACGCGCGACGTGGCCGTGCGCCTGCATCCCGACGACCGCGTGGCATCGGAAAATATCGAGCGCCTGCCGATCAGCGTGACGGGCACCTCGCAAATGGTGCCGCTCGACCAGATCGCCACCATTACCATGGGCAAGGGCCCGTCCGGTATCGAGCACAAGAATGGCAAGCGCACGATCACCGTGTCGGCCAACGCGCAGGGCCGCTCGAATGGCGAAGTGACGAGCGACGCCATGAAGCTGGCCAATTCCATCGACTTCCCGCCCGGCTACGGCCTGGCGCTCGGTGGCGCCGGCCAGGACCAGCAGGAGCTGTTCACGGAAATGCTGATCGCGCTGGTGATGGGTATCGGCCTGATGTATTTGATCCTGGTGATGCAGTTCGGTTCCTTCACGGCGCCCGTGGCCGTGATGATGTCCTTGCCGCTCAGCTTGATCGGCGTGGTGGTGGCGCTGGTGATCACGAACAATACCCTCAATCTGATGAGTTTTATCGGCATCATCATGCTGATGGGGCTGGTCGCCAAGAACGCCATCCTGCTGCTCGACGCGGCGCGCAAGCGCGAGGAAGAGGGCCATGGCCGCGAAGATGCGCTGATGTATGCGGGCCGCATGCGTCTGCGCCCCATCCTGATGACGACGTTCGCGCTGATCGCCGGCATGTTCCCCGTGGCGCTGGGCCTGGGCGAGGGCGGCGAGTTCTACCGTCCATTGGCGATCGCCATCATCGGCGGCACCATCACCTCGACGATCCTGACCCTGCTGGTCGTGCCGACCTTCTATGACAGCATCGAAATCGCCCGCGATGGCGCCGTGGCCAAGTTCCACCGCCGCGCCGCGCGCATGCCTGTGGCCGTGGCCATGATCCTGACCATGCTCGAGTGCGTGCTGACCCTGCTGATGGTGCGCTTTATCTATCGCATGCTGAAGAAGGCCGTGCTGTTCCTGATGGGACGCCGCGCGCCGAAAGCGGCGTCGGTCAGCCTGCAAAAGTAAGTCAGGCGGCCTCGGCTGCGCAATCCTTGTGCCAGGTCAAAGAGCCTTCTTCGGAAGGCTCTTTTTACGTCTGGTGCTCTACAATCGTAGGACGGGTGGGCGAGTTCGCCAGCCCGGAATCGGGATACTTTTGCGATATTTTTCAACGGCAATGTAGCATGGCAACGTAACGGACCAGCACCATGTTCTCCAGCATCCGGCAGCCCAGTCTCGGCATCCTCATGGCATGCCTGCTGGCCGCTTGCGCCGTCGGGCCGGACTTCCGGCCTCCCGCCGCCCCGGGCGGTGGCGACCGCTACACGCCGGCACCGTTGCCGGCGCAAACCGTGGCCGCGCCTGGTCCCGCCGGCGAGGCGCAGCGCTTCGTGCCGGGCCAGGATATCCCCGCGCAATGGTGGTCGCTGTTCCAGTCGCCGGCGCTGGACCAGCTGGTGCGCGGCGCCCTCGCGCGCAGCCCCGGCCTGGCGTCGGCCCAGGCTGCCCTGCGCCAGGCCGATGAAAATTACCGCGCCCTGTCCGGCCGCCTGTTGTATCCCGAGGTGGGCGCCCGGATCGGCGCCAGCCGCGAAAAAAACAGCAGCCTGGAGGGAGCGGGTGGCGTCCTGAATTTGTACAATGCTTCGGTGAATGTGTCGTATGCGCTGGATGTGTTTGGCGGCAACAAGCGCCAGCTGGAGGCCTTGCAAGCGCTGGTCGACTATCGGCAATATCAGCTGGAAGCCGTGTACCTGACCCTGACGGCCAACCTGGTGACGACGGCCATCCGCGAAGCATCGTTGCGCGCCCAGTTGCAGGCCACCGGCGAGATACTCGACGCGCAGCAGAAACAGCTGGACCTGATCGAGCAGCAATTGCGCTTCGGCGCCATCGCCCGCGCCACGGTGCTGGTCCAGCGCAACACGGTGGCGCAGACGCGGGCCAGCGTGCCGCCGCTGGAAAAGGCGCTGGTCCTGACGCGCCACCAGCTGTCCGTGTATGCGGGCCGCTTGCCCAGCGAGCCCGGCATGCCCGAATTCGACCTGGCGTCGCTGCGCCTGCCGCAGGACTTGCCCGTTTCCCTGCCGTCGGCCCTGGTGCGCCAGCGTCCCGACATCCGCGCCAGCGAAGCGCTGCTGCAGCAGGCCAGCGCGCAGATCGGCGTCGCCACGGCAGCCATGTATCCCCAGTTCACCCTGACGGGCAATGTCGGCGCGCTGGCCACCAGCGTTCCCGCGCTGCTGCACGCCAGTTCTGCCGTGTGGGGCGTGGCGGCCGGGCTGGCCCAGCCCCTTTTCAATGGGGGTGCATTGCGCGCCCAGCGGCGTGCCGCCGTCGCCGCCTACGAGGGCGCGGCGGCCGATTACCGCGCCACCGTGCTGGGCGCCTTCCAGAATGTGGCGGACAGCTTGCGCGCCCTCGAGGCCGATGCAGCCGCCTTGCAGCAGCAAGCCGAGGCGGAGGCGCTGGCCAGCGAATCGCTGGCGCTGAGTACGCAGCAATTCAAGCTGGGCGCCATCAGCTACCTGAGCCTGCTGGACGCCCAGCGCACCTACCAGCAAGCCCGGGTGGGGCTGGTGCAGGCGCAGGCGGCCCGCTATGCCGATAGCGCCGCGCTGTTCCAGGCGCTGGGCGGCGGCTGGTGGAACCGTCCTGCGCTGCAGGCCGTTTCCACGGCAGCAGACTGAGGGGCCGGCACGGCAAGGCCTTGCAACACGACAGGCGCAATGGCGGCGGGCAGCAATGACAAGGAGCGCATCCATGACGAAACGCACGAAACGCATGCTCATCATGCTGGGGGCGGTGGTGCTGTTGATTGCCCTGCTGGCGCTGGGATTTTTCCTGCACATCCGCCAGCTCATGGCCAGCTCCCCCAAGCCCGCGCCGCAGACGGTGTCGGCGACCATCATCCGCAAGGTCGAGTGGCAGCCGCACCTGGCGTCCGTGGGCACCCTCGTGGCCGTGCGCGGCGTCGACGTGACGAGCGAAATCGCCGGCCTCGTCAGGTCCATCCATTTCAAGTCCGGCCAGGAAGTAAGGGCGGGGCAAGTGCTGCTGCAGCTGAACGCGGACGCCGACCTGGCACAGCTGCGCGCCCTGGAGGCGGCGGCCGAACTGGCCGCGTCCGTGCTGGCGCGCGACCGCCAGCAGTTTGCCGTGCAGGCGATCAGCCAGGCGCAGATCGACAACGACGTGGCCGACCTGAAAAGCCGCAAGGCCCTGGCGGCCCAGCAGGCGGCGCTGGTGGAGAAGAAAACCATCCGCGCGCCGTTCGCGGGCAAGCTCGGCATCACCACCGTCAATCCGGGCCAGTATTTGAATCCCGGCGACAAGATCGTCACCTTGCAAACCATCGATCCCATCTACGTCGACTTCTATATTCCGCAAAAGCAGCTGAGCGGCCTGCAAGTGGGCCAGGTATTGAATCTGTCCAGCGATGCGCATGCGAACACGGTGTTTGCGGGCAAGGTCAGCGCCATCAGTTCCAAGGTCGATCCCGCCACGCGCAATGTGCAGGTGGAGGCCACGGTGGCCAATCCCCTGCGGCAGTTGTTGCCGGGCATGTTTGCCAACGTCAACGTGGAAGTGGGGGAAAAGAAACAGTACCTGACCTTGCCGCAAACGGCGATCACCTACAACCCCTACGGTTCGACCGTGTTCGTCGTGCTGCCGGCCCCGGTGCCCAAGGGGCATGCCGGCAATGCCGCCGCCGCGCCGCCGCCCAAGGCGGGCGACCTGGTGGTGCAGCAGGTCTTCGTGACGACGGGCGAGACGCGCGGCGACCAGGTGGCCGTGCTGACGGGGCTGACAGAGGGGCAGCAAGTCGTCACCAGCGGGCAGATCAAGCTCAAGAACGGCAGCCCCGTGGTGATCAGCAACGTCGTCGAGCCGCGCGACAATCCGCGGCCCACGCCGCAGGAACACTGAGGCGCCGCCATGAACTTCACCGATCTCTTTATCCGCCGGCCCGTGCTGGCGATGGTGGTGAGCCTGCTGCTGGTGGTGCTGGGCTTGCGCTCCCTGTTCAGCTTGCCCATCAACCAGTATCCGAAGACGCAGAATGCCGTGGTGACGATCTCCACCACGTATTACGGCGCCGATGCGCAGACGGTGGCCGGTTTCATTACGCAGCCGCTGGAATCGGCCATCGCCCAGGCGCAGGGCATCGATTACCTGTCCTCGTCCAGCAGCAGCGGCGTGTCGACCATCACGGCCACCCTGCGCCTCAATTACGACGCGAACCGGGCTTTGACGGAGATCAACACCCAGGTCAGCTCCGTAAAGAACCAGTTGCCCGCCCAGGCGCAGACGCCCGTGTTGACGGTGCAGATGGGGCAGACGACGGATGCCATGTACCTGGGTTTTTACAGCAAGACCTTGCCGACGAATAATGTGACGGATTACCTGAGCCGCGTCGTCAAGCCCAAGCTCGACTCCGTCAGCGGCGTGCAGACGGCGGAACTGCTGGGCGCGCGCCAGTTCGCCCTGCGTGCCTGGCTCGATGCGGACAAGATGGCCGCGTTCGGCGTGACGGCGGCCGAGGTCAGCACCGCCCTGGGCAATAACAATTACCTGGCCGCGCTGGGATCCAGCAAGGGCCAGATGGTGACCGTTCCCCTGACGGCGGGCACGGACCTGCATTCGGTCGGGGAATTCAGGAAGCTCGTCGTCAAGCGCAGCGGCGACTCCATCGTGCGGCTGGAAGACCTGGCTACCGTCGTGCTGGGTTCGGAAAACTATGATTTCAACGTGGCCTTCAGCGGCGTGCGCTCCGTCTTCATCGGCATCAAGGTGGCGCCGGAGGCCAATATCCTCGATGTGGCCAAGCGCGTGCGCGCCAGCTTCCCCGATATCCAGTCCCAGCTGCCGGCCGGGCTGACGGGCGAAATCGTGTACGACTCGACGTTCTTCATCAATACCTCGATCAAGGAGGTCATCAAGACCCTGGTCGAGGCGCTGCTGATCGTCACCATCGTCATCTATCTGTTCCTGGGCAGCCTGCGGGCCGTGATCGTGCCCGTGATCGCCATGCCGCTGTCGCTGATCGGCACGTTTACGGCCATGCTGGCGTTCGGCTATTCCATCAATTTGCTGACCTTGCTGGCCATCGTGCTGGCCATCGGCCTGGTGGTCGACGATGCCATCATCGTGGTGGAAAACGTGGACCGCCACATGAAGCAGGGCCAGCCGCCGCTGGAAGCGAGCCTGCTGGCGGCGCGCGAACTGGGCAGCCCGATTCTGGCCATGACGGTGGTGCTCATCGCCGTGTACGTGCCCATCGGTTTTCAGGGCGGCCTGACGGGGGCGCTGTTCACGGAATTCGCCTTCACCCTGGCCGGCGCCGTGGCCGTGTCGGGCGTGGTGGCCCTGACCCTGTCGCCCATGATGTGTTCGCGCTTTTTCCGTCCGGAACAGGACAGCGGCCGCTTCGTGCAAGCCATCGACCGCGTCTTCGGCAAGGTGCATGACACGTATCAGCGCCTGCTGCATGCGCTGCTCGACACCTGGGTGGTGCTCATCGTCATGGCGGCGCTATTGATGGTGGTGCTGGGGCTGATGTTCAAGATGTCGCAGTCCGAGCTGGCGCCCGAGGAAGACCAGGGCGTCGTGCTGTCGCAGGTGGTGGGCGACCCGACGGCCACGTCGGACCAGATGCAAGTGTATGCGGAGCAAATCTATCAGGTGGCCAAGGCCATGCCCGAATACAGCCAGATGTTCCAGATCACGGGTGTGCCGACGGTCAACTCGGGTTTTGGCGGCATGCTGATGACGCCCTGGGACCAGCGCACGCGCAGCGCCAAGGAAGTGCAGCAAGACTTGCAGGCGGGCTGGAACAAGATCGCCGGCGCCCGCGTGGCCGCCTTCCAGTTTCCCGCCTTGCCCGGTTCCTCGGGCTTGCCGGTGCAATTCGTCATCGCCACCACGGAACCGTTTGAAAATCTCGACACCATCGCGCAGCAGGTGCTGGAAAAGGCGCGTGCCTCGGGCAAGTTCTATTTCATCGACACGGACTTGAAAATCGACAAGCCGCAAGCGACCGTGGCGGTCGACCGCGACAGCGTCGCCGCGCTGGGCATGACGCAGCAGGATGTGGGGCAGGCGCTGGGCGCGGCCTTGGGCGGCGGCTATGTCAATTACTTTTCCATCGCCGGGCGCTCGTATAAAGTGATCCCGCAGGTGCGGCAGGTCGACCGCCTGAACCCGTCGGCCGTGCTGGATTTTCATATCAAGACGCCCAGCGGCACGATGATACCGGCCAGTACCGTCGCGCATATCCAGTACGACGTCGTGCCCGAGTCGATCAACCGCTTCCAGCAGCTCAATTCCGTGACGCTTTCCGGCGTGTCCGGCGCCTCGCAGGGCGAGGTGCTGGCCTTCATGCGCGACACGCTGGCCCAGGTGGCGCCCAGCGGCTACACGGCCGATTACGCAGGGCAGTCGCGCCAGTTCGTGCAGGAATCGGGCGGCTTCATCGTCACCATGCTGTTTGCCGTGGTGATCGTCTTCCTGGCGCTGGCGGCGCAGTTCGAAAGCTTCCGCGACCCCGTCGTGATCCTCGTCTCGGTGCCGCTGGCCCTGTTTGGCGCCACCATGTTCATCTTCCTCGGCTTTGCGTCGATCAATATCTACACGGAAGTGGGCCTGGTGACGCTGATGGGATTGATCAGCAAGCATGGCATCCTGATCGTGGAAGTGGCCAATCAGCTGCAAAAGACGGGCAAGAGCAAGCGCGAGGCCGTCGAGGAGGCGGCCGCCGTGCGCCTGCGCCCCATCCTGATGACGACGGCCGCCATGGTGTTTGGCGTGTTGCCGCTGGTGATCGCCTCGGGCGCGGGCGCGGCCGGGCGTCACGCGATGGGGCTGGTGATTTTTACGGGCCTGTCCATCGGCACCTTGTTTACCCTGTTCGTGGTGCCTGCCATGTATCTGTTCCTGGCCGCGGACCACCAGGCGCTGAGCGCTCGGGCGGCTGGCAAGGCGGTGCCGGCCCACTGACGCGCCGTGGCAGGGAGATTGTTGCGCTGTGCAATAAAAAGAGCCTTCGTCGGAAGGCTCTTTGTTGCGTATTTTGCCGCAGGCGTGCAACCTGGCCGTGCGTCGGCGCGGAATGGACGCGGCGTTTAGCTGTTGCGCGGCGGCGTGGCGCCGGTCCCTGTGCCCGTTCCGGTCCCGGTCCCGGTGCCTGTGCCGGTACCCGGCGTCGTGCTGGGGGGAGTGGCCGGCGGCGTGGTCGTGCCGTCGGGATTGGTGGTGGTGCCCGGCGCAACGGATGGGGTGGCTGGCGTGGTGGTGTCCGGCGTGGTGGTGCCGCTGGTGCCCGAGGTGCCGCTGCCGCCCGTGCCGGGCGTGGTGGCGGGCGTAGCTGGCGTGGCCGGGGCGGTCGTGGTTTCGTTATGCTTGTTGCAGCCGCCCAGCAGCGCGCAGACGATGGCGGTGCCGAGGACAAGCTTGCTGGTGCTAGGGAGTGGGGCCGTCATGATTCTTCCTTTCTCGTTGGAAAGCTGTCGTGGGTGATCCTACCTGCCAGGTGGCCTGCCACAGTGCCGGCAGGCCACCGCAGCAAGGCTGGCATCGCTTGCAAAAAATTAGAGTGGGCAGGTGCGCGCAGGTTCACCGGATTTACAAATCAGTGGCTATCGGCAGCAGGATCGGCGATTCGTTTTGATATGGCGCAAACGCGCCACGTGAACGAGAAAGAAAGGGCCAGGACAGGACGTCCCGGCCGCGGGCGAGGGCTTTATTTGGCGGCAGGGGCATTGCTCACTTCCACTTCCCAATCCACGCCTGACTCGACGTGGTGTTTGGCGGCGAAGTCGCCCTGGCTGATGGCCACGGCCACGTCGAGCAGGCTGTTCAGGTAAACCAGCGGCTTGCCTTTGGCGACGCCGCCAAACGTATGCTCGAACGGCGCCGTGACCTTGGCCACTTGCTTGCCCTTGTGCAAGATGCGCACTTGCAGCGGGTCGTGCAGTTTCACCTGCAATTCGTCGAGCAGCGATTTCGGGATATTCGTCCAGACATTGCCATATTTCACATCGAGCACGGGCACGATGCCGCGGATGGTATTGCCGTCGCGCACAGGTTTTTGATACGCGATCCTGACCACGGATTCGCTGGGCAATGTCGGACCCACCTGTTCATACGTGATGGCGCCAGACGCCAGGCGCGCACCGACATACGCGTACACGTCGCGGCCATGGAAGGTGTAGGACTCGGCGGAGCCGGCCAGGCGGTTGACCTTTTCATCGATTTCGCGCAGTTCGGCCACGCCGTCGCGCTCGGCGATCAGGGTAAACAGGCCGTTGTCCGGTCCCACGAAGTAGCGTCCGCCCTTGGTTTTCAGCACCACCGACTTGCGGTTGGTCCCCACGCCCGGATCGATGACGGAGACGAACACCGTGCCTTGCGGCCAGTAATTGGCCGTCTGGTACAAACGGTAGGCGCCCAGCCAGATGTCGTAGTCGGGAATCTGGTGCGTCAGGTCCGAGATGGTCAGATGGGGATCGACGCCATACGCGACGCCATGCATGGCGGACACGGCGCCGTCGGCCGTGCCGAAGTCCGTCATCAGCACCAGCGGCGCGGCGGCCTGGGCGCTGGACAGCAGCAGGGCGCTCAGGCAGGCGCCGGCGACGAGGTGGGAAATTTTCTGGATCATCATGGGCTCTTTGCGTGGTTTAGAAGGTGTAGTTCAGCTTGGCGTAGAAATACGCGCCATTGACGCCGATGGGATTGATGAAATTGTAGGGCAGCGCGCCGCCATAGGTGGCATTGTTCGTCTGGCGCACGCGCTGCGGATAGCGGTCGAGGATATTGTTGCCGCCCACGCTCACCGTCAGTTGCTGGCTCAGTTTCAATTGCCCTTCCAGGTCCAGCGACCAGACGGCGCCGAAACGCTGCGCGGGGATGCCGTCGATCAGGGGCGCATCGCTGTCGTAGGAAAAATCTTTCAGCTCGCCAAAGCGCGTGGCGCGCGCCTGCACGCCCCAGCCGGCCGCCTGCCAGTCGGCGCCGAGGATCACTTTGCTGGTGGGCGACGCATGTTTGATGCGGAACAAACTCGTCTCCGTCAGCAGGGCCAGACTGGGATCGATGGTGCTCAATGTAGCGGAACTCTGGCGCACCTTGTCGAGACTGGTCTTGTTCAGGTTCAGCGCCGCGTTCAGGTTCAGCTTGCCTGAGCTAAACGCCAGGTCGTGATTCAGCACCACGTCCAGGCCTTTTGTGCGCGTGTCGAGCAAATTGGCCAGGTAAGCCACGGACTGGATGTCGCCGCGTCCGTTGGCGGTCAGGTAGGCGGTGACGGCGTCGCTTTGCAAGTCGCTCGAACGCGTGATGCGGTCGCGGATGCGTATCACGTAGGCGTCCACCGTCACGCTGGTGGCGGCTGCCGGCTTCCAGGCCAGGCCCAGCGAGACGTTGGTCGATTTTTCCGGTTTCAGTTGTTGCGCGCCGAAGCTGCGTGCCAGCGGGTCGCTGGCCGGCAGCAGCGCCGATGTTTGCAGGGCCGTGCCATCGGCGTTGAAGTTCAGGGTGGCGAAGCGGAAACCCGTCTGCACGAGGGCCGGCGCGCGGAAGCTGTTCGACAGCGAGCCGCGTACAAGGAAGTTGTCCGTTACCTTGTAACGGCTGGAGAGTTTACCCGTGCTGGCGCTGCCGAAGTCACTGTAGCGGGAATAGCGGGCGGCGGCGCCCACCAGCAGGCGCGGCGTGAGGTCGCTTTCCACGTCCGCATACACGGAGCGGATCTGCCGGCCGCCGTCATACGCGTCCGACGGGCGCAAGCCCGGTCCCGCCTGCGCGCCCGGCGGCGCGTCCGTGAAGCTGCCGGCCGCATACGAGGCAGGATCGCCGGCCGAGCTTTGGTACGTTTCGCGCATCCATTCGGCGCCCAAGGCCACGCTCAAGGGGGCGGGCAAGCCGATGTCGAGGCTGCGCGTGGCATCGAGGTTCAAGGCGTTCTGGCGGAAGTCGAAACCGGCCAGATTGAAACGCGTGGGGCTGGCCGCGCCCAGCGAGGCGTTGACGGAGTGGCTCACGCCATAGTCAAAGCGGTCGCTGCCGTGGCGCGCGCTGGCGTCCCAGTTCCACTCGCCCGCGCTGCCGCGCACGCCGGCCACGATGCTGAGGTCGCGCTTGTCGCCATTGGTGACGGGGCGGTAGCCATTCGGATACAGGGCCGCGACGTTCGACGGGTCGCCCGGATAGCGGAAGTAGGCGCTGCCGTCGGACTTGCGTTCGTTGACGGTGGCAAACGAGTACAGGTCCAGGCCGTTGGCCAGGGTGAGCTCGGTGTTGTAGAACAGGTAGTGGTTGCGCTGGCGCGAGTCGCCCGACTTGAACACGACCTTGCCGTCGAGCGCCTGGTCGGCCGGCGTGAAGTTGTAGGAAGTCCAGCCCGCGTCGCTGGGGCCGGCCCGTTCCGTGGGCGAGCGGCGCCGCGTTTCCGCGCCGAAGCGGAAGAATCCCGCCTCGCCCAGCGGCACGCCGTAGTCGGCGTTGACGATGACGGTCTGGCCATCCGTCAGGGTTTGACCGGTCGGGTCGAAATGCGTGTGGTTGGCGCCATAGCTGACAGAAGCGGAGCCGCCCGTGCGGGCTTTTTTCAGCACGATGTTGATGACGCCCGCCACGGCATCGCTGCCGTACTGCGCACCGGCGCCGTCGCGCAGGATTTCGATGTGGTCGATGGCGTTCGGCGAAATGGCGTTGATATCGACCGGCACGGTGCCGGCAAAGCTGCTTTCCGTGTCGAGCACGGCGCTCGTGTGGCGGCGCTTGCCGTTGATCAGCACCAGCACCTGGTCCGGTGCCAGGCCCCGCAACTGGATGCCGCGTACGGAGTCCGACGCGCCGCTCGATTCGATGCGCGGGAAGTTGATTGACGGCGACAGGTTTTGCAAGGCCGCGCCCACGTCGCCCGAGGCCAGCGCATTGCTCACTTCGCGCGCGCCGAAGCGGTCGATGGGCACGCTGCTGTCGAACACCGTGCGGTTGCGCGCGCGCGAGCCGACGACGGTAACCTGGTCGATGCTGGCGCTGGCCGTGTCGCTGGTGTTGGCCGCAGTGTCCTGTGCCCAGGTCGATGGCGCACCGAGCATGGCGCAGCCCAGCACGATGGCGCGCAGCGGCGTGGCGGGAAGAAAGGGCGGCGAGGCGTATGAGTGGCGCAGGTGCACGGCATTATCCTTTAAGCTTGTTCATCTGAAAACAATTGATTGAGCTTAAGGGAGGTTGTTGCCCGAGCGAACGATTCTTTCTGGATATGCTTATGCTGTTGTTTTTATGCCGCCAGATTGCGCAGCAGGGCGGGAATCTCGGCCGGGATTTCGCGCGCCAGGTAGCCGAGGATGCCGAAGCGCAAGGCCAATTGTTCCCCCGCCAGCGCATGCAGGGCGATGCCCCAGGCGCACGCTTGCTCCAACGGTGCGCCGCGCGCGGCCAGGCCCGTGATGATGCCGGCCAGGGTGTCGCCGGAACCGGAGATGGCCAGGCCGATATTGCCTCCCGCATGCGTCCAGCTGTTGCCGTCGGGCATGGCGATGACGGTCAGCGCGCCTTTTAACGCGACGATGGCGTTCCAGCGCCGCGCCGCGTCCACGGCGCAGGCATGCGGGTCGGCCAGCACGGTGTCCTTCGACAGGCCCGTCAACTGGGCCAGCTCGCCCGCGTGCGGCGTCAGCAGCACGGGCTGGTCAAAGCGGAAGTGCGCGGGCCGGTGCACGACCTGCATGGCGCAGGCGTCGAGGATCAGCCGGCTGCCGGCGAACAGGGGTAGCAAATGGCGCATCAGCTCGCAACTGGCCGCCGTGTCGCACATGCCCGGCCCGACGAGCACCGCGTCGACCTTGCCGGCCAGTGGCGCCAGCTGGTGTTGCGCCTCGTGGCGGAAGCCGCCCAGCGGCGTTTCGTCCAGGCCGATGACCCGCGCCTCGGGCATGGCGACGGCCACTTGCGCCGCCACCGACGCGCCCGTCGCCAGGGTCAGCTTGCCCGCGCCCGCGCGCAGGGCGGCCGTGGCCGCCAGCACCATGGCGCCCGGCATTTCCTCGGAGCCGGCGACGATCAGCAGGTGGCCGCGCACTTCCTTGTCGCCATCGGGCTGGGGCATGGGCAGGGGCCAGGAGCGCAGCAGGGAGGGTGTGATGTCGGTGGCGTCCATGGATGATCTCCGAAAAACTAGGACTTGGGCGCCGCCGGCATGTCGGGCTGGGCCGTGACGGGTGTTCCGGCCGCTTCCAGCGGCGCGACGAAGTTGCACAGGTCCAGCTGCAGCTTGCCGTGCCTGCCCAGGGCGGGGTTGAAGGCGTACGAGGTGACGCCGCAGTTGGGCACGTCGGCGGCCTTGTCGATGGCCAGGATGGCGTGCTCGTCGCAGCGTTCCAGCAGGTAGCGGAAGCAGTTGACGATGACCTGGTGGCCGACGATCAGTACCCGTTCGCCCCGGTATTCGCGGGTGATGGTGTCGAGCACGCTGCGCAGGCGCAGGATGACGTCGCACCAGCTTTCGCCGCCCGGCGGGCGAAAATAAAACTTGCCGACGTGCTGGCGCTGTTCGTGCAATTCCGGGTACTTGCTGGCGATGCCGTGCACGGTCAGGCGGTCGAGGATGCCGAATTCCTTCTCGCGCAGGCGCTCGTCGGCCACCACGGCGCTCAAGCTGTCCGTGTCGATGCGCTTGAGTACGGCTTGCGCCGTCTGTTGCGCCCGCACGTAGGGCGAGTACAGTACGACGGTCGGTTGTTGTTCAGGGGGAAGGGTGGCGAACCAGTCGCCTAGCGCTTGCGCCTGCAGCGCGCCCAGTTCGGAGAGGGGGACATCGACATCGCGCTCGGCGATGGCGATCAATAACTGTTTTTCCGCTTCGGCGGCATCGCGCGCCACGTTGCCGGCACTTTGGCCGTGGCGCACGATCCAGATTTGCTGCGGCCATTTCTGTTCCATCGCCTTGCGCCTTCCTCTGTATTTATGAGGGATAAATATAGACGAAAGCGGCAAGGCGCGGCGCGCAGCTCGATAGGCTTTTAAACAGCGTGTTCGGCCTCGTCCAGGTCAGGCGCGTCGTCGCTGTTGTAGACGGCCAGGTCGGTCTCGCCCATGACCCGGCTGGTGACGGTGCCGGCCGTGATCGAGCCGCTCACGTTCAGGGCCGTGCGGCCCATGTCGATCAGCGGTTCGACGGAGATCAGCAAGCCGGCCAGCGCGACGGGCAAGTCCATCGCCGACAGCACGATCAGGGCTGCAAACGTGGCGCCGCCGCCCACGCCGGCCACGCCGACGGAACCGATGGTGATGATGGCCAGCAAGGGCAGCAGGAAGCTGACGGTGAACGGATCGACGCCGACGGTGGGAGCGATCATGACGGCCAGCATGGCCGGATAGATGCCGGCGCAGCCATTCTGACCGATGGTCGAGCCGAACGAGGCGGCGAAGTTGGCGATGCCTTCCGGCGTGCCCAGGCGCTGCGTCTGCGTCTGTACGCTCATCGGGATCGAACCGGCGCTGGTGCGCGAGGTGAATGCGAAGGCCAGCACGGGGAAGACTTTTTTCACGAAGCGCAGCGGGTTCAGGCCCACGCCGGCGATGATGGCCAGGTGCACGAGGAACATCAAGATCAGCGCGCTGTACGAGGCGACGACGAAGTTAATCAATTTCAAGATGTCCGTGTAGCTCGACGAGGCGACCACTTCGAACATCAGCGCGAACACGCCGTACGGCGTCAGGCGCAGCACCAGCGTGACCATGCGCATGACGATGGCGTGCGCCACTTTCATGAAGTGCTCGAAGGAGGCGAAGATTTCCGGCTTTTTCGCCGCGATGCCGGTGGCCGAGATGCCGATGAAGATCGAGAACACGACCACGGCGATGGTCGACGTCTTGCGCGCGCCCGTCATGTCGAGGAAGGGGTTGGTCGGCACGAAGCTGACCAGCAGTTTCGGCAGGGACAGGGCTTTTGCCGTTTCCAGCGAGCCTTGCAGCTGCACGCCGCGCGCCACTTCGGCAGCGCTCGACGTCAGGCCCACCGCCGTCAGGCCGAACAGCTTGGCCATCAAAATACCCAGCGCGGCGGCAATCGTGGTGGTAATGAGCAGGGTGCCGATGGTCAGCGCGCTGATCTTGCCCAGCGAACTCGCATCCTTGAGCTTTAAAATGGCGGAAATGATGGACACCATGATCAGCGGCATGATGATCATCTGCAGCAGTTTGACGTAGCCGCTGCCGACGATGTCGATGTATTCATTGGTGCCCGCGATGACGGGCGAGCCGGCGCCGTATAGCCACTGTACGGCCGCGCCCAGCAGCACGCCCAGGCCCAGGCCCGTGAAGACGCGCACGGTAAACGTCGCGTGTTTGCGTTGCTGGTGGAACATGAAGGCGAAGACGAGCAACGCAACGAGCAGGTTCAGGATGATGTTAATTGCCATGAAAGGGCCTTATCTTGGTTTTATTCGAGACTGCACGGAGCACTTAAGACTGTACTGCATCTGACAGCCGCCCCAGCCCGGGGCGGAAGGGCAAGCACTGTACAGTACTATGGGGGCGTTTTGCGCCATACCGCTGCGAATATTACGCTATATAAATATGCTTCACAGGCATAAGCCTTCAGTATGATTGTGAAATTGGCTATTTCGTGCCAGCATGGTTTTCCCGTTTGCTAAGATGCGCGCGTTATTTTAATAAGGAAAAAGATGAATGCTTTAACGGAAGTACAAGTGCTCGATGCGGAAGAGCGCTTGCGCCTGGCCATGATGGCCTCCGACGTGGCCGCGTTGAACGTCCTGCTGGCCGACGAGTTGCTGTTTACTAATCACCTGGGCCATTTGCTGAGCAAGCATGCGGACCTGGCCGCGCACGAGCAGCGCCTGCTGTCCATCACGGACTTGCGCGCGTCCGAGCGCCATGTGCGCATCAGCGGCAACGTGGCCGTGGTTTCCGTGCGCATGCAACTGACGGGCAAGTATCACGACGTGGAAACGCATGGCGACTTCCGTTTTACGCGCGTCTGGGCGCAGGATGCGGCCGGCGCGCTGCAAGTGATCGCCGCCCATTCGGGCGTCGTGGCTTGAGGAGCAGGATTTAGTGGATCATCGTTCCAAAGGGCAGCTGTTTGAAGCTGTCATCGCCGCCGGCCCCGCCACCCTGGCCATCACGGCCGGCTATCCGCTGCTGCTGTACAACCTGGTGCGCACCTGGGCCGAGGCCCCCGGCGCTAATGCGCTGGCCGCGCTGTTGCTGACGGGCGGCTTGTGGGCCTTGCTGGAATTCTGGCGCATCGCGCTGGCGACCGTGTCGCGCAAGGCGTATGCCTTCAACTGGCGCTTCTGGCTGGCCATCGCCGGCTTTCTTGCCTGCTTCGCGCGTTTCGTGCCGGACATGCCGGCCGGACTGATGTTGCTGTTGCTGGTGCTGCCGGCACTGGCGTGGACGCATTTTATTTTGTTGCAGCTCAAGCGTCCGGCCAACTTGTAAGCGCTATTCTTCCTCTTCGGCTTCCACTTTCAGCCAGGCTATCCGCCCATTGCCCGCCTCGTGCAGATGGGCGAGCAGGGCGGTGGCCGCCGTTTCCGGCAGGCTGAAGTCAAACAGCACGTCCTCGCCGTGCGCCACGTTCAGCAGGGTGGCGCCGGCGCCATCGAGTTCGCGCCGCAGCATGCCTTCCATCGCATACGGCACCGTGCAGCGCAAGGTTCGCTGGCGCACGATGGCCGTCTTTCCCGCCTGCAAGAGCGCCTGCGCCACGCTGTCCGTGTAGGCGCGCACCAGGCCGCCCGCTCCGAGCTTGATGCCGCCGAAGTAGCGCACGACTGTCGCCAGCACGCCTTCGAGATCCTGGTGGCGCAGCACGTCGAGCATGGGCCGCCCGGCCGTACCCGACGGTTCGCCATCATCGACGGCCGCCGACTGCCCGCCCGCCAGCAGCGCCCAGCACACATGGCAGGCGCCCGGATGCTGCGCCTTCAAATCATTGACCACCTGCTGCGCGCTGGCGCGGTCCGTCATCGGCTGCACGCAGCCGATGAAACGGCTTTTCTTGATGATCAGTTCGCTGTGGACGGGGGCGGCAATGGTAAACGGCATGGCGATTCGAAAGCGGGCAAAGCAGCATGATAGAGGAAATGCGCGCCGGGGACGAGCCGTTGGCCGCTTACTCCGTTGCGGCGGACACCAGTTTGCGCAGCGCAAGGTCGCGCACCTGCACAATGTCGAACAGTCCCAGCGCGTGCAGGGCGGGCAGGGCGTCGGCAATGTCGCGCTCGGCGATGGCCTTGTCGTCGACGCTGCTGGCTTCGTCCAGCCACAGCCGGGCATTGGCCAGAAAAGCGCCCACCGTTCCCTTGCGTACGGTGACGCCATTGAACTGGCCCTGGTTTTGCTGATCCGGTAATACGTCTTCTGCGCGCATGGTGAACTCCTGAAGGTTGGAAAGACTTCACTGTATGATGGTCGAATTGTCTTGCCTGCGTTATTTATGTCATTCGATACGTCAAATCAGTCAATCTTGCCGCCAGCACCGCCGCTGCGCGCCATGCGCATTGTCCAATCGCAGGAAAGGGTGACGGGGGCGCACCGCCATGCCAGCGGCCAGTTGTTCGGCGCCGCGCGTGGCTTGCTCTCCGTTGCCGCCGACAGCGGGCAATGGGTGGTGCCGGCCAGCCACTGCGTGTGGATGCCGCCCCATCACATCCACGGGCTGCGTTCGCATGGCCCGTTTGCGGGCTGGAGCGTGTATGTGGACGAGGCCAGTTGCGGCGGCTTGCCCGCCGCGCCGTGCGTGATGCGCGTCTCGGGCCTGCTGCGCGAAGCGGTGGCCCGCGCCAGCGGCTGGGGCGACGGCGCGCCCGATGCGCCCGATGCGCTGGACGCGCGGCAAGCGAGGGTGGCGGGCGTGATCCTCGACGAGATCGCCGCCTCGCCGCATGAACCCTTCGGCTTGCCCCTGCCCACGGACCCGCGCCTGCTGCGCGTGGCGCGCGCCGTGCTCGACGACCTGGCCGACGAGCGTGGCGTGGAAGCGCTGGCCGCCTGGGCCGCCATGTCGCCGCGCACCCTGGCGCGCCGCTTCATTGCCGAAACGGGCTTTACGCCTTCCGCCTGGCGCCAGCGCGCCCGCATCCTGCGCGCCCTGGAACTATTGGCCGCCGGCCAGCCCGTGACGACGATTGCGCTGGACCTGGGCTATGACAACGTCAGCGCCTTTATCGCCATGTTCAAGCGGGTGATGGGCGTGACGCCGGGCAGGTATGGGGAGACTGAATAGCTGGCGGGCAGAACAAAAACGCCCACGAACCGGCTTCATGGCTTCCTTGGCCGTGCGGGATTCTTGCGGTCAGAACTGTTCCCATTCTGGCTGCGTCTTGCTGGTGGGCGCAGGGACAGCCACTGCCAGCTGCGGCACGCGCCGCTGCGCGGCGGTCATCTTCAACGCCGGCCGCTGCGCGGCGCTTGGGGCGCTGACCCGGAACACGCTGACAACCTCGTTGAGGCTGTTGACCTGCTCCTGCATCGCTTGTGCGGCTGCGGCAGCCTCTTCTACCAGCGCAGCGTTCTGTTGGGTGACGTCGTCCATCTGCGTGACGGCGGTGTTAATCTGCTCGATGCCGGACGATTGCTCCTGACTAGCCGACAGGATTTCGGACATGATGTCTGTGACACGCTTTACGCTGGCCACCACCTCATGCATCGTAGCGCCGGCTTGTTCGACCAGCCGGTTGCCGGCCTGGACCTTGTCGACCGAGTCGCCGATCAGGTCCTTGATTTCCTTGGCGGCCGCTGCGGAACGCTGCGCCAGGTTGCGCACCTCGGAGGCAACCACCGCGAAGCCGCGCCCCTGTTCGCCCGCGCGTGCCGCCTCGACGGCTGCGTTCAGGGCCAGAATATTGGTCTGGAATGCGATGCCATCGATGACGGCGATGATGTCGACGATCTTCCGCGCGGAGACGTCGATGGCGGCCATCGTTTCGACCACCTGGGCCACCACGCCGCCGCCTCGCACGGCGACGTCGGAGGCCGATTCGGCCAAGCCATTGGCCTGGCGAGCATGGTCGGTATTGATGCGAACGGTGCTGGTGAGCTCCTCCATCGAGGAGGCGGTCTCTTCCAATGTGCTGGCCTGCTGTTCGGTGCGCGAAGAAAGGTCGAGGTTGCCGGAGGCGATCTGGCCCGCGGCGGTGGAGATGGTTTCGGTGCTGTTATGCACCTGTTTGACGATCAACGCTAGGCTGTCGCGCATCGATCGCATCGCTAGCAGCAGGCTGTTCTTGTCGCCGGGACGCGGGTCGATTCGGACTGCCAGGTTTCCTGCGGCTATTTGGCCTGCGATCTCGGCTGCTTCATCCGGCTCGCAGCCGAGCTGGCGCGTAACGTCCCGGGTAATGAGCCAGGCAGCAATGAGGCTGGTGATCAGCGCCAGCGCGCCGGTAGTCAGCATCAGCGTGCGGGCGTTGGCATAGGCCAGTGCGGCGGCCTCTGTGCCCTCGATGTTTTGTTTTTCCTCGACCGCGACCAACTTGCGGATCTGCTCCCACCAGCTTTTTTGCACTGGGCGAAATTCGAAGCGGAGCACCTTGTACGCCTCGTCTTGCTTATTCTCGCGCACCAGCGCCGTGGCGCGTTCTATGAACGGCGCGGAAAGTTCAGCCTGCTTCTGGATCAGCGTCAGCAGGGTGCGCTCTTCGTCCGAAGTACTCGTCAGCGAGCTAAACATCTTGCTCAACTGTTCCTGTGCCTTGGCGTATTTCTGCTGCTGATCGGCGATGCGGCTGACCTCTATCTGGATTTCCTTCGGGTCTTTGAGAAGAATCAGGTTGCGCATCGCCAGCGCGCGCTCGGTAACGGTCAGGTCCATCGTCTGCGCCAGCTTGGTCTCGACATCGTTAACCTTGGTGATCTCGTCCATGCGCTGCTGGATATTGCTCATGCTGGCCAGGCCCAGCGCTATTACCACCCCCAACAGCAGCGCGACAAGGCCGAAGCCCAAGCCAAGACGCCTCGCGATAGTCATGTTATTGCGCTTCATAGATATTCTCCGGGCTGGCATGACGTAGGGGCTGCGATAGGAGCAGCTTCCAGAAACACGACTCATCTTAAAGCGTCGCGTTGCGCAAAAAAGTCACTAATAGTCACTTTTTTGAGAATACTTGCTGAAATGCTGGCGAGGGGATAAGGAAGGCTGTCTGCGGCCGGTTTTTGCCAGGAACTGTCGCGTCGTCGATACAGCGAGGAGCCGGTAGTTCAGGCATTTTGGGCCATATCTTGCGGGCACTCGGCACTGGGGGAGCGCCAATCGTAGGGGGAGCGAGCTTGCTTTCGCGCCTATGAGTCCTTGGTAACGCCAAATGGCGGCACGCTGGACTCTGGACGAATTGGCAGGAACCTGTCGACTGACCAGAGAGCGGCCAGAAACAAAAAAGCCCACGAACCGGGTTCGTGGGCTTCCTTGAAGTATTTGGTAGGCCGTGCGGGATTCGAACCTGCGACCAACGGATTAAAAGTCCGCTGCTCTACCAGCTGAGCTAACGACCCAAAAACTTTACAACAACTGCGGTAACGCTGTGCCGTATCAACATGTTTGCCATGCTGACGGCTGAATCTTGGTAGGCCGTGCGGGATTCGAACCTGCGACCAACGGATTAAAAGTCCGCTGCTCTACCAGCTGAGCTAACGACCCAAGGGCGGCTATTATGACGGCCAGCGGCGGTTTTGGGAAGGGCCAGGGCGGAAAAAAGCCTTGCGTGGCCCTCATGCACGGTCTAATATGGGTAGGTAGCCTACCTATTTAACTCATTCCATGCCCATTCCCGACGACTTTCCCATCCCCGAACGCGCGCTGGCGCTGTCCGATGACTTGCGCGTGGCCTTCAAGCGCCTGCTGCGCTCCATGCAGCGCGAAGGGGGCGAGCTGGAGGGCAACGTATCGATGATGCAAACCATGCTGCTGGCGCTGATACACGAGCAGCCCGGCATCGGCGTGGCCGCGCTGGCGCGGCTGCAGAACGTGCGCGGACCCACCGTCAGCGCCCAGGTCAAGTCGCTGGAGGAGGCGGGGCTGGTCGAGCGCAGCGCGCCCGATCCGCAGGACCGCCGGCGTTCCGGCCTGCAAGTATCGGCGCGCGGCCTGGCCATCCTCGAGACCCTGCGCGCGCGCCGCCGCGACGCGCTGGCGCGGCGCATCGCCCGCTTGTCGCCGCAGCAGGTCGATGCGCTGGAAGCCGCCATGCAGCCGCTGCTGGAGATCGGCCAGCCATGAGCGGCCACGATCACGCCGCAGGCGCAAACAAGGACGAAGCGAAACCCGTCACCGGGCGCGAAGTGCGCGCCATCTATTTTGGCCTGATGGCCGTGCTGGGCCTCGGTGCGCTGGACCAGAGCATCGTCGCCACGGCCCTGCCGCGCATCGTCGACGACCTGGGCGGCATGGCGCATCTGTCGTGGGTGGTCACGGCCTACGTGCTGGCCTCGACAGCCACCATGCCCCTGTACGGCAAGCTGGCCGACCAGTACGGCCGCCGCCCGATGATCTTCACGGCCCTGCTGACCTTTTTGCTCGGTTCCGTGCTGTGCGGGCTGGCGCAGAACATGACGGAACTGATCATCTTCCGCGCCATCCAGGGCCTCGGTGCGGGCGGCTTCATGCCGCTGGCGCAAATCATCATCGGCGACGTCGTGCCGCCCGCCGAGCGGGGCAAGCGGCAAGGCATGGTGCCCATCGTGTTTGCCGTCACCAGCGTGCTGGGCCCCGTGCTGGGCGGCATCATCACGGATGCCTTGTCGTGGCACTGGATTTTCTATGTCAACCTGCCCATCGGCGCGGCGGCCTTTGTCATCATCGCGCGCGCCATGCGCAAACCCGCGCGCACGCATGCGCACAAGATCGATTACCTGGGGTCGGCGCTGCTGACGGGCGCCATCACGGCGGCCCTGCTGGTGCTGGCGCTGGGCGGCACCGAGTGGCCGTGGGATGCGCTGGCCATCAAGGTGTGCGGCGGCGTCGCCGTGCTGCTGGGACTCTGGCTGGCGGTGCACGTGGGGCGGGTGGACGAACCCGTGCTGCCGCCCGATCTGTTCGAAAACCGCACCTTCAATATCGCCAGCCTGGTGATGGCCATGACGTTCATGGGCTTGACGGGCGCCAGCGTCTTCTTTCCCCTGTTCTTCCAGCTGGTGATGGGCACGAGTCCCGCCGAATCGGGCGTGATGACGGTGGCGATGATGGTGGGACTGGTGGCGTCGTCGATGTTCAACGGCCGGGTGCTGTCGCGCTCGGGCAAGTACAAGATGGTGCAGGTGATGGGGCTGGCGGTGGCGCTGCTGGCGTTTGCCGTGCTGGCCTGGGCGATGGCAACGTCGCGCGGCTACTGGGTCATCGAGCCGGCCATCTTTTTCCTCGGCACGGGCCTGGGGCTGGTAATGCCGAACATGACGATCGCCGTGCAAAATGCCTTGCCCCTGGCGCGCCGGGGCGTGGGCACGGCCATGCTGGCCTTTTTCCGCTCGCTGGGCGGTTTGCTCGGCGTGACGGCGTCCGGCGCCATCCTCGCGCACCAGCTGCATCGACATGGCGTGGAAGCCGTGTCCGTGCTTGGCGCGCACGCGGCCGCGCAGACGGTGGAGGTGTACCGCCATGCGATCGCCAGCGTGTTTGGCGCCGGCGCCGTGCTGCTGTTGGTGGGGCTGGTCTTCCTGCTGTTCCTGCCGGAACTGCCCCTGGAGGGGCATCCGGCCACGGCGAAGGCGAAGGACGATCAGTAGCGCTCGAGCCAGTGCGCGTACGGCGCGGGCAGGGTCCACGAGGCGCGCTCGACGCCGAGTTCCTTGGCGGCAAAGTAGGCCCAGTGCGGATTGGCCAGGTGCGCCTTGCCGACCATCACCACGTCGAGCTGTTCTTCCTTGACGACGCGCTCGGCAATCTCCGGCGTGCCGAAGCCCCAGGCGGACGAGACGGGCACGCCCGCTTCGCGGCGGACTCGCTCGGCGATCGGACCCATGAAGGCGGGGCCCCATGGAATCGACACGTCGGGAATGGTAAAGCCCATGCTGACGCTGATCATGTCCATGCCGGCATCCTTGAACTGGCGCACGAGGCCGATCGATTCGAGCAGGGTCTGTTCGTCGCGGCCATCGAATTCCAGCACGCCGAAGCGGATGGTCAGCGGCAGGTGCTCGGGCCATACTGCGCGCACGGCTTTCAATGTTTCCAGCAGGAAGCGGCTACGGTTTTCCAGGCTGCCGCCATAGATATCGTCGCGCTGGTTCGAGTGGGCGGAAAAGAAGCTTTGCGCCAGGTAGCCGTGGGCGAAATGCAGCTCCAGCCATTCGAAACCCACTTCGCGGGCACGCACGGCCGCGTCGACGAAGTTCTGTTTCACGCGGGCGATATCGTCGAGGTCCATGGCGCGCGGCACTTTCGGCAGGCCGCCGCCGAAGGCGATGGCGGACGGGGCGATGGTTTGCCAGCCGCGCGCGTCGCCTTGCGTGATGTGGTCGTCGCCTTCCCATGGACGGTTGGCGCTGGCCTTGCGGCCCGCGTGGGCGATCTGGATGCCGGGCACGGAGCCGGCCGCCTTGATAGCTTTTACGACGGGCACGAAGGCTTGTGCCAGGTCATCGTTCCAGATGCCGGTGCAGCCGGGCGTGATGCGGCCTTCGGGCGCCACGGCCGTCGCTTCGACGATCACCAGGCCGGCGCCGCCGCGCGCCATGCCCGCGTAATGCGACAGGTGCCAGTCGTTGGCCACGCCGTCGACGGCCATGTATTGGCACATGGGCGGCACGGCGATGCGGTTGCGCAGGGTGATGTCTTTGAGGGGGTAGGGCTGGAAGAGGGCGGACATGGTGGCCTTTATCGTGAGTGTGGGCGGTTCGGGGTATAGTTCTTTAGTTCGTAAATTATCGAACAACGGTATGAGTATAGCCGATGCTGTATGATTCTGCTCATGCGCCCACACAAACATCCTCCCGCCAGCGAATTCGTGCTCGAAAGAGTGCTGTATGCCTTGAGCGATTCCATCCGCCTCGACATCGTGCGCCATCTGGCCAGGGTGGACGCGGCCGCCTGCGGCGACCTCGATGGCGGGCGGCCGAAATCGACCGTTTCCCACCATTTCAAGGTCTTGCGTGAAGCCGGGCTCGTCTACACGGAAAACGCGGGCACGACGCACATGAATACGCTGCGCCGCGCCGATATCGAGAGCCGCTTCCCCGGCTTGCTCGATGCCATCCTCGCGCAGCAGCCGCAAGCGAATCAGCCCTGAGCCAGCCCTGAATCTGCCGTAGAATGCCTGCAAGATTGCCGAATTTGCAGCATGGGCGGGCAGTCCTGACCTGAAGGGCTGACGACGCATGAAAATTTTCGCACGGTATCGCTGGTGGTGCGCCGCCACTTTCGTATTGCTGACTGGCTGCTGGCCTTACACGGAGCCGGCCACGGGCGAATATGCGGCCGTGCTGCGGCGCGGCGAAAAGGTGACCAAGGCCGATACCTACGGCCGGTTTGCCGCCTTGTCGGTCGAGTACCGCCAGGGTGGCGGTTCCCTGATGTCCGCCGAGAACCACTCCATGCGGCTGATACATAACGACAAAATCGTCGTCAAGGCCACCGATGGCATCGAACGCTGGACCGATTTCGCCCAGCCCGTGTATTTCGTCAAGCGGCAGGAAGACGACGGCATGCTGGCGCTGGTCCACGAGCAGGCGGGCAAGGCCGTGGTCGAGAAGATTGCGGCGTCGGAATACGGCTACCGTGGTAACGAGACGTACATGCATGGCTTCCCCCTGTCTCCCGGCGTGCGCTATTTTCCCATCGACCAGCGTCCCGGTTTCCTGTTGCGTGGCTTGCCGCTGAAAATCACCGTGCTGCCCAGTCCGCCCGAAGGCGACGGCCACCTGCAAGCCTATGTTCTGGCGGCCATCTCGCCCGACGGGGCATCGTTTGCCTATGTCGACAGCGAATATGCGCCGTCCGTGGTGCTGGTGGTCGATGCGGACGGCAAGCGGCGCGATCCCATTCCCTTGCCGAGAATCTACCTGGCGGACGCGCCCAGCTATCAATTCAACCCGTACGAGCGGCTGTGGGCCTGGTCGCGCACGGCGTTCGCATGGCACAAGAACGGCACGGGCAGCTGGGAGGTCCGTCCGGACGGTATTGCGCCTGGCGCCGCCGGCGCACGCGATGCGGTCGAGGAATTGTTTATCAGCGATCAAACCGGCTACCGTCGCTGTTTTGCCGCCAATGCCGCCTGCCTGCCGGGCTGGCGCAGGCCTGACGCTGCCGAGCTGCGCCAGACGTTGGCGGGCGATGGCGGCGCGCCGCCGTTTGCCTACGTGCCGTCAGCCCCTGTCAACGCTTTCGGCGCCAGGGTCGGCTTGCTGCTGTTGTCCGGACGATGCTGCCGTGTGCCGTCCTACCACCTGTATCTCGATGGCGCGCCGGCAGCGGTGGCCGCGCAGTTGTCCGCGCGCTTGCGCGAGAGCAAGACGCCTTTCGTGCGCGTCGACGAGTGTCCGCGCCGCACTGGCAATGACGGCAAGTGCGCGACGCAGCTGGCGCAGCAGCTCAAGCGGCCGGAATCGCTGGGGCGCGAACTGGAGCAGTTGCTCGATACCTGGGAGGAGCAGGATGGCGTGCTGTTCGTCATGCCGTCGATGGTGGTCGCGGTGCGCGCGAACGGGCGGGGCTGCAGCGTGATCCAGACCCTGTTGCGCGCCGATTTGTCGCGCAAGGACTGATGCCGCTCATCTGTCGCGCGTCACCAAAGTGCGAGGCTCGGCTATGATGTCGGCCTTTCGGTAAATCCTCGGCCGCGCGCCTGTTGCGCGATCGGCTGGCGACACTACCTGGCACGGCAAGGATAGGGAATGACGGCAGCGGCAGTAGTATCACAGGCGGACCTGGCAAATCGTCCGCAGTTTGGCTGGATCAATGGTTTGAAGGCAGGCGCGGCGCAGTTGATCGTGTTGCACCATCTGGCGTTTTACGGGCCCATGTCCGACTACGTGCAGCCGCTGTGGCCCGAGTTGCTGGGCTGGCTGGGCGGCAGCGCGCGCATCGCCGTGCAAGTGTTCCTCGTCATCGGCGGCTTTCTCGTCGCCAAATCGCTCTCGCCGGCCGGCCGTCCCGGCATCGCCACCCCCTTGCAGGCCGTCTGGCGCCGCTATGCCAAGCTGGCGCCGCCTTTCCTGGCGGCCACCTTGTTCGCGGCCATCATCACCCCTGTGGCCGGCATCTGGATGCAACACGACTCCATGTCGGCCGCCGTCACCCTGGGCCAGCTGAGCGCCCATGCCTTGCTGCTGCACGGCGTGCTGGGCTATGAGTCGCTGTCGGCCGGCGCCTGGTACGTGGCCATCGATTTCCAGCTGTATCTGCTGACGGTATTGCTGCTGTGGCTGGGTGGCCGTGTGGCCGGCCAGCGGCGCGGGCACTGGCTGATGCCGCTGGCCATCACTGCGGGCATCACTTTTTCCCTGTTGTATTTCAACCTCGATGCGGGCTGGGATAACTGGGCGCCGTATTTCTTCGGCAGCTATGGCTTGGGGCTCATGGCCTGGTGGGCCAGCGACCCGGCCCGCAAGCCCGGCGCCATGACGGCGCTCATGGCCATGGCCGCCGTGCCCGTGCTGCTGGCCCTGGCCGTCGACTACCGCAGCCGCATCGCGCTGGCCCTGATCGTTGCCTGCGCCCTGTTCCTGTTCGGCCGCGCCCGCACCCCGTCGCAGGGCCGTGCTTGGAACATCGTCAATGCCTTGGGCCGCATCTCGTATGCCGTCTTCCTCGTGCACTTCCCCGTCAGCCTGTTGGTGAATGCCTTGTTTATCACATATGTGCCGCTCGAACCGGAGTGTCATGCGCTTGGCAATCTGACGGCCTGGGGCGC
>NZ_NEHB01000023.1:71210-98750 GCF_002127655.1 Janthinobacterium sp. GW456P
CTCGTGCACTTCCCCGTCAGCCTGTTGGTGAATGCCTTGTTTATCACATATGTGCCGCTCGAACCGGAGTGGCAGGCGCTGGGCATGCTGACGGCCTGGGGCGCCAGCCTGGCGGCCGGTGCCGCGTTTTACCGCTGGGTGGAAGTGCCGCTGGGGCGGGTGGTGGGCGGTGTGGTGGCGCAGTTGGCCGGGAGGCCGGCGTTGGTGTCGCGTTAACGACTGGTTTTCGATATGCGGGGAAGGGGCTCAGGGATATAGTTGCCGTGTATGCATGACGGCAAGAATTTCTATTGCGCTTGCTTCAACGCGATATACGACGACATAGTTTGGGTGAGCAAGCAGTTCCCGCGTGCCGGCAACTCTTCCGGTTCGGTATAAATGTGGATGATTTGGAAGTTGGGAGATGGCGTTGTCGATGTCGTTGTAAAGCTGAAGTGCTGCCGGCCGGTTGCGCTGTGCGATGTAAGCGAGGATCGCGGTCAAATCATCCTGCGCTTCAGCCTTCCATCGAATCGGCGGCATGGTCATCAGGCCGGGCTGCGACGATTTTCCTCAGTTGCGCCATAACCGTCTCATGTGGACGGGGGGGGCGGTCATCATTGAGTGACGCCAACACCTTGGCGCGAAACCAGTGGTCATAGGTTTCGGCTGCTTCCGCTGTCGCAAATTCGGACATGGTCGAGGATGGAGTCGTATGCATGATTGTCTGATTATATGACAGTCCGGCGCAGGTGCATCGCAGGTGGCAAGGTGTTTGATGTGTGCCAGGGGCGGCATTCCGTGCAAGCGATGCGGCCAAAAACAAAAAAGCCAACCGCGAACGGTTGGCTTTTCTGAAGTATTTGGTAGGCCGTGCGGGATTCGAACCTGCGACCAACGGATTAAAAGTCCGCTGCTCTACCAGCTGAGCTAACGACCCAAAAACTTTTCACAACAACTTCGGTAACACTGTGCCGTAAAAAAATGCTTGCTATAACAACTCGCAAGCAGATCAGTACTGCGTATTCGTGGTAGGCCGTGCGGGATTCGAACCTGCGACCAACGGATTAAAAGTCCGCTGCTCTACCAGCTGAGCTAACGACCCGAAGAAGAAAGATTATAGGGGGTGCCCGGGATTCTGTCAAACCTAACGGGCAACTTTTTCCCCGCTTTTACTTTTTGCCGCCCCGTTCCTTGGCGGCCTGGGCCGCGCTGGAGTCCGGGTAGCGCGAGATCAGCGCGTTCAGCGTCTTGGTGGCGTTCGGCTTGTCTTTCAGCTCCGTGTAGCAACTGGCGATGTTGAGCATGGCGTCGGGCGCCTTCGGGCTGTCTGCGTAGTGTTTCAGCACTGCCTGCTGGGCCGTGATGGCATTTTTGCAGTCGCGCTGGGCATAATAGGCGTTGCCCAGCCAGTATTGCGCGTTGGCTGCATACGCCGATTCCGGATAGCGCTTGACGAAGGCGTCCAGGGCCGTGACGGCGCCCTTGTAGTCGCCGGACTTGAACAGGCCGAACGCGGACTCGTACGCGCTTTGCTCGGACACGCCCACGGCCGCTTCCTGGCCGTCGATGGTGACCTGGCGCGGCTCCAGCTTGCGCAGGCGCGCGTCGATGTCGGTGTAGAAATCCTTCTGGCGCTTTTGCACATTCGCCAGGTCGTTGCCCAGCACTTCGATCTGGCCGCGCAGGCGGGCGATCTCTTGCATCGTCTGGTCGTGCTGGTTGATCAGGCTCAGGGTGCTGGTCTTGTCCGCCTTGGCGTCGATGCGGCCGTTCAGGTCGCGCGCCATCGCGTCGACCTTGGCGCGCAGCTCCAGGATGGCTTTGCGTGCTTCGTCGTCGTCGAACAGGGCGGCGTTGGCGTGCAGGGGCAGGTAGGCAAACGCGGCCATCAAGGCGGCGGCGACGCCGGCTTTCGAGAATGTCATCATGGGTCGGGCTTTCTAAGGTTACGCAAAACATGCAAACGGGGCGCCGGGCGGTGAATCACCGCGCTGCGCCCCATTATTATGCCTATGACTGGCCAGTTAGGTAAGCGCCAATGCTGCTGCGCTCACCCGTCAACATCAATAAACGATGTCAGCGCGGCGGTTTTCAGCCCATGCTGCTTCGTTGCTGCCTTGTGCTTTAGGCTTTTCTTTGCCCAGCGACACGGCTTCCATTTGGCCTTCTGGCACGCCCAGGGCAGCCATCGACTTGCGCACGGCTTCAGCACGTTTCTGGCCCAGGGCCAGGTTGTACTCAGCGCCACCGCGTTCATCGGTGTTACCTTGGATCAGGATCTTGCGCGATGGGGTTTTCACCAGGTAAGCAGCGTGGTTTTGCACGACTGGGGTGTCCGCTTCGCGCACGACGTATTTGTCGAAGTCGAAGTAGATGCTGCGGTTAGCCAGCACGCCTTTTGGATCGTCCAGTGGGTCGACCGATGCGGTCGTTACTGGCTGAACTTGACGGGTGTCAACTGGAGCGGCGACTTTTTCAGGAGCGCGCTCAACCACTGGGGTTTCTGCTACTTTGACTGGGGTGCTGCAGGCGGACAGCAGAGCTGCGGTAGCGGCGATGAAAGCCAAACTTTTAAAGTTACTCATTTTTATTCTCCGGGTCATGGTTAAAGGTGAAACTGTACAGCACTTACTTCATAAAAGGACCCCAGGTGGGCTCCTTGATATTGCCAGCTTGCGTAGTCAAACGCTGTTTGACGCGGCCATCCACCGATACCACTGCCAGCGACTTGCGTCGTCCGGATTCGGTCGCGTACATGATATATTTCCCGTTGGGCGAAAAGCTCGGTGATTCGTCGTTGGCGGTGTCCGACAGGCGCAGTTCCTGGCCACTAGCCAGGTCGAGCGCGTAGAGCTGGAAATTGCCGTCGCGACGGGAAATATAAGCGAGTGTCTTCCCGTCGGACGAGATCCGCGGGCTGATGTTGTAGGAGCCGCCAAACGTCACGCGCTTGGCTTCGCCACCGCTGCTCGACATGCGGTAGATCTGTGGTCCGCCGCTGCGATCGCTGGTGAAGTAAATGCTTTGGCCATCGGCCGAGAATTGGGGTTCCGTATCGATGCCGCTGCTGGTGCTGACGCGGCGCAAGCCGCTGCCGTCGGCATTGACGGTGTAGACCTGGGTATGGCCATCGCGCGACAGGGCCACGGCCAGGCGCGAGCCGTCCGGGCTCCAGCTCGGCGCGGAATTGCTGCCTTTTTCATTCGACACGATGGTGCGCTGGCGCGTTACCAGGTTTTGCACGTAGACGATGGGTTTTTTCTTTTCAAACGACACATACGCGACCTTGGTGCCATCCGGCGACCACGACGGCGAAATGATCGGCTCGTTCGAGCGCAGGGCGACCTGGATGCCTTCGCCATCGGCGTCGGCGATTTCCAGGCGGTATTCGCGGCCCGATTGCGTGACGTAGGCGATGCGCGTGGCGAACGCGCCCTTGACGCCTGTCAGCTTTTCATAGATGTCGTCGGCGATCTTGTGCGCCAGCAGGCGGTTGAACTGCGGCGCGGCCGCATTGTTCATGCTGGAAATCTGCGCGCCCTTGATGGTGTCGAACAGTTTGTAGCGCACGTCCAGGCGGCCATCGGCCATGCTTTGCACGCTGCCGGCCGCCAGCGCGTCGGCGCCGCGCGATTTCCATTGTTCGTAGCTGACGGGCGCCGTTTCCGACACGGGCGCATCGGCGTCGATCAGCTTGAACACGCCGCTGCGCGCCAGGTCGGCCTTGATAATGCCGGACAGCGATTGCGGCGCCGCCGATTCATTGACAAAGCTGGCCACAGCCACCGGGATCTGGTTGCTGCCGATCCCCGTAATCTCCACGCGCAGCTGCGCCTGCGCGCCTGACGCTCCCAGCATCAGGCCGGCGCAGAGCACGACATAGCTCATTTTTTTCATGGTCATCATTTAGGCAAATCCTTCATCTCGAATATGAGTTCAATCTCGCGTTCCACGGTGCCGTCTTTTTTCTTCGGCAGTGGCGACGATTTATTAATGGCGTTTTCCACCGAGCTGTCATACGCCGGCAGGCCGCTACTTTTAATCTTTCGGACCGAAATAATTTCCCCAGTTGGCAGTTGCTCGATCTTGAACACGGCGCGCGGGTTGCCCGGCACGTCCGTGCTACCGCTGTACGCGATATTGCTCTTGATCTTGCTCGTCAGGGCAGCGACATAGCCGCTGTCCTTGCGCGGCGCGGTCGCTTTCGCGGCCGTGCCTGTCGTACCGTTGCCTGCCTGCGCCATCAGGCGCTTCATATCATCGGCACGCAATTTGTCGGCTGCCGCTTTTTCCGCAGCTGCTTTTTTCGCCTTGGCCGCTTTTTCCGCCGCCGCTTTTTTCTCGGACAGTTCTTTCTCGGCTTTTTCTTCCGCCGCTTTTTCTTTCTCTTTGGCCAGCTTGGCTTTCTCCAGCTTGTCGGCCTTTTCTTTTTCCAGCTTTTCAGCCTTGTCTTTTTCCTTCTGCTTCTGTTTTTCCAGTTCGCGCTTTTCTTCCTCGCGTTCCTTCTGTTCCTGCTTGCGGCGCTCTTCCGCTGCCGCTTTTTCCTTCTCTTCCTTCAGCTTGGCCTTCTTGCGTTCGAGGGCGATCTCCGCCTCGCGCAGGTCGACTTTCGGTTCGGGCGCGGCCACGGGCGGCGGTGGCGGCGGGGCAGGCTGTTCCACTTGCGGTTCCGGCGGCGGCGCCGGTGTCGGCTCCGGTTCCGTCGCCACTTCGGGCGGCGGCGCGGCCGTCTGCACTTTCATGTCCCACACTTCCGCTTCGACGGCGACAGGTTCCGTATTTTGCCAGTGTACGCCCACCCACAGGAAAAACAGCAGGCCAAGGTGCATCGCCAGCGCCAGGCCCAGCGAGGGCCAGCGGCTGCGTTCGCGCGGCACGCTGTAGGGCTTGCCGAGTACATGGTCGATTTGTTTGTTCTGCAAAGTCTAGTCTATCTAAAAACGGTCAAGTCTGGAAACAGGATGCTGCGCTTACTTGGTGGCCAAGCCGACACGGGTAATGCCCATCTTTTTCGCTTCCGAAATGAGCTGGATCACATCGTCGTACTTGCTTTCCTTGTCGCCCGCGATCATCACGGGATAGTCTGGATTGCTCTCGTGCAAACCGCGCAGCTTGCGCAGCAGGGCGTCGCGGTTCGGTTCCGTTTCCGGCGCCAGCTGTTCCTTGCCGCTCACGCCGATCGACAGCGAACCATTTGGCTTGAGCACGATCTGAATATAGTCATCGGGCGGTTTCGCCGACTTTTCCGCGTTGGGCAGGTTCACCACGCTGGGATTGTTCGACGACGGCATCACCATGAAAATGATCAGCAGCACCAGCATCACGTCGATGTACGGCACGACGTTGATCTCGGACTTGAACTTGCGGCCGCGGCCGCCGCGCATGCCGCCGCTATTGAATGAGGAACCCATGGACCTTGCTCCCTCTTAGCGCGACTGACGCTGCAAGATGTTGGAGAATTCCTCGACGAAGCTCTCGAAGCGGATCGCCAGGCGGTCGATGTCATGCGAAAAACGGTTGTAGGCGACGACGGCGGGAATCGCGGCGAACAGGCCGATGGCCGTGGCGATCAGCGCTTCGGCAATGCCGGGCGCAACGGCGGCCAGGGTGGCTTGCTGCACGTTGGCCAGGCCACGGAAGGCGTTCATGATGCCCCACACGGTGCCGAGCAGGCCGATGTACGGCGAGACGGAGCCGACGGAGGCGAGGAAGGCCAGGTGCGATTCGAGCACGTCCATTTCACGCTGGAAGGCGGCGCGCATGGCGCGGCGTGCGCCGTCGAGCACGGCGCCGACGTCCAGCGCTTCACGCGAACCGTAGGACGCCTTGCCCTTGATGAATTCGCCCATGCCGGCGTCGAAAATGCGGGCCAGCGCGCCGCTCTGGTCGCGGTTGCCGCTGGCGTTCTGGTGCAGCGCATGCAGGTTGCCGCCGGCCCAGAAGCTGCGTTCGAATTCGATGGTTTGCTTGCGCGCCTGGCGCACGGCAAACATCTTGCGGAAAATGTAGGTCCAGCTGGTCAGGGAGATCAGCAGCAGCAGGGCCATGATCAGTTGCACGATCAGGTGGGCATTGGTGATGAGCGCGAGGAAAGAAAGATCTTGTGTAACGTTCATTGGCAGGCAGTCTGTTGGGTGAATTATCCGGGGGTGGCGGTAGGGCTCAGGTGGCGCGCATGCGGGCCGCGACCGCATCAGGCAAGGCGCGCGGGCGCAGTGCCGAGTCGACGCAGCCGATCTTGACGCGGGCCGTGTTGAGCAGGCGGTCGCCGCACCAGGCTTGTTGCAGGAAAACGATGGAGGCGCGCCCCATTTTTTCTATGCTTAAGGTTAATCTTACCGTGTCATCGAGCCTGGCTGGCGCATGATAGTCGGCGTTGACGCTTTTGACAACGAACATCGCGTCATGCTGTTCCAGCAATTCCTGCTGACCCACGTCGATGGCGCGCAGCCATTCCGTGCGTGCGCGCTCGAAGAATTTGAGGTAGTTAGCGTAATAGACGATGCCGCCGGCGTCGGTGTCTTCATAGTAGACACGTACGTTCCAGGTAAAGACTGAAGGCATGTTTATTGCGCCAGTAGTGAGATTGAGCAACATTTTACGCGATTTTTCTTCTTGTGACTGTGGGCGCTTGCTGGAAAGCCATGCAAAAGCTGCATATAAGTTGCACCGCAGCATTGTAAATCTGGCGTGTGCAATGGCAAGCTTCGTAACATACGCTTACATGCCATGGCCAGGTTTAAGTCCAGCTTAAGCGCCGCAGCCAGCGTGCGGGCGGAGCGTGACCGGCCTTAGCTGCGGCGGCGCGCGGCGATTATAGCCGCACGGTTGCATTCCTTGCTCAATTTGGGCACTTAACTTACAATTTGACTTCCATTACGTCTCACGTGACTGGCGAAAAGTCGGGCGATCTCCATGAGTGGCGATCGGCAAACCGGCGAAAGGTGGGCACCCACCGGGAAACGTGAGATTTTTCATCAGCCGTTCGCCTGGGTAGCCACTATGGAAAAGCACGAAGAGGCTGCCCGTCCAATGTTGTTATTCACTTAACGCCGGCTCCCCTCATTCGATCCAACCTGCCAGTACAAGCACCCTCATACTTGGAGTTTTTACATGTTTGCAAAAGATCACACCCTCGCCAACGTCGATCCTGAATTGTTCGCCGTCATTCAAAAAGAGAACACGCGCCAGCACGACCATATCGAACTGATCGCGTCGGAGAACTACACGTCGCCAGCCGTAATGGAAGCGCAAGGCTCGCAGCTGACGAACAAGTACGCCGAAGGCTACCCGGGCAAGCGCTACTACGGCGGCTGCGAATACGTCGACGTGGCCGAGCAACTGGCCATCGACCGCGTCAAGCAACTGTTCGGCGCCGAATGCGCGAACGTGCAGCCGAATTCCGGCTCGCAGGCGAACCAGGGCGTGTTCTTCGCCATGCTGAAACCAGGCGACCTGATCATGGGTATGTCGCTGGCCGAAGGCGGCCACCTGACCCACGGCATGCCGCTGAACATGTCCGGCAAATGGTTCGACGTCGTGTCGTACGGCTTGACGGCGGAAGAAGACATCGACTACGAGGCGATGGAGCGCCTGGCCCGCGAACGCAAGCCGAAACTGATCATCGCCGGCGCATCGGCCTTCTCGAAAAAGATCGACTTCGAACGCTTCGGGAAGATTGCCAAGGAAGTGGGCGCCTACTTCATGGTCGACATGGCCCACTACGCCGGCCTGATCGCCGCCGGCCTGTATCCGAATCCGGTGCCGTTCGCCGACTTCGTCACCTCGACCACGCACAAATCGCTGCGCGGTCCGCGCGGCGGCATCATCCTGATGAAGGCCGAGCACGAAAAAGCCATCAACTCGGCCATCTTCCCTGGCATCCAGGGCGGCCCGCTGATGCACGTGATCGCCGGCAAGGCCGTCGCCTTCAAGGAAGCGCTGAGCCCTGAATTCGTCGAATACCAGAAGCAAGTGATCAAGAACGCCGACGTGCTGGCGAAAACCCTGATCAAGCGCGGCCTGCGTATTGTTTCTGGCGGCACCGAATCGCACGTCATGCTGGTCGACCTGCGCGCCAAGAACCTGACGGGCAAGGAAGCCGAAGCCATCCTCGGTTCCGCGCACATCACCTGCAACAAGAACGGCATCCCGAACGACCCGCAAAAACCGTTCGTCACCTCGGGCATCCGCCTGGGCAGCCCGGCGATGACGACGCGCGGTTTCAAGGAAGCGCAAGCGGAAGAAGTGGGCAACCTGATCGCCGACGTGCTGGACAACCCGCATGACGCCGCCACCATCGAGCGCGTCAAAGCAGCCGTGAAAGTGCTGGCTGACGCGCACCCTGTGTACGCAGCATAATTATTTGTCCAGAATGTGTCATACGGAGTAAGATTCCGTATGACACATTCCTTCGTGCCCAAGGGCGCCCGGAGTGATTCGGGCGCCCTTTGTACAAGGGCGGTGATTTCCCGTAATTATTACTATAAAGTTGTAGCCAGCCCATGAAATGTCCATTTTGCCAGCACGGCGACACCCAGGTTCTCGATACGCGCGTATCGGAGGAAGGGGATGCCATTCGGCGCCGCCGCCGCTGCGGCAAATGCGACAAGCGTTTTACCACGTACGAACGCATTGAACTTATCATGCCGGCCGTCGTCAAAAAGAATGGCAGCCGGACGGAGTTCGCTGCGGATAAGTTGCGCGGCAGTTTGATGCTGGCCTTGCGCAAGCGTCCCGTCGCGGCCGCCTCCGTGGACACGGCCATCGCGTCCATCCAGGAAAAACTGCTGACCAGCGGCTTGCGCGAAGTCGATTCCGGCTATATCGGCGAACTCGTCATGCAGGAGCTCAAGCGCCTGGACAAGATCGCCTACATCCGCTTCGCTTCCGTCTACAAGAATTTCGAAGACCTGGCCGAGTTCCAGGATGCGATTGCCGAAGTGGGACAGGCGCGCAAGCCCTGACGTTCACCCGGGTGCTCTCCTTGTTGAAGGCGGGGCTGGTCATGCGCCCCGCTTCACCACGCCTGTGCTGGCCTGACAAGCGACCTGATCAATACCAACGCTGTTCCTCCCACCTTTCGCCGCACTGTTTGCGCTAACGCAGACCCGGCTTTTTGCGCGCGCCTATCTTGTAGCTGGGCCGCCTGTTCTTGCGACTCTTTCTGCGGAAGGGAGTAGCGCATGCGCAAGGGCGGTCGCACTATGTTTCCAGCGGGTGGCAGCAGCCTCGTCGAGGTGCTCGTGTCGCTGCTGCTGTTGGCGCTGGGCCTGCTCGGTGCCAGCATTTTGCAACTGCACTCCCTGCGTGCACGCCATGAGTCGGCGCTGTTGTCGGCGGGCGCGCAGCTGGCGGCCGGCATGGCCGAGCGCATGCGCGCAAACAGCGTGCTCATGAATGGTCCCGATGCGGGCAATCCCTACTTGAACGTGGCCTACGCGGCGGCGGACGACGCCGAAGCAGGCGGCGCCGCGCCGGACTGCTTTGGCGCTAGTGCCTGCGGCGCGGCCGAACTGGCGCAATTCGACATCGCCGAATGGAAGCAATCGCTGCATGCGGCCTTGCCCGGGGCGCGTCTGCATATCTGCCGCGATGCCTCTGCCTGGGATGCCGCCGCGCAAGGCTTGCACTGGGCGTGCAGCGGCGGCAAGGGCGCGCCCATCGTCATCAAGCTGGGCTGGCGCGGCCGCTTGCCCGATGGCTCGCCCGCCGTGAATGCGGCAGGCGAGTCGTTGCCCAGGCTGGTATTCCAGCTGGGCGGAGGCGGCGCATGAACGGCGTGCATGCCGCGTGGCGACGGCGGCGCGGCATGAGCCTCGTCGAATTGCTGGTGGCCCTGTCGCTCGGTGCGCTGCTGATGCTGGCCGCCAGTAGCGTGCTGCTGGCGGCCAGCGGCAGCTATGGCGACCAGTCCGCCAGCGCGCGGCTGGACGATAACGGCCGCTATGCGCTCGACACCATCGCCCGCGCCGTGCGCCAGACGGCGTACGTGAATTGGGATAGCGGCGCCGCGCCCGTCGCCCACGCCGATGACGACAGCGCCAATATCGCCGGGCTCGACGCGCGCAGCCTGGGCAAGAACAGCGCAGGCATCAGCGGCGCCTTGCCCGGTGTCCTGCATGGCAGCGATGTGCTGGCCTTGCGCTATTACGGCGCCGGCAAGGAAGAGGGCGGCGACGGGTCCGTGCTCAATTGCGCCGGTTTTGGCGTGGGTGCCGCGCAAACGGAGGCGCAGCGGGGCTGGAGCATTTTCTATGTGGTGCAGGGCGCTGATGGCGACGGCGAGCTGCGCTGCAAATACCGTGGCGCGAACGGCTGGGGCGCGGACGCCGTCATTCGCGGCGTCGACGGTTTCCAGGTGCTGTATGGCGTGGACACGGATACGCCGCCCGACGGCGTGGCGAACCGCTATGTCAACGCCAGCGCGCTCGACGCCTACGACGCGGCGCTGGTGCTGCAGGGAGCGGATGCGGCCGCGCGCCAGCGCGATTTGTATCGCCGCACGCACTGGAAGCGCGTGGCCAGCGTGCGCGTGGCCTTGCTGTTGCATGGCGAGGCGGGCCAGGCGGACAAGCTGGCGGAACTGGGGCCGGCGCAGTTCGACCTGTTCGGCAAGGCATATGCCGAGGCGCACGGCGCCGGCGACACGGGCGTGCGCATCGCGCGCGCGTCCTTGCCCGCCGCGATGCGCTCGCGGCTGCGGCAACTGGTGCAGACGAGCATCATGCTGCGCAACGGGCCGGCCTAGGCGGGCGGCGCGATGGCTGGCGCGGGCGTCCGCCGTTGCATACCTTGCGGGGCAATGCGTGGTGCGCCGCTTGGTGTGCCTCGCGGTGCGCTTCGTTGCATACCGCGTGTCCGCCACCGGGGCGCCACCCTCGTGTATGTGTTGTGCCTGCTGGTGATCGTCTTGCTGCTGGGCATATCAGCTGCACAGATAGCCTTGCAGGGCGAAAAGGCGGCACGCGGCGAGCGCGACCGGCAGATCGCGTTTCAGGCGGCGGAGGAAGCATTGATGGATGCGCAGAACGATATCGAAGGCTTGCCCGGCGCGCCGGGACGCAGCAGCCTCTTTGCGCCAGGAAGTGCGGCCGGGTTCGCGGACGGCTGCGGCGAGGGAGGCGCACTGGGCCTGTGCCTGCCCGCAGCCCCGGACGCGCCGGCCCTCTGGCTGAGCATGGACCTCGATGGCCCCGAAGGGGGAAGTGGCAGCCGCGCCGTGCCGTATGGCCAGTTTACGGGCGCCGTCATGCAGACGGGGCAGGGTTTCCTGCCGTCGCGCCGGCCCCGTTACCTGATCGAATTACTGCCGTTTCACCCGCCCGGCGCGCAGGCGGCGGCAGTGGCTGGCGGCCTGGCAACGGAAAGTTATGTGTACCGCATCACGGCCATCGGTTTCGGCGCGCAGGAAAGCACGCAAGTCGTGCTGCAAAGTTATTATCGCAAGCAGGCGGCGGGAGCGGGACCATGAGGGCTTTGTCGTTTGCTTGGCTATCCGCTTGGTGGTCCGCCTGGCTGTTGCTGATCGGCCTGGTTTCCCTGGCTTGCGGCGCTGCTGTTGCGGCGGCTTCTCCCGTGGCGTTGGCGCGGTCCGACGCGGGCTTGCCCGGCGCCAGAGTGCCGCCGAATCTGCTGCTCAACCTGTCGCTCACGCATGCGGCGGCCGCCGCCGCGCATGGCGGCGACTATGCGCCGCAGCGCGAGTACCTCGGTTACTTCCATGCGCGCATGTGCTACAGCTATCCGTACCGCAGCAAGGACGGCGTCATGCTGCCGGACTTGCGCGTAGCGACCGCTTACTTCTCCGTGCTGAAACCGGCCGACGCGCTGCACGGTTGCGGCGGTGATAGTTTTAGCGGCAACTTTCTGAACTGGGCCAGCGCCAGCATGCTCGATATCGTCCGCTATGCCCTGACGGGCGGCGACCGCGTCATCGACGAAGTGCGCAAGACGGTGCTGCAGCGCGCCTACCTGCCCGATGCCGACGGTCCCGTCGACTTCTATGCCCACCCGGTTTTTTTTCCGCGCAAGGTCTTGCACACCGGCGTGGCGGCGGCGACGCCGTTTGCGCTGGCGCAACTGGCCATCGTTTCCTGCCGTAATCGCCTGCTGTTCGGCGACGCCAGCGTGCCTCCGGGCGGCAGTTGCGACGCGCCCGGCATCGCCGCCACGCACGGCGTGTTCCTCGCGCGTGTGCGCGTTTGCGATGCCGATGAGGGGCCGCTGCGCGACGACCTGTGCCTCGCGTACGGCAAGAACTACAAACCGGTGGGCGTCGTGCAGCGCCTTGGCGGCAGGGTACGCGTGGGCGTGTTTGGCCATTTGAACGGCGTGTCCGCCAGTGCCAGCCCCGTGTATGGCGGCGTGCTGCGCGCGCCGCTGGCCCACGTGGGCCAGCAACGCTGGCTGGCGCCCGACTTTCTGCCGCAAGACAATGCCGGCGCCGAGTGGAATCCCGTCAATGGCGTGTTTGCCGTCCAAGGCGCGGACCAGGACGCAGGCGCTGGCGGCGGGGTGACCGCTTACATCAACGGCCTGGGCCGCAGCAATGCCGAGCGTCTGGGTGCGTACGCGAGGGCCGCGCCGCTGGCTGAATTGCTGTACGAATCGCTGCGCTACCTGCAGGGGCGGCAAGCAAGCGCCGCCGTGCCGCCCGCCACGGCCCCGCCTGCCATCGACGAGGGTATGCCGGTCGTGACCCCATGGACCGACCCGCAAACGGCCAATTGCCAGCGCCATGTCGTCGTCAGCCTCGGCGATGCGGGCATGGCAGGGGACCGCTACGTGCCCGGCAATGTCCCTGTTGTGCCTGCCTCGACCGGTGACCGCGCACGCGCCGCCGATGGTTTTGCGCCGCCGCCGTTCGATGCGATGGCCTGGATGCATGCGGTGGGCGGCCTGGAAAGCGGCGGTGCGCAGGGCAATCCCGCGCCACGGCCCGACCTGGCGGGACTGGAATTGCTGGCCGAAGGCGCGGGCGGCGCCAGCTATCATGCGGCGGGCCTGGCCTACTGGTCGCATGTGCAGGCGTTGCGTCCTGGCGGCAAGAACGATGGCCTTGCAAAGGTCGAGCACTACGCGGGCGACTTGCGCCAAGGCGACCCGGCCGGCGTACCCGCTGCCACTCCCTTGCTGCTGGCGGCCAAGTATGGCGGTTTTCTTGATGCGAACGGCGACGCCAACCCATTCAAGAGCGCAACGGGCAGCGCGTTCGATGAATGGAGCCTGGACGGCCGCTGGCCTACCCATTACTTGCCCGGCAGCGATCCGGCCGCCCTGATCGCGGGACTGCGTGCGGCCTTCGTCTCCGCCGACAAGGGCACGCTGACGGCGACGCTGCCGGGGCCGGCCCTGATGGCGCCGGCCAGCGGTACGGAAGAGGCTTACTGGTTCCACACGCGGATGCGCCTGGCCGATGGCGGCATGATCTTGTCGCGCAGCGCGTTTGCCATCGGCGCCGATGGCGCACTGCTTCCCGGCAAGCCATTGTGGACTGCTGGCGGGCAGCCCGAGAACATGCCGGATGGGCCATCTACGGCCTTGCGTCCCGTCTACACGCTTGACGCCAAGGGCGCCCTGATGCCGCTGGCCTGGAAGGGGCTCGATGCAGCACAGCGCGGCGCATTCGACGACGGCGATGGAAGAGGCGAGGCGCGCCTGGCATATCTGCTGGGCCAGCGTACGCACGAGGTGGGCCAGCCCGGCGGCTTCCTGCGGCGCAGGTCCGGCAGCCTGGGCGCGGCGCCGCACGGCAACCTGCTGTACGTGGGCGCGCCGGGTCTGGGCATGCCGGGGGCCGGCTATGGCGTGCATCGCCAGGCGCTGCTGCAGCGCCGGAAAATGCTGTACCTGGGTGCCAACGATGGCTTGCTGCATGCGTTCGATGCGCGCACGGGCAGCGAATTGTTTGCCTATCTGCCGCAGGCTCTGCTGCACACGGTACCAGCCGCTGCGAGCACTCACTACAGCCCCGGCCCGCTGCTCGATGGCGCGGCGGCCACGGCGGAAGTGCTGGCATCGGGACACTGGAAGACGGTGCTGGTGTCGGGCATGGGGGGCGGTGCGCAAGGCGTGTTTGCGCTCGACATCACCGACCCGATGCGTTTTGCGCAGGACGGTGTGCTATGGGAATTCACGGACCGCGACGACAAGCTCATGGGCAACGTGCGCGCGCGGCCCGCCTTTGCCCGCGTCAACATGGGCGGCAAGGAGGGCGCGCCAGCCTACCGCGATTTTGCCATCGTCGCCAGCGGCTACAACAACCATGTCAATGACGGCAAGGACACGACGGCGCCCGCATCGGCCGCCGCCATCTTCCTGCTGGCCCTGGACAAGGCGCCTGGCACGCCATGGGTGATAGGAAGTAATTACTTCCGCCTCAAGGTGCCTGTGGCCAGCGGTGGTGGTGGCGATGGCGGCCATGACACTGATGCGGTCACTGACGCCATGTCCCACGCGCTGGGCCCGCCCGCCGTGGTGCCGGGCGGCGACGGTGCGCTCGCGTATATCTATGCGGGCGATTTGCAGGGCAATATCTGGCGCCTCGACATGGCCGGCGGCCCGCCGTGGAAGGATGGCCAGGGGCGCAAGCTCGTGTTTGTTGCGCGCGATGCGCAGGGCCGGCGCCAGCCCGTGACGCAGCAGCTGAGCGTGGCGTATGCGCCTGGTGGCGGCTATCTGCTGCTGTTTGGCACGGGCAAACTGGTCGAAGCGGCCGATACCTGGCCTTCCGCCTTTCTGTCGCAGTCGTTTTACGCCGTGCACGACGATGTGCGGGCAACATCTCCCACGCGCAGCCGGGCCGACCTGGAACAGCGCAGCCTGGGCGAGACGGCGGGCGGCCTGCGCGTTGACGGCGCCGAGCTGCGCTACACGGGCAGCGACGCCAGGCGCGGCTGGTATCTCGACTTTCTCGATACCGCGCAGACGGGCGAGCGCAGCATTAATAGTCCCGTGCTGGCCGCCGGGAGGGTGTTGTTCAACACCGTCCTGCCGGGGCGAGATTCTTGCGCCAAGCCCGTCACGCGCCTGTACGTGCTCGACGTGCTGAGCGGTTTTGCCGGCGATGGCGCCGGTGTGGTGCAGGCGGGCGAGCAGACGGGACGCTTGTTCGACGGCCTGGCGCGCGCGCCGCCGCTGGCGCTGGAATTGAACAGCACGGTGGGCGCCGCAACGGCGACAGGGCGGGCCGAGGGCCGCAAGGAGTTGGCCGTGCTGCAACCTGGCTTGCCGGGCGCGGCCAGCGGGGCGGGACTCAAGGTCGTCAGCGCGCCGCTGCCTGCCCGGCGTCTCAGCTGGCGCGAAGTGGCGAACTGGCGCGAATTGCACGAGGCGGCCAAGAAGAAATAAGCGTGAGCATGGCATGCGCATCGTATCGGCTAGCGCTTTTTGGGGGAAGAGGGGAGGTCCCATGGAAGTGGCAAGGCGGAATTGGGCCGCCGCAAACGGTGGCGCTTCTACTGCCAACGCGCCGGGCTTCAGCTTGATCGAATTGCTGTCAGCCTTGGCGATCATGAGCCTGCTGCTGGCGCTGGCCATACCTGCCTATCACGGCCATGTCGTGCGCGCCAAGCGGGTGCAGGGGCAGGCGGCCCTGCTGCGGCTGATGCAGCAGCAGGAGCGCTATTACTCGCAAAACAACCGCTATCTGGCGTTTTCCTCGGCCTCGCCGGCGCCGCAGGCGCAAGCGTTTCCATGGTGGTCGGGCGAAGGGGGCGCGGCCGGCAGTGCGTATGAAATCGAGGCGCTGGCCTGTCCCGGCTTGGCGATCGGGCAATGCGTGCTGTTGCGCGCCACGCCGGGCACATCCAAGGTCGATGCGCAGTTCCAGGATGCCGATTGCGGCGTGCTGTCCTTGAGCAGCACGGGCCAGCGCGGCAGCAGCGGGCCCGCCAGCCATTGCTGGCTCTAGGCCATGCGCAAGTGGCCAAAGTGGACCGGGCCCGTCTTTGGGCACACCATGCTCGAATTGCTGGCCGTGCTGGCGATTGCCGCGTTGCTGGCGGCGGCCGCCCTGCCAAATGTGCAGCACTTGCTGGCGCGCCAGCAGGTGCGCGCGGCGGCCATGGACTTGGTCTCGGCGATCGAATTGACGCGGGCGCAGGCGATGGCGCGCGGACAGCGCGTGCTGCTGATGCCGGCCGGGCCCGGCGGCACGGATTGGCGCACGGGCTGGCTGGTCTTTATCGACCGTAATGCCAGCCTGGCGTTCGACGACGGCGACGAATTGCTGTTCCGCCAGGGGCCGCTGCCGGCCGGCATCACGGCCCAGTTTGCATTCTCGTCGGCCACGGCGCCGTTTTATATCGCCTACAATGGCGCGGGACGCAGTTGCAGCGCGACCAATAGCGTGGCGGCGCGCTGGGGTACCTTGTCCCTGGCTTTGGGAAAGCAGGTGCGCCATATTAAAATCAATATGCTGGGCAGGGTGCGCGTGTGCGACCCGCAGCAGCAGGCGGTCAATTGCAGCGGCGTGGCCGACAGTTCGTAGCAAGACTTGCCACTTAACATTTAACACTTGGCACTTACCAACTTGGCACTTACCAATAACTCACCTTCAAATAAAGAAGCCCGTGGAAATACTCAACGATATCGATGGCATGCGCCTGGCGCTGGAATGGGCGGCGCGCGGTTTATACACGACCTCGCCCAATCCCCGCATCGGCTGCGTGATCGTCCGGGATGGCCAGGTGATCGGCGCTGGCGTGACGCAGGCGGCCGGGCAGGATCATGCCGAGGTGCAAGCGCTGGCGAATGCGGCGGCGCGCGGCAGCGACGTGCGCGGCGCCACCGCCTATGTCACCCTGGAACCGTGCAACCACCATGGCCGCACGCCGCCATGCTCCGATGCGCTCGTGCGCGCGGGGCTGGGGCGCGTCGTGGCCGCCATGACGGATCCGAACCCGCTGGTGGCGGGGCAGGGGCTGGCCAAGCTGGAAGCGGCCGGCATCGCCGTCACCACGGGCGTGCTGGCCGACGAGGCGTATGAAATGAATATCGGCTTCTTTTCGCGCATGCAGCGCGGCAAGCCGTGGGTGCGCATGAAAACGGCCGCCAGCCTGGATGGCATGACGGCCTTGCACAATGGGCAAAGCCAGTGGATCACGGGGCCGCAGGCGCGTGCCGACGGCCACGCGTGGCGCGCGCGCGCCTGCGCCATCCTGACGGGCATCGGCACGGTCAAGGCGGACGACCCGCAATTGACCGTGCGCGCCGTCGAGACGCCGCGCCAGCCGCGCCGCATCGTCGTCGACAGCCGGCTCGACATCAGCCTCGAAGCGCGCATCTTGCAAGGCGGCGGCACCTGGATCGTGGCGGCCGCGGCCAACCCGGAAAAGGAAGCGCAGTTGCAGGCGCTGGGTGCGGAAGTCATCCTGTTGCCGAACGCGGCCGGCAAGGTCGACCTGGCCGCGCTGATGCTGGAACTGGGGCGCCGGCAAATCAATGAAGTCCATGTCGAGGCCGGCTCCAAACTGAACGGCTCGCTGATCCGCGAAGGCTGCGTCGACGAGCTGCTGCTCTACCTGGCGCCCACCTTGCTGGGCGACGCGCAAGGCATGTTTGCCTTGCCGGCATTGACGGATATCAAACAGCAGCGGACCTTGCAATTTCACCAGGTTCAGCAAGTGGGCGAAGATTTGCGTATCCTTGCAAGATTCGCCCAGCGCAATTAATACTTTTATACTTTTATAGGGTTAGTTCATGTTTACAGGAATTGTTGCCGCCATTGGCAAGATTGAAACCGTGCAAGCACTCGAAGGCGGCCTCGACGCAGGCGTGCGCCTGACCATCCACGCGGGCGGCTTGCCGCTGGCCGACGTGGCCCTCGGCGATTCCATCGCCATCAATGGCGCCTGTATGACGGTGGTGGAAAAGTCGGACACGGGTTTTGCCGTCGATGTCTCGCGCGAAAGCCTCAATTGCACCGTGGGCCTCGATACGACGACGGAAGTGAACCTGGAAAAAGCCCTGACCCTGGCCGAGCGCCTGGGCGGCCACCTGGTGTCCGGTCACGTCGACGGCCTGGGCATCGTGCGCAAGTTCGAAGCCGTGGGCGAATCGTGGGAACTGGTGATCGAAGCGCCGCACGAACTGGCGAAATATCTGGCTTTCAAGGGTTCCGTCGTCGTCAATGGCGTATCGCTGACCGTCAACCGCGTGGAAGACCTGGGCGCGGGCGCCGTCAACGGCTGCCGCTTCTCGATCAATTTGATTCCCCACACCATTGCCATGACGACTCTGAAACACTTGACGGTCGATGGCAAGGTCAACCTGGAAATCGACCTGATCGCCCGCTATGTCGAGCGCATGTTGTCGCTGGACAAGGCCGCCGCCTGATACAAGAACACCGCAACACACCCTTCGCCTTGCCAAGCGTGTGTTGCTTTTCTTGCAGACGCGCATACTATGAAGCTTTCCGCAGTGGAGGCTAGCCATGGACCCGATTTCGCGCGCAACCGTGCCCAACACCATCCCGGCCACGTCCCGCGTGGATCAGACGGCGCCGCTGGCGCCCGCGCTGCCCCTGCCGCCTTCCAGCGCGGCGGCGGCCCTTGCCGCTTTGTCATCGACCCAGGTCGACATCTCCCCGCTGGGCCAGTTCCTCTCCGGCGTGGCCTTGTCGCGCCGGCAACTGCTGGCCTTGCAGGGCGCCACGGACGAGGCCAGGGCGGCCAATACGCCCGTGAATGTCAATGACGACTTGCTGGCGCTGGCGCGGCAGCTGACGGAATCGTTCGCCCAGCTGCAAACGAGCGGCATCGACGCGAGCCAGCTGGCGACGGCCGGCGACACGCCGGGCAGCCTGGCGCAACGCTACGATCTGTTGTCTGGCGACGGCACGACGGATACGGCGGCCGCGCTGGCGCAGGACGGCAGCCTGCTCACGCAGGCGGGCCTGGCCCGCATCGGCATCGACTTGCGCAATGAAGATGTCGATCCCATCACTTTGCAGGCCGCGTATGCGGCCGACAGCAATGCCACCCTGGATGCCTTGCAGCAGGGAACGGACGTGCTGGCACAGGTGGGCGCCGTGCTGGCCCAGCAGCAGGGCGCGCCGCTGGCCGCCGTGGTCGAAGCGGATTTGACGGGCGGCGCACTGCCGGCCAGCGCCGTGCAGGCCGCGCAGCCGCAGGCCATCGACGAGACACCGCCGCAAACGGCCGCGATTGCACAGCGACAATTGGAATTGCAGCAGCAACTGGAAACGGAAGAACTGAACCTGGATTTGCAGGAATTGCGGCCCCCGTCGACGGCGCAAGCCGCCGCCGATGCGGCGCAATTGCCGCAGGCGCAGCGGACAGACAGCCAGCGCGTGGATGCACTGCGCCTTGACACTGAACGCCTCGACAGCGAACGTATTAATACCAGTCAGCAGGCGCAGCAGCAGGACGCTGCACGGGTGGACGAGCTGCGCCAGGGGCAAGTGCGGCAGCAGGGCTTGCAGCAGCAGGCGCAAGCGGCGGCCGACGATGCGGTGCGGGCGCAGTTGGCCGCCAGCGATGCGCAAATGGCGGCCCAGGCGGCCAGCGAACGGGCGCAGTCGCTGGCGCGCGCCGCGAAGGGACAAGCCGATGCGGGACTGGCGACGGCGCAAGCCCAGCTGGCCCAGCAAAATGCGCAGGCGCAAGAGCTGGCCGCGCAAGCGGCGGGCATGGCCGTGCCGCCACCGTCATCGCAAGACCCGTCCGTGGCGGCGGCCATCGCGGCGTATAACCTGAACAATGCAGCCCTGAATCCCGGCTTGATGAACCGGCCATTGCCGGCCAGCGACTCGCGCCTGCCGCTGGTGGCGCCGGTGGCCCCCGTGGAACCCGTCAAGCCCGTGACGAAAATCTAGGGCAGCAGGGTGGCGTCGAGGGTAATGTTGGCTTTAAGCAGCTTCGATACGGGGCAGCCGGCCTTGGCCTTGCCCGTCAATTCCTCGAACTTCGCCTGGTCGGCGCCCGGTATCTTCGCTTTCAGGATCAGGTGGACGGCCGTGATGGCAAAACCGTCGTCCACCTTGTCCAGGGTGACTTCGGCCGTCGTTTCCATCTTTTCCGCCGTCAGGCCCGCTTCGCCGAGGATCAGCGACAGGGCCATGGTGAAGCAGCCCGCGTGGGCGGCGCCGATCAATTCCTCGGGATTCGTGCCGGGCTTGCCCTCGAAGCGGCTGGCAAAGCCGTAGGGATATTCCTGCAAGGCGCCGCTGCGCGTGCTGATGGCGCCCTTGCCGTCCTTGATGCCGCCTGACCAGATGGCCGATCCGTTGGTTTTCATGTTGCCGCTCCTGTGTGGGGTGTCGCTGCGAATGGGTGTCAGCGCCGTGGCGGTGACTGGTTGATCTTATGCTCTTTGCAAGGCCGGCGGCGCGCGCCTTGCCGCCGCCGCGTGCGCGGGATCGCGGAATCGGCGCTGTGCGGGGCCGGCCGCGGCGCCCATGCCGCAAACCTGTCTTATTTCAGGCCTGCAAGCGCTAAATCCTTTAAAATAGCGGGTTATAAGAAAATTCCCGGAAATTCCCGGAAATTCGCGGAATATTCGCACGCGATGTTTCAGTTTTTAGTCTCACTAAGAGGATCAATGATGTCTATATCCAGCACCGAAGAGATCGTCGCTGAATTGCGCGCCGGCCGCATGGTGATACTGGTCGATGAAGAAGACCGGGAAAATGAAGGCGATCTGGTGCTTGCCGCCGATTTCGTGACGCCTGAAGCCATCAATTTCATGATCACGCATGCGCGTGGCCTGGTCTGCCTGACCCTGACGGAAGAGCGTTGCGACGAGCTGAACCTGTCGATGATGACGTCGCGCAATGGTACCGCGTATGGCACCAACTTTACCGTGTCCATCGAAGCGGCCGAAGGCGTGACGACGGGCATTTCCGCCGCAGACCGCGCCAAGACCATCGAGGTGGCCGTTGCCAAGGGCACGCAGCCCAGCGATATCGTCCAGCCTGGCCATATCTTCCCCCTGAAAGCGCAAAAAGGCGGCGTGCTGATGCGCGCAGGCCATACGGAAGCCGGTTGCGACCTGACGGCCATGGCCGGCCTGACGCCCGCCTCCGTGATTTGCGAAATCATGAAGGACGACGGCACCATGGCGCGCCTGCCGGACTTGCTGGTGTTTGCCGAGCAGCATGGCCTGAAGATCGGCACGATTGCCGACCTGATTCATTACCGCAGCCAGACCGAGTCCCTGGTCGAGCGCGTTGCCGAGCGTACCCTGCACACGGCGCACGGCGAATTCCGTTTGATCGCCTTCCGCGACAAGCCCAGCGCCTCGGCTCACCTGGCCCTCGTGCACGGCGACCTGGCCCCCGGCCTGGAAGCGCTGGTGCGCGTGCACCAGCCCGTTTCTTTGCTGGATGTGCTGGAAAGCGAAGCGACTACCCACTCGTGGACGGTGGCTGCCTCGATGGCCGCCATCAAGCAGTCCGAGCGGGGCGTGATGGTCTTGCTGAACTGCGGCGAGACATCGAGCGAGCTGTTTGCCCAGTTCGCCGCGCTCGATACGCCGCAAGCCAAGCCGAAAGGCCGCGCCGCCAGCATGGACCTGCGCAGCTACGGCATCGGCGCGCAAATCCTGCGCGACCTGGGCGTATCCAAGATGCAATTGCTGGCCAGCCCCCGCAAGATGCCGTCGATGGTCGGTTTCGACCTGGAAGTCACCGGTTTTCAATGCCATCCTGGCCAGCAGTAATTCATTGACCGTATCCAGCGGCCCGGCGCGCGGCGCCGCCGCTGACCACTTATAAAGAGGCTTATGATGAGCGTAGGAACTTATGAAACCAATTTTGCCGGCGAAGGTTTGCGCGTCGGTATCGTCCAGGCACGATTCAATGAAATCGTCGGTGGTGGCTTGCTGTCGGCATGCCTGGAAGAGTTGAGCAAGCTGGGCGTGGCCGATGAAGATATCCTGCACGTGACCGTGCCGGGCGCCCTGGAAATCCCACTGATTCTGCAAAAAATGGCGGAAACCGAGCAATTCGACGCCTTGATCGCACTGGGCGCCGTGATTCGCGGTGAAACCTACCATTTCGAGCTGGTATCGAACGAATCGGGCGCGGGCATCACGCGCGTCGGTCTCGATTACGGCATCCCCATCGCCAACGCAGTGTTGACGACGGAAAACGACGAGCAGGCGGAAGTGCGCATGCTGGTCAAGGGAGCGGAAGCGGCACGCGTGGCAGTGGAAATGGCTAATTTAGCGCAAGCGCTAGAAGAGTTGCAGGACACCGACGAAGACTAAGCGCGTGTGATAAGAATGCCATGGCTGCGTTGCAAGGCCTCGCCGTACTTTCGTACTGTCTTCGGCCTCGCGCCTTGCCCTGACATCCTTCTCACGCACGCTTGAATTACGGCTGCGCTGCCTAAAAGTGCGCCGTGGTGTCTCGTCGGAATTTGTAGTGAACACGTACTTAAGAACAGGTAACAATCATGACTGAGAAAAATTTGCTCGCCAATCCCAGCAAAAACCGCACGCCGCGTCACCGCGCGCGCGAGTTTGCGCTGCAGGGCTTGTACCAGTGGCTGCTGAACAATGAGGACGCGACCACCGTCGTGAACAATATTCGCGCGGCCCACGGCTTCGACAAGGCCGATGGCGATCATTTCACGGTGCTGCTGTACGGCGCCATCAAGGATTCGCTGGCACTGCGCGACAGCATGGCGCCCTTGATCGACCGTAATATCGCGGAACTGTCGCCCATCGAACACGGCATCCTGCTGATCGGCGCGTTCGAGCTGAAGAACAACATGGAAATCCCGTACCGCGTCGTCATCAACGAAGCGGTCGAGCTGGCCAAGTCGTTTGGCGGTATCGACGGTCACAAATATGTGAACGGCGTGCTGGACAAGCTGGCGGTGAAATTGCGCGAGGAAGAAGTCAACGCCAGCAAGCGCAAGTAATAGAGCAGGAGATCCTGCGGTTGATGCCGCAGGGTAATAAAAAAGCCACCGGCACTTGCGTGCGGTGGCTTTTTTACTGGGCGCTGCTTTTCGGATGCCCCTGTGAGGGCTTTTAAAGGGTCACAGGCCGGCGATCTCGTTGTGCGGCAGCACTTTGATGGTGATGCCGCTTTCCGGCGCAGGCGCCTTGGCTGGCGCTGGCGTGTTCGATGCCATTACCGGCGTGCTGGTCGGCACGCGCTGGCCGGCCGATACTTGCTTCAGGCGGCGGTATTCGGCCAGCACGCGCGAGCCGTAGCCCGAGTCGGTGGCGAAGTTGGCGGCGCCGACATAGGTTTTCAAGCCCGCTTCGACGGAACCGCCGCGCGTGACGTAGTCTTTCAGGATCAGCGAGCCGACGCGGATGTTGGCGACGGGATTCAGGGCTGCCTGCACGCCGCCCATTTCCTGGAAGCGCTCATGGTGTACTTTCGACATGACTTGCATCAGGCCTTGCGCGCCGACGGGGCTTTCCGCGAACGGGTTCAAGCCCGATTCGATGGCCATCACGGCCAGGATCAGCAGCGGGTCCAGCTTGATTTCGCGGGCCGTCAGGTATGCCGTCGAGACGAGCATATTGGTCGCATCGTTGGCCACGCGGTAGCGCTTGGAGAGCCAGTTGGTGACCCATTGCTGCTGCTTTTGCGTGCCCAGCAAGGCTTTTTCTTCCTTGGTCAAAGGTGCTTCGCTGGAGGCGGCCGTTTGCACGGATGCCGGCGCTTCCATCAGTGCCGACAGGGCCGGCGCTTCAACGGCTTGCGCTTCTGCCATCGGCAGCGGGAACAGGCTGTGCGTCAGTTGCTTGCCCAGGTCCGGGCGGAACATCAGCAGGGCGATCAGTGCCAGGGCGGAAATGCCGAAGACTGTCAGTGTGTGTTGCGCGGTGGTCAAAACACCACGTGCCGAAATGGCTTGTGCGCGGGCGCGCAAACGCGCCAACGCTGGCTGGCCAGCCACGGTTGAAGCAGGCAATGCCGCTTCAGTGCTACGATGAGTCATAGAGTTCCCCGAAATGTCGCGTCAACAGGCAGTCCCTCCGCGGTGTCGCGGTGTTGTGGGTACTGCCAATGCCGTGCATCAGAAATATCATCGTTTCCGCCGCGTATGGATGCGTGCGAGAAACGCCGTCATTGCTTGCTTGAGCTGATCGGTCCCATGCTGGTATTGGATCAGTCGCAATACAACTTTTACCGGGGGTAAGGCAGACGCCTTTTGAAAACACTCCTTAAAATGTCATGTGGAGCCCCGACTCCGTGAATGAAAGAGAAACGCTAAAATCAAGCTCTGGGCCGGCGTGCTCTTTCAAGTTGGGCGAATTGTAGAAGCCGTTTTATATCAAGTCAATACTAACGAATCGTTTCTTTATTACTTTTATGTCTTACTTTTTGACTTGCATTGTGCCAAAAGCCAATAAAATCAATTACTTGGCATAGATCCTTCAGCAACGGCGTCCGACGTCAAAAAAAATTAAAAACACATGAAATATTCAGATTTACGAGATTTTATTTCTCAACTGCAACAAATGGGTGAACTTAAGCCCATTTCGACCCCCATTTCACCGATTTTAGAGATGACGGAAGTGTGCGACCGCACCTTGCGCGCGGGCGGGCCGGCCTTGCTGTTCAACCATCCCACGGGACACACCATGCCGGTGCTGGGCAATCTGTTCGGCACCACGCGCCGCGTGGCGCTGGGCATGGGCGCGGAAGACGTCAGCGAGCTGCGCAAGATCGGCCATGTGCTGGCGCGCCTGAAGGAGCCGGAACCGCCGAAGGATTTCAAGGATCTGCTGGGTCTCGGTTCGCTGGTGAAATCCGTGTGGGACATGTCGCCGAAGGAATTGCGCGGCGCGAAGTGCCAGGAAATCGTCTGGGAAGGCAATGACGTCGACCTGGCGCGCCTGCCGATCCAGCATTGCTGGCCCGGCGACGTCGCTCCCCTGATCACCTGGGGCCTGGTGATCACCAAGGGCCCGAACAAGAAACGGCAAAACCTGGGCATCTACCGCCAGCAAGTGCTGGGGCGCAACAAGGTCATCATGCGCTGGCTGGCCCATCGGGGCGGCGCGCTGGACTTCCGCGAGCATGCGATCCAGAGCAAGGGCAAGCCGTATCCGATCGCCGTCGCGCTCGGCGCCGATCCCGCTACTATATTAGGGGCCGTCACGCCGGTGCCGGACAGCCTGTCCGAATACCAGTTCGCCGGCTTGCTGCGCGGCAGCCGCACGGAACTGGTGAAAGCCATCGGCAGCGAGTTGCGCGTGCCCGCGTCGGCCGAGATCGTGCTCGAAGGCCATATCTACCCGGACGAAAACCATCCGAGCGGCTACGAGCACGCGCTGGAAGGGCCGTATGGCGACCACACGGGCTACTATAATGAGCAGGATAGTTTCCCTGTGTTTACCATCGACCGCATCACCATGCGCCGCGACCCGATCTACCACTCCACGTACACGGGCAAACCGCCGGATGAGCCGGCCGTGCTGGGCCTGGCCCTGAACGAAGTGTTCGTGCCGCTGCTGCAAAAGCAGTTCAGCGAAATCACCGATTTCTATCTGCCGCCCGAAGGCTGCAGCTACCGCATGGCCGTGGTGCAGATCAAGAAACAGTACGCGGGCCACGCCAAGCGCGTGATGTTCGGCGTGTGGAGCTTCTTGCGCCAGTTCATGTATACCAAGTTCATCGTCGTCGTCGACGAAGACGTGAATATCCGCGACTGGAAAGAAGTCATCTGGGCCATCACCACGCGGGTCGACCCCATCCGCGACACCACCCTGGTCGACAACACGCCGATCGACTACCTGGACTTTGCCTCGCCGGTCAGCGGCCTGGGCAGCAAGATGGGCATCGACGCGACGAATAAATGGCCGGGCGAAACGACGCGCGAGTGGGGCACGACGATCGCCATGACGCCGGAAGTGAAGGCGAAAGTGGATGGGATCTGGCAAGAGCTGGGCTTGTAGAGCGGCTGGGGTCAGACCCTCAACACCGCTAACAAAAAGGTCATTGCCAACTCAACCGGGGGTCTGACCCCGGATTTTGGCATTGACACGGCAATTTCCCAATCTTGCGCAGACCGGTTATAATTGTCCCCGGCGGGCCCCTGCGCATCGTGGCATGGCTAACCTGGTCAGGTCGGGAACGAAGCAGCCACGGCTATTAACCATGAGTGCCGCAGATCAGGCTCGCCTCCTTCGGGAATGTTTTATCAGGATCAACAATCAAGCTGCCATGGGCAGCTTTTTTGCTTTTACGGCCGCGTTTTCTTGCTGGGTCGCGGCATTGCCGGGCTTGCCGTGTTTTCCATATTTCCAGCTGGCCATGTTATACAATTGCTGCTTTGCCGCGTTTGCCAGGTTTGCCTGGCCCGGCCATGAGGCTTGCGCCCGCCGCGCAGGATCACCCGCAAAATCGCATGGTAAAATCTCAGCATGTCCTATCAAGTCCTCGCCCGTAAATACCGCCCCAAGAATTTCGAGACGCTCGTCGGCCAGGAGCACGTCGTGCGCGCGCTCACGCATGCCTTGCACAGCGGCCGCTTGCATCACGCCTACCTGTTCACGGGTACGCGCGGCGTCGGCAAGACGACCCTGTCGCGCATCCTGGCCAAATCGCTCAATTGCATCGGCCCCGACGGCACGGGCGGCATCACGGCCCAGCCTTGCGGCGTATGCGAAGCGTGCACGGCAATCGATGCGGGACGCTTTGTCGACTATATAGAGATGGATGCGGCGTCGAACCGCGGCGTCGATGAAATGGCGCAACTGCTCGAGCAAGCCGTGTATGCCCCAAGCAATGCGCGCTTCAAGGTCTATATGATCGATGAGGTGCACATGCTGACGAACCACGCGTTCAATTCCATGTTGAAGACGCTGGAAGAGCCGCCCGAGCACGTCAAGTTCATCCTGGCCACGACGGACCCGCAAAAGATTCCCGTGACCGTGCTGTCGCGCTGCCTGCAGTTCAACCTCAAGCAGATGCCGCCCGGCCACATCATCAGCCACCTGGACAATATCCTGGGGCAAGAGGGCATCGCTTTCGAACAGCCGGCCTTGCGCCTGCTGGCCCAGGGCGCCCACGGCTCCATGCGCGACGCGCTGTCGCTGACGGACCAGGCCATCGCCTACGCGGCCGGCGAAGTCACGCTCGATGCCGTGCAAGGCATGCTGGGCGCGCTCGACCAATCGTACCTGGTGCGCCTGCTCGACGCCCTGGCGCAGCAGGATGGCGCGGATCTCCTGGCCGTGGCCGACGAGATGGCTTCGCGCAGCCTGTCGTATAACGGCGCCCTGCAAGACCTGGGCACCTTGCTGCACCGCATTGCGCTGGCGCAAACCGTGCCTGCCGCCTTGCCGCAGGACTTGCCCGAATACGCGGACATCGTGCGCCTGGCCGGCGCGTTTGACGCGGAAGAAGTGCAGCTGTTTTACCAGATCGCCGTGCATGGCCGCAATGAACTGGGCCTGGCGCCCGATGAATACGCGGGCTTTACCATGACCTTGCTGCGCATGCTGGCCTTTCGGCCCGGCATAGGCGGCGCCGAAGGCGTGCCGGCTGCTGCACCGGCTGCTGCCCCTGGCAACCGTCCCGCCGCCGTCGCCGCCGCGCGCGCCGCCGCTGGCGCATCC
>NZ_NEHB01000024.1 GCF_002127655.1 Janthinobacterium sp. GW456P
CACGGGCGCCTACACGCTGGTGCTGGCCTGGCTGCCGCCGTTTTATACGGAACTGGGCTGGAGCGCGGCCGACAGCGGCTTGCTGCTCGGTGGCCTGACCCTGGTGGAAGTGCTGGCGGGACTGGCGATTTCCAGCGTCATTCACCGCTTCCCCGACCGCCGCATTCTGCTGCTGTCCGTCTTGTTGTCCGTGCTGGCCGGCCTGGCTTGCCTGATCGTGGCGCCCGCGCAACTGGCCATTCCCGCCGTGATATTGCTCGGCTGCGGCATCGGCGCCCTGTTTCCCCTGTCGCTGATCGTCAGCATGGACCACGTGCGTGACCCGGCCGGCGCCGGCGCCTTGCTCGGCTTCGTGCAGGGCGGCGGCTACATCATCGCCAGCAGCATGCCCTTCATTGCCGGGCTGATCCGCCAGCATTCGTCCAGCCTGGCCCAGGCGTGGATGGTGATGGCGGGCGGCGTGCTGCTGTTGCTGCTGATCGCCGTGCGCTTCGCGCCGGGCGCGCGGCTGGCCGCTGCGCGCTAGCGTGCGCCTGGCGGGTGCGGCCAGCTGATATATTTCGGCCATGAACATCGTCGACCATTATTTAGCCGGCTTGCGTCAGGCCATGCCGCCGGAGCCGCTGGCGGAGCTGGCGCTGGCCAGCGGTGCCAGCGCGGCGCAACTGGCCAGCCTGCGCCAAACCTATCCGCTGTGCCCGGACAGCCTGCTGTATTTGCTGGGCAAGTACAACGGCACCTATTACCAGGAGTATGCGGGCGGCATGGTGCTGGTGTACATGCTGGGCTCGGACGTGTTCGAGTATCCGTATTACCTGAGTTCCGTCGAACAAATCCTGGAGGACGCGCAAGCGAACCAGCGCAGCATCGCCGACATCTATGGCCATTACCTGGAAGACGACCCCGGCATTGTCGACGCGCGCATCGACGCGGCCATCCGGCAGGGCCGGCGCCTGTGCTTTTCGCATTGCATGAACAATGGCGGCTCGTCGCGGCTGTATGTCGATTTCACGCCCACGGCATCGGGCAAGGTGGGACAGATCGTGCGCTTCCTGCACGACCCCGACAACTACCAGGTCATCGCCGACAGTTTCGACGCCTACCTGCAAATGCTGATCGATGACGATTACGGCTTCCTGATCGAGGACAATTTTGAATAGTCCGGCCGCGCCGCCGTTCCTGCTGCCGGCCAACCGCCGCATCGTGCTGTCCGGCGAGGATGCGCTGCGCATCCTGCGCGAGATCGAATTCCTGATGCAGTCGCTGCACCGCATTGGCCGCCATTACTATCCCGACGGCGACGATGGCGGCGCCGACGTCCAGCGCCGTGCGCGGTATTGCGCGGAAACGACGCGCTTCATCGACGCAGAGCAAGCGACGACGCGCCTGGCGCTGATGCGCCGCATCCTGTCCGCCCCATTCGACACTACCTTGGGCGACGACGACATGGACGATCTCGAGCGCGCCGTCGCCGCGCTGCCGCTGTGGCGCGCCCCCGGCGAGTCATCATGAAAACCAATTGAAATATACAATTCGATAGTTTTTCCTGTTCAGGACGTTTGTGCCGCCGGACGGCCTTACAATGCTAGGTTATGCGTTTTCGTGATATCAGACTGTGGCTAGCGGAAAATACCTAGCTAATTGAAAGAATCGGTCTGATAAAATCCGGAACACCCGATCGACCAAACAGGAAGGCAGCACAGCATGGATTCGTCATCTGATAAAAAAGAAGAATTGCGTCAACAATTGCGCTTGGCCGCACTCGAGTATCACGAGTGCCCGCGCCCCGGCAAAATCAGCGTGACGCCGACCAAACAACTGACCAACCAGCGCGACCTGGCGCTGGCCTACTCGCCAGGCGTGGCCGCTCCCTGTGAAGAAATCGTCATCGATCCGGCCAATGCCTATAAATATACGGCGCGCGGCAATCTGGTGGCCGTCATCACCAACGGCACGGCCGTGCTGGGACTGGGCAATATCGGCCCGCTGGCCGCCAAGCCGGTGATGGAAGGCAAGGGCGTGCTGTTCAAGAAATTCGCCGGCATCGACGTCTTCGACATCGAAATCAACGAATCGGACCCCGATAAACTGGTCGACATCATCGCTTCGCTGGAACCGACCTTCGGCGGCGTGAACCTGGAAGACATCAAGGCGCCCGAGTGCTTCTACATCGAGCGCCAGCTGCGCGACCGCATGAAGATTCCCGTCTTCCATGACGACCAGCACGGCACCGCCATCATCGTCGGCGCGGCTATCCTGAACGGCCTGAAGGCCGTCGGCAAGGAAATCGCGGCCTGCAAGCTGGTCGTCTCGGGCGCGGGTGCGGCGGCGCTGGCCTGCCTGGACCTGATCGTCGACCTGGGCTTCCCCCTCAAAAACATCTACGTCACCGACCTGGCCGGCGTGGTCTACAAGGGCCGCGCGGAACTGATGGACCCGGACAAGGAACGCTTCGCGCAAGACACGCCGCTGCGCACCCTGGGCGAAGTCATCCCGGACGCCGACATCTTCCTCGGCGTTTCCGCCGCCGGCGTGCTGAAACAGGACATGGTGCGCAAGATGGCGCCGAACCCGCTGATCCTGGCGCTGGCCAACCCGAATCCGGAAATCCTGCCGGAAGAAGTCAAGGCCGTGCGCAGCGACGCTATCATCGCCACCGGCCGTTCGGACTATCCGAACCAGGTCAACAACGTGCTGTGCTTCCCCTACATCTTCCGCGGCGCCCTCGATTGCGGCGCCACCACCATCACGCGCGAGATGGAAATCGCCGTGGTGCACGCGATCGCCGACCTGGCGCATGCCGAGCAGTCCGATATCGTCGCCACCACCTACGGCATCAGCAACCTGTCGTTCGGTCCTGAATACCTGATCCCGATGCCGTTCGATCCGCGTTTGCTGATCAAGATCGCGCCAGCGGTCGCCAAGGCGGCCGAGGATTCGGGCGTCGCCACGCGTCCGATCAAGGACTTGCAGGCGTACGCGGACAACCTGCAGCAGTTCGTCTACCGCAGCGGCACCTTCATGAAGCCGCTGTTCCTGATGGCCAAGTCCACGCCGGCCGAACTCAAACGCATCGTCTACGCCGAAGGCGAAGAAGAGCGCGTGCTGCGCGCCGTGCAAGTGGTGGTCGATGAAAAACTGGCGCGTCCCATCCTGGTGGGCCGTCCGCCCGTGCTTGAAGCGCGCATCCAGAAGTTCGGCCTGCGCCTGAAGCAAGGCGTCGATTTCGACGTCATCAACCCGGACTTCGACGAGCGCTATCGCGATTACTGGAATACGTACTACGCGATGACCAGCCGCAAGGGCGTCACCGAGGAATACGCGAAACTGGAAATGCGCCGCCGCCACACCCTGATCGGTTCGATGATGATCCACAAGGGCGACGCCGACGGCATGATCTGCGGCACCTTCGGCACCACCCAGCTGCACCTGAAATACATCGACCAGGTGCTGGGCAAGCGCGCCGGCAGCAATGTGTATGCCGCCATGAACGTCTTGATCATGCCGGAGCGCCAGCTGGTGATGGTCGATACGCACGTCAACGAGAACCCGGACGCCGGGCAGCTGGCCGAGATCACCATCATGGCCGCCGAAGAGATGACCCGTTTCGGCCTGTCGCCGCGCGCGGCCCTGCTGTCGCACTCGAACTTCGGTTCCAGCGACAGCGCCTCGGCGCAAAAGATGCGCGCCGCCCTGGCCATCATCAAGGAACGCGCGCCGGAGCTGGAAATCGACGGCGAAATGCACGGCGATACGGCGCTCGACAGCAAGCTGCGCCACAAGCTGATGCCGAACTCGGACCTGAAGCATGATGCCAACCTGCTCGTCATGCCGAACATCGAATCGGCCAACATCGCCTACAACCTGGTGAAGACGGCGGCCGGCAACGGCATCGCCGTGGGTCCGATCCTGCTCGGCTGCGCCAAGCCCGTGCACATTCTGACGCCATCGGCCACCGTGCGCCGCATCGTCAACATGACGGCCCTGTGCGTGGTCGATGCAGTCGCCCAGCGGAAAGTCTAAGCGTTAGCTGCACATGAAAAGCCGCCCCGTCCGCAAGGAGGGGCGGTTTTTTTACGTCGGCGCCACGGGCAAAGCCGTGGCGGCCGCCTGGCGGCGCAGGTAATAGTGGCGGTACAGCATGATCTCGCCCCACACCAGCAGCAGCGCCGCCAGCACGAACAGGCCCAGCGTGATCTTGAGCGAATTGAAATAGGCGCCCGCCTGGCGCTTGATGGCGTCGATGAAAATCATCGGCACTGATTTGTCGAGTTTGCTGAAGTCGGCCTGGCGCGCCACATCGGTGGTCAGGCGCACGGCCAGATCGGTGCCCAGGCTGGCCAGTTCGCCCGTCGCCTGGCCACGGAAGTTGGCGCCCTTGAGCGCTTCGCCCAGCACCTCGACCCTGGCGATCAGCTGTTCCTGCAGCACTTGCGTCAGCAGCACGCTGCCGCGGCGCAGAATGAATTCATTGATCCAGCGCGCCTTGCTGCGTTCCCAGTAGCTGCTGGACGTGGGCTGGTAATACATGCCTTGCACGAACGGTTCGAGCAGGCTGCGCATGCTGATGGGCTGGCCCGGGGCGATCAGCTTGACCTGCTGTTCCAGGTAGACGCGCAGCGCCGGCATCTGTGCCTCGACCACCGGTTGCAGATCGCGCTCGAGGGCCTGGTTGACCACGCGGTGCGCGCTGTGCACGGCGCCAAACCCGGCACCGAGGAGGGGCAGCGCGAGCAGGATCAGCACATAGCTGAGCTTGGCGGCCACATGCCAGGCGCGTGGACGGCGCACCAGCAGGCATTTTCTGGCCAGCTGGTAGCAGATGCCGAGCGCCAGCACAAAGCCGAGCACGCCATACAGCAGCATCCACGGCAGGACGGTCCACAGCAGCTCGCTGCCGAACGGCGCCAGGGCGCTGCCCCAATTGATCAGTTGTTGTTTCATCTACATTGCCTTGATATGGAAAATCAGGCAAGTATAGCCATTGTGCAACAGAACGTGGCGCGCGGGACCTCAGTGCGCCATCAGCACGGGCAAGGTCATCTGGCGCAGCACGGTTTCCGTGACGCCGCCCAGCAGGATTTCGCGGAAGCGCGCGTGGCCGTAGCCGCCCATCACCAGCAGGTCCGCATGCACTTCGGCGGCCATGGCCAGCAGCGCCGCGCCGATGTCGCCCGTAGTGATGGCCGCACGCACTTCGACGGGCACGCCATGGCGGCTCAGGTAGGCGGCGATGTCGGCGCCCGGGTGGCGTGCCGGCTGCGCATGACCGGCCGGCGGGTGCAGCAGGGCCAGCACCACCAGGCGCGCCGCGCGCAACAGGGGCAGGGCGTGGCCGATGGCGCGCGTCGCTTCCATGCTGCCATCCCAGGCCACCACCACAGTGTTGTCCATGTGCGCGAACTGGCCGCTGTGCGGCACGATCAGCACGGGGCGGGCCGCGTTCAGCATCACGTACGGCACCAGGTCGCTCATGGCGCCGGGCAGCGCTTCGCTGGCGTCGTGCTGGCTCAGCACGGTCAGGTCGCTGTAGCGGGCGCTGACGGCCATGCCGCCATCTTCGTCGTCTTCGATCAGGCGCCGCTCCAGCGAGACGGCGCCGGCCTGGCGCGCCAGCGTTTCAAACTGGTCCAGCGCCTGTTCCGCCTGCCCGTGCAGGGCGTTGATCTGTGCCGCCACGGCGGCGCCGCGCATGCCGCGGTTGTTTTCCAGGGTAAAGCGCGACATGCCGGTCATGGCGGCGCCGATCAGGTGCGCCTGGTGCGCGTGCGCCAGCCGTGCCGCGATGGCGATGCGCTGCGGCGCATGGCGCGACAGGTCGGCGTGGACGAGGATGGATTTATAGGCCATGGTGTCATTCGCTAGTCAGGATGGCAACAAGGCTAGAACGGCAACACGGGCAAGTCCAGCATTGCCGTGCTGGCCTGGGCTTTTCTTTTGCTGAGCTTGATGTGGATCAAGAAAATACGGCCCATGGCCATCTGCAAGCCCGCAATCGGAAAATCGCGGGCTATTTGATGTGCATCAAAATGCCTGCCCCCGCGCCAGCCATAATGGCGGTGAACTCCTTGCCCTTCCAGTGGTCTGCATTGGCGCCGGCGCCATCTGTCCGGCACTTTCTTGTGTGACGCAACAACACTGGCCGTGGCGGGAGTTCACTTCCCCGCCTGCCGCCGGCTTCGCCTGGCTCGGTGTGGCCGTTCTGCCTTGTGCCATGCTACATTCGCATCCTGTTTTTTCTGAAAGGATGACGATGCCCGTAGCCAGCAACTTCTTGCAGCATAATCAGCATGCCTGGGATGCCCAGGCGGCCCGGAACAGCCCGTGGTCGCAGCCCGTCGACAGCGCCACCATCGCCGCAGCGCGCGCCGGGCAGTGGCAAATCCATCTGACGCCCGGTCCCTTGCCGGCCGGCTGGCTGGGTGAGGTACGCGGCAAGCGCATCCTGTGCCTGGCCGGTGCCGGCGGGCAGCAGGCGCCCGTGCTGGCCGCCGCCGGCGCGCACGTCACCGTCTTCGATCTGTCTGAACAGCAACTGGCGCAAGACCGCATGGTGGCCGAACGCGACGGCTTGCAACTGGCCACCGTCCAGGGCGATATGCGCGACCTGGCCTGCTTTGCCGACGCCAGCTTCGATGTCATCATCCACCCCGTGTCGAACCAGTACGTGCCCGAAATCGCCCCCGTGTGGCGCGAATGCGCGCGCGTGCTGGCCGATGGCGGCGTGCTGCTGAGCAGTTTCTTCAACCCGGCCGTGTTCATCGGCGACCGCGATCCGCAATGGGCACAGCAGGGCTTGATACGGCCCCGTTTCGTGCTGCCGTATTCGGATGTGGAGGATATGGAAGCGGACGCGCTGGCGGCGCGCATGGAGAAGGGCGAGGCGCTGATCTTCGGCCACGGCCTGGACAGCCAGATTGGCGGCCAGCTGACGGCGGGCTTCGTGCTGGCGGGTTACCACGAGGAAATGCATCCCCACCCGCGCTTTGAAATTGAAAAATTCCTGCCCAGCTTTATTGCCACGCGGGCCGTCAGGCTGGCGCGCGCGGTATAGCGATCATTAGTTGTACGGCTGCAAGTCCAGCCAGACGGCATACGCCAGGCGCTTGCCGTTCCACAGGCCGCCGCCGCGGATGACGGCGTCGCACGAGGTCAGCTGGCCTACCAGGTCCATGCGGCCCAGGTTGCGGCGCAGGCGCAGGGCGTCGTTGTGCGACAGGTAGCCCACCAGCTGGCCGTCGATGAAGACGGCGATGGCCTTGTCCTGGAACGGGTTGGCATCGTCGCAGACGAGCAGGGCCAGGCATTTTTCTTCCGCATTGCCGGGACCGTGTTCGCCTGCCAGCTTGGCGATGGCGGGTTGGTACATCGCTTCGTTTTCCACTTCCGACGCAAAGCGCCCCTCGTCGCTCCAATGGTGCGCCGGTGCGCCCGCAGGGATCGCCGGCACATACTGGCGCACGGAGACGAGCGGCTTGTGCAGCGGTTTGACGGGCGTGCGGCCGCTGAAGACGTAGTACAGCAGGGCGATGACGATCACGATGGCAAGCAGGTAAAGCATGGTATCTCTCTGATTTCGAAGGTGGGAGCCGGGATCGCGGGCGTGCCGCGCGGCGTTGCCGCTACTATAGCAAGTTCGCTGCCCGGTCCCGGGTAAATCTGGCCATCAGATGGCGTCGCCGGCGCAGTGCGCGCGGGTCGTTCAGCACGATGGGCGAGGCGCCCGTCAGTCCCGAATAATACTGGCCGTGCCGGCGCAGGACGAAGGCATAGTCGCGCAGCGCGTGGCCGTGCGCCAGCATGCGCGCATCGCAATCGACCTCGATGGCAAAGCGCAGCCGGTGCAGCTGCCACCACAGGGGCAGGTTCCACGGCATGATCACGATCAAGGCGTAGGCCAGGGCCAGCAACTGCGGATCGCGCGCGGCCAGCCGGCATTGTGCGTGCGCCAGCAGCAGCGCCTGTTGCGGGGGAGGAATCAGTCGCAGCCAGACGGGCATCACGATGCGCGGCCGCAGCAGCCCCGCCACACAGGGACCGATACCGCCGCTCAGGAAAACGCGCGTGCCCAGCAGCGATGCTTTCTGCCAGCGCCGCTGGTGCGACAGCAGCCAGAGGCTGCGCAGCGCCAACATCAACAGCATGCCGCTCGATAAGACAAACCAGCCCAGTTTCAGCTGCGCCTGCTCCGCCGGCATGGCCGCCAGCACGCCGGGCAGCGACGCCAGGGGCAAGATGACGGACGCGGCGATGACCGCCAGCCACAGCCAGCGTGTCGTGCGCCCGCGCCCTTGCCGCGCGCGCTCGGCGCGCCAGGCGGCAGCGCTCAACAGCAGCGCCAGCGCCATGCTGCACAGTAGCCAGACCGGCATCGGGCGCCTAGCGCTTCAGCGCCATGCCGACGGAAGCGGGCGCCGTGTGCCTGAAACCGAATTGCGCGTACAGATCTTGCGCCTGACCATCGGCGATCAGGCTGACATACGCGCTTTCCGGCACGTCGCTGTCGATGAACTGGCGGATTTCGCGCATGATCAGCTTGCCCAAGCCCTTGCCCTGGTGGGCCGGCAGCACGGCGATATCGACCATCTGGAAGAAGCAGCCGCCATCGCCGATGACCCTGCCCATGCCCACCACGGCGTCGCCATGCAGCACTTGCACGGCAAACAGGGAATGCGGCAAGCCCTTGGCCGCCGCCTCCGCGGTTTTCGCGCTCAACCCGGCGGCGACGCGCAGCTGCTGGTAGGTGGCGATGGAGGGGATGGCCAGACGGGTGGTATAAGGTGATGCGGCGGTCAAGACGGTCTCCTGTGCAATATGGATGGAATGGCCATTATAGGCGGCGAGCGCGGCCGGGGGCGGCACGCTTTATTCACCGCGCCCTATCTCGTGCGCGGCGCTTTTGCGCTATGGTGGCGTCATTCATTTATTTGTTGAAAGCATGCCATGTCCGCAGGATTTACCGCCACCGAGTTGTCCGTTATTCATGAAGACGACGCCCTGATCACCACCCTGGCCGCGCCAGCGGGCAAAGGCGAGCCCGTCTACCTGATGCTGCAGCGCGCCGATGAATACGACGAGCAGGACGTGGCCACGGGCATGGACGAACCGTATATTGAATATGGCGGCCAGGAATTTGCCTGGTATGGCCACATGCACGCCGTGATCCTGCATCCGAACCGCTTGTCCGTGCAGATGGATGCCGAGGCCGCCATGCAGATGGATGACGACGGCCAGATCGACGTGCGTTTCAACCTGACGCCCGAGCGCTACGCCCAGTTGCAGCAGGCGCTGCGCACCACGTTCGAGGGCTGCGACTACTATCGCGAAGAACGTTGATCTGTGCGGACGGCACGGGCCATGGTGTCGCGTATGCTCGATAGCGGGTATTGACTGGGGGAGAAGACGATGACGGTGCTGATACTCGGTTTGCTGCTGTTCCTGGGCTTGCATTCGGTGCGCATCGTCGCCGAAGGCTGGCGCAGCGCCCAGCTGGCGCGCCTCGGCGAAAAACGCTGGAAGGGCCTGTATTCGCTCGTGGCGTTTGCCGGCCTGGGCCTGATCATCTGGGGCTACGCCCTGGCGCGCCAGCAGCCGCAGGCACTGTGGACGCCGCCCATGGGCTTGCGCCATGCCAGCGGCCTGCTGATGCTGTTCTCGCTGATCTTACTGGCGGCGGCGAATGTGCCGCGCAACCGCATCAAGACCCTGGTGCACCATCCCATGCTGCTGGGCACGCAACTCTGGGCCGTCGCGCACCTGCTGGCCAACGGCAACGTGGCCGACGTGCTGCTGTTCGGCGGCTTCCTCGCCTGGTCATCGGTGGATCTGGTTTCCGCCGTGCAGCGCGACCGCGCGGCCGGCGTCGCCTGCCAGGGCGGCACCGTCCAAGGCACCCTGATCGCCATCGTCGCGGGCTGTGCGCTGTGGCTGCTGCTGGCGTTCTGGCTGCACGGCGTGCTGTTTGGCGTGCGGCCGTTTGGATAGCGGGATCGAGCAAGCGAGGCAGATCAGCTTGCGCGTGCCATGGCGTTGACATAAAAAAGCATAAAAAAACCCGCAGCATCTGGCGATGGGCGGGTTTGATCAGGTACGACGAAAGTGTTCTGTGGTGCCGGGAGCCGGAATCGAACCGGCACGCTGTTTCCAGCGCGGGATTTTGAGTCCCGTGCGTCTACCTATTCCGCCATCCCGGCAACGCGAGACGCATTATCACTGATTTGTCACAATCTGGCAAGTTTTATGCTTGGCGTGCGTTTGGCACAAGCCTGGAGAATCGTTGACGGTGCTGATTCCAGCGCAAGAAGCGGAGTGCCGCGCCAGGCTTGCCGGCCTATCTTTTCCCTTTTAACCACTGAAGGGGAAGCAAATGTTGCAACTGGAAAATAAGGTCGCCATCATCACGGGCGCCAGCTCGGGCATCGGCCATGCGGCGGCGCGGCTGTTTGCGCGCCATGGCGCGCGGCTGGTGCTGGTGGCGCGGCGGCGCAAGGAGCTCGATGCGCTGGTGGCGCAACTGTCAGACGGCGGCGCGCAAGCCGTGGCCTGCGTGGGCGACGTGGTCGACTCTGCGTGCGCGCAAGGGGCCGTGGCGCTGGCGTTGCAACGCTTTGGCGGCCTCGATATCGCCTTCAATAATGCGGGCGCCCTGGGTCCCATGGGCCCCACGCCGGAGGTTTCCATGGAAGACTGGCGGGCGGCGGTCGACACTAATCTCACCAGCGCCTTCCTGGCGGCCAAGTACCAGCTGCCTGCCATGGCGGCGCGCGGCGGCGGTTCGCTGATTTTTACCTCGACCTTTGTCGGTCATACGCTGGGCATGTCCGGCATGGCCGCGTATGCGGCCAGCAAGGCGGGCGTGATCGGTTTGACGAAGGCCCTGGCGGCCGAGTATGGCGCGGCGGGCATCCGCGTGAATGCCCTGCTGCCGGGCGGCACCGATACGCCGATGGGGCGCGCAGTGGCGAATACGCCCGAAGCGCTGGCCTTCGTGGCGGGCTTGCATGCGTTAAAACGTCTGGCTACGCCGGACGAGATCGCCCGCTCGGCGCTGTACCTGGCGTCCGATGCATCGAGCTTCACCACCGGCACGGCGTTGCTGGCCGATGGCGGCGTGTCGATCGTGCGCGCATAAAGCATGCGCAGAAACGCCGACGGCCCGGGGATGAGCCGGGCCGTCGGTGCTGTGCTGCTACATCAAGCTCAGTTGTGAACCGAGTTCAGCTGGCGCGCGATGATGTCGTGGTTGAGCCAGACGACGGGCGCTGGCGGTTCCGACATGGTGTGGAACATCAGCGGGCCCGTGCCTTCCAGCACCAGCGAGCTCAGGTGGTCGGTGATCAGTTCCTTGCGGTCCTTGTGCAGCTTGGTGATGTCGTCCGAGGTGCCGATCATGACGTCGGCCAGCTCAGGGGTGTTGTCCATCGGCCAGGCGGCGAAGTTACGGAACTGCACGCTGGTGGCGTCGCCATTGTAGGCGGCGATACGGTCGAGCAAGTCTTGCAGCGACACGCCGTCTTCCAGCAAGCCCTGGCAGATTTTCCATTGCTCTTCGGCCCAGGCAGCGCCGCCTTCTTTTTTCAGCGCGTCGAGCAGGGGGAACAGCGACAGTTCCACGCCGACGAAAATGTCGGACGAATTCGTGCGGATTTCCGGGCAGTTGAAGACGGTCGCCTTGATGCCTTTTTCCCACGCAGCCTTGGCCACGTTTTCCAGGCGCATCTTGGCCAGGCCCTGTGTGTAGTTGCTGTAGGTTTGCCACTGGTATTTGCCGTCGATCAAGATCTCGGTGCCGTGGTAGCCGTAGGCGCTGTAGCGCACCTGGCCGCCCGTTTGCTCGATGCGGGCGCGGATGGCGGCGCTGCCGTCGATCAGGTGCCGCAGGGTGTTGGCCGTGACTTCGTCGAAGTTCATCAGGATCAATTTACCCAGGTCGCTGTCGAGCAGGGCGCGCGAGGACATGAAGCGCTCGCCGCGGCCTTTGTAGATGCGGTTGGCGATGGCCAGGAAGACTTTGACTTTCGGAATGCCGCCCGCCATGGTGTGGGCGAAATACACATTGCTGCCATCAGGAATCAGGCTGTCCAGTTCGGCCATGGCTTTTGCCACGGAAGCGCTGAAGCGGGCGATGCCGGCTTCGCGGCAGCGTTCGATCTGCGCCCAGTCCAGCTTGTCTTCCTGCCAGCTTTTCAGGGTCATGTCGGCCAGCAGGGCCGTCGGCGTCGGTTCGCCGGCTGGCGCGTCGAGGTCGAAACCGGCCATCAGCGGCACATTGATGATGCGGCCGCCCAGATTGGCTTCGGCTTCGGCCAGCTCTTCCGCGTTCAGCGGGCGCAGCGCCATGTTTTCATCGCGGCGGCCGACCGTCATGCCGACGATATGCATGCCCGCCTTGCGCGCTTCGTCCAGCAAGCCATTCACATAGCCGCGGCCGAACAGCTCGCCGAACAGCACAAAGGTGTCGCCCTTGCGGAAGATATTTTTTTGCGGGATGTCTCTCAGGGACGTGATCTCGGTCATGGTGTCAATTCATTCAAAAATTAGCAGGGCAGACGGCTGGTGCTGCCGCCCGCTGGTTCAACATAGTGTGAAATTATGCGCCATTTCAGCGGGGAAAATCGTCTTGCGAACGATTCTCGTCTGGAATGGCATCTTCTTCTGCATGCAGCTCTTATTCTTTCGCCAAGGCGTATTTTACGCTGCCCCGGCGCACAGCGCCCGCGGACTGGCCCGGCAGGCGCCGATATTACCTCAGCTTGGCCGCACAGGTCAGTAAAATTGATCTAAAACAAATCCTGCTGCCCCGAGACCAGGCGCGAAAAATCGTCGCCCAGGAAGGGCAATATGGCGTCCGCCACCGGCTGCAGCTGGCGGGTCAGATAGTGCTGGTAGTCGATGGGCGAGCGCCGCGTTTCCAGCGGTTCCGGTCCCGCCACCGTGATGACATAGCTGATCCAGCCGCCGTTCTGGTATTGCAGCGGCCGTCCCTGCGCCAGGTTGTAGGCGTCGGCCGTGCGCGCCGCGCGCACGTGGGGCGGCACGTTGCGCTGGTAATCGTCGAGCGGGCGGCGCAAGCGCTTGCGGTAGACCAATAAGGCGTCGAATTCGCCGCGCACGGTGCGCGCCACGTAGTCGCGCACATAGTCCTGGTAGGCGGCGCGCTGGAAGATACGTCGGTACAAATCCTGCTGGAATTGCTGCGCCAGCGGCGTCCAGTCGCTGCGCACCGTTTCCAGTCCCTTGTAGACCATCTGTTCGCTGCCGTCGGGCTTGCCCACCAGGCCCGCGTAGCGCTTCTTGCTGCCTTCTTCCGAGCCGCGGATGGTGGGCATCAGGAAACGCCGGTAATGCGTCTCGAATTCCAGTTCCAGCGCGTTCTCCAGGCCGAATTCCTCGCGTAAATGGGTATCCCACCAGGCGTTCACGTGCGCCACCAGGGCGCGGCCGATCTTGCCCGCTTCTTCATCCGTATGCGCCGTTTTCAGCCACACAAACGTGGAGTCCGTGTCGCCATAGATCACTTGGTAACCTTGCTCCGTGATCAGTTCGCGCGTGCGGTGCATGATGTCGTGGCCGCGCAAGGTGATCGACGAGGCCAGGCGCGGATCAAAAAAGCGGCAGCCGCTCGAACCCAGCACACCATAAAACGCGTTCATGATGATTTTCAATGCCTGCGACAGCGGCGCGTTGCGTTCGCGCTTGGCCGTCTCGCGCCCTTGCCACACCTGCTTGACGATGGCGGGCAGGCAATGTTTTACGCGTGAAAACTGCGCGCCCCGGTAGCCGGGCACGGTATCGGCTTCCTCGCCACCCGTGCCCACCACCAGGCCCACGGGGTCGATCAGGAAAGTGCGGATGATGGACGGGTACAGGCTTTTATAGTCGAGCACCAGCACGGAGTCGTACAGGCCCGACTGGGAATCCATGACGAAGCCGCCGGGGCTGTTTTCGCCCGAGACATCGCCCAGGTTCGGCGCCACGTAACCCTGCCGGTGCATCAGCGGCAAATACAAATGTTCGAAAGCGGCCACGGAGCCGCCGCTGCGGTCGGCCGCCAGGCCCGTCACGCTGGCCCGTTCCAGCAGGAAGGTCAGCAACTCGGTCTTGGCGAAGATGCGCGTGACCAGTTCGCAATCCTTGAGGTTGTAGCGCGCCAGCGCGGGCTTGTCTTCGCGGAAACGCCGGTCGATCTCGGCCATGCGCTGGTAGGGATTGTCGATAGACTTGCCTTCGCCCAGCAGGGTCTGCGCCACGTTTTCCAGGCTGAACGAGGAAAAATTCCATGTCGCCGAGCGCAGGGCCTCGATGCCGTCGATGATCAGGCGGCCGGCCGCGGCGGCAAAATAGTGTTCCTGCTTGCCACCATGCTCGCGCCATTCCATCACGGCGCCGCCGCGTCCCAGTTTCAACGGTACCTGGTAGCGCTCGGCATGTTCGCGCAGCACGCGCAAGTCGAACTGCACCAGGTTCCAGCCGATGATGGCGTCCGGATCGTGCCGCTCCATCCAGCTGTTCAGGCGTTCGAGGATCTGTGCGCGGCTGTCGCAGTAGTCGAGGTCGAAATCGAGCGGCTCGCCGTCGCCGTTTGGCGGCCCCAGCATGTAGACCTGGCGCTGGCCGCAGCCTTCCAGGGCCAGCGAATACAATTCGCCGTGCGCCGTCGTCTCGATATCGAGCGAGGCCAGTTTCAGGCTTGGCCGGTAGCCGGGCGCCGGTTTGAAATGCACGTCCTGTCCTGTTTCCCCGCTGACGCTGACCGGCGCCGTGATGAAACGCTCCATCAGGTAACGTTCGGGCGGGCGGATGTCGGCTTCGTACACGTCGATGCCGTGCGTGCGCAGCTGCTTTTCCAGCTTCAGCAAATGCCGGTATTGCTTGCAGTACAGGCCCAGCACGGGACGGTGGTGAAAATCGCACAGCGACAGGGGACGCAGCTCGGCATGGCGCTCGCCGCGCAGCAGCTGTTGCGCTTGCTCCTGCTGCTCCATGGGAAGGAAGGCGACGGCCGTCTGCACGGGCAGGCGCACGTGGCGGGGCCCGGCATCCGTTGCCAGCCAGAAATCGACCTCCGTGCCGGCGGGCGTGTCGCGCCAGTGGCGGGTCAGAATAAAGCCCTGTTCGGGCGGGTGCTCGGTGTTGCCTGTCATGGTACCGTGAGTATCTGGTGTGCTGGCCTGCACATTACAGCAAGCTGACGCAGGGCGGGGGCGGTTGCGGCTATAATTTTCTGCATCGAAGACGATAACAAGAGCGCGCCGCGCCACCCACCCCGGAGACAGCATGCAAGCAATGAGTTATGTACACGGCGCCCACGAGACGCCGTTGATCGGCGAAACAATAGGCGCCTACCTGGACGGCATCGCCGAGCGCTACGGTCAGCACGACGCCCTGATCGTGGCGCACCAGAACGTGCGCTGGACGTATCTTGAGTTCCAGCAGCGCGTGCATCGGCTGGCCGCCGGCCTGTTGAAACTGGGCTTGCAGCCGGGCGACCGGGTCGGCATCTGGTCGCAGAATTGCGCCGAATGGGTGCTGACGCAGTTTGCCACGGCGAAAGCCGGTTTGATCATGGTCAACATCAACCCCGCCTACCGCCGCTCCGAACTCGAATACGTGCTCGACAAGGTGCAATGCAGCGCGCTGATCCTGTCGCCCAGCTTCAAGTCCAGCGACTACCTGGCCATCGTGCAAGACGTGGTGCCGGAAATCGCCCGCAGTCGCGCCGGCGCCCTGCAGTCGCCGCGCCTGCCGCAATTGCGCCACGTCATCCGCCTGGGCGCGGCCGCCACCCCGGGCATGCACAACTTCGACGCGGTGATGGACGGCATCACGGACGCCGACCTGGCGCGCCTGGAAGAAGTGAGCGCGACCTTGCAGTTTGACGACGCCGTCAACATTCAGTTCACGTCCGGCACCACGGGCGCGCCAAAGGGCGCCACCTTGACGCACCACAATATCCTGAACAATGGCTTTTTCATCGGCGAAGCCATGCGCCTGACCGAACGGGACCGTTTATGCATCCCCGTGCCCCTGTACCACTGCTTCGGCATGGTGCTGGGCAACCTGGCCTGCGTCACGCACGGCGCGGCCATGGTGTTTCCCGGCGAAGGCTTCGATCCGAAAGCCGTGCTGGACACCGTGCAGGCCGAGCGCTGCACGGGCTTGCATGGCGTGCCCACCATGTTCATCGCCATCCTCGACCATCCTGATTTTAAACAATACGATCTGTCGAACTTGCGCACCGGCATCATGGCCGGCTCGCCTTGCCCGATGGAAGTCATGACGCGGGTCATCGAATTGATGCACATGGCGGAAATCACGATTGCGTATGGCATGACGGAAACGTCGCCCGTCAGCTTCCAGACGGCGATCGAAGACCCGCGCGAGATGCGCGTGTCGTCGATTGGCAGGGTCCACCCGCACCTGGAAGTGAAAATCATCGATGCGGAAGGGCGCATCGTGCCGCGCGGCGACAAGGGCGAATTGCTCACGCGCGGCTATTCCGTGATGCAGGGCTACTGGGGCGACCCTGAAAAAACAGCCGAGGCCATCGACGCGGCGCGCTGGATGCACACGGGCGACCTGGCCGTCATCGACGCCAACGGCTTTTGCAGCATCGTCGGCCGTTCGAAGGATATGGTGATACGCGGCGGCGAAAACATCTACCCGCGCGAAGTCGAGGAATTCCTGTACCGCCACCCGAGCGTGCTCGACGTGCAATGCGTGGGCGTGCCGGACGCCAAGTATGGCGAGGAACTGTGCGCCTGCATCATCCTGCGGCCGGGCACGCAGGCCACCAGCGAGGACATCCGCGCCTTTTGCGATGGGCAGATCGCCTATTACAAGATTCCCCGCTATGTGCGCTTCGTCGAGGAATTTCCCATGACGGTGACGGGCAAGATCCAGAAATATCTGTTGCGCCAGCAGGTGGCGACGGACCTGGGCTTGAGTACCGAATAAGTTTTTCGCCAGCCCATAAAAAAAACACCGGGACGCTCGCGCGGCCCGGTGTTTTTTATTGATGCAGCGTAAAGCTTAGGCCACCGCGACTTGCGGTGCGCGCGCTGGCGTGCGGCGGCGCAGGAAGGCCAGCAAGCCCAGGCCGGCCAGCAGCATGGCGTAGGTGCCTGGTTCCGGTACGGCCGACACGTTGACCGTGTTGAAGCCGGAACCGTTCATCGCGACGTGGCCATAATTGATCGAGCTGACCGAATTGGCGATCAGGGTGCCGTTCATGTCGCCCGAACCCGAGAACGCGCTGTGCGGCGCCAGGATGCTGCCATTGATGCCGACGTTCTGCAGGCTGGTGGTGGTGGCGTTGGCGAAGTTGAACAGCGTGCGGTTGGCGAAACTGGCGAAATTGTCGAAGCCGCCGCTCATGGTGATGTTGGTGGCCGTGCCGTTGATGATGATGCTGGCCGTGCTTTTCAGCGAGGACAAGTCCAGGGTCAGGTTATGCAGGTTCGACGCATCGATGTTGAAAATATTCACGTCGGCGTTGACATTGCCGACCAGGGTCATGTTGCCGTACTGCGAGATCACGGTGCCGTTCGATTGCAGCTTGGCCACGTCGCCCGACAGGGTCGTCAGTTGCTGCTTGGCGCCCGCGAAGTCCAGGGTGGAGGCGTTGCCTTTGCTGATGTTGTCTTTTGGAAACCACTGTGGCGCCGTCAGGGTGGCGTTAGGGTTGCTGACGCCGTACACGGCCGAACCGCTGAGCGTGCCCCAGCCCGTGTTCAGGTTGCCGCCGGCAACGACCGAATTGACGGCGCTGCCTGGCTTTTTATTCGTGCCGACGTTGTAGTTGTCGAGGTAGATATTGCCGCCAGCGGCAATGCTGCCGCCGACGCTGGTAAAGCCGCTGGCGCCGCTGCTGCCGATGTTGCCGAAGATGAAGGCCGAGTAGCCATTGGCGACGCCGAGGTCGACCACGGTGGCTTGCGCCGAAGCGCTGAAGGAAAAGGCGAACAGAGCGGCGCTGATGAGCGGCAAGGTGCGGGTAGCAAATAATTTCATGGACAATCTCATAGTCAATTAGGGGACGATTCGGGCGGGAAAGCAACACACCGCCATCGCGCAGACGGCTATTATAATATAAAAAACAATGTTAGTTCAATTTAGGTAATTAACTATATTTTAAAGCAACACTTTTCCTATAGTTAGCAATTGTCTGGCGGATATAAAAAAACCGGGGCTGGCCCGGTTTTTTGCTGCTTATCTGACGCGCTGGTACAGGCGGAAGCGTTCCACGTCATCCGTGGGGCGACGTCCTTCCCACAGCTTGATCCAGTCCGCACCGTGGTGTTCCGGCAGCTTTTCCTTGTTATCCGGAACTTTAATGCTGTCTTGCAACAAGAACACATCGCAATGCTGCTGGCCCACATTGGCAAACGGCAGGTGGCCGTAGTAGGCAAACGAGGCGCGCTGGGCGGCGCCGACATTGCTGTTGATGCAAGTCGTGCCCGGCGGCAGGTGGACGGAAATCTGGTGCGCGACGCTGGCGTAGCTCTTGCTGTAGTTCAGCGGCGGCAGGAACAGGGTCATGATCAGCACCCAGATCAGGATCAGGCCGCCGGATGACAGCACCACGGCGCGCCACAGCACGGCTGGCTGGCGCGAAATGCGCCAGTGCACCAGCGCCACCCAGCCCGCGCTGGCGCAGGCGGCGACGAAGAAGGCCAGCAAGTCCAGCTCGGGCTTGAAGCCTGGCATGAGTTTCAGGGCGTTATGCGACAGTTTCGGCGGCCAGCCCGTCAGGATGGCGAACCAGAACAGCCACAGCGCGAGGGCGCAGATGGTCAGCACCATCACGGAGAACCAGTCGATGGCGTTGATGGCGCCCCGTTTCATGGTCAGCAAGCCGAACGCGGCCATCACGGCCAGCGGCGGCAGCAGCGGCAGCAGCTGGCTCGGGTCGGGATCGGGATGGCACAGGCCCAGGATGGCCAGCATGGCGACAAAGGTCAGCGGCACGACGATGTGCAGCACGTGGTGCTGGCGGCGCCAGGCATACACGGCCCAGGCGGCGAAAGGCCAGGCGGGCCAAAAGAACCAGATGCCGACACGCCAGAAGTATTGCAGGCTTTTCAGGCTGGGGGCACTGAACTGGCGGTAATTCCATTCCATCCACGCTTGCAGCGGTGAATGGCCGTATGGCTGCAGCCATTCGCCCGGCAACAGCCAGACCAGGGTCAGCGCGATGCCGATCAGGATGGCCAGCGCCAGGTGGCGCACGCTGCGCAGCAGCGGCAGGCGCAGGAAGACGGTGCACAGCAGCAAGGCGATGCTCAGCGCCGCCGGCGTGATCCAGCCGCGCGCCAGGGTCAGGCCGCCCAGCGCCAGGCCCAGCAGGGCCGCATTGCGCACGGACGGGCCTTCCACGTAGCGCACGGCGCGGTATAGCAAATAGGCCATCAGGGACACGTACAGCGCTTCGGCCGTGATGTCGTGGCTGTGCTGCAGCAGGCCCAGGCAGCCCAGGTAGATGAGCACGGCGGCATCGGCCAGGGTGCGGCCGAAATCGTCCGGCTCGGGCTGGCCGCCGAAGGCCAGGCGCAGCGGCTGGGCGTCGTTGCGCCGGCCCAGGTTGAAGGCGGTGTACCAGACGGACAGGGTGCTGACGACGAAGATGCCGATGGTCGACATGCGCGCGCCGAAGACGTCGCCGTCGATCCAGCCGAACAGCTTGATGAAGATGGCGCCCAGCCAGAAGGCCAGCGGGCCTTCATCGGGCAGCGACAGGCCGGCGATGTTGGGCGACAGCCAGTCGTTCAGGCCGCCATGCGCCATGGTCCACATGATGCCGAAACTGGCGGCATCATCGTTCTTCCACGGTTCGCGGCCGATCAGGCCAGGCAGGATGTACAGCAGGCCGAGCGCAAACAAGGCCCATCGTGGCAGCGCGAGTGTGGCGGCGGCGGGAAGGCGGACTGGCTTCATCGATAATCGGTATCAGAATAGTGGCAAGACGCGACGAATGGCGTCGGGTATGCGCGAGTATAAAGTAAAGCGGCCAAAGACAAAAAAGGCAGCCGTGGCTGCCTTTTCTCTGGCAGCCGAAGCTGCCCTGTTTTGCCGCAAAGCGGCAAAAATCAGCCTGCTGCGACTGCGGTTTTCGAACCAACCGAACCGAACTTCTGACGGAACTTCTCGACGCGACCGGCGGTATCGACGATTTTGTGCTTGCCCGTGAAGAATGGGTGCGATTCAGCCGAAACCTCGATCTTCACCAGTGGGTAGTCTTTACCTTCGTGGTTGATCGTTTCGCGGGTTTGGATGGTCGAGCGGGTAACGAATTTGAAATCGCACGACAGATCGTGGAAAACAACTTCGCGGTATTCTGGATGGGTATCGACTTTCATGGTCTTCTCTCTAGTTTGGTAGCCAAACAGCACTTCGTCGGTCGTCTTGCTTCTTGACCCGATTGCCGATCACTTGCCAGGGTTAAAATAATGCAACCGTCGATTATATAGCGCTTTCGGGCCACAGGCAATAAAAAGCAGCGTGAGGAGCGGCGGCGTCGGATTACGGCCTGCGGCCTAATCCGACCTACACCTGGCGGCAATAAAAAAGCCGCTCAATGAGCGGCTTATGCCTTGGCGCATGCAGATGACTCCACCGGGGGGAGGGAAACCGTCGCGAGCAGGCCCGATATACGGCCGAGTAGCGCAGCTGTACGAAGGTACAGCGAGCAACACAGGCCGTAGAGCGGGCCGCGCAGCAGGTTTACCCCCCCCGGCGCATCATGTCGAAGAATTCGGCGTTGTTTTTGGTCGCCTTCATCTTGTCCAGAATGAACTCCATCGCCTCGATCTCGTCCATCGAGTACAGCAACTTGCGCAGGATCCAGATTTTTTGCAGCTCGTTCGGCTTGATCAGCAGTTCTTCGCGGCGGGTACCCGATTTGTTCAGGTTGATGGCCGGGTAGACGCGTTTTTCGGCCAGACGGCGCTCCAGATGCACTTCCATGTTGCCGGTGCCCTTGAATTCTTCAAAGATCACGTCATCCATGCGCGAACCCGTTTCGATCAGCGCCGTGGCGATGATGGTCAGCGAGCCGCCTTCTTCGATATTGCGCGCGGCGCCGAAGAAGCGTTTCGGGCGTTGCAGCGCGTTCGCGTCGACACCGCCGGTCAGGACCTTGCCCGAGGCCGGGATGACGGTGTTGTAGGCGCGCGCCAGGCGGGTGATCGAGTCGAGCAGGATCACCACGTCTTTTTTCATTTCGACCAGGCGCTTGGCTTTTTCCAGCACCATCTCGGCCACTTGCACGTGGCGCGTGGCCGGCTCGTCGAAGGTCGAGGCGACGACTTCGCCGCGTACCGAACGTTGCATTTCGGTCACTTCTTCCGGACGTTCGTCGATCAGCAGCACGATCAGCGTGATGTCCGGGTGATTTGCCGTGATCGCATGCGCGATGTGCTGCAGGATCACGGATTTGCCGGATTTCGGCGACGCCACCAGCAAGCCGCGCTGGCCTTTGCCGATCGGCGCGATCAGGTCGATGATGCGGCCGGTGATGTTTTCCTGGCCATTCATTTCACGTTCCAGGCGCAGCGGCTCGTTCGGGTGCAGCGGCGTCAGGTTTTCAAACAGGATGCGGTGTTTCGACATCTCCGGCGATTCGCCGTTGACCTTGTCGACTTTGACCAGTGCGAAATAGCGTTCGCCATCTTTCGGGGTCCGTACCTCGCCTTCGATCGAATCGCCGGTGTGCAGGTTGAAGCGGCGGATTTGCGAAGGGGAGATGTAAATATCGTCGGTGGACGCCATGTAGCTGGCGTCAGGCGAGCGCAGGAAGCCGAAGCCGTCAGGCAGCACTTCCAGGGCGCCGTCGCCAAAAATCTGTTCGCCGGACTTGGCGCGTTTTTTCAGGATAGCGAACATCAGCTCCTGTTTGCGCAAGCGGGCTGCGTTGTCAATGTCAAGACCGATCGCCATCTCAAGCAGGGCGGATACGTGTAGGGCCTTTAGTTCGGATAAATGCATATGTGTTGAGTGTCCCGAGACGGGATGTAAAGGTAGGGGAGGGGACTGCGTGGCGTTGATTAATTATTGGGGAAGGCTGTGCACGAATGATGGCAAAGCCCCTTCCCGGTCGTTCCAGTCAGGCGGCGCTGCGGGCGCAGCGCTGCCCATCATACATTAAATGTTGCTGTCGACGAAAGCGGTCAACTGGCCCTTGGCCATGGCGCCCACTTTTTGAGCTGCTGCAACACCATCCTTGAACAGGATCAGGGTCGGGATGCCGCGGATGCCGAACTTGGCAGGCACTGCCTGGTTGGCGTCCACGTCCATCTTGGCGATCACGATGCGGCCGGCGTATTCCTTGGCCACTTCTTCCAGGATCGGGGCGATGGCCTTGCAGGGACCGCACCATTCTGCCCAGAAGTCGACCAGTACTGGCAACTCGGATTTCAGGACGTCTGCTTCAAAAGATGCATCGCTAATGTGTTTGATATTTTCGCTCATATTTTCCTCAAATGAGGGTGGGATCAATAATGCCTGGAATTCACCATACGCTGGTTCGCCATCCATGCTTCCTGGAATGCAGTGAGAAGATGGGGGCAATGGGCACAAATTCAATGTTCTTGGAAGGTGCGACCAGAGGTATGCAGGCGGGGATGGCTGAAATAATAACCCATTTTTTCAAAGCGTGGCGATTATTGCAGAAAAACTTGAGGCATATCGCCAGCATATCGCTCCCGCGCGTGCCGCCAGGGCGGCAAAGCCGCATGCCTGCTGGCTTGCGGCGCCGTGTGCCGCCTCCCGGCCTGGCTCCGCGCTCAGGCTTGCGTGCCGGCCTGACGCGCCGTGTGCTGCAATTGCAAGTTCACCATGAGCTGCAATTCCGCGCTTTCCATCGGCTTGCGGAAGGTGCCTAATATATGCAGGCCGTTGGCCATGGCCAGGCGTTCGGCCGCCAGGCGCACGGCCGAATGCAGGCCCGACAGCAGGACTACGCCGCCGCGAAAGCCGTTTTCAGCCGCCATGCGCAAAAATTCGATGCCGTCGATGTCGGGCATGGACAGGTCGCAGATCAGCAGATCGGGCTGGTGCTGCTTCAGGGTCGACAGCGCCTGTTCGCTATGCGACTCGCAGCGGATGTCGAACGGGCCCATCTGCTCGAGCATGTCGCTGAGCACGTCGAGCATGAACACGTCGTCGTCCAGCAGCAGCACGCGCAATGGCGCCAGGCCTGCTTCGCTGTGTTCCCGGCTTGCTTGGTTTGATACAGTAGTCATCGTCCTGTCTTTCAGTTGATATGCATCGCTGTCGATGCCGATACCTTGCCCGCAACGCACTGGCGGTGGCTAATCGTCATTGGCAAAGCTGGTGTTATTCATGATTTGTTCGGTAATCTGTTCCAGCAGCGGCCACAGGCGCGCGACGATCTGCTGGGCCCGCTCTGCCTCGTCGGCCGCTTCGCCCGGCGCCAGCGTTTCCAGGTTGTGGCACAGTTCGGCCAGCCCCAGGGCGCCCACGGTGCGCGCCGACGACTTGATGCGGTGCCCCAGTTCGCGCACCTGGTGCACGTCGCCGCGCGCCAGGGCCGCATCGATGTCGCCAAAGCCATCCTGCGTCGTCTGCAGGAACTTGAAGGCGAATTTGCGCACCTTTTCCGGGTTGTAACCGAGCAACTTGGCCAGGATCGACAGGTCGATTACCTGCGGGTCGCCCGCCAGCGTCGTCTTGAAGGCGGGCGCGGCGCGCGTGCGCGCCGGTGGCGGCGGCGTGTCGCGCGCCGGCAGCCAGCTGGCGATGGTCTGGTACATCATGGCCGGCTGGATGGGCTTGGAAATGAAATCGTCCATGCCCGCGTCCAGGCAGCGCACGCGGTCTTCGCTGGTGGCCGTGGCCGTCATGGCCAGCACGCGCAGGTGTGCCAACTGCGGGTCGGCGCGGATGTGGCGCGTCGCCTGCAAGCCATCCATCAGCGGCATCTGCACGTCCATCAGCACGCAGTCGAACTGGGTCTGGCGCAGCAGGTCGAGCGCCTCCTCGCCATTGTTGGCCAGGCAGACGGAGGCGCCCGCTTCTTCCAGCAATTCCAGCGCCACTTGCTGATTAAACGTGTTGTCCTCCACCAGCAGGATGCGCGCATGCTTGAGCGTGCGCATCACCAGGGCCGCGTCGGCGCTGGCGCGCATGGCCGCCGCCGTCTGCACCATGCTGTCGAGCATGGCGGGCGCCGCCTGGTCGGAAATGCCCAGGTTGGCCGTGAACCAGAAGGTGCTGCCGGCGCCGGGACGGCTGTCGACGCCCACGTCGCCGCCCATCAGCTGCGCCAGCTGCTTGCAGATGGCCAGGCCCAGGCCCGTGCCGCCATATTCGCGCGTGGTCGAGGTGTCGGCCTGCTGGAAGGACTGGAACAGCTTGCTCATCTCGTCCTGCGACAGGCCGATGCCGTGGTCGCACACTTCAAAGCGCACCAGGCAGTGCTTGGCGTCCGCCACGACCTTGCGCACTTTCACGGTAATGCTGCCCTGTTCGCTGAACTTGATGGCGTTATTGGCGTAGTTGATCAGCACCTGCCCCAGGCGCAACGGGTCGCCCACGAGCACGGCCGGCAATTGCGGGTCGATCTCGAACAGCAGTTCCAGGTTCTTGCCGGCGGCGCGCGGCGCCACCACCGTCATCAAGGTTTGCACCACGTGGTCGAAACTGAAGTTGACGCGCTCGATCTCCAGCTTGCCCGCCTCGATTTTCGAGATGTCGAGGATGTCGTCGATGATGCCCAGCAAGTGTTCGCCGGCAAAGCGGATTTTTTCCAGGTAATCGCGCTGGCGCGGTTCCAGGTCCGTTTTCAAGGCCAGATACGCCATGCCGATCACGCCATTCATCGGCGTGCGGATTTCATGGCTCATGTTGGCCAGGAATTGCCCCTTCGCCAGGCTCGCTTCCTCTGCCACCTGCTTGGCCTGGTCCAGCTGCTCGGTGCGCTGCGCCACGCGCTCTTCCAGATGTTCATTCAGTTCGCGCAAGGCGCTCTCGCTGCGCTTGTGATACGTGATGTCCGTCAGACTGGCCACCACCATGCCCACCTTGCCGTATTCATCGCGGATGGCCTCGGTATTTACGGACAGCCACGACAGGCTGCCGTCGGGCTGCTGCACGCCCATCAGCACGTCGCGCATGGCCTCGCCCGTCGACAGGGTGATGTGCACGGGATGGCTGCGCTGGTCGAAGGCGGAACCGTCTTCGCGGATGGCTTGCCACAGGCTGTTGCCGGCCGGACTGGCCGCCAGCATGCGCTCGGCGGCGGCGTTGCTTTCCAGGATGTGGCCATGGCTGTCCTGCACCACCAGGCCGTTCGTCACGGCGCCGAAGACGGACGCCATGCGCTGGCTCGAGTTCGACAGGGCGATCGACGCCTGGCGCCGTTCCGTGATGTCGGTGATCATCGCCAGGGTGCCGCCCGGTTCGCCATTGTCCGACTGGATGCTGGTGCTCGACAGCAAGCCCCACAGGCTGGACTGATCCTTGCGGAAGAAACGGAAATCGACCTGGTCCGGCTGGCTGGCGGCACTGCCGTGGCTGGCCAGGCGGCGCTGCATCAGCAGCTGGCTGTCGCGGTCCATGAAGTCGAGCAAGGGGCGGCCCAGCATTTCCTGCACCGTGTAGCCCAGCATGTGCGCCATCTTCGGGTTGACGAAGGTGGTCTTGCCGTCCGCATCCGTCATCCAGATGCCTTCGGCGGCCGTCTGCACGATCAGGCGGTAGCGTTCCGAACTGGCGTGCAGGGCTTCCTCGGCGCGTTGCCGCTGCGTCATGTCGCGCAGCGAGACGATGGAAAACACTTGCCCGGCCATGCGCAGCGGCGACAGGCTGACCTTGGCGGGGAAGTGCGTGCCGTCGCGGCGGCGCGCCATCATCACCCGGCCTGGCAGACTGTGCCGCGCTTGCGGGTCGCCGACGGAGTGGCTTGCCGTGCTTTCCGGCACCAGTTGTTCCAGCGACATGCCCGTCAATTCGGCCAGCGGATAGCCGAAGCAGCGCGCGCCGATCTGGTTGGCGTAGTGCACCTTGCCTTCGACGTCGGCCACCAGCATGGCTTCGGGCGCCGCTTCCAGCATCGAGCGCATGCGCGATTGCTCATCCTGTTTGCGCTCGCTGATATCGCAGACGATGCCGCTGGCCTGCGTGGCGGCGCCATCCGAGGCGCGTGTCAGCACGGCGCCGCGCGCCAGCAGCCAGCGCCAGTGGCCGTCGCTGTGGCGCAAGCGGAATTCGCAATTGAAGGTGCCGGGCGCCTGGCCATCCAGATGCTGGCGAAAGGCCAGGCTCAGGCGCGCGCGGTCGTCGCGGTGCACTTCGGCCAGCCACTCGTCCAGTGCATGGTCGAGCCTGGCGCTTTTGTCGCCCAGCACGTCCTGGTACTGGGGCGCGAACTGTAGCCGGTCGGCCTGTCGCCGCCAGGTCCAGCCAGCCATGGCCGCACCGCGCAAGGCTTGCCCGGCGTCCTGTTCGGCCAGGGCATGCGCGGGCAGTAGCAGGCGGCGCAACTGTTGCCGCAGCCGCCAGGCTTGCCAGCAAGCCACTCCCGCCAGGGCGGTGGCGCTGGCGGCAGCGTAAGGCCACAGCAGTGTTGGCGCCATGCCGTGTACCGCCGCCTGCGCCGGCAACGAAAGCGTCATGCCTGCCGCCAGCATCGTATGCGCGAGCCGAAGCAGCGCAGGGCGCCGTCGGCGTGATGCGCTGAAACTCGTGTGGCTGCAATACGACAAATGCATCCCTTTCTGGGGCATGATGGAACTGGGCTGACAGTGCATGATGCGCGCTTAAATAAACGCCTGCGGCGCTTTCTGGCGGCAACTATAGCATCGAATATTTGCTCGGGGTATTTAAGTTCTGAAACAGCCAAAATGGGGTTTTTTTCGTCCCGGAATGGCCATTTTTTTCGCGGTTTGGTGAGAATTTGTGAGAAAGTTTGCGTGAAATCGTGCTACGGAATCAGCGATCTGTAGAGCACCTGATCAAACCGTCGCGAGCCGGTGAGCATCACAGGCCGCAAAGCGCGACGCGCGGCAGGTTCTTCCAGGTGTTCTTAGGCGAAACTTCCGGCGAATTGATAGCGGTGCCCGGGATGCCACATGGTGGCGATCGAGGCGATCTTGCCGCCCGAGCGCGTCTGGCGGCGCAGCACCAGGCAGGCCTGTTTCGTGTCGATGGCCAGCATTTCGGCGATGTCGCGCGGCGCCGACAGCGCTTCGATGCTGTAGGTGGCCCCTTGCAGGGGCGCGGCCGCCATCAGGTATTCGTTCGGCGTGATGCTGGAAAAGTCCTGCGTCATATAGTCGGGCGCGCACTCGGGATTGACCCAGCGGTCTTCCACCTGGATCGGCACGCCGTTTTCAAAATGCACGATCAGCGAGTGGAACAGCGGGTGTTCCGGCGGCAGGCCGAATTGCTTGGCCAGCAAATCCGAGGCTTTCGTACGTTCCAGCAATTGCAGGCTGCTGCGGTGGATATGTCCGCGCGCCCGCACTTCATCGGCGATACTCTTGATTTCCAACAAGGTCGCCTGGTATTTTTGCTGCGCCACATACGTGCCGGAACCCTGGCGCCGCGTCAGCACCTGTTCGCTGGTCAGTTCGCGCACGGCGCGGTTGACCGTCATGCGCGAGACGCCGAATTGCTTCACCAGCGCTTGCTCGGATGGAATCACGTCGCCTTCCTTCCAGCGTCCGGCGGCGATGCCGGCCAGCAGAAAATCCTTGATGCGCTGGAAAATGGGCGTATTTTCTTGTGTATTGTGATCGTCCAATGCGGTTTCTCCGGGGCGCGGGCAGGGCGCGCCGCCGGCTGGAGGCGCGATGGCCGATTTTAGCACCGAGCACGCCGCCTGCCGCCAGCCTTTTTTCGAATTCAAAAGCAAGCGCCGGAGTGTGGCGTGCACCGGTGCCGGCTATGCTGGCTACTTGTTATTGACCTGCACGGAGTTCGCCATGGAACACGCTTACCTGACTGACGATGAACGCTGGGACGCCCTGCAGCGGCGCGCGCCCGACGCCGACGGCGCCTTTTATTACTCGGTGCGCACGACGGGCGTATATTGCCGTCCGTCCTGCGCCGCGCGTCCCGCCTTGCGCCGCAACGTGGCCTTCCACGCCACGTGCGAGCAGGCGGAGGCGGCCGGTTTCCGCCCTTGCCTGCGCTGCAAACCGAACTTGCCGCCCCTGGCCCAGCGCCAGGCGGCCATCGTGGCCGACATCTGCCGTTTGATCGACGCCAGCGACGAGCTGCCCGACCTGGATGCGCTGGCGCAGGCGGCCGGCATGAGCCGCTTTCACTTCCATCGCGTCTTCAAGGCGCACACGGGCATCACGCCGAAAGCCTATGCGGCGGCGCGGCGCGGCGAGCGCCTGAAGGCCGGCTTGCAGGGCGCGGCGAACGTCACGCAAACCTTGTATGCGGCCGGCTTCAATTCCAGCGGCCGCCTGTACGCCGCCACGCCTGGCTTGCTGGGCATGACGCCGGGCGCATTCCGTGCCGGCGGCAGTGGCGCCGTGATCCGCTTCGCCATCGCGCAGTGTTCGCTGGGCGCCCTCCTCGTAGCCAGTACGGAGAAGGGCATCTGCGCGATCTTGATCGACGACGACCCGGAAGTGCTGCTGCGCGACTTGCAGGACCGCTTTCCGCAAGCCGAGCTGCGCGGTGCCGAGCCCGACTATGAACAGACGGTGGCGCAGGTGGTGGGACTGGTCGAGGCGCCGGGCCTGGGCCTGGACTTGCCGCTCGACGTGCGCGGCACGGTGTTCCAGCAGCGCGTATGGCAAGCCTTGCGCGAGATTCCCGCCGGCAGCACCGTCAGCTATGCCGAGCTGGCCCGCCGCATCGGCGCGCCGAAAGGCGCGCGCGCCGTGGCGGGCGCCTGCGCCGCCAATGCGCTGGCCGTCGCCATCCCCTGCCACCGGGTCGTGCGCAACGATGGCGCGCTGTCCGGCTACCGCTGGGGCGTGGAACGCAAGCAGGCGCTGCTGGAACGCGAGGGCGAGCGGTGAGGGCGCTCGACTGGCGGCAGCTCGAGGAGGAGCTGAACCGGTACGGCTGCGCCGTCGTGCCGCGCTTGCTCAATCCCGCGCAGTGCGCGGCGCTGACGGCGCAGTATGGCGATGCGTCGCGTTTTCGCAGCAGGGTGGTGATGCAGCGCCATGGCTTCGGCCAGGGCGAGTACCAGTACTGGGCGCATCCGCTGCCGGACCTGGTGGCCGCCTTGCGCGAACAGTTCTATGGGCCGCTGGCGACGATTGCCAACCGCTGGCACGCCAGCATGGGCCTGGACGCGCGCTTTCCGTCCAGCCACGCCGATTTTCTCGCGCGCTGCCATGCGGCGGGGCAGACGCGGCCCACGCCCTTGCTCTTGCGCTATCGCGAGGGCGATTACAACTGCCTGCACCAGGACCTGTATGGCGAGCACGTGTTTCCGCTGCAGCTGGCCGTTCTGCTGTCGCGCCCGCAAGACGATTTCACGGGCGGCGAGTTCGTGCTGACGGAGCAGCGCCCGCGCATGCAGTCGCGCGCCGAAGTCGTGCCCCTGGCGCAGGGTGACGCCGTGATCTTTCCCGTGGCGCTGCGCCCCGTCAACGGCACGCGGGGCAGTTACCGCGTCAACATGCGCTATGGCGTGTCGCGCCTGCGCTCGGGCACGCGCCACACCCTGGGCATCATTTTTCATGATGCGAGCTGAACGGTAGGTGCGGCGCTTGAGTTTCCGCAATTACATGGCATGATGGCTCACCTTGTCACTCTTTCATTTCTGCCATGTCCGCGTTGCTCCGCCTGTTGTGCCTGTTGACGATCTTTCTGCTGCCCGCAGCCCACGCGGACGAGGGCGCATCCTCGCTCGTTGCGGAAGCCGCGACCGCCATCGCGCCGTCGCAGGCTGCCATCGTCAAGACGGCGCCGCTGATGTTTGCCAACCGCAAGGTCTTCGTCTTCCGCGCCGCGCTGGCCGGCTATCCGCCCGATGAACGGGCCATCGGCGCGCAGCGCCGCCTGGAAAGCGTGCTGGCGAAAAACGGTCCCTTGCAGGCGAGCACGCGGATCATTCCCGAAGGCACGCAAGTGCTGCTCGATGGCGTGCAACTGTTCGTCGTCGTGCCTGGCGACGTCAACTTGCTGGCCGGCGACACGACGGAAAGCGTGGCGAAAACGGCGGCCGGCGAGTTGAGCAAGGCCGTGGCTGACTATCGCGAACAGGGCAGCTGGCGCTACCTGGCGATCGCCGCCGCCGTGTGCGCGGCCGCCACCCTCGTGTTCTGGCTGGTGTGGATGGGTCTGACGCGCTTTTACCGCTGGGCCAAGCGCCGCAGCGGCATCCTGCTGGCCTCGCGCCTGCGCGACGTGCGCCTGAAGAATGTGCGCGTGCTCGACGCCGAACACTACATCGCCTTCGCGTATCAACTGCTGAGCGCCGTGCTGTGGGGCTTGCGCCTGATGGCCACCTATCTGTGGGCCGCCTTCGTGCTGGGCCGCCTGCCCTACACGCGCTCCTGGGGCGAAAGCCTGAGCGGCTATCTGTTCGACGTGGCTGCCGATGTTTTCCACGCCATCATCGGCGCCTTGCCGGGGCTGGTGCTGGTATGCGTGATCTTCGCCATCGCGCGCCTGATCGCCGCCACGGCCGCCTCGCTGTTCAAGCGCGTGGAAAGCGGCGAATTGCAGATCGGCTGGCTAGACAAGGATACGGCCCTGCCCACGCGCCGCATCGCCAGCGTGGTGATCTGGCTGTTCGCGCTGGCCATGGCGTATCCGTACCTGCCCGGTTCGCACACGGCCGCCTTCCAGGGACTTTCCGTGCTGGTCGGCCTGATGGTGTCAATCGGCGCATCGAGCATCGTGGGCCAGGGCGCCAGCGGCCTGATCCTGATGTACACGCGCGCCCTGCGCAAGGGGGAATATGTGCGCGTGGGCGACAGCGAAGGCACGGTGGTCGAGCTCGGTATGTTCGAGACGCGTTTGCGCACGGGACTCGGCGAGGAAGTCGCCTTGCCGAACGCCTGGGTGATGTCGCAAACGACAAAGAATTATTCGCGCGCCCAGCCCGGCGGCGGCTTCGTGCTCGACTCCACCGTCACCATCGGCTACGCCACGCCCTGGCGGCAAGTGCACGCCATGCTGGAACTGGCCGCCTCGCGCACGCCGGAACTGTCGACCACGCCGAAACCGTACGTGATGCAGCTGGCCTTGCAGGATTACTACGTGCAATATCGTCTCGTCGCCTATGCCAGCGCCGAAGTCCCCCGCCAGCGTGCCGAAGTGCTGAACCGCTTGCACCAGAACATCATCGACGTCTTCAACGAATTCGACGTGCAGATCACCTCGCCGCACTATATCGACGACCCGAAAGAGTCGCACGTGGTGCCGCCCGGTGAATGGTTCCGGGCGCCGGCGAGGCGGGGGGAGGAAACGATTGAGGTGGTTCCGTCCAAGTCTTCTTGAGCGCGAGGAGTGGTCTGTGCGTGACGGATGTCATGGCACGCGCTATCTTGGTTTTTCCTCGGGCGCACAAATATTTTTGCTATTTTTCAGCTGAATCACCTGGAAGCCTCCGGCGGGTGCCGTGAGCAGGCAGAAATCTGCCGAGTAGCGCGAAGTGGGATCGGACGCGGATGGCGGCCGTCCCAGGAAGGATACGCCATACACTTTACCCGCAAGCAGCGGCGCGGCATCGCTGCTCTCGGCCCCCTCGGGAGCCTTGCCGTAGCGCACGCATCCCTTGTTTGGCAGACGATAGCTGGGGTCGCCAAATGAGGCATTGGGAAACATGACCGTCCATACATCTTTCCAGCCATTCGGCCCAGGTGTGCTGATCGTCAGCATCTTCAGGCTGACAGGCCCCCTTGAACGTTCCTCTTCAGTGGCAATCTTGAAGCAGGGCAGGCCCGCTTCCGTGATGACGGCGGCGCGGCCCATGCGCGACCATGCCGAGGCATCGATGGCCGTCAGGGTGGCAAGCAGGAATAACAGTGTGTGACGATATGGCATGGTGATCCTCGCACTATCTGATGAGCAAATGTTCCGGGCAACTATCCTGTTTCCACGCTGGCGTGTCGCTGCCAATGGCGATGATTTTTCGTTCACCAGTGGCCGTGGCTACTATGCAAAACTTTCCCATGTAGCCATAGGTGGGGTCGGAAGGATCATTTGGTCTTCCATTGAGGAAAATGCTGTAGACCCGTCCTGTTTGCAGTTGAGGGGCGGGCATGCCGTTCGCTCCCTGGGGAAGGTCACCATACCGAAGGCAGCTTTTTGACGAGAGCGGTACTTTTTTTCCACCAGTCATATAAAAACTCCACATACCAACGACGGGCTTTTCTGACAGGTCTGAAATGCTGAGTGCTCCCAGGAGTGGCTGGCCGTTACGTTTCTCTTCCGTTTGTGAGATTGTGAAGCAGGGCGTGCCATTCACTGAATTGATTTCAGCATCGGCGATGCGTGATGTTGCACAGGCATGCAGGCTGAGGAACATGAGGAGTCTGAACAGGGCATTCTGCTGCAAGGAGATCATGTTTTTCCTATTTCTGAACGGGGCAGATTTCATCTATCCAGGCTTGGCTATCGCTGTCGATAAGAAGAATCTTGCGCTCACCGGAGATACCTGTCATCAAGCAAAATTTCCCGACGTAACCGCGAGTAGGATCTGAAGGATCGGCTGGCCCACCGTTCAGGAAGACGTCATACATGCGCCCCGTTTTCAGCGGCGGAGCTTTGGGTGGCTTGACCTCTGCCGTTGCTGGAGCAAGCCCATACAAAAGGCAGGACTTGGCATGCACAGGGATAGTTGCTGTGCCCGGTAAAAGAAAAGACCATACTTTGACTGCAGGCTTGACGGATACATCTGTCAGTACGACCGCACTAATCTGCGGAACCCCGTTGCGTGCTCCTTCCTTTTCAGAAATAGAGAAACAGGGAATGCCGTTTTTTAGCTGTACTTCCGCGTATGCCATGCGGGACATGCCGAAAGCGTCATGGTATGTCAAACAAAGGCTCGTGCTCAGCATTACGGCCGGGCAGATTTGCCTTGCTTTTCCTATCTTTGAAAAAATCATGTAATACCTCTTCATAAAGTTGTAGGGAGTGTTGATATTTCGGTTGGCGCATTGCGTCTGGATCTTTTAAATACTTCAGTGTGTGATAGTCTGCGAGCAGGTCACCTTGTGCTTCCATGTTGTAATCCGATAATTTTTTCTTCGGTAGTAGTACATACTTGTAATCCAAACCTAGCCTGACAAGTCCCCGTATCGCCACTGGATAATTCAATTGATGCTGCCAAACATGCACCATTTCATGCATGAACCAGTTTTTTGGCCTTGGCTTTTCCTTTGAAAAATCTTCTCGAAATTCCGACTCATGAAAGTAAATCTCCCCATCCGGCGTCATGGCCACGTTCTTCGGCTGTAAACCGAACCACAAATACGGTTCGCCATGCACCTTGACCTTGCCGTAGTCGATCGCGTCCTGGAACAGCATCCACGCCATGTCGATCTCGCCACTGGTCAGCGGGCGAACCTTGTCCTTGACTTTGACCAGTTTGACGGACGAACCGACGTCCTTGTCGGTCGTCTTGACGCCATCGAGCTGGACGACCTTGACGGCTGGCGCCGCGTGTTTCGGGGCGTTGGCGCAGCACGGCGATTTGTCCGCGTGGGGCAGGAATTCGGTCTGGGTAATCACTGCTTCCTGCTTGCTGGCCACGCGCCCCGTGCGTCCCTTCGCATCCGTCGTCCCCGTCCACGTTTCGCCATTGCTCAAGGTGAGCCGGTAGTCGGCGTGCGCAAGCGGCACCTTGTTTTGCGAGACGAATTCCAGCTGTTCGTCGTAGCCGCAGCATCAGCATTCGTCGGGCTGGCCGGCCAGGCGGTGCAGTTCGCAGCCGCTTGTCGCGTTGCGCAGGGTGGCGCCCAGCACGGGCTGGCCATCGGCGCTGAAGGTGACGATCATGCTGTCGAAGCGCGCGCCGAAGCTGTTCTTGTAGTGCGTGACGAGCTTGAAGAACACGTCGCAGCCGGTGGTGCTGATGACATGGTGCCTGGCCATGGAGGGCTCCGCGATAAAACGCCAGCGTAGGCCAGCGGCGGCGGGGAGGTATTGACTGGGCGCAAGGCTTGGGTGCTTGCGTTAAGATGCCGGGCGTCGCAATAAAAAGATACAACGAACAGAAAGAGAACCCATGTCCAGCGCCCCCCATACTGAAGCATCGCAAGCCGCCCGCAGTCTGGCCGCCGCCCTGATCGGCGACCCGTTTTACCGCGCCGTCACGGTGGCGTGCGGCGAGGACGAGGTGGCGCGGCTGGAAATGCTGGTGACTTATTTTGCGCTGGCGCTGGCCGAAGGCCGGCAGGCGGGCCGCGTCGACCTGACTGATGACGGGGGCAGTGGCGCCGCCATCTGGACAACGGATACGCCGGTAGCCGAGCGCCAGGCCGCGTACGCGCAGCGCGAAGACGCCTTGCGCATGCTACTGGGGGAGCGCGGCTTTGCACACTTTTCGGCCATCGTCGAAAACATGGAGCACGCGCTGGCATCGCACGACTTGGGCGCGGCCTGGTATTTGTCGATCGCCGGCATCGCCCCGGACGCGCAGGGGCGGGGACTGGGCGTGTCCGTGCTGGCGCCGGGGCTGGCGGCCGTCGATGCGGCGGGCGCCGCGTGCTTCCTGGAGACCTACAACGAACGCAGCCTGCCGTTTTATGCCCGGATGGGCTTCGCGGTGGCGGGGCGTTACGCGGAAGCCGTCACGGGTTGCGATTACTGGCTGATGCTGCGGCAACCCACTGCTGCCTGATTGACCATTTTGCCAATTTCTATACACTCGTCTTTTCGCTCATTGACTGAATAAAAGACCTGGAGATGGAAATGCCGATACTGCCACTGCGCCGCACCCTGCTCACGCTCGCCTGCCTGGGCGCCCTCGCGCTGCCCCATGCCCACGCCGATACCATCATCCACAATGCCAACGGCTACACGCTCGACGCAGCCGGCAAGGTGCTGCGCTTCACGGCGCTGGCGTTTGACGATACGGGCAAGCTGCTGGCCGTCGGCAGCGCCGCGCAGGTGAAGCGCAAGGCGGCCAAGGGCGCCACCCACGTCGACGTGCAGGGCAAGACCGTGCTGCCTGGGCTGATCGACGCGCACGGCCACGTGTTCGGCCTGGGGACGATCGCCAGCGGCGTGATGCTGTACGGTTCGTCGTCGCTGCAGGCCGCCGTGCAGGCCGTGGGCGACTTCGCCCGCGCGCATCCCGAGCGCAGCTGGGTCGTCGGCAATGGCTGGAACCAGGAAATCTGGAAGCTGGGGCGCTTTCCCACGGCCGCGGAACTCGATGCGGCGGAAAGCGCGCGGCCCGTATGGCTGCGCCGGGTCGATGGCCACGCGGGCTGGGCCAACAGCCGTGCGCTGGCGCTGGCCGGTATCACGCGCGCCACGCCGGATCCGGCCGGCGGCAAGATCGAACGCGATGCGGATGGCAATGCCACCGGCGTGCTGGTCGATAATGCCATGGACTTGATGGATGCCGTGCTGCCCAAGCCGGGCGACGTGGAAAACCGCGCCGCCCTCGATGGCGCGCTGGCGCAGCTGTCGCAGGCGGGCCTGACCAGCGTGCACGATGCGGGCATCGGCCAGATGCAGGACCGGCTGTTCCGCGATTACGCGGATCACGGCAAGCTGACGGTGCGCGTGTACGGCATGATTGCCGACACGACGGAAGACTTCGACGCATTGTCGAAAAGCGGCCCATTAAAAAGCTATGCGCGCGACATGTACGCCTTGCGCGCCGTGAAACTGCTGTCCGACGGCGCCCTGGGCAGCCGCGGCGCCGCCCTGCTGGCGCCCTACAGCGACGATCCGACCACCAGCGGCCTGCTGTTCTACAAGGACGCCGCCATGCGCGCGAAGATGGAAAAAGCCATGCGCGCCGGCTACCAGGTGAACGTGCACGCCATCGGCGACGCGGGCAACCATCAGATTCTCGACGGCTACCAGACCTTGATGGCGCAATACCATAGCGCGGGCCTGCGCCACCGCATGGAGCACGCGCAAGTAGTGCAGTTGTCCGATATCCCCCGTTTCAAGACTCTGGGGATCGTGCCGTCGATGCAGCCCACGCACGCCACGTCCGACCAGAACATGGCGGAGCAGCGCGTGGGCCACGAGCGCATCCAGGGCGCGTATGCGTGGCGCACCTTCCTTGCGCAAGGCTCGCGCATCGCCTGCGGATCGGACTTTCCCATCGAGTCGCCGAACCCGTTCGAGGGCATCCACGCGGCCGTCACGCGGCAAAACAGCGAGGGGTTCCCGGCCGGCGGCTGGTATCCGCGGCAAGCCATGACGGTGACCGAAGCGCTGCGCTGCTTCACGCTGGACGCGGCCTGGGCGGCGCACCAGGACAAGGTCATCGGCACCCTGCAAGCGGGCAAATGGGCCGACTTCGTCGTCGTCGACCAAGACCTGTTCAAGGTGGCGCCGGCCGCGATTGGCAAGACGCAGGTGCTGCAGACGTGGGTGGCGGGCAAGCGCGTGTTCGAGAAAAAATAGGCGCTGGCCGCTGGCAAAAATCTGTTGACTTGGTTGTATAGACAACCTATGCTGGGAGTACCAGGGCGGACCACGCATGTCCGCTCGCACCCTACGAGGAGACAGCATGAACAGCACAATGGACACCGATCCACGCTTTGATGCCAGCCGTACCATCCGCGCGCCGCGCGGCACGGTCAAGGCTTGCAAGAGTTGGCAGGCCGAGGCGGCCTATCGCATGTTGCAGAACAACCTGGACGCGGAAGTGGCGGAAAATCCGCAGCACTTGGTCGTCTACGGCGGCATCGGCCGCGCAGCGCGCAACTGGGCCTGCTTCGACCAGATCCTCGCTTCCTTGCGCGCACTGGAAGACGACCAGACCCTGCTGATCCAGTCCGGCAAGCCGGTGGGCGTGTTCCAGACCCACGCGGACGCGCCGCGCGTGCTGATCGCGAACTCCAACCTGGTGCCGAAATGGGCGAATTGGGAACACTTCAACGAACTCGATCGCCAGGGCCTGTTCATGTACGGCCAGATGACGGCCGGCAGCTGGATCTATATCGGCACGCAGGGCATCGTGCAGGGCACCTATGAAACCTTCGCCGAGGCGGGCCGCCAGCATTTCGGCGGCGACTGGGGCGGGCGCTGGATCTTGACGGCGGGCCTGGGCGGCATGGGCGGCGCGCAGCCGCTGGCCGCCACCATGGCGGGCGCCGTCTCGCTCAATATCGAATGCCAGCAAAGCAGCATCGATTTCCGTTTGCGCACGCGCTACCTCGATAAACAGGCGGCCAGCCTGGATGAAGCCCTGGAACTGGTGAAATACCATACCGGGCGCAAGGAAGCCATTTCCATTGGCTTGCTGGGCAACGCGGCAGAAGTGCTGCCGGAACTGGTGCGCCGCGCCAAGGCGGGCGGTCTGGTGCCGGACCTGGTGACGGACCAGACCTCCGCGCACGACCTGGTCAACGGCTACCTGCCGCGCGGCTGGAGCGTGTCGGACTGGAAGGCGGCGCAGCAGGACCCGCAGCGCCACGCGCGCCTGACGGTGGCCGCCGCCGATTCCTGCGCCGCCCACGTGCAGGCCATGCTCGATTTCCACGCCATGGGCGTGCATACGGTCGATTACGGCAACAATATCCGCCAGGTGGCGTTCGATCAGGGCGTGCAGAACGCCTTCGATTTCCCCGGCTTCGTGCCCGCCTACATTCGCCCGCAGTTCTGCGAAGGACGTGGCCCGTTCCGCTGGGTGGCCCTGTCGGGCGACCCGGAAGACATCTATAAAACGGATGCGAAGATCAAGGAGCTGTTCCCGCACCACAAGCAGGTGCACCACTGGCTGGATATGGCGCGCGAGCGCATCGCCTTCCAGGGCCTGCCGGCGCGCATCTGCTGGCTCGGGCTGGGCGAGCGCCACATCGCTGGCCTGGCCTTCAACGAGATGGTGCGCACGGGCGAACTGAAGGCCCCCATCGTCATCGGCCGCGACCACCTGGACACGGGTTCCGTCGCCAGCCCGAACCGCGAGACGGAAAGCATGAAGGACGGCACGGACGCCGTCTCCGACTGGCCGCTGCTGAACGCCATGCTGAACACGGCCGGCGGCGCCACCTGGGTCTCGCTGCACCATGGCGGCGGCGTGGGAATGGGGTATTCTCAGCATGCGGGCATGGTCATCGTGGCCGACGGCACGGAAGGCGCGGCGAAACGCCTGGCGAGAGTGCTGGTCAACGACAGCGGCTCGGGCGTCATGCGCCATGCCGATGCCGGCTATGAAACCGCGGCCGCCTGCGCCAAGCGCAACGGCCTGATTCTTCCCATGATTCCTTGAGATTGATACGCGAATGACTATGACACAGCATGCCAAAAGTTGGACCCTGAAACCGGGCGCGATGACCCTGGGCGACCTGCGCACCGTCTGGGCCGCGCCTGCGAAACTGATCCTCGCCGCCGAGGCCTATCCCGTCATCGAGGCGTCGGCCGCCGCCGTGCAAGCCATTGTCGCCAAGGGCGACGCGGCCTACGGCATCAACACGGGCTTCGGCCTGCTGGCCAAGACGCGCATCCCCGACGAGAAGCTTGAGCAATTGCAGCGCAACCTGATCCTGTCGCATTCCGTCGGCACGGGCGAACTGCTGTCGGACGCCGTCGTGCGTCTGATCATGCTGATGAAGATCGGCAGCCTGGCGCGCGGCTTTTCCGGCGTGCGCCCGCTGATCGTCGACACCCTGATCGCCCTGTACAACGCGGGTATCATGCCGGCCATTCCCGCCAAGGGTTCCGTCGGCGCCTCGGGCGACCTGGCGCCGCTGTCGCACATGACCCTGGCCATGCTGGGCGTGGGCGAGGTGCGCGTCAACGGCGAATTGATGGCGGCGCCCGAGGCGCTGGCGCAGGCGGGCATCGCGCCCGTGGTGCTGGCGGCGAAGGAGGGCCTGGCCCTGATCAACGGCACGCAGGTGTCGAACGCGCTGGCGCTGCATGGCCTGTTCATGGCCGAGCGCCTGCTGGAAGCGGCCATGGTCACGGGCGCGCTGTCGCTGGACGCGGCCAAGGGCAGCGATGCGCCATTCGACGCGCGCGTGCACGCCGTGCGGGGACAGCCGGGGCAGATCCTGGCCGCGCAGATGTACCGCCAGCTGGTGGCGCACAGCGCGATCCGTGCCTCGCACCTGGAAGGCGACGAGCGCGTGCAGGACCCGTACAGCCTGCGCTGCCAGCCGCAAGTCATGGGCGCCTGCCTGGATCTGATCGGCAATGCGGGCCGCACCCTGCTGATCGAAGCCAATGCCGTCACGGACAATCCGCTGATTTTCCAGGATGGTCCCAACGGGCACGCGGAGATCGTCTCGGGCGGCAATTTCCATGCCGAACCGGTGGCCTTTGCCGCCGACACGCTGGCGCTGGCGATTTCTGAGATCGGCGCGCTGGCCGAGCGCCGCATCGCCCTGCTGATCGACGCCACGCTCTCCGGCCTGCCGCCCTTCCTCGTGCGCGATCCGGGCGTCAATTCCGGCTTCATGATCGCCCATGTGACGGCGGCCGCGCTGGCGTCCGAAAACAAGTCGCTGGCGCACCCGGCCAGCGTTGACAGCCTGCCGACTTCCGCCAACCAGGAAGACCACGTGAGCATGGCCACGTTCGCCGGGCGTCGCCTGGACGACATGGCGCACAACACGGCCGTCATCGTCGGCATCGAGCTGCTGGCCGCCGCGCAGGGCATCGATTTCCACCGTCCGCTGAAAACCTCGCCGCACCTGGAGCACGTGCACCATCAGCTGCGCCAGAAAGTGCCGTTCTTCGACGCCGACCGCTTCTTCGCGCCCGACATCGAAGCGGCCAAGCAGATGGTGCTGCACGGTGAATTGAGCGGCACCTGCAAGAATTTGTTCGCCCCGCTTTACGCTTAAGCGGGCGCAAGGAGACAAGCATGGATTTCCGCTTCAACGAAGGCAGCATCCCGCTGCTCGTGTCGATGCCCCACGTGGGCACCGACTTACCGGACGATATCGCCGCGCGCATGACGCCGCAGGCCCTCGTCAAGGCCGACACGGACTGGCATTTGCGCGAGCTGTATGGCTTCCTGCAGGAGATGGATGCGTCGGTGCTGTCGGCGCGCTGGTCGCGCTACGCCATCGACTTGAACCGCCCGCAGGAAGACACGAATCTGTACCCGGGCCAGGATACGACGGGCTTGCTGCCCAACGATACCTTCCATCGCGAACCGCTGTACCTGGCCGGCAAGGAACCCGATGCGGCCGACGTGCAGCGCCGATTGCAGCGCTACTGGGCGCCGTATCATGCGCAGCTGCGCGCGGAACTGGACCGCCTGCTGCGCGTGCATGGCGCCGTGGTGCTGTGGGATGCCCATTCCATCGCCTCGCATGTGCCGCGCTTCTTCGACGGCAAGCTGCCCGACCTGAACTTCGGCACGGCCGATGGCGCCAGCTGCGATGCGGGCCTGACGTCCGCCGTGGTCGATATCGCGCGCGCGCAGGATACATTTACCGTGGCCTTGAACGGCCGCTTCAAGGGCGGCCATATCACGCGCCATTACGGCCAGCCGGACAAGCGCGTGCAGGCGATCCAGCTCGAGATGTGCCAGTGCCTGTACATGAATGAACCTGGCATGGACGAGGCGGAGCCGTTCGGCTACCGGCCCGACCTGGCCGCGCAAGTGCAGCCGCTGCTGCGCCGGATGATGGAAGCGGCCGTGGCATTGGTGGCGCGTTGAACGGCTGTTTGTTCGCGCGCCATGCGCTGCTGCCGCAAGGCTGGCGCCGCGATGTGCTGCTGGAATGGGATGCGGCCGGCGACTTGACGGCGGTGACGGAGGGCGCCACCGTGTCGTCAGGCGTGGAAGTGGCCGAATATGTCTTGCCCGGCATGGTCAACCTGCATTCGCATGCGTTCCAGCGGGCGCTGGGCGGCATGACGGAAGTCGCCGGAGACGGCCCCGATAGCTTCTGGACCTGGCGCGAGCTGATGTACCGCTTTGCGCGCCACATCACGCCGGAGCAGGTGGAGGCCATCGCCGCGCAGCTGTTTGCCGAATGCCTGCGCCATGGCTACACGTCCGTGTGCGAATTTCACTACCTGCAGCGCGATGCGGCCGGCGCGCTGTATGCGCGTCCCGCCGAAACGGCCGAACGGGTGCTGGCGGCGGCGCGCCTCAGCGGCATCGGCATGACCATGCTGCCTGTGCTGTACAGCCATGCGGGCTTTGGCGCACAGCCCCTCAAGCCCGAGCAGGCGCGCTTCCGCACGGACGCGGATGACGTGCTGCGCATCATCGAGGCGCTGGCGCCGCAGCGCGGCGGGCAGGTGGAAGTGGGTTTCGCGCCGCATTCGCTGCGCGCGGCCGGCGTGGCGCAGATCCGCGAAGTGGCGCAAGCGCTGCCCGCGGATCGCCCGATCCACATCCACATCGCCGAGCAGCAGGGTGAGGTGCGCCAGTGCCTCGACTACAGCGGCCGGCGCCCGGTGCAGTATTTGTACGAGCAGCTCGACGTCGATGCGCGCTGGTGCCTCGTGCATGCCACGCATGTGCAGCCCGACGAGGTGGCGTTGATTGCCGCCAGCGGCGCTGTCGCGGGCCTGTGCCCGACGACGGAAGCGAACCTGGGCGACGGCCTGTTCCCGCTGGCCGAATTCATCGCCGCTGGCGGATCGTTTGGCGTCGGCAGCGACAGCCACGTGTCGCAGTCGCCGGTGGAGGAATTGCGCTGGCTCGAATACGGCCAACGCCTGCAGCGCCAGCAGCGCAATGTCGCCGCCACGCCCGAGCGGCGGCATGTGGGCGACTATCTGTGGCAGGCAGCCCTGCGGGGGGGCGCGCAGGCGTCCGGGCGCAGGCTAGGTGCCCTGGCGCCGGGCTGCCGCGCCGATGTGCTGGTGCTCGACGACGCGCATGTGAACCTGTGCGGCGTGGCCATCGCCGACGTACTGGGCAGTTTTATCTTCTGCGGCAACGACAAGCTGGTGCGCGACGTGCTGTGCGGCGGCCAGTGGCAGGTGCGCGATGGGCGCCACGTGGCGCAGGACGCGATCGCCACCGCCTACAAGCGCGCCCTGGTGCAGCTGAGGGCACTCTGATGGCGACCTTCATCCCACAGGAATACCTGTGCGCCGCGCCGTGGAAAAATGGCGGCGGAAGTACGACGGAAATTGCCATTTCTCCCCCGGACGCCGGCTTCGACGATTTTGACTGGCGTATCAGCCTGGCGACGATCACGGCCAGCGGGCCGTTTTCCAGCTTTCCCGGCATCGACCGCAGCCTGATGCTGGTCGATGGCGACAGCGTGCAGCTGACGCTCGACGGCACGCGCAAGGTGACCTTGAACGCGGCGCAGCCGATGCTGTGGTTTCCCGGCGAAGCGGCCGTGGTTGCGCAGGTCAAGGGGCCGACGACGGATTTCAATGTAATGACGCGGCGCGACCGCTGCCGCCATCAGCTGGAAAAAATCACGGCGCCGGTCAAGCTGGCGCGGCGCAGCGGGGCGACCCTGCTGTTCGTCGCCGGCGAAGGCCACGTGCTGGCGCGCGGTGGCGAGCAGCAGTTCGCGCTGGCCCGTCATGACGCGCTGCTGCTGGACGCCGACGACGCGCCGGACTGGCGGCTCGAGGCCTTGCAGCGCACGGCCGTGTTCCGCGTCGACCTGTTCATCTAGGAGAGAAAAGCCATGCAAGACTGGGATATGGTCATCCACAACGTCCACCTGGCCACCATGGAGCATGGCTACGGCGAGCTGCTCGACGCGGCCATCGCCGTGAAGGATGGCCGCATCGCCTGGTACGGACCCGGCGACGAGCTGCCGGCCAGCGGCGCGGTGCTGCATGACGGCCAGGGCTGCTGGCTGACGCCCGGCCTGATCGACTGCCATACGCATGTCGTCCACGCGGGCAACCGCAGCGACGAATTCGAGGCGCGCCTGAACGGCGCCAGCTATGAAGACATCAGCCGCGCCGGCGGCGGCATCATGTCCACCATGCGCGCGACGCGCGCGGCCAGCGACGATGAATTGCTGCGGCAAAGCCTGCCCCGCGTGCTGGCGCTGTTGGCCGAGGGCGTGACGACCCTGGAAATCAAGTCCGGCTACGGTCTCGATGCGGACAGCGAGGCGAAGATGCTGCGCGTGGCGCGCAGGATAGGCCAACAGCTACCGGTGTCCGTGCGCACCACCTTCCTCGGCGCGCATGCGCTGCCGCCCGAATACGCGGGACAGCCCGACGCTTATGTCGAGCTGCTGTGCGCGCAGATGCTGCCCCGGCTGGCCGGCGATGGCCTGGTCGATGCCGTCGACGCCTTTTGCGAGCGCATCGGCTTTACGCCAGCGCAAACCGAAAGGGTGTTCGAGGCGGCGCAGGCGTTGGGCCTGCCCGTCAAACTGCATGCGGAGCAGCTGTCGGACCTGGGCGGCGCGGCGCTGGTGGCCCGCTACGGCGGCCTGTCGGCCGACCACCTGGAATTCCTGTCGGACGAAGGCATCGCCGCCATGGCGCAGCATGGCACGGTGGCCGTGCTGCTGCCGGGCGCCTATTATTTTTTGCGCGAGACGCAGCCGCCGCCTGTTGCGGCATTGCGCGCGGCCGGCGTGCCGATGGCCGTGTCCACCGATTGCAATCCGGGCACGTCGCCGATGACGTCATTGCTGCTGGCGATGAACATGGCGTGCACGCTGTGGCGCTTGACGCCGCAGGAAGCGCTGGCCGGTGTTACGTGCCATGCGGCGCGCGCGCTGGGCTTGCAGCAGGAAACGGGCAGCCTGGCAGTGGGCAAGCGCGCCGATTTCGCCCTGTGGCGCATCGCGCGCCCGGCCGACCTGGCGTATGCGCTGGGCTTGAACCCGTGCGCGGGCGTGGTGCACGGCGGTGTCTGGCGCGCGCCGGTGGTAAGCTTGCCGGATTGATCATCCGTCCTGGAGCGCCGCGTGCGTCTTGCTTACTTGCTGTTGTTACTTGTCTTCGCCGCCGCGCCCATGTCCTCCCTTGCCATGGATGGCGGCACCCTGAAGGTGGGTTCGAAGCGCTTTACGGAATCGTACATCCTCGGCGAAATCGTCAAGCAGAGCGCCGCGCCGCACGTCAGGGCGGAACACCGCCAGGGTCTGGGTAACACGGCCATCGTGCTCGCCGCGCTGCAGGCGGGCAGCATCGACTTATATGCCGAATACATGGGCACCATCGCCAGCGAAATCCTCAAGCACGACAAAGCCATCGACCTGGCACAGATGCGGCGTGAGCTGGCGGCGCTGGGACTGGGCGTGGCCGTGCCGCTGGGCTTTAACAATACGTATGCGCTGGCCATGCGCGGCGATGAAACCTCCATCGCCAGCCTGGCGCAGCTGGCGCAGCACCCGGCCTTGAAGTTTGGCCTGTCGCATGAATTCATCGGCCGCGTCGATGGCTGGCCTGGCCTGGCCGCGCGCTATGGCTTGCCGCAGCGCCCGCGCGGACTCGATCACGGCATTGCGTATGAAGCGCTGGCGCAGCGCCAGGTGGATGTGATCGACATCTATTCGACGGACGCGAAGATCCGCCAGTACGGCTTGCGCGTGCTGGCTGACACGCAGCAGTATTTTCCCCGCTACGACGCCATGCTCCTGTATCGGCTCGACCTGCCGCAGCGCTTTCCTGCCGCCTGGCAATCCTTGCAAGGATTGCAGGGGCGCATCAGCGAGGGCGACATGATCGCCATGAATGCGGCCGTGGAAATCGACGGCAAGAGCTTTGCCGGCGTGGCGCGGCAGTGGCTGGCATCGGGCACGCGGGCCAACAAACCGGCCGCCGCGCGCGGCAAGCTGCTCGATAAAATCATCGGCGACGATCTGTGGACCCTGACGCGCCAGCACCTGACGCTGGTGCTGCTGTCGGTGGCCCTGGCGTGCCTGATCGGCATTCCGCTGGGCGTGCTGGCGGCGTTTTCGGCGCCGCTGCGGCAAACCGTGCTGGCTTTCGTCGGCGTGCTGCAGACGGTGCCGTCGCTGGCCCTGCTGGCGATATTGATTCCCGTGCTGGGCATGATCGGATTGGTGCCGGCGCTGGTGGCGCTATTCGTGTACGCCTTGCTGCCCATCGTGCGCAACACGTGCACGGGCATCTTGCAGGTGCCGCAAGGCTTGCGCATGGCGGCGCTGGCGCTGGGCTTGAGCCGGCGCGACCGCCTGCTGCACGTGGACTTGCCGCTGGCCTTGCCCGTGATGCTGGCGGGCGTGAAAACGGCCGCCGTGATGAGCGTGGGCACAGCCACCATCGCCGCCTTCATCGGCGCGGGCGGCTATGGCGAACGCATCACCATCGGCCTGGCGCTGAATGACAACGACATGCTGCTGGCCGGCGCGATCCCCGCAGCCGTGCTGGCCCTGCTGACGCAAGGCCTGTTCGAACTGGTGGAGCGTTGGGCCGTGGCCGGCCGGCAGCGCTGACGGCATCACGGTTACAGCGAGTGCAGTTTGGAGCGCACCGAGACGACGGCCTGGTGCAGGATGCGTTCGGCCTGGAAGTCGTTTTCGCGCTGTTCGGCGATGGCTTGCAAGTCGCGCGTGTAGCGTTCCAGGCGGGAACGCAGGTAGGCGCGGTAGATCTTCATGACGAGCGGTTTGGCAGAGACATTCATGATGTGGCTCCCGGATGCGAAATGATGCGTTCATTTTGTGTGAGCGGAATGCCGCCACTTTGCGTCATATCAAACGCCATGACCCCGTCGAATTGGCGCGTTTGACATTGCGCAATGCCCCCAACGTCGCAGATGCCACACTGAATCTTCCCTGCTCGCCTGGACATCATCAGCCGCGAGCCCTGATCCCATCAAGCATACTCAAGGAGCGTCGCATGGTCATTTTTGCCGTGGTTGCTGGCTGCATCGCCTGCCTGACAGTGTACCAAATCTATAAAAATGCGCAGGGGGGCAGTGGGGTTGCGCAACAACATATCGGCTTGCACGGCACATTGATTGAACCACGGAAATAATCAGTGTCATCCGAGCGACACTTGGTGACACTTGGTTAGCAGATTTAAGTCAAATGTAAGGCCCGGTAAGCAAATGTAAAGGTCTGCGCCATCGCAAGCGGCTGCGTTTATATTGATAACCGTTGATTGCATTCTCCCCCTCCCACTTGACAATGGGTTCACCCCGCGGTGCCGCTAGCCCGCGGGGATTTTTTTGGGAACTTACTGCGCGGCGCGCCTTGCGGCCTGCGATGCTCACTGCCTCGGCGGCCCCGTACCTGCGTACAGTTCCGCTTCTCGGCCACAAATCGCATCCGCTCGCTACAGTTCCCCCATCAGGCCGATGTCGGCGTTCCTGTCGACAATTGCGTCAAGGCATCGCCGGCGACCCGGCAGATACGCCAGTCCGGCATTACGTCCGCGCCCATGCCCTTGTAGAAGTTGATCGCGTTTTCATTCCAGTCCAGCACCGACCATTCGAAGCGGCCGCAATCGCGTTCGACTGCCAGTTGCGCCAGCGCCACGAGCATCTGCTTGCCATAGCCCTTGCCGCGCACCGATTGCTTCACATACAGGTCTTCCAAGTACAGCCCCTTGCGGCACAGGAAGGTGGAAAAGTTGTGGAAGAACAGGGCGAACGTCACTACTTCACCATGTTCCTCGCCCACCAGCGCTTCGCACGCGGGGTGCTTGCCGAACAGGCTGTCGTGCAGCATGGATTCCTTGGCGATCATCATGTGCTCGAGTTTTTCAAACACGGCCAGTTCATGGATCATGCCGAAGATGGCGGTCACGTCGGATGCGGTCGCGGGACGGATGGCGAGGGAGGAGGAGGTGCTCATGTTGCCTTTGTTGATGGAGTGGTGGAAAGGGAAGCGATGCTGCTCGTCTTGCGCGCGCCCGACGTCAGGGCCCAGGCTACGCTGGACAAGCACAGCACCATGCCCGCCCATTCGATGGGGGCGGGCCGGTAGTGTTCGAACTGCACCGACAGCAGCACGGAAATGACGGGCGTGACGACGCCGATATACACGGTCTTTTGAGTGCCGATGCGCGCGATCAGGGTGAAATACGCGCTGAAGGCGATCACCGAGCCGAAGATGGCCAGGTACAGCAATCCCATCCAGTAACTGGGGCGCGTGGGCAATTGCCAGGACTGGCCCGTGGCGATGGCCCAGCAGGCCACCATCAAGGTGCCCCACAGCATGGTCCAGGCCATGGTCAGCATCACATTGCCGGACTGTTCGCGCACTTTCATGACGAGGGCATTGCCCACCGTGCTAGACACGGTGGCCACCAGCGCCAGGATAAAGCCGAGCAGAAAATGGCCGTTGCCGCCGCCCAGGATATCTTTGAGCGCCGCGCCGATGGACTGGTAAAACAGCAGCACGATGCCGCAGATGGCGACAAACGCCGCGCAGCAGGTGCTCCAGGTGATCGGCGTGCCGAAGGCAATGCGGTTGAGCAAGGGCGTCCAGAACACCATCAACGCGAACAGCACGCTGACGAGGGCCGACACCAGGTATTGCTCCGAGCTGTAAGTGCACACATAGCTGAGGGCAAACGAGGCCAGGCCCTGCAGCAGCATCCATTTTTGCGCGCGCCAGGGCAGGCGCAGGCGGTTGCCGCGCACGGCGCACCAAGCAAACAGGGTGGCGGAGGCGAGGCCGAAGCGGTAGACCACGGAAACGGCGGGAGCGACATCGCCCAGCTGCAAGGTGATGGCCCAGAAGGTGGAGCCCCAGATCAGGCAGGCAATGATGAACAGGAGAGGAGAGGACATCGCGCAAGTATACGGGCATCGCGCAGCGATGGCGAGTGCGGTCGAGCTTGCTCGATGTGTTGCCAAGAAACACCAGGCATTGAGCCAGCGCAGTGCTTCTGGAAAATATTGAATTTATGAAAATATTTACATTAATATCAAGTAGCTATTTTCCGAATTGCATCTTTGAAGGGGACCGCCATGCCAGCCTCACTGCACATCAAAGTATGGAGCGTGCTTGTGTATGTCGTCGTGACTGCTGTGATTGCCATTTGGCTGCACCCTTCTGCCTTGCTCGCTGCCGGCGCATTCGGCTGAGCGCATGCGCCGGCAAGCAGATCAGTGGGTGACGCGGGTCTTGCGGCCGTCCGACAGCAGGCGCACGCGCTCGCCCGGACGGAACAGTTCGTCCGCGTCTTGCACGATGGCGCGCATGTCGCCATTGTCCAGGCGCACGGTGATTTCCAGGCCGGGTTTGTTGGACGCGTTCGCTTCGATGCTCTTGCCGGCCATGCCGCCGGCAACGGCGCCGAGGATGCTGGCCGCAATGGCGCCCTTGCCGCCCCCGACTGTCGAGCCGGCCACGCCGCCCAGCGCCGCGCCAGCCAGCACGCCCGTGCCCGTTTCGCCCTTGTCGATGGTTACCTGGCGCACGGATTCAACCGTGCCCATGCGAACCGATTGTTCATTCTGCGCCTGGCGCGCGTTGTAGACATTTGCCGAGTTCGGTTGTACGGCGCAGCCGGCTAGGGTGGCGAGCAATGCCACGGCAATAATTGGTGCTTTCATGTAGGACTCCCTTGGACAAAAGTTGGTTGCCGATTGCGTCGACCGGCAGAGGATGACTTATCATAAGGACACTTGTCGCAGATAACTAGTTGCGAATAGTAAAAATCTGTTACCGGCCCCGCGTGACCGAGTAGCCCCGTGACCGTCTGCCGCTCAATACGCCAGCCGCAGGCGCCGGTATAAAAATCCCAGCACGAACAGCGGACCCACCAGCAAAAAGCGCAAGTCGTCGAGAAATGACGGTTTCTTGCCTTCGATTTGGTGGCCGATGAACTGGCCTATCCAGGCCAGCACGAACAGCGCCAGTGACGCGGGCAAAATGGTCAGCGGCGGCATGAGCAGCAGCAGGCCCAGCATGGCGGCCAGCATCGCCAACATGCCCGCCGCAAACGGGCGCGACAGCTTATAGTAATAGTATAAGGCCAGGATACTGCCGAGCAGCGCCACGCTGGGATGCACGCTCCACAGCAGCCCCAGCAGGCTGAAAACGATCAGCGGCACGCACACGATGTGCACCCATTCATTGACGTGGTTGCGGTGGCTTTCGCCATACTGGGCCAGCAGGGTGTCGATGGTGCGCATGGGTGTCTCTTGTCGAGGGGAGGGTGGTGCGGGAATTCTACACCGTCGCGTGGCCGGGTAAAATGCGCGTTCGTCTTCCCTTCCGGATATCCGATTTGAATCGCCCTGCCTTCCCGCCAGTCCACGCTGCCGACCCTGCCCACACCCGCAAGCGCTGTTTCGCCCCCGTCGTCGATGCCGGCACGCGCTTGCTGATACTGGGCAGCCTGCCCGGCGAAAAATCGCTGGCGCACAGCCAGTACTATGCGCACCCGCAAAACAAGTTCTGGATGCTGCTGGGCGAAGTGCTGGGCGTGGATTTGAAAAGCCTGCCCTATGAAGAGCGTCTGGCATGCTTGCTGGCGCATGGCGTGGGCCTGTGGGACGTGGTGGCGCAGGCGCAGCGCACGGGCAGCCTGGACAGCAATATCCGCGCCCGCGACGACAACGACCTGGTGGCCCTGGCCGCCAGCCTGCCGCAATTGCACACGATCGCTTTCAATGGCGGCACGGCCGCCAAGCTGGGCCTCAAGGTGCTGGGTGAGCACGCGCAGCGCTACCGCATCGTCAGCTTGCCGTCGAGCAGCCCGGCGTACACTTTGGCATATGCACAAAAACTAGTGGCATGGAAATCATTATCAGAATAAATTATCTGCAGTATCTGACTGGTGTTTTTTTTTGCGAATTAAGAGATTATAATAAATTTACATTAAATTATTTTCATGCGAGGAATATTTCATGTCGGAAAACGAATCGGCTACTAGTCGACGAGCCGAACAGGCTATAACATTGTTAGACCGGGTGGTGCAATATAGATGGGCTTTGCTTATTGTCTCTGTTGTGTTGGCAATTGATGATGCCTTGGTGATTTTTTTTAATAACGGAATTGCTAATTTTGATTTGCATCTGTCCAATGTTGCTGAGGGGGGCAAATTAATCCCTACTGGTGCTTATATAGTTTTTTTGGGCTGTTATGTATTTTTTATGGGTGCCATTTCACCAGTATTCCAAAATATTCTGGAATGGTTCATGAATCTGATTCGCTACTCAGATGTTTGGTATAAAATATTTGGTCATTCTGGTTCATATAGAGATTACCGTGAAAAGCTAAATTCTGGTTATGTTACTTTGTATGATGCGAAAAAGGAAGCTCTGAAGGAAAAAGATAGCTTTTGGATTGGAAGAGTTGAGGCAAGGAAGGATGAGAAAAGAAAGAGCGATAGTGAAGGGAAGATGCTGTCACAATTGTCGTTCTCATGCACATTTCTATTGTTGGTGAACTTACTGGCAGGGGATAATTCTTTTTCGAGCTTATTGTTAGAGTGGAATGTAATACAATCAATTATCTGGCATTGGATTGTTGATATTGTTTTTCTGCTGTCTGTTGGTGTTTTGATTTCGCCATGGCTTATATATTTCATGAGAAACGATGAATATTTTGATTGGATAGAGCATCCAGAAATGGCGGAAAAAAAATTGCGGGAAATGAAAAAGAAGGACTAGCAGGCATATTTAGAGTGCCTGCGAATACTGTTTTTTGTGATAAGTGAAGCTCAGAAGTGAGGTCGAAGTTTACATGCTTGCTGATCAACCTGCAGCCTTATGTCGCAGGTTGATCACTACGAAATCTCTAAATCGTAGCTTACTTTGTATGAGGGAAAATCTGTTCTAGCTGTGCGCGTAAATTTGTGTTTCCACCGGCTGCCCCTTGGCATCGAATTTCAGCGCCACGGACAGTTGCGTCACGCCGATGGTGGCCAGCGCGTCGCAGATGTCGTCGACTTCGTCCTGCAGGTCGGCGGCCAGGTCCAGCGGCTTGTCGGCGTTGTGCAGCAGCTGGCCGCCCGCCGTGCTGACGTTCACGCGCAGCAGCATTTCACCGTGTTCATCGGCCGGGCCGACGACCACCGAGACGTCACCGGCGTCCACCTTGTTTTCCGCCAGTGCATGGTTGATGCCGGACATCATCTGCAGCATCGCATATTCGCTCATGCCTTGTTCCTTGCCGCCGTGGAACAGGTCCTGGTAGAGGAAGCTCACTTCCAGCGCGCTGCCGGCTGGCGCCAGGCAGCGTTTCACCAGGTCGCCCACTTCCGTCGTCCACTGCTGGTAGCGGGCCATGCGCGCGTCGAACCAGGCGTCGAGCGCCGCTTCGTCCTGCGGTTCCGCATAGAAGGGGTCGTCCACGCGCTTCAAGGCAAAGCCCAGCAGGAAGCGCAGTTCGACGGCCGTGTCCTGCGGGCCGAAAGCCGTCGCGTTCCAGCCGACGATGCTGCTTTCCAGGCCTGGCGTGGCGACGATCTTCTTGTCCGTCATCGAAGCGTACGCGTCGCGCACCATGTCATGCAAATGGCTATACGTGATGCGGTCAATTTCATCGAGGTCGTAGGCATGGCTGATCAGGACCACCTTGGCCTTGGCGCTTTCCAGTTCTGCTTGCTGGAAACTTTTCACCAGCGCTTCGAACGCGTCCTGGTCCTGGAAGCTGTCCGCTTCCTTCAGGCCGCCCGTGCTTTGCACCAGCAGGGGCACGACGAAGGCGTTGATTTCCATGGCCGGGGCATTCTCGCGGCGGATCACGGAAATGGACGCCGCTTCCTCGATATGGCTGCGCAAATACTGGTAGGCGCCCACGTCTTCGTACTTGGCGCGCTCGATGGCGTCGTACAGGATTTCATCCTTTTTCTGGTTCAAGGCCTTGCGGATCAGGCGGCCGAATTCGACGGCTTGCTCGGCCAGCACCGTGCCCTGCGATTCGCTGTCTTCCTGCTCCGCCAGGTTCAGGGCCATCGTGCACAGCATGCGTGTGACGGCTTCATCCTTGTCTTCAGGCGTGTTGGCGGATTTACGGGGGACAGGGCGCTTATTTTTGGGCATGGCGATCAACAGGTTAAGAAATACGGTTCAGGCAAACGGAAACGGGCGCCAGGGCTTTGCCGGGCGCCGGGACGGATCATACAGGCGGACGCTACCGCCTGATACCTCAATGGTCGGTATCGAACATCTCGTGCAGTTCGTCGAGCAGGTCGGCGGCTTCTTCCTGCGACAGGCCAAGATGCTGGCAGGCAAGTTCGCCGCCCTTGTCCCACTCGAGCGAGGTACTGTTGCCATGGTAGCGCTGAATGCCCTTTTCGGCCAGCAGCGACAGGGCGACGAGCGAGCGGATGGCGTCGTCCGTGGACGGGTCCGCCAGCACCGTGTAGTCGTGGTGGTGCAAAATCGCCCACGAGACATCGGAGGACAGGCCCCAGTTGCGTGCCAGCAAGCAGCCGATGGCCGCGTGGTTGGTCTGGTGGCGCGCGTCTTCCAGTGCTGTAAAGCAATTATGTGCATCGTTGGCCGCCGCCGCGTACGTGTTGACATAGTCGGGGAAGCGGTTCATCAAGAGGGGCACGCCGATATCGCAGAACAGGCCGAAGGTGTGGGCGATGTCGGGCGGGGCGATGCGCAGCTTGCGCGAGGTAAATACCAGCGCGCGCGCGCGCTTGGCCGACACGTCCCAGAAGTGGGTCAGTTCCACGCCTTCCGCTTCCAGCGCCTGGCGCGCCAGCAAGCCCGTCATCATGGCGCTGCACTGGTTGATGCCGAGAAAGTTGATGCCTTGCTCGACGGACTTGGCCTTGCGCGCGGCGCCATAGAACGGCGAATTCGCCAGTTTCAGCAGGGCGCCCGACATGCCGACGTCGTCGGCGATGATGCGCGCGATGCGGCGCGGCGACGGGTCTTGTTCGGCCAGTTCGCGCTGCAAGTCGACCAGCAGGCTGGGACGCGGCGGGATACGGATGGAACGCATCAGGGCGTCAACCGGATCTTCCTGCACTACCTGCTTTTGCGCTGCCGCTCTCATCATCACGCTTTCATCATCATTTTTGTGCCCGGTGCTTATTCTGTGCGCGCTGCCGCTGCCCGCTTCATGAGCGTCTGGCGCAGTGCCCGACGATTATCGCTGTTTATGGGCAGCAATAGTTCACATCTGCAATATATTGTCGCAAAAATCCCTGTTTTGGCCTGCTCCCGTTGCCATTTCCGTCATGTCATGACACTGTTCACTCAGGAATCCATGATGAAAAAATTAAGTTTTATTTGTTTTTAAGGCGGGAGTGAGGCGTGCGGCGAACAGTGCGGCGATACAATTGCTGGATGAAAAAAATCCTCGCGGGTATCGATTTTGCGGACGATTCCAGCAGCGTGGCGCGCCAGCTGATCGGCGTGACCGTGCTGGTGGACGGCGTGGGCGGGCGCATCGTGGAAACGGAAGCATATGACCGGCTGGACCCGGCCTCGCACACGTATGGCGGCATGACGCCGCGCAATGCGGCCATGTTCGGCCCGCCCGCGCACGCCTATGTCTACCGCTCGTACGGCATTCACTGGTGCTTGAACTTTGTGTGCCGCGAAGCGGGCCATGGCGCGGGCGTGCTGATCCGCGCCATCGAACCGCTGGCGGGACTCGATACCATGCGCGAACGGCGCGGCGTCGAGGATGTCCGGCTGCTGTGTTCGGGGCCGGGCAAGGTGTGCCAGGCGCTCGGTGTGAGCCATCTGCAGAACCGGCTGGCGCTCGATGCGCCGCCGTTCATGCTGCTTGCCCGCGAGGACGAGCTTGCCGTACAGGCGGGGCCGCGTATCGGCATTTCCAGGGCGATGGAGACGCCGTGGCGTTTCGTGCTGGCAGGCTCGCGTTACCTGAGCAAGCCGATGCGCGCACCTGTCATTGCGTCAGCTCGCTAGCCGCGCCGGCGCCGGGGCGCATCCTTGGCCTTACGCATGCCGGCCATGCCGCGCAGCGGACTATGCAGTGCGCGCCGGTCCTGGGCCGGCGTCCTGGCGGGGTCTTGAAAGGCGTCGTCGTCCAGGCCGGCGGGCGTGGCCGGCGCGGCTGGATCCAGGGTAAAGACGCTGACCGCCGCCGACAGTTTGACGGCCTGGTCCTGCAAACTGGCCGCCGCTGCCGCTGCCTGCTCCACCAGGGCCGCATTTTGCTGCGTGACGTCATCCATTTGCGCGACGGCCTGGTTCACTTCCGTGATGCCCGACGCCTGCTCGGCGCTGGCCTCTTTCACGCGCTGGATGATCTCGTTGACTTGCTGCACCGAGGCCACGATGGCGCCCATGCTGTCGCCCGCCTGCTGCACGGCCACGCTGCCGCCATCGATGGTGGTGACGGAGGTGGCGATCAGGGTCTTGATTTCCTTGGCCGCCTGCGCCGAGCGCTGCGCCAGGGTGCGCACTTCCGACGCCACGACGGCAAAGCCCCGGCCTTGTTCGCCCGCGCGCGCCGCCTCCACCGCCGCATTCAGCGCGAGGATATTGGTCTGGAAGGAAATACCATCGATCACGCCGATAATATCCACGATCTGGCGCGAATTGGCGCGTATCGTCGCCATCGTCGCCACCGCTTGCTGCATCGATGCTCCCCCTTGCACGGCCAGGGTCGACGCTTGTCCCGCCAGCTCGCAAGCCAGCTGGGCATTGTCCGCATTGTGGTTGACGGCTGCCGTCAAGGTTTCCATGGCGCTCGATGTTTCTTCCAGCGAACTGGCCTGCATTTCCGTGCGCGCCGACAGGTCCAGGTTGCCGGTGGCAATTTCGCGCGAGGCCGTGTCGATCGATTGCACGGCGCCCATGATGGTGCGCAAGGTCTGGTTCAGGTGGGCGATGGTCTGGTCCAGCACGCGCGACGTGGCGGCGATTTCATCATTGCCCGGCTTGGAGGCGCCGGCCATCAGCTTGCCCGCCGCCAGGTCTTGCACGGCGTCGGCAATGCCGCGGATTTCCACCAGCATGGCACGGCGCACCAGCATGGTCACCACGATGGAGACGAGGATGGACAGCAGGACCGTCAGCAGCAAGCTCCAGCCCAGGCTGCGGAACTCGGCGCTGGCCGTCGCGTGGGCCTGGCTGCTGAGCGTTGTTTCCAGGGCAGACAGTTGCGCCAGCTGCGTATTGAACTGGACGAATTGGGTTTCCGCCTTGAGCATGGAGTTGGTGGCGATCGACTGGTCCATCTGCGCCATTTCCATGGTTTCCAGCACCGCCTTGCGATAGCCGGCCAGGGCCGTGATGGCCGCATCGACCAGTGTGCGCTCGGCGCCCGTGGCCGTGGAACGCAGCGTGCCCAGCTGGGCGCCGATGGCCGCGTGGCGCGCCTTGATCTGTTGCTCCAGCGCGTCGAGGCGGGCCTTGGCGAAGCTCCCATTCGTCCACGACAGCAACTGGTACATATTGCCATGTACGTGCTTGGCCTCGCCTAGTACGTCCGCGGCCGCCTTCAAATGCGTAATGCGCACCCGCACCATGTTTTCCAGCGAGGCATTTTGCCGCACCATGCCATACCAGGCACCGGTCGAGCTGAGTATCAGCAACAGCAAGACCAGGGTGGGTGCCAGCAATAATTTTGGTCCGATGCGTAATTGATTGAGCATGCTTGACTCCCGGCGATGGCTGTTCAAACCGCAGGCGGCGCGCGGCGTGCATGCGCGCCGCCCCTGCCTTATTTTTTGTAGATGCCCGCTTCCAGCACCACATCGTTGACGCGCAGGATGTACGTGGTCTTCGGCTCGATCTTGCCGCTGGTGGGATTCTTGTACTGGTAATCGACCCAGCCCTTGCCCTGTTTCTGCGCCAGCTCGATGATTTCACGCCGATATTTCTTGCCATTTGCATCCGGCACATCCGTCAAATCCTTGCCCACGATGGAAGGATTGATCGGGTGGGCCAGCACGATGCCCGTCTTGATGTCGCGCATGTCCACATACAGCGATCCCTGCACGAAGTCCGGGTCTTTCGCCGTGATTTTCTTCATCATTTCTTCCTTGCCATGCGCCTTCATGAAGGCGGCGCCCCGTTCGGCCATGGCGATGGCGTCTTTTTCCGTTGGTTCGACCGCGGCACTGACGCTGCCGCCGGCAAATGCCAGGAACAGCAGGCTACCCGTGAATAAGCGTTTCATGAAAGCTCCTTGTGATATCGGGGGATGTGTTGCCAAGCCGTAATTTACGTCGCCGACAGTCCCATCAAATTGCGGTGGAACAAACTTAGGTGTTGCTTGTAGGCAGCATGCAACGTATCGACCGCTTGTTGATATGTAGCAATTTGGTTCCTATAGGCAAGAATTATGATGACTTTCGCAGCATGCCGAGCTGGACTGGCATGGAGCGGGGAAAACTGGAATTGGCCGATATACGGCCGATTTCCATGAAAGTTATCGCCATTTACAGGCAAGGAGCTGATCGTGTCCGCACTCATTACCGAGCCGTTTACACCCAAGTTCAAGCCGTACACGCGGCAAACCATTCAACAGGCGCGGCAGTGGAAATGGCTGCCGGAAGAGCAGCGCGAAGCCGTGCAAGTGGTCTCGCATGTCTTGCCATTTCGCACCAATGCATATGTGCTTGATCACTTGATCGACTGGAACAACATCCCTGACGACCCCATCTACCGCCTCGTCTTCCCCCACCGCGACATGCTGCCGCCCGAGCAGTACGCGCATCTGCGCGACCTGGTGCTGGTGCCGCGGGATAAGGACAAGGCCGCCATCGATGCCTATGTGCACAGCTTGCGCCTGGGCATGAATCCCCATCCGGCCGGCCAGATGACGCATAACGTGCCGCGGGTCAACGATGCGCCCGTGCGCGGCCTGCAGCATAAATATGCGCAGACGGTGCTGTTTTTTCCCAGCGCGGGCCAGACCTGCCATGCGTATTGCACTTTCTGTTTTCGCTGGCCCCAGTTCGTCGGCATGGACGACATGAAGTTCGATGCGCGCGAGTCGAACGAGCTGGCCGCCTACCTGAAACTGCATCCGGAAGTGACGGATGTGCTGATCACGGGCGGCGACCCGATGATCATGAACACGCGGCAACTGGCGGCCTACCTGGAGCCGTTGCTGGCGCCGGGCCTGGAACACATCCAGAACATCCGCATCGGCACCAAGGCGGTGGCGTATTGGCCGCAGCGCTTTGTCTCGGACCGCGATGCGGATGATTTGCTGCGCCTGTTCGAGCGCATCGTGAAGGCGGGCAAGAACCTGGCCGTGATGGGCCATTACAGTCATGCCGTCGAGTTGCGCCAGGATATCGCGCAGCAAGCCGTCAAACGCATCGTGTCCACGGGGGCCACCTTGCGTATGCAGGGGCCGCTGATCCGCCACATCAACGAAGACCCGGCGAGCTGGGCCGAGCTGTGGCAGACGGGGACGCGCCTGGGGGCGATTCCGTATTACATGTTTGTGGAGCGGGACACGGGTCCGCGCGGCTATTTCGAGTTGCCGCTGGCGAAGGCGCACGAAATTTTCCAGGCCGCCTACCAGATGGTGTCGGGTCTGTCGCGCACGGTGCGGGGGCCGTCCATGAGCGCCTTTCCCGGCAAGATCGTCATCGACGGCATCGTCACTATTAATGGGGAAAAACTATTTGTCCTGCAATTCTTGCAGGCACGCAACCCGGACTGGGTGCGCCGGCCGTTCTTTGCGAAATTCGACGCGGAAGCGACGTGGATGGACGATTTGAAACCCGCGTTCGGCCACGATAAATTCTTCTTCGAGACGGATGAACCTGTGCCGCAGCTGCCGCATAAAATCATCCGCCTGGCACAGGCTGCCTGAGCATGCACGCGGCCGGTGCGCCCGCCCGCTCCGGCGTGGCCGTGTTTTGCCTGGTGTTCCTGCCATTCGCGCTCGGGCATTACCTGTCGTGCCTGCTGCGCGGCGTCAATGCCGTGCTGACGGCGGAATTGCTGGGCGCCATTGCGCTGACGCCAGCGCAGCTGGGCCTGCTGACCAGCGCCTTTTTTCTCGCTTTTGCGCTGGTGCAATTACCAGTCGGCATGGCGCTGGACCGCTACGGCCCCCGCACGGTGCAACTGTGGCTGCTGGCGCTGGCGGCCCTGGGCGTGTGGCTGTTCAGCCGGGGCCACAGCTTTGCCGATCTTGTGTGGGCGCGCGCCCTGATGGGGGCGGGGCTGGGCGGCTGTTTCATGGCTGCCGTGAAAGCGATCTCGTGCGCCATCGCGCCGTCGCGCCTGCCTTCCGTGCATGGCTATCTGATCGCCGTGGGCGGCCTGGGCGCGGCCACGGCCACCATGCCCGTCAAGCTGGCCCTGCACTACACGGATTGGCGCGGCGTCTTCCTGGGCCTGGCGCTGGCGGCGCTGGCCGTCGGCTTGCTGATCCGCTTGCTGTCGCCGGCCATGCCCGCGCCTGCCGCAGGCATGAACAAGGTGAGCAAGGTCGGCGTCTGGAGCGTGTACCGCGATCCCGGCTTTCGCCGTACCATCGCACTGATCCTGTTGCCGCACACGGTGTTCTTTGGCGTGCAGGGATTGTGGGTGGGGCGCTGGCTGGCCGACGTGGGCGGCTTGTCCGATGACAGCGTGGCGTATTTGCTGTACCTCGGCATGGCGGCCGTCATCTTCGGCGCCATCGGCATGGGCATGCTGACGGAATGGGCTGGGCGGCGCGGCATTGCCCCTATGCAAGTGGCGGCCGCCGGCATCGTCCTGTTTGTTTGCGTGCAAGTGGCGATGGCGTGCAATGTGGTGCCCAGCCTGCCGTTGCTGTCCGTGCTGTTTACCTTGCTGGGCACGGTGACGGGCCTCGACTATGCGATCGTCGCGCAAAGCATGCCCGCCAGCCTGACGGGCAGGGCGGCCACCTGTTTGAATTTGCTTATTTTCACGGGCGCCTTCCTGGTGCAGGCGGGCTTTGGCCTGATCCTCGGCTGCTGGCCCCTGAACAGCCAGCAGCAGTACCCGCCGCAGGCGTACCAGGCGGCGTTTGGCGTGCTGGCGGCCTTGCAACTGCCGGGACTTGCGATGTTTTTCATCAACCGCTACAGGCGTGCCGGGCCATCCGGTAAAATGGCAGCCTGCACAGCGGCAATGATCAACTCCAAGGAAGACTATGAAACTCGTTCGTTATGGACGTCCAGGCAAGGAAAAACCGGGCCTGATCGATGAAGAAGGCAAACTGCGCGACCTGTCCGGCGTGATTGCCGATATTGACGGCGCACAACTGTCCGACAAGGCCTTGCGCAAGCTGGCCAAGCTCGACGAAAAGACCTTGCCCCTGGTGCGCGGCAACCCACGTTTCGGCGTGCCGCTGGCGAAAGTTGGCAAGTTCATCGGCATCGGCCTGAACTACGCGGATCACGCGGCCGAATCGGGCATGCCGATCCCGGCCGAACCTATCGTCTTCATGAAGGCGATCACTTGCCTGAACGGCCCGGACGACAATGTCGTGCTGCCGAAAGGCTCGAAAAAGACGGACTGGGAAGTGGAGCTGGGCGTCGTCATCGGCACGCGCGCGCAGTACGTGAGCGAAGAGGATGCCCTGAAATACGTGGCCGGCTATTGCGTCGTCAACGATATTTCCGAGCGCGCGTTCCAGCTGGAGCGGGGCGGCCAGTGGGATAAAGGCAAGGGCTGCGACACCTTCGGCCCCGTCGGCCCGTGGCTGGTGACGCGCGATGAAGTTATCGACGAGCAAGACCTGGACCTGTACCTGGAAGTCAACGGCAAGCGCATGCAGACTGGCAATACGCAAACCATGATCTTCACGGTGGCGCAGATCGTCAGCTACCTCTCGCAATTCATGACCCTGGAACCGGGCGACATCATCGCCACTGGCACGCCGCCGGGCGTAGGCCAGGGCCGCAAGCCGCAGCGCTTCCTCAAAAAAGGCGACAGCCTGCGCCTGGGCATCGCCGGCCTGGGCGAGCAGCAGCAGGACGTCGTCGCCTGGACTGCCTGATGGCCGGTAGCGATATCGACCGCTTGCCCGCGCTGCCGCTGGACCGGCTCGACCCGCAGCAGCGCGCCGCCGCGCAAGCCATCATCGATGGTCCGCGCGGTGCCCTGTACGGCCCCTTCGTGCCGCTGATCCGCAGCCCCGAGCTGATGGAAACGGCGCAGCGCATGGGCGAGTATTTGCGCTACCGCAGCGCCATCGGCACGCGGCTGTCGGAGCTGGCGATCCTGGTGACGGCGCGCCAGTGGGACCAGCAAGTCGAGTGGGCCATCCACGCGCCGCTGGCCGTGCAGAACGGCATCGCGCAAGCAGCCGTGGACGCCATCGCCGCACGCCGCGCGCCGCCGGCCCTGAAGGAAGATGAGCAAGCCGTGCACGACTTTTGTATCGAGCTGCAGCAGAACAAGCGCGTCAGCGATGCCACGTATGCGCAGGCGCTGGCGCTGTTTGGCGAGCACGGCGTGGTCGACTTGATGGGCATCAATGGCTATTACACCTTCCTGGCCATGGTGATGAATGGCGCGCAGACGGCGGTGCCGGCCTTGGGCGTGCCGCCCATGCCCGCCTGATTAGAGGAGTTCTTCGGGCAAAGATGGACAAAGTGTAATGAAGTTGCAATTATTCAATATATAATTTTGCTTCCCTTCCATTGCCAATTAGCTCAATGAAAACTCGTCCGTGCTTCACCCTGATGGGCCGCGCCTTCCTGGCGCTGGCCCTTTCTTTTTCCCCCTTGATGTCGCTGCGCGCGCTGGCCGCCGAGACCGCCGCTACGGCTGGCGCCAGCGCTTCCGCGCTGGAAAATTCCGTCGTCAAGGTGTTTTCCACCTTGCGCGGGCCGGACCCGTATAAACCCTGGAGCAAGGCCGCGCCGCAAGAGGTGACGGGTTCCGGCGTCGTCATCGAGGGCCGCCGCATCCTCACCAATGCGCACGTGGTCGGCTATGCCAGCCAGGTGCAGATCCAGGCCAATGGCGCGGGCGACAAGATACCGGCGACCGTGCTGGCCATTTCGCGCGGCATGGACCTGGCCTTGCTGAAGATCGACGACGACAGCTTTTTCGCCAGCCATAAGGCGGTGCCGCGCGCGAGCGTCTTGCCGGACGTGCGCGATGCCGTGCTGGCCTACGGCTATCCGACGGGCGGCACCTCGCTGTCGATCACCAAGGGCATCGTCTCGCGCATCGAGTTCGTGCGCTATAACTTCCCTGTTTCCGGCCTGCGCATCCAGATCGATGCGGCCATCAATCCGGGCAATAGCGGCGGCCCCGTGATTGCCGGCGACAAGATGATCGGCCTGGCCTTTGCCGGCATGCTCAATGCGCAAAACATCGGCTACATCATCCCCAACGAGGAAATCGAGCTGTTCCTGCGCGACCAGGAAAGTGGTGCGCCCAAGGGCAAGCCGGTCATGCGCGACGTCACGCAAACCCTGGAAAATCCCGCGTTGCGCACGTATTTGAAACTGGCCAAGGGCGTCGAGGGCGCCGTCGTGATGACGCCGGCCAGCAAGGATGCGGCCTACCCGCTCAAGGAGTGGGATGTCATCACGCATATCGGCGATTTTCCCATCGATAACCAGGGCATGGTCAAGCTGAATGCCAACAGCCGCGTGCGCTTTCAGTACCGGGTGCAGCAGCTGGCGAAAGACGGCGAATTGCCGTTGACGGTGGTGCGCCAGGGCGCGCCCCTGAAAATCAAGGTGCCTGTCTCGGCCGCGCACCCGATGCTCATTGCCAGCTTGCAGGGCAACTACCCATCCTATTTCATCTTCGGCCCGATGGTGTTTTCGCGCGCCACCACGGAATTCATGGCGGCGCCGAACAGCAATCCGGCGACGCTGTTGGGTATGAGTTTTGCCGGCAATCCGCTGATGACGCGGCGCGGCGACGCGCCCGATGCCGAGCGCGAGGAACTGGTGGTGATCGCCGCGCCGTTCTTCCCGCACAAGCTGATGAACGGCTACAGCACGCGTTTCTTCTCGGTCGTCGATTCCGTCAATGGCGTGCGCGTGCGCAGCCTGGCGCACCTGGTGGCCTTGCTGCGCGACCAGACCGATGAGTTGCTGACCTTCCGCTTCCAGCAGCGCGATGCGGAAATGCTCGTCGTGCCCCGCAAGGACATGCTGGCGGCGACGGAATCGGTGTTGACGGACAATGGCATCCGTTCGGAAGCGTCGCCCGACATGCTGAAGATCTGGAATGCAAAAACGCCGGCGAACTGAGCGTTCCCGGCGTTCCGTATGACCACAGGCGCGGCGCATACCGCGCCTGTCTTATTTTATGCCAGCACTTTTTTCAGCCACGCGCCAATGGCGTCGATCTCTTCCTGGCACAGCGAGTGCTGCATCATGTATTCGTGCCATTCCACCTTGTAGCCCATGCCGGTGAGCAAGTCGCGCGACTGCTGCGCGCGGCCGATCGGCACCACGGGGTCGGCCGTGCCGTGTGCCATGAAGATCGGCGTCTGCAGGCTCGCTGGCGTGCGCTCGGCCGCCGTCTTGTCGGCCAGCGGCAGATAGCCGGACAAACACATCAGGCCGGCCAGCGGTTCCGCGTGGCGCAAGCCCGTTTGCAGGGTCATGGCGCAGCCTTGCGAGAAGCCGGCCAGGATGATGCGGCTGGCAGGGATGCCGCGCGCCTTTTCGCGCGCGATCAGCGCTTCGATCTGTGCCTGCGAGGCGCGCAGGCCGCCCTCATCTTCGCGGCGCACGAGGTCGTTCACGAGGATGTCGTACCAGGCGCGCATCACATAGCCGTTGTTGATGGTGACGGGCATGGTGCCGGCGCTGGGGAAAATGAAGCGGATGGCGGGGCAGCCGCGCAGGTCGAGTTCCTTGACCAGGGGCACGAAGTCGTTGCCGTCGGCGCCCAGGCCGTGCATCCAGATGATGGAGACGGTGGGGTTCGGTGCACTGTCGAGTTCTATGGTTTCCAGCAAGGTGCTCATGTATTTTCCTCTGGTAGTGGTTGCGCCGGACGCAGCGCCGATTTGGGACGGAAGGCCTTGCAGATGGCCGGGTCGGTTTCCATATAGGGACCTTTGATCAGGTCGATGCAATATGGCACGGCGGCAAAGATGCCGTTCACCAGTTGCACGCCGTCGGCGTCTTTCAAGCCTTCCAGCGTTTCCTTGATGGCTTTCGGCTGGCCCGGCAAGTTCATGATCAGGCAAGCGCGCTCGGGCGTCTCGCGGATCACGGCCACCTGGCGCGACAGGATGGCCGTCGGCACGAATTGCAGGCTGATCTGGCGCATCTGTTCGCCGAAACCGGGCATTTCCTTGGTGCCCACGCTGAGCGTGGCGTCCGGCGTCACGTCGCGCCGCGCCGGACCCGTGCCGCCCGTCGTCAGGATCAGATGGCAGTGGTTGAGGTCGACCATGTCGATCAGGGTGTTTTCAATTTGCGAGCGCTCGTCCGGGATCAGGCGTTTTTCCAGGCGGAACGGCGTGCGGATGGCGGCGGAGAGCCAGCTTTCCAGGGCGGGGATGCCCAGGTCTTCATACACGCCGCCGCTGGCGCGGTCGGAGATCGACACGAGGCCGATAATCAATTCGTCTTCGAGAGTGGTGGACATCGGTCACCTATAAAGTCTGGAGTGGCATAAAAACAATAAAACCGGGATTGTCCCGGTTTTTTGTCCATCCTTATGTTTCGGACGGCGAATTACTCGTCGTCTTCCGCTTCTGCGCCATCTTCATCGGCATCTTTCTTGCCGCTGTTGTTCTTCTTGGCGATCTCTTTCAAGATCTGGAAGATTTCGCGGTAGGCTTTCGGCGGCTTGTTCTCGGCTTGCTCCTTGCGGGCATTGCGGATCAGGGTGCGCAGGTGCTGCACGTCCAGTTCCGGGTTTTCCGACAGCAAGACGGTCAATGCCTTGTCGTCCGTCAACAGCTTGTCGCGGCGGCGTTCCATCGCGTGCATATTGGCCGTGTCGGCTTTCGACAAGCCTTTCCAGCTATCGATGGTGCGTTGGATGGCGGCAACTTCTTCTTCATCCAGGGTACGCATCTTCTTGCCCACGTATTGCAGCTGGCGGCGGCGGCCTTCGTGATCCTTGATGTTCTGGCATTCGAGAATGGCGTCGCGCACGTCTTCCGGCATCGGGACGCGCTTGACGCGGTCGCGTGCTTCATTGACGAGTTCTTCGCCCAGCTTTTGCAGGACGGTCATCTGGCGCTTGAGTTCCGACTTCGACGGACGTTCATATTCCTGTTCGAATTCGGTGGATTGGAAGCCGCAAGCTCCCCGGTTTGGATTTGGCATGATAAGGCGGGATTGGCCGCGTAGGCCGCACCTGTAAACTGTAAACGACTGCTATGATAACCTTTTTAGCGGCTTTCCGAAGAAAACAGCGCATGAACGACTCCGTATTTACCCATAGTCAAGAGCAATTGCAGCAACTGGCCCGTGATGTGTTGTCTTTTGCGCGGGAAGCGGGCGGCACCGACGCTGCCGTCGAAGTCAGCGAAGGCGGCGGCCTGTCCGTTTCTGTACGAAAAGGCAAGATCGAGACGATCGAGCAAAACAAGGACAAGGGCATGGGCGTGACCGTGTTTGTCGGCAAGAAACGCGGCAATGCCAGCACTTCCGACTTTTCGCCGTCGGCCCTGCGCGCCACGGTCGATGCCGCCTACAACATCGCCCGCTTCACGGCCGAAGACGATTGCGCGGGCCTGGCCGACGCCGACATGCTGGAAATGTCCCCCCGCGATTTGCAACTGTTCTATCCCTGGCGCATTTCGACCGAGGAAGCCGTCGCACTGGCCCAGCGCGCCGAGGCGGCCGCGTTTGCCGTCGATCCGCGCATCACGAACAGCGAGGGCGCCAGCGTGCACGTGCAGCAATCGCACTTTGTGTCCGCCAATTCGCGCGGCTTCATCGGTGGCTACCCGTTTTCGCGCCATACGCTGTCCGTGGCACCCATCGCCGGCAAGGGCGCGAAGATGCAGCGCGACGACTGGTATTCGTCCGTGCGCGACGCCGCCAAGATGTCGAGCCCGGAAGCCATCGGCCGCTATGCCGCCGAGCGCGCGCTGTCGCGCCTGAACGCGCGCAAGCTGGGCACGCGCACCTGTCCCGTGCTGTTCGAGGCGCCGCTGGCGGCCGGTTTGCTCGGTACCTATGTGCAAGCGACCTCGGGTGGCGCCCTGTACCGCAAATCCACCTTCCTGAACGATTCCCTGGGCACGCAAGTGCTGCCGTCGCACGTGCAGATATTTGAAGATCCGCACGTGATCGGCGGCGTCGGTTCCGCGCCGTTCGACGAAGAGGGCGTCAAGACTGTCAGCCGCGACGTCGTCAAGGATGGCGTGGTGCAAGGCTATTTCCTGTCGACCTATACGGCCCGCAAGCTGGGCATGCAGACGACGGGCAACGCGGGCGGTTCGCACAATCTGTACCTGACCTCGAACCTGACGGCCGCCAACGATGATTTTGTTGCCATGCTGAAAAAGCTGGGCACGGGCTTGCTGGTGACGGAACTGATGGGACAAGGAACCAATTACGTGACGGGCGACTATTCGCGCGGCGCCTCCGGTTTCTGGGTGGAAAACGGCGTGATCCAGTATCCGGTGGAAGAAATCACCATCGCCGGCAACATGAAGGACATGCTGCGCAACATCGTCGCCGTGGGCGCCGACGTGCTGCGCCGCGGCACCAAAGAGACGGGTTCCATCCTCATCGAGAGCATGGTGGTGGCGGGCGGCTGAACGCTTGGTGGCTCGCCGCGGCAACGCCGCGCACGCGCCCCCCGCTTTACTGCTGGACTTGATAGCCGTCCGTCAGGGTGGCCAAAAACTTCACCATATCCTCGATCTCGCCCGCCGTCAGCGCCGGCGCCATGCCACGCTTGCGGTCGAATGGCGCTTCGCTGACGTTCACGTTGGCGCGGTACCTGGCAGGTAGGTCATTGAATTTCTGCACTTTCCCTCGTTGGTCGCGCGGATACCATTCTTGCGGATGCGTATCGCGCCGCACATAGAAACGCAGCGCATCCGTCAGGTTGTCGAACACGCCGTTATGGAAAAACACCTGGCGCGTGGCCACATTGCGCAGGCTGGGCACCTTGAAGGCGCCGCATAACTCCGCTTTTTTTGCCAGGTCCGTGCGGTCGGGGCCGCACAAGCCCAGATCGAAATAGGCGGGGTCGGCCGTGGCGGGAATGCGCGTATTGCGCGGCACGCCCAGATTGTCGAAACTGAAGTCCGTAAACAAGGGCGGCGCGCCATGTTCGCCCCGCACGCTGGGGTGGCAAGCGGCGCAATTGCCCTTGCGTTCATCGTTGAACAGGGCCAGGCCACGCAATTCCGCCAGCTCCAGCGGAACCTTGTTGGCCAGGTAGAGGTCATATTTGGAATCGTAGCGGTGGAAGTCCGGCTCTTCCTGCTGGAATTGCTGCAAGGCATAGGTAATGCGGCGAAATGCCTGTTGCGGTTGCGTAAAGATGGCAGCGCCAAAGACGTGCCGGAATGCTTCCGCGTAACTGCCGTTGCGCAGCCGTTCCACCACTTCATCCGTGCTGGCATTGGCCATTTCGTGCGGTGCAAGGAAGGGCCGTTCCGCCTGTTCCGCGAGGCTGGCGGCGCGGCCGTCCCAGTTGATGCCGCCGTTGGGCGCGCCTTCCCCATCAAAGCGGAAGGGCGGAGTGTGTTCCAGGTAGCGCAGCGATGGCGTGGCGCGGTAGCCGTGCGTCTGACCATCGGCGCCCCCCAGTTGCACGGCCAACTTGTTGGCTGGCGCGTAAGCATGGGCCGGGTCATGGCAACTGGCGCACGACTGCTTGCCCGAGGCGGACAGGCTGGCATCATGGAAGATGCGCCGCCCCAGCTGTGCTGCAGGGCTCAGTTCGGCCGCTGTGCCTGGCATGCTGTGAAAACCAAGCAACAAAAATATGCACACGTGTGCAAATCGGGTCGGTGAAAATCGCGCCTCAGCGCGTGGCTGGTCTTTGATGGTCATATGCGGGATGCTTATCGGCAAGGCGAGGGACGAACAATGTTGCACCCAGTATAGGCAGCAATGGACGGCGTGGCAACGATTTGCGATGCTGCGTTGCGCCATGGCTTAGTGCCTATTCCAGTAAGGAGCGTCTTCTGCAGGCAGTTCATCAGGAGCGCGGACAAGGCGTGAGGAGGACGCGTGACGAGCCACGCGACGACGATCAACGCAGTCCCCGCTTCTGAGGGGCGCCAGCAGGGAATGTATTCATTTACCGGGATAGGCTCTTAGTGCCGTTGCCGCCGCGCCAGAGGGCGGCAACGGCGGCTGGCTGCTGCCCGGCCAGATCAGTATTGTTCCCACTCGCCTTCCGCCACCATGGCCGGCGCGGCGCTCTTGCGGCTGGCGGGGGCGTTGGCGACGAGCCGGGGCTGGGCCGCCGTGGCGGCTGCGGGCCATGGTGCCGGCTTTGGCGCCGGCCGTGCTGCTGGCGCTGCTGGCGCCAGCGCCTGTGTGCCGTCGAGCTTGAACACGCTGACGGCTTCGGCCAGGATGCCCGCCTGATCCTGCAGCGCTTCGGATGCGGCGGCCGCCTCTTCCACGAGGGCTGCATTTTGCTGGGTCACGGCGTCCATCTCCGTGATGGCCTGGTTGATCTGTTCAATCCCCGCTTCCTGCTCGTTGCTGGCGGACGTGATCTCGGCCATGATGTCCGTGACGCGCCGCACGCTATTGACGATTTCCTCCATGGTGCTGCCCGCCTGGTTCACGAGGGTGCTGCCAAGACTGACCTGGTGTACGGAATCGTCGATGAGGATCTTGATTTCCTTGGCGGCGGAGGCGGAGCGGTGGGCCAGGTTGCGCACTTCCGTGGCGACCACGGCAAAGCCCCGTCCCTGTTCGCCTGCCCTGGCTGCTTCCACGGCCGCATTCAGCGCCAGGATATTGGTCTGGAAGGCAATCCCGTCGATAACGCTGATGATGTCGACGATTTTCTTCGACGAGGCATTGATGGAATCCATGGTCGTGATCACTTCCGCCACCACCTGACCGCCCTTGCTGGCCACGCTGGAGGCCGATTGCGCCATCTGGTTGGCCTGGCGCGCGTTTTCGCCATTCTGCTTGACGGTCGACGTCAGTTCTTCCATCGACGAGGCCGTTTCTTCCAGCGAGCTGGCTTGCTGTTCTGTGCGCGAAGACAGGTCCATATTGCCGGAGGCGATTTCACGCGAGCCGTGGGCGATGGCGTCCGTGCCATGGCGCACGCGGGCCACGATGCCTTGCAGATTGTCGTTCATCTCTTTCAAGGCGCGCAGCAACTGGCCCGTTTCATCGTTGCCGCGCGCGTCGATGCTGACCGACAAGTCGCCGGCCGCTACCCGTTGCGCCACCTTGACGGCTTCGGCGATGGGCCGGCTGATGGAGCGGCTGATCAGGATAGCCAGCGCGATGGCAATGGCCGCCGCCGCGATGGACAAGGACAGTGTCAGGATGATGGCCATACGCCCGTCGGCGGTGGCTTGCTTGCCTTCGCTTTCCATCAGCGATTCCTGGAAGCTGGCCATGGCCGCCAGTGCCGTCAGGAATTTTTCTTGGGGATAACGCAGCTGCGTCAGCAGGAAGATGCCCGCCGTTTCCGATTTGCCTTCTTGTAATAGCTTGATGTTCGCATCGCGCGTCTTGGCATAGCTTTCGCGGCTGCTCATCACGGCCTGCAGCAGCTCCTGGCCCTTGGGCGTGTTGATCATGGTTTTCAGGCGCGCCAGCAGCTCCGTGTTCTTTTTGATCGAGGTCTGAATCTTGGTCACGGAGCTGCTGACCTCGTCGGCGTCGTTGGCGCCGATGATGGCGATGCTCAGCAGGCGGGCCTGGATATTGACCTCGGACTGTATCGTATTCGACAACATGACCTTGACATAGCGGTCGTTGAGAATTTTTTCCGTCGAGGCATTGATGTTGCGGATGCGGCTGATGGAAACAAATGCCACCATGGCAAGCAGGACAATAATCAAGCCGAAACTGACGGACAGGCGGGTACTAATTTTAAGCTTAGACATAGGTCATTCATCCTCGGCGAAAAGCGGAAAGCGTGCGCTGGGAATCGTCCCGCGGACAGGCTGTGTCCATGCAAGACGATGCTGATGCGGTCAGTTTGCGTTACAGAAAGCTAATTCGGCAGGGACAGGGCCGTGGATGCGTATTGCCGGTGGCCGGGAAGTCGTGGCGACCCGCCCGGCGAGATATTCTTGCGGGGCAGCGCAGCGTGGCGCGGCCCGATTCTGTTGCTTAGTGTAGGACGATAATTTCTGACAGGCAAGATGTTAGGAAAAAAAACCGCTCGGCCAGCAACGCTTGTCGTGCGGTCAAAAAAAAGGCTATGTCACCATCAGATGTGGGAACACTCCCAGCGTTGCCTTCAATAATGTTTCCGGCGAACGGATACGCCCGGCGTCGAGTATCCAGCGCCAGCCCAGATAATTCGGCAGGTAGCGCGTCGCCACGCCGTGAAAGGGGCGTAGCCATGCCCGCAGGCGGCTCTGATATGCATTGACGTTCTGTACATGCGCGGCGCCCTGCACACGGATGCCTGCGCGCAAATTGACGGCCTGGTGGCTGATCCCCGTTTCCTTGGCAAAAGCGCGATAGGCGGCATGGCCATCGGTGACCAGCAAAATGTCCTTGTCGATGAAGCGTGGCAGGCAGGCATGCAGCTGCGCTGTCGTCAGCGCTCCTTTTCCCGTGATGAAATCGAGGGTCTGCCCCGTGCGGTCGCGCGCCACCAATATGCAGACCTGCTCATCGGAAATGCCGCGCTGGCGGGCATGGCCGCCCCGGCGGCGCGCCGGACGCGTCAGATGCCGCGCGCCCTTTTCCGATTCGAGCACATACAGTTCGTCCGCTTCGGCGATGCCATGCAGGCAATGCGGCCGGTCCGTTTTTGCCAACGATAAAAACCGGTGGCGCCAGCGAAAGGTGGTGTTGCGGTGCACGCCCAGCANGCTGCAGTCCATGCGCATGGCCATGCCGGTGCGCATGACTGCTATTGCAGGCAGGACAGTGCAATCGCTGCCGGGCCACGCTTTCGATCAGTGCCGCGGCAGCGCCCTGCGGTGCGCTTGCTCGCAGCAGAGCGATACCCGCCAGGCGTTGACGACGGTTCAGTGCGGCGAACTGGGCAATGAAAGTGTTCCATTGAGCTACCTGCATGAAAAGCTCCCGTTTGTCTGCGATGCACAGTCAGACAGCAGGGACACAGGAAGATTCCCGGATGTCCCCTACTTAGCGGGGACAGAGCCAAAAAAATGCCCCGGCGAGCGGGGCATGGGATCAAGCGGGCCGTGTCGGCCCAGGCGCTCAGGCGCGCAAGGTGGACAGGATAGGTTGCAGCACGGCCGCGCCCAGGGCGGCGCTGCGGGCGCCGCTCCAGCCCGTTTGCGGGTCGGGATCGTTGGCGTTGTCCTTGAACGGCAATTCCAGGGTCAGCGACAGGCAGCCGAAGGCGTGCGTGATGTGGGGCGAGCCCATGGTCAGCACTTCCGGCGTGAACGGGCCGTCTTCATAGCCGTGTTCATCCTGGAAGTCGGGGCTGGCCACCTTGAAGTCGGCGATGAAGCGCTCTTGCTCGGCTTTTTGTGCCGGCGTGAAATTTTCCAGCGCATCGCTGCCGGCCACGAACACGTACGGCAAGCCTTCGTCGCCATGCACGTCGAGGAACAGGTCGCAGCCGATTTCATGCATCTTCTGTTTCACCAGGAACACTTCCGGGCTGCGCTCCATCGTTGGCGTCATCCATTCGCGGTTCAGGTTGGCGCCGGCCGCGTTGGTGCGCAGGTTGCCGTGCACGGACCCGTCCGGGTTCATGTTCGGCACCACATAGAAGACGGCGTCCTGCAGGCACTGGCGCGCAAACGGGTTGGCCTGGTCCAGCAGTGCTTCGAGCATGCCTTCGACAAACCACTCGGCCATCGTTTCACCGGGATGCTGGCGCGCAATGACCCAGACTTTTTTCTCGGCATCGGCGTCGCCGACGACCAGCAGATTCATGTCGCGGCCTTCCACCGTGCTGCCCAGGTCGATCAAGCGCACGAGCGGCGACGCTTGCGCGCTGTCGATCAGGGCCAGGTGGCGGTCCCATGGATACGGCTCGAAATAGGCGTAATACACGCTTTCTTCTTCCGGCGTGTGCTCGATGGTCATCACCGTGCCGTCAAAGCTGGTCGGCACGCGGAACCAGGTTTCGCGGTCGTAGCTGGCCACGGCCTGATAATCTTTCCAGCCGTCCGGGTAGGCCGACTTGCCGGCATTCATGAAGCGGATCGTGCACGCCTCGCCCTGCGCGCCTTGCAGGCGGAAGTAAAACCACTGCGTGATGTCGGCGTGGGAATCCTTGCGGATGTTCAGCTCGATGGATTGGGCATCGTCGGCGCGCAGCACCTCGATCGCACCGGCGTCGAATTGCTGGCTGATTTTAATGGTCATGAGTGTTCCTGATAAAAACGTATGGGTTTTGCATCGTGTGCAATGGCGCGATGATACCCGTTTTAGGCGCGCCTTTGTGCTGGCGCAAACGAGGGCAGACGTGCTTTGCTAACGTGATAGCTCCGACAAAGGGAGACCACCATGGACACCAACGGCAACCACATACGCGAACTGGAAAAGAAAATCAGCGCCCTCAGCGACGCACTGGCGCACCTGGGCAAGGGCACGACCTTGCAGGAATTGCTGCGCATCATACGTTTCCCCGGCTATACGACGCCGGCCGAATTCACCTTCAACGTCGCCATCCTCGACACCATGCTGGTGCAGGCCAATGCGCTGGAAAAACTGGGGCAGGATTTGTTGGCGGGGGCCAAGCAAGTGGTGGTGAAACAGTGAGCCGGCAGTGACTGACAACACCTCACAAAACCGTAGCGAGCGGAAGGGAGTTGTGGTTGAGAAGCGCAACTGTACGAAGGTGCAGTGCGCATCGCAGGCCGCGACCACCGACGCGCAGTAAGTTTTGATAGCTGTTCTTATTTCTGAACGCCTGAAAAATGTTCAGGGCAAGGCGCAGGGCCGCAGGCAGTACGAATGTACGCCAGGCCCTGCAACGCCGCCATGGACGTTTTCTCAGGTGTTCAGGCCGCCGAAACGTTCAAAAAACCATGGCTCCACGTCCGGCGCGTGCTCATCCTCGCGCCGCAGGGTGGCCAGGATGTGCTCCTCGGCCGCCGCATACGTGATGCGGTACAGATCGCGTGCCAGCGCATAGGCTTGCGTGCCGGGCCACGGTTCGGGCAGCAGTTCGACGGGTAGTTGCGGGTCGTGCAGCTGCACGCGGCGGTAGGCGTGCGTCAGCAGCGAGCGGATGACGAACGCTTGCTCGGGATCGAAGGCGGGCGCCTCTTGCAGCAGGGTCAGCAGGGGCTGGAAGCTGGCGATGAATTTTTCGTAGCCAGCCATTACTTCCGACAAGTCCCAGCAGTCGCCCACCATGTCGCGCAGGGGACGCGTGCTGACGCCAGGCAGTTCCGTGGTGTGGCAGACATACAGCTTGCCCTGCACCTCGTTGCGCACGAGGATATCTTCCAGCGCCTCCGTATTGCTGGCCGGGTGGCCAAAGATACCAGGGGAGATCAAGCCGTAGCCCGCCCACAATAATTCCTTGCGCAGCGCGCCCCGTTCGGCGGCGCCGATGCTGCCGGCCGGCCCGATCACCAGGGTCCAGCTGCCATCCCAATGTACGACCAGCGGCGCATAGATGCGGCGGTAGGCACGCTCGAAACGGGCCATGGCGTCCGGACGTATCGTATAGGCGCTGCGGCGGCCATCCCTTTGCGAACTGAGCCAGCCTTCCTGCGCCAGGCGGAAGACGCTGGTGCGCAATAGCCTGTCGTTGACGCCAAACGGCGCGAGCAATTCGATCAGGCTGCCCAGCCAGATGGCGCCGCCGCGCGGCACGATGGCGTCGCCGAATATCGTTATCACCAGGGACTTCGAGCGCGGTGGGTCGCTTTCCAGGAAATCGGCTATCCATGCCGTGCAGCGGGTGTTCTTCATGTGGTTCCGGTCTGGCCGTGTTGCGGTCGGTTCAATAAAAGCAGCAGTTTACTTGGCTGCGCGGGTAGCGCGGCAATAATTTGCCGGGAGGCGGGTAGCATCCCCGATGCTGTTTTCTCATAAGCAATATCATACGCACAAAAAAACCGCACAAGATACGATTTTTTAAAATGATTCACATCAAGTGTATGCAAATCGTTTTTTGTATCGTATTATCTGTTCATCGCACCGCGTTGCTGCGCAAAATCAAAGACATGGGAGACACATCATGTACGCACAAATGGTTGAAACCGGCCTCAAGAACGTCCGCTCCATCGACGACATGGGCCAGGAAGAGCGCGCTTTCCAGGCGCGCATCGACGAAGGCATCAAGATCGAAGCCAAGGACTGGATGCCGGACGCTTACCGCAAGACCTTGATCCGCCAGATTTCGCAGCACGCGCACTCGGAAATCGTCGGCCAATTGCCCGAAGGTAACTGGGTCACGCGTGCCCCGACCCTGAAACGCAAATCGATCCTGCTGGCCAAGATCCAGGACGAAGCGGGCCACGGCCTGTACCTGTATAGCGCCGCGGAAACCCTGGGCGTGTCGCGCGACGACTTGCTCGCTGCCTTGCACTCGGGCAAAGCCAAATATTCGAGCATCTTTAACTATCCCACGCTGTCGTGGGCCGACATGGGCGCCATCGGCTGGCTGGTCGACGGCTCGGCCATCATCAACCAGATTCCCCTGTGCCGCTGCTCCTACGCTCCGTATGCGCGCGCCATGATCCGCGTGTGCAAGGAAGAATCGTTCCATGCGCGCCAGGGTTACGACATCATGATGTCGCTGTGCAAGGGTACGCCCGCACAGAAGGCCATGGCGCAAGATGCCTTGAACCGCTGGTGGTGGCCATCGCTGATGATGTTCGGCCCCTCCGACGCCGCCTCCGTCAACAGCGCCCAGTCGGCGCAATGGCGCATCAAGCTGTTCTCGAACGATGAATTGCGCCAGCGCATGGTCGACCAGACCGTGCCGCAAATCGAATACCTGGGCCTGACCGTGCCCGATCCCGACCTGAAGTTCAACGCGGAGACGGGCCATTATGAATTCGGCGAGATCGACTGGTCCGAGTTCAACAATGTTCTGAAGGGCAATGGCCCGTGCAACCGCGAGCGTTTGCAAACGCGCGTGAAAGCGTATGAAGACGGCGCATGGTTCCGCGATGCCTTGGTCGCCTATGCCGACAAGCAAGCCGCTAGCAAAGCAGCAGCGTAATTACATAAGACAGATAGGGGATAGCAACATGAGCAAAGAATGGCCTTTGTGGGAAGTTTTCATCCGCAGCCAGCACGGCCTGGCGCACAAGCATGTGGGCAGCCTGCACGCTTCCGACGCCGCCATGGCGGTCAACCATGCGCGCGACGTCTATACGCGTCGCAATGAAGGCGTGAGCATCTGGGTGGTGCGCGCGGCCGATATCGTCGCCAGCAGCCCCGGCGACAAGGGCGCCCTGTTCGAGCCGTCGAACAGCAAGGTGTACCGCCATCCCACCTTCTTCCCGATGCCGGAAGAAGTCAAGAACCTGTGATGGGAGCGCCTGTAATGGATGACAAGGTCAACTACCTTTTGCGCCTGGGCGACAATGCCCTGATCCTCAGCCAGCAGCTGTCGCAGCTGTGCGGCAAGGGGCCGGCGCTGGAAGAAGACATGGCGCTGACCAACGTGTCGCTCGACCTGCTGGGCCAGACGCGTTTGTGGTTCAGCTATGCGGCCGAACTGGAAAACGCTGGCCGCGACGAGGACGACATCGCCTTCCTGCGCGACGCCCACGATTTCAAGAATTGCCTGCTGGTGGAACAGCCGAACGGCAATTACGCCGACACCATGATGCGCCAGTTCTTCTTCGACAGCTGGCACTACTTCCAACTGCTGGAGCTGACGAAGTCCAGCGATGCGCGCATCGTCGATGTGGCGCAAAAGTCGATCAAGGAAGTGACGTACCACCTGCGCCGCAGCGGCGACCTGATCGTGCGCCTTGGCGATGGCACGGCGGAAAGCCACGCGAAAACGCAGGCCGCCGCCGACAAGCTGTGGATGTACACGGGAGAGATGTTCACGTACGACGCCGTCGACCAGGCCATGGTCGCCGCCGGCATCGCGCCGCCATCGGACGTGCTGCGCCAGGCCTTCCTCGAACACGTGGCCGAAATCTTCGCCGAAGCCACCTTGACCATGCCGGCGCCCGACGCCTGGATGCAAAAGGGCGGCAAGCAGGGCACGCACACGGAACACCTGGGTTTTATTCTGGCCGAGATGCAGTTCCTGCAGCGCGCCTACCCCGGGGCGGAGTGGTAATGAACACGGCCGGTGGCGCCGCGGCGCTGGACGCGGCCCAGGTCTGGGCCTGGCTGGGCGAGGTGCCGGACCCGGAAATCCCCGTCATTTCGGTGGTGGACCTGGGCATCGTGCGCGCCGTCGAAGTCACGGATGGCGACGCCTGCACCGTGACGATCACGCCCACGTACTCGGGCTGCCCGGCCATGCAGGTGATCGCCGATGCCGTCACCGATGCCTTGCGCAGCCATGGCGTGGCCAGGGTGACCCTGGTGAACCAGCTGGCGCCCGCGTGGACCACGGACTGGATGAGCGAGGAAGGCAAGGCCAAGCTGAAAGGCTACGGCATCGCCCCGCCGCAGCAGCAGGTGATCGACATCAGCGGCCTTGGCAGAGGAACAGCGGGTGGCGTGAAACGGCAACCGATGCCCAAGCTGGACGTCATTTGCCCGAACTGCGGTTCGACGCATACGCAGCTGACCAGCCAGTTCGGCTCCACGCCGTGCAAGGCCCTGTACAAATGCTTGGATTGCCGCGAACCGTTTGACTACTTCAAGTGCCACTAAAAAAATCAGGCACACGTTCCGAAGAAACTGGAGATGAAGCATGAGTAAATTTTATCCGCTGTCCGTGGCCAACGTGCGCAACGAAACGCGCGACACCATCGCCGTCACGTTCGACGTGCCCGCCGAACTGCAGCAGCAGTTCCGCTTCCAGCAGGGGCAGCACCTGACCCTGCGTGCCAATATCAACGCGGAAGACGTGCGCCGTTCGTACTCGATCTGTTCGGCGGTGCAGGACGGCACCCTGCGCGTGGCCATCAAGCGCACGCCCGGCGGCGCCTTCTCCACCTGGGCGAATGACACCCTGAAAGCCGGCGCCACCATCGAGGTGATGCCGCCCATGGGCCACTTCAACGTGCCGCTCGACTGCGTCAACCGCAAGCACTACCTGGCATTCGCGGCCGGCAGCGGCATCACGCCCATCCTCTCCATCATCAAGACGACCCTGCTGGCGGAACCTCTGAGCCGCTTCACCCTGTTCTACGGCAACCGCGCCTCGTCGTCTGTCATCTTCAAGGAAGAATTGACGGATTTGAAGGATGTGTACCTGGAACGTTTGAACCTCGTCTACGTGATGAGCCGCGAGCAGCAGGACATCGAATTGTTCAACGGCCGCATCACGCAGGAAAAATGCGAGCAATTCCTGCAGCACTGGATCAAGGTCGAAGACTACGACAACGCGTTTATTTGCGGCCCGGAAGACATGATGCTCGGCGTCTCCGCTGCCCTGCAGGCGGCCGGCATGCCCAAGCAGAATATCAAGATCGAACTGTTCGCCGCCAGCATTCCGAAAAACGCCCACAAGCCGCGCGCCCAGCTGGCCGCCGATGCCGTGCAGGAAACGCAAGTGACCGTCATCATGGATGGCAACCACACCACCTTCACGATGGACAAGGACAAGGAATCCATCCTCGACGCGGGCCTGCGCCAGGGTATCGACATGCGCTACTCGTGCAAGGGCGGCGTATGTTCGACCTGCCGCTGCAAGATCCTCGATGGCAAGGTCGAGATGGACGTCAACTACGCGCTGGAAGACTACGAAGTGGCGCGTGGCTTCGTGCTGAGCTGCCAGAGTTTTCCGCTGACCGACAAGGTGATTGTCGATTTCGATCAGGCAGAGTAAAAGCAGGGGGGCAGCTCCTGCGGAGTCGTCATTCCCCCCATTGGGGTGAATGACCCCGACGGGGCTGATCCCAGATTTCCGCTGCAGGCCAATAAATAAAAAAGCGAGACGCCATGACCTACCAAAACATCCTTTTCACCATCGAGCAGGGCATCGCCACCTTGACCCTGAACCGTCCCGACAAGCTCAATAGCTTTACGCAAGCCATGCACGAGGAAGTGCGCGACGCGATTGCGAAAGTGAATGCCGACAGCAGCGTGCGCGTCTTCGTGCTGACGGGCGCGGGCCGCGGCTTTTGCGCGGGCCAGGATTTGTCCGACCGCGCCGTGGAACCGGGTTCGAAAGGCGTGGACCTGGGCGAGTCGGTGGAAAAGAACTACGCGCCGCTGGTGCTGGCCTTGAAAGCCCTCGCTATGCCCGTGATCTGCGCCGTCAACGGCGTGGCCGCCGGCGCCGGCGCCAACCTGGCGCTGGCAGCCGACATCGTCATCGCCGGCAAGTCGGCCAGTTTCGTGGAGGTGTTCTGCAAACTGGGCCTGATCCCGGACACGGGCGGCACCTTCTTCCTGCCACGCCTGATCGGTTCGGCGCGCGCCATGGGCCTGGCCATGCTCGGCGAAAAACTGACGGCCGAAAAAGCCGAGGACTGGGGCCTGATCTGGAAATGCGTGGACGACGCGCAGCTGGCGGAAGAGACGCGCAAGCTGGCCGTGCACTTTTCCACGGCGCCGACCAAGGGCCTGGCCTACACCAAGCAGGCGCTGGCCGCCAGCGGTGCCAATACCCTGCCGCAGCAGCTTGCGCTGGAAGCGCGCATGATGAGCGATCTCGGACACAGCGACGATTACCGCGAAGGCGTGGCCGCCTTCATGGAAAAGCGCACACCGCAATTCAAGGGACATTGATATGGCAGCTTTGGACAACAACAGTATCGTCGCCGTCATCGGCAGCGGCGCCATGGGCGCCGGCATCGCGCAGGTAGCGGCAGCGGCCGGCTACAGGGTCAAACTGTACGACACGCGCTTTGACGCCGTGAGCAAGGCCTTGCTTGATATCGGCAAGATGTATGCGAAGCTGGCCGAAAAGGGCCGCATGACGTTTGACGAAGCCGCCGCCGCCACGGCGCGCCTGCAGGCGGCCGGCAGCCTGGCCGAGGTGAGTGACGCCGCATTGGTGGTGGAAGCCATCGTGGAAAACCTCGACGTCAAGCGTGGCCTGTTCGCCGAACTCGAAGCGCTGGTTGGCGACGACTGCATCCTGGCGACGAATACCTCGTCGATCTCCGTCACGGCGATTGCCGCCAAACTGCGCCGCCCGGAACGCCTGGTCGGCATGCATTTCTTTAATCCCGTGCCCCTGATGGCGCTGGTGGAAGTGATCAGTGGCCTGGCCACCAGCGAACAGGTCGCCGCCACCGTCTACGACACCTCTATCGCCTGGGGCAAGAACCCCGTGCATGCGAAATCGACGCCGGGCTTCATCGTCAACCGTGTCGCCCGTCCGTTTTACGCGGAAGGCTGGCGCCTGTTGAACGAGCAGGCGGGCGACCCCGCCACCATCGATGCCGTGCTGCGCGAAGCGGGCGGTTTCCGCATGGGGCCATTCGAGCTGATGGACCTGATCGGCCACGACGTGAATTTCTCCGTCACGCAATCCGTGTTCGGCGCCTACTTCAACGACCCGCGCTTCACGCCGTCCGTGCTGCAGCAGGAAATGGTCAACGCGGGATTCCTTGGCCGCAAATCGGGCCGCGGTTTTTACCTGTACGGCGAAGGCGCCGCTGCCCCTGTCGCGCAGGCGGAAGGCCCGCAGCCGAAGCCGGAATTCGTCGCCCTGTCGGCGGCCATCGGCGGCGATGGCCGTGGCCATAGCGGCATCATCCGCAGCCTGGTGCAGCGGCTCGAGCAGGCGGGCGTCACCGTCAGCCGCCGCGTGACGCAGGAAGGGCAGGCACACGATGAAGCTCCCGCCCTGCATTGCCATGGCGCCGCGATCTATCTGACCGATGGCCGCAGCGCCACCCAGCGCGCGCACGACAACCAGCATCCGGATACGGTGCTGTTCGACCTGGCGCTCGATTACGCCGGTGCCAAACGCATCGCCGTGGCCCGCGCCGACCAGTGCAGCGACGCCGCCTACGCGGCCGTCGTCGGCCTGTTCCAGGCGGCCGGTTTCATCGTCACGCGCCTCGATGACGTGCCTGGCCTGGCCGTCATGCGCACGGTCGCCATGCTGGCCAACGAAGCGGCCGACGCCGTCAACCAGGGCGTATGCACGGCGGCCGCCGTCGATATCGCCATGCAGAAGGGCGTCAATTACCCGCGCGGACCGCTGGCCTGGGCCGATGCCGTCGGCGTTCAACAGATCGTGACCGTATTGCAGCACCTGGCGCTGGGCTATGGCGAAGACCGCTACCGGGTCTCGCCGCTGCTGCGCCGCAAACTCGCCAATGGAGCACCGTTTCATGCCGAATGATATGTCACATAAGGAGCACAACATGACTGCGCAAGCGCTGGCCGAAGCGGCCGCCGCCTCCATGCTGTCGCGCGATAACGCCACTGCCGCCATGGGCATCGCCCTGGCCGACGTGGGCCCTGGCCATGCGCGCATGACGATGACGGTGCGCGCCGACATGCTCAACGGCCACCAGACCTGCCACGGCGGTTTCATCTTCGCCCTGGCCGACAGCGCCTTTGCCTTTGCCTGCAACAGCTACAACATGAACACCGTGGGCGCCGGCTGCACCATCGATTACCTGGCGCCGGGGCGCGAAGGCGACGTGCTGACGGCGCACGCCGTCGAGCAGGCGCTGGCCGGCAAGAGCGGCGTCTATGACGTCAAGGTCAGCAACCAGGAAGGCCGCGCCATCGCGCTCTTCCGAGGCAAGTCGATCCGCGTGGTGGGCGAAGTCATACAAGAGCAGGTTTGAACTGCCGGTACCGATTGAATAGTTAAGGAATTAAACAGGAGACAATGATGGTCCAACGCACCCCTTCCCCGAATGACCTTGAGCCGATCGAGCGCGCCAGCAAGGATGAACTGCAGGCGCTGCAGCTCGAACGCATGAAATGGACGCTCAAGCACGCGTATGACAACGTGCCCCATTACCGTGCCGCTTTTGACGAAGCGGGCGTGCATCCGGATGATCTCAAATCCTTGTCCGACCTGGCCAAATTCCCGTTCACCGATAAAAAAGTCTTGCGCGACAATTATCCGTTCGGCCTGTTCGCCGTGCCGCGCGAGCAGGTGGTGCGCATCCACGCGTCGAGCGGCACCACGGGCAAGGCCACGGTGGTCGGCTACACGCAGAACGACATCGATACCTGGGCCAATGTGGTGGCGCGCTCGATCCGCGCAGGGGGCGGGCGGGCGGGCGACATGGTGCATATCTCGTATGGCTACGGCCTGTTCACGGGCGGCCTGGGTGCGCACTACGGCGCCGAGCGCCTGGGCTGCACGGTCATCCCCATGTCCGGCGGGCAGACGGAAAAGCAGGTGCAGCTGATCCAGGATTTCAAGCCGTCCATCATCATGGTCACGCCATCGTACATGCTCAACATCATCGAGGAATTCACGCGCCAGGGCCTGGACCCGGCCGAATCGTCGCTGAAAGTGGGCATCTTCGGTGCCGAACCGTGGACGGACGCCATGCGTTCGGAAATCGAAGCGCGCGCCGGCATCGACGCCGTCGATATCTACGGCCTGTCCGAAGTGATGGGGCCTGGCGTGGCATCCGAATGCATCGAGAGCAAGGACGGTCCCGTCATCTGGGAAGACCATTTTTATCCCGAGATCATCGACCCGGAAACGGGCGAAGTGCTGCCGGACGGCGCAGAGGGAGAACTGGTGTTTACCTCGCTGTCGAAAGAGGCGCTGCCCATCATCCGCTACCGCACGCGCGACCTGACCCGTTTGCTGCCGCCGACCTCGCGCTCCATGCGCCGCATCGGCAAGATCACGGGCCGCTCCGACGACATGCTGATCATCCGCGGCGTGAACGTCTTCCCCACGCAGATCGAAGAGCTGATCCTCAAGATGCCGAAGCTGGCGCCGCAGTACCAGCTGGTCGTCACGCGCGACGGCCACCTCGACAAGCTCGAAGTCATCGCCGAGCTGCGCATCGATCTCACCGCTACCATCTCGGCCAGCGAAACGGACGCCCTGGCGCGCGAGCTGGAACACCGCATCAAGACGCACGTAGGCGTGAGCACGCGCGTGCGCCTGGTGGCCGCCGCCGGCATCGAACGCACCCTGACGGGCAAGGCCCGCCGCGTGGTCGACCAGCGCCCGAAGATTTTTTCCTGATAGCCCGCCCGAACAAGGAACCCAACATGAACGAAGCCTTTATCTGTGACGCCGTACGCACCCCGTTTGGCCGTTATGGCGGCGCGCTGTCCAGCGTGCGCGCGGACGATCTGGGCGCGCTGCCGATTGCCGCGCTGATCGCCCGCAACCCTTCCGTCGACTGGTCCGCCATCGACGACGTGTTCTACGGCTGCGCCAACCAGGCGGGCGAAGACAACCGCAACGTGGGCCGCATGGCCGCGCTGCTGGCCGGCTTGCCGGCGGCCGTACCGGGCAATACCATCAACCGCCTGTGCGGCTCCAGCCTGGACGCCGTGGGTCTCGCTGCCCGCTCGATCAAGGCGGGCGAGGCGGAACTGATCATCGCCGGCGGCGTGGAAAGCATGACGCGCGCACCGTTCGTGATGGGCAAGGCCGACAGCGCATTTTCGCGCGCGGCGAAAATCGAAGACACGACCCTGGGCTGGCGCTTCGTCAACGGCAAAATGAAGACGCAGTACGGCATTGACACCATGCCGGAAACGGCGGAAAACGTGGCCGTGGAATTTGGCATCAGCCGCGCCGACCAGGACGCGCTGGCCTTGCGCAGCCAGCAGCGCTGGGCCGCCGCCAACGCGGCCGGCGTGTTCGAGCGCGAAATCGTGCCCGTCGCCGTGCCGCAAAAAAAGGGCGAGCCGAAAATGGTGACGATGGATGAACATCCTCGTCCCGACACTTCGCTGGACATGCTGGCAAAGCTCAAGGGCGTGGTGAAAGCGGACGGCACGGTCACGGCCGGCAATGCCTCGGGCTTGAACGACGGCGCCTGCGCGATCTTGCTGGCATCCGCCGCCGCCGTGGATAAATACAAGCTGACGCCGCGCGCAAAGGTGCTGGGCATGGCCACGGCCGGCCTGGCGCCGCGCATCATGGGCTTCGGTCCCTCGCCGGCCTCGCGCAAGGTGCTGGCGCAGACGGGCCTTACCATCGAACAGATGGACGTGATCGAGCTCAATGAAGCATTCGCCGCGCAGGCGCTGGCCGTCACGCGCGACCTGGGCCTGGCTGACGACGCGGCCCACGTGAACCCGAATGGCGGGGCGATTGCCATCGGCCATCCGCTGGGCGCATCGGGCGCGCGCCTGGTGATGGCCGCATTGAACCAGCTGGAGCGCGCGGGCGGGCGCTATGCGCTGTGCACCATGTGCATCGGCGTGGGGCAGGGTATTGCCGTCGTCATTGAACGCGTATAAAAAAGTAAAACAACAAAAAAGGCGCAAGCTTGCAAAAAAGCGCCAACCATAATTGACCGTAGTGCCAACCTGGTGGAGACCACAATGATTGCCAATATCTTCAAGAAAACCCTGATCGCCGGCGTGCTGGCCATGTCCGCCGCCGGCGCGTATGCGGCCGATAACATCAAGATCGGATCCGTGCTGTCCGTCACAGGGCCGGCCGCCTTCCTGGGCGACCCTGAACTGAAAACCCTGCAGCTGTATATCGAGAAGATCAACGCGGCCGGCGGCGTGCTGGGACGCAAGCTGGAACTGGTGCACTACGACGACGGCAGCGATGCGGCCAAGGCCAACGGCTTTACCAAGCGTTTGATCGAGTCGGACAAGGTCGATGTGCTGATCGGCGGTACCACCACCGGCGCGACGATGGCGATGGCGCCGCTGGTGGACCGCGCCAGCATGCCCTTCATTTCGCTGGCCGGCGCCGTGGTGATCATCGATCCGGTCAAGAAATGGGTCTTCAAGACGCCGCATACGGACCGCATGGCGGCCGAGAAGGTGTTCGAGGACATGAAGAAACGCGGCATCAGCAAGGTGGGCCTGCTGTCGGAAACGAGCGGCTTCGGCGCCTCGGGCCGCAAGGAATCGCAGATCGTCGCCTCCAAGTATGGCATCACCCTGGTGGCCGATGAAACCTACGGTCCGAAAGACACGGACATCACGGCGCAGCTGACGCGCATCAAGAATACCAAGGGCGTGCAAGCCGTGTTCGTCTTCGGCCTGGGCCAGGGCCCGGCCGTGGTCACCAAGAACTACGGCCAGCTGGGCATGGCCGCGCTGCCGCTGTACCAGTCGCATGGCGTGGCCTCCGACGAATACCTGAAGCTGTCGGGCAAGGCTGCCGAAGGCGTGCGCTTGCCGACGCCGGCCCTGCTGATCGGCGCCATGCTGCCGGACAGCGACGCGCAAAAGGCCGTCGTCGTCGGCTACGACAAGACGTACAAGGAGCGCTACAAGATCGATCCGTCGACCTTTGGCGGCTATGCGCTCGACGCCCTGAACCTGTCGGTGGACGCCATCAAGCGCGCCGGCGGCACGGACCGCGAAAAAGTGCGCACGGCGCTGGAACAGACCAAGGGTTTTGTGGGCACCACCGGCGTATTCAACATGTCGGCCAAGGACCACATGGGCCTGGACCTGTCGGCTTTCCGCATGGTGGAAGTAAAGAACGGCGAATGGCAATTGTCGAAGTGATGTTCGAAGTGAGGTAGGCCAGAGTACCTGCGCGAGGCCGCCCCCGAAGGCGGCCCGCGCATAGAAGAACATAATGGAGACACCATGGAAGTCGCTCAATTTCTACAATTTCTGTATTCCGGGATGACGGTCGGTTCCGCCTATGCGCTGGCGGCGCTGGGCTTTACCATCATCTACAACACCAGCGGCGTGATCAATTTCGCGCAAGGCGAATTCATCATGCTGGGCGGGATGCTGGCCGCCGTGATGTCGGCCGCCGGCGTGCCGCTGCCGCTGGCCATCATCCTGGCCGTCATCGCCACGGGCATCGTTGGCCTGCTGATGGAAAAAACCGTGATCGAACCGGCGCAAAACGCGCAGGTCATCACCCTGCTGATCATCACCATCGGCGCCTCGCTGGTGCTGCGCGGCCTCGTGCAGATCTGGCTGGGCAAGGATACGCACTCGCTGCCGGCCTTTTCCGGCGACGCGCCGATCGATTTTTTAGGCGCCAGCCTGCTGCCGCAAAGCCTGTGGGTACTGGGCGTGACGGTCGTCATCGTGCTGGTGCTGGGCTGGTTCTTCGGCCGCACCTTGATGGGCAAGGCCATGCTGGCCACCTCGCACAACAAGCTGGCCGCGCAACTGGTGGGCATCAATACGCGCAAGGTGCTGCTGTTCTCGTTCGGCCTGTCAGCCCTGCTGGGCGCGGCCGGCGGCATTCTCGTCGCGCCGATCACCTATACCTCGTATGACGCCGGCATCATGCTGGGCCTGAAAGGCTTTGTCGCCGCCGTACTCGGCGGCCTCGGTGGCGGCGCGGGCGCGATTGCCGGCGGCCTGATCCTCGGCATCGCCGAAGCCATGACGGCCGGTTACATCTCGTCCGCCTACAAGGACGCGGTGCCCTTCGTGCTGATTCTGTTGATCCTGTTCTTCCTGCCGCAAGGCTTGTTTGGCGCTAAAAATTCGGAGCGTGTATGACCACATTTTTCACACGCTCGCGCCACGGCGGCTTGCTGGTGCTGGCCCTGGTGCTGGCCATCCTGCCGCTGTTCCTCAGCAATGCGTTTTATTATGACGTGGTGATCCGCATCGCCCTGAACGCCATCGTCGTCATCGGCCTGAACCTCTTGATGGGCTACACGGGCCAGATCAGCCTCGGTCACGCGGGCTTCTACGGCCTGGGCGCGTATGCGTCGGCCGTGCTGACCACGCACTATGCTTGGCCGCCGCTGGCCGCCTTGGCCGCGGGCGCCGTCGCCACGGGGTTGCTGGCGCTGCTGCTGGCCCGTCCCGTATTGAAACTCAAGGGCCATACCCTGGCCATGGCGACCCTGGGTCTGGGCATCATCATCTCCATCGTCATCAACAACGAGACGCAATGGACGGGCGGCCCGGACGGCATCGGCGTGTCCGCCTTCAGTGTCGCGGGCCTGGACATCGCCGGTGAAAAATCGTGGTACCTGGTGTGCGCCGTGCTGCTGTTGCTGGTCACGTGGCTGGCCCTGAACCTGATCGATTCGCCCGTCGGCCGCGCGCTGCAGGCGATCCACGGTTCGGAAGTGGCGGCCCGCGTGGTCGGTGTCGACACGACGCGCTTCAAGGTGCGCGTGTTCGTGCTGTCGGCCGTCATTGCCAGCATCGCGGGCAGCATCAGCGCCCATTACATCGGTTTCATCACGCCCAACCTGGCCGGCTTCTTCCACTCGATCGAGCTGGTGACGATGGTGGTGGTGGGCGGCATGGCGTCGATCTTCGGTTCCATCATCGGCGCGGCCCTGCTGACGATCTTGCCGCAGCTGCTGTCCAGTTTTGAAGGCTGGGAAACGGTGGTGTTCGGCGTGATCCTGATGGCGACCATGATTTTCATGCCCAAGGGCCTGGTGCCGAGCCTGGCCAGCCGTTCGCGCAAGCGTTCCGCCACGCCGAAAGCACCGCCACAATCTGCGCGGGAGGTGTGAGATGCTGACGATTAACAATCTGAGCAAGAGCTTTGGCGGCGTGCACGCGGTGCAGGACGTGAGCTTTACCGTCAAGGAAGGCAATATCCACTCCGTGATCGGGCCGAACGGCGCCGGCAAGACGACCCTGTTCAACCTGATCACCGGTGTCTACACGCCGACCAGAGGCGAGATCCTGCTCAACGGCGAGAACGTGGCCGCCATGCCGCCCGATGCGCTGGCGCGGCGCGGCATGAGCCGCACCTTCCAGAACCTGCAGGTGTGCATGAACATGACGGCCATCGACAATGTGATGGTGGGCGCGCACCTGCGCCTGAACCAGAACCTGTTCGCCTCCATGCTGCGTTTGCCTTCCGTACGCCGCGCGGACGCGGCCTGCCGCGACGAGGCGGCGGGCCTGATGGAGTTTGTCGGCGTGGGCCGGCATATCGATGACGAGGCGGGGCAGATGTCGTATGGCGCGTTAAAGCGCCTGGAAATCGCCCGCGCGCTGGCGGCCAAGCCGAAGGTGCTGCTGCTCGATGAACCGGCTGCGGGCCTGAACCACACGGAGACGGGCGAGATCGAAGCCCTGATCCGCAAGGTGGCGCAATCGGGCGTGACGGTGGTGCTGGTCGAGCATGACATGAAGCTGGTGATGAATCTGTCGGACCATATCCTGGTGCTCGACTATGGCAAGAAGCTGGCCGAAGGGACCGCCGCCGAAGTGCGCGCCAATCCCGACGTGGTGGCGGCATACCTGGGAGTGGCGGCATGATGAAGATGGAAAAACCTCAAGCGCCGCTGGTGCTCGATATCGCCGGGCTGACCAGCCATTACGGCCGCATCCAGGCCTTGCACGGCATCGACCTGCAGGTGCGCCAGGGCCAGCTGGTGGCGCTGGTGGGCGCCAACGGCGCCGGCAAGACCACCTTGCTGCGGGCGATCTCCGGCGTGCAGCCGGTCAGCGCCGGCAGCATCGTTTTCGCCGGCCAGGACGTCAGCCGCATGAGCGCCGACAAGCGCGTGCGCAGCGGCATTTGCCAGGTGCCGGAAGGGCGGCAAGTGTTCGGCCCCATGACGGTGGAAGACAATCTGCGCCTGGGCGCGTTCACCCGTCCGCCGCAGGACGTGGCCGGCGACATGGAACGCATGTACGGCCTGTTCCCGATTTTGAAGGAAAAGCGCTTGCTGCTGGCCGGGACCTTGTCTGGCGGGCAGCAGCAGATGCTGGCCATGGCGCGCGCGCTGATGGGCCGCCCGCAACTGCTGCTGCTCGATGAACCGAGCATGGGCCTGGCGCCGCTCCTGATCGCGGAAATCTTCCGCATCGTGGCCGAGCTGCGCGACCAGGGCATCACCATCTTCCTCGTCGAGCAGAACGCGCATGCGGCCCTGTCGATCGCCGACGTGGGTTACGTGATCGAGACGGGGGCCATCATCCTGTCCGGCCCCGGCCCCGAATTGCTGCATAACGAGCAGGTACAAAGCGCCTATCTGGGCATGTAAGGAGTCTGTATGGTCAAAGTCTACGAAATCAACGGCGTCATCCCCGTCGTCCACCCCAGCGCCTACGTGCACCCGTCGGCCGTGCTGATCGGCGACGTGATCGTCGGTCCGCGCTGCTATATCGGCCCGCTCGCTTCGATCCGCGGCGACTTCGGCCGCTTGATCCTGGAGGAGGGGGCGAACCTGCAGGATACCTGCGTCATGCACGGCTTTCCCGGCTGCGACACGGTGGTCGAAGTCGACGGCCATATCGGCCACGGCGCCGTGCTGCACGGCTGCCGCATCGGCCGCAATGCGCTTGTCGGCATGAACGCCGTGGTGATGGATAACGCCGTCATCGGCGAGGAATCCATCGTCGCCGCCATGAGTTTCGTCAAGGCGGGCATGGTCGTCGCGCCGCGCAGCATGGTGGTCGGCACGCCCGCCAAGATCATCCGCGCGCTGAGCGACGATGAAATCAAATGGAAAAGCTCGGGCACGGGCCAGTATCACGAACTGGCCGTGCGCTCCATGCAGACGATGCGCGAGGTGGAAGCCCTGACGCAAGTCGAGGCGAACCGCCAGCGCCTGAATTTCGAATCGGCCTTGCCGCTGCACTTGCACAAGAACGCCGCGGCGCAGTAAACCATATGAACGTAGGTCGGATTAGCGGGGCTGCGCCTCGCGTAATCCGACACCACCAACGTCACCAACACCCTCGTTTTACGGAGAAACCACATGGCTCACATATCCACCCTGCAAAGCCTGATCGCCGGCCGCTGGCTGGGCGAAAGCGCCGCCGTGCCCCTGCACAGCGCCTTGAACAACCGCGTCATCTATCACACGCATGCGGAAAAGATCGATTTCGACGAAGCCGTCACGTATGCGCGCAAGACGGGCGTGCCGGGCCTGATGGCGCTCGACTTCCAGCAGCGCGCCGCACGCCTCAAAGCATTGGCCCTGTACCTGGTCGAGCGCAAGGAAGAGCTGTATGCGATTTCGCACCTGTCGGGCGCCACGCGCGCCGACAGCTGGGTCGACATCGAAGGCGGCACGGGCACGCTGTTCGCCTATGCCAGCATGGGCAGCAACGAACTGCCGTCGTCGAACGTGCTGCACGAAGGTCCGGCCATCGCGCTGGGCAAGAAGGGCGGCTTCGCCGGTACCCACATCCTGGTGCCGCGCGGCGGCCTGGCCGTGCACATCAACGCCTTCAACTTCCCCATCTGGGGCTTGCTGGAAAAATTCGCCCCCAGCTTCCTGGCCGCCATGCCCTGCATCGCCAAGCCGGCCACGGCGACGAGCTATCTGACGCAGGCCGTCGTGCGCATGATGCATGAATCGGGCTTGCTGCCGGCCGGCAGCTTGCAACTGGTGATCGGCTCCACGGGCGACTTGTTGGACCGCTTGAATGGCCAGGATTTCGTCACCTTTACGGGATCGGCCGCCACGGCCGCCAAGCTGCGCACGAATCCGAACCTGATCGCCCAGTCCGTGCCGTTCAATGGCGAAGCCGATTCGCTCAATTGCGCCATCCTGGCGCCCGACGTCACGCCCGACGATGTGGAGTTCGACCTGTTCGTCAAGGAAGTCGTGCGCGAGATGACGGGCAAGTCGGGCCAGAAGTGCACGGCGATCCGCCGCATCATCGTGCCCGAGCACCTGATGGACGCCGTCGGAACGCGCCTGCGCGAGCGCCTGGCCAAGGTGGTGGTGGGCGATCCGTCCATCGAAGGCGTGCGCATGGGCGCGCTGGCCTCGAAAGAGCAGCAGAATGACGTGGCGGAAAGAGTCGCCACGCTGTCGCAGGGGAACGAAGTGGTATTTGGCGCGGCTGACGGTTTCAATCCGCTCGGCGATGGCGCGTCGGACGGCAGCTTCTTCTCGCCGACCCTGCTGATGTGCCGCGACGCTTTCGGCAACGATGCCGTGCACGACGTGGAAGCGTTTGGCCCCGTCAGCACCATGATGGGCTACAAGGACATCGATGAAGCGCTGGCGCTGGCCGCGCGCGGCAAGGGCAGCCTGGTGAGCACCCTGGTGACGCGCGATCCGAAGATCGCCGCGCGCGTGGTGCCGCAGGTGGCGGCCACGCATGGCCGCGTGCACGTGCTCGAACGCGTGGCTTCCGTCGATTCGACGGGCCATGGCTCGCCCTTGCCGCAGCTGAAGCACGGCGGCCCTGGCCGCGCGGGCGGCGGCGAAGAGCTGGGCGGCGTGCGCGCCGTGCGCCACTACCTGCAACGCGCGGCCGTGCAAGGTTCGCCGACCATGCTGGCGGCGATCACGGGCGAATACGTGCGCGGCGCGGACGTCAATGAAAGCCCGATCCACCCATTCCGCAAGCACTTCGAGGACTTGGAGACGGGCGACTCGCTGCTCACGCACCGCCGCACCGTCAGCGAAGCGGACATCGTCGCCTTCGGCGGCATCTCGGGCGACTTCTTCTACATGCACTTCGATGAAATCGCGGCCAAGGAATCGCAGTTCGGCAAGCGCATCGCGCACGGCTACTTCGTGCTGTCGGCCGCCGCAGGCCTGTTCGTCTCGCCCGGCGTCGGTCCCGTGCTGGCCAACTATGGCCTGGACAACTTGCGCTTCGTCGCCCCGGTGGCGATTGGCGACACCATCCGCGCGCGCCTGACGTGCAAGCGCAAGGTCGACCGCAACCGCAAGGACGTGTTTGGCGTGGGCCAGGGCGTCGTTGCGTGGGACGTGCAGGTAACGAACCAGAACGAGGAACTGGTGGCCAGCTATGACATCCTGACGCTGGTCTCGAAGCGCGAGTAAGCAATTTTGGCAGGATACGTTTGACCGGCGCCGCCTGCGATCTTTGCGTGGGCGGCGCATTTTTTTGGAGAGACAGCATGAGCAAGCCAGACGACCAACCTTCCCTCGCCGCGCAGGCGCAACTGTCCCTGAGCGCCTGCGATGCCGTGGCCGCCATCGCCAATGGCAGCCTTGGCGCCGCCGACTACATGCGCACCCTGCTGGCGCAGGCGCGCGCGCAGGCCGGCTTGAACAGCCTGGTCACTTTGAATGCGGACACCGCGCTGGAGGCCGCCGCGCAGGTCGACGCGGCGCGCTCGGCGGGCCGCGCCTTGCCGCCGCTGGCCGGACTGCCCATCGTTGTAAAAGACAATATCGACGCGCGCGGCATGCCGACGACGGCCGGCACGCCGGCCTTGCGTGACTGGTATCCGGCGCTGAACGCACCCAGTGTGCAGCGGCTGCTGGACGCGGGCGCCATCATCCTGGGCAAGGCGAACCTGCATGAACTGGCGTTTGGCGCCACCAGCACGAATTTTTCCAGTTTCGCCGGCCACGTGAAAAACCCGTATGACAGCGCGCGCATCCCCGGCGGTTCTTCCGGCGGCACGGCGGCGGCGGTCGCCGCGCGCATCGCGCCGGCAGGCCTGGGCACGGATACGGGCGGCTCGACGCGCGTGCCGGCCGCCCTGTGCGGCATCGTGGGCTTGCGCCCGTCCGTGGGCGATGGCGGTGCCGGGCGCCGCTACGATTCCAGCGGCACGGTACCCATCAGCCACACGCGCGACACGGTGGGCCCGATGGCGCGCACGGTGGCCGACGTGGCCCTGCTCGACAGCGTGCTGTCCGGCCTTCCCGTGCCCTCGCCGGAGCCGCTGGCCGGTTTGCGCTTCGGCGTGCCGGCCGCCTTCTGGCAGCCGCTGGACGCCGACGTGGCGGCCGTGATGGCGCAGGCCAGGGAGACGCTGGCGCAGGCGGGCGTGGTGCTGGTCGATATCGGCATGCAAGACGTGATGGAAGCGAACGGCAAGGTGTCGTTCCCGCTGGCGCTGCACGAGCCGCGCCAGGCGATTCCCGCCTACCTGGCCGCCAGCGGCGCGCAAATCACGCTGGACGATATCGCCGCGCAGGTCGCCAGCCCCGACGTGCGGCACGCGTTTGACGCCATCCTGGGCGACGCCTTCGGTGCCGCGTATCCCGACGCGCTGCAGGTACAGCGGCCCCGTTTGCAGGCGCTGTACCGCGACTATTTTGCGCGCTACCGCCTGGACGCCATCTTTTTTCCCACCACGCCCGTGAGCGCCGTGGCCATCGACGCCGCGCACGGTTCGTCGACCATCGCGGTGGCTGGCGGCGCGGCCGGCGATGCGTTCACCACCCTGATCCGCAATACGGACCCGGCCAGCAACGCGGGCATACCCGGCTTGTCCCTGCCGGCGGGGATGACGGCTGCCGGCTTGCCGGTGGGGATGGAAATCGATGGACCGCTGGGCAGCGACGGCCGTTTGCTGGCCATCGGCCTGTCATTGGAGGCGCTGTTCGGCCCCTTGCCGGCGCCGCCAGCGTGCGCCTGAGGGACTGAGAAACACACTGGCGCGCTTGGCAGGGCGCCAGGATTTTGTACCGGCTGAACTATCCATAAGTGTATGAAAAGTATGGCGAAAGTGTGGTTTTGCACGGCGTGCTATTTAGATAAACCCCTCTAGAAGGCGTGCTTTTTCCTTGAAAATCGGCGAAATCGCGCATTGCCATCAGAAAACTTTCCAAAGCAAAACCTTTTCTCTGTAGCATCTGTTTGACTCACTGGTCACGCCGCCAGACACGCCCGATGTATACCAAGGGCGCTGGCGGCGCGAAAAAACGGACCCGGCCTTTTGCGGCTGGTGAACCCTTGACCGCGAGTTCCATTCCACGTTCACCGCTACGGGTATTTAATTACTATGAATAAACACGTCCTGATTTTCCTGCTGGCCATGCCCCTGGCCATCAGCCATGCCTATGCCGAAGAGGCCACCGGCCCCGCCGTCAAGATCAGCGGTTACGGCACGGCCGCCCTGACCATGGCCGATACCGACAAGGCGCAGTTCGCGCGCCCGAACCAGGCCGCCGGCGCCGGCCGCACCGCCCGCACGGGCGTCGATTCCAACCTGGGCTTGCAGGCCAACGTTACCGTCAACCCGTGGTTGTCGGCCACCGTGCAAGGCCTGGCGCGCAAGGATGGCGAGGACGATGTCGGCGCCGAACTGGCGTGGGCCTTTGCCAAGGCCAAGGTGTCGGACAGCTTCAGCGTGCGCGTCGGCCGCATGGGTCTGCCCGTCTTCATGATTTCCGATTACCGCAACGTCGGCTATGCCAACACCTTGCTGCGCCCGCCCGGCGAAATGTACTCGCAGGTACCGCTGAACAGCATCGACGGCATCGATGGTACCTACCAGTTCAGCGCGGGCGATACCAGCATCACCACGCAGCTGGCGCTGGGCCGCACCAAGGCTACCCTGGCCACGGGTCCCGATTCGACCGTGCAGGTGGAAGGCAAGTCCATCGTCGCCCTCAACGTGGTGGCCGAGCATGGCCCCCTCACCGTGCGCTTTGGCCGTGCCGAAACGAAGCTGACGATCAACGATTCACCGAGCCTGAATACCCTGATGGGCAGCTTGCGCGCGGCCGGCGGCGGCTACAAGATCGCCCAGCTGGGCGCCTTGGCCGATGCGCTGGAGGTCAAGGGCAAGAAGGCATCGTTCACCTCCGTGGGCCTGGGCCTGGACTGGAACAACGTGCTGCTGCAGTCCGAATATGCGAAGCGCAAGACGGACAGCTATGTCAGCGACAGCATCTCGTGGTACGTCATGGGCGGCTACCGCATCGGCGCCTTCCTGCCCTACTACAGCCACGCCAGCCTGAAGGCCGATGGCCGCGTCAACAACACCGTCCCGGCTAGCTGCCCGGCCGGCTACCCGGCCGCCTGCACGCCGACCTTGCGCGCCCTGTCGGCCGGCGTCGACACCCTCGCTTATACGCGCAACCAGCTCGAGCAATCGACGGACAGCATCGGCGTGCGCTGGGACTTCCACCGTTCGGCCGCCCTGAAGGTGCAGATCGACCGCATCAAGCCGAAGAATGGCCCGGGCCTGTTCGTGCAAGCCAAACCGGGCTTCCATGGCCCCGTCACGGTGGCTGCCGCCGCCATCGATTTCGTTTTCTGAGGAGCGCCGCATGAAACCCTACATTTTTGCGGCTGCCTTGCTGGCGCTGTCGACCTGTGTTCCCGCCATGGCCGAAGTGGTCGTGGTGGTCAATGCCAAGAGCGCCGCCGGTGCGATGACGAATGAGCAGGTGGCGCAGTTTTTCCTCGGTAAATCGACGGCCATGACGCCCATCGACCAGCCGGAAAGCGCCCCCGTGCGCGCCGAGTTCTACAAAAAGGTGACGGACAAGGAACCGTCGCAGGCCAAGGCCCTGTGGTCCAAGCTGGTCTTCACGGGCAAGGCGACCTTGCCGAAGGAAGTGGCCAATAGCGCCGACGTCAAAAAGGCCGTGGCCGCCGATCCGAAAGCCATCGGCTATATCGAGAAGAGTGCCGTCGACGCCAGCGTCAAAGTGGTGCTGACGGCGCCATAAAGCCGGTTCGGGCCGCGCGCCATGCGGCGGCCCGATAGACCTACCATCAGGAGACAGCAATGAGCATCAAACGCAAGATATGGGCGCTGCCTGTCGTCTCGGCCGTAATTTTCGGGCTGGGGCTGGCCGTCAGCGCCTATCTGTCCACGGCCACGCTCAATTCCATTCACGCCACCGAAAGCGCCGACTATCCTGTGCTCGACATGGCCAAGTCGCTGACGCTGGACGTGGCCGCCGTCGGCGACGCCCTGCGCGATGCCGTCAGCGAAGGCGACAAGGAGCGCATCGGCCAGGTCGGCGGCCAGGCAGTCAAGCTGCGCGAAAAACTGGCCGCCTTCGCGGCGATTCCCGGCCAGCGCGAGCACGGTGCGCGGCTGGCCAGGGAATTCGATGCCTATTATGCGCCGGCCCTCAGCGCGGCGCGCATCATGCTGGAAATGCAAGAGGGCGACCCGCAAGCGGCCGTGGCGCGCATGCAGGGCGCGCTGGCGGTGCTCAACGCAGACCTGGCAAAGACCAATGAACAGGCGCAGACGCAGTTCAGGCAGGGCATCGAACGCAGCGCGGCCAATGTGCGCAATGCGCTCAATACCAGCATCGCCGTGGCGCTGGCCGTCATCGTCTGCCTGGTGGCCGTGTCGCATTTCGTCGTGCGCGCCATCTGGCAGCAGCTCGGTGGCGAACCCGAATACGCGCGCCAGATCGCGCGCGCCGTGGCCGATGGCGACCTCTCGATGGTGATCGCCACGGAAAGCGGCGACCAGGACAGCCTGCTGGCGGCGTTAAAAGAGATGCGCGGCCGGCTGGCCGGTATGGTATCCGGCATCAAGGCGTCGGCTGAAACCATCCAGGTGGCCAGCGCCGAAATCGCCCAGGGCAATGCGGACCTGGCTGCGCGCACGGAATCGCAGGCGGGCAGCCTGGACCAGACGGCGCGCAGCATGGACAGCCTGACTTCCACCGTGCGCGACAACGCCGCCAACGCGGGCCAGGCGCATGTACTGGTGGTGTCGGCGTCGTCGGTGGCCGTGAAGGGCGGGCAGGTGGTCAGCCAGGTGGTCACCACCATGGGCGAGATCAACGATGCATCGAAACGCATCGTCGACATCATCGGCGTCATCGACGGCATCGCCTTCCAGACGAATATCCTGGCCTTGAATGCGGCCGTGGAAGCGGCCCGCGCCGGCGAGCAGGGACGCGGCTTTGCCGTGGTGGCGTCCGAAGTGCGCAACCTGGCGCAGCGCAGCGCGGCAGCGGCGCGCGAGATCAAGCAACTGATCGGCGACTCGGTGGCCAGGGTGAATGTCGGTTCGAAGCTGGTCGACGAAGCGGGTCTGACCATGGGCCAGATCGTCGATTCCGTGAAAAAGGTGGCCGACATCATGGCCGAGATCAGCGCGGCTAGCCAGGCGCAAAGCGCCGGCATCGGCGATATCGGCGTGGCCATCGGCAGCATGGACCAGATGACGCAGCAAAACTCCGCGCTGGTGGAAGAAGCGTCGGCGGCCGCCGAATCGCTGCAGGAACAGGCCGTGCAGCTGGGCACGGCGCTGGCCGTGTTCAAGCTGGCGCAGGGAAGCGCTGTGTCGGATTACGCGCAGGGCGCTAATCCGACCTACCTGGCATTGCGGTGATACCAGCTTGACCTGCATGGCATGGCGTAGGTTGGATTAGCGCAGCGTAATCCAACACCCGGCCTACGCCTGCAAACCGAACGGATCGTCGATGCTGTGCGCCGGCTGCGTGAACCAGCGCGGACCGTCATCCGTCATGTAAAAATGGTCTTCGTGGCGGATGCCGAATTCGCCGGGGATGCAGATCATCGGTTCGTTCGAGAAGCACATGCCCACGTCGAGCGGCGTCGTGTCGTTGCCCACCAGGTAAGGCCACTCGTGGATATCGAGGCCGATGCCGTGGCCCGTGCGGTGCGGCAGGCCGGGCAGCTTGTAGCCGGGGCCGAAGCCGTCCGCTTCCAGAGACACGCGGGCGGCGCGGTCCACGTCGCCGCAGGGCACGCCCAGTTGGGCGGCCGCGAAGGCGGCAGCCTGCGCCGCCTTTTCGCTGTTCCACACGCTGCGCTGGCGTTCGCTGATGGCGCCAAACACATAGGTGCGCGTGATGTCGGAGATGTAGTTCATCACCTGGCAGCCCGTGTCGATCAGCACCGTGTCGCCCGCTTTTAACGTTTGCACGTAATTGACGCCATGCGGGTAGGCCGTCGCCTCGCCGAACAGCACGATGCAGAAATACGAGCGGGGCGCGCCCACCTTGCGGTGCGCGCGCTGGATGAACTCCTCCACTTCCACCGTCGTGATGCCTTCATACAGCATGCTGGCCGTGGCCACGTGCACGGCCAGGGTCATGTCCATCACGCGCTGCATCAGGGCGATTTCGGCCTGTGATTTTCTGCTGCGGCAGTACGCGGTGACGGCGCGCGCGTTTTCCAGTGCGTAGCCGGGGGCCAGCGGCTTGATGCCGTCATAGATGAAGAAGGCGGCGCTTTCGCAGATGCCCACGCGCGGCGGCTGCTTCGCGTCCTGGGCAATTCCCATGCGCGCCAGCACGTCGACGAACAGCTGGTACGGGCTTTCATGCTCTTCCCAGCAATTGACACGGCCCTCGATCAGCATGAAGCCTTGCAAGGTGCTTTCCTCGAATGCGGGGGCGATGTATTCGATGGCGCCGCTGGCGGGCAAAATGGCGCCCACCATGCGTTCGCTGGCATACCATTTGGTGCCCGTGAAATAGGTGAGGTTGGCGCCCGCGTTCAGGTAGATGGCGGCGATGCCCTGTTCGCGCATGAAGGCTTGCGCCTTGGCGATGCGCTGCGCATGTTCGTCCTTGCCGATGGCGGCCATGCCGCCCGTCATGTCCGACAGCGACGCCAACGCCTGTTCGATGGAAGTGCCACCTATGCTCATGCCTGCTCCTTTGCCCGATGTTGAATATGGAATGCGGGCATGATATCAGTTCGCGCCTTTCGGCTTGAGGCCGGGCGCGCCGCCGGCCGCATCGGGCGTGGCCAGCACCAGGTCGTGCGGATACGTGAAGTGCCAGTCCGCGTAGCGCTGCTTGCGGCGCAGGCTGGCGTCTTCATCGAGAAAATTGTCTTGCTTGATGGGCAGCTGGGGCGACAGCGAATGAATGCCGACGATGCGTCCCTCCTGTCGCAGCACGCCCCATTCCGCCTTGCCCGTGACGGGGTCCGCATACAGGCGGCGCAGATGGCGTCGGGCATTGGCAAAGCGCGGGTCGCGCAGCAGTTCCTGCAGGGTCAAGGGATAGCGCGGCCGCCCGTCGCCTGGCGTGCTGTCGTAGTAGCGGCCCAGCGCGTTGCGGAATTCATGGCCGATGAACAGCAGCTCGCGCTCCTTCTCGCGCCGCGCGGCCGTGGCAAACAGTTCGCTGGCCAGCACCAGGCCCACGCCCATGAAGGCCACCAGCATCAGGGTCCAGATATATGCGAAGCCCCGTGCGCGGCGCCGGAAACTAGAGCTGCTCAAAGGGGATGCCCTCGCGCGTCTTGCCCTTGGCGCCGCTGCGCACGTCGGCCACGCCGCCGATCTCGCCATTCGGCGAAGGGATCAATTGCCAGGTGGCGGCGGACTCCGTGACGGGGTCCAGCGGCACGCTGCGAAAATAATGGTGGGTCACCAGATCGGCCAGCGCGGCCGGGTATTCTCCCTTGTCGGCGTAGTATTTATCCAGGCCGCTCCTGAGCACCTGCAGGTTTTCCTTCAGCGCGACTTCCTTCGACTTTTCCACCGAGCCGAAATAGCGGGGGATGGCGATGGTCAGCAGCAGCGAGATGATCGCCAGCACCACCAGCAGCTCGACCAAGGTAAAGCCGCGGCGTATGGTCGTCGTATGCATGGCGGTCACCATTGATTGAGCGGCACGCCGTTCAGGCCCACCTTGGTCGAGCGCGAGGCGACGTCGAACACGTCTTCGCCTTCGCTGGGATTGTCGGGCGGCGAGGCATAGGCGCGCTTGCTCCAGCTGTCGGCCGCGCTGCCGGCTTCCCGGGGCTGGAACGGGTCGCGCGGCAGGCGGCGCAGGAAATAGATGTTCTGCTTGGAGGGGCTGCGCTGGTCGGGCACGCCCTCGACCAGTTCCTCGAGTTTTTTCGGATAGCCGGATGCGCCCAGCGACAGCTTGATGCGGCCATTGTCCGAAGCGCGCTTGTAGGCATCGATGGCTTCGCGCATCTCGATCAGGGCGCTGCGCAATTCCTGCTCCTTCGTCCGTTGCTGCGCCACTTGCGCCATGGGCACGGCCACCGTGGCCAGGGTCGCCATGATGGCCAGGGTGATCATCAGTTCGATGAAGGTAAAGCCCTTGTGCCTCATTGGCCGCCTTTGCCGGTCTTGTCGCCGGCGGCTGGCGCCTCTTCGCCGCCCGTCATGGGCGAGCCGGCGCGCGGCGGGGCCTGCTC
>NZ_NEHB01000025.1 GCF_002127655.1 Janthinobacterium sp. GW456P
CGAAAGCGCCGCCGGTGTCCGCACCGGCTGCCGCGCCGCCGCCCGCGCCACCGAAGCCGGCCCAGCCGAAAGCCGTGCCGAAGCCCGTGCCTCCGCCGGCGCCAGCTCCGGCGGCACCGGTGCCGCCAGCGCCACGCAAATGGCTGCGCTGGCTGGGCGGCATCGCCGTGCTGGCAGCTGTCATCGTCTACATGAATGGCAAGCCGGGCGGCAAGAATGAATCGGCCTGCAATGACGCCATCGACAGCGGTTTGAAACTGGTGGCGAATGGCAGCCTGGACGGCGCCCGCCAGAAGCTGGCGACGGCGAAAAATGTGTGCACGGGCAAGTCCAGCGCCAAGGCGGACGATTTGCAGGCGGCGATCGGCAAGGCCGGGGCCGCCTCGGGCAGTTGCCAGCGCGGCGTGCGCGCCATCGAGCGCAATATTGATGGCCATCAATTACAAAGCGCGGCCAGGGGCATTGCCGGACTCGATGTTGATTGCGCGGGCGCTGCCAGCGTGGATTCCTTGCGTAAGCAGCTGGCGCGCCAGCAGGCGGCAGCCGCCTCCGTGCTGGTCGGGGTGCGCCAGGCGCTCGATGGCAAGGATGCGACGGCGGCCCGCAATGGCATCGCCAGGCTGGAAGCGATTGACCGCGAAGCGGTGGAATTGCCGCAGCTGAAGGCCGATGTGCAGGCGCTGTCGGCGGCCGCTGTGCCTGCTCCCGCGACCGTTTCTGCCCCGGCGCCGGTAGCCATGCCGGCACAGCAGGAACCGGCGCCCGCGCGCGCGGTCGAACGTCCAGCGGTGGCCGAACGCCGTCCGCTGGAAACGTCGCCCGGCGATAGCGGCGCGGCCATGCGCAACGAGATGGCGCAATCGTTCCTGCGCGATGCCGAGCGTTCTTTGCTGGAAGGTAAGTTCGATGCGGCCAAGACGTATCTGGAAAGCGCGCGCCGCGTCGATCCCGGCAATGCGCGCATCGACAATCTGTCGCGCCGCATCCGCGAGCGCGAACGGCAAGTGCTGCAGACGGAAACAACGATCAATTAGTCATCTGGGGAGTCACCATGCTGAATCACACCACCTTGCGCGCCGCCGCCGCGCTGACCATCGCGGCCATGCTGACCGGCTGCGCCACGGCGACTATGAGCCCGAACGGCGTGCGCCAGGACAGTTCCTATCCGCAAGGCGGCGCCCAGGCGGCCACGGATGAGGATCCGTGCAGCGTGGGCACGTCGGCCGCGGCCGGCGCGGCCGTGGGCGCGCTGCTGGGGGCGCTGGCGGGCGGCAAGAATGGCGCGCTGAAGGGCGCGGCCATCGGCGGCGGCCTGGCGGCGGCCGGTTGCCTGGCCATCAATGTCAATTCGCGCCAGACCAAGACGGCGGCGCAGGCGGACCGCGACTACATCCGCACGCGTGGCGCCTTGCCGCGCGAGCCGCAAGTGGTGTCGTACACGCCACAGCTGAGCGCGTCGACCGTCAAGCGCGGCCAGCCGTTCAAGGTGAATTCCGTAGTGGAGCTGGTCAACGGCAGCGCGCAAAGCGTCAGCGACGTGCGCGAAGAGCTGGTGGTGCTCGACCCGCAAGGCCAGCCATTCAAGTCCGGCTCGAAGGCGCTGGCCAGCAACAACAAATCGGGCGGGCGCTTCGAGAACTCGTTCGAGCTGACCTTGCCGGCCGGCGTGTCGCAAGGCGTGTACGGCGTCAAGACGAATTTATATGTCAACGGCAAGCTGGCCGCCACGCGCGACTTGCGCACGCAGCTGGTGATGCTGGACGAGAATAGCGGCGCGGCGCGGCTGGCGCTGCGTTAAATTGCGGGAGTATCAACGTCTCATCCAGTCGTAGCGAGCGGCGATGATTTGTGGCCGAGAAGCGCAGCGCTACTTTAGTAGCGTGAGCATCGCCGGCCGCAAAGCGCGCCGCGCAGTAGACTGGGTGAGGCATCAGCTACGCGCCGCCGGCGTAGCCATGCTGGCGCCAGGCTTCATACACGACCACGGCCACCGTATTCGACAGGTTCAGGCTGCGGTTGTCGGGGCGCATCGGCAGGCGGATGCGTTGCTCTGCCGGGAAACCGTCGCGCAGGGCCGGATCCAGGCCTTTCGTTTCCGAGCCGAACACGAACACGTCGCCCGGCAGGAAGGCCACGTCGCCGAACGGGCGCGAGCCGCGCGTCGTCATGGCGAACATGCGGGCCGGGTCGGGCTGGGTGTCGGCCAGGAAGGCTGCCCAATTCTTGTGCACCTTCATCTTCGCGTAATCGTGGTAATCGAGGCCGGCGCGCTTCATCTTGGCATCATCGAGGGGAAAGCCCAGCGGTTCGACCAGATGCAGCTGCGCGCCCGTGTTCGCGCACAGGCGGATGACGTTGCCCGTATTGGGCGGGATTTCAGGTTCTACCAAAACAACGTGAAACAAAATGCTCTCCTTGGGTCTATCTGTATCTAATATGTGGCTAATCTAGTGCGGCGGCGTGCGCGCCACGACCAATATGCTGACCCTGGCCGCCCCCGCGCCCTTGCAGGCGGCCGCCAGGGCGTTGACGGTATGGCCGCTGCTCATCACGTCGTCGACGATGCCGACATGGCATCCTGGCAATAACGGCGCGTAGTCAGGCGCGATGGCGAAGGCGTGCGCCAGGTTGGCTTGCCGTTCCTGCGTCGCCACGCCGCTTTGCGCCCGCGTTTCGCGCACCCGCAGCGCCAGCCGGGACTGTAAAGGTATGTCCAGCAGGCGCGCCAGCGGGCGAGCAACTTCCAGCGCCTGGTTGTAGCCCCGCTCGGCCAGCCGGGCCGGGCCCAGCGGCACAGGGCACAGCAGTTGCGGCCTCTCCCATTCGTTTTGTTGCTGAATGGCAACATGCAGCAGTTCGGCCAACAGGGGCGCCAGCGCCAGTCGCGCGCCGAATTTCAGCTGCAGCAGCAACTGGTCGACGGGCGCCGCATAGTCAAACGCCGTGATCGTGGCGTCATATGCGGGCCGCTGGCGCAAACAGCGCCCGCACAGCTGCGCCACGTCGTTGCCATCGAGCGGATTGGCGCATTGGCGGCAGCGGCGCCGTGCCTGTCCCAGGTATTGGGCGCGGCAAGGCGGGCACAGCACTTGCGGGCAGCCGATGCCGCACAGCGCGCACTGCGCCGGCAGCAAGGTGGCGCCCAGCCACAGTCGCAGCGCCTGCCAGGCGGCCTCAAGGCGGGGCGGGGTGCCGGTCCGCATCGCGATGGCGTCGTTCCATGTACACTGCCGACATTATCTCACCTCACCGGTTTCAACATGCCAGTTCCCGCCAATCCACCCAAAATGAGTGCGCCCATCGATGCGGTGCAAGTACGCGATTTCTTTTCCCGTCCCGCGCGCGTCGCGCCGTCGGACTTCCTGCGCCGCGAAGTGTCGGCACGCATGCACGAGCGCCTGGAGCTGGTGAAAATCACGCCGCATCGCGTGCTTGACGCCGGCTGCGGTCCGGGCGCGGACCTGGCGCAGTTGCAAAAGGATTATCCCGCCGCGCAGATTATCGGTCTCGATGCAGCGCAAGCGATGATGCAGGCGGCGCGCGCACCCGCGTCGAAACTGGCCAGCCTGAACCAGTTCCTCAGCAAGTTGCTGCCGGCCAAGGCGGGCGTGGATTTATTGTGCGGCGACCTGGGCGACCTGCCGCTGGCAGGCAACAGCATCGACCTCGTGTGGTCGAATCTGGCGCTGCACTGGCATGCCCAGCCCGACCGCGTGTTTGCCGAATGGCGGCGCGCACTGCGCCTCGATGGCTTGCTGATGTTTTCCTGCTTCGGCCCCGACACCTTCCGCGAAGTGCGCGACGCGTTTGCCGAGGCCGATTTATACCCGCACGCCTTGCCCTTTGTCGACATGCACGACTTTGGCGACATGCTCGTCGAGACGGGCTTTTCCACGCCCGTGCTGGACATGGAAATCATCACCGTCACCTACGATACGGCGGAAAAACTGCTGGCCGACGTGCGCGCCTTTGGCGGCAACCCGCTCACCACGCGCCGGCGCGGCCTGATGGGCAAGGCGGCGTGGCAGCGCATGCTGGCCGCGCTGGAAAAGATGCGCCGTCCCGATGGCAAGCTGGGCCTGAGTTTCGAGGTCATCTATGGCCACGCCTTCCGTCCCGCGCCGCGCGTGACGCGCAATGGCGAGGCCATCATCCGTTTTGACTTGCCCAGAAAACCTAAATAAAAGGCCAAAGAAACCGACACTCGGTCGCCATTCGCGCGTTGCCATCGCGGCAAGCGTTGCAAAGCGCGCGGCGGCCATGAGAAGGGCGCGCACAAAGCCGATTATTGCTTGATGGATTCAAGTTTACTTGATTATAATCGTTGATTGTTTGTCAGCTTGTTAAGTAGAAAAAACAAGGGCCGCGGACAAAATAAAAAAAACAAAGCGAGACTTATTCGAAGTTACTGCATTAGTATAGTAACCATCTTCCACACGAGGCCATTTCGATGTGGGGAAGAAAAACAGGATTCCAGCATGGTTGCGCGCCGCCGTTTTTGCTGCGACAGCCAGCATGGAATTCGCTGGTGCTTGACGCGCATGGCCGTTTTCCGGCCGTGTTGCTTTCATGGAGGAGCGGCAGCGGTCCAGTACGGAGAAATCCGCAGCCGTTTAAAATATCATTATTTTTGGGTGGTTGGGGAAAACATGACACATGCAAAGCGACTTCAATCGTTGCTGCTCGGGCTGTCTTTGACAGCGTTTGGCATCGGGCGATGGGCCACGGCGGCACCGGCTGCCAGCACCTATCCCGGCACCGGCGGTCCCGTGCCGCTCGAAATGAATCTGCAACCGCCGGCGACCCAGATCGCCCATGAAATCTACGACTTGCACACCCTGATGATGATCATCTGCCTGGTGATCTTCGTGGCCGTGTTCGGCGTCATGTTCTATTCCATCTTCAAGCACCGCAAGTCCCTGGGCCACAAGCCGGCCACCTTCCACGAAAGCACCACCGTCGAGATCGCCTGGACCGTCGTGCCTTTCCTGATCGTCATCGGCATGGCCCTGCCTGCCACGCGCACCGTGGTCGGCATGAAGGACACCTCGAACGCCGACATCACCATCAAGGCCACCGGCATGCAGTGGAAATGGGGCTACGACTACCTGAAAGGCGAGGGCGAAGGCATTTCCTTCCTCTCCAACCTCGCTACGCCGCGCTCGCAAGTGGGTGCGCCGGGCGCGCCGCCGACGGAAAAACGCGGCGAAAACTACCTGATCGAAGTCGACAACGAAGTCGTCGTGCCGGTCAACAAGAAGATCCGCGTGGTGCTGACGGCCAATGACGTCATCCACGCCTGGTCCGTGCCCGCCTTTGGCGTCAAGCAGGATGCGATTCCCGGCTTCGTGCGCGACACCTGGTTCAAGGCCGACCATATCGGCACCTTCCGCGGCAATTGCGCCGAGCTGTGCGGCAAGGAACACGCGTTCATGCCCATCGTCGTCAAGGTCGTCTCCGCCGACGACTACAAGGCTTGGGTTGATGTAAAACAAAAGGAAATGGCCGCATTGGCTGATGATCCAAGCAAGGTGTGGACCATCGACGAATTGAAGGTCAAGGGCGAGAAAGTGTATACGGCCAACTGCGTGGTCTGCCACCAGGCGACCGGCAAGGGCGTACCGGGGGCATTTGCGCCGCTGGACGGCTCGGCCGTGGTGAACGGTCCGAAAGCCGATCAGATCCACGTCTTGCTGAACGGGCAAAAGAGCGGCAAGTATCCCGCCGAAATGCCAGCATGGAAACAGCTGTCCGACACGGAAATTGCCGCAGTGATCACTTACACGCGCAATTCCTGGTCGAACAAGGCCGCAGAGAACATCGTTCAACCAGCCGAAGTCGTGGCTGCACGCAAGTAATTAGGAGCCGCAGATGAGTACTAGCACGAGCACCTTGGACCACGCCGGTCACGATCACGACCATGCCCACGACCACCCGACCGGCTACCGCCGCTGGCTGTTTGCCACCAACCACAAGGATATCGGTACCCTCTACCTGTGGTTCTCGTTCATCATGCTGCTGTCGGGCGGCGTGCTGGCCCTGATGATACGCACGGAACTGTTTCATCCAGGCCTGCAATTCTTTCACCCTGAATTCTTCAACCAGCTGACCACCATGCACGGCCTGGTGATGGTGTTTGGCGCCATCATGCCGGCCTTCGTCGGCTATGCCAACTGGATGATTCCGCTGCAAGTGGGCGCGTCCGACATGGCGTTTGCCCGCATGAACAATTTCTCGTTCTGGCTGCTGCCGCCGGCCGCGCTGCTGCTGGCCACGTCCTTCCTCGTGCCGGGCGGCGCCACGGCCGCCGGCTGGACCCTGTATGCGCCGCTGTCGACGCAGATGGGCCCTGGCATGGACATGGCGATTTTCGCCATGCACCTGATGGGCGCCTCGTCCATCATGGGCTCGATCAACATCATCGTCACCATCCTGAACATGCGCGCCCCCGGCATGACCCTGATGAAAATGCCGATGTTTTGCTGGACCTGGCTCATTACCGCGTATCTCTTGATCGCCGTCATGCCCGTGCTGGCCGGCGCCATCACCATGACCCTGACGGACCGCCATTTCGGCACCTCCTTCTTTAACGCGGCAGGCGGCGGCGACCCCGTCATGTACCAGCACATCTTCTGGTTCTTCGGCCATCCCGAGGTCTACATCATGATTCTGCCGGCCTTCGGCATCGTTTCGCAGATCCTGCCCGCGTTTGCCCGCAAGCCATTGTTCGGCTACGCCTCGATGGTCTACGCCACCGCTTCCATCGCGATTCTGTCCTTCATCGTCTGGGCGCACCACATGTTTACCACCGGCATGCCGGTGACGAGCCAGCTGTTCTTCATGTACGCGACCATGCTGATCGCCGTGCCGACGGGCGTGAAAGTGTTCAACTGGATCGCCACCATGTGGAAGGGCTCGATGACGTTCGAAACGCCGATGCTGTTCTCGGTGGGCTTCATCTTCGTGTTTACCATGGGCGGCTTCACGGGCCTGATCCTGGCCGTCACGCCGATCGACATCCAGCTGCAGGATACCTATTACGTGGTGGCGCACTTCCACTACGTGCTGGTGGCCGGTTCGCTGTTTGCCCTGTTCGCCGGCTTCTACTACTGGTCGCCGAAATGGACGGGCCACATGTACAACGAGACGCGCGGCAAGATCCACTTCTGGCTGTCCCTGATCACGTTCAACGTGACCTTCTTCCCGATGCACTTCCTGGGCCTGGCCGGCATGCCGCGCCGCTACGCCGACTATCCGGCGCAGTTCACGGACTTCAACATGATCGCCTCGATCGGCGGCTTCGGTTTTGGCCTGATGCAGGTGTATTTCCTGTTCTTCGTGGTCTTGCCGACGATTCGCGGCGGCAAGGCTGCGCCGGCGAAACCATGGGAAGGCGCGGAAGGCCTGGAATGGACCGTGCCGAGCCCGGCGCCGTTCCACACGTTTGAAACGCCGCCGACAGTGAAATAAGGTATCCCGGGCCGGCGTGTTGCGCGGCCCGTCCTGAATAAAGTGCCTGTCATGACCGAACGTAAAAAACCGAACAACCTGCGTACCGGGCTGATCTTGGCCGCCCTGGCGGCCTTCTTCTTCCTGTCCGTGTTCGCCAAGCGGCTGTGGCTGACGTGACGACGCCCGCGCAACAGGAAACACGCGGCCTGAACCGCAAGATGCTGGGCAAGCTGCTCGTCATTGCCGTGCTGATGTTCGGCTTTGGCTATGCCCTGATTCCCGTCTATAAGCAGATTTGCGAAGTGATGGGCATCAACGTGCTGACGCAAAAAGATGGCACGGTGGCCTACGACAACAACACGCAAGTCGATACGACGCGCAGCATCACCGTCGAGTTCGACGGCAATGCGCAGGGCCCATGGCGCTTCCGCCCGACCGTGTCGAGCATGCAGGTGCATCCGGGCGAGCTGGTGACCGTCATGTATGAGGTCGTCAACACGCAAAACCGCGTCGTCAATGCGCAAGCCATCCCCAGTTACGCGCCGCAGAGCGCCACGCCGCATTTCAAGAAGGTCGAGTGCTTCTGCTTCAAGCAGCAGACCTTGAAGGCCAACGAAGCGCGGCAGATGCCGGTGGTGTTCTTCCTCGATCCGGCCCTGCCGAAAGAGGTGAAGACCATTACCCTGTCGTACACGTTTTTCGAGATTGCCGGTCTGAGCCAGGCTCAGACGCCGGCCGTCCAATAGGAGAGTGCCATGGGCGAACCCGCCAAACCGGAAAAAGCATCGTTTCTGTATTCGCTGCGGGCCGTCGTCTGGTCGTTCACGGGACTGCGCCGCAAGAGCGATTTCGACACGGATTCGGCCAAGCTCAATCCCGTGCACATCGTCATCGCCGGTTTCCTGGTGGTGGCTTGCCTGATCGGCATCCTGATTTCAATTGTTAAATTCGTCGTTTTATAAATTATAAAAACCACCCTACAAGTTTTTGAGGAGATGATGATGAGTTCCAACCACGCCGCCGTACCCTATTATTTCGTGCCCGGCCCGTCGCGCTGGCCCATGCTGGGCGGCGCCAGCCTGTTGCTGACCATGATCGGCGCCTCGGCCTGGGTCAACGACGTCTCCTGGGGCCCGTACGTGAATTACCTGGGCATCGCCGGCATCCTGCTGGTGCTGTATTTCTGGTTCGGCGACGCCATCAGCGAATCGGAACAGGGCCTGTACAGCGAGCGCATCGACCACTCCTTCCGCTGGAGCATGAGCTGGTTCATCTTTTCGGAAGTCATGTTCTTCGCCGCCTTCTTCGGCGCCCTGTTCTATGCGCGCAGCATTTCGATGCCGTGGCTGGCCGACCTCGACCACAAGGTGATCTGGCCTGATTTCGCCGCCCACTGGGGCAACACGGGCCCGGCCGGCACGGTGCAGGAATTTACCACCATGACGCCGTTCTGGATTCCGACCATCAATACGGCCCTGCTGCTGACGTCGGGCGTCACCTTGACGATTTCCCACCACGCGCTGCGCGCCGGCCATCGCGCCATGACGGCCCTGTTTCTGTTCGCCACCATCGTGCTGGGCGCCATCTTCATGGGCTTCCAGGTCTACGAATACATCCACGCCTACAGCGAACTGAACTTGAAATTGACGTCCGGCATCTACGGCGCCACCTTCTTCATGCTGACGGGCTTCCACGGCTTCCACGTGACCCTGGGCGCCATCATGCTGTCCGTCATCCTGTACCGCGTGCTGAGAGGCCACTTCACGCCCGAGCACCACTTCGGCTTCGAAGGCGCCGCCTGGTACTGGCACTTCGTCGACGTCGTCTGGCTGGGCCTGTACGTGGTCGTGTATTGGTTATAATGGCGGGGCAGGGCGCGCGCAGTTAGCGCTTGCGCCTGCACCATAAAAAAAGCCGTACCGGGACATCCTGGGTACGGCTTTTTTCTTAGTGTGAAGAATTTGCCAATCAGGCAATGCCGGACGTTAATGTATGCCCGTCGGCTGGATGTAGCCGAGATGGTGCGCCAGCAGGATCAGCAGGAACAGGGTGATCGACAAGCCCACGCGCAGGGCCAGCGCCTGCACGGTGCGGTTGCTCTTGCCCTTGTCGCGCATGAGGAAGAACAGGGCCGAACCCAGGCTGCCCAGGATCAGGATGAAGGCGATGGCAACGAGGATTTTCATGGATGGTAGCGCCAGGCTTGAGGAGGTTTCATTGTAATGCGTATCCGCTTCCATTTTAGATGGATTCCATTTGTTGTAATGCTGCTACTGGTGGCATTGGGCGTGTCGCTGGCGCAATGGCAGCAGCGCCGTGCCGATGACAAAGTCGCGCGCGCCGCCCGGCTCGAGGCGGGCAACCAGGCCGCGCCGCTGGCCTTGACGTCCGCGCCCCTGCTGCCGGCCGATGCGCAAGCGATCGAATACCGCCGCCTTACCGTCACGGGCCATTTCGTGCCCGCCTGGACGGTCTACCTGGACAACCGCCCCTACAAGGGCCAGGCCGGCTTCCACGTGCTCACGCCCTTTCAAATAGACGGTTCCTCCATGCATGTGCTGGTGGCGCAGGGCTGGTTGCCGCGCAACAATGCCGAGCGCACGCGCATCCCCGATTACGCCACACCGGCCGGCACCGTCACGATTACCGGTATCGCGCGTCTGAACGCGGGCCATGTGATGGAACTGGGCACGGCGCCGGCCCTGGCGCCGCACGCCATCGTGCAAAATACCGATATCGGCCAGCTGGCACAGGCCAGCGGCCTGGCCTTGCAACCCTTCATACTCGAACAGACAGGCGCCGAAGGTGACCGGACTGCAGCGGCGCCAGCGTCCGGCCAGCTTCCCGTGCGCGACTGGCCGGCACCCGACCTGGGCGCCGACAAGCACCGCGGCTATGCTTTCCAGTGGTACGCACTGGCACTGATGGCCTTTTTATTTTTTGTCTTTACAGGATTTCGACGTGCAAACAAACAACCCTGAAGCAACGCAAGACAGCACCAATAAACAGGCACAGAATACGGGACGGTGGAAACTGCTGGCCGTCGTGGCCGTGTGCGCCTTTCCCATCATCGCTTCGTATTTCACGTATTACATCATCAAGCCCACAGGCCGCAACAACTATGGCGCCCTGATCGACCCCCGCTTGCACCCGATACCGGAAGCGCAGCTGCAGGTGACGGAACTGGACGGCAAGCCAGCGCCGCTGGCCCAGTTCAAGGGCAAGTGGGTGCTGCTGCAGACGGGACCGTCCGATTGCCAGCAAACGTGCAAGAAGCAGCTGTTTGACATGCAACAACTGCGCCTCATGCAGGGCAAGGAACGCGAACGCCTGGAACGGGTCTGGCTGGTGACGGATGCCCAGCCGCTCGACACCCTCGTGATGCGCGAATTCGACGGCACCAGCATGCTGCGCGTCAATAATGACGCCTTGAAAGCCTGGCTGCCCGTGGAGCCGGGTGGCAAGACCAGCGACCATTTGTATGTGATCGATCCGCTGGGCAATCTGATGATGCGCTTCCCGAAAGACGCGGACCCGAACAAGATCAAGAAAGATATCGCCAAGCTGCTCAAAGCTTCGGCGATCGGTTGAGGAGTCTGCATGCCGACGATGCATCTCTCCGCGCTGGCCCAGCTGGGTTTGACGGGCTTGCTGGTGGCGCTGCTGCCGCTGACCATGGTCTGGGTGTCCGCGGACGCCAATAAATACCGCAAGCTCGTGTGGATCGCCGTCTTCCTGACGGTCGACCTGATCATGTTTGGCGGTTTTACGCGCCTGTCCGATTCCGGCCTCGGCTGTCCCGACTGGCCAGGCTGTTATGGTTCCGCGAATCCTTTCCTCGCGCACGAGCACATCGTGGCGGCGGAAACCCTGATGCCGACGGGCCCCGTCACGGTGATCAAGGCGTGGATTGAAATGACGCACCGCTACCTGGCCATGGCCATCGGCGTGCTGATCGTGGCGATGATGGTGCAGGCGTGGCGCCAGTGGCGCAAGAGCAAACGCGAGGAATTCGCGCCGGCCCTGCCGACGGCGCTGTTTTTGTTCGTCTGCCTGCAGGGCGCGTTCGGCGCCTGGACGGTGACCCTGAAACTGCAGCCGGTGATCGTCACCATCCACTTGTTGCTGGGCATGGGCTTGCTGGCCATGCTGACCTGGCTGGGCGGGCGCCAGGATCATGCCGTCAAACCCTTGCTGCGCGCCGATGCGGATGCGTCCGTGCTGCGCCCCGTGCGCGCGCTGGCCGTCATGTCGCTGGTGCTGCTGACCATGCAGATCGCGCTGGGCGGCTGGGTGAGCACCAACTACGCGACCCTGGCTTGCACGGATTTCCCCCTGTGCGGCGGCAAGGTGATTCCCGAAATGGATTTCGAGCATGGTTTCCATCTGTGGCGCGAGCTGGGCAAGACGGCCGCCGGCCATTACCTGCCGTTTTCCGCGCTGACGGCCATCCACTGGGTGCACCGCAACTTCGCCTTTGTCGTGCTGGCCGGTGTCGGCTACACGGTGTTGCGGGCATGGCAGCTGCCTTCCTTGCGCGGCACGGCGCGCTGGGTGGCGCTGGTGCTGGGCCTGCAGGCATGCACCGGCCTGGCGACGATTTACCTGAACTGGCCATTGTCGATTGCCGTCCTGCATAACGGCGGGGCGGCGCTGCTCGTGTTGTTGCTGACCATGTTAAACTACAAGGCTAAATTCCAACTCGATGTTGCGCGCAATGTTCAGCGCGCTTGCGCCTCCGCGCCAGTGCCCCCGGCACCAGCCAGTCCTTCCCGTACCGCATAAATGACTACTCAGACCATCAGCCGTAAACCCTCCCCCCGCATCGCCCAGTACTGGGCGCTGACCAAGCCCCGCGTGACGCAGCTGGCCGTATTTTGCGCTGTCATCGGCATGTTCCTGGCCAGCGAGGAGTTGCCCGACTGGCGCGCGGTGGTGTTCGGCACCATCGGCATCTGGCTGCTGGCGGGCGCCGCGTTTGCCGTCAATTGCCTGGCCGAGCGCGAGATCGATGCGCGCATGGCCCGCACGGCGCGCCGCCCCATGGCCATGGGCGACATCACGGTAAAACAGACGGTGGTGTTCGCGCTCGTGATCGGCGGCCTGGGCATGGCGATTTTGTACCACCTCGTCAATCCGCTGACCATGTGGCTGACCTTTGTCACGTTTGTCGGCTATGCGCTGATCTACACCATGGTACTGAAACCGGCCACGCCGCAAAACATCGTCATCGGCGGCCTGTCCGGCGCCATGCCGCCCGCGCTGGGCTGGGCCGCCGTCGCCAACGACGTGCCGATGCAGGCCTGGCTGCTGGTCCTGATCATTTTCGTCTGGACGCCGCCGCACTTCTGGGCCCTGGCCATGTACCGGCGCGACGATTACGCGCGCTCGGGCCTGCCCATGCTGCCCGTCACGCACGGCATGCAATTCACGCAATTCCACGTCTGGCTGTACTCGATCGCGCTGGCCGCCACCACCTTGCTGCCGTACGCCGTGCGCATGAGCGGCCTGATCTACCTGGTCTCGGCCGTGCTGCTCAACGCCGGCTTCCTGTATTACGCGTGGAAGATGTACCGCCACTACACGGACTTGATCGCGCGCAAAGCGTTTACGTTTTCCATCATCTACCTGGCATTGCTGTTCGCGGCCTTGCTGGTCGACCACTACATTCCCCTCGGCACATGAAAAAATACCTGACCTTGTTGTTGGCGGCCGCCCTGGTCGCCGTCCTCGCCGGCTGCGGCAAGCCTGCCGCACCGAAGCTGGCATTCAAGAACACGGACGTGACGGGCCTCGGCTACGCGCGCGAATTCGCGCTGACGGACCACACGGGCCAGCCGCGCACTCTGGCCGACTACAAGGGCAAGCTGGTGCTGATGTTCTTCGGCTACACGCAATGCCCGGACGTGTGCCCCACGACCATGGCCGACATGGCGCAGGTGATGCAGGAAATGGGACCGCAGGCGGAGCAGGTGCAGGTGCTGTTCGTTACCGTCGACCCCGAGCGCGACACGCAGCAATTGCTGGCCCAGTACGTGCCTGCCTTCGACAAGCGTTTCGTGGGACTGTATGGCGATGCGGCCGCGACGGCCAGGGTGGCCAAGGAATTCAAGGTGTATTACGCCAAGGTCGAGGGGGAGACGGACAGCAGCTACACGGTCGACCATACGGCCGGCACCTATGTGTTCGACCGCGAAGGCAAGATCCGCCTGTTCGTGCGTCACGGCGAAAAGCCAGCCGTCATCGCGCACGATCTTAAACTTCTGCTATCCTGACCCGGTCGCGCCCCCCGGGCGCCATCTTCAGGATTTGCAGTACATGGACAAACGTTTCGAGCCGCACGCCCGCCTGGCAGCCATCATCTTCTTGTTGATCGGCTGCTTTTTCGTCTTGCGGCCCTTCCTGGCCGCCATGCTGTTCGCCGCCTGCGTGGGCATTTCCAGCTGGCCTTTGTACCTGCTGCTGCTCGAGCGCCTGAAAGGCCGGCGCAACTGGGCGGCCGCCATCATGACCGTGTCATTGCTCCTGATCATCGTGCTGCCGCTGGCCCTCGTCACCTACAACCTGGCCGACAATGTATCGCGCATCTATGAACAGTTGCGCGCCGCGCTGGAAGCGGGCGGCCTGCATCCGCCCGCCTGGCTGGCCAGCATACCCGTGGTGGGCGACACCATCGACGGCTATGTGCGCCGGCTGCTGGACGACCGCGAGGAATTATTGAATTTGGGTAAGACCATGCTGGAGCCGGCGCGCCATTTCCTCGCTTCCGGCGGCATCCTGCTGGGCACGGGCCTGGCGCAGACCAGCCTGGCCGTGTTCGTCAGCTTCTTCCTCTACCGCGACGGCCAGCAGCTGAGCCGCGCCTTGATGACGGGCGCCGGCCGCATCATCGGCGACAGCGCGCCGGGCGTGGGGCTGACCATCAGCCGCACCGTGCGCGGCGTCATGTACGGCTTGCTGGGCACGGCGCTGGCGCAGGCGCTGGTGGCCGTGGTGGGCTTCCTGATCGCCGGCGTGCCGGCCGTCGCGCTGCTGGGCGTGGCCACTTTCATCTTTTCGCTGATCCCCGTCGGCCCGCCCCTGATCTGGGGCGGTGCCGCCATCTGGCTGTTTTCAGACGGCCAGACGGGCTGGGGCATTTTCATGCTGGTGTGGGGGGCGCTGCTGATCAGCGGCGTGGATAACGTGGTCAAACCCATGCTGATCAGCCGCGGCAGCAGCCTGCCGTTCCTGCTGGTGCTGCTCGGTGTGCTGGGCGGCGTGCTGGCCTTCGGCTTTGTCGGCATCTTTATCGGCCCGACCTTGCTGGCCGTGCTGTACAGCCTGCTGCAGACGTGGACGGTGGGCGAAACCACTGTGCCGCAGGGCAAAGATACGCTTACCTTGAAAAAAGACTAATCCCTTAAGTCCGCGTCGAGATCGCGTTCCTGCTTCGGGATCACCTTGATCAGCACGATGCGGGGCCCGTTCATCTTCTTGACGACGATGTCGAAGTCGACGAAGGTGATGCGCTGGCCCTGCTTCGGAATATCCCCCAGCTTGACCATGATCAAGCCGCCCACCGATTCCACGTCGTCCAGCCCCAGTTCCTCGTTTTCGATATCGATGCCGAGGATGCGTTCGAGCGAGAAGATGGGCAGGCTGGCCTTGCCGATCAGGGTGCCGTCGCTTTGCTTGAGCCAGTCGTTTTCATTGCGGCGGAATTCGTCGCGGATTTCGCCGACCATGGCGCCGAGCAAGTTGTCCAAGGTGATGAACCCCAGCGGACGCTTGCCCTTTTCGCCGATCAGGGCGAAGTGCGGCGCGCCGTCGCGGAAACGGCGGAACAGTTCCAGGGCCGGCGTGCGCGCGGAAATGATGTCGACGGGACGCAGGAAGGGCGTGAGCGAGGTGATCGGTTTGCCCGCCTGCTGGGCAAAGAACAGATCTTTGAGGTGTACCACGCCCAGCACGTCGTCTTCATTCGTGTCGAAATACGGGTAGCGGCTGAAGCGGTTGCGCAGCACCGTGTCGAGGTTTTCTTCCAGCGTGCTCGACGCATGCAGGGCGATCACTTCATTGATCGGGCGCATCAGGTCCGATACCGTCATCTGTTCGAAATCGAGCGACTGCGCCAGGATGTTGCGCTCGTCGCGCGTAAATTTTTCGCCCGGCTGGCTGGTGCGCAGGATCAGTTTCAATTCCTCGGACGAGTAATGGGCATCGTGGCCGCCCTTGCCGGACAGGCCCGCCAGGCGCAGCACCCAGTTGGCGCTGGCGTTGAGCAGGTAGATGGCCGGGTACATGGTCCAGTAAAAGCCGTACAGGGGAATCGCGCTCCACAGGCCGACGGCTTCCGGGTTGCGGATGGCCATCGATTTGGGCGCCAGTTCGCCCACGACGATATGCAGGAAGGAAATCACGCTGAAGGCGACGACGAAGGACACGCCATGGATCAACTCTTGCGAGGTGATGCCGATGGCGCCGAACAGCGGCTCGAGCAAGCCGGCAAACGCCGGTTCGCCGACCCAGCCCAGGCCCAGCGACGCCAGCGTGATGCCCAGCTGGCAGGCGGACAGGTAGGCGTCCAGCTGGCCATGCACCTTGGCCAGGATGCGGCCCCGCAGTCCCTGTGTCTTGGCGATGGCGCGGATGCGCGTGCGCCGCAAGGTGACAATGCCAAACTCGGCGGCAACAAAAAAACCGTTCAGCGCGACCAGGAAGAGGGCGAGCAGGACTAGCAAGACATTGTGCATGGGGGCGCGGAAGATGGGCTGTAAAAACGACATCTTAAACGACGAAGGCCGGCATAGCCTAATTTAGCCGCGCGGCCCGCCCGTGCAGGCGGGCGGGCGCGGCGGGTTTTTCACGCTTTTCAGCCTTTGGCCGCCGTTTGCGGCCCGCCGCGCATGGCAAAGACCATAACGGCCGAGACGATGGCGGGGATGGCGACGACGAGGAAGATCGTGCTGTTGGGCCAGTTCAGACGGATCAGCTCGCCACCGAGCACGGGACCGATGATGGAGCCGATGCGGCCCACGCCCAGGCTCCAGCCGATGCCCGTCGAGCGCAGGGTGGTCGGGTAGTAGCTGGCCGCCAGGGCATTGACGGCCGGCTGGCCGCCCACCACGCAAAAGCCGGCGATGAAAATCGTGATGAACAGGAAGGCCAGCGAGACGTCCGGGCGGCCGATCAGGGCGATGGCGACTGCGGCGACCAAAAAGCATGGCAGCAGGATGCGGCGGAAGCTGGAGCGGTCGATCAGCTGGCCCATGACGAGGGTGCCGATGGTGCCGCCCACTTGCAGGGCCGTGCCCGCCAGCACGGCGTTGGCCGTCGACAGGCCCGCTTCCTTGGCAATCGTCGGCAGCCAGTTGGACAGGAAATACAAGTTCAGCAAGTTCATGAAATTGATGACCCACAACAAAATCGTCATCTTCGCGCGGCCGCCCGTAAACAATTGCAGCACGGGCGCGCCCTTGTGTTCCTTTTCATGCACGACGTATTGCGTGTCGGCCGTGATGTGGACAGTAGGATCGATGCGTTTGAGCCATTTGGCGACTTTATCCAGCTTGCGTTTTTTCAGCACCAGGAATTGCATCGATTCCGGCAGCAGGAAGAACATCAATATGCCGATGAGCAGCGGCACCACGCCGCCCACGTAAAACACGGATTGCCAGCCGAAGGCCGGAATCAGCGCGGCCGACAATAAACCGCCCAGCACGGCGCCCAAAGTAAAACCGCACGAGACCAGCATCATCAGGGTGACTTTCCGGCGCAGGGGGCTGTATTCGCCGGCCAGCGCCATGGCATTCGGCATCACGGCGCCCAGGCCCAGCCCCGTGATGAAACGGATCAGCTGCAATTGCTCGATGGTCGTGGCCAAGGGCGTGACCAGCATGCACAGGGAAAAGAAGATGGTCGAGCCGATCAGCACGGGGCGGCGGCCGAACTTGTCGGCCGTGATGCTGAAGACGAGCGAGCCGACCAGCATGCCCAGCAAACCCGCGCCAAACACGGGTCCCAGGTTGGCCTTGCTGACATGCCAATCGGCAATGATGGCCGGTGCCACATAGCCCATCGCCTGCACGTCGAAGCCATCCATGATGACGCACAGCCCGCACAGGATCAGCATGCCGATCTGGAAGGAGCCGATCCGGTTGTTATTGATGAGATCGGGAATATCGATCGTCTTGCCTGCCGTGGACATGGTGCCGCTCCTGTTTTTTTATGGTGGTCGCGCCCTTCCGGCGAGGGATGGGCGCGTGTTTGTCTCAGGCTTTATTACAATCGCTTTTGATTGATTATTCAAACGTTATTTTCGAATGGATTTATCAGGTTTCCTTGTGAATCTTTGGGCTGCCCTGGATGGCCGCCAGGATCACATCGAGCGCAGGGTGCATGATCTTGCGTTCGTTCGAGATCACATAAAACTGTTCGCGCAGGGACGAGGCGTCGCCGACCAGCACGGCGCCGAATTGCTCCTCGATGTCGGCCGCCAGGCTGGCCGGGGCGAAGAACAGGCCCAGGCCCTTGCGGCCGAAGGCGTTGAGCATGGCGTTGTCCTCGAATTCGCCGACCACGTCGGGCCGCACGCCTTGCTGCACCATCCATTCATCGATGCGCCCGCGCAAGGCGTTGTTGCGCGCCGGTAGCAGGAAGGGCGCGCCGTGCAGGCTGTGCGGGAAATTGCCGCGGTATTGTGCGGCCAGCGCGGGGATGCCGAACAGTTTCATGGCGCTCTCTCCCCACAGGTGGCTGGACACGCGCAGGCTGGCGCCGGCCGGCACGGCGCGGTCCGTCAACACCAGATCCAGCTTGTGCAGGGCCAGGTCGGCCAGCAAGGATTCGAATTCGTCTTCCAGGCACACGAGCTTGACGGGCTGGTCCAGGCTGCGCGTGGCGTCGAGCATGCGGTAGGCCATCAATTTCGGCAGGGAATCGGAAATGCCCACCGTCAAACGCATCTTTTCCGCGTCCGCATCGGCCAGCGCATCCTGCATCTGCTCGCCCAAGAGAAAAATCTGGTCCGCATAGCCGAGCGCCAGCCGGCCCGCTTCCGTCGGCACCAGGCGGCGTCCCTGCGGCTGCAGCAGGGAGCGACCCAGTTCCTTTTCCAGCAGGGCGAGCTGGGTGCTGATGKTTTGCACCGCCAGTCCCAGCCGTTCGGCCGCGCGCGTCACGCCGCCTTCCTTGGCGACCACCCAAAAGAAGTACAAATGGCGGTAATTGAAGCCCGTGGTTTTCATTGCTGCATCCTCTATCTTCTGTTTTTGCGAAGTAATACTTCCATTATCTTCTATTTTTAAACGAGTCACATGTCCCTATACTACGTTCCATTGAATTTGGATATAGAGGAACTATCGATGAAACATTTCAGAGTGTCATTTCTAGTGACATTCATCTGCCTGGGCATTTCCGCCTGGTGGGGTTACACGCACGGTGGCGTGCAGACGATGCTGGCGGCGCTCGGTATCGCGGTGATCCTGGGCGTGATGGAAGTCTCGCTGTCGTTCGACAACGCGGTGGTCAACGCCTCGGTGCTGAAGAACTGGGACAAATTCTGGCAGAACCTGTTCCTGGGCGTGGGCATCATCATCGCCGTCTTCGGCATGCGGTTGCTGTTCCCGCTGGTCATCGTGGCGCAAGCGGCGGACCTGGGATTGATGGAAGTATGGAATCTGGCACTGAGCAATCCGGAACAGTATTCGATGCACCTGACGAATCACCACGCGGAAGTGGCGGCGTTCGGCGGCATTTTCCTGCTGCTGGTTTTCCTGAACTTCCTGCTGGACTCGGAGAAAGAAACGCACTGGCTGGGCCGTATTGAAGAAAAGCTGGGTGCGCTGGGCAAGATTTCGTCGATTTCCGTGATGATCGCGCTCGGTACCCTGATGGTCAGTCTGTCGATGATCGAAGAAGGCCAGAAGCTGGTGGTCTTGACGGCCGGCCTGTGGGGCATTCTGACCTACGTGGGCGTCGATGTGATCAGCGGCTTGCTGGAAGGCGATAACGGCGACGGCAACATGGGCGACATCATCAAGCGCGGCGGTATTGGCGGCTTCCTGTACCTGGAAGTGCTCGACGCCTCGTTCAGCTTTGACGGCGTGATCGGCGCGTTCGCCATCACCAAGGATGTCGTGATCATCATGCTGGGCCTGGCAATCGGCGCGATGTTCGTGCGTTCGATGACGGTGTTCCTGGTACGCAAGGGCACGCTCGACGAGTTCGTTTATCTGGAGCATGGCGCGCACTATGCGATCGGTATCCTGGCCGTGATCATGTTGGTCAGCATGAAGTTCCACATTCCCGAGATCTTCACGGGTCTGATCGGCGTGGCCTTCATTCTCGCCTCGCTGTGGTCGTCGATCCGCTACAAGCGCAGGATGGCCCTGGAAGAAGGCCGGACGGAAGCGCTGGAAGCGGCCAAGGCAGTGTAAAGAATGCGCGGCAAACGACTACACCCGTTTGTCGGCAAGTTGCAGCAAGCGTCGCCGCCGGCCTGGGGAGTCAGGCCGGTGGAGGACGCCAGGTGTTTGGACATATACAACCCAATAGGAGAAATACATCATGGCAATCAGTCTGCAAAAAGGCGGCAACGTCAACCTGAGCAAGGAAGCCCCCGGCATTTCGAAGATGATCATCGGCCTGGGCTGGGATGCCCGCGCCACCGACGGCGCCGCGTTCGACATCGACGGTTCCGTGTTCCTGCTGAAGGCCGACGGCAAGGTTCGCGCCGACGTCGACATGATTTTTTACAACAACCTGAAGTCGAGCGACGGCTCCGTCACCCACTCGGGCGACAACCGCACCGGCGCCGGCGATGGCGACGATGAAACCGTCGTCGTCGACCTGGCCACGGTGCCGGCCGAGATCGACAAGATCGCCGTCTGCGTCACGATTCACGATGCCGAAGCGCGCAAGCAAAACTTTGGTATGGTATCGAAGGCCTACGTGCGTTGCATCAACGCCAACGGCAACACGGAAATCGCCCGCTTCGACCTGTCGGAAGATGGTTCGGCGGAAACGGCCATGGTCTTCGGCGAAATCTACCGCAATGGCGGCGACTGGAAATTCAAGGCCATCGGCCAGGGTTACAAAGGAGGTTTAGGTCCTTTGGCTGCCTCGTTCGGCGTCGGCGTATAAGTCGTCAATAGCAAGGGCGGTCCGCAGCGCGGGCCGCCGCCATCACCATCATTGTTGAGGAAGGAATAGTCAGATGCCAGTTTTTAATATTACCGGGGACGTCGACCCGTTCCTGCATGTGTCGCTGGCCAAGGGCGAGAAGATTTATTGCGAATCCGATGCGATGGTGATGATGGAGACCAATCTTGAGCTGAAAGGCAAGATGACGGGCGGCATAGGCGCCGCGCTGATGCGCACCTTTGCCAACGGCGAATCGTTCTTTCAGCAGCATATCGAGGCCATGCGGGGCGACGGTGACTGTCTTCTGTCGCCCACCTTGCCCGGCGCGATGCGGGTGCTCGAGGTTGGCGCCCAGCAATACATGATCAGCGACGGCGCCTTCGTGGCGGCCAGTGCTGGCGTGGAATTGAAGGTGCGCACGCAAAGCCTTGGCAATGCGCTGTTTGCCCAGAGCGGTGGCTTTTTCATCACCGAGACGGCAGGCAGCGGCCAGTTGGCGGTCTCCGGTTTTGGCGCGATGTCGGAACTGGAAGTGACGCCTGGCAAGGACGTGGTGATCGATAACTCGCACGTCGTATGCTGGGACAACCGCCTGCAGTACGAAATTTCCATCACGACCGGCAGCAGCGGCGGCTTTCTGGGTAATTTGATCAATAGCCAGACCAGCGGCGAGGGCATGGTGCTGAAGTTTTCAGGCACGGGAAAAATCCTCGTGTGCTCGCGCAACCGCGCAGCCTTCCTCGCCTGGACGCAAAGCAAGCCGGCGTAACACGTAGTTAATGCAAGCAACCAAACAGGAGCAATGCGTATGTCTGTCAATTTGAGCAAGGGCCAGAAGATTTCTCTGGACAAAGAAGCTGGTACCACCCTGACCCGTATCACCATGGGCCTGGGCTGGGATGCGGCCAAGACCAAGGGTTTCCTCGGTTTTGGTTCGAAGACGGAAGCCGTCGACCTGGACGCGTCGTGCGTGATGTTCGACGAGAACAAGGGCACGTCCGACATCGTCTGGTTCCGCCAGCTGAAAAGCCGGGACGGCAGCATCGTTCACACGGGCGACAACCGCACGGGCGCGGGCGATGGCGACGACGAACAGATCAATGTCGATCTGTCGACCGTGCCGGCGCACGTGAAAAGCCTGGTCTTCACCGTCAACAGCTTTACCGGCCAGAACTTCTCGCAGGTGGAAAACGCCTATTGCCGCATCTTGAATGCCAGCAATAACCAGGAAGTCGCGCGTTTCAACCTGTCTGTGCAAGGTTCCCACACGGCACAGATCATGGCCAAGCTGTACCGCCATAACGGCGAATGGAAGATGCACGCCATCGGAGAAAACGGCAACGGTCGCACCTTTGACGACCTCATGCCGCAGATTGCCGTGCATCTATAAGGAGCAGTACGCAGCGGGCGGGGGACGGACCGGATACCGGCCCTTGTCCGCTGCTCTATATTGAAGGAGAGTATGTCGTGATGCGATTGCTGATAGCCTTGCTACTTCCGTGTCTCACGTTTTTCATGCTGGGGCGCCCGCTGGCCGGTGCCGCCGCCTTGATCATGCAGTGCACTGTGATCGGCTGGGCGCCGGCGGCCCTGTGGGCCCTGTACACGGTGAACCAGCATAAAACGGAGCAGGAACTGGAAGGTGCGTTAAGCCGCAGCTACATGCGCAGGCGTAGTCGCTTGATTTAAGGTCGAATGATCTAAATCAACCGGGCGCCAGGAATCCTTGCGCTAAAGCCCGTACGAGCGATCGTGCGGGCTTTTTTGTGCGCGTGCGAGGCGCTACTCATCGCTTTCGGCGGGGCATATTGCCGCTTGTGCGGCCTCTTGCGAGGACGTTTCCGCTGCCGCCAGCAGGGTGTCGACGGTGCTGGCGTCAACGCGCTTCATGTCTTTCGACCACGATACGAGTAAGGCGAAAGACAGCAACAGGCTGATCACGCCGATGACTAGCGTAAGACCGATGCCCCATTGCGACCACTTTCGTTGTACCAGGTTGAAGTGTTCAACACTTTGCCATTTTCCATTTTTCCAGGCCATCTCACCACGTGCGGTTGCCGATCGCCCATATCCAGTTCAGCAGGAAGGCACCCCAGCTCCAGCCAGCCACACCGGCAGGCAGTGCCTCGGCGGCGTCACTGCGCGCGCCACAGTTGGCGCAAAAGTGCGTCTTGCCTTCCGCTTGCTGCGTCCCGCATGCCGTGCAAAACATGGGCTATCCTTCACGATGAATGGTGACCAGGCGGCTGCGGTGCATGGGTTTATCCCCGCAACAGCCGTACAGTGCATTCTTCTTCGTCGACGTCATGGCTGTCTTGATTACAATCAAGAGTTACTCTTGACGGGACAGGCAGCTCACTTCTTGCAGCGTATCGGCACGTTCACGGAATTGCCGTCCGAACTCAGGTTGCGGTACTGCAAATCTTCGCTTTCGATGGCAAAGCGGGGCACGGCGTGCACATAGCGCTGCTTGCAGACCATGTCGTCGTTGATCAGCTTGCCCGCCAGCATGTAGTCGCACAGGGCGAAGCGCGATTCCTCGTCGTCGAGGATCAGCACGCGCGCCGCGCTGTACAGCGCCGACTGCAAGACGTCCGGACTGCAATTTTCCGGCCCAGTCAGCTTCAGATGGGTTTTCGTCTGCGTGGCCAGGCGCTGCAGCTTGACGAGGGCGGCGCGCTCTTCCTTGCGGGCACTGTCGACTTGGGCGTCGCCGCTAGCCAGGCGCAGCGCCAGCGAGGCGATCTGGTCGATGGAAATATGCCAGGCGAAACCTTCGAGCCGCGTGCGGATCTGGCCCGGCAGAGGATCGGCCGCGTCGACTTCGCAGCGGTACTGGCCCAGATGGGGCCGGCACAGCACGGGAATGGCAAAGGCTGACGTACGCTTGCCCTTGACGAATTTCTGGCTCAGGTCGCCGAAATTCTCGTGCGTGACCGTATCGAAGCGGGCCTGGCCAAAGCCCATCTTGACGAGGTTTTCCTTGCGCTGGCGCGAAAACAGGGCGTCGACGGCGTCGTAGATATTCTTGTTGAAGATGCGGTCCAGCGGCTGGCGCTCGTCGGACATCTTTTCGAACACGGCGCTGGAATTGGGCGCGTTGGCGTCGATCGAAATGAGGATGAAGGGCTTGCTGTTCAGGCGCGGCGGCACGACGGCCATGTCATTGCCGTACAGCTGCGTCAGGGCCACGTCCCACAGGGTTTCCACGCCCAGGTTGTCGGCCGCGCCGCCGTCGAACAGGTGCACGTACGACGGCGATTCGCGCGACTCGGAACCGAGTTCCGGCACGAAGGTATTTTTCGGGCGGAAACGCTCGAAGGTGACGGAATCGAACACGCCGGGAAAAGCGGCCGAGGTGGCCACGGCCGTGGCCAGGCGGATATCCTGGATCGGCGAATGCAGGGTGCCGTAAAAATACTCATAGGAAAACACCACGCGCTTGCCGCCATCGGTGGCGTCCGTCGCGTTGGCCAGGAAGATGGGGCCGTCGTGCGGCAAGTCCTCGTAGGTTTTCTTGTCGTACAGGACATCGTCAAATACGTCGGACAGGAACGAGGTGCGCGTCTTGTTGGTCAACAGCATCGTCGTCAGATTGGCCGGTTTTAAAATGGTCTGGCCGAAGAAATCCGTTTTCAGTTTGCTGCGCAGCAGGGGCCAATCCGTCTGCTTGCCATGCAGCGCATAGTAGCCGCCCGCGATGGCGCCGCCCGAGACGCCGGAAATGGCCGAGGCGCCGCTGACGAGGCCGAACTGTTCCAGTTGCTCCAGCGAGGCGGCCGAGAAATTGGCTGCGCGGCTGCCCCCGCCGGACAGGGCGATGCCGATGAAGTGGTCGTTCGGCATCGGGTTCTGGATGCGCGCCTTGGGCGCGTCGATGCGCAGGCGCGGCGCTTCCTGCACGGTGAACGTGCGGTTTTCCACGCCGCTGTTGGGGCGCAGGGCGAGTACCGTGCAGCCGCTCAGCAGCGCAACGCAGACTAAGGGGGCGAATAAATGTAGCTTCATGCGGGATCTGTGCGTAGTCATTGGTTGGGATACGGACGGAAAACGTGTGCGATTCTAGCAAACTTGTCCGTGTCAGTATCGATCCCCGCAACCAGTACGCGATGCCGCCGCACCGGCCCGGCATGAAGACGCGCGGCATGGCGCTTTAATGGTACAGCATGACGCCCGTGGCGATGCAGCCGGCGATCGCCAAGCCCATGGTCAGGGCATAGGCCGCCATCAGCAGGGCCCAGCGGCAGGCGGTGGCGAGTTTGCCGCCCGAATACACGCGCCACATGGCCCAGGGCAGATAGCCGAGCAGCCAGACGCCGAGCGCGAGGCGGATGATCTCGACGGGGATCAAGGTCATCAGGGCCATCATGATGAAGGCGAAGGCATTCGCGTGCAGGGCGAACAGGAAATGCTCGCCATAGCGGCGCCCGCTGCCCAGGTAGAGGATCTTCAGGTACAGGGCGAACAGCGGCATCAGGCAAAACATGGCGTACGGCGCGTAATGGAAAAAGCTGTCCAGCATGAGCTTTTGCTTGCCGGCTTCGGGCAGTTCCACAAAATGCTGCCACTGGCGTGGCAGGGCGGGGGTCTGGCCCAGGATGCGCACCTGTATCTGCGATGGCTGGTTTTCCACGGTCTGATGGGAACCCCGGGCTTGTTCATTGTGGGCGGGAAGCACCAGGTCGCCGCTGCCGAACTTGAGGATGGCAAAGAAGAGGATGCTGAAGGTCAGGTACACGCGCAGTGGCTCGACGTAGCGCACGCGGCGTCCCGCGATGTATTCATTGCTCAGCGCACCAGGACGAAACAGCAGCAGGGCCAGGGTACGCCAGAGCTTGCCTTCGAGCGCCACATAATGCGCGACAAATTCATGCAGGAATTCGCGCGCGCTGGGCACGTGCAGGGTCGTCGCCTGGCCACAGGCGCCGCAGAAGTTGCCTGGCGCATCGGTATGGCAGTTATGGCAGGTGCTGGCGGGACTCGTGCCGGATGACGCTGTTTTCAAGATGAATTCTTTCCATAGCCGAAAGGTACAAATGATCGCCCGAGGGCGTAGCATATGATGAATGAAAACAATGATAAAAGCGCATTTTTCTTTCGGTAGTTGCTTCCGAGATACAAAACTCCGGTACCGTGCAGGCCCCGCCGAAGGCGGACAGCAGCCGTCGTTCACCGGCCGGCGCGGTGGCGCCAGACGCCAGCGCGACGATACCTAGCGGGGCAGCGCGCCCTGCGTGATCTTGACCTTGACGCGGTAGGTGGGCGCGGCCGCGTCCAGGGCGGGCGGCGTGGCCGGGTCGACGTCGAGCAGGGTGAACGTCAGGTGGTTGACGGTCACGGAACTGGCGGCGCCGGGCATGGACTCGGACAGGACGATATCGGTGGCGCCCGCGCTGTTGAGCAAACTGAAACTGTAGCTGACGTAACCTTTCCACACGCACACCGCGCCCTTGCGGCAGCGGCTGTCGTTGACGCGTTCGAGTTTCAGGGTATCGGTGGCCGTGATGGCGACCTGTTCGCCCGGCGACAGCACGTGGGTAACGCTGCGCGGCGTGTTTTCCGCATCGCCGGCGCTGCCGGCCGCGCCGCAGCCCGCCAGCACGGCCAGGCAGGCGATGAACAGGGGTAACAACCACGTTCGGTACGATTGATGTAGATAGCGCATGTTTTTCCTTTCAGGTGGAGCGTCCCGGCGTGGCGTCCACGCAGGGGATAATGATAACAAAATGATATTTTTCCGGCGCACTATTGGCGCGCTGCCGATGAATTGACGCGCCGGCCACGCGGCGCGCCGATTACTGCGTAGAATGGCTGTTTTGAAAATCAGGAAACAACCATGAAAAAAACCGACCTGGCCAAAAGCGATGCCAAGAAACTGATGGGAAAGATGAATGTTCCCGGCGCCGGTGCATTCGGTAAGGAAGCGGTGGTCGTCGACCGCCGCGAGCAACGCAGGCGCGATCAGGCCTTGGGCCTGGTGCCATTCGCCGTCAAGCTGAACAGCGATCTGGTCTTGCAATTGCAGACCCTGGCCAAGGAGCGCGGCGCGGATCTGAATGAATTGGTTGCCGAAGTCCTCGTCAAGGGCCTGGCTGCAGCATAAGGCGCTGCCATGTTTATCTGTTGATAAACATCATTGGTAAAACTAAAAGGCGCCTTGCGGCGCCTTTTACATTGCGGCATTGCTTGCGATCACACGTAGGCCGCCAGGGCGCCCTTCATTTTTTTCAGCGCCGCCACTTCGATCTGGCGGATGCGCTCGGCCGATACGCCGAACTCTTCGGCCAAGGCGTGCAGGGTGGCGCCCGAGCCGTCATCGTTGGCCAGCCAGCGCGCTTCGATGATGCGGCGCGAACGGGCGTCGAGCTTGGACAATGCCGTTTCCAGGCCTTCCGATTGCAGGCGCGTCACTTGTTCCGCTTCCAGCACCTTGGTCGGCTCGCTTTGCTCCGACGACAGGTAGGCGATCGGCGAAAACTTGTCGTCTTCATCGTCGGTCGGCGATTCCAGCGCGATGTCGCGGCCACTCAAGCGCGTTTCCATTTCGATCACTTCTTCGCGCTTCACGTCGAGCAGCTTGGCCAGCGCATCGATCTGCTTGGGCGTCATCGCGTCCAGGCCCGTCTTGTGGCTGCGCAGGTTGAAGAACAGCTTGCGCTGCGCCTTCGTCGTCGCGACCTTGACCAGGCGCCAGTTTTTCAGGATGTACTCATGCATCTCGGCTTTCACCCAGTGCATGGCGTACGATACCAAGCGCACGCCTTGGTCCGGATCAAAACGCTTCACGGCTTTCATCAAGCCGATATTGCCTTCCTGAATCAGGTCGGCGTGCGGCAAGCCATAGCCCAGATAGCCGCGGGCAATCGAGACCACCAGGCGCAAGTGAGACAGCACCAGCTCTTGCGCGGCGGCCAGGTCATTTTTTTCACGCAGGCGTTTCGCCAGCGAAATTTCTTCGTCGTGGGTCAACATGGGCAGACGGTTCACGGCCGAAATATAGGCGTCGATATTGCCCAGATTGCCAGTGAACCCGAGGCCCAGCGCATTACTTTTGGTCGGAACCAATGCGGATGTAGCGGACATCATAGTCATGTTTTCTCCCTCGTAATCTTGCTGTGTTCCAGTTGGCCACATCACACGACATGGCCCGATTGTCTGTTCTGTTTTGCGTATTCGGTCTTGCACTTTGCAGATCGCGGCACCATCTTCATCTGGCGTCCATGGCGGTTCTGCTCTTGGTATGTCCCTATATTAGCACTCTCTGCCTGAGAGTGCCAATCAGCACATTTAATCGCCCTGATAGCCTAAATACTATGGTGATTTAATGCTTGATATATATCTCTTAACAGCGCGAGATAGCGCTTTACGACAACGTAGCCAGTCTACGGCCTCTGGCTGAAGCGAACCTTAAGAATACTTGCTTAATATCAAGATAACAGCAGATGGGGGGCGCGCATGGCGGCACCGCAGGCGCCGCCATGGGAGGGAAGGTCAGTTCAGGCGCGCCAGGTGGCGCTGCACGCAGAGGAAGGCGCCGATCAGGCCCAGGCCGGCGCTGACGGCCAGCAAACCTGCCATCGGCAGCGGCGCCAGCGGCACCAGCTGGAATTCGGACGCGTACAGACGTGCAAACTCGGCAATCGCGGTATTGAGCGGCTGCAAGGCCAGCGCCACGGCGCCCAGGGCCAGCGCACCGGCGCACAGGCCCAGCAGGGCGCCCGTGTAATAGAAGGGGCGGTGGATGAAGGTGTCGGTGGCGCCGATCAGTTTCGAGATACTGATTTCATCGCGTTGCTGCATCACTTGCAAACGGATGGTATTGAAGACCACGGCGATGACGGCCACACCCAGGGTGATGGCCAGCAACAGCAGCACCAGGCGCAGCACGCCCAGCAGGGCCGCGAGGCGCTTGACCCAGGCCGAATCGACTTGCGCCGATTCCACGCCGGGCAGGTGGCGCAACTGTTCCGCCACGGCATCGACATCCTGCGCTTCGCTGGCGCTGCTGAAGGCGTCGAGTTTCAGCACATAGCTGTCGGGCAAGGGATTGTCGCCCAGGGTGCTGAGCACGTCGGCCAGGCCGTTCTTGTTTTTCAGCGTGTCGAGCGCCTGTTCGCGCGGGATGAAGACGATCTTCGCCTTTTGACTGCCGACGATCTTGCGCATCGCGCCAGCCAGGCCCGCGGCTTGCTCGCGCGGCGTGTCGATCTTCAGGAAGACGCTGATTTCCGGGTCGACGGACATTTGCTCCGACATCGGGCGCACATTGTCGAGCATGGTCAAGCCGGCGAACGGCAGCGACAGGGCGATGGCGACGACGAGCACGTTCAAGAGAAAGCCGCCTGGCGACTTGCGCAAGTGAATCAGCGCCGAACCGAGCGCGAAGCGGTGTTGACGGAACCAGCCTCTCATGCCTGTTCTCCCTGCGCGTCGTCCCGGTCGGGAGCGGGCGCAAAATCGGGATCGGGCGGGGCGAAGACGGGCGCCTGCGTGGCCTTGTCGATGGCGACCAGCTGGCCGTTTTTCAGGTGGATCACGCGGGCGGCGGCGTCGAGCATCTGTTCGTCATGGCTGGAAATGAGGCAGGTGACGCCCACCGAGTGGAATGCTTTCAGGGCGTCGAGTACCTTGTTGGCGCTGGCGCGGTCCAGGTTGGCCGTCGGTTCGTCGGCCAGGATGATCTGCGGCCGGTTGACGATGGCGCGCGCGATCGACACGCGCTGCTGCTCGCCGCCCGACAGCGACAGCGGGCGCGCCATGGCGCGGTCCAGCAAGCCGACTTTATCGAGGGCGGCGCGTGCGCGCTGCTCGGCGGCCGCCTTGTGCGCGCCGACGACGAGCAGCGGCAGCATGACGTTGGCCAGGATGGAGCGGTCATTCAGTAATTTTTGCTGCTGGAAGATCAGGCCCATGTTACGGCGCAAAAACGGCACGCCGGCCGGCTTGATCTTCGCCATGTCCTGGCCATTGACGATCAGCTTGCCCGAGGTGGGGCGTTCCATGGCGGCGATCATTTTCAGCAAGGTAGACTTGCCGGCACCGGACGGACCGGCCAGGAAGACCAGCTCGCCCTTGGCAATATTGAGTGAAATGTCGCTGAGCGCCACGGCGTCGGCGGAGTATTGCTTGGAGACGTGCTGAAATTCAATCATGTAGGGGCTTATCCGAGCAGCGCTTCGACAAATTCGGCAGCCACGAAAGGCTGCAAGTCCTCAATTTTCTCACCGATACCGATGAAATACACGGGCACGGGGCGTACGCGGGCAATCGCCGCCAGCACGCCGCCCTTGGCGGTGCCGTCCAGCTTGGTGATCACCAGGCCGCTCAACTGCAGGGCATCGTCGAACGCTTTCACTTGCGTGAGGGCGTTCTGGCCCGTGTTGCCGTCGATGACAAGCAGGGTTTCATGCGGCGCGCCCTCCATGCCCTTGCCGATCACGCGCTTGATTTTCTTCAATTCTTCCATCAGGTGCAACTGCGTCGGCAAGCGACCGGCCGTGTCGACCATGACCACGTCGATGCCGCGCGCTTTCGCCGATTGCACGGAATCGTAGGCCACGGCGGCCGGGTCGCCCGACTCCTGCGAAATCACGGTGACGTTGTTGCGCTCGCCCCAGACCATCAATTGTTCGCGCGCGGCGGCGCGGAAGGTGTCGCCCGCGGCCAGCAGCACGGACTGGTTGTTCGACTGCATGTGCTTGGCGAGCTTGCCGATGGTGGTGGTCTTGCCGGCGCCGTTGACGCCGGAAATCATCATCACCAGCGGCTTGTGGCGGCCCAGTTCGAAACGCTTTTCCAGCGGGCTCAAGAGCTCGATCAGCAGCACTTTCAGCGCGGCCTTGACGGCGGCGGCATCGAGCAGCTTGTCTTCCTTGACCTTTTTCTTCAGCGCCGTGAGCAGGTAGTCGGTGGCGTCAATGCCGGCGTCGGACATCAGCAGCGCCGCTTCCAGCTCCTCGTACAGGGCCTCGTCGATCTTCGCGCCGACGAACAGCACGGACAAGGTGTTCGAGGTTTTCGACAGGCCTGCCTTCAGGCGCGTCATCCACGATTTTTTCTCGGGCTCGGCGGCCACGATCACGGGTACGAGCTCGGCCGGCGCGCCGCTCAGGGACGTAGCGGCTGGCTGCGGGGCAGGCGGCGTGGCGGCGGGAGGGACGGGGGGCTCGGCTGGGGCAGCCTCGGGAGCGATGGTTTTTTTCTTGAAGAAACTAAACATGGATGTGTGGTGGCGGGTGCTGACCTAAGGCCCGGCGGCGCCGGACACTGTGTTACGGGCTATTCTACCAGAGCGCGCCCGGCCCTTCATGCTTTACTGTTCGATTGGCAACATTGCGCCGCTATCCACGGAGATCGCCGCAGTTGCCGCGCTTTTCAACGGGGTCAATGGGTTTGCAGGGCGCGTGCCTGATGGCGGCGGCGCCAGTCGGCGATGCTTTCGTCGACTTGCCGCAAGTCCAGCACATGCAAAAAGGGCGGCGGCTGCTTGGTCAGCACGGGACTGCGTCCCCCGGCCCACAATTCCATGCTCGGTGGCAAGCTTGCATGCAACTGCTGCAGGCTGTCGCGCGTCTGCCGCTGCTTGCTGGCGCTGGAAAATGACAGCGCCACGATGTCGGCCCGCTGCGCGCGGGCGGCCGCGACGATGTCCGTCAGCGGCGTTTCCACCCCCAGCGACATGCAATGGGCGCCGGCCGCCGCGCACAGCGCCTCGGCCATCAGCAGCCCCAGGCCGTGGCGCTCCTGCGGCAAGGTACTGAGCACGATGCGCGGCGTGCGCGTCGATGGGCTGCTTGCCTGTGGCAGGGAAAAGATGGCGTGGCGCATCACCGTCTGCAAGGTTTCGCTATACAGATGCTCTTCATACACGGCCAGGTCGCCGCAGGCCCACGCCTCGCCCACCATGCCCGTCAGGGGCGCGATCACGTCGATGGTGAAGGCTTTCAAGCCCAGCACGGCCAGCGCCTGGCGCAGGGCGTCGCCCAGTTCCGCCATCTGGTGGCCGCGGCACAGTGACAGGTAGTGTTCGAGCTGCGGAGGCGGCGTCGACGGCGCCGCACTGCCGGCGCTGGCCAGCTGCTGCAGTTGCACGGTGCTGTGCTGCATGATTTTGCCCGGACGAAAGCCGAGGTCCAGCAGGCGCTTGACCATGCGCAATTTTTGCACTTGCTCGGCCGGGTAGCTGCGTTCGCCGAAGGCGTCGCGCTGGGGCTGCGGAAAGGCGTAGCGGCGCTCCCAGACACGCAAGGTTTCCTTGGCCAGGCCGGTATCGCGCTCGACATCGCTGATGCTGAAGGCGGAAGTAGGTTGCAGGTCAGTATCCATACCAGTGGCTTGCTCGCATGCCAAAAAGAACGTGGAGTGCATTTTACGCCTTCCGCCGCCCCGGACCAAATAGCTGAATCCGATTGGAAATTGCCGGCGTATAAGTTGTTGAACGGTCGAGAGCGCTCATTGACATGAATCAATATTTCATCGATTATCCATGAGGCTCATTTTGTCCAGGACAAACTTAATACAGGTGTATTCATGAAAATTGCCGTCGTCGGAGCAGGAATTGCAGGTTTGTCGTGTGCCTATCGCCTGGCGCAGGCGGGCCAGGACGTTACCTTGTACGAGGCGGGCGACTATTTTGGCGGCCACAGTCATACGGTCGATGTCACGCTCGATGGCGTCACGCATGGCGTCGACACGGGTTTTCTCGTGTTTAACCACGCCACCTATCCGAACCTGGTGCAACTGTTTGATGAACTCGGTGTCGAGGCGGCCGACAGCGACATGTCGTTTTCCGTGAAAATGCCGCTGGGCACCTCGTCCGATGCCCGCGTGCTGGAATGGGCGGGCGCCAATGTCGATACCGTGTTTACCCAGCGCAGCAATCTGCTGCGCCCCGCCTTCCTGCGCATGCTGCGCGATATCGTGCGCTTCAACCGCCAGGCCAGCGCCCTTGCCACGGCCAGCGTGCCGGCGCCGGCCCTGTCGCTGGGCGAGTTTCTCGATCTGCACGGCTATGGTGAAGAGTTCCGTCACTGGTATCTGCTGCCGATGGCCGCCTGCATCTGGTCGTGCCCGGCGCGCCAGATGCTGGCCTTTCCCTTGGCCACTTTCATCCGTTTCTGCCACAACCACGGCTTGCTGCAAGTGAGCAACCGGCCGCAATGGCGTACGGTGCGGGGCGGTTCGCGCGTGTACGTGGAAAAACTGCTGGCAGGCATTCCGCAGCAGCGCCTGGCGTGTCCCGTGCTGGCCGTGCGCCGCCAGCCGCACGGCGGTGCGCGCATGGTCGAGCTGCACACGGCTGCCGGCGTCGAGCATGCCGATCACGTGGTGCTCGCTTGCCACAGCGACCAGTCGCTGGCCCTGCTGGCGGACATCCGCGACGACGAGCGCGCCGTGCTCGAAGCCGTGCGCTACCAGCCGAACCGGGCTGTGCTGCATACGGATGCCTCCTGCCTGCCGCAGCGCCGCAAGGCATGGTCGGCCTGGAATTACCAGGGCCGGCCGGTCGCGCAGGAGGGCGAATCGCCGCAGGTATGCGTCCACTATTTGCTGAACCAGTTGCAGCCGCTGCCGTTTACGACGCCCGTCATCGTCTCGCTCAATCCGCTCGACGAGCCGGACCCGGCCAAGGTCATCGACGCGTTTTCGTATGCCCACCCCGTGTTCGATGGCGCCGCCATTGCCGCCCAGGCGCGCCTGGCCGGTTTCCAGGGCGCGCAGCACACGTGGTTCGCGGGCGCCTGGACGGGCTATGGTTTCCATGAAGACGGCTTGAAGTCGGGCCTGGCCGTGGCGCAAATACTCAATGGCATGGCGGCGGCGGAGCTCGGCCATGCCGCGTGATCCCGTGCAGCCGGCCCAGCCGCTGTCCCAGCCCCAGCTGTGCCTGGGACAGGTGCGCCATGCGCGGCTGCGTCCGCGCGCGCATGCTTTTGCTTACGGCATGTTTTATCTGCGCCTGCCCTTGCGCAGCCTGGGTGCGCACGATTTTCCTGCGCGCCTGATTTCGCGCAACGGCGCCAATGTGCTGGCCTTCCGCGACAGCGACCATGGCGATGGCGCCACGCCGCTGCTGGAGTGGATCGACGGCTTGCTGCGCCAGCACGGCGTGACGGACGCGGGTGGCGAAATCTGGCTGCAAACCATGCCGCGCATGTTCGGCTACGTCTTCAATCCCGTCAGCTTCTGGTTTTGCCACCGCCCTGACGGTGCGCTGCGGGCCGTGCTCTGCGACGTGCGCAATACCTTCGGCGAGCGCCACCTGTACTTGCTCGAACAAGGCGGGCCCATCGCCTATGGCAGTGAGTTGCGCGCCAATAAGATTTTCCACGTGTCGCCGTTTTGCAAGGTGGAAGGAAATTATCGTTTCCGTTTCCTGCGCAACAGTGAAGTGGATGGCGAGCGCCACCTGGCCCGGGTCGATTACGACGACCTCGACGGTCCTATTTTGCAGACGAGCTTGTCCGGCACGGCGCGGCCGCTGCGCGATGGCGCCATCGCCTGGGCTCTGCTGCGCTACCCGCTGATGACGTTTGGCGTGATGGCGCGCATTCATTGGCAAGCCTTGCGCCTGTGGCTGCGTCGCGTGCCGTTTTTCAGCAAACCCCACCCCCCACAAGAAAAGGTGTCCCGATGAGTTCCGACTCCCTGCCGACCGGCCTGCATGCGCGCAGCAGCGCGTGTCCCGCGCACTTGCCCGACCACACGCACCTGGACATGCCCGCTTCCGGGCGCATGATCGTGCGCCTGCTGCAAAAACTGCAGCATGGCGCGCTGCGCCTGCGCACGCCGGATGGCAGCATCTTGCTGTACGGCGATGGCAGCCATCCCGTCACCCTGGACTTGCACAACTGGCGCCTGTGTTCGGCTGTCCTGCGTTCGGGCGATATCGGCTTTGCGGAAACGTTTATCGCCGGCGACTGGCGCACGGACAATTTGCCGGGCTTGATCGAGCTGATGATACGCAACCGCGCACAGATTGAATCGCTGATCTACGGCAACTGGTGGGGCAACCTGGTCTACAAGCTGCGGCATTTGCTCAACCGTAATTCGCGCGCCGGCAGCAAGAAGAATATCCACGCCCATTACGACATCGGCAACGCCTTTTATCAGTTGTGGCTGGACCCCTCGATGACGTATTCGAGTGCGCTGTTTGCGGAAGGCGCCAGCCTGGAGCAGGCGCAAGGGGCGAAATACGGGCGCATTGCCGATCAGCTGCAACTGCGGCCGGGCGCCAAGGTGCTGGAAATCGGCTGCGGCTGGGGCGGCTTTGCGGAAACGGCGGCGCGCAGCTACGGCGCCCACGTGACGGGGCTGACCTTGTCGACCGAGCAGCTGGCGTATGCGCGCCAGCGTCTGCAGGACGCGGGCCTGGCAGGGCAGGCCGACTTGCAGCTGTGCGACTACCGCGACAGCGCCGGCCAGTACGACGCCATCGCCTCGATCGAGATGTTCGAAGCCGTAGGAAAAAGCTACTGGCCCGGCTATTTCGCCTGCGTGGCGCGCAACCTGAAGCCGGGCGGTCGCGCCTGCATCCAGACCATCGTCATCGCCGACGACTTGTTCGAGCGCTACAGCAAGAGCACGGATTTCATCCAGCAATACATTTTCCCGGGCGGGATGCTGCCGTCGCCGGCCGAGTTCCGCCGCGCCGCCGAGGCGCAGGGCTTGCGGGTGGAAGACGCCTTCCGCTTTGGCCTCGATTATGCGGAAACCTTGCGCCAGTGGCGCGCCAGTTTCCTGGCTCAGCGCACGGCGCTGGAAAAGCAGGGTTTTGATGGCCGTTTCCTGCTGACCTGGGAGTTTTACCTCGCGTATTGCGAGGCCGCCTTCCAGGCGCACAATACGGATGTGATGCAATTTACTCTGGTGAAGGACTGACCATGCGCCGCCTGCTTGCCACTGTTGTGCTGTCCATGGCCATGCTGGGCGCCGCGGCCACGCCGCCGGCGTTTGTCGCCGCCGACGTGCCCGAAGCCCGGCTGGCGGGGGAAGGCGAATACACGTGGTTCGGCATGCGTATTTATCGGGCACAACTGTGGGTGGGACCGCAAGGCTACCAGGGCGCGGCGTCGGCAACGGCGCCTTTCATGCTGGAATTGCGCTACGCGCGCTCGCTCGACGGCAAGAAGATCGCCGAAGCCAGTTATGAACAGATGCAGAAAATCGGTGCCGGCACGCCGGAGCAGCGCCTGGCCTGGCTGTCCACCATGCAGCGCATCTTTCCTGACGTCAAAGAGGACCAGCGTATCGCTGGCGTCTACCGGGCCGGCATCGCGCCCGGCGTGCGCTTTTACCTCGATGGCAAGGTGCTGGCCGACGTGAGCGATGGCGATTTCGCGCGCGCCTTCTTCGCCATCTGGCTCGCGCCGTCGACCACGGCGCCCAAGCTGCGCGCGGCCTTGCTGCAGAATGCGGCGCCGCTGCCATGACTGCCGGGGCCAGCGCCTTGAACTTGCCTGCCTTGTTCAGTTATGGCCTGTTCGGCTTGCCGCTGGCCATGCTGGCGCTGCCCATCTATATCTATGTGGCGCCGTTTTATGCGCAGCGCAGCAATCTTGACCTGGCGCAGATCGGCGCCGTGCTGCTGGCGGCCCGCATCGCCGCCGCCTTCATCGATCCGGCCCTGGGCGCCTGGATGGCGCGCAGCGGACGCAGCTATGCCGTGCTTGTCGGCGCCGCGTTGCCCCTGCTGTTGCTGGGCTTTGGCGCCCTGTTCCATCCGCCCTCGATGCCGCAAGCGGCCACCCTGGCCTGGTTCCTGGCCGCCTTGCTGCTCGTCTACGCCGCCTATGGCCTGGCCGGCATCGCGCACCAGAGCTGGGGCGCGGCCCTGAGCCAGCTGCGCGCGCAACGGGCGCGGGTGGCGGCCGTGCGCGAAGGCTGCGGCTTGCTGGGCGTGATCCTGGCTGCCGGACTGACTTCCGTGCTCGGCTATGACGGCTTGTCGCTGGCCTTTGCCGTCTGCCTGCTGGCGGCGGGTGCGCTACTGCTGGTGCGCGCGCCGCGTCCCGCCTTGCGCAGCGCCGGGGAAACGGTTTCCCGCAATGGCTGGAAGCTGCCGTTTCGCCAGCGCGCGTTTCGCTGGCTGTTTGCCGTCCTGCTCGTCAATGGCGTGGCGGCCGCCATCCCCGCCACCCTGTTCCTGTTCTTTGCCGGCGACTACTTGCGCCTGGGGCATTACGCGGGACCGTTCCTGATCGTCTATTTTTGCGCGGCGGCCGCCTCGATGCCCGTGTGGGTGGCGCTGGCGCGCCGCTTTGGCGAGGCGCGCGCATGGGGCGGCGCCATGCTGCTGGCCGCGGCCGTGTTTGTCTGGGCATATGGCCTGGGCGCGGGCGCCGTCTGGGGATTTGCCGCCATCTGCCTGCTGTCGGGCCTTGCGCTGGGCGCCGATCTGGCCTTGCCGCCGGCCTTGCTGGCGGGATTGATCGGCGCGGCCGGCCATGCCGGGCGGCACGAAGCGGCATATTTCGGCTGGTGGAACTGGGGCGTGCAAATGAGCCTGGCGCTGGCGGCCGGCATCGCCTTGCCCCTGCTGGCCTGGCTCGGCTATGTGCCTGGCAACAGCGGCGGCGGCTTGCCGGCCCTGGCTGCCGCCTATGCCTTGCTGCCCTGCGCCTTGAAACTGCTGGCGGCACTGCTGCTGTGGCGCGCGCCTCTACAACATATATATAGTGAAACCGGGGAGTATCGACCATGTACCTCATGACATGCTGCCGGCGCGGCATGATGGCCGCCGCCTTGCTGCTGGCGCTGGCTGCCTGTTCCACGCCGCCCACGCCGGCTATGTACGCGCAGGAAACCCCTAAGCTGGATCTGCAGCAGTACTTCAACGGCACGCTCGATGCGCACGGCATCTTCCAGGACCGCTCCGGCAAGGTCGTGAAACGCTTCACTGTCGTGATGCGGGCCAGCTGGGCGGGCGAGACGGGTACCCTGGACGAGGATTTCACGTATGCGGACGGCAGCCGCCAACGGCGCGTATGGACCTTGCGCAAGACGGCACCCGGGCGCTTCATCGGCACGGCGCCCGACGTGATCGGCGAGGCCGTCGGCGAAGTGGCCGGCAATGCGCTGCGCTGGCAATATGTGCTGGCGCTGCCCGTCGATGGCACGGTCTACCACGTCGACTTCGAGGACTGGATGTTCCTGATGGATGACAAGGTCATGCTGAACCGCGCTGCCATGAGCAAGTTCGGCTTCAGCCTGGGCGCCGTCACTTTATCGTTCAACAAGCGTCCGCAGGCGGCCCCATGAATCGCAAGATCAGCAGCTGGGCCGGCAAGCACGTGTGGATCATCGGCGCTTCCAGCGGCATCGGCGCCGCCTGCGCCACCTTGCTGCTGGAGCAGGGTGCCAGCGTGGCCTTGTCGGCCCGTCACCGCGCCAGCCTCGAGCAGTTGTGCGAGGGGCAGCCGCTGGCGCAGGCATTGCCGCTCGATATCACCCAGCACGCGCAGCTGCGGGCCGTCTGCGTAGAGTTGCAGCAGCAGTGGACGCATATCGACCTGATACTGGTGGTCGCTGGCGGTTATCAGGCCATGCGCGCCGATAGCTTCGACCTCGAGGCGGCGCAGGGCCTGCTGGCCCTGAATGTGGGCGGCGTCTTCAATTGCCTGGAACAGGCCTTGCCGTGGCTGTTGCGCCAGGGCAGCGGCGGCATCGGCATCGTCGCCTCGGTGGCCGGCTATGGCGGCTTGCCCAAGGCGCTCGCATATGGCGCCAGCAAGGCCGCGCTGATCAATTTGACGGAGTCGCTGTATCTGGACCTGCATCCACGCGGGATTGATGTGTATCAAATCAACCCCGGTTTTGTCGCCACGCCTTTGACGGCGGACAACGATTTCACCATGCCGGCCCTGATGACGGCGCAGGACGCGGCCGCTGCCATGCTCGACGGCATCGAGCGGGGGCAGTTTCACATCCACTTTCCCAAGCGCTTTACCAATACCCTGCGCCTGGCGCGGCTGTTGCCGTACCGCGCCTATTTCTGGCTGGTCCGCAAGGTAACGGGCGTATGAACACAAGCATGCTGGACACGGAAGGCGTGCAACAGGCGGTGGCGCGTCTGGTGGCATTTTACGAGCACCTGAGCCTGGAAAGCCTGGCCCAGCTGGGTGCCGTGTACGCGCCGGACGCCCATTTCAAGGACCCGTTCAACGAGGTGGCGGGGCATGCCGCCATCCTGGCCATCTTCGAGCACATGTTCGTGCAGGTTGATGCGCCCCGGTTTGTCGTGCTGGAAAGCCTGGGGCAGGGGCAGCAAGCCTTCCTGACCTGGGAGTTTCGCTTCCGCATGAAACGACTGGTATCTGGCGAACAATGCATACGCGGCGCGACCCATGTGCGCTTCGATGCGCAGGGACGGGTGATCGTGCACCGCGATTATTGGGATGTGGCGGAAGAATTGTATGAAAAACTGCCGTTGCTGGGCCCTTTCATGCGCCTGCTCCGGCGCGCAAGCCAGCGCTAAGCTTGTTTCTCTATGCTTTTAAGAAAAAAATGTAAAAAAGAAAAGGTAAAAGGCGTGGAATGGGGGTGTCGAAAACTTGATCTCGGTCAAAGTGTCGTTTTTTAGACACAAAAATATCAAAATATTGAGAAGGCAACATTGTAAGAAATTGTTTCAAGTGATGCGCAATTTGCAAGCAAGAGTCGTACTCATCCGTTCCAAGCGGCTGGTGGAAACGTAGTCTGGAAAACATGGAAAACATTTCTATGTGAGCAATTTAAATTACCGGAAAGTCAGTAATTGTGTTGATACTCTGCCTATTTTTTCGACGCGTGCGCCGACGTCGAAATTAGCGCCTACGCCCCTGAATAATGCGGCAACGCACCAAAAATGGGCGCATGCATTCCCGTTTTTGGGCATTCGGCAGCAAACATTGCCGATGCCGTGTATGCTTCGTCCCGTTTATCCATTATCGCCTGACAAATTGTGCGCTTTGTCGCGTAAAAATTGGAGGGCAAATGAGGGGTAAAGCATGTTGACGTTTTAATCACTCGCCTGATACTGTTGCACTAATACAACGAGTGTCGACTAGGCATGCGCTATGATGGAATGGTCAATCAGGCCAATGCATTGGTTGGCAAGGGGCACTGGCTCTGTCGCGTAGTACGGTTGGCGATGGTCGGGATGCCTGAAAAAGCCCCTGGCCTGGTACCGGAAGTAACATGTTGGAACTTGATGGAATGTGAAACGGTCGTTATAGTGCCGCTTCCGGTGCCGTTTGAGCACCGAACCGGCGCACGAATGACGGTCGTTATGCAGCCTTCAAGCTTATCGGTGCAATAGCGTGCCGATACCGATATGAATGTTCCTCTGACCGGAACAGCAATGTGGCAGGTGGAGACCTTGCCCTCACTCATAAAAAGCGCTCTGCTAGAGCGCAGCTCGAGATGCATAGGCTGTATTACTTTTTGCTTCAAAATTAAAGGAAATCGCAATGAAAAAAACTCTGATCACCCTGGCAGTCCTGGCAGCAGCCACTGGCGTAGCCCAAGCTCAATCGAGCGTTGTTATCTACGGTACCGTTGACGCTGGTTTCGTCAGCGAGCGCGGCGGTGTTAACGGCAACGTTAACAAACTGGACAGCGGCGTTGCTTCGGCTTCCCGTCTGGGCTTCAAAGGCACCGAAGATCTGGGCAGCGGCCTGTCGGCACTGTTCGTTCTGGAAGCTGGTTTCGGCGTTGACACCGGCGCACAAGGTAAAAACGAATCCCTGTTCGGTCGTCAATCGTACGTTGGTCTGAGCAGCAAAACGACCGGTACCCTGACCCTGGGTCGTCAATACACCCCTTGGTACAACACCCTGTCGAAAGTTGCTGATCCATTCGCAGTGGGCTACGCTGGTTCCGCCAAGAACCTGTTCCCATCGAAAGCACTGACCCGCACCAGCAACACCGTGCTGTACACCACGCCAAACTTCAACGGCTTTGACGCTGACGTGGCTTACACCTTCGGCGAAAAAGCTGAGTCGAACAAAATCGGTCGTCAAATCGGCGCGTCGGTTGGCTACTCGAACGGTCCTTTGAATGCACGTCTGGCTTACAACACCACCAGCAACGACACCGCAACGACCGAATCCGGTAGCGCACGTAACTGGTTGGCTGCAGCTAACTACGACTTCGCAGTTGCTAAAGCTTACATCGCATACGGTTCCAACAAAGGTAACAACAGCGCTGTAGCTAACAACGCCAAGGAAAACGCTGACGGCACGTTCTCGACTGTCAACTCGTTCAACTACAATACCGCTGCTTACAGCAACGACAGCAACAACATCCTGGTTGGCGCTACCGTACCTGTTGGCCCAGCTGGCACCGTAATGGCTTCGTTCATCCGCACGAACGACAAAGCTGGTACGAACGCTGATGCTGATCAATGGGCACTGGGCTACTCGTACGCTCTGTCGAAGCGCACCAGCACCTACGCTTCGTACGCTAAAATCAAGAACAAAAACAACGCTGGCTACACCGTTGGTAACAACAGCAATGTTGGTACGGGCGACAAAGCCTTCAACGTTGGCGTTCGTCACTCGTTCTAATATTCGCGCAAGCGAAGCTTAGTACCGCTGCAGTCATCCCTCCGGGGATGTCTGCCAGCAAAGAAACGCGTCTCCAGGCTAGTCCTGGCGGCGCGTTTTTGCATGTGCGGCGCCAGTTATAATGGCGCCGTTACCCAAGTAAAGGAATGCCATGTATTCATTCACCTCGCCGCGCCTGGCCGCCATGCTGGCCGCGCTGCTGCTCGCTGGCGCCACCGGCGCCGCTTTTGCCGCCGTCAAGGGCAAGAAGCCGGCCGGACTGGAGCGCTATGGCGTGGCCGTCTACTCCGACCTGTGCCTGCAAAAGGATAGCGGCGAAATCGGCGGCCAGCGCGTCACCCTGCACCGCTTTGCCGAGGCCGATTCCGTCATCTATGAATTCACGGCAGGCGCCCTGAGCTGGCCTATCGTGGCCAACGACGTCAACCTGGACGCCGCCACGGGCGCCTTCGACTTCACCATCGCCGGCGCCGACAGCGAAGAGCGCACCATCGTCGGCAAGTTTTCCAAAGATGGCCAGACCCTGACCCTGGAAGGCGATTACTGCGGCGGCAACGTGCGCATGCCGATGAAGCTGAGCCGCGTGCGCGATTTCGGCCGTCCGCTGAAAAACTGCACGCCGTGCCCGCCGATGCCGGAGACGCCGGCGCAGGCGCCAGCGCAGGACAGCGCCGAGGCGCCTGCCGCCTGACGCGGTTGTGATTCGCCCATGAAAAAGGCCCGGTATCGACCGGGCCTTTGTTATTTCTCGCCTTGCAAGGGGCTTATTTGGCCGCTTGCGCCTTTTCCGCATTCGCGCGGATGGTGGCGAGTGTCGCGTTCGGCGTGATCAGGTTGCCGTCGTAGCGCAGCTCGATCAGGGCCGGCAAGTTGTGCGCCCTGGCATGCGCCAGCGCCCGCTGCAGCGCAGGGGCGAACTCGTCCGTCGTATTCACCACTTCGCCATGCGCGCCGTACGCCTGCGCCAGCGCCGCAAAATCCGGGTTGTGCAGGGTCGTGCCCGACACGCGGCCCGGGTAGTCGCGCTCCTGATGCATGCGGATGGTGCCGAACATCTGGTTATTGAAGACGATGATGACCACGCCCGCCTGGTATTGGACGGCCGTGGCCAGTTCCTGGCCATTCATCATGTATTCGCCGTCGCCGGCGAACGTGATGACGGTGCGTTCCGGATGCACGATCTTCGCCGCCACGCCGGACGGCACGCCGTAGCCCATGGCGCCGTTCGTCGGCGCCAGCTGGGTGCGCATGCCGCCGTAGCGATAAAAACGGTGTGCCCACGAGGCGTAATTGCCGGCGCCGTTCGTCAGAATGGTGTCGGCCGGCACCTGCGCCATGATCTCCTGCGTCACTTGCCACAGGTCCAGCGGCGCCTGGCCATCGCGGAAGATGGGCGGCTGCTCCTGGTAGGCGGCCAGCTCGGCCTTGGCGTCCGCGGGCGTATGTTGCCAGGCGGATGCGTCGACGGGGGACATGGCGGCCAGCATGGCGCACACTTGCGGCATGCCGCTGTTGATCATCAGCTCGGCCTGGTAGACGCTGCCCAGCTCCTCGGCGTCCGTATGGATGTGCACCAGGCGCTGGCGCGGCACGGGCGAGTCGAACAGGGTGTAGCCGCCCGTCGTCATTTCGCCCAGACGCGGGCCGATGGCGATGACCAGATCGGCGTTTTTCACGCGCGCGGCCAGTTTCGGGTTGATACCGATGCCGACGTCGCCGATGTAGTTCGGGTGTGCATTGTCGAGCAAGTCCTGGAAGCGGAAGGCGCAGGCGACAGGCAGGTGGTTGCTTTCCGCGAACCGCTGCAGGTCGGCGCACGCTTGCGGCGTCCATGTGGTGCCGCCGAGCAAGACCAGCGGCTGCTTTGCGGCCGCCAGCATGCTGCGCAGCTGCTGCAGCTGGGCGTCGGATGGTGCCGCCTGCACGGCTTGGTAGGCGCGCGTGTCGGCGACAGTCGCCATGGAGATCAGCATGTCTTCCGGCAGGGCCAGCACGACGGGGCCGGGGCGCCCGCTGGTGGCGACCTGGAACGCGCGCGCCAGGTATTCGGGGATGCGCTCGGCGCGGTCGATCTGCGCCACCCACTTGGCCATCTGTCCGTACATGCGGCGGTAGTCGATTTCCTGGAACGCTTCGCGGTCGACGAAATCGTTGCCCACCTGGCCGATGAACAGGATCATCGGGGTGGAGTCCTGGTAAGCCGTGTGTACGCCGATCGAGGCGTTGGTGGCGCCCGGACCGCGCGTGACGAAACAGATGCCCGGCTTGCCCGTCAGCTTGCCGTAGGCTTCGGCCATGAAGGCGGCGCCGCCTTCCTGGCGGTTGATGATGAAGCGGATGCCCGAGTCGTGCAGGGCGTCGAGCACATCCAGGTAGCTTTCGCCAGGTACGCCAAAAGCGGTGTCGACACCGTGGATCTGCAGGGCATCGACCAGGATCTGGCCGCCGGTACGGGGTTGTTGCGTCATATTCGGCTCTTTATATTCTAGTTGGGTGGCAAAGAAATGGGGCAAGCGGTGCGCATGCGCCTGCGTGCAGGCAGCTTGCCCCATTCATTCTATGTGAGTCGATTTGGCCCGGCTTTTGAAATGGCGACACCGAATTACACAATCCCCCGGCGGGTGCGGCGCGCTTTTGCAGAAACATGCTGCGGCGCGGTACAATGGCGGGTGAAGCAGGCCAGACAGTCGCTGGCCGGCGCAGCAATGCGCTGGCGGGAGGAAGGTCCGGACTCCATAGAGCGGGGTGACGGTTAACGGCCGTCCGTCGAAAGCCGCAAGGTATAAGGCGAGGAATAGGGCCACAGAGACGAGCGTATTAAGTTACGGTGAAACGCGGTAACCTCCACCTGGTGCAATTTCAAATAGGCACGCGATGATGCTGCTCGCGGAGCGTGCGGGTAGAAAGCTTGAGCGCCCGAGCAATCTGGCGCCTAGAGGAATGACTGTCATAGCGCCAACCTGCGAGGGAAGGCGCCGTAACAAAATCCGGCCTATCGGCCTGCTTCACTTGAATTCCTGCTCCCAGGCTTGCCGGGGGAGTCCCTTGGTCACGGCAGTTTGCATGCTGCGCACCAAACAAAAGCCCCCGCAAAGGGGCTTTTTTTGTTTCTAAAAATATAGCGGTGAAGATAAAGTTGTATATACAACTAAAGATGAACAATTGGTTAAAGTTTCTTGTTTCTAATTAATTGCTGCAGTGCAAAAATAATTTTCCCGTCTCAGGCCAGGCCCGGAAAACAGGGCAGGTATGCGCCATGGACGATTGTTTTTTGCTTTAAACCAAGTCTTTCTCTGCCGCTGTTGGCTGTTGTGTCTGGATGACGAAAGTATTGTCATGTGTCAACTAACTGTAAAAAATTCAATTTTTTGATTTCGTTTTTTTCGATGTTTACGGTAGGAAAACACATGTGTGCAGATGAGGTAGCACATTCACTATCTTTCATAAGTATCTAATTTATCGATATATTTTTATTTGAGACTCCTTCAACGATCTGCGCTAAGTCCTTAATTTCATTAATAAAATTCCTGTTTTGCCAATCGGAAACCGCTTGACCACTATCTTTGCTTCCTCTAAAGTGGGCAACTGTGTGAAAAAGTGTGTTTTTGTGGGAAATTTTCCCTTTCCATCGCGATGCGCAAGCGTTGCAAGCCAAGCTCAAAAAAAGGTCTTCCGTGTTTCAAGGCGCGTCCGCAATCAATCTCGATGCCAAAGGCAGGATGTCTATCCCTGCCAAGCACCGTGACGCGCTGGCGATTCAATGCGAAGGCCGTTTGACCTTGACCAAACACCCCGATGGCTGCCTGCTGTTTTTCCCCCGTCCCGTGTGGGAAAGCCACCGCCAGCAAATCGCCGCCTGGCCTATGTCGGCGCGCGCCTGGCAGCGCATCTTCCTCGGCAACGCCGTCGACGTCGAGCTGGACTCGGCGGGCCGCGTGCTGATCTCGCCTGAATTGCGCAATGCCGTCGGGCTGGCGCGCGAAGTGATGATGATCGGCATGGGCAGTCACTTTGAAATATGGGATGCCGCCAAATTGGCCGACAAAGAACAGCAGGCGATCGATGCCGGCACCCCCGATGTACTTTCCAATTTTTCTTTCTAAGGCTCCGTAATGACACAACTCACGGTGCCGGAATTTCAGCATCGCACGGTGCTGCTCGATGAAGCGGTCGATGCGCTCGACCTGTCGGGCGACCGCGCGCACGGCATTTACGTCGATGGGACGTTTGGCCGCGGCGGCCATAGCCGCTTGATTCTGTCGCGCCTGGCCGATGACGCGCGCCTGATCGGCTTCGACAAGGATTTGCAAGCCATCGCCACGGCCGAACAGATCGGCGACCCCCGCTTTGAAATCGTCCATGACAGCTTTGCCACCATGACGGCCAGCCTGGCCGAACGCGGCGTGCAGCAGGTGGACGGCATTTTGCTCGACCTGGGCATCTCGTCGCCGCAGGTCGACGACGCGGCGCGCGGTTTCAGCTTCCGCAACGACGGACCGCTGGACATGCGCATGGATACCACGCGCGGCGTCTCCGCGGCCGAGTGGCTGGCGGTGGAAACCGAGCAGAATTTAGAGAAAGTGATACGCGATTATGGGGAAGAACGGTTTGCTTTTCAGATTGCAAAGGCGATTGTTGCTGGCCGGGCAGTCCAGCCAATTTCAAGCACACGACAGCTTGCCGGCATCGTGGCAGGCGCCGTCAAGACCCGCGAGAAGGGTAAGGACCCCGCTACCCGCACCTTTCAGGCAATCCGCATTTTCATTAACAAAGAGCTCGAGGATCTCGAGATCGGTCTGAATCAGGCGTATGCCTGCCTGGCGCCCGGCGCGCGCATGGCCGTGATCAGTTTTCATTCGCTCGAAGACCGCATGGTCAAGCGCTTCTTCGCCTCGAAGGCGAACGTGGAGCAGCCTGACCGCCGTCTGCCGATCCGCGCGGTCGACTTGCCGCAGCCGGAAATGAAGCTGATTTCGAAAATGAAGCCGTCCGACGCCGAGATCGAGGGCAATCCCCGTTCGCGTTCGGCCGTGATGCGCGTGGCGCAGCGTTTGCCGATTCCAGTTAGTGGCGGCGCCCGATGACTGGCAAGCTGTGTGTCGTGCTGTCGGCCCTGCTGGTGTGCTGCGGTCTGTCGCTGGTGAACGCGCAGTACCAGTCGCGCCACCTGCTGATCGACCTGGAACGCGCGCAAGCGCTGTCGCGCCAGCTCGACATCGACTGGGCGCAACTGCAGCTGGACCAGTCCACTTTGGGCAAGCATGAACGCATCGAATCGATCGCACGGCGCGACCTGAGCATGACGCCGTTGACGGCGGCGCGTACGCAATACCTGACGGAGGGCGAATAATGAAGTTGGGCGGTAATAGCAACGGCCGGGTGGCGGCATCGAAAGGCGTGCCATTCTCGAAGAACCCCGTACTGGCGGTGCGTCTGCCCGTCTGGCGTTCGCGCGTCGTGCTGTTCCTGCTGTTCTTCGCTTTCGCCGGCCTGGGCGCGCGCGCGCTGTGGCTGCAGGGCGTGTCGACGCAATTCCTGCAAAAGCAGGGCAAGGCGCGCTATGAGCGCACCTTGGAACTGCCGGCCACGCGCGGCAAGATCACCGACCGCAACGGCCAGGTGCTCGCTTCGTCCGTGCCCGTGAAAGCCATCTGGGCCATTCCCGACGACGTGCTGCAGGCGTCGCCCGAAAAAATCAATGCGCTGGCCGGCCTGCTGGAAATGAACGTCAACGAATTGCGCAAGAAGCTCGATTCGGACCGCAGCTTCGTTTACCTGAAACGCCAGGTCGAGATGGACGTGGCCGACAAGATTTCCAAGCTCGGCATCGACGGCATCGACGAGCGCAAGGAATACAAGCGCTTCTATCCGCAGGGCGAAGTGATGACCCACGTGGTGGGCTTTACCAACGTGGAAGACGTGGGCCAGGAAAGCATGGAACTGGCGCAGCAGAAAACCCTCGTCGGCACCACCGGCAGCCGCCGCGTGATCAAGGACCGCCTGGGCCACATCGTCGAAGACATCGGCTTCATCCACGAACCGCATGACGGCAAGGACCTGACCCTGTCCGTCGACAGCAAGATACAGTACATCGCTTTCACGCAGCTGAAGGAAGCGGTGGAGAAATTCAACGCCAAGGCCGGCGGCGCCGTGGTGCTCGACGTGCACACGGGCGAAGTGCTGGCCCTGGCCAATTACCCGAGCTACGACCCGAACGACCGCCGCAAGCTCACGGGCCAGCAGCTGCGCAACCGCGTCATGACCGATACCTTCGAACCCGGTTCGACCCTGAAACCGATCACGGTCTCGCTGGCGCTCGACACGGGCCGGGTCAAGCCGACCACCTWGATCKACACGGGCCCGGGCCGCTACACGATCGCCGACCGCACGATCACCGACACCAAGCCGCACGGCGTGATCAATGTCTCCGAGATCATCGAGATGTCGTCGAACATCGGCACCTCGAAGATCGCGCTGGGCATGCCGTCGCAGGAAATGTGGGAAATGTTTACCAAGGTCGGCTTCGGCCAGCAGCCGAAATGGGGCTTCCCCGGCGCCGTGGCCGGCCGCGTGCGTCCGTATAAATCGTGGCGCCCGGTGGAACAGGCGACCATGAGCTACGGTAACGGCATTTCCGTCTCGCTGATCCAGCTGGCGCGCTCGTACATGATGTTCGCGCGCGACGGCGACACGATTCCCCTGTCGTTCCAGAAGGTCAATGAACTGCCCGTGGGCCAGCAGGTGATCAAGCCGAAGACGGCCGCCGACATGCGCGCCATGCTGGAACTGGTGGTCTCCGGCGCGCACGGCTCGGCCAAGCGCGCCCAGGTGGCCGGCTACCGCGTGGGCGGCAAGACGGGTACCGCCTATAAGGTGGAAAACGGCCGCTACGCGATGCCGCGCAAATATATCGGCTCTTTCGTGGGCATGGTGCCGATGTCGGCGCCGCGCTTCATCATTGCCGTGATGATCGATGAACCGACCGGCCCCGCCCACTATGGCGGTCAGGTCGCCGCTCCCGCTTTCGCGGCGATTGCGACCAACGCGCTGCGCGCGATGAACGTACCGCCCGATTCCTCCGTTACCGAAATCGTGGTCCCGGCCAATGCCGGCCCGGAGGCCATGTGAAGTCACTCATGACCATACAAGACATCAGTTTGTGGATCAAAGCGGCTGCCCCGTCCGGGCAGCTGACGTCCGATTCGCGCCGCGTGCAGCGCGGCGACGTGTTTTTCGCCTATGCGGGCGCCACCGATTTCATCGCCGCCGCCATCGCGCAGGGCGCCGCCGCCATCGTGCATGACGCCGTGGAATGGAACGCCGCTTGGAGCGTGCCGCACCTGCTGGTGGGCGACCTGAAACGCCTGGCCGGCCCCGTGGCGCATGCTTTCTACGGCATGCCCGACAGCGCCATGTTCAGCGCCGGCGTGACGGGCACGAATGGCAAGACCTCGTGCGCCTTGTGGCTGGCGCAGGCCCTGGCGCGCCTGGGCGAAACATCGTCCGTCATCGGGACTTTGGGTGTGGGCCTGTGCAAGCCGCGCGGCGCCATCGAATTCGACGTCACCGGCTACACCACGCCGGACGCCGTGCTGCTGGCGCGTAAACTCGCTGCCATGCGCGATGCAGGCGCCAAGGCCGTCGCCATCGAAGTGTCGTCCATCGGCCTGGACCAGGATCGCGCCGCCGGCATGCATTTCGACGTCGCCATGTTTACCAATCTGACGCGCGACCACCTCGACTACCATGGCGACATGGCTGCCTACGAGGCGGCCAAGGTCAAGCTGTTCGACTGGCCCGGCCTGAAAACGGCCGTCATCAACCTGGACGACCCCATGGGCCTGCGCCTGGCGCGTCACGTGGACGGCAAGCTGGCCGGCGAATACCCTGTCATCGGCTATACCCTGCAGGATGCGGCTGCCTTGCCCGACCTGCCAGGCGTGCTGATGCTGCGCGCCAGCCAGTTCCGCAGCCGCAATGCCGGCACCGACTTCCACCTGGAGTGCGCGCTGGGCGTGGCGCTGGTCAAGACGCAGCTGGTGGGCCACTTCAATATCAGCAATGCGCTGGCCGTGCTGGGCGCCTTGCTGGCGCACGGCACCGGCCTGCGCGCCGCCATCGATGGCATCGAATCCTTGCAGCCGGCCCCCGGCCGCATGCAGCAGGTTGGCGGCCAGGAAGCGCCGATGGTCGTCATCGATTACGCGCATACGCCGGATGCGCTGGAAAAGACCCTGGCCGCGCTGCGCCAGGTGGCGCAGGAGCGGGGCGGCCAGTTGTGGTGCGTGTTCGGCTGCGGCGGCGACCGCGATCCGGGCAAGCGCCCGCAGATGGGCGCCATCGCGCAGCTGGCCGATCACGTGTTAGTGACCAGCGACAATCCGCGCAGCGAAGATCCGCATGCCATCATCGCGCAGATCGTCGCCGGCATGCGCGCCGACAGCCCGCAGCCGCAAGCCATCGAAGACCGCGCCGCTGCCATCCTGTCGGCCATCAAGCACGCCGCCAAGCCGGACGTGATCCTGTTGGCGGGCAAGGGCCATGAGCCGTACCAGGAAATCAAGGGCAAGAAACTGCCGTTCTCCGACGCCGACCATGCGCAGCTGGCCCTGTCCGCGCGCCTGACCATGATGAGGACGAACTGATGCGCGGAACTCTGACAGAACTGATGCCGTCGCTGGACGGCGCGCAGCTGACGGGCGACGCCGTTTTTGACGGCGTCTCCACCGACAGCCGCAGCGCCCCGGCCGATTCGCTCTTCGTCGCCCTGCGCGGCGAGAGTTTCGACGCCCACGATTTCCTCGAGCAGGTGGCCGCGCACGGCGTCGCCGCCGTGGTGGTCGAGCGCCTGCCCGCAGGCTGGGACAGCGGCAAGGTAGCGGCCATCGTGGTGCCCGACACCCTGGTGGCGCTGGGCCGCATCGCCAATTTCTGGCGCGGCCGTTTCAATGTGCCCGTCATCGGCGTCACCGGCAGCAATGGCAAGACCACCGTCAAGGAGATGATTTCGTCGATCCTGGCGGCGGCCTTTGGCGAGGAAGCGCGCCTGGCAACGCGCGGCAACCTGAATAACGAGATCGGCGTGCCATTGACGCTGTTCCGCCTGAGCGGGCAGCACAAGGCGGCCGTCATCGAGATGGGCATGAACCATCCGGGCGAAATCGCCCGCCTGGCCGCGATCACCGCGCCGACCCTGGCGATGGTCAACAACGCGCAGCGCGAGCATCAGGAATTCATGCATACGGTCGAAGCGGTGGCGCGCGAAAACGGCGCCGCGCTGGCGGCATTGGCCGATGACGGCGTGGCCGTCTTCCCGCATGGCGACGAATTCACGCCCCTGTGGCGCGAGCTGGCCGGCGCGCGCGCCGTCATCACCTTCGGCTTGTCGAAAGAGGCGGACGTGAGCTGCACGCACCGCGCGGCAGAGGATTTCGGCAGCGACTTGTTCGTCAGCGTGCGCGCACAGGACGGCGCCATGCGCCAGTTCTTCGTCGGCCTGCAGGCGGCTGGCGAACATAATGTGCGCAATGCGCTGGCCGCCGTGGCATGCACCGTGGGCGCCGGCATCGCCATCGAACATATCAAGCAGGGCCTGGAGGCGTTCGCGCCCGTGAACGGCCGCCTGCAGAAAAAACGTGCCGCCAACGGCGCCACCATCATCGACGACACGTATAACGCCAATCCGGATTCGGCGCGCGCGGCCATCGATGTACTGGCGCAGGCCGTGGCACCACGCATCCTGGTGCTGGGCGAGATGGGCGAAGTCGGCACGCAGGGGCAGCAGTTCCACGAAGAGATCGGCGCCTACGCTGCCGCCAAAGGCATCGAACACGTGCTGGCGACGGGCGGCCTGGCGCGCCATCTGGTGAGTGCGGCGCAGGCAGCCGCCAGCCAGGAATCGGGCACGGTCGTGGAGTATTTCGAACAGTTCGACGGTTTGCTGGCGGCGCTCGATGCGCATTTGTCCGGCCGTTCGGATGCAACAGTATTAATCAAGGGCTCCCGCTTCATGAAGATGGAACGGGCCGTGCAGCATTTGATTGGTTCAAACAACAATAACAAGGAAGCTCACTAATCATGCTGCTCTGGCTCGCTCATTATTTCCAGGACGACATTGGCCCATTGAGGGTCTTTAACTTCATCACGTTCCGCGCCGTCTTCGCCACCTTGACGGCGATTTTGATCGGCCTGTGCGCCGGTCCCGCCGTGATCCGCATGCTCACGCGCATGAAGGTCGGCCAGGCCGTGCGCACGGACGGTCCGCAAACGCATCTGAAAAAACACGGTACCCCCACCATGGGCGGTGTGCTGATCCTGATCGCCATCGGGATTTCCACCTTGCTGTGGGCCGACCTGTCGAACCGATTCATCTGGCCCGTATTGATCGTCACCCTGGGCTTTGGCGCCGTCGGCTGGGCCGATGACTACCGCAAGGTGGTGCACCAGGACCCGGAAGGCATGCGCTCGCGCGAAAAATACTTCTGGCAGTCGCTGATCGGCATCGTCGCCGCGTTTTACCTGGCATTTTCCGTTTCCGTGTCGGAGCCCGACGCGGGCCACGTGTGGAATCTGATCTACGCCTGGGTGCAGTCCGGCTTCGCCATGGACCTGCCGCCGAAGGCCGACCTGATCGTCCCGTTCTTCAAGACCATCAGCTATCCGCTGGGCGTGTGGGGTTTTATCGCGCTGACGTATTGCGTCATCGTCGGCACCAGCAACGCCGTCAACTTTACCGATGGCCTCGACGGCCTGGCCATCATGCCGACCGTGATGGTGGGCACGGCCCTGGGTCTGTTCGCCTACCTGACGGGCAATGCCACCTATGCGCGCTACCTGTTCATCCCGCACATTCCGGGCGCCGGCGAACTGGTGATCTTCTGCGGCGCGCTGGCCGGCTCCGGCCTGGCCTTCCTCTGGTATAACACGCACCCCGCGAAAGTGTTCATGGGCGACGTGGGCGCGCTGGCACTGGGTGGCGCACTGGGCACCATCGCCGTCATCGTGCGCCAGGAAATCGTCCTGTTCATCATGGGCGGCATCTTCGTCGTCGAAACGCTGTCCGTGATCATCCAGGTCGTCTGGTTCAAGTACACCAAGAAGCGCTATGGCGCGGGCCGCCGGGTCTTCCTGATGGCGCCATTGCATCACCATTTTGAACAAAAAGGCTGGAAGGAGACGCAGGTTGTCGTGCGTTTCTGGATCATCACCATGATGCTGGTGCTGCTCGGCCTGACCACCTTGAAGCTGCGCTGATGATGTACGACGCTAAAACCGCACTGGTACTGGGCCTCGGCGAATCGGGGCTGGCCATGGCCCTGTGGCTGGCCCGCAGCGGTGCGTGCGTGCGCGTGGCCGATACGCGCGAGGCGCCCGAGCGTCTGGCCGCGTTGCAGGCCGCCGTGCCGCAGGCGCAGTTCATCGCCGGCGCCTTCACGGCCGACCTGCTCGATGGCGTCGATTTCGTCGCCGTCAGCCCTGGCCTGGCACCTAGCCGCGAGCTGGCGCAGATCGCCCCAGCCGCGCAGGAAAAAAATATCCCCGTGTGGGGCGAGATCGAACTGTTTGCGCAGGCCCTGGCCGCGCTCAAGGCGGAACGCGGCTATGCGCCGAAAGTCGTCGCCATCACGGGCACGAATGGCAAGACGACGGTGACCAGCCTGGTGGGCCTGCTGTGCGAGCGCGCAGGCCTGGCCACGCGCGTGGCCGGCAACATCAGCCCGGCCGCGCTGGACGTGCTGCGCGAAGTGCTCGATGCCGAGCCTGCGCCGCAGCCCGTGCTGGAAGGCGAAGAGGTCACCGAGCCCGCCGCCAGCACCTTGCCGCAAGCGTGGATACTGGAATTGTCCAGCTTCCAGCTGCACACGACGTTCAGCCTGCAGGCCGATGCGGCCACGGTCTTGAACCTGTCGCAGGACCACCTGGACTGGCATGGCGACATGGCCGCGTATGCCAAGGACAAGGCGCGCATCTTCGGCGACGAGACCGTGCGCATCCTGAACCGCGACGATGCCTTGGTCATGCACATGGCCGATCCGCTGGCCGAGACGATCACCTTCGGCACGGGCGAGCCGGCGGAAGTGGACAGTTTTGGCCTGGTCAATGAACGCGGCATCTTCTGGCTGGCCCAAGCGGTGCCGAGCGAAGAAGTGATCGAGAAAAAACGCAGGAAGAACGATCCGGCGCCGGAACCGGTGCCGACGATGGCGAAAAAGCTGATGCCGGCCGACGCGCTGAAAATCCGCGGCCAGCACAATGCGGCGAATGCGCTGGCGGCGCTGGCCCTGTGCCGTGCCATCGGCTTGCCGTTCGCGCCGCTGCTGCACGGCTTGCGCGAATACCAGGGCGAGCCGCACCGCGTGGAGCTGATCACGGCCGTCAATGACGTCGAGTACTACGACGACAGCAAGGGCACCAACGTGGGCGCCACGGTGGCGGCGTTGTCTGGCCTGGGCAAGGCGTTTGGCGGCGCGGAACAGCGTCTGGTGCTGATCGCCGGTGGCGATGGCAAGGGGCAGGATTTCTCGCCGCTGGCCGAACCGGTCTCGCGCTACGTGCGCGCCGTGGTGCTGATCGGGCGCGATGCGCCGGCCTTGCGCGCGGCCCTCGAGCCGGCTGGCGTGGACCTCATCGACTGCGCCACCTTGCCGGAAGCCGTCAAGCGGGCCAGCAGCCTGGCGCTGGCCGGCGATGCGGTGCTGCTGTCGCCTGCGTGCGCCAGTCTGGACATGTTCAAGAACTATGCGCACCGCGCGCAGGTGTTTGTCGACGCCGTGCGCGACATCGCCCTGGAAAACGGACAGGATCTCTGATGGCCTTCCAGCTGCCCTTCCGCTTCGGTTCCGGCTCGGCTGCCAAGCCGCTGGATGGCCGCGCGCGGCAGTCGAAGATGATGGACTATGACAAGCCGCTGGTGTGGGTGGTCCTGCTGCTGATGTTGCTGGGCATGGTGATGGTGTATTCGGCGTCGATCTCGCTGTCGGACGCGCGCAAGTTTGCCGCCTACACGAACAATTATTTCGTCGTGCGCCAGGCGCTGTTCATCGGCGTGTCGGTGATCGCCGGCGCGCTGGTGTTCCGCATCCCCGTCGCGACCTGGCAAAAGATGGCGCCGTGGCTGTTCATCGGCACCCTGGTGCTGCTGGTGATGGTCCTGATACCTGGCCTGGGCGTGTCGGTCAACGGCGGTCGCCGCTGGCTGAACCTGCCGGGCCTGCGGCCGCAGCCGTCCGAGCTGATGAAGGTGGTGATGGTGCTGTACGCGGCCGACTACACGGTGCGCAAGCAGGAATACATGCACAAGCTGACCAAGGGCTTCATGCCGATGGCGCTGGCCGTCAGCTTCGTCGGCCTGCTGCTGCTGATGGAACCCGATCTGGGCGCCTTCGGCGTGATCGTTTGCATCGCCATGGGCATCCTGTTCCTGGGCGGCGTCAACGCCATCTGGTTCGGCGGCATCGGCGCCATGCTGACGGCGATCTTCGTCACCATCATCGCCCTGTCGAAATTCCGCCGCGAGCGGTTTTTTGCGTATCTCGATCCGTGGCAGGAAGACAATGCGCTGAACAAGGCGTATCAGCTGACGCACTCGCTGATCGCATTCGGGCGCGGCGAACTGTTTGGCGTGGGGCTGGGCGGCAGCGTGGAAAAACTGCACTACCTGCCCGAAGCGCATACGGACTTTTTGCTGGCCGTGATCGGCGAGGAACTGGGCCTGGTGGGAGTGCTGGTCGTGATCGGCATGTTCTACTGGATTATCAAGCGCGCCTTCGACATCGGCCGCCAGGCGATCGCCATCGACCAGACCTTTGCCGGCCTGACGGCGAAGGGCATCGCCATTTGGATCGGCGTGCAGACCTTCATCAACATGGGCGTGAACCTGGGCTTGCTGCCGACCAAGGGCCTGACCTTGCCCTTGATGAGTTATGGCGGCACGGGCGTACTGATTAACTGTATCGGCCTGGCCATTCTGCTGCGCATCGATTACGAAAACCGGATCCTGATGCGCGGAGGCCGGCTATGAACAACGTGACGAATTTGAAAACGACGAAAAGACTGATGATCATGGCGGCCGGCACCGGCGGCCATATCTTCCCGGGCCTGGCGATTGCGCAGACGATGCGCGCGCGCGGCTGGGAAGTGAGCTGGCTGGGGACCACCCATGGCATGGAGCAGGAGCTGGTGCCGAAAAGCGGCATTCCTATGGACGCCATCGCGTTCTCCGGCATGCGCGGCAAGGGCCTGGCGCACACGGTCAAGGGCGGCTTCAAGATGCTGGCCAGCTTCTTTGCCATCCGCCGTTTCATCGCCCGCCGCAAGCCGGACGTGGTGATGGGCATGGGCGGCTACGTCACCGTGCCGGGCGGCCTGATGGCGCGCCTGAAGGGCGTGCCGCTGGTGCTGGTCAATGCCGACGCCGCGCTGCTGCTGTCGAACAAGACCCTGGTGCCGCTGGCGCAGCAGGTGTGCTTCGGTTTCCCCGCCGATTTCGGCAGCGCCGCCGGCAAGGCCGTCGTCACGGGCAATCCCGTGCGCGCCGAGATCCTCGCCATGGCGCCGCCAGCCGCGCGTTTCGCGGGCCGCAGCGGGCCGCTGCGCATCCTGGTGGTGGGCGGCAGCTTGGGGGCGAAAGCGCTGAACGACAGCCTGCCTGCCGCGCTGGCGCTGATGCCTGAGGGCGAACGCCCGCTGGTGACGCACCAGTCGGGCAAGAAGAATATCGACGCCCTGCATGCCGCGTATGCGCAGGCGGGCGTGCAAGCGAACGTGGTCGACTTCATCGACGACATGGCCAGGGCGTATACCGAGGCCGACCTGGTGATCTGCCGGGCAGGCGCGATCACCCTGTCGGAATTGACGGCGGCCGGCGTGGCCAGCGTGCTCGTGCCGCTGGTGGCGTCGACCACCAGCCACCAGCGCGACAACGCGCAATGGATGGCGAAGCAAGGCGCGGCGATTCATCTGCCGCAGACGGAAATGAGTGCGGTGTCGCTGAGTACTCTGCTGGCGTCCTTGACGCGCGATACTTGCCAGCAGATGGCGCAGGCGGCACTGGCAGCAGGCAAGCGCGACGCCAATGAGGCGATCGCACACGTATTGGAAAAATTGGCATGAGGTTAGCTCTGTGAAGCATAAAGTAAACAATATCCACTTTGTCGGCATTGGCGGCAGCGGCATGAGCGGCATCGCCGAAGTGCTGGTCAACCTCGGCTACAAGGTGTCGGGCTCCGACCTGGGCAGCAATGCGGCGACGCAGCGCCTGGCGAGCCTGGGCGCGACCGTCATGCTCGGCCACGCGGCGGAAAATATCGGCGACGCCGATGCGGTTGTGACGTCGGGCGCCGTCCCGCAAGACAATCCTGAAGTGGCGGCCGCGCGCGCGCGCAAGATTCCGCTGGTGCCGCGCGCCGTGATGCTTGGCGAGTTGATGCGCCTGAAGCGCGGCATCGCGATTGCCGGCACGCACGGCAAGACGACGACCACCAGCCTGGTCGCCTCCGTGCTGGCGCAGGGCGGTCTCGATCCTACTTTTGTGATCGGCGGCCGTCTGACCAGCGCCGGCGCGAACGCCAAGCTGGGCTCGGGCGACTACCTGGTGGCCGAAGCCGATGAATCGGACGCCTCGTTCCTGAACCTGACGCCGATGATCGAAGTGATCACGAATATCGACGCCGATCACATGGACACCTACGAGCACGATTTCGAGAAGCTCAAGCAGGCCTTCGTGCAGTTCACGCACCGCTTGCCGTTCTATGGCCGCGCCATGCTGTGCATCGACGATCCGCACGTGCGCGCCATCATCCCGTCCGTCACCAAGCCCGTCACTACCTACGGTTTCGCGGAAGACGCGCAAGTGCGCGCCATCAACGCGCGCGCCGTGGGCTTGGAAATGCACTTTACCGTGCTGCAGGAAGGCTATCCCGACCTGGACGTGGTGCTGAACCAGCCCGGCATGCACAATGTGCAGAATGCCTGCTCGGCGATCGCCATCGCGCGTGAGATCGGCATCGCCGACAGCGCCACGCAGCAGGGCCTGGCGGAATTTTCCGGCGTGGGCCGGCGCTTTACCCGCTATGGCGACGTGGCGCTGCCAAATGGCGGCAGCTTCGCCCTGGTCGACGATTTCGGCCACCATCCGGTGGAAACGGAAGTGACCCTGGCCGCCGCGCGCGCCGCCTATCCGGGCCGCCGCCTGGTGCTGGCGTTCCAGCCGCACCGCTACAGCCGCACGCGCGACCTGTTCGAGGATTTCGTCAAGGTGCTCGGTGCTCCCGACGTGCTGCTCTTGTCCGAAGTGTATGCGGCGGGCGAAGCGCCTATCGTCGCCGCCGACGGCCGCGCCCTGGCGCATGCGCTGCGCGCGCGCGGCAAGATCGAGCCGATTTTCGTCGAGTCCATGAAAGACATGGCCGACACCATCATGAGCGTGGCGCGCGACGGCGACGTCGTGCTGACCATGGGCGCCGGTTCCATCAGCGGCATCCCGAATCAACTGACAACGTATCAATCTCACACTGTAAAGGCCTGACGTGAACCAAGCATCAGCTATCGACGTTAAACAATTGGGCAAGGTCGGCGTCCTGTTCGGCGGCCGCTCGGCCGAGCGCGAAGTGTCGCTGATGTCCGGCGCGGGCGTGCTGGCCGCTCTGAAAAGCCATGGCGTGGATGCGCACGGCTTCGACACGGGTGAACGCAGCCTGGCCGAACTGGCAGCCGAGAAATTTGACCGCGTCTTCATCGCGCTGCACGGCCGCTTCGGCGAAGACGGCAGCCTGCAGGGCGCGCTGGAGCAGCTGGGCATCCCGTACACGGGCAGCGGCGTGATGGCTTGCTCGGTGGGCATGGACAAGGTCTATACCAAGATGATCTGGCTGATGCACGAGCTGCCGACGCCGAAGTACGCGGTGCTGGACGACAGCGCCGACCTGGCCAAGGTCACCGCGCAACTGGGCTTGCCGCTGATCGTCAAGCCGCCGCATGAAGGTTCGAGCATCGGCATCACCACCGTCAACGAGGCTTCGGCCTTCCAGGCGGCCTACGACATCGCCGCCGGCCTCGATGATTCGGTGCTGGCCGAGGAATTCATCCAGGGCCGCGAATTCACCGTCGCGATCCTGGGCAAGGGCGCCGCGGCGCGCGCGCTGCCGCCGATCGAGATCGTCGCGCCGCAAGGCAATTACGATTACCAGAACAAGTACTTCACGGACGATACGCAGTATTTCTGCCCGCCGCAGCTGGACCCGGCGATCATCGCCGAGATGGAACGCATCGCCCTGGCGGCCTACCGCGCCCTCGGCTGCGAAGGCTGGGGACGGGTCGATGTGCTGATGCGCGCGGCCGACAGCAAGCTGTTTTTGCTGGAAGTGAATACCTCGCCAGGCATGACGGGCCACTCGCTCGTGCCGATGGCGGCGCGCGCGGAAGGCACCAGCTATGAAGACCTGTGCCTGGAAATCGTTTCCGGCGCAAGCCTGAAAATGCACAAGGGACAGCACTGATATGTGGCATGACGCTAAAAGCCTCAATACGACTGCCAACGGCTTGCTGGCCGCGGTTCTGGTCGTGTGCGTGGCCGCCGGCGTCTGGTGGGTGTCGCAGCGTCCCATGTTCGACCTGCGCACAATCAAGGTGGAAAGCGCGGACGACAAGGGCCTGCGCCACGTGAATTACCTGACCCTGCGCAGTGGCACTTTGGGCCGCATCAAGGGCAATTTTTTCACGACCAACCTGGAAAGCGTGCGCGGCGTGTTTGAATCGGTGCCCTGGGTGCGCCGCGCCAGCGTGCGGCGCGAGTGGCCGAACCAGCTGATCGTGGCGCTGGAAGAACACGAAGCGCTGGGCACCTGGGGCGAAGATGGACGCCTGCTGTCGGTCAAGGGTGATGTGTTTACTGCCAATGTGGCCGAAGCGGAAGACGACCATGAGTTGCCTGCGTTTGCCGGCCCCGATGGCAGCGAGAAGGAAGTACTGACCACCTACGTGCAGCTGGCAAAGTGGTTTTCACCGTTGAAGATGGTGCCTGAATCGCTGTCGCTGTCGAGCCGCTATGCGTGGACGGTGAAACTGAATAACGGCATGAGCGTGGCGCTGGGGCGCGAGCAGAATCATACAACCCTGAAGGCGCGGGTCGACCGGCTGGTAGGCATCTACCCGCAGCTGGCGAGCCGGCTGGAAAATATCGACACGATCGATATGCGCTACCAGAATGGCCTGGCGCTCAGTTCAGCCGGCCTGGTGATACCGGCCGAAGGCAAGGATGGCAGGCCGGCGCCGGCGATCAAGAAGAAAAATGGCAGTCCGATTAAAAAACCGGCTTAACCGAATACTCAATTAATCAATTAATAGCCCAAAAAACTAGGCGAAAGAAATGACAAAAGACGCGAAAAACCTGATCGTCGGCCTCGATATCGGCACCTCGAAAGTGGTGGCGGTGGTAGCCGAAGTGATGTCCGATGGGCGCCACGAAGTGATCGGGCTGGGCCAGCACGAATCGAAGGGCCTGAAAAAAGGCGTAGTGGTCAATATCGAGGCCACGGTGGAGTCCATCCAGCGCGCGCTGGAAGAGGCCGAGCTGATGGCCGACTGCAAGATCCGCAATGTGTACGCGGGCATTGCGGGCAGCCATATCCGCAGCTTCAATTCCAGCGGCATGGTGGCCATCAAGGACAAGGAAGTGACGGCGACCGACGTGGCGCGCGTCATCGAGACGGCAAAAGCGGTTAACATTCCGACCGATCAGCAATTGCTGCACACGGTGCCGCAAGAGTTCATCGTCGACAGCCAGGAAGATGTGCGCGAGCCTATCGGCATGAGCGGCATCCGCCTGGAGGTGAAGGTGCATATCGTCACCGGCGCCGTGTCGGCGGTGCAGAACATCGTCAAGTGCGTGCGCCGCTGCGGCCTGGAAGTGTCGGACCTGATCCTGCAGCCGATGGCGTCCGCCGATGCGGTGCTCACGCCCGACGAGAAGGAACTGGGCGTGGTGCTGATCGACATCGGCGGCGGCACGACCGATGTGGCGGTATTCTCCGATGGCGCGATCCGCCATACGGCAGTCATTCCCATCGCCGGCGACCAGATCACCAACGACATCGCCATGGCCTTGCGTACCCCGACCGCGGAAGCGGAAGAAATCAAGATCCGCTATGGCGTGGCCAAGCAGGTCCTGGCCGACCCCGGCGAATCGCTGGAAGTGCCTGGCCTGGGCGACCGCGGCCCGCGCAACCTGTCGCGCCAGGCGCTGGCGGCAGTGATCGAACCGAGGGTCGAGGAGCTGTTCGCGATGGTGCACCAGGTGGTGCGCGAATCCGGCTACGAAGGCGTGCTGTCGTCGGGCATCGTGCTCACGGGCGGCACGTCCATCATGCCCGGCATGGTGGAAATGGCGGAAGACATTTTCCTGAAACCGGCGCGCCTGGGCACGCCCGAGTATCGGGGCCAGCTGGCCGACGTGGTGCGCAGTCCGCGCTATGCCACGGTATTGGGCCTGCTGCTGGAGGCGAAGAAGCAATACCTGCGCGGCCACATCGTGACGCGTCAGGACGGCTCGGTGAAGGCAGTCTGGCAGCGCATGAAGGAATGGTTTTTAGGGAATTTTTAAGGGCATGATTTTCGCCCGGCAGCACAGTTTTTTTGGCAGCATCGCAGGTACACACACATAACCTTATTTTATATTTAACCGCAGTTTTCAATCTCCAGTTCTCCTACCAATATGAGGCCTGGCGCTTGGAAACCGCATCTGATAGGAGCACATCATGGAGTTCGATATGGTCGATAACACAGCTTTAGGTACCGTCATCAAGGTCGTCGGCGTCGGCGGTGCGGGTGGCAATGCAGTCCAACACATGATCAACAAAGGCATGTCGGGCGTGGAGTTCATTGCCGCCAACACCGACGCACAGGCCCTGTCGACATCGAAGGCCCACAACATCATCCAGATCGGCGATACCGGCCTGGGCGCCGGCATGAAGCCTGCCGTCGGCCGCCAGCTGGCGGAAGAATCGCGCACGCGCATCGCCGATTCGCTGCGCGGCGCGCACATGGTCTTCATCGCCGCCGGCATGGGCGGCGGCACGGGCACGGGCGCCGCCCCGATCGTCGCTGAAGTTGCCAAGGAACTGGGCGCGCTGACGGTGGCCGTGGTCTCCAAGCCATTCTCGTACGAAGGCCAGAAATGCATGGACATCGCCGACGAAGGCCTGGAGCAGCTGTCCCTGCACGTCGATTCGCTGATCATCATCCTCAATGAAAAACTGGAAGAGATCTACGAAGACGAAAGCATGCTGGAATGGATGCAGCACGCCGATGATGTGCTCAACAACGCGGTGGCCGGCATTGCCGAGATCATCAACGTGCCTGGCCATATCAACGTCGACTTCAACGACGTGAAAACCATCATGGGCGAGCAGGGCAAGGCCATGATGGGCACGGCGACGGCGTCCGGCGTGGACCGTGCGCGCATCGCCGCCGAACAGGCTGTCGCTTCGCCGCTGCTGGACGGTATCGATCTGTCGGGCGCGCGCGGTGTGCTGGTCAACGTCACGGCCAGCCGTGGCTTGAAAGGCAAGGAGATCAAGGAAGTCATGGCTGCCGTGCGCGCGTTTGCCGCGCCGGACGCGTCGATCGCGCAAGGTATCGCCTACGACGACGCCATGGGCGACGATATCCGCGTCACCGTGGTGGCCACGGGCCTGGGCCGCGCGAAGAAAAACATCCAGCTGGTACCGCAGCAAGTGCTGCGCACCGGCACCCACAACAGCCCGCTGACCCCGTCGGCTGCCATGGGCAGCGCGCAAGCGGCGACGACGACGGTGGGCGTGGCCACGCCGGCAGCCGGTTTCGACGGCATGAAGGCGCCGGCAGTATGGCGCCGCGAATCGGCTTCCGAGCAGGTGCGCGCGATGGAAAAGAATGGCATGGAGACGTATGACATTCCGGCATTCCTGCGCAAGCAAGCCGATTAAGGTAGCTTGATGTATGCAACGATGACGGCGGCCTGAGGGCCGCCGTTTTTTTTGCCGGGTTTTGACTTTTGACTTTGCCTTTCCGGCCGTTTTCTGCACAAATACGGCAAGTCAGGCATACTATCGCGCAGTGTCGGCATCATGCCGGCAGCATCCTCAACCGACAGTACACAAGGAGTCAACATGACCATCAAGATCGGCGACACCCTGCCAGAAGGCACCCTGGCTGAATTCATCGAAAGCGAAACCGAAGGTTGCGCACTGGGCCCGAACACGTTCAACGTGCAAGACCTGGTCAAGGGCAAGAAGATCGCCATCTTCGGCCTGCCAGGCGCCTACACCCCGACCTGCTCCGCACAGCACGTGCCGGGCTACGTCAAGCACGCCGCCGACCTGAAAGCCAAAGGCGTCGATGAAATCTGGTGCATCTCCGTCAACGACGCGTTCGTGATGGGCGCCTGGGGCCGCGACCAGAAAGCCACAGGCGTCGTGCGCATGATGGCTGACGGCAACGCCGCCTACAGCAAGGCCCTGGGCCTGGACGCCGATTTCTCCAAGCACGGCATGGGCACGCGCTCGCAGCGCTACTCGATGCTGGTCGACAATGGCGTCGTGACGCAATTGAACGTCGAGCAGGGCGGCAAGTTTGAAGTGTCGAATGCCGAGACCTTGCTGGGCCAGCTGGCCTAAGCAGATCGCGGGTCGGCGCAGGTCGGCGTAGGTCGGCTTAGCGCAGCGTAAGCCGACATGCTGCGTTCGAACCGCATTCGCACCGCGTTCGCTTCAGCACTGTTGGATTACGCGCTGCGCGCTAATCCAACCTACGCAAGCTACCCAAGCTACGCAATACAAAACGGCGCCATCGGCGCCGTTTTCACGTTTATTGTACCGACGGTTTCGTTGCCTCGAACATGGCCGCGTCGATGCTGAACGAATAATCGTCCTGCAGCGCGAAATACTTTCGCGCTTCCTCAGGCGCGCCATCGAACAGGTTGCGGATGGCCGCCACCCGCTCGTTCGGCGTGCGCATGCGCGCCACCCATTCGTCGAACTGCATCGTCAGTTTCCACACGCTGCGCAAGCTGTGCGTGAATCCCGCGTTGTCGAACTTGGCGCCCCATTCGCAGGTGCGGTAGTCGCGCACGTGCGAGGCGTCGCGCAGCATTTCCACCGCCTGCAATGTGCTGTCGTACAGGGCCGTCTTCGGAGCCACGATGTCGATCACCAGCAAGGTGCCGTTCGGGCGCAGCACGCGCCACGCTTCGGCCAAGGCTGCGGCCACGTCGTTCCAGTGGTGCGCGGAAAAGCGCGTGACGACCATGTCGAAGCTGGTGTCGGCAAACGGCAGACGCGCCACGTCGCCCTGTTGCGTGCTGATATTGTGCAAGCCGCGCTGCACCCTGGCGCAATCGACTACGTCGAGCATGGGCTGCGCCAGGTCGAAGGCGACAACCGATTGTGCCACGGGGGCGACGGCAAAGCTGGCGTGGCCGGCGCCGCAGCCCAGGTCCAGCACGACGGGTTTGCCGTGGCGGCGCGCGCATTCCTGCATCAGCACCAGGTCGGCGCCTTGCGCGTGGACCGCGCTGCTCAGGTAGGCATGGGCCGTCTTGCCAAACTGTTCGGTAACGACATCGTGCTGCTGCATGGTGTTCTCCTGTTGATGGGTGAGTTCCTGCAGAATAGGGATAAAATTATCCTGTAACAAGACCATAACTTATACTGGTATATCCACTACCATGCAGAGCTGCCATGTCGAACAAACTCGCTGAATTCATCCGCGCCCGGCGCGAAGCCGTCACTCCCGCCATGGCCGGCCTGCCCGGCGGCGGGCGGCGGCGCACGCCGGGCTTGCGCCGCGAAGAGCTGGCGCAGTTGTGCGATGTCAGCCCCACATGGCTGACGTGGCTGGAGCAGGGGCGGCCCGTGTCGGCCTCGGCCAGGATGCTGGCCCGCCTGGCGCAGGTGCTGCAGCTGAGCACAGCCGAGCGCGCCTATCTGTTCGAAGTGGCGGACAAGCATGACCCCAGCCATGGCACAGGCGAGGGTGGCGGGCCTGCTAGCGCCGAACTGGCCGCCATCGTCGCCGCCATCGACGCGCCCGCCTACATCCTCGACCGCGCATGGAACGCCGTGGCGTGGAACGAGGCCGCGTCCACCTTGTTTACGGGCTGGCTGCATGGCGATGCGGCTGCGCCGAACCAGCTGCGCTTCATGTTCCTGGCGCCGGACGCGCGCGCGCTGGTCGTCGGCTGGCCCGAGCGGGCGCGGCGCCTGGTGGCGGAGTTTCGCGCCGATATCGGCCGCCACGCGGACCAGGCGCCGCTGGCCGGCCTGATCGCCGAACTGGCCGACGCCAGCCCTGAATTTCGCCAGTGGTGGGGCGCGCAGCAGGTGCAGGGCCGCGATGGCGGCCTGCGCCAATTTCAGCATCCGCAGCTGGGCCTGCTTGGCTATCACCAGGTGACCCTGCACCTGGCGCGCCAGCATGAATTGAAACTGGTGATGCTGTTGCCTGTGTCATAAGGTAAAACGGCTGCGCTTGCTATAATCGGGCGGACGGCCTGGCCCTGCCTTTCCAGACCAAGCTGTCCTGGCTCCGGCCGTCGCCATGATGACGGCCCCGCTCTTTCGCCAGGAGTCTGTCCTGCTATCCCGCAACTCTAATCTGCGCAGCATCTATGTGATGCTGGTCGCCGTCGCCATGTTTTCCCTGATGGACACGGCCATGAAACTGCTGTCCGCCCACTACCCCGCCATGCAGGTGACGGCCTTGCGCGCGCTGTCGTCGTTGCCGCTCGTGTGCCTGTACCTGTTGTACCGCGGCGCCTTCAAGAACGTGCTGAAGGTGCGCTGGCCGCTGCATGTGCTGCGCGGCGCGCTGGGCGTGCTGATGATTACCCTGTTCGCCTACGGCTTGAAACGCATGTCGCTGGCCGAAGCGTATTCGCTGTTTTTCGTTGCTCCCTTGCTGATCACGATCCTGTCGGTTTTTATCCTGAAGGAAAAAGTCGACCTGGCGCGCTGGTGCGCGATCGCCGTGGGCCTGGCGGGCGTGCTGGTGGCCTTGCGCCCCGACGGTTCGGGCTTCTTTTCGGTAGCCGGGCTGGCCGTGCTGGGTTCGGCCGCCTGCTACGCCATCTCGGCCGTCACGGGCCGCATCCTGAGCCGCACGGACGCCAGCGAAAGCATGGTCTTCTGGCTGATGGTGATGATGGCTGCCGGCGGCGTGGCCCTGTCGGTGCACGAGTGGGTGAGCATCCGCGGCGAAGACTGGTGGCTGCTGGCGGGCTTGTCGCTGAGCGGCTTCCTGGGCCAGCTGGCCATCACGGAGGCGTTTCGCCATGGCAAGGCGTCGAGCGTGGCGCCGTTCGAATACTCGGCCCTGGCCTGGGGCATGGCCCTGGACTGGCTGCTGTGGCGCGCCTTGCCCGACGAATACACGCTGATCGGCGCGGCCATCATCATCGGCAGCGGCATTTATCTGGTGCGGCGCGAAGCCGTGCATGCGGAAAGCGAACATCCTTGATCGCACATTGTGGTTTTTCTGGCTCGGACGATGCTGCTCCGCAACGAAAAGACGCCAAATGGATATAATCGACAGATGTTAAAACAACGCACCATCAAACAACAGGTCCGCACCATCGGTGTCGGTTTGCATTCCGGCACCAAGGTGGAACTGACCTTGCGTCCCGCCGCGATCGACACGGGCATCGTGTTCCGCCGCATCGACCTCGATCCCATCGTCGAGTTTCCCGCCAGCGCCATGGCCGTGGGCGATACGCGCATGGCTTCCGTGCTGATCAAGGACGGCGCCAGGGTTTCTACTGTGGAACATCTGATGTCGGCCGCCGCCGGCCTGGGCATCGACAATATGCTGATCGACGTGAATGCGGAAGAAATTCCCATCATGGACGGTTCCGCCTCGTCCTTCGTCTACCTGCTGCAGCAGGCCGGGGTGGAGGAGCAGCAGGCGCCGAAGAAATTCATCAAGGTCATCAAGCCCGTGGAAGTGCGTCACGGCAAGGGCGATGCGGAGAAATGGGCGCGCCTGTCGCCGTACGACGGCTTCAAGCTCGATTTCTTCATCGAATTCAACCACCCGGCCGTCGATGGCACGATGCAGCGCGCCTCGGTGGACTTTGGCGACGTGTCCTACGTGCACGACGTGGCGCGTGCGCGCACCTTCGGTTTCATGCAGGACGTGGAAAGCTTGCGCGGCATGGGCCTGGCCCGTGGCGGTTCGCTGGAAAACGCCATCGTGATGGACGAATACCGCATTCTCAACGCCGATGGCCTGCGCTACGAAGACGAGTTCGTGCGTCATAAGATCCTCGATGCCATCGGCGACCTGTATCTGGTGGGCCACCCGCTGCTCGCCTACTACACGGCCCATAAATCGGGTCATGCGCTGAACAACCAGCTGCTGCTGGCGCTGCTGGAGCAGCCGGAATCGTATGAAATCGTTTCGTTCGCCACGAATGAGACGGCGCCGCAGTCGTATCTGCGCCAGATGGAACGCGAGTGGTCGCTGACCTGATCTGAGCGACACCTCATTAAACCTACTGCGCGTCGGTATAGGCGGCCTGTGATGCTCACCGTACCTTCGTACGGTTGCGCTTCTTAGCCACCTCTCCCTTCCGCTCGCTACGGTTTTCTGAGGCGTCAAAATGTTGCTGGGCAGTCCTAATCTTGAGGTTCGCGGTGGTGGCGCACTAAACTGCGCAGCGCCGCGATCAATTGCTCGTTCTGCTTCGACGCCGGCAGGGCCGTGCTCAGCTCTTCCAGGGCCGACATGGCTTTTTCCGGCAACACCAGCGCCCGCGTATGCACGATGGGCGCGATACTCTTGATGACTTGCACTTTCAGCTTGATGCCTGAAATCTGCCAGCCCTTTCTTTCCAGTTCCCCTTGCAGTTTCGGCAATTGCTGCTTGAGCTTGGCCGCCAGCGCCGCGTTCGGCGTGGCCAGCACCAGTTGCCCGCTCTCGAATTGCAGGATGTCGCAATGTTCGAACATCGCGGGCAAGGCCTTGGCGCAATCCTTTTGCAGGGCGGCCAGGCGCGTGACGGTGGGCATCAGCGACGCCATCGTCGCGTTGCCGCGCAGGAAATCGGTCGCGCCCGTGGCGGCCGGGCCGGAACGGGCAAAGCCGTAGCCGCGGCGCGGTGCCGGAGAATAAGTGGGAGTTCGCATGGCCGAAACATAGCACACTCGCCCGCGCGTGACGAGTGGGGCGGCGGGTGCGGCGCGAGCGGGTGGGCCGTATTGCCTTACAGTATGGAAAATGTCCGCAATTTCTGCCATTTGTTTGTCATTAAGCTATTGTTATATGGCGCATTACCCCAACCATGTCGGGAACGCATGATAAAATCATCGTCTTTTGCCATAGTCGAACTCCGTGCGGTCACGCGATTATTACCTCGTCGTCACCTACCGAGCTTTTTTTAACGGCGTTTTTTCAAGAATTCAAGCATGTCATTACTGACCCAGATTTTCGGTAGCCGCAACCAGCGGCTGCTCAAGCAATACCAAAAAACGGTACGCGAGATCAATGCGCTCGAGCCGGCCATCGAAAAGCTGTCGGATGCCGAGCTGCAAGCGAAGACGCCTGCCTTCAAGGAACGCATCGCCGCCGGCGAATCGCTCGATGCCTTGTTGCCGGAAGCATTTGCCGTGTGCCGCGAGGCCAGCAAGCGCGTCCTGCGCATGCGCCATTTCGATGTGCAGATGATCGGCGGCATGGTCTTGCATTTCGGTAAGATCGCGGAGATGGGCACGGGCGAGGGCAAGACCCTGATGGCAACCTTGCCAGCCTACCTGAATGCCTTGTCGGGCAAGGGCGTGCATATCGTCACCGTCAATGATTACCTGGCGCAGCGCGATGCCGAGACCATGGGCCGACTGTATGCGTGGCTGGGCCTGTCGACTGGCGTGAACATGTCGCAGATGGAGCACAGCGCCAAGCAGCAGGCGTACAACGCCGACATCACGTACGGCACGAACAATGAATTCGGTTTCGACTTCTTGCGCGATAACATGGTCTACGAAGCGCGCGAGCGCGTGCAGCGCAGCCTGAACTTCGGCATCGTCGATGAAGTCGACTCGATCCTGATCGATGAAGCGCGTACGCCGCTGATCATTTCGGGTCAGGCCGAGAACCATACCGACCTGTATCACAAGATCAATGCGGTGCCTGCGCGGCTGACCTTGCAAATCGGCGAAGAAACGCCGGACGGCAAGGGTAAAGTGGAAGTGCCGGGCGACTACACCAAGGATGAAAAGGCGCACCAGGTGCTGCTGACGGAAGCCGGCCACGAAAAGGCCGAAGGCATCCTGATGGAAATGGGCCTGCTGCCGGAAGGCGCGTCGCTGTACGATTCGGCCAACATCACCCTCGTGCACCACCTGTATGCGGCCCTGCGCGCGCATGCGCTGTACTTCAAGGATCAGCACTATGTGGTGCAGAACAATGAAGTGGTGATCGTCGATGAATTCACGGGCCGTCTGATGACGGGCCGCCGCTGGTCCGATGGCTTGCACCAGGCCGTCGAAGCGAAAGAAGGCGTCAAGATCCAGAACGAGAACCAGACGCTGGCCTCGATCACCTTCCAGAACTACTTCCGCATGTACGCCAAGCTGGCCGGCATGACCGGTACGGCCGATACCGAAGCATACGAATTCCAGGAAATCTACGGCCTGGAAACGGTCGTGATCCCGCAAAACCGTCCGCTGCAGCGCAAGGACCGCCAGGATCAGGTCTATAAATCGTCGGCGGAAAAATACAACGCGATGTTGAACGACATCCGCGATTGCTACGAGCGCGGCCAGCCCGTGCTGGTGGGCACGACCTCGATCGAGAACTCGGAACTGCTGTCGGGCATTCTGACCAAGGCCGGTTTGCCGCACAACGTGCTGAACGCGAAACAGCATGCGCGCGAAGCGGAAATCATCGCCCAGGCAGGCCGTCCGAAAGCCATCACCATCGCCACCAACATGGCAGGCCGCGGTACGGACATCGTCTTGGGCGGTAACGTCGAAAACCAGATCAAGTTCATCGAAGCCAATGCTGAACTGGGCGACGCCGACAAGGCAGCTCAGTCGCAGCAGCTGCGCGATGAGTGGCAGTCGCTGCACGACCACGTGGTCAATGCGGGCGGCTTGCACATCATCGGCACCGAGCGCCATGAATCGCGCCGCGTCGACAATCAGTTGCGTGGCCGTGCCGGCCGCCAGGGCGATCCGGGTTCCTCGCGCTTCTACCTGTCGCTCGACGACGCGCTGCTGCGCATCTTCGCCGGCGACCGCGTGCGCGCCGTGATGGACCGTTTGAAAATGCCGGAAGGCGAACCGATCGAGGCAGGCATCGTCTCGCGTTCGATCGAATCGGCCCAGCGCAAGGTCGAAGCGCGCAACTTCGACATCCGCAAGCAATTGCTGGAATACGATGACGTCGCCAACGACCAGCGCAAGGTCATCTACCAGCAGCGTAACGAGCTGCTGGAAACGACCGATATTTCCGAGATGATCGGCTCGCTGCGCCATGGCGTGTTCACCGACCTGGTGCACGAGTACGTGCCGCGCGAATCGGTGGAAGAGCAGTGGGATATCAAAGGCCTGGAAAATACCCTGGCCAGCGAATGGCAGCTCGACCTGCCGCTGCAGCAAATGCTGGAAGCCGATTCGACGCTGACGGACGAAGAGATCCTGGAAAAAGTGCTGGCCGCGGCCGATGCCGTGTACCAGTCGAAGATCGATATCGTCGGCAAGGAATCGTTTGGCGGCTTCGAGCGCAATGTCATGCTGCAAAGCGTGGACAGCCATTGGCGCGAACACCTGGCGGCGCTCGATCACCTGCGCCAGGGTATTCACCTGCGCGGTTATGCGCAGAAGAATCCGAAACAGGAATACAAGCGCGAAGCGTTTGAACTGTTCGGCCAGATGCTCGACATGATCAAGAACGACGTCACGAAACACGTGATGACGGTGCGTATCCAGTCGCGCGAAGAAGTCGATGCGGCCGAACAGGCGATGCAGCAGTCGCACGTGGAAAACGTGCACTACCAGCACGCCGAATTCGACCCGAACGCGGCGCCGGAAGAACTGCTGGCGCCGACGGCTGGCGACAGCAACGACCAGTATGTCGACGACATGAGCGTGAGCATGGGCGTCAAAGTGGGCCGCAACGACCCATGCCCTTGCGGCAGCGGCAAGAAGTACAAGGCTTGCCACGGCAAGCTGGCTTAAGCGCGGTTTGTCAGCGTGAACAAAAACGGAGACCGCGGTCTCCGTTTTTTTTTCGCGCCTGGCCGGCGGTTCAGGGAAAGGCCCAGTACTGCGGGGCCTGCGCTGGAATGCCTTTCAAGCCGCCGCGGTTCCTTGCCCGCTGCCCCGTCTTGATCATGGTGGCGATATCGGTCAGCAGGACGCGGTTGCTGGCGAAGTAATCGTGTCCCATGAAATTCATGATGACGGCCGAGGCATCGACGAGCTCCATGCCGGGGATGCCGACGACGGGGCCGCGGATGTCACCTATCCTGTCCCAGTCGGCAAAACTGTAGGAAGCGCGGATGGCCTTGTCGTTCGCGGACGCGTACAGGGTGGCGGGAAGCTTGAGGCTGGCAAAACGGGGAGCGATCTGCTCGCGGAAGATGTCGGCATTGATGTCCGGCGCCGCCAGCACCACCTGCTTGAACAAGGGCCGCAGGTCGGGGCGCTTTTCCAGCAGGCTGGCCAGGGCCACGGTCATCGGGCGGTTGCCCATGCTGTGGGCGATGATGTAGATATCGGTGGCGGAAGAGTGCTCGGCGAAGTCGGCCAGGAAGGCCTGCAGGTGCGATTGCGTCCATTCGGCGGCATTTTCATCGAACTCATAGCCGGCCAGCGTGCCTTTCGATGGCCAGCTGTAGAACACGGGCAGGGCGCCGATATCGAGGTCGACCGCCATCTGCGCCGTGCGCCGGGCGGCATCGTCAAACGAGTTGCTGTAGCCGTGGATGTAGATGAAGGCGGCGTGCCGTTCCGGGGCAGCCCGTATCCCGGCCTGGACGGTGGCGAGAAAATCCGCGCGCGACAGGCGCGTGGTTTCCTTGATCAGCACATATTTTTGCGCATTGTCGCCGGACAGGATGGCGTACCAGGGCGGCAGCGGCAGCTCGCCCGGCGCTCTTTTCTCCGGGATGCTCACGACGACGCTGCCATAGCTCAGGTAGGGCGCCACGCGGTTGGGCTGCCAGCCATAATTGTGGCGGCTGCGCTGGTATTGCCGGTCGGTGGCGTAATACACGGTGACGTGCGTGGCGCCGGGCGCAGGCGCGGCGGTTATTTGACTGATGGCGGAGCCGTCTGCCCCGCTGCCGAACAGGTTGCCGAGCTTGCCGAGCAGGCCGCCCGTGCCTGACCATGCGCCGCTCAACGGACTGGCCGGCGGTGGCCGCCGCCCTACGGTAGTGGCTGGCGTGGGAGGCGCTTCCGCGGCTGGAGCCGCAGCTGGAGCCGGTGGTGGTGGTGACGAGGCAGGCGGCGCTTCGGATGCCTGTTCAGTGACGTGGATGCCGGCGCCATCTGCCGGGCCACGCGGCACCGTACAGGCTGTCAACGAGGCCATCAGGCAAAGCAGGGATAGCCGGCGCACCGGGCACGACAGGCCTGAAGCGCTGCGCTGCATCCGGTTTGTTTGACCCTGCGCCATGACATCCTTCCCTGGAGCGTGCGATTGCAAGACTCGCCATCGTCCATTCCCCTACCTTAGCGCCGCCAGACGGCAGGGTTCTGATAAATCGCAAGCCTGGCCATGCTGCCCGAGCCGCCGCGACTATTCACTGGCCGCATGTTCACCCGCGCCGCGAAGGCGCTACAATAGCGCTTCCCTTTTCCCTCGCAGAAGAACTCATATGGCCGTCAATTCTCCCAAGCCCGTCGCCGCCGACTTGAAAGCCGTCGCCGGCATTGAAATCGGTGTTGCCGAAGCCGGCATCAAGAAACCCAACCGCAAGGATTTGCTGGTATTGAAACTGGCGCCGACGGCCACCGTGGCCGGCGTGTTCACCCTGAACCGCTTCTGCGCGGCGCCCGTGCAAATTTCGAAAGCCAACCTGGCCGCCGTGACGGCCGGCGCCGCGCCGATCCGCGCGCTGCTGGTCAACACGGGCAACGCGAATGCGGGCACGGGCGAATCGGGCCTGGCCGACGCGCAGGCCAGCTGCGCCGCGCTGGCCGAACTGCTGGGCTGCACGCCGCAGCAAATCCTGCCGTTTTCCACCGGCGTGATCCTCGAACCGCTGCCCGTGCAGCGCCTGGTCGCCGGCCTGCCGCAAGCCGTCGCCGCGCTGACCTCGGACAACTGGTTCTCGGCCGCCGAAGCCATCATGACCACCGACACGCAGCCGAAAGCCGGTTCGCGCACGGTCACCATCGGTGGCCATGCGGTGACCCTGACGGGCATCAGCAAGGGCGCCGGCATGATCAAACCGAACATGGCCACTATGCTGGGCTTCCTCGCCTTCGACGCCACCGTGGCCCAGCCCGTGCTGGACCAGCTGGTGAAACAGGCAGCCGACAAATCGTTCAACTGCATCACCATCGACGGCGACACGTCCACCAATGACTCGTTCATGCTGGTGGCCACGGGCGCGGGCAGCCTGGTCATCGATTCCATCGATTCGCCGCACTATGCGGAACTGGCCGCTGCCGTCACCGAACTGTCTACTTTTCTGGCGCAAGCCATCGTGCGCGACGGCGAAGGCGCCACCAAATTCATGACGGTGACCGTGGAAGACGGCCGCAACGTGGAAGAGTGCCGCAAGATCGCCTATTCCATCGCCCATTCGCCGCTGGTGAAAACCGCGTTCTTTGCGTCCGATCCGAACCTGGGCCGCATCCTGGCCGCCATCGGCTACGCGGGCGTGGACGACCTGGACGTGGGCCAGTTGAACCTGTACCTGGACGACGTATGGGTGGCCAAGAATGGCGGGCGCAACCCGGACTACCAGGAACAGGATGGCCAGCGCGTGATGCAGCAAAGCGAAATCACCATCCGTGTAAAACTGGCGCGCGGCGATGCCACGGCCACCCTGTGGACATGCGACCTGTCGCATGACTACGTGTCGATCAACGCCGACTACCGCTCATGACCGGCCTTGATCAATTCCTGATCCGCGCCGAAGCCTTGCTGGCGCGCGTGGAAGCGATCCTGCCGCAGCCGGTGCCCGCACCGGACTGGAACAGCTTTGCCTTCCGCTGGCGCCGCCGGCAGGGCGCCGCCAGCCATCTGCAGGCGGTGGCCCATGTGTCGTCCATCGCGCTGGATGACTTGCACAACATCGGCACGCAAAAGGCGCAGATCGAGCAGAACACGCGGCAGTTCGTCGCCAGTCGCCCCGCCAACAACGTGCTGCTGACGGGCGCGCGCGGCACGGGCAAGTCTTCGCTGATCAAGGCATGCCTGAACCAGTTCGCCGGCCAGGGCCTGCGTTTGATCGAAGTGGACAAAGCCGACCTGGCCGACTTGCCCGACATCGTCGACATGGTGGCGGCGCGCCCCGAGCGCTTCATCATCTTTTGCGACGATCTGTCGTTCGAAGAGGGAGAAAGCGGCTACAAGGCGCTGAAAGTGGCGCTCGACGGTAGCATCGCCGCGCAATCGGACAATGTGCTGATCTACGCCACCTCGAACCGCCGTCACCTGATGCCGGAGCGGATGTCGGACAACAGCAGCTACAAGACGGACGACGATGGCGATCTGCATCCGGGCGAGACGGTGGAAGAGAAAATCTCGCTGTCCGAACGCTTCGGCCTGTGGCTGTCGTTCTATCCGTTCAAGCAGGATGATTACCTCGATATCGCCGCGCACTGGCTCGCTTCGTTCGGCTGTACGCCGGAGCAGATCGCGCAAGCGCGCGGCGACGCCCTGCGCTGGGCCTTGCAGCGCGGTTCGCGTTCGGGCCGGGTGGCGTGGCAATTCGCGCGCGATTATGCTGGGAAACTCCCTGCGGGAGAGCTGCCATGAGCGAAGTCAAAGTACAACCGGTCGACGTGGCCGTCGGCATCCTGATGAAGCCGAACGGCGACGTGCTGCTGGGCCAGCGTCCGGCCGGCAAGCCGTATGACGGCTATTGGGAATTTCCTGGCGGTAAAGTCGAGCCGGGTGAAGCCATTTTGGACGCCTTGAAGCGCGAGTTTGTCGAGGAGCTGGGTTTATACATCGACAGCGCCGAAGCCTGGTGCGGCGTCGAATATGTGTATCCGCACGCCCATGTGCGCCTGCATTTCTATATCAGCCGCGAATGGCGCGGCGAGCCGCAAAGCCTGGAAGGGCAGGCGTTCGCCTGGCAGGGCACGGTCGGCGTGGAACCCTTGCTGCCGGCCACCATTCCCCTGCTGGAGTGGCTGGACGCGGTACGCCGGGAATCCCTGACGCCTGCCTGATCTGGTGCCAGCGGGCAGCGCCATGCTGCGTGCTGGCGCAAGCTTTGCTGTGACTTTCCTTGTATCGTGCGCGCTTTGCGCTACAGTGCTTTCATCACGCACCGGGGGAGTCTCGCATGCCGCTGACACTGACATTTACCGATACCGATGAATTGCTGATTGCCGCCCTGCACAAGCGTGCCCGCGCGCATGGACGCAGCATCGAAGACGAGCACCGCGACATCCTGCGCAGCGCCTTGCGCCCCCTGCCGAAGCGCCCGCTCGACGATATTCTGCGCGGCATGCCCGATGTGGGGCTGGACGCGGATTTCGAGCGCCGCCCCTGAGTCATGCCCGCTTATCTGCTCGATACGGATGTGATCGTTGCGGCGCGCAAGGGGAGTGCGGCGCCGGCGGGCGTGGCCGATTTTTTCGCGCGGGTAGCGCCGGAGAGGCGTTATGTGCCGGTGCAGGTGATCGCGCAATTGCGCGCAGGCATACAGTGCAGCTGGCGGCGCGAAGCGGCGCTGGAAGCCCTGGCGCTGGAGGGCTGGCTGGAAGCCGTGCTGGCGGAATATGCGCCGCGGCTGCTGGAATTCGACCTCGATTGCGCGCTCGTCTGTGCGCGCTTGCATGCCCGCGGCCGCATACACGGGGTTGACGGGCAGATCGCGGCGATGGGCATCGCCTATGGCTTGACGGTAGTCAGTGGCAGGCTGGACGGTTTCGCGGCGCAGGGACTGCGCCTGGAAAATCCGTTTATCTGACGATTATTGGGGCTTGTTGTCTTCGTCGGCCAGCGGGTCCTCGAACGGATCGGCGGCAGGGATCGTGTATTTCTCTTCGGCCCAGGCGCCCAGGTCGATCTGCTTGCAGCGTTCCGAGCAGAAAGGGCGGAATTTGTTGGCTTCAGTCCATTCGACTTTGGCGGCACAGGTAGGGCAGTTAACGACGGTCATGATGGGGTAAATAAGTAACAGTTAAAAATTGCAGAGCGTGAGCTCGAATGGCACATCTTCTTCCAGCGGCTTGGGTTTCAAGTCGCCGCCCTGGGTAGTGAAGCGCACCCACAGCATATATTTGTTGGCGGAAATTTCCGGGATGGCGCCGCTGTTTTCATCCAGGCTCAGGCGCAGCATCTGGTACACCTTGCCTTGCAGCATTTGCTGGTAGCTGCCGCCATTCGCGATCAGTTTGACGGGCCCGCCGGAATCGCGCAGCAGGCGCAATACCAGGGCCAGCGCATCGAACAGCGGTGCCAGCGGGGCGAACCAGGCGTGGATATCGGTCAGGCGCTGCTCGCAGCTGCGCTTTTGCCAGGCAAAGTAGGATGGCAAGTCGAATTCGCAGGCGCCGCCCGGGATGATGGTGCGGCCGCGGATGCTCATCAGCCATTCATTGTCGCGGATATTCTGGCCCGTCTTGCCTTGCGCCGCCACCAGGGCGCCGCTGACACTGTCGAGTTCGCTCAGGATGGCATCGAGGGTTTCCGGCTCCACATTCGGATTGCTGCGGTAGCCCAGCAGGCTTTGGCGCTGGCGCTCGAGTTCCTGCAGCAGGTCGGACTTCAGGTCGGCGCGGCCCGCCACTTCGAGCATGTCGAAAATAGTTGCTAAGGCAACATGATGCTGCATTGCATGCTCTTGCTGGATGAAGAACTTGAATTTGTCGTACAGGTCTTCCAGCCGCAACAAGGTACGTATGCGTTCATTGAAAGGGTATTCGTAGACAATCAAAATAATTCCCTTAAGTAAGGACCTGCAAACAATCCCGTGATTTTGAACCAAGCGTCGACAAATTACAAACGTTGCGGCCCGATTCCAGCCATTCTTTTTGAAAATGCCAGATATAAATCGTGCAACTGGGCAATCTGCGGCGCCAGGGCCGCCAAATCGCCATTATTGTCGATCACGTCGTCCGCCGCCGCCAAACGCATTGCCCGCGTGGCCTGCGTGGCCATGATGGCTGTGACTTGTTCTTCCGATAAGCCATTGCGCGCCATCACGCGCGACACTTGCAGGCTTTCCAGGCAATCGATGACCAGTACGCGGTTGACCCGCTCCACCCAGCCGCCGGACTCGACGAGCAGGGGAACGGCAAAGATCACATAGCTGCCCGTTGCTGCGGCGGCCGCCTCCAGGGTCGCCTGGCGGATGCGCGGGTGCAGGATGGCTTCCAGTTTCGCCTTGGCGGCGGCGTCGGAAAACACCAGGTTGCGCATTTTTGTACGGTCGAGGGCGCCGCGCGCATCGGCGTAGCCGGGGCCAAATTCCGCCACCAGCGCTGGCATGGCCGCGCCATTCGGCGCCGTCAGGCTGTGGGCGATCTGGTCGGTATCGACGATGGAAGCGCCGCGCGCGGCGAACAGGTCGGCCACCGTGCTCTTGCCGCAACCGATGCCGCCGGTGAGTCCGACGCTGAAATAGGGGGCGTTTTGTCGTTGCATATGTGTATCCATAAGGGGCCGGTCAGCTGGTCAGGCCCAGCGTGAGGCGCGACAGGGGCGTGCCATACAGCAGCGCGATCAGACCCGCCGCCGCCAGATAGGGGCCGAAGGGAATCGGCTTGTCGCGCCCCCGCTTGGCAAACACGATCAGGCCGATGCCGACCACGGCGCCGACCACCGACGATAACAATATGATCGTCGGCAACATGGTCCAGCCCAGCCACGCACCGAGCGCCGCCAGCAATTTGAAGTCACCATAGCCCATTCCCTCCTTGCCTGTCGCCAGCTTGAAGGCCCAGTACACGGCCCACAGGGCCAGGTAGCCGGCGGCCGCGCCGATGACGGCCTCCTGCAGCGGCACGAAAGTGCCGTTGATATTGACCAGCAAGCCCGCCCACAGCAGGGGAAAGGTGAGGTCGTCCGGCAGCATTTGCGTGTCGGCATCGATGAAGGTCATGGCGATCAGCAGCCAGGCAAACACGAGCGTCGCCAGGCCCGTCCAGCCGCTGCCGAAGTGCCAGATCAACAGGGCCGACAGCGCGCCCGTCAGCAGTTCCACCAGCGGATAGCGCGCGGAGATGGGCGCCTTGCAGGCGCTGCATTTGCCGCGCAGCAGCAGGTAACTGAGCACGGGAATGTTTTCCATGGCCGTGATGCGGTGGCCGCAAGCGGTGCAGTGCGAGTGCGGCAGCATCAGGTTGTAGCGGTCCGTGTGCGGCAAGGGCAAGCCGCTTTCTTCCGCCACGTAATTAGCGGAGTCGCGCTCCATCATTTTCGGCACGCGGTGGATCACCACGTTGAGAAAGCTGCCGACGATCAGGCCGAACAGGGCGGCGGCGAGGGCGACGGGCAGATTGCCGGGCGCGGCGAACAGCAGGGTATCTTGCAGCATGGTGAACTTGTCTGAGGGGATGATGTTGCCGCGCAAACATTGCCTGGCACTGCCGCAGTGTAAAACATCTGCCGGCGCATGGGGATGTTTTGCGCAGGGTGCATGGTCAAATCACGGCCCCCAGCTTGAAAATCGGCAAATACAGGGCGATCACGAGGGAACCGACGAGCACGCCCAGCACCAGCATCAGCGCCGGTTCCAGCAGCGTGGCAAGCGTGGTCACGGTGGCGTCGATGTCCGCCTCGATGATCTCGGCCGCGCGCGACAGCATGGCGTCGAGCGCGCCCGATTCCTCGCCGATCAGGGCCAGTTGCGTCAGCAGCGGGGGAAAGACGCCGCTGTGCTCCATGGCCAGGGCCAGGCTGCCGCCGGCGCGGATTTCACGCTCGATGCGCGCTGTCGCTTCCTGGTACAGCGCATGGCCGGCGGCGGCGCCCACGAGGCCGAGCGAATCGAGCAGCGGCACGCCGGCGGCGAACATGGCGGCCAGGGTGCGCGTCCAGCGGGCGATCGCCGCCTTGCGCAGGAGCGGGCCGAACACGGGCAGACGCAATGCCCGCAGTTGCGTCTGCCGCCGCAAGGCGGGCCAGCGGCGCCAGGCCAGGTGCAGCAGCATGCAAGCGAGCACGAGCGCCCCCAACAGAGCCAGCCAGTAATGCACCAGGAAGGCGGACACGCCCATGACTGCAAGGGTAGGCAACGGCAGGGGCGCGCCGAAGCTGTCGAAGACCTGGCGGAAGGCGGGCACGACCACGCTCATGATGATGGCCGTGACGACGATGGCGACGAGCACGATGACCAGCGGATACATCAGCGCGCCGCGCACCTGCCGCCGCAAGGCGATGGCCTTTTCCTGGTGCGTGGCCAGGCGCGCCAGCAAGTCCTGCACGATGCCGGCCTGTTCGCCCGCCGCCAGCAGGTTGCAATACAGCTCGTCAAACAGCAGCGGGAACTGGCGGAAGGCCTGCTGCAGGCTGCTGCCCGCTTCGATATCATGGCGCAAGTCGCGCATCAGCTCGGTGATCGCGGGTTTGGCGTGGCCCTTGCCGGCGATGTCGAAGGCGTGCAGCAGCGGCACGCCGGCCGCCATCATGGTCGACAGCTGGCGCGTGAACAGGGCGATATCCTTGTGCGTGATGGCCTTGCCGGGCGCGCTGCGTGCAGTCTGCACCCGGGTGGCCAGGATGCCCTGGCGTCTTAGCGCGAGCGTGGCCGCGCCGGCGTCGGCGGCGCGCAAGACGCCTTCGGCCGCCTTGCCATGGCGGTCCGTGCCCTTCCATGCAAAGCGCCGCTCGGCCGCCATGTGCACCTCCTGCCGTCACGGTAGCAGCGTCAGGCAAAAGTACCAGCGGCGCTGGCGGCAGGCTTGATATGGCTCAGCCTTTCGTGGTTTGCACTTCCGTCTGTACAACGGCCCGGGCCTTCACGTCGGCCGCATCTTCCTCGTCGCTGTCCGTACCCTTGCTGATGCTTTCGCCATCGTCGCGGCGCAGCGTCCAGAAGGTCAGCGAGGACAGCACCGTCAGCGCGGCCAGGGTGAGGAAGGCGTGGTGCAGGGCCGTGCTGAGCATGGCGCGGTCCGACTGCGGCATGTCGCCCAGGTACCAGCCCGTGATCAGCGAACCGAAGGCCAGGCCAAAGCTCATCGACAGTTGCTGCATCGAACTGGCGATGGTGCTGGCCATGCTCGAATCGGCCTTGTCGACGTCGGCGTACGCGATGGTGTTCATGCTGGAAAACTGCAGCGAATTGAAAAAGCCCATGCACAGGCTGATGGCGACGATCACGTACAGGGGCGTGCCCGCGCTCACCTGCGAAAACATGGCGATGGTCACGCCGATCAATACCGTGTTGACGATCAGCACCTGGCGGTAGCCGAAGCGGGCCAGCACGCGCGCGGAAATGAATTTCATGCCCATGGCGGCCGCGGCCGACGGCATCATCAGCAAGCCCGATTGCCAGGCGGGCAGGCCCAGGCCCAGCTGGTACAGCAGCGGCAACAGGAAGGGCAGGCCACCCACGCCCAGGCGCGTGACGAAGCCGCCCACCACGGAAACGCGAAAGGTGCGGATCTTGAACAGGGTCAGGCGCAGCAACGGGTGCAGCACTTCGCTCGAATGCCAGGCATACGCGGCCAGCAGGCTGATGGAAAGGAACAGCAGCACGGCAAACGACGTGCCGTCGATACGGTGTTCGCCGAAGATTTCCAGCAGCCACGACAGCAGCGCGATGCCCGTGCCGAACAGCACCAGGCCGATCAGGTCCAGCGGACGGGGCTTGTCGCCATAGTAATCGGGCATGTAGCGGTGCGCCAGGTACAGCGCCGCCAGGCCGACGGGCACGTTGACGAAGAAAATTTCGCGCCATGACAGCCAGTGCACGATCAGCCCGCCCACCGTGGGCCCCAGCAGGGGGCCGATCAGGGCGGGGATGATGACGAAATTCATGGCTGCCAGCAATTGCGACTTGGGAAAGGTGCGGATGATGGTGAGCCGGCCCACCGGCATCATCATGGCCGCGCCCACCCCCTGCAGCAGGCGCGCGGCCACCAGCATGGGCGCATTCACGGACAGGCCGCACAGGATGGAGGCGATGGTAAAGATGGCAACGGCGGCGGAAAACACGCGCCGCGTGCCGAAGCGGTCGGCCATCCAGCCGCTGATGGGAATGCACACGGCCAGGCTCAGGATGTAGCTGGTGACGACGGCCTTCAGGCTCAGCGGCGTCACGTTCAGGCTGGCGGCCATGGCGGGGATGGCGGTGTTGACGATGGTGGAGTCGAGTTGCTCCATGAACAGGGCGGTGGCGACCACCCAGGGAAGGTAGCTTTTAATCGGGGAACTGGTCATGGATGCGAGCCTGAGGAGGAGATACGGAGCCGACAGTACGTCGAATTGTCACATAAATGGCGTGGGCGTGCCGCCCGCGCCATCCGGTCGGCCCTTATTGCCACGTTGACATGACTTTTTCCTGTCAGCACAATGCTGCTACCCCGAATGAAAGCGGACCCGTTGCACCATGAGAGAATTGAATCACCTGATCCTGAATCTGTATGGCAGTGCCCAGGAGTGCACGACGGGCGAGTTCCAGGGGCAGGCGCTCGATATGCTGAGGCAGGCGCTGCCCTTCGATTCTGGCGCCATCATCGCCGCTTCTTTTTCCCCTGATATGGCGATTTCGCTGCACAGCCTGCACATGTATCAGCAACCGATAGAGAAACTGGCCGACCGCAAGGCGCTCGTCAGTCCCGATGTCATCCTGGCCGATGCCTGCCGTTCGCGCGGCAACTGCGTGACGATGGCATCGGCCGACATCGACCGGCGCTACCTGGACTTGCATGCTTATTGCAGAAAATATGCGATTGCCCATAGCATGGTGCTGATTTCGCCGGCTACGCACCACGCCAACCTGGACTTGATTGCCTTGTGGCGGGCAGGGCCGGAACGCGCGTATTCCGCTGCCGAGATCGAAATGGGTAACCTGCTGTTGCCGCACCTGACCCAGGCGCAAGCGATCAACAGCCGTTTGTTCTGGGCAACGGATGTGCAGCCGTCACCCGGCAGCGTGCGCTTGCTGGCCAGCCTGAATGGCTGCTTGCAATATGTGGAGCCGGTTGCCATCGACATGTTGCAGCGCGAATGGCCCGAGTGGGAGCCTCCCATGCTGCCAGCGGAATTTGTCGAGGCACTGCGGCGTCCCGGCCTGGGCCGGTATGCGGGAAAAACCATGAGGGCGCAAGTGACGGAGCTGGGCGGTTACCTGTATATCCAGCTGGCGCAGCGCCCGGCGGGGCGGCCGCTGACCAGCGTCGAGGGGGCTGTGGCGCGCCTGGCGGCCACTGGTCTCAGTTATAAGGATATTGCCCGGCAGCAAGGTGTATCGCCGGCTACGGTCAGGAATCAGCTGCACAGCGTGTATGCCAAGCTCGATGTGGGCAACAAGACGGCGCTGGCCGCGGCGCTGGCCGTACTGACCGAAATGTTGCCGTAGAAAGTCTATAGAACAATTGTCCTATAGTAATAAATTCCAGCGGGATCTAGCATGAGTGCTGTCTTTGCGAGTCCTGTGGCCCGCAATTTGTCCTCGATTCCTGGAAAGTCACTGATGAAGAATGCAATTTCAATCGTTTTGTTGGGCGCGGCTCTGTCCGCCTGCGGCGGCGGCAGCGATCACGCTGCGCCGGAAGCGCCGGTCACGCCGCCCGTTGTGGTCACGCCTGTCGCCGATCCCGTGACGGTCGCCTCGCAAGCGGTCGCGGCCCAGGCTGGCCTGGCCGTGATCGCCGGCGCCAATGCGGACGAGACGGTGTATGACGTGGCCGCCGATATCGGCGACACGTGGCGCATCACGTTCGACAGCGCAAAGAAAACCTATGCCATCCGCGTGCTGTCGACGCAGTTCGGCTTGAGCGACCGCAGCGGCACGTTCACCGTGTCCACCACTGGCAATTTGACCACGTACACGGCAACGGATTTCAGCGTCACCGTGGATGCGCGCACGCGCCTGCTGACAGGAACGGTGAAGCTGGGCAACATGAGTTCCAACGTCAGCGGCACCGGCTATGCGGTGGGCGACGTGGCCAAGCTGGCCGGCAACTATATCTTCCTGGGCGCCATGCGCAATGCCTCGAACGGCGCTTTCCCTTTCCATCCGAAGGGCAGTCTCAAGGTGGCGGCCGATGGCAGCGCGCAATTGTGCAATGGCGGCGTGTTCAATGCACAAGGCGTGTGCTCGGCGGTATCGCCGCAGCTGGAAGCGGAAAACGCCAGCCTGACCCTGGTCAAGGATGCAAAGAGTGGCCTGATCATCGCCCGCCAGGGCCAGCAGGATTTCGGCATCGTCCACGTGCATGCGGGCGACCGCGGGCTGGCGCTGTTCATCGACCGCTACGGGCGCAATCAGGAAAACGTGCTGCGCGTGGGCACCATCGTCGCCGCCAAACAGCAAAAGATCGGCAGCGAAATCGCCGGCAGCTATGCCTGCGCGGCACCGGGCATCAGCGCGAAAATCGTCGTGGCCGGCAGCACCGCGACCCTGACGAATAACACGACCGGCAAGACGCATGTGGAAACCATCACCGCCAACAAGCTGGGCCTGGGCGCGCAGGCCGTCGATTTCGATGGCATCGCCGTATTCAAGGACCCGGCCGACGTGCCGGCGGATTACTCGATGTTCATGCCGGTGTCGTCGAGCATGGCGGTCGAGTTTTCGACCGACCGCACGTATATGGGCACCTGCCTGAAAAATTAAGGGCTGCGTGTCGGCGTAAGCCGACACCGCCATCAGCGCGGTAATCGTTCCAGCGCGGCCAGCAGCGGTATGGCGGCGTCGGCGATGCGCTCCAGGCTCGCTTCGCGCAGGGCGGCGGTGTCCACCGTATGGCCGGAGTCCAGCCCGGCCCAGCGCAGCAGCGCCGTACATGCGGCGGGCGTGTCGAACAGGCCGTGCATATAGCTGCCCAGGATGTGCCCGTCGCTTGACACCGCACCTTCCGGGCGGCCGCCGATCATGAACGCCGGCTGCGCCAATGCCGCGCCATGCGATACGCCCATGTGGATTTCATAGCCTGCCACGGGCGCATCGGCCGCGCCGGCAAACGCGCAGTGGCCGTTCACCTGTTCCAGCCGCTTGTCGCTTGTTAATTCAGTCACCATGTCGAGCAGGCCCAGCGCCGTTGACTCTCCCGCCATGCCTTCCACGCCCAGCGGATCGCGCACGCTTTGCCCCAGCATCTGGAAGCCGCCGCAGATGCCGAGCACCTTGCCGCCGTAGCGCAGGTGCTTCGCCAGGTAGGCGGGCCAGCCCTGCTGTTGCAGCCAGGCCAGGTCGCCGCGCGTGTTCTTGCTGCCGGGCAGGATCACCAGGTCGGCCGCTGGAATCGGCTGTCCCTGCTGGATGAAGCGCAGGTCGATATCGGGATGGGCGCGCAGCGCATCGACGTCCGTGTGGTTGCTGATGCGCGGCAGTTGCGGCACCACCACCTTGAAGGCGCCGCGTTCGGCCTGCATCGCTTCGACGGCGTCTTCCGCGTCGAGGAACAGGCCTTGCAAATACGGCAGCACGGCCAGCACGGGCTTGCCCGTCTGCTGTTCCAGCCACTCGATGCCGGGCGTGAGCAGCGAGATGTCGCCGCGGAAGCGGTTGATGACGAAGCCGACGATGCGTGCCCGTTCGCTGTCGGACAAACACGCCAGGGTGCCGATGATGTGGGCGAAGACGCCGCCCCGGTCAATGTCGGCCACCAGGATCACGGGGCAGTCGACGGTTTCGGCAAAGCCCATGTTGGCGATGTCGCGCGCGCGCAGATTGACTTCGGCCGGGCTGCCCGCGCCTTCGACGACGACGGCGTCGTACTGCTGGCGCAAGCGCGCGTACGATTCCAGCACGGCGCCCATGGCGATGGTCTTGTATTGCTGGTAGTCGCGCGCATCCATCTCGGCGCGCACCTTGCCGTGGATGATCACTTGCGCGCCCGTGTTCGACGACGGTTTCAAGAGCACCGGATTCATGTCCGTGTGCGGCGCGATGCCGCAGGCCAGCGCCTGCAAGGCCTGGGCGCGGCCGATCTCGCCGCCGTCGCTCGTCACTGCGCTGTTCAAGGCCATGTTTTGCGGCTTGAACGGCGCCACTGTCACGCCACCGCGCTTCAACAAGCGACACAGGGCCACGACGACGGTGCTCTTGCCCGCGTCGGACGTCGTGCCCTGCACCATCAGGACGGGGAAGCGTGGCTTCATGGCTGGCGCTCCTGCCATTGCGCGACGATATCGCTGATCTGTCGCAGCCCTTCGGTAATCGCCGCCGGGCCGGGCGACAGGATGTCGGGCGACTTGATCTCGAACAGCATCTGGTTTTTCACGGCGGGAATCGCATCCCAGTCCGGGCGCGCCGCCAGTTGCGCCGGCTGGAATTTCTTGCCGCACCAGCTGGCGAGGATGATGTCGGGCGCGCGTGCGACCACGTCATGGGCATCGGCGATGATGCGTTCCTTCGCGCCCTGCTGCATCGACAATTCCGGGAAGGCGTCTGTGCCGCCGGCGATGGCGATCAGTTCCGCCGCCCAGCCGATGCCGCTCATCAGGGGATCGTTCCACTCCTCAAAGTAAATCACGGGCTTGCGCGTCCAGCCGACGGCGCGGGCGCGGGCGGCGGCGATGTCCGCGCGCAGGCTGGCGATCAGCAATTTTCCCGCTTCCTCGCGCTGCACCAGCGCGGCCAGCACGGCGATCATGCGCAGGATGCCGTCGACCGTGCGCTGGTTGAACTGGTGCACCTCGATGCCGGCCTTGACCAGGTCGCGGCAAATGTCTGCCTGCATGTCGCAAAAGCCGATCACGAGGTCCGGTTCCACTGCCATGATGCGTTCCAGCTTCGTGGAAGAAAAACCGCTGATCCTGGTTTTTTCCTCGCGCGCGCGGGGAGGGCGCACGGTAAATCCCGATATCCCCGCGATGACGTCCTCGGCGCCCAGCGCGTACAGCGTCTCCACGGCTTCCGTCGACAAACAGGCGATACGCTGGTAGTGACTCATTGAGCCGCCTTGTCGGTACGGCGCTGGCGTGCCGCTTCCAGCTGTTGGCACATGGCGGCCGTGCCTTCGATCATGCGCGGGCCGGCGCGGTTCAGCAGGTCGCCATTCAGGCGGAACAGGTTATTCTTGCGTACGGCCGTCATCGACGGGAAGGCGCGCCACATGGCCAGGCCGCCTTCGCTGCGCGGGTCGCTTTTTTCGCTGGTGCCGAAAATGACTTCCGGGTCTTCCTGCAGCACGCCTTCCGGCGTGACGACGGGCGCCACCACCTTCATCGCGGCGAACACATTCTGGCCGCCGCATACGCGCATGGAGTCGCTGATGATGCTCGCGCCGCTCAAGGTATACAAGGGTTTGTCCCACACCTGGTAAAACACGCGCACGGGCGGGCGCTGTGCGTATCGCGCCGTCAGGCCGGCCAGTGTGGCGCGCAGCTGGGCGGCGGCCGGCTTGGCGGTTTTTTCCGTGCCCATCAGCTGCCCCAGGCGCTCCATGCTGTCGGGGATATCGGTCAGCTTGCGCGGCTCGCTGTGATAGATCGGTACCTTCAGCTGGCGCAGCATGGCGATCTGGCGCTCGGCGCTGCCGTGCATCCAAACGACGATCAGGTCCGGCTTCATGGCGATGATGCGCTCCATGTCGTACTGGCGGTTGTCGCCCACCTGAGGCAGTTTTTTGGCCGCTTCCGGGTAGTCGCTGTAGCTGACGACGCCGGCGATCTTGTCGCCACCGCCGGCCGCGAACAGCAGTTCCGTGACGTGCGGCGCCAGCGCCAGGATGCGCTGCACCGGTTTTGCCACGGTGACGGTATTGCCATCGTCGTCGCGCACCGTGATGGTGGCATGCGCCTGCAGTGAGAGCAGTCCGGCCAGCAGCAGCGATATTTTCAGGATTTTCATGTGGGTTTCCATGCAGTGAGGGCCTGCTGCAGGCGCAGCCAGGCATGTTCGTCGGGGGGCAGGCCCAGGCGGATGCCGTGGGCCGCGTGGCGGAACAGGCGTACCCAGATGCCCGATTCCGCCATGTGGCGCCAGAACGCTTCGGCGCGTGCTTCTGGCCACCATTGAAACAGCGCCGTGCCGCTGCTGGCGATGCCGTGGCCTGCCAGCAGTTGCTGCAGGCGGGCGCCTTCGCCGCGCAGGCGCTCGCGCATCGCTTGCTGCCAGCGCGTGTCGTTCAAGGCGGCCAGCGCCACCTGCTGCGCCGGGCCGCTGACGGTCCAGGGGCCCAGCAGGTCGGCCAGCTGGGCCAGCAGCGCGGGATGGGCGGCGACAAAGCCCAGGCGCAGTCCCGCCAGGCCAAAGAATTTGCCCACCGAACGCAGCACGATCAAGCCTGGCCGATGCGTATGGGGACCCAGGCTGGCTTGCGATTCCGTGTCGCCAAACGCTTCATCGACCAGCAGCCAGCCGCCGCGCGCGGCCAGCCGGGCTGCCCACTCCAGCAGCAGGTCCGGTGCGATGCGTTCGCCCGTGGGATTGTTCGGGTTGCAGACGACCAGCACGTCGCAGTGGTCGACGGCATCGGCCAGCTGCGCGTAAGGCACCTGGCGCAAATCGTGGCCGTGCTGGCCCCAGTGGTGCGCATGTTCGGCATACGAGGGCGCGGCCACCGCCACGCGCGAGGGGGCGCGCAGCCGGGGCAAGGCCTGGATGGCAGCTTGCGTGCCCGCCACGGGCAGCATGGCTGGCGCGTTGTAATATGCGCAGGCGGCAGCGGCCAGTGCGGGGTCGGCTTCCGGCAGCCGGTGCCACGCGTTGGCGTCGGGTGCTGGCGCTGCATACCAGTGCGGGTTGATGCCGGTCGACAGGTCGATCCAGTCTTCCAGGGGCCGGCCGTATTCGCGCGCCGCGTCGCGCAGGTTGCCGCCATGTTCAAGCAAGGTACTTTCCTTTCAGGTAAGACAGGCCCGCCAGCAGCGCCGCCCAGACCAGCCACAAGACGGCCGTTTCGGCGACGAGGCGCCAGGCGCGGTCGATGTCGCGCGCTTCGGCGGGACGGCCGGCACCCAGTGGAGGGCGGCGTTCCAGCTCGCCGTCGTAGATGGCGTCGCCACCGAGGGCCAGGCCCAGGGCGCCGGCGCCGCTGGCCATCACGGGCCCCGCGTTCGGGCTGCCCCAGACGGGGGCCTGGGTGCGCCAGCAGTGCCAGGCGTTTTTTTTGTCCGCCATGCTCTTGCCCAGCAAGACATAGGACAGGGCCGTCAGGCGCGCTGGCAGGTAATTGAGGATGTCGTCGATGCGCGCGGCGCAGCAGCCGAACCAGTCGTAGCGTTCGTTGCGGTAGCCCCACATGGCGTCGAGGGTATTCGCCAGCCTGAAGAGCACGGCGCCGGGGCCGCCCGCCACGGCAAACCAGAACAGGGTGCCGAAGACGGCGTCGTTGCCGTTTTCCAGCAGGGACTCCGTGCTGGCCTTGGCCAGGCTGGCCGCATCGGCATTGTTGGTATCGCGGCTGACGATGCGCGCCGTCAGCAGGCGCGCGTTGTGCAGGTCATCGATGGCCAGGGCGTCGGCGATCGGCTGGTTGTGGTCGCGCAGGCTGCGCAAGCCCAGGCACAGATACAGCAGGAAGGCGTGGAGGGCCGCCCCGGCCAGGCCGCACAGCCACCAGGCCGCATAGCTGAGCGGCAGCACGGCCAGCATCCACGCCAGCACGCCGCGTGAAAAACGTCCTCGGCCCCGGTTCAGCAGGCGCTCCAGCGCGCTGGCGAGGCGGCCAAAACCCACCAGCGGATGCCAGCGGCGCGTCTCGCCCAGCAGCATGTCGAGCAGCACGCCGGCCGTCATCAAGGCGGCCAGCACGGGCAGCGACAGGCCGCTCAGCATGGGCCGCCTTTCAGGTACAGCGGCAGGCCGGCGGCGACGAAGACAGCCTTGTCGCACACGGCGGCCACGGCCTGGTTCAAGCGACCCGCTTCATCGGTGAAGCAGCGCGAGATGGCGCCGTAGGGCACGATGCCCATGCCCACTTCGTTCGAGACGAGCACGAGGTCGCAGCCGGTGTCTTCTATTTCGGCCAGCGCATGCAGCAGGTGCGCGCGCTCGCCGTGGAACAGTGCGGGCAGGACGATGTCGCCCACGTCCGGATACGTCTCGCCGCTGGAAAACATCAAATTCGTCAGCCACAGGGTCAGGCAGTCGACCAGCAGCAGGCGGCCGGGCCGCGCTTCCCGCAGGATGGCGTCGCCCAGGCGCAGCGGTTCTTCCACGGTCACCCACTCGGCCGGGCGCTGCGCACGGTGATGCCTGACGCGCGTGGCCATCTCATCGTCTCCCGCCTGCGCGGTGGCGATGTAGATCACTTCCTTGCCGGACTCGCGGGCAAGCTTTTCCGCATGGGCGCTCTTGCCGGAACGGGCGCCGCCGAAGACCAGGGTGCGCGTCATGGCGCTGTTACCACTCGGTGCCGATTTGTGCGCCGATGCCGGCCGCGTACGCATGCTTGACGACGGCCATTTCGGTGACGGTGTCGGCAATCGCGATCAATTCGTCCGGCGCGCCGCGGCCCGTGATGACCACGTGCTGCATGTGCGGGCGCTCGAGCAGGTCGGCGATGACTTTATGCACGTCGAGGTAGTTGTATTTGAGGGCGATATTGAGTTCGTCGAACAGCACCAGGCCGTAGCTGGGGTCGGCCAGGAAGGTCTTCGCCTGTTCCCATGCCAGTTCGGCTTTTTCGATGTCGCGTTCGCGGTTTTGCGTTTCCCAGGTATAGCCTTCGCCCATCGCATGGAAACTGATTTCGTCGGGGAAGCGGCGCAGGAATTTTTCTTCGCCCGTGGACATGGCGCCCTTGATGAACTGCACCACGCCTACTTTCATGCCGTGGCCCATGGCGCGGATGGCCATGCCGAAGCCGCTCGAACTCTTGCCCTTGCCGTTGCCCGTGTTGACGATGATGATGCCGATTTCCTTGTCCGCCTTGGCGATGGCCGCATCGATGATGGCCTTTTTTCTCTCCATGCGCACACGGTGGCGTTCGTTGATGGCTGCGGTGTCCGCGTCGATGGTCTTGTTGTCGCTCATGTCAGTCCTCTTTCGGTATGAATATCTTGCGTTTGCCGTGATCGATGATCTCGATAGGGTGCCCCAGGTAGTCGCCCAGGATGGAGGCTTGCATCACGTCGGCCACGGGGCCGGCCAGCCAGCCGCCGTCGCCCATCAGCAGCAGCGCATGGGTCGAGACGCTGTGCGCCAGGTTCAGGTCATGCCCCACCATGACCACGGTTTTATTCTGTTCACGGCACAGCTTGGCCAGCAGGCCCATGACGCTGACCTGGTGCGCCAGGTCCAGCGCGTTGGCCGGTTCGTCCAGCAGCAGCAAGGGCGTATCTTGCGCCAGCATGGCGGCGATCGCCACGCGCTGGCGTTCGCCGCCGGACAGGCTGCGCACGTCGCGCTCGGCCAGGTGTTCCACTTCCATCGAGGCCAGTGCCGCCAGGGCGATGCGCTGGTCATCGCTGCCTTCCCAGTAGTGGTTGTCGTGATATGGGTGGCGCGCCGACAGCACGGTTTCGATGACGCGGTACGAGAACGCGTCGTGCCGCGCCTGCGCCAGGAAGGCCCGTTCGCGCGCCAGTGCTTCCAGCGGCCAGTCGATCAGGGCACGGCCCTGTATCGTCACGTGGCCGGCATCCGGTTCGCGCAAGCCGGCCAGGGTGCGCAGCAAAGTACTCTTGCCGGCGCCGTTGCGGCCGATGACGCTCCAGCATTCGCCGTCTTTGACCTGCCAGGTGAGGTTGTCCACGAGGGAGCGCGCGCCCGCCTTCAGGCCCAGTTGGTAGGTGCGTATCATGCTCTTTTCATCCCCGGCGCAATCGGTGCAATTGGTACAGGAAGACGGGCGCGCCGATCATGGCTGTCACCACGCCGACGGGCAGCTGCAAGGGCGCCAGTACCGTGCGCGCCAGGGTATCGGCCAGCACCAGGAAGGTGCCGCCGGCCAGCACGGCGGCCGGGATCAGCAGGCGGTGATCGGGGCCGCAGGCAAAGCGCAGCGCATGCGGCACGATCAGGCCGACGAAGCCCACGCTGCCGGCGCTGGTGACGGCGCTGGCAGTGAGCAGGCCGGAACAGAAGAACAGTCCCTTGCGCAGCGCGCCCACGCGCACGCCCAGTGTGCTGGCCGCTTCCGCGTGCAGGGCCATGACGTTGAGCGAGCGAGCGCAGCGCAGGGCAAAGACCAGGGCGCCGGCCAAAACCAGCCAAGGCATCAGCCGCGCGGGTGCGCCGGACAGGTCGCCGATCATCCAGAACACCATGCTGCGCAAGCGGCTTTCAGGCGCGATGGACAGCATCAGGGTGACGATGGCCATGCAGGCCGAGGCCAGGATCACGCCCGTCAGCAGCAACAGCGAGGCGCCGCCCTCGGCCGCCGTGCCGCCGCGCAGGTCGCGCCGGGCAAAGAAGTACAGCAGCATCGACACGCCGACGGCGCCGGCAAAGGCGGCGGCATCGACCACCCACAGCGCGCACATGAACAGCAACGCCGCCAGCGCACCGACGGAGGCGCCGGCGGAAATGCCCAGCACATACGGGTCTGCCAGCGGGTTGCGCAGCAGCGCCTGCATCATCAGGCCGGCCAAGGAGAGCGCCGCGCCGGTGACAAAGGCGGTCAGCGCGCGGCCCAGGCGCAGGTCGAGCAGGGTGTCGGCGAGGGTGTCGGTCTTGCCCTGTACGACATGGAGCAGGGCGGAAGGCAGGTCGGCGAGCGGGATCGCGATCGAACCGATCATGCCGGAGAAAATCAGGCTGGCAATCGCGCACACGACCAGCACCGTCAGGATCACGGTAGCGCGGTGGCGCATATTGCGGAAAAATGGGTGCATGTACTGCCTTAAAATCGGGAACCGCATCTGCGGGCGATGGCGGCATGCCATCGCCCGCAGCTTACATCATTACTATCTGCTTATTTCGAGCCGTAACGCAGGCCGACGAAGAACTTGGAGCCAGCGGTATTGTAGTTACGGGCCAGTTCATATTTCTTGTCAGTGATATTGTTCCAGCGCGCCAGCACCGACCAGTCCTGCGCCACTTGATAGGTGGCGAACAGGTTGACCAGGCCATAACCGCCAAGGCTGGTCGTGTTGGCAGGATTTTCAAAACGCTTGCCCGACAATTGCCATTCGGCGCCCGTGTTCAGTTGGCCGATGCTGTAGTCAGCCGCAAAGTTGGCATGACGCTTGGCGCGGCGCACCAGCGATTTGTCCAGGGTTTGATCGCGCGGATCTTGCAGGTCGATATTGCCGCTGAGGCCAAAGTCGCCGAACTTGCGGCGGCCAGTCAGGGTGATGCCTTCCAGCAATGCCTTGTTGACGTTGTAGGCGCAGCCGTACGGATGCGTGGCCACTTCAACCGGGCAGGTGTCCGCATAGATCAGCAGATCGGTGACGCGATTGTGATAGTACACGGCGCTCAGCTGTGTCTTGCCATCGTCATAGCGCAGGCCGACTTCAGCATTGCGGCCTTTTTCGGGACGGTTGCTGGCGATGCCGTAACCTGGGTAATACAGTTCATTGTAGGTAGGCTGGCGGAAGCTGGTGCCATAACTGGCGGTGGCGCGCAAGGCATTATTGATCTGGTAGCCGTAACCCAGGCTGCCTGTGTTGGTCGAACCGGTTTCCGACATCTTGTCGCGGCGCAGGCTGCCGCTGAGCAGGTGCTGGTCGCGCTTCATGGTGTAGGAAGCTGCCAGCGACTTGGTGTCGCGGGCACGATTCAAGATTGGCTTGGCGCTGGAGACGACTTCTTCCTTGCGGTAGCTGGCCAGCAATTGCAGCGTATCGGCGCCGATGGCGATGTCATTTTGCCAATCGAACGTCGATTGCTTGGTTTCCAGATGGCTTTTGCCGGCCGTGCCCGCAGCGGTGTCCTCGTTGGCCTTGTCGCGTGCTTCGGCAACTTGTACCTTGCTGTGCCAGCCTTGAACGAATTCATTGTTCATGAATACGCCGATGTTTTCCAGCTTTTGATTGCTGCGCGTGTCATAGCCAAGGCCGTCGTCGTACTGGGCTTCCAGCTTGCTGTTCATGAATACCAGGCCCAGATCATGTCCCTTGGCCAATTGGAAGCCAACCTGGCCAGTGACGCTTTTCTTGTCGTAGCCGTCTTTGTCTGCGTTGTAAGAGAAATTGCCTGGTTTGGTGGCCGAAAAACCGTCGCTTTTTTCCTTGCTGACATTCAACGAGTAGCTCAGGCTGTTGTAGCCACCGCTTGCTCCTGAAACGCTGGCATCATATTGGCGCGTGGCATCGCTGCCAAAGCCGACCGATGCGCCAACCACGGGCGCGCCGCTGCCTTTTTTGGTGAAAATCTGGATGACGCCACCGATGGCATCGGCGCCGTACAGGGTGCTCAATGGACCGTAGACGATCTCGATGCGGTCGATATTTGCCAGTGGAACCGGGCTCCAGTTGGCGGTGCCCAATGTCGAGGAACCGATGCGTACGCCATCCACCAGAACGATATTCTGGGTGCTGTTTGCGCCACGGATGTACACCGATGCCGCTGTGCCTGCACCGCCATTGCGGACGACTTCGATGCCACGTTGTTTTTGCAGCAACTCAGTAACCGATCCCGCACCCGAACGCGCGATCTCTTCGCTGGTGATGATGGCCGTATTGGCCAGCAATTCGCTGGTTTTTTGCGGTGTGCGGGTTGCGGTAACGATCACCGGATCGAAGGTGTCGGGTGTGGTCTGGGCGAAAGCGGCAGGCGCGGCAATGGCTAGCGCGAGCGACGTGAGCGTCGCGCGGCGGGAAACAGCATGGGTCATGATAATTTTCAGTAAGTAATATGCAACCAGCCGACGTCCCCGTAGGCCAGATTGAACAGAAGTGGGAACTGAAGATGACGATCGAAGATGGCCATGGGCCATTCGGATCGCGAACATCCCCGTTCGCACACTTCCACCTGTCCTGGCCGGTATCCGGGCTGGCAAGTACGGCTATCCCACCTTCCCATGCTCGATGATTGCAAGCACAGTGGTTGTCAGAGATAGCTTGTCGTCCGCTTCCTGTAGGCCGGGGCGACACTTGCTTACCGTTGCGGGGGCAGCACACGTTCGCCGCGAGCGCGGCATCGTGTTTCCCGTTTAACTGCGCTCATGGACATGAACGCGGGCACCAAAACCCCGCCATTATACGTGCAGCAGGCTTAGACTGAAATGGCTGGCTGGTCTATTCGATATCAGAAATCGACGACGACGGTCGCACCGTAGGCGATTTTGTGGGCGGATCGGGCGGCCAGTAGGGCGGCTTCCTCCAATGGCAGCCCCGTTTGCAGTGCCGACAACAGGCGGATGGTGCCCGCATGGCAGATGATGACCGCCGTTGCGTGTTGTTCGCGCAACAGATCGCCTAAAAACGCATCGACGCGGGCAGCCATCGCCAGCACGTTCTCGCCGCCGCCGGGGCGGTACCAGGCCAGGTCGGCGGCCCAGGCATCGATGTCCGCGCGCGCAATCGCGTGCCAGGGCTGCATTTCCCAGGTGCCGAAATCCATTTCGGCCAGCCGGGCATCAAAGTGCAATTCGCTCGCGGGCAGATCCTGCGCCAGGGCCGTCGCCAGGCCGGCGCAGCGGCGCAGCGGACTGGCATAGAGCGGCATGCCGGCCGGCAGCGTCGCTTGCAGGCTGGCGCGCACCGCGGCCATTTCGTGCGCCGCCACCGCCACGTCGCTGCGGCCATAGCAGGTGCCGGTGGTGACTTGCGGCGCGGGGTGGCGGACGAGGATCAGGCGCATGCTTGTTTAGTAGAAGCGCAATGGAGGTTGAAAACTCGACAGGATGGCAAGGTAAATCGCCACTTCCGCCACCTGCTGCACGGCGCCCAGGCAGTCGCCCGTGTAGCCTTGCAGGCGGCGCTGGCATTTGCGGCCCAGCCAGAATGCGGCAGCTGCCGCCGCCACGATGGCAAGGGCCAGCGCCGCCCAGTCAAATATTCCCAGCAGTCCGCAGGCGATGGCAGGCAGCAGGGCGCAGCCGGCGGCGATGAGGAATTCAGTGGTGCTCATTTCCTGGGCCATCGGCTTGGACTTGCCTTCATCGCGCGCATAGTCCATGAACCGGATCAGCGAGACGGCGGCCAGGCGCGAGAGCGGATGGGCGATGAACAGCGCCGCCACGACGACGGCGGGCGGCAGCGAGACGAGTGCCACACATTTGACGGCCAGCAGGCAGACGATGCCGATGGCGCCATACGCGCCGATGCGCGAATCCTTCATGATTTCCAGCACCCGCTCGCGCGTCAAACCGCCGCCGAAGCCGTCGCACATGTCGGCAAAACCGTCTTCATGGAAGGCGCCCGTCAGGTAGATGCCGGCGGCGACGGCCAGCAGCACGGCCACCGCCGACGGCAGCAGCCAGCTGGCCAGCAGATACACGGCGCCGCAAATCGCCGCCACCACCACGCCCACCAGGGGAAAGTAGCGCGAGGCGTGCTGCAGCCAGGCCGGCTCGAAACCCACCCAGCGGGGTATGGGCAGGCGCGTGAAGAATTGCAGCGCGATGAAGAAGAGGCGGCACTGATGGACTGCGGCGGAAACGGGATTGAGCATCGTCTTAAGCTGCAGTGGATTTTTCGCTGACCTGGGCCGAGGCGAAGGTCGCCATCTCGCGCATGAAGTTGACAGCCGCGTGCAGCAGCGGCAAGGCCAGTGCCGAACCCGTGCCTTCGCCGAGGCGCAAATCGAGGTGCAACAGCGGACGTGCTCCGAGGCTGGCCAGCAGCTGGCGGTGGCCGTTTTCATCGGAGCAGTGCGAAAACACGCAGTAATCGAGGATGGCCGGCTGCAAACGCGCCGCCACAAGCAGCGCGCTGCTGACGATGAAGCCGTCGATCAGCAGAACCATGCGCCGTTCCGCCGCCTTCAGCATGGCACCGGCCATCATGGCGATTTCGAAGCCGCCGAAAGTGGCCAGCACGCTGAGCGGCTCATCGACTGCCGTGTGATGGGCGACGGCCACTTCGATCACTTGCTGTTTATGTAGTACGCCTTCCTTCGACAGGCCCGTGCCGGCGCCCACGCAGTCGGCGACCGGCGTGCCTGTCAGCTTGTGCATCAGCGCGGCGGCGGCCGTGGTGTTGCCGATGCCCATTTCGCCGAAGCCCAGCACATTGCCATCTAGGGTGGCGACCAGATCCATTCCCGCCTGCATGGCGGCCAGGCATTGCGCTGCGCTCATGGCGGGTTCTGTGGCGAAGTTGCGCGTGCCGGGACCCTGCTTGCGGTCTAGCAAGCCGTCGCGCGGACCGAAATCATGGTTCACGCCAGCGTCTACTATATAGAGGGCGCAATCGTTCTGGCGGGCGAAGACATTGATGGCGGCGCCGTTGCCCAGGAAATTCTCCACCATTTGCCAGGTGACGCTTTGCGGATAGGCGGAAATGCCTTCCGCGACGACGCCATGGTCGGCCGCGAACACGATGATGGCGGGCTGCCGCAAGGCCAGTTGCGTGCTTTGCTGGATCAGGCCGATCTGGCGTGCCAGGGTTTCCAGCATGCCGAGACTGCCGAGCGGTTTCGTTTTGCTATTGATGGCGTGTTCGAGGGCGCTGGACAGGGCGGGATCGGCGGTGTGGAGGATGTGTGGGATGGGCATGGGAATCTATGTGGATGAGGCAGGATGTGGTCGGCGCTACGATATCACACAGCAATAAGTGCCCGGCCGCAAAATAGCGCTTGCGGGCCGCGCGGGGCAGGGCTATAATTCGCCCCCTCGCTGAACGGCGCATGCAAATGCAGCGTGAAGCGAGAAAAAGAAGGTTGACGAATTAGCCGAAACGCTTCATACTCTTCCTTCTTCGCAGCTGACAAACACAACGCTTTGTCAATAGCGCGAAAGT
>NZ_NEHB01000026.1 GCF_002127655.1 Janthinobacterium sp. GW456P
CCGTGTTTGCGACACCATACCAAAACTGTCGACCGGCCCTGTATTCCGTAGCGCGTTTGCGCTTGTTTGTACGTCATCTCGCCTTTTTCAACCTGCTCGACAACGCTCAATTTAAAAGCCAGGCTGTAATCTCGCTGACTGCGTCGAACCCGTTGTTCCATCGGACACTCCTTCTCTGTAACGAAAAAGTGTCAACTTATTCCAGGACGGATCATTCAAAGCAAAAAAGCCTAAACGATTGATTCGATTAGGCTTTTTATATAAAAGGTTGGTCGGGGTGAGAGGATTCGAACCTCCGGCCTCTGCGTCCCGAACGCAGCGCTCTACCAGGCTGAGCCACACCCCGCTTTCCTTCATTACAGCAGATGGCGGGGCGGGTTTCAAGTGGCTGCGTCAACGCCTATTTCTTTTCCTGCTGCGCCTTCTTGATGTCCGCCTCGCTGACCTTTTTGGCTGGCGCATTGGTGGTGGGCGAGGTGGGGGCTTTGCGGGTGGCATTGGCTTGGGCCATGACGGCGGCGCAGTCCGTGTCGGGTGCCTTGTCGACGTTGACCAGCGGCAGCAGGGCGGCCAGTGGGGTGACGACGGTGGCCAGGGCCACGGCGGCGCCCGCCTTTAGGGCCAGCGGGCCTTTTTGCGGACCCACGTCCGGGTTCTTGAACGTGCCTTTTGCGTACAGCGGCGTGCGCAGGGTGATGATGCGGGCGCCCTTGGTGCGGGGGCGCACGTCGAGGTCCAGGGTTTCGGTGGCCAGGTTGACGTTGCCCGTGACGTTCACGACGGCCGTGTCCGTGTCGAGCACGAAGCGGCGCACGTCGGCCTGGCCGTTCGTGACGGCGAAATCGCTGGCCAGGCAGTTCAGGTGGACTTGCTTGTCGCCGAAGATTTTCACGAAGACGGCGTTGGCCAGGTTCAGGCCGGCCAGTTCCAGCATGAACTGGCTGACGGAGCCTTCGCTGACGGTGGCCGCCAGCTCGCCATTCGCGCTGGCCAGCATGGCGGAAACGGAGTTGCCATGACCCGTCAGCGCCGCGTCGCCATACACTTCACCGAAACTCGCTTGCATCGATTGCAGCTTGGGAAACAGTTCGCGTATCTTGAGGTGGCGCGCCGCCACCTTGGCTTGCGCGGCGATGGTTTTCTGCCGGCCATCGAGCGTGATGTTCGAGGTGATGTCGCCGCCCGCCATGCCGAAGTTGAGCGGTGTCAAACTCAGCACCTTGTCTTGCATGCGGATGTTGGCGACGATGTCGTTGAGCGGGATGTCATGCGTGCGCACCAGTTTTTTGCCCGTGAATTGTACGTCGGCATCGAGCGCATCCCATTTGGCCGTGTTGAACTGTTCTACCGGCAAGGCTTTATTGTCGGGCTGCACGGGCGCCTTGCCGCGCGCCTGTTTGCGCGCATTGCTGTCGGCGCCGATGGTGGGGCCCAGGTCTTCCAGGCGCAGTTGCTGCGACGTCACGTCGCCGCGCAGCAGGGGGCGGGGCTGGCGTGGCAAATATTGCAGGGTACCGGCCAGGTCGCTCTGGCCCACCGTGCCCTTGAAGTTCTGGTAGGTCCAGTTCCAGATGGCGCCGTCTTTCTTGCCCAGCAGGCGGCCCTTGGTGGAGTAATCCGGCGTTTCCGGCAGCAGCAGGCCCGTCAGCGGATACAGGTCGGCCATGCTGGCGCCAGCCAGGCTCAGCTGCAGATCGATGCCCGACAGCGAGCGCGGGTCCGTCAGTGTACCGGCGATGCTGGCCTTGTTCTTGCCCAATACGGCCTGCGCCTGTACGGGATACACGGTGTGGTTGTCGGTCAATGACAGCACGGCGCCCGCCTTGCCGCCGCCCGTCACGGGCGCCTTGCGGTAGCTGCCGCCCAGGGTGAATGCGATGCCGTATTTTTGCACGGGCGCACTGTCTGGCGCATCGCCCGGCGTGGCGTCGGGCGCCGTCGAACTGACCTTGGCTTGCAGGTCGAGGTCGATGCCTTCGTCCAGGTAGCGGATGGCGCCGTTGCCGAAGGCCATGCGCTGGATTTCCACGTCCCATGCCGAAGGACCATTGTCTTTCAGGGTCCAGCTGTTGCTGCCGTCGGCGCGCCGCTGCAAGGCGATATTGGGTGCGTCGAGCGCCAGGTCCGTCAGCACCACGCGGTGCTGCAACAGGGGCAGGGGATGGATGGCCAGGTCGATGCGTTTCGCGCTGGCCAGTTGCGGGCCGGCCGTGGCCCAGTCCGGGTTGCTCATGCGCACGTCCTGCGCGCTGATGACGGGCCGCGGCACGTAGCGGCGCCAGCCCGGTTCCGTTTTGAGGCCTTGCTTCCATGTCACCTGCAGGTCGCCGCCGATGACGAAACTGCGGCCCGTGCTTTCCGACACCTTCTCGTTGACGTAGGGACGGGCGCGGTTCCAGTCGAAGGTCAGCACGAAGATGACCACGATGGCGATGAGGGTAAGCAGGGCGGCCAGACTCCAGCCGAGGATCTTGAGCGGGGTTGAGCGTGTCATGGTAAGCCAATCGCAATGTTTTTTCCTCAAGGTAGACCGATAGGCCAGGACAGTCGGTGCGCTGGGTTACGTAAGGTATTGAGCCAAGGCCTGTCGCTTGAAATGATTCAATAATTCGACTATTATTGAAATATGGAAAATGAAAACACAATAGCGGGCGCGGCGACGCCGCTGACGAGCGCTTCCGCCATCGTGGCCCTGGCGGCGCTGGCGCAGGAATCGCGGCTGGCCGTATTCCGCCTGCTGGTGCAAGCGGGGCCGGAAGGCATGGCCGCGACGAAAATTGCCGAAGCACTGGCAATCGCGCCATCGTCGCTGTCATTTCACTTGAAAGAACTGGCGCACGCCAATCTGGTGACGGCGAACAAGGCGGGCCGTTCCATCATTTACGCGGCCAATTATGCGGGCATGAACGGCTTGCTGGCCTTTTTGACCGAGAACTGCTGCGCCGGCGCACCTTGCTGCGTCAGCGAACCTAATTTAAAGGACATCACGACATGACGATCACGATCTATCACAACACGGCGTGCGGCACCTCGCGCAATACCCTGGCCCTGATCCGCAACACGGGCGTCGAGCCCGTCATCATCGATTACGTCAAGCATCCGCCTTCGCGCGAGGAACTGGTCGACCTGATTACACGCGCGGGCCTGTCCGTGCGCGCCGTCATGCGCGACAAGGGCGCCTTGTACGACGAGTTGGGCCTGGCCAATCCTGAGCTGAGCGATGCGGCCCTGCTGGACGCCATGCAAGCCCATCCTATTTTGATCAACCGCCCCATCGTCGTCACGGAACTGGGCGTGCGCCTGTGCCGGCCGTCGGAAAAGGTGCTGGAGATTTTGCCGCTGCCGCAGCAAGGGGCATTTGCCAAGGAAGACGGCCAGGCCGTGGTCGGCGCCGACGGCAAGCCGGTGCAATGAGCGGAGTATAAAAAAACGGCGCCAGTGGCGCCGTTGTTTATTGTCGATAGCGAAACGCGATCAGTGATTGCGGTCGACGGCAAACGAGCACAGTTGCAGCATCGATTGCTTGTAGACGCTGTCGGGCCAGCCGGCGATGGCATCGGCGGCGCGCTGGCCGGCAATTTCCGCCTGCTTGCGCGTGTAGTCGAGGGCGCCGCTGCTGGTGATGGCCGTCAGGACGGCGTCGAAATGCTGTTCGTCGCCTTGTTCGATGCAGCTGCGCACCAGTTCGCGCTGTTCCGGCGTACCGTTTTCCATCAGCCAGATCAGCGGCATGGTCGGCTTGCCTTCGCGCAAGTCGTCGCCCACGTTCTTGCCGATTTCGGCGGCGTCGCCTGCATAGTCGAGCACGTCGTCGATCAGCTGGAAAGCCGTGCCCAGCGAGCGGCCGTATTCGGCGGCCGCTTCGATATCGTCTTCGCTGGCGCCGGCGATCAGGGCGCCCAGTTGCGCCGACGCTTCGAACAGCTTGGCCGTCTTCGAGCGGATGACGTTCAAATAGCTCTCTTGCGTCACGTCCGGATCGTGCATGTTCAGCAACTGCAGCACTTCGCCTTCGGCGATCACGTTGGTGGCATCGGACAGGATTTGCATGACGCGCATATTATTGAGCGACACCATCAGCTGGAACGAGCGCGAGTGCAGGAAGTCGCCCACCAGCACCGAAGCGGCATTGCCGAACAGGGCATTGGCTGTCTGGCGTCCGCGGCGCATCGACGATTCGTCGACGACGTCGTCGTGCAGCAGGGTGGCGGTATGGATGAATTCAACCACGGCGGCCAGTTCATGGTGCGCCGTGCCGCGATAGGCGTGGGCATTGGCCACCAGCAAAATCAGCACGGGGCGGATGCGTTTGCCCCCTGCGCTGATGATGTATTCAGCGATCTGGTTGATCAGAATGACATCGGAGTGCAACTTTTGGCGGATCACCGTATTGACTGCATCCATATCGGCGGCAATCGTTTGCACGATGGTGTTTTGGTTAACGTGTTTGTTAGCGTCAGACAAGGCGAACCTGCATTAGATTGTGGGTGCCGCGATTATACGACAAGGCTTGCGCGCGCGTGATGTTTGCCCATGGCTGTAGGGCAATTGTTTGATCTTGTTGGCACTGCCGCGCGTTTTCCTGTCTGCCTGGCGCGAGCCTGACATGATGGTCAGGTTGTCGACATACCACGATCGCCAGGCTTTGTGAATAGTTTTTGACGCAATTTCTCAGTCCGTGTATAATCGCTGGTTCCCCCTGTTGTGTACGGCTTGCTTTGCGTGACAGTGGGACAAATTCTTTCAACATTTGATGAGGTTTCAAATCATGTACGCGGTCATAAAAACCGGTGGCAAACAATACAAAGTTGTCGCTGGCGAAAAACTTAAAGTAGAACAGATACCGGCAGACATTGGTTCCGAAATCACCATCGATCAAGTTCTCGCAGTAGGCGCGGGCGACAGCATCAAGTTTGGTGCTCCATTGGTCGAAGGTGCAACGGTACTGGTTACGGTTGTGGCGCATGGTCGCCATGATAAGGTCAAAATTTTCAAGATGCGTCGTCGTAAGCACTACCAAAAGCATCAAGGCCATCGCCAGAATTTTACCGAAATCCAAATCGTTTCGATCAACGGCTAATCGCCGCTGTTTGACGCAGTTTGTCTACATAATCAGCTATCAAGGAGTCTTAAATGGCACATAAAAAAGGCGGCGGCACAACGCGAAACGGCCGTGATTCAGAATCAAAACGTCTGGGCGTGAAAGTCTACGGCGGTCAAACGATCAATGCCGGCGGCATCATCATTCGTCAACGCGGCACCCCAGTGCGCGCCGGCGAAGGCGTAGGCATGGGCAAGGACCACACCCTGTTCGCGCTGATCGCGGGCAAAGTGAAGTTCGTTGTCAAAGGTGCCGGCTCGAAGCAATTCGTGACCGTTGTACCAAACGAAGCAGTACCAGCGTAATTCATTGGCGGAGCGCCAGTTCGCTCCGCAATGATCGCATGATGTAAGGCGCAAGCCTTCAATCGAAAGGCTCTGCCCAAGGTAGAGCCTTTTTAGTTTTATGGCGGCAAAATTATGAAGTTTATCGACGAAGCAAAAATCGAAGTCATCGCGGGCGATGGCGGCAACGGCTGCGCATCTTTCTGCCGTGAAAAATTCCGGCCTTTCGGCGGTCCCGATGGCGGCGATGGCGGCAAGGGCGGCACCATTTGGGCAGTCGCCGACCGCAATATCAACACGCTCGTCGATTTCCGCTTCTCCAAAATGCACAAGGCTCGCAATGGCGAGCCTGGCCGTGGCGCAGATTGCTATGGCAAGGGCGCCGATGACATCCACCTGCGCATGCCGGTCGGCACCTTGATCATCGACAACGCGAGCGGCGAAATCCTGGCCGATTTGACCGAACACGGCCAGATCGAACTGCTGGCCAAGGGCGGCGAGGGCGGCTGGGGCAATATCCACTTCAAGTCCTCGACCAACCGCGCACCGCGCCAGAAAGGCGAGGGCAAGGAAGGCGAACGCCGCGAATTGCGCCTGGAGCTGAAAGTGCTGGCGGACGTGGGCTTGCTGGGCATGCCGAACGCCGGCAAATCGACCTTCATTTCGGCCGTCTCGAACGCGCGTCCGAAAATTGCCGACTACCCATTTACCACCCTGCACCCGAACCTGGGCGTGGTGCGCGTGTCGCACGAGAAGAGCTTTGTGATCGCCGATATTCCCGGCTTGATCGAAGGCGCTTCCGAAGGCGCGGGCCTGGGCCATCAATTCCTGCGCCACTTGCAGCGTACGGGTCTGCTGTTGCACATCGTCGACCTGGCGCCGTTTGAAACCAACGTCGATCCTGTCAAGGAAGCCAAGGCGCTGGTCAAGGAATTGAAGAAGTACGACGAGTCGCTGGTCGACAAGCCGCGCTGGCTGGTGTTGAACAAGCTCGACATGGTGCCGGAAGACGAGCGCAAGAAGATCGTCAAGGACTTCCTCAAGCGTTTCGCCTGGAAAGGTCCCGTCTTCGAGATTTCCGCGCTGAGCCATCAGGGTTGCCCGGAACTGGTCAATGCCATCTACCAGCATCTGGAAGAGAAGAAACACAGCGAAAGCCGCGCCGAAGAAACGCAGATGACCGAAGAAGCACGCGGTATCTCGTCGATCGACCCGGATGATCCGCGTTTCAAGATCCTCGACTAAGCGCCTTGCCCTGATGTCGGTACAGACGGCCGCTGCCGCGTTCGCACGCAAGCAAGCGTGGCAGCGCCGTATATTGCATCTGATCGCGTATGCTTACGGGCTGAGCGCGATCGCCTGTTTGTTGTTCGCCGATGAAATGGCGGCCGGCATGGGCATCTTCCTCAATGGCGTCGATGGCTACAGCCAGTTCTACGCTTCCCATGTCGGTGTCTGGGGCGCTACCGCGCTGCTGGCGCTGTTCGCGGCACGGCAGGGCGAACCGCCCGTCCTCGGCGATATCACTGCAATGTTGGTCCTGGCGCAGCCCGCCGGCCGTCTGTTCGCGGCCATCAGCTTCGGCTTGCCCCAGGGTTTTGTGTTGTTCATGTGCGCAATGGAGCTGACGGCGGGGCTGGCCTTGCTGCTGCTGCGTCCTGCGCGCTGACGTCTATTAAGTGAAGAGCGCCGCCCCATGGATTCCGTGATTCAAAAAGCTACCCGCATCATCATCAAAGTCGGCTCCTCGCTGGTCACCAACGATGGCCGCGGACTCGACCATGCCGCCATCGCGCGCTGGGCCGCGCAGATTTCCGGCTTGCGCGCCCTCGGCAAGGAAGTCGTGCTGGTCAGTTCCGGCGCCATCGCCGAAGGCATGCTGCGCCTCGGCTTCGAGCAGCGTCCCACCGATATCCACGAATTGCAGGCCTGCGCCGCTGTCGGCCAGATGGGCCTGGCGCAGATCTATGAAAGCAGCTTCCGCGCCCATAGCCTCGGCACGGCGCAAGTGCTGCTCACGCACGCCGACCTGGCCGACCGCGAACGCTACCTCAATGCCCGCTCCACCCTGACGACCCTGCTGCGCCTGGGCGTGGTGCCGATCATCAATGAAAACGATACCGTCGTCACCGATGAAATCAAGTTCGGCGACAACGATACCCTGGGCGCCCTGGTGGCGAACCTGATCGAAGCCGATGCGCTGGTCATCCTGACGGACCAGCACGGCCTGTTCTCGGCCGACCCGCGCAAGGACCCGAACGCCTATCTGATCACGCAAGGCATCGCCGGCGATCCGGCCCTGGAAGCGATGGCGGGCGGCGCCGGCAGCAGCCTGGGGCGTGGCGGCATGTTGACGAAAATCCTCGCCGCCAAGCGCGCCGCCAAGTCCGGCGCCCACACCATCATCGCCTGGGGCCGCGACAGCGACGTGCTCAGCCGCCTTGCCCAGGGCGAAGCGATCGGCACGCAGTTGCTGGCGCAAACGGGGCAGTTGACGGCGCGCAAGCAGTGGATGGCCGATCATCTGCACACGGCCGGCGCCGTCGTGCTCGATGCTGGCGCCGTGCAAAAGCTGCGCCAGGAAGGCAAGTCCCTGCTGCCGATCGGCGTGACGGGCGTGAATGGCGAGTTCGGCCGCGGCGCCGTCATCACCTGCGTCGATGCGGATGGCGTGCCCGTGGCGCGCGGCCTGTCGAACTACACGAGCGGCGAAGCGCGCCGCATCATGCGCAAGCCGTCCACCGAGATCGAATCGATTCTCGGCTACATGGAAGGCCATGAGCTGATCCATCGCGATAATATGGTCTTGCTGTAGGTCGGATTAGCGCGACGCGCGTAATCCGACCTACGCGGCGACACAGCAGGATCATGGCCCTTTGGGGCCATTTTTTATGGGAAAACCTATACCACGGCCGGCATCGGCGACTTATCCTTGTAATCGCACAGGTCGGCGATCATGCAGTTCCAGCATTGCGGCTTGCGGGCCGTGCAGGTGTAGCGGCCGTGCAAGATGAGCCAGTGGTGGGCGTCGTGCAGGAATTCCTTGGGCACGAATTTCAGCAGCTTTTGCTCGACGATGTCGACATTCTTGCCTGGTGCGATGCCGGTGCGGTTCGAGACGCGGAAGATATGCGTGTCGACCGCCATCGTCGGCTCGCCAAACGCCGTGTTCATGACGACATTCGCCGTCTTGCGGCCCACGCCGGGCAGGGCTTCCAGCGAGGCGCGGTCGCGCGGCACTTCGCCCCCGTGCTGCTCCAGCAGGATCTGGCAGGTGGCGATGACATTCTTCGCCTTGGTGCGGAACAGGCCGATGGTGCGGATGTACTGCGTCAGCTCGTCGACGCCCAGGGCCAGCATCTTGGCCGGCGTATTGGCGACCGGATACAGCAAGCGGGTCGCCTTGTTGACGGACACGTCCGTTGCCTGCGCCGACAGCAGCACGGCGATCAGCAGCTCGAACGGCGTCGTGTATTCGAGTTCCGTTTTCGGGGAAGGGTTGGCGGCGCGAAAGCGCGTAAAGATTTCCAGGCGTTTGGCGGCGTTCATGCGTCTTTTTTCGGTGTCGTGGGGGCGGGCGGGGCGGTATCCGTGCTGACGGCAGCGGCCTTGGCGCGCGCGCGCTCCATGGCGGCGGCGATGATGGCGCGCTTGCGTTCCTTTTCTGCCAGTTCATCTGGCGTGACAGGCACTTCCTGCGTCACTTCCTGCATCTTGGCGACGGCCTTGGCGGCCAGGCGCGCATCGTTGGCCTCGGCTTCGCGGCGCAGCCGCTGCGTGCGGAAATCGTGGCGCGCGCGCGCGTCGTCGGCATCCATCTGGCTCCAGGCATCCCAGCCCGTCGCGTCGCCGCTGACGGGGTACATGACGATGCAGTCGACGGGGCACGGTGCCACGCACAGGTCGCAACCGGTGCACAGGTCCGTGACGACCGTATGCATCTGCTTGGCGGCGCCGACGATGGCGTCCACCGGGCAAGCCTGGATGCACAGGGTACAGCCGATACACAGCGATTCATCGATATAGGCGACCGATCGTGGACGTTCGAGGCCGTTGACGGGATTGAGGGGAATGATTTTTTTGCCCAGCAAGCCGGCCAGGCGCGCGATGCCTTGCGCGCCGCCCGGTGGGCACTGGTTGATGTCGGCGCTGCCTGCGGCTATGGCTTCCGCATACGGGCGGCAGCCGTTGTAGCCGCATTTGGTGCATTGCGTTTGCGGCAGCAAGTCTTCGATCTGATCGGCAAGTGAGGGAGGGGCAGGGTGCGGCACGGTCATCTTCCACGGTAAAACGCCATTATCGGCCATCCGGCGCGCGCACAAGTAAAAACCTGTTTTGCAAGAGGGGATAGCGTGTGCCGCGGCAGGCTGTTGCAGGCGCGCCGCAATCGTATTTTATTTCTCCTTGGAATGTCAAAGTGTAAATAAACAACTTTGCAATTTCTTTTTTTTGTGGGAGCATGATTTTTATCAAGGTAGTGATCAAAAAAAGCCGACCGCCAGTCCTGTTGCCGCGCCTGTATTGCAATGCGCGCCAGGCCATAGGAGCAAAACATGCGTTTCCTCCGGACAGTTGGTTTGCCCTTCTGTTTCTTCATGTCCTCTACACTTGCCCTTGCACAGCAGGCTGCTTCTCCCATGGCGGCGCCGGGCACCGCCAGCTCGCGCATCGTCCGCTTCGCGGCGGAAGACTGGCCGCCCTTCATTTCCCGCAGCCTGCCTGCCGACGGCATGTCGGGCGCCATGGTCAGCGCCATCTTCGAACGCATGGGCTATGTTGTCAAATATGAGTATTTTCCATGGAAGCGCGCCATGCAGTTTGGCCTGGCCAGTCCCCGCTACGCCGGTTTCCTGGCCGTCTGGCGCACGCCCGAACGGGAAAAACTCTGCCATTTTTCTGTTCCGGTCGGCAATACGCAAGGTGTGCTGGCCTACCTGAAGGAGGATGGCGTGCCCGGCGCCACCCTGGCCGATCTGGGCCAGCTGCGCATCGGCACCGTGGCCGGTTATTCGAACGGGGAGCAGTTCGATGGCATGGTGGCGCGCGGCGAACTGAAGACGGAAGAGGGCTTGAACGACGCGACGAACCTGAAGAAGCTGTTGATCAAGCGTTACCGCGTGATCGTCATCGAACGCCATGTGCTGCAGCACTTGCTGATGGGACGCAACTTCAGCAAGGCTGAACGGGAACGCATCGCCGTCATCGATACCGTCTTCAAGGAGCGCCCCGTGCACGTGTGCTTCCAGCGCGATGCCGAGGGGGCGGCGCGGCAAAAGCGTTTCAACGAGGCGGCGCGCGACCTCGACACGGCCCGTCTGGAACGCGATTACTGGAAACGGCTCGACCAGAGCCTGGCGGCGGCCCCAGCCCATCCCTGACACTGCGCGCCGCTGTTGTTCGTTGCCAAAACGAAATATCTAAATACGAAACCATTCGTTCTTGTTTGTTTGTCCATCCTTTAGTCTGCAGCCACTGTGTTGACGACTTTGAAAGGATGTTTTCGTATGCCGGAATCGATTCACAAGCAAGAGCCCATCCCCCGTTTGCGGCAATTGGCGCACGCCGTCTCGTTGGCCGTGCTCGTGCTGGGAGCGCCTGGCGTGGCCCATGCGCAAGCACCGCTGGACGCCGTCATCGTCACGGGCGCGCGTGGCACGGGCCGCACGGTGGCCAACAGCGCCGCGCCGATCGACGTGATCAGCGCGCAGCAATTGCAGGCGACCGGTAAACTGAATTTGCTCGAGGCGCTCGATACGGCCTTGCCATCGTTTAACTTGCCGGCCCGCGTGCAGCCCGATCTGGGCAGCATCGTGCGCGCCGGCCAGCTGCGCAACCTCGATCCGTCGCATACCTTGGTGCTGGTCAATGGCAAGCGCCGCCATACGACGGCCATCGTCAATGAAGATGGCTTTCCCGGTTCCGTCGCCACCGACCTGGCCCTGATCCCCACGGGGGCCATTGCCCGCGTGGAAATCCTGCGCGACGGCGCCTCGGCCATCTACGGTTCCGACGCCATTGCCGGCGTCATCAACATCATCCTGAAGGCGGACGACAAGGGCAGCTTCGTCACGCAGCTCGGTTCCACCTATGATGGCGATGGCACGAACGGTTCCGCGCGCATCGATGGCGGCACGCGCCTGGGCGAGCACGGCTTTGCCCACTTCGGCGCCGAAGTCCAGCGCCAGGGCATCGCCGTGCGCAATTTCGGGCTGAATCCCGCCTACCTGTCGTATCCTGCCGTGCGCAACAGCGATGGCCAGCTGGTCAAACTGGGACCGAACAACAGCTTGCCGGCCGGCGCCTCGCCGAACGCGGCCGAAGCGAACCGCAACAGCAATCCATGGCGCAATACGGGCGTGCCGCAAAGCACGACCGCCTCGCTCAGCGCCAATCTCGGCTATGACGTGTCGAACGCGGTGCAACTGTACGGTTTCGGTACCTACGCGCACCGCAATGCCCGCTCGGCGCAGAATTTCCGCCTGCCCAATACCATTTTCAATATCAACAAAGGCTTGCTGGCCGTGTATCCCGACGGCTTCACGCCATATGAAACGACGAGCGAAAACGACTTTTCCTTGACGGGTGGCATCAAGGGCGAGACGGCGGGCTGGCGCTGGGATATCAGCAGCACCTATGGCCGCGACGATATCGACGTGGGCGTGGAACACTCGGCCAATTATTCGCTCACTTATCCGGGTGGCAAGACGGATTTTACTATCGGCAATCAGCGCTACAGCCGCTCGACGACGAATGCGGACGCGCGCCGTCCCGTGCCGCTGGGCTTGGCCGAACCGGCCGACTTCAGCGCCGGTCTCGAGTATTCGCATGAAACGCAGCAGCGCAGCCCCGGCGAACCCGCATCCTGGCTGGGCAGCGGCGCATCGGCGCTGGCCGGCTACTTGCCCGTCGACGCATCCGGCACGGCGCGCCACAGCTATGCGGCGTACGTCGGCCTGGGGGCGAAACTGACGCCGCAATGGCTGCTCGACACGGCCTTGCGTGCCGAAAAGTATTCGGATTTCGGCAGCAAGACGACGGGCCGTTTGTCCGTCCGTTATGACGTTATGCCCGCCTTGGCCGTGCGCGGCACCGTCAGCAACGGTTTCCATGCACCGAGCCTGGTGACGCAGTCGTATTCGAACACGTCCGACCATGCGGGCGTGCCGTATACCCTGGCGCAGCCCAATTCGCCTGCTGCGCGGGCCCTGGGCGCGCAAGCGTTAAAACCGGAAAAATCGACGAATCTGTCGGCTGGGCTGACCTTCAACCCTACGCCGACCCTGCGTCTGGCCGTTGACGCGTATCAAATCAAGGTCAGCGACCGTCTGGGCGTGTCGTCGAACATCGGCATCGACCGCAGCTCGGGCGTGGCGCTCGATGGCAGCGGCCGGCCGCTGACGGCGGCGCAAGCGGGCGTCATTGAAAACCTGCTGCGCTCGGCGGGACTGACGGTGGGCAATGGCCTCGTCGCGCATTATTTTGCCAACGTGGGCGACACGCGCACGCGCGGCATCGACTTCACGGCCGAGGATGTGCTGCGCGTGGCCGATGGCAAGCTGCGCTGGACGGCGGCGGCGAATTTCAACCATACAAGTCTGGTGGGCAAGGCGGAACTTCCCGCCGTGCTGCAAGGACTGCCGAACATCGGCACCCTGAGAAAGTCGGCCGAGTACGACTTGCTGTACCGCGCCCCGCGCGACAAGGAAATCCTCACGCTGGCGTATGAAAAAGCCGGTTGGGCATTCAATGTACGTGAGACGCGCTACGGCAAGCTCAAACGCCTGAACGCCATCACGGGCGGCGATTACCAGCTGAAAGCAGCCTTCGTGACCGATGTCAGCGTCGGCTACGACGTCAGCAAGCGCATCAACGTGACAGTGGGCGCCAACAATGTCTTCGACCAGAAGCCGGGTCAGGTACCGCGCGAGGCCCGCAGCGCCGCGAATCTGGCGCAGTACACGGGCGCGTATGACAACACGGGACCGCTGGGCGTGCTGGGTGGCTATTACTATGCCCGCGCCACCGTCTCGTTCTGATTTGCCCCATCCCTCTACCGATCATCAAGAACAGGAAATTCTATGTCTGACAAAAATCAACACGCCGCCATTGACCTGGAATGGGCCAATCTCCTTTCTCCGCAACGCCGCACGGTCTTGCGCGGCGGCGGCCTGGTAGCGGCGCTGGCCGCCTCCGGCCTGGCGGGGACGGCGCTGGGGCAGGATGGCGCCATCAAACGCGCAAAAGACGTCAAACCAGCGGCAACCGGCAAAAGCCCGTGGGGCGAGCATACGGATACGGCGCCCACGCCGCGCCCCGTCAGCGTGCGGCCCGGCGAGGAAACCTTGCCGAGCAAGCCGCGCGCCTACACGGATATCGAGAGCTATCACGCGCATATCTATTTTGACGAAGACAGTTACCAGAAGGCGGCGCTGATACGCAAGTGGGCGGCCGAGCGCTTCCAGATCGAGCTGGGCGACTGGAACCTGGAGCCGCGCGGCCCGCACGTGACGCCATCGTTTTACTTTGGCTTTACGAATGACCTGTTACCGGTGATCGTGCCGTGGCTGCAGCTCAACAGCCTGGGCCTAACGATATTGATCCATCCGAATACGGAAGATCCGCGCGCCGATCACCTGTATTACGCGCTGTGGGTGAACCGTTCGCAGCTCGTGAATGGCTATGCGATGAAGAAGCCGGGGCCGGGCGAGCCAAGGGTCGAGCAAATCTTTGTCAATACGCGCCCGACGGTGCAAATCGAACGGGCATGAGCGGGGCATAAAAGAAAACGCCACGCCAGTATGCACTGGCGTGGCGTTTCGATGGCTATGCCGTGTATCAGCCGTGTTTCTGAATGAATTCGCCGATCTTCGGGCAAATGATCTCGCGCCAGCGGCGGCCCGAGAAGATACCGTAGTGGCCGCATTTCGGCGCCACGAAGTCTTGCTGCATGTCGGCAGGGATGCCCGAACACAGATCATGGGCCGCCTGCGTCTGGCCGGCACCGGAAATGTCGTCCAGCTCGCCTTCCACGGTAAACAGCGCCACGTTCGTGATGTCTTGCGGACGCACCAGCTGGCCGCCCACTTTCCACGTGCCCTTCGGCAGGCTGAATTCCTGGAATACCGTTTTAATGGTTTCCAGGTAGTACTCGGCCGGCATGTCCAGCACGGCGTTGTACTCGTTGTAGAACTGGCGGTGGCCTTCCGCCGGCTCGTCATCGCCCGTCACCAGGTGCATGTAGAACTCGCGGTGGCTTTGCGCGTGCCGGCCAGGGTTCATGGCGATGAAACCGGCGTGCTGCAGGAAGCCCGGATACACCTTGCGGCCAAAGCCAGGGTAGTTCGGCGGCACCGCGTAGATCACGGTGTTTTCAAACCATGAGAATTTCTTTTCCGTCGCCAGGTTGTTTACTTGCGTGGGCGAGCGGCGCGGGTCGATCGGACCGCCCATCATCGTCATGGTTTTCGGCATGTGCGGATCTTTTGCCGTCGCCATCAGCGAGATGGCGGCCAGCACGGGCACGGTCGGTTGACAGACGGAAATCACGTGCAAATCAGGCGCCAGCAGGCGGATGAATTCTTGCACATAATAAATGTAGTCATCGAGGTGGAACGGGCCTTCCGTCAGCGGTACCATGCGCGCGTCCGTCCAGTCGGTGATGTAGACATCGTGCTCGGCCAGCAAGCCGCGCACGGTATCGCGCAGCAAGGTCGAGTGGTGACCGGACAGGGGGGCAACCAGCAAAACTTTGGGCTGTTGCAAGCCAGTGGTTTCTTTTTTGAAGTGGATCAGGCGGCAAAACGGTTTTGTGACGACAACGTGTTCGCGGATGTCGACGCTCTCGCCCTGGACGAGAACGGATTGGATATCGAATTGCGGTTTTTCGTAGTCTTTGCCAAGGCGGTACATCAGCTCGTAGCCGGCTGCGATGCGTTGCGAAAACGGGGTGTGGGCCAGAGGGGAAACCGGGTTGGTAAATAACTTGGAGGACATGTCTGCCCATTGCATCACCGGAGTGAGGAAAGAGCGTTGCAGTTCGTGCAGTTGGTAAAGCATATAGAGTCCTTGTTTGATTCCAAGCGCCAATATCGGCTCAAATATCATAATCCAATTTTACGATATTTGTTGAGGACAAAATGTGCTTTACCGCGCATAGGTCCACTGTTTGCGCATAGTTGTGACAGCGCGCCACAGTTACGTGGATAGACCTGCAACGATGCTTTAAAAGCAAAAAAAGCAGCGTTTCCGCTGCTTTTAGTCTGGTTTTTTGCCGCCACGCCCCCGCAGGGAGGAATATCTATCCCCGCCGGAATTGCCGCCGCAGCTGCTGTGTGCTTAGCGCACCAGCATGTCGAGCTTGTCCTTGACGTCCTTGTATTGCTCCGCTTCCGGCAAGGCAGCCTTCGTCTTGGTGATCGAAGGCCAGTTGCGCGCCAGATCGACGTTGATCTTGATGAAGGCTTGCTGGTCGCCCGGCACGTCCTCTTCCGCGAAAATCGCGTTCACCGGGCACTCTGCCACGCAGACGGCGCAGTCAATACATTCGTCCGGATCGATTGCCAGGAAGTTCGGGCCTTCCCGGAAACAATCTACCGGGCAGACATCGACGCAGTCGGTATAGCGACAGGCGATGCAGGATTCGGTGACAACGTGGGTCATAACAGTCCTATCAATTTTTGGGGGAGGTGCTGTAGCGCCTGCAGGAAACTCGGCGGCGCATACTAAAGCAAAGCATTGTATTTTAAGGCAATTCGCTATTTCTCACAAATCCCGCTTATATACAATACGTATAAGCAAATTCATTTTTTGGCAGCGCCGTTGCCGCGCAGAGCGGGCAGTTCAGCGACTATCCGGGACGTTGCCATGAAGAACGCGGCAAGAACGCGACAGTCGCCCAACGCGGCAAAGAGCAGGGCGGGGCTGTGCTGGCTTGCCGTGTGGTGTTTTTGTTTTACTCAAATCAAGATCGGCACAAATAAGTGCCGGAACACTCAGGCGCTGGCGCGTATTTGCGTCAGCAATTGCTGCCATCGTGCATTTTCAGCGCTGCCATCCTCGGCAAACGTGATGGTGCGCCGCGCGGTGGGCGCATCGACGGTGATCTGCCAGCGGGGAATATCGGCGCCCACCTGCTCAACCGTGGCCTGCGGCTGCGTGAAAAAGCCGCTGCTGGCCAGTGCCGCTTCCAGCCTGGGGCCAGCGGGATGGGCTTGCGTATCGATCTCATACTGTTCGCTCAGGCCGGCAAAGCCGCCGCTGCTGCGGGCTGAAATTTTCATGCTGCTCCTTGCTGTTGTGGGTGGTGTGGGCCGCGCCATGGCCTGCCGCTGGTGCGGCTGGCCTGAAGCGGACGTGCCGGTGCGCTGCCTTGTATGGGACTGTTTACCGGGGACCGTAACTGCGGCACCAGGCGGCCAGCGCTTCGCGCTCCGCTTCGAGCAACTGGTCCGATTCGCTGTATTCCGCATGGTTCATGGTACCGCAGCAGGCGCGCCGGTCTTGCACGGCGCCGTCTTCGTCGACGACATCGGGGGCAAACGTCATTTGCCCCTCCTCCGTCATGGCATTGGCCTTGAGCACTTCGCGCACGGTAAAGCTGTTGCGGATGAAGTCCAGGTAGGCGCCATTGCCATCGGCTTGGGCGATCGTCAGCATGTGGCCGGCCACGTCGGCATAGGTGGCGGCCTGGTCGGGCGATGCCACCAGCGCGCGCAGGACCAGGCTGCGCAGGTAGTCGCCGCAGCGGTGCAGAACCGCCGCATCGTCTTCCAGCTGGGGCTGGCGTTCGTGGGCAAAGATGTCGGCCAGGATGTCGTAGATGGCGCCCGTAAACACTTGCGAGATGGCGTGCACTTCCGTGCCCGCTTCGGACAATTTGATGTCATTGTCGGCATTGCGCAATCCGTTTGGCCGGCCCAGCGCCAAGCCGAACTGCTCGGCCAGGTCGGCCAGGAAGGTCTTGTCGTGCAGGTCGGACTTGGTTTGCGCGATCACCGCTTCCACCTGGTCCAGCTGCGACAGGGCCAGGAAGATGGCCGTCAGGTCGCCGAACGATTCGTGCAAGCCGCCCGTTTGCGGCGGATTGTTGCTGAGCAGCCAATTCGGTTTGAGGCCATCGAGCACGGCGTGCCCCGTTTCATGCGAGACGATGTCGAGCGAGCGGCAGGTGTAGACGCGCTCGGTGGCGCCGCTGGGGATGAAGTCGCCGAACTTGAGTGCCTTGTCGCTGCGGCTGTAATACGCATTCATGACGTTGGGCAAGCCATGCGGGAACACGCGCAGCGGTGCCGTATTGCTGGCGCTGTTCCATTGCCAGGGCAGGGGCGGCGCCGTGTCGTTGCTGGCCAGCGCGCGCTGGTACATGGTGAGCGTCATGCGCACGATGGCAAACGTGTGCACGGCGTCGAACTGGTCGGTGTTGGGCGAGACGATGAAGTCGCCGAAGGCATTCGGGCTGACCTGCGCGATGCCCGGCTCGCCAAAGGTGATGCGCGCGTCGCGCGGGCCTTGCAGGATCAGGCCGGGCAGGAAGCTCTTGCGCGTGCCCAGTTCGCTGACGGACGGATCTTGCTTCCAGATCAGCACGCGCGAGCCGACGGGTACGGCGGCCAGGTTGCGCACCGTTGCCTCCGTCAGGCGTGGCGGGCCCGGCTGCAAGGTCAGTTGCGCATTCTTGCGGTGCTGGCGGTATGGCGCCGAGGGGGTAGGGACATAGCCGACGGGCAGGGACACGCATTTGGTCAGTACGGCTTCGACCGGCACGATGACTTTCTGGTCCATGGTGGTTCTCCAAGACACGCGCAACTGGAACTGGAATAGTCGTCCCGCTGCGGCGCGTCCGGTTTGATTCCGCGCAAACGATGCGCGGGAAGGACGGGCTTTTTTGGCCGTCCGGCGCCCGCTGCGGCCGTGCCTGCCGCATGGCGGCTGGTATGATGCTGGCCGTATTGCCCCCGTTTTTATAATAAAAGGATCGTTTGATGGCGGATATAAATATAGTTCAGCAACATAAGCTGACAGCAGCAAAGGCGCGCGAAGCGGCGCAGCAAGTGGCCGACAAGCTGGCCCAGGAATATGACCTGGCGTGTGCCTGGGATGGCGATGTGCTGCGTTTCGAGCGCAGCGGCGTCGATGGTTCGCTGACCCTGGAAAAAGAGCAGGCGCAACTGCAAATCAAGCTGGGTTTCATGCTTAGCACCTTCGCCTCCACGATTGAAGGCAAGATCGCCGAGAAAATGCGCAAGGTGTTTACCGAAGCAGTTTGATGGCGTTTCACCCGCTTGTCTGGCGCCCTGTTTGGTGCTAGGGAGCGTGTCGCGGCGATGGGCGAAAAGACGATGAAAACGCATCTCTTTTCGCCTTTTTTACGTCTGACTGTACGCTGGCGAACATTGCTAGCACATTTCTATTTGGAAAGCCATTGGACTTTGATGGCTTTTTGCGTTATACTTGAGTCATATTTACAACAGATACACCGCGTTTCACCTTCTGCTTCGCAGTACTCTCCGCTCGCTGAGTGGTGAATAATTCTTCGGGTTTTACACCCGCATCCAGTTAAAAAGTAGCTTGGTCGATTTTTTTTCGGTCAAATACATTTGGTGCCATGTATTTGCATGGCGCTAGCGTTGTTAAAAGTCCTGAACCACAGCCTCTTTTAGCACGCACACGGCACCCCGGCACCGGCTTTGGCCATCCGCTGGTCACACGCGTGTCACCCCCTGTTTCCTGTCGCTCCCGTGCGCATTGCGCGCCGTGGCGTAGCCGACGCAACAGGGTTTGCTGATTCCCGCCGCAAGCTGGCAGCTTGCTGGGTTTCAATCCATTCGTCAAATCGAGGGAGAACCACATCGTGGCAAAACAAATCATTATCGACCATGTGTTCAAAGTGTTCGGCGACAAGCCAGAAGAAGCACTTGAACTCGTCCGTCAGGGCGCCAGCAAGCAGGACATCCTGGCCAAGACCGACTGCACCATCGGCGTCTTCGACGCCACCTTTACCATTGAAGCAGGCGAGATTTTCGTCATCATGGGCCTGTCCGGTTCGGGCAAGTCGACCCTGGTGCGCATGCTGAACCGCCTGATCGAGCCGACCGCCGGCCGCATCCTGATCGACGGCAACGACATCAATACCTTGCCGGACGCCCAGCTGCGTGCCCTGCGCCGCAAGGACATCAGCATGGTGTTCCAGTCGTTCGCGCTGCTGCCGCAAATTACCGTGCTCGACAACACAGCCTTCGGCATGGAACTGGCCGGCATGCCCAAGGCCGAGCGCCATGCGCTGGCCCAGCAAGCGCTGGAGCAGGTGGGGCTGGACGGCTACGGCGCCAGCTATCCCGACGAATTGTCGGGCGGCATGCAGCAGCGCGTGGGCCTGGCCCGTGCGCTGGCGTGCGATCCGTCGATCCTGCTGATGGACGAGGCGTTTTCCGCGCTCGACCCGATTATCCGTACGGAAATGCAATCGGAACTGCTGCGTTTGCAGCAGATCAAGCGCCGCACCATCGTCTTCATTTCGCATGACCTCGACGAAGCCATGCGCATTGGCGACCGCGTTGCCATCATGAAAGACGGCCACGTTGTGCAAGTGGGCACGCCGGAGGAAATCCTGCGCAAGCCTGCCAACGACTATGTGCGCAACTTCGTGCGCGGCGTCGATGCGGCGGCCGTGTTCAAGGCCAGCGATATTGCCCGCAAGAGCCAGATCGTCGTGTCCGAGTCGCCCAGCCGCGGTTCGCGCGCCGCGCTGTCGATGCTGGAAGAGCAGGATCGCGCGTTTGCCTATGTCGTCAATCCGCAGCGCAAGTTCCTCGGCGTCGTCTCGGCCGATTCACTGCGCAGTGCGCTCGACGGCCACGTGGGTCCGCTGGGCCTGGCGCATGCCTACCTGCCCGACGTGCAGACCATCGATGCAGACGAGCCCGTCGCCGGCCTGTTCGGCCAGGTGGCGCAACTGCCTTACGCCGTCCCTGTGGTGGCCAATGACGGCAGCTTCCGCGGCGCCATCAGCAAGACGACCTTGCTGAAGTTCCTCGACCGCGACACGCCAGCCATTGCCGAACAACAACAGAAAGGACAAGCATGAACCCAAGCACTGTTACCACCGTAGAACCTGTTGTTGAACAGGCCGCCCAGATCAATCCCTGGGCGCTGACGCCGCCCACCGATGCCAGCACCGCGTGGCTGGACGCCGCGGCGCCCGCCGTGCAGCCGGAACATGCGGCCGGCTTTCACCTGACGCAGATTTTCGACGGCTCGCTGCCGCTGGAAAGCTGGATCAACCAGGGCCTGGGCTGGGTCGTCGCGCATTTCCGCCCCTTCTTCCAGGCCGTGCGCGCGCCGATCGACAGCGTGCTGTCGGGCGTGGAAGGCGTGCTGCTGGCCGCTCCGTCGCTGACGGTGATCGCCATCATCGGCTTGCTGGCGTGGCAATTCACGAGCCGCACCCTGGCCATCGGCACCGTGCTGGCGCTGCTGGTGGTGTCGATGCTGGGCATCTGGCCGGAAGCCATGACCACCCTGTCGCTGGTGCTCACATCCCTGGCCTTCTGCCTGGCCATCGGTTTACCGCTCGGTATTTTCCTTGCCAGCAGCGACCGCGCGCAGAATGTCCTGCGCCCCCTGCTCGACGCCATGCAGACGACGCCCGCGTTTGTTTACCTGGTGCCGGTGGTGATGCTGTTCGGTATCGGTAATGCGCCGGGCGTGATCGTGACGATCATCTTTGCCCTGCCGCCGCTGGTGCGTTTGACCAACCTCGGCATCCGCCAGGTGCGTCCCGACCTGATCGAAGCGGCCCGCGCGTATGGCGCCTCGCCGTGGCAGTTGCTGACCCGCGTGCAGTTTCCGCTGGCCATGCCGTCCATCATGGCCGGTATCAACCAGTCGCTGATGCTGTCGCTGTCGATGGTCGTGATCGCCTCGATGATCGCCGTCGGTGGCCTGGGCCAGATGGTCTTGCGCGGCATCGGCCGCCTGGACATGGGCCTGGCCACTGTGGGCGGCCTGGGTATCGTGCTGCTGGCCATCACCCTGGACCGCTTGACGCAAGCGATGGGCCAGCCACGCCGCGGCGTGCGCCACTGGTACCAGACGGGTCCTGTGGGCTGCGTGCTGCGCCTGGTGCGCGGCAACCCGGAGAAAAATAATGTTGCACAGCAAGCCACGCTGGCCAACGCACAATAAGAAAGGATTTACATGCATCAAATTGACAATTTTAAAGTGACGCAAAAATCGCAACGCAAGTTCCAGCTGTTTTCCGCCCTGGCGATCGCCGCCATGGCCCTGACCACCAGCCTGGCCATGGCGCAGGCGCCGGCCGCCACGGCTGACGCGCTGCCCGGCAAGGGCGTCAAGGTGCAGCCGCTGCAAAGCTCGATCGCGGAAGAAACCTTCCAGACCATGCTGGTCGACAAGGCGCTGGAAAAGCTCGGCTATGAAGTGCAGCCGATCAAGGAAGTGGAATATCCGACTGCGCATATCGCCATTGCCAACGGTGACGCCACCTTCATGGCCGTGCACTGGGATCCGATGCACAAGGATTTCTATAACAATGCGGGCGGCGACGCCAAGCTGTTGCGCACGGGCCAGTATGCGGGTCCCGCCGCGCAAGGTTATCTGATCGACAAGGCGACTGCGGAGAAGTACAACATCACGAATATCGACCAGTTGCGCGATCCCACCTTGGCCAAGCTGTTCGACCATGATGGCGATGGCAAGGCTGACTTGACGGGCTGCAATCCCGGCTGGGGCTGCGAAGCGCTGATCGAGAACCATATGGATGCGTACAAATTGCGCGAGACGGTGACGCACGTGCAGGGCAGCTATGCGGCCCTGATCGCCGATACCCTGGGCCGCTACAAGCGTGGCGAACCGATTTTGTACTACACGTGGACGCCGTACTGGGTCAGCGGCGTGCTGGTGCCGGGCAAGGACGTGGTCTGGCTGAAAGTGCCGTTCTCGGCCAATCCGGACAAGGTGAATACCCGCCTCGACGATGGCAGCGATTACGGTTTTGCCGTCAACACGGCGCGTATCGTGTCCAACAAGGAATGGGCGCGGAAGAATCCGGCCGCAGCCAAGCTGTTCGAGGTGATGCAATTGCCCGTGGCGGACATCAATGCGCAAAACGAGCGCATGCGCCGCGGCGAAAACACGCAAGCCGATATCGCGCGCCATACGGCCGGCTGGATCAAGTACCACCAGCAAACGTTTGACGGCTGGATCGCGCAAGCGCTGGCGGCGGCCAAGAAGTAAGTATTGACGCTGTTTCAGCATGAAAAAGTGGCTACCGTTTTGGTAGCCACTTTTGCGTTAACACGCTGTTTGCGTGGTTTTTGGTGAGTTTTTAGCCGTTTTCGGCCAGTTTCAGGTGCAAAATGGGGAAAGGCTTGCCGAACGGATCGAGTGCGGAACGGCTTTCCTCGATAAAGCCCAGGTGGCGGTAAAAGCCATGCGCCTGGATGTTGTGCTCGTTGACGTCGACGGCGGCCGCGTGCAGAAGGGCGATGGCGTGCTGGACCAATGCGCGGCCGGCGCCGCTGCCGCGCTGATCGGGATGCACGAACAGCATTTCGATCTTGGCATGCTCGACGCACAGGAAGGCGTAAGCGGTGCCATCGGCATCGCGCAGCACGTGCAGCAGGCCTTCGGCGGCCACCCTGTCCAGCTCATCGCGCACGTAGGGACAGAGGAAGTCGATATCGCTGTCGGTGAGAAAATCGTGGGTGGCGCGGACGGACAGGTGCCAGACGTCGAACAGACGGGGCAGGTCGGCGGCATGGGCCAGGGAAATCGGTGATGGGGTCATACGGAAATAATAACATTGCCCCGGGCTGTGCCGGGGCAGGGGGATGATCAGTCCTTCAAATCTTCGATCAGGTCGATGTATTGCTGTTGCGCCTCTTCCTTCGAGGTGCCGGCCAGGGTCGCCCAGGCATCGAACTTGGCGCGGTTGACGAAGTCGGTCATGCCAGGACGCTCGCCCGTGGCATCGCCGCTCGACGCTTGCTTGAACAAGGCGTAGATTTTCAACAAGGTCATATTGTCCGGACGCTCGGACAGGGTCTTGGAATCGAGCTGCGCTTGGTCGAATTGCTCTTGTAAACTCATGATGGCTCCTGTGTACTGATGGAATCGCTGGAAAAGTGCGGCAGGCCCGGCGGAGTGGCCACCGTGCGTGCTGCAGTGCCTGACATCATAGTGAAAAAAGCGCGCCGTGCATTAGAGGACACATTCAAAACAAAAGCGCCGCCGCTGCATCGACAGGGGCGGCGCCTGGCGCAATCGTTGGATCGCGGCCTGCTCAGTTCTTATACGCCCAGCAGTTCGACGTCGAAAATCAGGGTGGCGTTCGGTGGAATCACGCCGCCGGCGCCGCGGGCGCCATAGCCCAGTGCCGCCGGGATGATCAGCTGGCGCTTGCCGCCCACTTTCATGCCTTGCACGCCTTCGTCCCAGCCCTGGATGACGCGGCCTGCGCCCAGCGGGAATTCGAATGGATCGTTGCGGTCCTTGCTCGAGTCAAATTTCGAACCGGCGCTGCCGTCGTCGTTTTGCAGCCAGCCCGTGTAATGTACAACAACGTTGTTGCCGGCTTGCGCTTCGGCGCCTTCGCCAACGACGGTATCGATGTATTGCAGGCCGGAAGCAGTAGTGGTGGTGGTCATGATAATCCTTGTGTAGGCGATGAAAGCTTCAGATTGTAGAGCAATGAGTTGCAAAGCGCCATTCCAGGCCCGCTGCAGGGAAAATGGGGAAGTTACGGCGATGTGTGGCCGCCGCTCGCATTTAAGGGGGGATTTCACACAATAAATACGGTGTTCCACGTAAAATGCATGTTTTGTATTTAACAGTGATTTCTTCCATGTTCCGCAGTCTACGCCGCCTTGTTTTTTCCTCGCTGTGCCTGGTTTCCGCAATATCGACGGCGCAAGCCGAAGTGGTGGTGGTACTCAATTCCCGTGATGCTACGGTGCAACTGCTGGACCAGAAAACCTACGCCCCCCTGTCCACCTTTGCCGTCGGCAAGGAACCGCACCATCTGATGGAGACGCCGGACGGCAAGTCGCTGATCGTCGCCAGTTCCGTCGGCAACGAGCTGATTTTCCTCGATCCCGTGTCGGGCCAGATCCAGCGCCGCATCAGCAACATCCTCGACCCGTACCAGATCGGCTTTTCGCCGGACCAGAAGTGGTTCATCTCGAACTCGCTGCGCCTGGACCGCATCGACCTGTACCGCTACGACGGCAAGAACCTGACCCTGGCCAAGCGCATCGCGCTGCCGAAGTTGCCCAGCCACATGGCCTTCACGGCCGACAGCACCATGGCCTTCATCACGCAGCAGGGCAGCAACCAGGTCAGTGCCATCGACCTGGCCACGCAGACGGTGAAGTGGACCATGCCTGTCGGCCCGGCGCCGGCCGGCATCACGATGACGCCTGATGGCAAACATTTGCTGGTCGGCATCATGGGCAGCGATTACGTGGAAGTCATCGACTGGCGCACGCAAAAGACCGTCAAGCGCATCAAGGCGGGTGCCGGCACGCATAACTTCCGCGCGCTCGGCGACAACCGCATGACGTTTGTCTCGAACCGCGTGTCGAACACGATCAACATCATCGACCAGCAAACGCTGGAAAACGTGGGCACCATCAATGTGCCCGGTGGCCCCGATTGCATGGAAATCACGCCCGATGGCAAGACCATGTGGGTCACCCTGCGCTGGATCAAGAAAGTGGCCGTGATCGATCTGACGACGCGCAAGGTCATCAAGACGATACCGGTGGGCCGCTCGCCCCATGGCGTGTATTTCGCCACGCACTCGCCGCGCATGTGATGGTGGTGTGATGACGAAACGCTTCACTTTCGCGGGCCACATGCCCGCCATGCTGTTGTGCGCCAGCGCCATGGCATCGCCCGCGCAGGCTGCCACGCCTGCTGCCGCAGCTGTTGCCCCGGCCGCCCCGGCCGCATCGTCGGCCCCCGCCGCTCCGGCCGCCTGCAAGGGTACGATCTACATGACGTTCGACACGGGCAGCCAGTCGCAAGCGCAACTGATCGCCGACGTGCTGAACAAGCGCCGTGTGAAGGCCACCTTCTTCCTGGCGAATGAAAAAACCACGCGTGGCGACTATTCGCTCGATCCGTCCTGGGCGCCATATTGGAAAGCCCGGGTCGCCGAAGGCCATGCATTCGGCACGCATACGTTTGACCACGTGTATTGGAAGAAGGATCTGGCCAATGGCTTGATCCAGGTCAAGCCTCAGTTCGGCAAGGATGGCGGCAAGCTGGCCTCCTTCACCGATAAACAGTTTTGCGAAGAATTGCGCCGTGTCGATACGCGCTTCCAGGAACTGACTGGGCGCAAGCTCGACCCGTTCTGGCGCGCGCCGGGCGGCTACACGTCGCCGCGCACCCTGGCGGCCGGCAGCGCCTGCGGCTACCAGCACGCGGGCTGGGCGCCGGCCGGGTATTCCGGCGATGAACTGCCGAGCGACAAGTATCCAAACGCCATGCTGCTGAAAAAAGCCCTGGCGAACTTGCGCAGCGGCGATATCTTCATTGCACACATGGGCATCTGGTCGCGCAAGGAGCCGTGGGCGCCCGCCAACCTGGACGCCTTGATTTCCGGCCTGCAAGACAAGGGTTTCTGTTTTGCCACCCTGCGCGCGCATCCTGACTACGCGCAGAAGAAGGGCCAGCCATGATCGCCGCCGACATCGTCAGCTTCGTCACCCCCGTCATCGACGCCGTGGTCGACGCCTTTGGCGTGGCGCAAGGCTGGCTGTTCCAGACCATCGTCAATCCGCTCGTCTATCACCTGGGCTTTGGCGAATTCACGGAAGAAGCGTTCGAGGGCACGGAATGGCTGCTGATCGGCCTGTGCGAACTGGTGCTGCTGTTTCTCGTGCTGCGCCCGCTCGAAGCCTTGATTCCCGCGCAAAAGATCACCGACCCGCGCGCCCGCTGGAACGACTTCATCTACACGGTGCTGCACCGCGTCGGCCTGTTTTCCGTGCTGGTCTTCTTCACGCTCGATCCGCTGATGGATGCCTTGGCGGGCGCCTTGCGTTTTGACAATATTCATCCCTTGAACCTGGAATCGCTGTTGCCCGGCATCACGCCCTTGCTCAGTTTTATCATTTATTTTGTGGTACTGGACTTCGTCGACTATTGCTACCACCGGGCCTCGCACCATTTCGGCTGGTGGTGGGGCTTGCACAGCCTGCATCACAGCCAGCAAAACATGAACTTGTGGAGCGATGACCGTAATCACTTGCTCGACGACTTTTTGCGCGATGTGGTGATGGCGCTGGTGGCGCTCGGCATCGGCGTGCCGCCGGGCCAGTACGTGCTGCTGGTGTCGATTTCGCGCATTCTGCAAAGCTTGCAGCATGCGAATGTGAGGATACACTTCGGCCGCATCGGCGAGCGGCTGCTGATCTCGCCCCGTTTCCACCGCACGCATCACGCGATCGGCGTAGGGCACGAGTCGAAAGGCAAGGGCAGCATGGGTGGCTGCAACTTCGGCGTAGTGTTGCCGATTTGGGATATGCTGCTGGGCACCGCGAATTTCTCGGCCGCTTATGCGCGCACGGGCGTGCGCGACCAGCTGGCCCGCATCGACAGCCAGGGCGTGGGCCGGCCCGGACGCAACTATGGCCGCGGCTTCTGGCAGCAGCAATGGCTGGGCCTGCGCCGCATGGTGGAATTTGCAAGATTTAAACGAAAAGGACGCCGTTGATGCGCAATGTGTTGAATTCGTATGGCCGTGCTTTCCTGTCGCAATTGCACGGCAGGATATTGCTGCTCAGCATAGCGCCGTTCATCCTGTCGCTGATCCTGTGGGGCGCGCTGCTGTATGTGGGCCTGCAGCCGCTGATCGACAGCCTGCATGCGCTGTTTACGCAATATGACTTCTTCCGTACCAGCGGCCAGGTGCTGGCTACCTTCGGCCTGGGCGTGCTGAAAGCCGTCATCGTGCCCCTGATCGCCATGTTCATGCTGCTGCCGCTGATGATCTTGACGGCGCTGATCTTCATGGGCCTGTTCGCCATGCCGGCCATCGGCCGCCATATCGGCGGGCGGCACTTTCCGCAGCTGGACAAGAAGCATGGCGGCAGTCTGCTGGGCAGCGTCGCCACTTCGCTGGCCACATTCTTGCTGTTCATCATCGTATGGGTGCTCATGCTGCCCCTGTACGCGTTTCCGCCGGCCGCATTGGCGGGGCAAGCCGTGCTGTGGGGCTGGCTGACCTACCGCGTGATGGCGTATGACGCCATGGCCGACTATGCCAGCGCGGACGAGCGCCACGCCATCATGCGCACGCAGCGCTGGCCGCTGCTGGCCATCGGCATGGTCTCCGGCGCGGCCGGCGCCGTGCCGGGCATGCTGTGGATGGGCGGCGTGATGTCGGTGGTGTTCTTCCCCTTCCTGGCGGCGTTCGCCATCTGGCTGTATGTGCTGATCTTTATCTTTACGGGTCTGTGGTTCCAGTATTACTGCCTGGAAGCATTGGCGCGTTTGCGGGGCGTACGCGGCATGACCGACGTGGCGCCGGCGGACGCCTGACCATTTTTATTGCATTCTACGAGGGAGCTTCATGGCTATCGGATTGATCATCATCGGCGACGAAATCCTGTCGGGCAAGCGTACGGACCAGCATTTCCCGAAAGTGGTGCAAATGCTCAAGCAGCGCGGCTTGCAGCTGAGCTGGGCGGAATATGTGGGCGACGAGCCGGCCCGCCTGGTCGCCTTGCTCAAGCGCAGCTTTGCCAGCGGCGACATCGTCTTCAGCTTTGGCGGCATCGGCGCCACGCCCGACGACCATACGCGCCAGGCGGCGGCCGATGCGCTGGGCTTGCCGCTGGTGCTGCATCCGCAGGGCAAGCTCAATATCGAGCAACGGATCACGGAAATGGGCGAGGAGGCGGGCGTGCCTGCCGATTTGAACTCGCCGGAAAACCTGCACCGCCTGAAAATGGCGGAATTTGTCGAAGGCGCCGAGCTGATACCGAATCCGTACAACAAGATCGCCGGCTTTGCCGTGCGCGAGCATTATTTCGTGCCCGGCTTTCCCGTCATGTCCTGGCCCATGATCGAGTGGGTGCTTGACACGCATTACGCCCATCTGTTCAACCAGGTGCCGCATGCGGAACATGCCTTGCTCGTGTACGAAACGGCCGAATCGCTGCTGACGCCGCTGATGGTGCGCCTGGAAGCGGAGTTTCCGTTAATCAAGGTGTTCAGTCTGCCCAGCGTGGGCGATGCGCAGACGCGCCGGCATATCGAACTGGGCGTCAAGGGCGAGCCCGCGCAGGCGGCAACCGCCTTTGCCGAGATGTGCGCCGCCCTCGATACCTTGCAGGCGGAATACACCACCATCTGACATGCCGCCAGCCCGGCGCCAGCGGCATTTTCGCTGGCGTCCAGCCCGCCGTGCATCTTGGAGCCTATCCCAGCAGGGGATATATTCATCTACTGGGATAGGCTCTTAGTACGCAAGCGTACATTCCAAGACGTTGTTTTTTTGCGAAAATCTTCAATGAAGCAAGATTTTTGTGTGCGCTCGTCAGTCGTTCTCATGCCGATGTGGTGGAATGGTGAACAGGGGCCTTGCGTGTCGCGCGCGGGGTCGCCTGCCTGTGCAGTAGCGTGTTTTTTTGATTCACCGGTATGGACATCATGTTAAGCAAGCTTTGTTGTGACCGGCTCTTGCCGGCCCTCGTCTTATCCTGCGCGGAGCGGCATCGCTGCCGCCTTTTCCGCGCCGTCCAAAACCAACCTTACCCCAGCATCCCATGAAAGACACAGGCGTCAATCTGGCCGCGCAAGAGCGGCCCCCCTCTGATCCAGCGCCCGAGGCGCCGCCGCCGGCGAGTCCGCCGAAGAAGCGCCGCTCGCGCATCTGGCCGATCTTTGCCATCATCGTGCTGGCGCTGATCGCCGGCGTGGCCTGGTTCGTCATGCGCGAAGTGCGCACCTCGGCCCTGCAGGCCGAATTCTTCACGCGCCTGGACCGCCAGCTGACGTACAAGGTCGAGCCTGGCCCGGCGCCTGCGGGCGCCATCCGCTATCCGCAGCACGGCCCGTATGACGAGCGGCTCGGCTATGCCAGCCTGCCCGATTTTATTGGCAAGCTGAATGCGCGCGACTATGCCGTCACGGCGCAGGCGCGCATGTCGCCGAAAATGGTGCAACTGGTCGATCGCGGCATCTTTGCCACGTATCACGAGAAAAATCGCGCTGGCCTGTCCATTCTTGATTGCCGTGCCGCACCGTTGTTCGCGGCCAGCTATCCCGAGCGCATGTTCGACGGTTTTGCCGAAGCGCCGCCCGCGCTCGTGCAAAGCCTGCTGTTCATCGAAAACCGCGAATTGCTCGACCCGGGCACGCCCCAGCGTAACCCGGCCGTGGAATGGGACCGCCTGAGCAAGGCGATCCTCGACAAGGCGCTGAACCTGTTCGGCGGCCACCGCGGTGGCGGCGGCAGCACGCTGGCCACGCAGATCGAAAAATACCGGCATTCGGAAGACGGGCGCACCAGTTCCATGCAAGATAAATTGCTGCAGATGATTTCGGCCAGCCTGCGCTCCTACCAGGATGGCGAAAACACCATGGAAGCGCGGCGCAAGATCGTCGTCAATTACCTGAACACCGTGCCGCTGTCGGCAAAGAGCGGCTTTGGCGAAGTCAACGGCATCGGCGACGGCATGTGGGTCTGGTATGGCCGTCCGTTTGCCGAAGTGAAAACCTTGCTTAGCGGAAAAATGGACCAGCCAGGCAGCGCGCTGGCCTACAAGCAGGCGCTGAGCCTGCTGATCGCACAGCGTCGTCCTTCCCATTATCTGGTGGCCGGCGGCGCCGACCTGGAAGTGCTGACCAACAGCCATCTGCGCCTGCTGGCGCAGGCGGGCGTGATTTCGCCGCAGCTGCGCGATGCGGCCATCGCCGAGAAGCTGCGTCCGTCGACGGCGTCCGGCGTGCAATCGGAAGCATCGACCTCGTTCGTCACGCGCAAGGCGTCGAATGCCGTGCGCAACCACCTGGCCACCATGCTCGGCGATCCGCGCTTGTACAACCTCGACCGCCTGGACCTGAAAGTGGTCAGCACGCTCGATGCGCAGGCGCAAAACGCCGTCACCAAGGTCTTGCGCGAGCTGCGCGACCCGGAAGTGGCGAAAGCGGCCGGCCTGACGGGCAAGGGCATGCTGGGCAATGGCGACCCGGCCAACGTGGTCTACAGTTTTACCTTGCTGCAAAAGGGCGAGCAGGCCAACTTGCTGCGCGTGCAAACGGATAACTTCGACCAGCCGCTCGACATCAACGAGGGCGCCAAGCTGGACTTGGGTTCCACGGCCAAGCTGCGCACCCTGGTCACGTATCTGGACATCATCGACCAGCTGCACCAGCGCTACAGCGGCATGGGCGCGGCCGAGCTGGGCAAGATTGCCGTCGATCCGAAGGACATGCTGTCGCAGTGGGCGATTGCCTATCTGAAACCGCTGCCGCTGGGCGAGGCGCGCAACCTGCCGGCCATGCTGGCGGCCGCCATGGAACGCAAATATTCGGGCAACCCGGGCGAAGGCTTCTTCACGGGCGGCGGTTTGCACCATTTCGGCAACTTCTCCAAGCTCGACGACAGCCGCATCATGACGGTGCAGCAGGCGTTGCGCCAGTCGACCAACCTGGTCTTCGTGCGCCTGATGCGCGACGTGGCCCGCTACTACATGTTCTCGCGCCCCGATTCCTCGGCCTCGCTGCTGGCGGACGCGGACGATCCGCGCCGCGCGCAATACCTGAGCCGCTTTGCCGACAAGGAAGGGCGCGAATTCCTGCACCGTTTCTACCAGAAGTACCGCGGCAAGAGCGTCGACGAGCAGGAAAAGATTTTATTGGCCAGCATCCGCCCGACGCCCGTGCGTCTGGCGAATATCTTCCGCACCATCAATCCCAAGGGCACGGTGGCGGAATTCGGCGATTTCCTCAATGCCAACTTGCCGTCGCAAAACGAAGTGCCGCCCGAGCGCATCGCCAAGATGTACCAGCAGTACGCGATGGAAAACTGGTCGCTGGCCGACCGCGGCTATCTTGCCAATGTGCATCCCTTGGAATTGTGGATGGTGGCATACCTGCGTCAGCACGAAGGTTCCACCCTGACGCAGATGGTGGCGGCCAGCGAAAAGGAACGCCAGGAAGTGTATAAATGGCTGTTCAACACGCACCGCAAGCATGCGCAGGACCGCCGCATCGCCAACTTGCTGGAAGTGGAAGGCTTCCTGGAAATCCACCGCCAGTGGAAGAAAATGGGCTATCCGTTCGACTCGCTGGTGCCGTCGTATGCGACCACCCTGGGCGCGTCGGCTGACCGGCCCGCCGCGCTGGCCGAATTGATGGGCATCATCATCAACGATGGCGTGCGCAAGCCGAGCGTGCGCATCGATTCCATGCATTTCGCCGCCAACACGCCGTACGACACCCTGGTCAAGCGGGGCACGAAAGTGGAAGCCGAGCAAGTGTTGTCGCCGGACGTGGCGAAAGCGGTGGCCAAGGCCATCCGCGAAGTGGTGTCGGACGGCACGGCGAAACGGGCGAAGACGGCGTTTGTCGGCGCCGACGGCGTGCCGATCCCGATGGGCGGCAAAACCGGGACGGGCGACCAGCGTTTCGACGTGTATGGCGCCGGCGGCCGCCTGATCGAGTCGCGCTATGTGAACCGTTCGGCCACCTTCGTGTTCAATATCGGCGAGCGCTTCTATGGCAGCATGACGGCGTATGTGCGCGGGCCGGAATCGAAAAACTATGATTTCACTAGCGCCTTGCCGGTGCAACTGCTGGTGTCGCTGGCGCCGAGTTTGATGCCGCTGATCGAGCCGCCCGCACCGGCCGAGGGCGTGGCGAAACAGTGCACGAATTAAGGTGTTGTGGCACATGAAAGCCGGCCTTCACGGGCCGGTTTTTTTTTGAGGGAGTGCAATTGGAAAAGACGCAGCAGATTTTTCAGCAATATCACCGCTTTGACGATGGCGCGCTTGTGTCGATTGAGCAGCGGTATCAGCCCGGCGGCGTGCAGGCCGTGCGCATCGTTTTGTACGCAAGAAATCATGCGCTTGATGGCAATGTCTGGCGCAACGTCGCCATCACCGTGGGCGAGGTGCGGGAATTGATGATGAAGACGCCGGGCAACTTCATCAACCGCATCTGCTGCGGCGTGAAGCTGCTGCGTTTCGGCGACGTCTGGTGCGTCGATGTCGACGGCACCTACACGCACGACGATCCGGCGACCCTGGACGAGGTGCGCCGCGATGGCGATTGCTATGTCATCGGCGGCACGGTCGAGGCCATCGAACTCGATTAGCCGGCAAACGCGGCCGTCTTGTCTTCCAGGCGCGCGTGATAGGCGGCAATGGCCGGATACGCTGGACGTTGCATCGGCGCCATCAGCCAGCGCTTGACGGACAGGCCCAGCACGATATCAGCCAAGGTGAACGTTTCGCCGCAGACATAGGCGCCCGTGCGCTGCAGTTGTTGCTCCAGCACGCCCATCATCTTGTTCCATCCGGCGATGCCGGCCGCCAGTTGCGCCGCATCCTGGTGCGCGGGGCTCTGGCGCACCAGCGACATGAAGGCGTAGCGCCAGCTGTTGTTCAGGTCGCCCATTTGCCAATCCATCCATTTTTCCACTTCCGCGCGGGCGCGGGCCGTGCTTGGCAGCAAGTCGTCGCGGCCCGCCTGCGCGCACAGGTAGCGGCAGATCGTGTTCGATTCCCACAGCACCAGGTCGCCGTCAACCAGCACGGGCACCATGGCGTTCGGGTTCAGGGCCAGGAAGGCCGGGTCGTCGGTGGCTTTAAAGCCACTGCCCCAGTCTTCGCGCTCGTACGGCAGGTCGAGTTCCTCGCAGGTCCACAAGACTTTGCGGACATTGATCGAGGCGGCTTTTCCAAGAATTTTCAGCATGCGGGGCTCCAGAGGGCAGGTGGTCGATCCATCACTGTAGCGGATTTGGCCACGCCGCGCATGTGAAAGTGCCTTGCATAGTTGAGGTTTTCTTGGCATCGTAGCCACCCATGAAACCTATGCGCCACCACATGTCCAAAATCCTCGCGTTCAGCCGCTTTTCCGTGCGCGATTTCCTCGCCACCGCTGGTCCCACCTTGTTGCTGGTCGGCGCGTTTTGCGCGCTCGCCTACTGGCTGGTCGACCCGGCGCCGCCGCGCCAGGTGAGTTTGTCGACGGGACAGGACAATAGCGCGTATGAAGAGTTCGGCAAGAAATACGCGGCCACCCTGGCCAAGCACGGCATCAAAGTGACCTTGCAGCCATCGCTGGGTTCGCAGGAAAACCTGCAGCGCCTGAATAACGGCAAGACCGATATCGCCTTCGTGCAAAGCGGTTCGACGGAACACGCCGATGCCGAGCGCCATGGCTTGATTTCCCTGGGCAGCCTGTTTACGGAACCCGTGTGGCTGTTCCTGCGCGAAGACAAGGAGGTGAAGGAACTGACGCAATTGAAGGGCATGAAGATCAACCTGGGGCCGGAAGGCACGGGCGTGCCCAGCCTGTTCCGGCAATTGCTGTCCGTGAACGGCGTGGAAGCGAGCGAGCTGACCGTCAGTGCCTTGCAAAACACGCCCGCCACGGTGGAGCTGCTGGAAGGGCGCATCGATGGTCTCGTGTTCAGCTCGGCGCCGGAAGCGCCGCTGATCCAGATGCTGCTGCAAACGCCGGGCATCAAGCTGTTTGATTTTTCGCAAGCGGAGGCCTACACGCGACGATTACCTTTCCTCACACATGTCGTCTTGCCGCGCGGCATAGTCGACCTGGGCAAAAATATCCCGGCGCAGGATTATCATTTGATCGCGCCGACCGCCACCCTGGTCGCGCGCGAAGACCTGCATCCGGCCCTGGTCGACCTGTTCGTGCAGGCGGCGGCCCGCATCCATGGCGGCACGGGCTGGTTCCAGCAGCAGGGGCAGTTCCCGTCCGCCCGCTACACGGAAATTCCCGTGGCGCCCGAAGCGCTGAAATTCTACAAGGATGGCGCGCCCGTGCTGCAACGCTATATGAGTTTCTGGCTGGCCAATTTCTTCGACCGCATGTGGGTGCTGGTGGTGGCGCTCGGCGCCTTGATATTGCCCCTGTCGCGCGTGGTGCCGCCCCTGTACGTGTGGCGCATCCGCTCGCGCGTGTACCGCTGGTATGGCCAGCTGCGCACGGTGGAGCAGGCGCTGGAAGATGTGCCGCCAGCGCAGCGCGCGCAAGTGTATGCGGAGCAATTGAAGCGGCTCGACCAGATCGAGGAGATGGTCAACCAGATATCGATACCGCTGTCGTTTGCCGATGGCCTGTATGGCTTGCGCAGCCACATCAATTTTGTGCGCAAGCGTATATTGACCCTGATGGGCGAGCCTCCAGAGGCAGGCGAACCAGCCTGAGCGCTTAACCCGCTTAAACGAGGGTGACGGACAGCTTGCGTCCGAGCAACGCGGCGGCCCGTTCCAGCGTGGACAGCGTCACGTCGCTGCCTGGGTCGAGCAGGCGGTCGAGTTGCGAGCGGCTCGTCTGCAGCAGTGCCGCCATGCGCGTCTTCGACAGCGATTGCTCCTGCATCGCCTGCGTCAGTTGCCAGGCGATCACTTCCTTGATGGCGCGGGTTTGCGTTTGCTCGAAGATGCCTTCTTCCTTGAGGAAGTCGTCGAGACTGCTGCCGAGGTGGGGCGCGGTGGCGTTCATGTCAATTCCTTGTGGCGTTTGCGGGCCAGCGCCAGGTCGTCGTCCGGCGTGGTCCGGGTTTTCTTGATAAAGCCGTGCAGCGCCACCAGGCAATCGCCGTGATGGCAGATCAGCACGCGCGCAATGCGGTTGCCGGGCAAGCTGCTGCGAATTTTTGATAAACCTTGCCCGAGATGCCGGCACAGGGGCATGCCGACGGGCCAGCGCCATTGCGCATGCATGAGGTCTTGCCCGATCACATGGCGCTCTTCGATAGGCAAGGACTTGAGCCAGTCACGCACGGGTTCGCCGCCATTGCCATTTGCAAAGAACCGCAGGGTAATCTGCCGCAAGCCGGAAGCATCCATGACGCACCCCTATGTTGTACTATATAAGGTACCCACCTGCAAGGAGAATCTGCACCGCAGTTAAAATAACGGGAGCGCATGGATGGTTGTAGCCGATGGCGGGCCACCGCGTGGCCCGCCAGATCAAACCCTGTTCAGATAGTCAGGCGCCCAGCTCAGGCGCCCAGCCACGGCAGTCCGGCCTTGCACCAGCCGCCGATTTGTTTGCGGTGGCCGTCCGCATCCTTGTCGCCTTCAAAACCTTCGAGGATGTCGAAGCAGTTGATATAGCCGTGTTCGGTCGCCAGCTTGGCGGCATGGCGCGAGCGCACGCCGGAGCGGCACAGGAACAGCAACACCTCGTCCTTGCCGGCCTGGGCGGCCAGTTGCGCGAGGAAATCGGGATTCGGTACGCCGCCCGGATAGGTGGCCCATTGCACCGCACCATGCTGGGTATCGGCGATGTCGACCCGGCCAACCCAGTCGCGCTCGGCGTTCGTGCGCACATCGATGAGCTTGACGGCGGGATCGCGCTGCAGCAGCTCATACGCTTCCTGCGGCGTGACGGCGCCGGCATACGGTGTTCCTTCATTGGCCCGGCTGCGGGCGGTGGTCAGGATGTCGGCGGTGGTGGTCATGGCGTCCTCGATGAAAGTGGGAAGGTGTGGTCGATTATAGTGCGCCGTCCGCGCCCCGCAAACGGGAAACCACGATGTACGACGCACGCACCACAACGAGGCATTTCTCAAGAACTGGCGCAAAATGCACGATAATGGTGCGTTATTCGTTTTTTGCACTTGGATAGTGCATTCTTGATTTAGCGCAAACGCAGCAGGAAAATCGCGGGCACGAAAACTTTCACTGGCAAGGCCGGGTTTTGACCTGGGCGCCTACATCCCACCAGAAGCTGGCATGGAATCTGCTATGATCCTTATGAGTTTTGGTGGCACGCAATGTTTGCTTCGCTTCATCAGCCCAGACGCATTAAGGTCGGCTCACCCCACATTCATTTAGGAGATACGCATGGCAATGACAGCCGCAGAAGTCTTGAAGATGGTAGAAGAAAACGAAGTCAAATTCGTTGATTTCCGCTTTGCCGATACCCGTGGTAAAGAGCAGCACGTGACGGTTCCCGTGTCGCACTTCGACATGGACAAATTCGAGTCGGGCCACGCCTTTGACGGTTCTTCGATCGCTGGCTGGAAAGGCATTGAAGCGTCCGACATGATCTTGCTGCCGGATCCAAACACGGCCAACATCGACCCGTTCATGGAAGAAACGACCCTGTTCATGCAGTGCGACGTGATCGAACCGTCGGACGGCAAGGGCTACGACCGCGACCCGCGCTCGATCGCGAAACGCGCCGAAGCCTACCTGAAATCGTCGGGCATGGGCGACACCGCTTACTTCGGCCCTGAGCCAGAATTCTTCATCTTCGACAGCGTACGCTGGAAGATCGACATGTCGGGCTGCTTCGTCAAGATCGGTTCGGACGAAGGTTCGTGGTCGACCGGCAAGGATATCGAAGGCGGCAACAGCGGCCACCGCCCTACCGTCAAGGGCGGCTACTTCCCCGTGCCACCAGTGGACAGCTTCCAGGACATGCGTTCGGAAATGTGCCTGATCCTGGAATCGCTGGGCATCCCGGTTGAGGTACATCATCACGAAGTGGCCGGCGCCGGCCAGAATGAAATCGGCACCAAGTTCTCGACCCTGGTCGAGCGCGCCGACTGGACGCAAAACCTGAAATACGTGGTGTGGAACGTGGCGCACAGCTATGGCAAGACCGCCACCTTCATGCCGAAACCTATCGTTGGCGACAACGGTTCGGGCATGCACGTGCATCAATCCGTATGGAAAGATGGCAAAAACCTGTTCGCTGGCGACGGCTATGCCGGCCTGTCCGATTTCGCCCTGTACTACATCGGCGGCATCATCAAGCACGCCAAGGCACTGAACGCGATCACCAACCCGGGCACCAACTCGTACAAGCGTCTGGTACCAGGCTACGAAGCGCCGGTGAAACTGGCGTACTCGGCGAAAAACCGTTCCGCCTCGATCCGTATCCCGCACGTGGCCAATCCAAAAGGCCGCCGCGTCGAAGCGCGCTTCCCGGATCCACTGGCGAACCCGTACCTGTGCTTCGCCGCACTGCTGATGGCCGGCCTGGACGGCGTTGCCAACAAGATCCATCCGGGCGAAGCCGCCTCGAAAGATCTGTACCATCTGCCGCCGGAAGAAGACGCACTGATCCCTACCGTGTGCGCTTCGCTGGAAGAAGCACTGGAAGCCCTGGACAAGGACCGCGAGTTCCTGACCCGTGGCGGCGTGTTCAGCGATTCGATGATCGACGCGTACCTGGAACTGAAAATGCAGGACGTGCAGCGCATGCGCATGACCACGCATCCTGCCGAGTTCGACATGTACTACTCGCTGTAATGGCGCCACGCCGGCAATGTGCCGGTAGTGAATAAAAAAACGCGGGTGAGGCGATGGTCTTGCCCGCGTTTTTTTTTGCCGTACCCAATGCGGCGCCAGGGCGGTGTTGTATAGTCGGCCCAGGAACGATGCGGCATGTGCCGACAGGAGTGGAGATTGACCAAGCATTACAGAATGGCGCTGATGGCAGGATTGCTGGGCGCGGCGGCACAGGCGCACGGGCAGTTGTATGTGTGCGCCGATGCGCAAGGACACAAGACCTACACGGACAGGCGGGCTGGCGCGCATTGCCAGCTGCTCGATTTGCCGGGCGCCATGACGGAGCCGCCCCGCAAGACGGCACCGCTGGCAGGCGCGCGGCCCGCCATGCAGGCTGCCGGGACACCGGCGCCTGCCGCCGGCGCGTTTCCCAAGGTCGATGGCGCCGAGCAGCGCGCGCGCGACCTGGACCGGCGCCAGATCCTGCAGGACGAATTGCGCAGCGAAGAGCAGAAACTGGCGGCGCAGCGCCTCGAATTCAACGGCGGGCAGCCCGAGCGCCAGGGCAATGAGCGCAATTACGCGAAATACCAGGAACGGGTGGCGCAGTTGAAGGACAACATTAGCCGGACACAGCAGAACGTCGAGGCCCTGAAACGCGAGATCGCGAATATTCGGTAAAGCACATGACACTAGACAACCATCCCAGCCGCCCGGCCCATCTGGCCGGCCTTGATTTGCTCGCTTCAGCCGTGATCCTGCTCGACGGCGACGGCCGCATCAGCTATGCCAACGCGGCGGCGGAAAACCTGCTGGAAAGTTCGCTGAAAGCCCTGTCGCGGCAAAAGCTGACGGCGCTGTTCCTCAATCCCGACGAGCTGGCCGGCATCTGCGCGCAGGCGCTCGAACACAAATTCTCCGACTTGCGCCAGGACCTGAGCCTGGAACGGCTGGGGCGCGAGCCGCTGCGCGTGCACAGCATCGTCAGCGCGCTCGACGCGCCAAGCGACGGGGTGCTGATCGAGCTGCGCGAGAACGTGCAGCAATTAAAGCTCGACCGCGAGGAGCGCATCCTCGACCAAAGCCAGGTCAACAAGGAGCTGATCCGCAACCTGGCGCATGAAATCAAGAACCCGCTGGGCGGCATCCGCGGCGCGGCCCAGCTGCTGGAGCTGGAATTGCCGGCCTTGCACCTGAGCGAATTGCGCGAATACACACAGGTCATCATCAAGGAAGCGGACCGGCTGCAGACGCTGGTCGACCGCCTGCTGGCGCCGCACCGCCGCCCGCATATCGTCGGCGACGTGAATATCCACGAAGTGTGCGAACGGGTGCGCAGCCTGATCCTGGCCGAATTTCCCAGCGGGCTGACCATTTCGCGCGATTATGATGCCTCGATTCCCGAGTTTCGTGGCGACAAGGAGCAATTGATACAGACCGTCCTCAATATCGCACATAACGCGGCGCAAGCGCTGGCCGAGCGCATCGAGGCGGGCGACGCGGAGCTGATTTTCAAGACGCGCGTGGCGCGTCAGGTGACCCTGGCCAAGGTTCGCTACAACCTGGCATTAGACTTGCATATCATTGACAATGGACCGGGCATCGCACCCCAGATCCGCGACCGGATTTTCTACCCGCTGGTGTCGGGCAGGGAAGGCGGCAGCGGTCTGGGGCTGACCTTGGCGCAAACCTTCGTGCAACAGCACCTGGGCGTGATCGAGTGCGAAAGCCGGCCTGGATACACCGATTTCAGGATCGTTCTCCCCTTGCCATAAGCGAGGCAGTATCCCACTCATGAAATCCATTGCGGGACGCACACACTAATGAAGCCAATCTGGATAGTTGACGACGACGAATCAATCCGCTGGGTGCTGGAAAAAGCCCTGGCGCGGGAAAATCTCGCCACCAAGAGTTTTGCCAATGCGCGCGACGCCATCGCCGCACTGGAATTTGACACGCCGCAAGTGCTCGTGTCCGATATCCGCATGCCGGGCGCGTCCGGCCTGGAATTGCTGCAGACGGTCAAGTCGCGCTTTCCCGGCTTGCCAGTCATCATTATTACCGCCTTTTCCGACCTCGATTCGGCCGTCGCGGCCTTCCAGGGCGGCGCCTTCGAATACCTGGCCAAGCCGTTTGACATCGACAAGGCCGTCGAGCTGATCCGCCGCGCGCTGGAAGAGAGCCTGCGCGAGACCAGCGTCGAATCGGGCCCGTCGGAAACGCCGGAAATCCTCGGCCAGGCGCCGGCCATGCAGGAAGTCTTCCGCGCCATCGGCCGTTTGTCGCAATCGAATGTGACCGTGCTCATCACGGGCGAATCCGGTTCCGGCAAGGAACTCGTGGCGCGCGCGCTGCACAAGCACAGCCCGCGCGCGGCGCAGCCTTTCATCGCCCTGAACACGGCGGCGATCCCGAAGGATTTGCTCGAGTCCGAACTGTTCGGCCATGAGCGTGGGGCGTTTACGGGCGCCCAGACGACGCGCCGGGGCCGCTTCGAGCAGGCCGAGAATGGCACTTTGTTCCTCGATGAAATCGGCGACATGCCGTTCGACCTGCAGACGCGCTTGCTGCGCGTGCTGTCCGACGGCCATTTCTATCGCGTCGGCGGCCATCAGCCGATGAAGGCCAACGTGCGCGTCATTACAGCCACGCACCAGAACCTCGAGCAGCGCGTGCGCGACGGCCTGTTCCGTGAAGACTTGTATCACCGGCTGAACGTGATCCGGCTGCGCCTGCCCAGTTTGCGGGAGCGGCGCGAGGATATCCCCATCCTGGTGCGCCACTTCCTGGTGCAAAGCGCGCGCCAGCTGGGCGTGGAAGCCAAACGCATGAGCGAGCCGACGATGCAGTTCCTGAGCAGCCTCGATTTGCCCGGTAATGTGCGCCAGCTGGAAAACCTGTGCAACTGGATCACCGTCATGGCGCCGGGCCAGACGGTGGAAATCAAGGACTTGCCGCTGGAATTGACGCAGGGGCAGGGCGATGGCGCCGCCACAGCGGCGGCGGGCGAGGCTGCGCCGGCAGCCGCTGTCCATCCGCATGGCGGCCAGGTCTTCGAAGCGGCCGCGCCCGTCAACGGCGCGCCGCCGGGCTGGATCGGCTTGCTGGAATTGCAGGCGGCCGGCATGCTGGGCGCGGGGCAGCAGGAAGTCATGGCCGTGCTGGGGCGGCAATTCGAGTCGGCCCTGATCAAGACGGCGCTCAAGCATACGCACGGGCGCAAGAATGACGCCGCCGTGCGCCTGGGCATCGGCCGCAATACCATCACCCGCAAGATCTCCGAACTGGGCATCGACGGCGCCAAAGACGATTGACGCCTTGCCGGACGGAGCTTGTGCTCCGTCCGCGTCCCCTTGACGTTCCTTGCACGCCACAACAGCCACAAGAAATGCAGGCAATCAGGTAAGCTGGCGCCTGCCGGACTGTTTCGTCCGGTCTTTATTGGATTGTGGAACTGTATGCTCATAAACTGCGTGGCCTACCAGGATGGCAAAAAACTGGCCGACTTGCCGATCGACGACATCAGCGATTACGTCGAGCGGCCCGACTGCTTCGTCTGGGTGGCCCTGCTCGACGCCACGCCGGCCGAGCTGAAACAGATGCAGCACGAGTTTTGTCTGCACGAATTGGCCGTCGAGGATGCGCAGCGCGGTCACCAGCGCCCGAAGATCGAGGAATATGGCGACTCGCTGTTTGCCGTCGTGAAAACCGTGGAAATGGTCGACAACGAACTGGTGCTGGGCGAAGTGGACATTTTTGTCGGCGCCAACTATGTGCTCTCGTCGCGCAGCAACAGCTCGCAAGGTTTCCTCGGCGTGCGCGCGCGTGCCGAGCGCGAACCGCATCTGCTGCGCCAGGGCTCGGCCTTCGTGCTGTATGCGCTGATGGACGCGGTCGTCGACCGTTACTTTCCCGTGCTCGACGCGCTCGAATCGGAGCTGGAACTGATCGAGGACCGCATCTTCGACCGTGGCACCGAACGCGACAATATCGAACGGCTGTATCAATTGAAACGCAAGGTCATGGTCTTGCGCCACGTGGTGGCGCCCCTGATGGAAGCGGTGGGCAAGCTGCACGGCGGGCGCGTGCCGCCGCTGTGCCACGATACCCAGGAGTATTTCCGCGACGTGCATGACCATCTGGCGCGCATCAACGGCACGCTCGACACCATCCGCGATACGATCAGCACGGCCATCCAGGTGAATCTGTCGATGGTGGCCATCGACGAGAGCGAAGTGAACAAGCAGTTGGCGGCCTGGGCCGCTATCTTTGCCGTGTTCACGGCGTTTGCCGGCGTGTGGGGCATGAACTTCAAGTTCATGCCGGAACTGGACTGGCATTATGGCTATCCGGCCGCCGTTGCAGTGATGAGCTGTGTCTGCGGTTATATGTATTACTTGTTCAAGCGTTCCGGCTGGCTATAAAAATTTCCTGTGTATCTGTATTATTAAACAATAGCCAGGGGTACAATCGCGGCAAGTCCGTTGACTCGGGCCTTTGCTGAGGATCGCCGCGCCGGCAGCTTTGCCTGCGCTTCCCGTGCCGCGCAGGAGCATTCATGAGTATTCCGTTGTTCGATGTGAATTCGCAAGAACCCCTGTTCGATCCCGAGCAGCGGCGCACCCTGGCGGAAGCGGCCCTGCGCTCGATCACCGCCTCGACGGCGCACGCCCGTGGCGACGACTTCCTGCGCATCCTCGTCAAGGACCTGGCCGAAGCGCTCGATGTGCACTATGTGATTGCCGGGCGCCTGATCCACATGGACGATGGCAGCGAAGGCATCCGCACCCTGGCCCTGTGGGGCGGCGACGGCTACCAGCCGAACATCGAATACAGCCTGCGGCACACGCCTTGCCAGGACGTGACCTGCCAGAGCATGTGTTTTCACGGCAGCGATATCCAGCGTCGCTTTCCACTCGATACCCTGCTCGTCGACATGCATGCGGAAAGCTATGTCGGCATGCCGCTGATCGATACCGATGGCAAGACCCTGGGCATCCTGTCGGCCATCGACACGCGTCCCATCGATGAAAACAAGCGCTTGCTGGCGCTGCTGCTGCTGTCGATCTTCTCGGCCCGCGGCGCGGCCGAGCTGCAGCATCAGGAGCGTACGCAGCAGCTGGAAGAAATCGTGCGCGTGCGCACCGAGTCGCTGCTGGCGGCGCAGGCCAACCTGATCGAGCAGGAGCAGATGGCGGCCCTCGGTTCGCTGGTGGCGGGCGTGTCGCATGAAGTCAACACGCCCATCGGCGTGGCGCTGACGGCCGCGTCAAGCATGGGCAGCTATGCCGACCAGCTGGTGCAGCTGCTGGGCGGCGCCAAGGTCAGCCGCACCGAACTGATCGACATTGCCGAATCCCTGAAAGGCGCGGCGGCATTGATCGAGCGCAACCTTGCGCGCGCCGCTGACCTGATCGGCAATTTCAAGCAGCTGGCCGTGGACCAGGTCAGCGAGTACGTGGCCGACCTGGCACTGCACGACTACGTGCACGGCCTGGTATCGGCGCACAGTCCGGAACTGCGCAAGGCGGCACTGGGCGTGGAACTCGATATCGCGCCCGATTGCCAGGTGCGCCTGGCGGCCGGCAAGCTGTCGCAAATCCTGTCGAACCTGCTGATGAACAGCGCCCGCCATGGCTATCCGCAGGGTGGGCCAGGGCGCATCACCATCCGCGCGCGCATCGAGGCGGACGAGGATGACGCGGCCTTGCGCTGGCTGCTGCTGGAATTTTCCGACGACGGCATCGGCTTGGCGCCGGCCGTGCGCGAACACATGTTTGAACCGTTTTTCACCACCAAGCGGGGCCAGGGCGGCTCCGGCCTGGGCATGCATATTGTTTATACCATCGTGCAGCAACTGGGTGGCCAGGTCAGCGCCGTCAATGCCACGCCCGGCTGCCACATTCATATCCGCTTGCCGCTGACACACTGATGCTGCCTGCGTTTGCGCCATTTTTGGTGAAAATGCATACTCCCGGCTCCTCTTTTATTTTCACAATGTTGTATGCATGCCATACACGTCGTGAGTTCTGTTGACACCAAGAATATCCCTGTGATTCTATGTAGTTGTCTAGCTAACTTTCAGTTGGCCGGTACTTGTCTTTATGCCATGCAAGCATCGCTGTGGCCGTTTCTGGACTTCACACCCGGAAACCTGCGGTGCAATTCCTTGAAATGAACGTTTGCAGTCCGGATAGTTGATCCGTTGCTTAATAAAAATACCATTTAAAAGGGTTTACCATGCTTAAAGAAACCGTCATCTCTCGTGCCGTCCGCGTTGTCTGCGCCGGCGGCATGGCCGCGGCCTTGTCCGTCGCTTCGCAATCCGCAGTGGCATAAGATGCGCAGGGGGCCGATGCGCAGATACAGCGCGTGGAAGTGACCGGCTCGTCGATCAAGCGCATCGCTGCCGAAGGCGCCTTGCCTGTCACGGTGCTGACCGCCGAAGCCATCCGCACCTCGGGCGCCACCTCGGTCACCGATCTTGTCAAGAAACTGTCTTCCGCCCAGGGTGCCACGACGGAAAGTTCTTCAGTAGGTGGCAGCACCTTCGGTTTCTCCGGTATTTCCGTGCATAACGTGGGTGAGACGCGTACGCTCGTCTTGCTGAACGGCAAGCGCCTGGCCCAGTTCGGCGGCCAGACGCTGACCGGTTTCGCCGCTGGCTTCGACTTGAATTCGATCCCTATCTCGGCAATCGAACGTGTGGAATTGCTGACCGATGGCGCCTCCGCCCTGTACGGTGCCGATGCCATCGCCGGCGTGGTCAACTTCATTACCAAGCACGATACGACGATCGGTGACGTGTCCATCGGCTACTCCGCACCCAAAAACGGTGCGCGTGAGAAACGCCTCAGCGCCACCAAGGGCTTTGGCAACCTGGACGAAGATGGCTACAACGTGGTGCTGACGTTTGGCCACGACGAGCGCGACAAGCTCGCCTCCGTCGACCGCAAGTTCGCCAGCACGGGCCAGGTGCAGTTCTCGGCCAATGGCAAGCGCTATCAGAAACAGCAGTTTTCCGTCAGCCCGATTCCCGCCAATGCCGTCGATGACAATGGCCAACTGATCAGTCCATATCAAAAAACCACTGGCTCCTGTCCCGCCAAGACTTTCCGCGTGCTGGAACCGTATGAAGACCTGGACGGCACCCCGCGCTTAAATGATTACTGCGGTTATGATTTCGTCAAGGACCTGGAAATCTATCCGGAACGCAAGCGCGACAATTTTATGGCGTCGGGCACCTTCAAGATCGCCGGCCACGAGGTCTATGCCGACGTGCTCCTGTCGCGCACCAAGCAAACGTCGCGTATCGCCCCCGTGCCGGGCGAGATCGCCATCGACGCTCGGACGCCGCTGCACGACAAGTATTTGTTGCCAATCGGTATTACTGGCGACAGCCTGGCGGCTTATCGCCTGTTCGACATGGGCCAGCGCACGTCGAAGGATACGGCGGACTTCGCCAGTGTGGTGGTCGGCACGCGCGGCGTGGCTGCCGGCTGGGATTACAACGCATCCTATAACTTCTCGGAAAGCCGTGTAAAAGGCAGTATTTCTGGTTATCCTGGCGCGATTGCCGTCAGCAACCTGACCGCGAGCGGTTTGCTCGACCCCTTCGTCGGACCAGGCAAGCAGTCCACCGCGGCGCAGGACGCCATCAAGGCCGCCACCTTTACCGGTTACTGGGACGGCGGCACCTCGCGCCTGCAAACCATCAACCTGAACGGTTCGACGGAACTGCGGCGCCTGGCGGGCGGTGCAATGATGCTGGGCGTGGGCGCGAACATCAACCGCGAGGAATTTTCCTCGAAACCGAGTCCGTTTGCGCAAGGCATCCTGGCCGACCCCGTGAAGGGTACCTTGTGCGGCGGCACGACCGGCTTGGAGTGCGACCAGCGTTTCGGCGATGCGGCCAGCAGCAAGCCGTACAGTGCCAGCCGCACCTCGAAGGGCATTTTTGGCGAAGTCATCGCGCCCGTGCTGAAAGAGCTGGAACTGGGCGCGGCCCTGCGTTTCGACGAGTTCTCGGACTTTGGCGGCGCTACCACGGCCAAGGCCAATTTTAAATGGACGCCAGCGCCCACCTTGCTGATCCGCGGCTCTGTCGGCAATGGTTTCCATGCGCCGACAGTGCCACAAGTTAACGCCTTGCAGCGCGGTTATGGCGTCACCAGCGAGAAGTACACGTGCACGCCGGCACTGCAGGCGATCGCCACGCGTCTCAATGCGCAATGCCAGCCAGGCAACCACCAGTACGACCAGCTGGCAGGCGGCAATCGCAACTTGCAGCCTGAAAAGTCGAAACAGGCAACCATAGGCTTCCGCTACGAGCCGATCAGCGCCATTACCCTGGGCGCCGACCTGTGGCATGTACAGATCCGCGATTCCTTCGGCCAACTGACCGAGCAGCTGGTGTTCGCCAATCCCGCCGCCTATCCGAAAGCGTGGAGCGTCAACACGGACGTCGGCACGGGCAAGACCTATCTGGCCTTCCTTGCCGACAACCAGAACCTGGGCAAGTCGTTCGCCACCGGTGTCGATATCGACGTCAGCGCCCGTTACCGCTCCGGTATCGGCCTGTTCACCTCGCAGCTGAACGCGACGCAGATGCTGCGCGAAGATATACAGCTGGAACGCAACGGCAAGTATTATTCTGCGCTGGGTAACTTCGCCGAGCTCGGTACCGTTACCTTCCGCACGCGCGGCCAGTGGACGAATACCTTGAAAACGGGCAACTGGGCCAATTCGCTGACGGTCAACTTCCTGTCCGGCTACAAAGATCAGAAAACGACGGTCGATGTGCTTGACGCTTCGGGCGCCGTGACGGGGCAGGAAGATATCCGCATGCGTGTCGGCTTCTATTCGACGCTCGACTGGCAAACGGTGTGGACACCAAGCAAGAGCTGGGTCCTCACCGCCGGCGTGCTGAACCTGACCGACAAGAGCCCGCCATTCGTGCCATCGACGTCCGGCGCGAACCGCGGCCAGCAATTCGGCTATGACGACCGCTACTACGATCCGCGCGGCCGGACGGGTTACCTGAATGCCTCGTACAAGTTCTAAGGGATACCGATAGGCGTAAAAAAACCGGCACAGCGTGTCGGTTTTTTTGTTTATGGCGCTGGGCCTGTCTAGCCGCGCGCCGCCATCGACAGGGCCACGGCCTCGGCCACCTTGATGCCGTCGACGGCCGCCGACAGGATGCCGCCCGCATAGCCGGCGCCTTCGCCGGCCGGGAACAGGCCCCGCGTGTTCAGGCTTTGCAAGTCGTCGTCGCGGCGCTTGATGCGGATCGGCGACGAGGTGCGCGTTTCCACGCCCGTCAGCACGGCGTCGGCCTTGTAGTAACCCTTGATCTGCTTGTTGAACGCCGGGAAGGCTTCGCGCAGGGCCGTGATCGCATACTCGGGCAGCGAGGGTGCCAGGTCCGTCAGGTGCACCGCCGGTTTGTACGACGGCACCACGCTGCCGAATTCCGTCGAGGCGCGGCCGGCCACGAAGTCGCCGACCAGTTGTCCTGGGGCATCGTAGTTGCCGCCACCGAGGGCGAACGCGCGCTCTTCCAGTTCGCGCTGCAGCGCGATGCCGGCCAGCGGGTCGCCCGGGTAATCGGCCGGCGTGATGCCGACCACGATGGCGCTGTTGGCGTTGCGCTCGTTGCGCGAATACTGGCTCATGCCGTTCGTCACCAGGCGGCCCGGTTCCGAGGCGGCCGCCACCACCGTGCCGCCTGGGCACATGCAGAAGCTGTAGACGGAGCGGCCATTGCTGGCGTGGTGCACGAGCTTGTAGTCGGCCGCGCCCAGGATCGGGTGGCCGGCGCTGGGGCCGAAACGGCAGCTGTCGATCAGGGATTGCGGGTGTTCCACGCGGAAGCCGATCGAGAACGGTTTCGCTTCGATGTACACGCCGCGCTGGTGCAGCATTTCAAAGGTGTCGCGCGCGCTGTGGCCGATGGCCAGCACGACGTGGTTGCTGGCGATGGTTTCGCCATTGGCCAGCACCACGCCGCGCACTTGGCCGCCGTTGGCGCCCGGCACGATGTCGAGATCGACCACCTTGCTCTCGAAGCGGTATTCGCCGCCCAGGCGTTCGATATTCGCGCGCATCTCTTCGACCATCTTGACCAGGCGGAAGGTGCCGATGTGCGGCTTGCTCACATACATGATTTCTTCCGGCGCGCCCGCTTTGACGAATTCCGTCAGCACCTTGCGGCCGTAGTGTTTCGGGTCCTTGATCTGGCTGTACAGCTTGCCGTCCGAGAAGGTGCCGGCACCGCCTTCGCCGAACTGCACGTTCGATTCCGGGTTCAGCTCCCGCTTGCGCCAGAAGCCGAAGGTATCGACCGTGCGTTCGCGCACCTGCTTGCCCCGCTCCAGGATGAGGGGGCGCAAGCCCATCTGCGCCAGGATCAGCGCCACGAACAGGCCGCACGGGCCCGTGCCGATGACGATGGGACGCGGTTCCTTGCTGTGGCCAGCCAGCTGTTCGCCGCCGGCGACGAATTTGTAGTCGGTGTCGGGCGCGGGCATCAGGTGGATATCGTGGCCCAGGCGCGCCAGCACGGCCGCTTCATTCTTCACCTCGACGTGCAACGAGTAAATCAACACCACGGCACTGCGCTTGCGCGCGTCATAGCTGCGCTTGAAGACGGTAAAGCCGAGCAGCTCATCCGCGGCAATGCCGAGGCGCGCCAGGATGGCGGCGGGCAGGGCCGCTTCGTCGTGTTCGAGGGGGAGTTTTACTTCGTTGAGTCGCAACATGGTGTGTATTTTTTAAAAATTGCCGGGCTCCGTATCTAGCGGAGAGTATGTGGTGCCGCGTGACGGCATCCGGGCGCTATTTTACCCGCATGTCCAGTGTCGGGCCATCTGCAGGGTATCGCCAGGGGAACTCGCGGCGCAGGAAAGAGGGGTTAAAAGAAAAAATCCGGGGGCCAACTGCATGGCCACCGGATTTTTTGCTAACTAGCTGTTATTTCTTGCCTGGCTATTAGAACGTGTAGCGGCCGCCCAGCGTGAAATAACGGCCCACTGCGCCCGATTGGTGCAGCGATGGGTTGTAGTTGATGCGGCCGTAGGTCTGTACGTCCAGTGGTGCCATCTTGTCGAACAGGTTGGTGATCGACGCGGTGAGTTCCCATTGTTTCGTGACATTCCACTTGGCAAACAGATCCGTGGTCGTGAACGAAGCGATACGGCAGTTTTTGTACGGCACGTCGTTCTCATCGACGTCCAGGCAGTCGCCCTTAACATCGTTCTTGTTGCTGATGCTGCTGACGTAGTTCATGTTGGCCGTGATGTTGACCGGACCTTGATCCCAGCCCAGGGTCAGGCGGACTTTGGTCTTCGGCGTACCGCCGTTACCGGACAGGTTGACGTCACCGTGGGTGCCAGCAAACTCCAGTACCGTGCCGTCGGCATTGGTACGGGTGAATTCTTTCATGTACGTCACCGTCACGCCCGAGTTGAAGCGGCCGTATTCGCCGGCGTTGTACTTGCCGCGCAGATCCAGATCGATACCCGAGGTCTTGGTCTTGCCTGCGTTCAGGTAAGGTGCTTTGACCATCAGGATAGGACCAGCCAGGCCTGGGAAGTTGCTCGTCGGTTCGCCACGAACGATTTCCGCGTCTGGGTAGCCGGCTGGATTGGCAACCACAGCGCCAGGATCGGAGCCGTTGATTTCGCCATCACGGACGATTTTCCACCAGTCGATCGACAGGCTGATGTTCTTGATCGGCTCAAGCACCATGCCCAGGCTGTAGCTCTTCGATGTTTCCGGCTTGATGTTCTTGTTGCCGATGGTGATCGCGCCGACTTGTTGCGACGAGCAATCGATAGGCAATTTCGTCACGGCGCAACGCACTGGATCGCTGGCGATGCTGGTGAACGCCGCCACGGCGCTGTTGCCGTTTTCCGCTGCACTAGGCGCGCGGAAACCTTCCGCATAGGTACCGCGGAAAGCCACGGCCGATGCTGGCGTGAACTTGAATCCGACTTTTGGCGTGGTCGAGCGGCCATAGTCCGAGTAATCATCGCTGCGCAGCGCGAATTGCAGTTCCAGCTCTTTCATGACTGGCGCGGCGAGTTCGGCGTACAGGGCCTTGACGTTGCGCGAACCTTGCGAAGCGGAATAACCCAGACCAACGATATCGTTGATGTCGGTATATGGCGTCGACTGGCTGTTCGTTTCTTCCTTGCGGTATTCGGCACCCAAGGCCAGGCCCATCATGCCGCCTGGCAATTGGAACAGTTCGCGCGTCGCCTTGAAGTCCAGCGATGTGCTCTTCGTCGTGCCCGAGTTGCTCAGCGTAGGCGATACCAGTGCCAGTACTTCAGGGCTGTTGATCACACCCTTGCCGATGCGGAAGGTGCCGTTGTTCAGCGCCGTGCGCAGGGCGCTGGAACGGTAGTAGCCCGTCTGCGTGCGGTCGGTTTTGCTTTCTGCGTACATCAGGCCGGTATCATAATCCCAGTTGGCATACGTACCCTTGACGCCGGCCAGCACACGGGTGACGGTCGTTTCGAGGTTCGATACGCGTGGACGCGATGCGTCGACCCAGCGCGGACGGGCGGCGACGCCCAGGATGTTGTCCGGGTGGTTTGCCGGCATCAGCAACTGATCCGGGCCGGTGCTGGTGTTGTTGACGCGGGCGTTGACGAGGTCAAAGCCGGCGCCGGTCAGGCCGGATGGGGTGGTGTAGGTGTCGGCCTTCGACTTGAAGATGCCCACTTCCGTGTAGCCTTGCGCGTCGGCGCCCAGCGCCAGGGTGCCGCGCATGAACAGGTTGACGTTTTCGGTCTTTGGCTGGACGGTTGCGAACTGGACCGGATCCCACAGGCAGCCGCCGCGCGAGTTGTCGTTCGAGCTGCCACCTGTCGGGTCGAGGTTGATCGGATCGCACGAACCAGGCAAATTGGTCACGTTGCCGGCAGGAGCGCCAGCGGCGTTGACTGGACGCAGGGTGCCCAGGAAGGAGCTGCCGCCGCCGTTACCGGCAGTGGTAAAGCCGGCGCGCTGGTCACGTCCACCCCATGGACGGGCATCGGCCTGGCCGATCCACTTGTCGCGGTTGGTTTGCTTGATTTCGCCCGATTTTTTCGCATCGAGGGTGGCGAAGACGTTGAATTTGTCTGTGTCCATGTCGCCGAAGCCGATGGCGCCGGAGATGCTGGTGACGGTGCCGTCGCCGTGACCGCTCTGGCCGACGTTAGCGGAGATGGTCTTGCCGACATAATTCTGACGCAAGATGATGTTGACCACGCCGGCGATCGCGTCGGAGCCGTAAATGGCGGAAGCGCCGTCTTTCAGGATGTCGATGCGGTCCACGGCGTCGAGGGGAATCGAGTTCAAGTCGACGAAGCTGCGCTGGCCGTCATCGCCGAAGCCGTATGGTGCCGTGCGGCGGCCATTGATCAGCACGAGGGTCGAGCTGACGCTCAAACCGCGCAGCGAAACGCCCGAGGCGCTGCCGGCGAAACCGCTGGTGAAGGAGCCGCTGATACTGCCGTTGTTGTCGGCCGAGATGCTGCGCACGACGTCGGCGATCGATGCCTTGCCGGTTTGTTCGATATCTTTACGTGTCAGCGTTTGAATGACCGAAATGGTCTCGGCTTCCGCGCGCTTGATGCTCGAACCTGTCACTTCGACCTTTTGAATGTTTTGGCCGGTAGTCTGTGCGTTGGCCACGTGCATGCCAAACGCAAGGCTGCCGATAAACATCAAACGGATAGACCGCGATAATCCTGTTTCCACCATCATTGCAAAACTCCTCACTTTATGAATATGTGGCTTGACGTCGCCTTGTATTGGCAAGATCGGCCATATATGTATCTATTATTTTATCGATCGTCTCATGGACGGTGTCTTTGAAATTATTGATTATTCAAAATTTCAAGACGTTAATGAAACCATCGCAATGACTTGGCTGTCAATTTTTATAGCGGCAATGCATATAAAAAAACAACACAAGGCACAGTTCGCTGCTTCCCCTTTCTCCGCTGGTCGCACCATGGGGGCTGCCAAGGCCGCATGTTTGCTCACTTGCAGGGTGGATGCGTGCGGAGGTGGTGGCGCGAAAAGTGTTGTTTTTTTGTACTAAATCGGAGAACGATAGACGTAAGCGCCATCATGGTGCAATATTGGGTTTATGCATCAAAGAAGTGCGGCGTCGTACCATATTGGTGCTTAATCGCCGCCTGCTTAGGCGTTTTATTTATTTCTATATTTGAAAAGATAATAGCGTGTCCGCCATTCTTTGAATGCGCGGATTATCTTTGTTGTTTATCTTTGTTATTCGCGATGCTTGCGCAATAAGGAAGATGCGTGATATTCCGCTTTGTGGCGAGGCCGGCATTATCGGAGTTGAATTGCAGCGCGGCACTCCGCCGGGAAACAGCCGGAAAACTGGAATGGCGCTTGCGGCTGGCTTTGCGCCATGCCCTTGGCAGGCCTTGCTGGCGGCGCCCATGTTCCCGGGCCGGCTGTTTAGATAAGAATCCAGATGAGAATGGCGGATAGCGCCGCCATGGTGGCTATGTTTACATGCCGCCCCACAAGGCGCCCAAGGTGGCCAGCGCCGTCAGGCCCGCCGTTTCCGTGCGCAGGATGCGCGGCCCCATAGCCAGGCCGATGGCGCCGGCGGCCAGGGCCGCCTTTTCTTCCGCTTCCGAAAACCCGCCTTCCGGCCCCACCATCACGGTAATCGCCTGCGGCGGCTGGTGACGCGCCCAGTCGGCCAGCGACTGCTCCGCACGCGGCGTCAGGATGATGCGTTTATGTAAATCCTGCTGGCTGCTCCAGCTATTAAAATCCTGCAGTGGCGCCAACTGCGCCAGGCGGTTGCGCCCGCATTGTTCCGATGCGGACACGATGATCGCTTGCCAATGGGTCAGTTTTTTCTCCGCCCGCTCGGCGGACAGGCGCACGACGCAGCGTTGCGCCGCCAGCGGCACGATGCCGGCCGCGCCCAGTTCGATGGCTTTTTCGATGATCCAGTCCATTTTGGACGCTTCCGGCAGCGCTTGTGCCAGGGTCACAGCGTAGGGCAGTTCCGCTTCGCGCGCCGTGTGGGACTTCAGTTCGGCGCTGGCGCGTTTTTTCTCGACGTTGCACAAGACAGCCGTGTACTCGCCGCCCTCGCCGTTGAAGACGGTGATGGCCTCGCCCGGCACAAGGCGCACCACATGGACGTGGTGGGCGACGGCGTCGGGCAGAGCGATGGTGGCGCCTATGGCGAGTGGCTGGGGACAGAAAAAACGCGGCATGCAACATCCTGGCGGAGAGAAACAATGGAAGGTGCCGCGCCGCGCGCGGGTGGGGGCGCGCGCGGCAGCGACTCGAGAGTGCAATTTTAGTGCCGCTGCGCGCGGCCGGGTGAAATTCTTGCCGCCGGGCCTGCGCGGCGCATCCGGGACGGGAAATTGCGTGGAGATAACAAGCTGACTAAAACGAAATGTTGTTTTTTGATTTCACAAATCATTGCATTATTGACAGTGATACTTTTGGCGTGGTTTGATGACTATACAAGTTGTGTTGAAAGACATCAATTGTTTCCAGCAATGTCGTCCGTGATGTGATTCGGTATGGTATGGGGAGACGCCGCACGTTTCAATGCCTGGGCCTATGACCCTGGGCGCGTTGCGGCCGGCTTAAATTGGTTGGACAAGTATGACGCTGTAGCTGTAACGGGAGGGGGCTTGCAGTTTTTCGCAAGACCATGAGAGATTTAAGTGATTATAAAAATACAAACTAATCGCTTATCAAGTGATATCAGGGATCATGAAAAGGAATCAGTTATGATGTTTCGCGAAAAAAAGAGTGTGCAGGTGGTGAGATTGGCGTTGGCTGCGTTCGCCGGCGTCGCAACGATGAGCGTGCATGCGCAGGAAGCGATCGATGCGCCGGTGCCTAAGGTGCAGCGCGTCGAAATCACCGGTTCGAGTATCAAACGCATTGAAGCCGAAGGTATTTCCCCGATCACCGTGATGACGCGCGAATCGATTGCCCGTTCGGGCGCGACGTCGGTGCTGGATCTGATGCGCAACCTGACTTCTGCGGGCGGTAACGGCGGTGAGCTGGCGACATCGAGTTCCTTCCGAAACGGCGCCACCAGCGTCTCGCTGCGCGGTCTGCCGACCCTCATTCTGTTGAACGGCTATCGCCTGCCGGCGTCCGGTTCGGACGATTATAGCGGCCAGACTTCGGTCGATCTGAACGCCATTCCGCTGTCGGCCATCGAGCGCATCGATGTGCTCAAGGACGGCGCCTCGGCCATCTACGGCACCGATGCCGTCGGCGGCGTCATCAACTTCATCCTGCGCAAGGATTACCAGGGCTTGACCCTCGACGCTAGCACCGGTTCGACCACCCATGGCGACGGGCAAAACCATAAGGTGTCCGTGTCCGGCGGTTTCGGCGACCGTGACGCGCAGAAATTCAACGTAACTTACTCGGCCTCGTACGAAAAAACCAAGGCCATCCACGGCGTCGACCGCGATTGGGCGAACAGTACCGATTTCACCGGCCACAAGGGCGGCCTGTATCAAGGGGGCGTGTACGGCGCCAAGGGCCGCGATCCCGGCACCATATCGCTGGGCGGTTCGCAGCGCATGCCCGATCCGGAGTGCGACGCGGCTCACAGCAAGCCCTATCCGGATGCGCCGGAATGGGTGGCTGCGCCGAATCGCAGCTCCTGCATGTATTCCGCCGCTGAGTCGATAGACCTGGTGCGCCCGTCCACACGCTACGGCGGTGCGGTCACGGCGAACTGGGATTTGACGCCGGATGTGTCGCTGTTCGCCAATCTGTTTTACAACCACTTCGACACGCGCGTCCAAGGTTCGCCGGCCTGGATCCAAAATGCCGACCGCTCCAGCGTGTTGCGTGTGGCGGCGGACAACCCCTTCAATACCTACGGCGTGCCGGTCACGATCCGCCGCCTCTTCCCTGCCGCCGAGGGTGGTACGGGCACCAATGTTGACACCACCTGGCTGGTTGGCGGCGCCACCGGCCGCGCAGCCAATTGGGATTGGACCGTGTCTGTGGGCCACAGCCAAGAGAAGGGCGAAACGCGCGTGTACGGCTCCTTCATGCACGATAAATTGCAGAGTTACCTGGCGCAGGGCAAGTTCAACCCCTTCGGCGGCAACCATAATTCGGAGCAGATCATTAACGAACTGACGGCCGACCAGTACACCAAGACCAAGTCCTCGACGGACTTTGCTAAGGTGACTGCTTCCAGCGAATTTGGCCAACTGCCCGGCGGCAAGATCGGCGTGGCCGTCGGTGCCGAGTACAAGCGCGAGAAGCTCAGCTACGATCCGTCGCAGGCTTGGCGCGATGGCGCGATCGGCATCTATTCGACCCTGCGCGGCATCGACGGCTCTGAGTCGCTCGGCGCCGTGTTCGGCGAATTGGCCCTGCCGCTGCTGAAAAACCTGGAAGCGCAGGCGGCCGTCCGCTATGATCGCTACCAGTTGGCTGGCGGTACCACCAACCCGAAGCTTGGCCTGCGCTGGACCGCCTTGCCGACCTTGATGTTCCGCACCAGCTACAGCACCGGTTTCCGCGCGCCGACACTGTCGCAGCGCTTTAACGAAGGCCGCGGCGGTTTTGTCGCGACCAAGGATCCGAAGCGTTGCATCGTGGGTGACGCGTATTTTGACACCGCTTGCAGCGGTTCGGCGCTGTCTCTGCTGTCCGGCACGAAGGACTTGAAGCCCGAAAAATCGAAGCAGTTCAACCTGGGCGTGGTCGCCGAACCGATCAAGAACCTGACGCTGGGTTTAACCTACTGGAATATCAAGTGGAACGATCGGGTCGAGAATCTTGACAACGAAACCGTGTTGGCGGGCGAGGATGGCCAGTACAAGAACGCCGTCACGCGCTATGACGTAACGGCGGAAGACCAAGAGAAGTATAACGCGCTGAGCGCCGCCCAGCGCGCGACGCTGGGTCCGTTGGTAGGTCGCCTGAAGCAGCTGCAGGTTGGCCTGATCAATCGCAGCAAGGTCGTCACCGACGGTCTGGATGTCGAAGCGTCGTACACGCTGCGCACGGCCGAGATGGGGCGTTTCAAGGTATCCGGCGAGGCGAGCTACACACTGTCCTACAACCGCACGCTGCTGCCTGACGATCCGGCGATCAATTGCGCCAACAACACGGCTTGCGAGGCCGGTGAATACGGCTATCCTAAGCTGCTGGCCAAGCTGGGTCTGAACTGGGACCGCGGTGATTGGGCAGCGACGACGAGCGCCAACTTCACTTCGCATTACCACGTGGACCGGACACCGTCGGCGACGATCAATCTTTACTACGACGAGTACGCGAACGGCATGATGATCCCGAGCGCGACCCTGGTTGACGCCTCGCTGTCCTACAGCGGTTTCAAGAACCTGGTGCTGCGTGGTGGCGTCAATAACGTGTTCGACCGTGCGCCGGCATTCGACCCATCGTCGAACATCGGCTACGACACCGCCTACGGCAATCCGCGTGGCCGCTACATCTACATGTCGGCGTCGTACTCCTTCAAATGACGTGAGGGTAGACTGACGGGTGGGGCGCGCCGATTTGCGGCGCGCTCCGCAGCGGCGTACGTCGCGAAAAACCGGGCCTGGCCCGGTTTTTTTTCGCCCCTGCCGGGCGCAAGTGGCACAAGCTGCGGCGGCGGCGTTGCGCGGTTTGATTTTTCCCCTTGTTGGTCTGGTAAAATACATGGCTCTGACTGCGCCCAGCTGCGCTGCAAACGAATTTAAACTCCGCGACTGACCCACACCATCATGACAACTACGCTCCCGACTACCAAAATGGCCAATGCGATCCGCGCACTGGCAATGGACGCTGTACAAAAGGCCAATTCCGGCCATCCAGGCATGCCGATGGGCATGGCCGAGATCGCAGTTGCTCTGTGGAGTGGTCACTATCGCCACAATCCCGCGAACCCGAAATGGCAAAACCGCGACCGTTTCCTGTTGTCGAACGGCCACGGCTCGATGCTGCACTACGCGCTGCTGCACCTGACGGGCTACGACCTGTCGATGGAAGACATCAAGGCCTTCCGCCAGATGCATTCGAAAACCCCGGGCCACCCGGAAGTCGATATCACGCCAGGCGTGGAAACGACCACCGGCCCGCTGGGCCAGGGCATCGCCAACGCCGTCGGCATGGCCCTGTCGGAGCAATTGCTGGCCGCTGAATTCAACAAGCCCGGCCACGACATCGTCAATCACTATACCTACGCCTTCGTCGGCGATGGCTGTCTGATGGAAGGTATTTCGCACGAAGTGTGCGCGCTGGCCGGCACCCTGGGCCTGAATAAACTGATCGCCCTGTACGATGACAACGGCATTTCCATCGACGGCAAGGTCGAAGGCTGGTTCACGGACGACACCCCGGCCCGCTTCGAAGCGTACGGCTGGAACGTCATCCGCGCCGTCGACGGTCACGATGTTGCCGCCGTCGCTGCCGCCATCGCCGCCGCCAAGACCGCCAGCAAGCCAACCCTGATCTGCTGCAAGACCATCATCGGCAAGGGTTCGCCGAACCTGCAAGGCGGCGACAAGGTCCACGGCGCCGCGCTGGGCGACAAGGAAATCGCTGCCGTGCGCGAATACATCGGCTGGGATGCCGCCCCGTTCGAGATGCCGGCCGACGTGTACGCCGCGTGGGACGCCAAGAAGCAAGGCGCCCTGCTGGAAGCGGACTGGAACGAGCGCTTTGCCGCCTACAGCCGCGAATTCCCGCAGCAAGCCGCTGAACTGACCCGCCGCATGCAAGGCGAACTGCCACAGGCATTCGAAGCGGCCCTGAGCGCCGCCATCGCGTCCTGCGTCGAGAAAAAAGAAAACATCGCTACCCGCAAGGCCAGCCAGAACGCCATTCAGGCACTGGCTTCGTCGCTGCCGGAATTCCTCGGCGGCTCGGCCGACCTGACCGGTTCGAACCTGACCAACTGGAAAGAGTGCGTGGCCGTGCGTTCGGGCCAGCCTGGCAACCACATCAACTACGGCGTGCGCGAATTCGGCATGAGCGCCATCATGAACGGCATCACCTTGCACGGCGGATACATCCCGTTCGGCGCCACGTTCCTGACGTTCTCGGACTACAGCCGCAACGCGCTGCGCATGGCCGCCCTGATGAAACTGCGTTCGATCTTCGTGTTTACCCACGATTCGATCGGCCTGGGCGAAGACGGCCCGACGCACCAATCGGTCGAGCACGTCTCGTCGATGCGCCTGATTCCGAACCTGGACAACTGGCGTCCATGCGACACCGTCGAGTCCGCTGCCGCCTGGGGCGCCGCCGTGCGCCGCAAGGATGGCCCGTCGACCCTGATCTTCTCGCGCCAGAACCTGCCATACCAGGAGCGTAGCGCCGAACAAATCGAGAACATCTTCCGCGGCGGCTATGTGCTGAGCGATGTGCTTGAGCCCAAGGCGATCCTGATCGCCACCGGTTCCGAAGTGGAACTGGCTGTCGCCGCCGCCAGCGCGCTGGCCTCGGAAGGCATCAACGTGCGCGTCGTGTCGATGCCGTCGACCGACGTGTATGATCGCCAGGACGCCGCCTACAAGGCCAGCGTGCTGACGAAAGGCTTGCCGCGCGTGGCCATCGAAGCGGGCGTGACCAGCTTCTGGTACAAATACGTGGGCCTGGAAGGCGCCGTGGTCGGTATCGACACGTTCGGCGAATCGGCGCCTGCCGGCGTGCTGTTCAAGCACTTCGGCTTCACGGTCGAGAACGTCGTCGCCAAGGTGAAAGCCGTTATCGCTGGCTGAAATTGATTTTTAACGGTCCTGGCGGCATGTTCGCCGGGGCCGCGCATGTACCTTCTTTTTTAATCAGGAGCAGAGTATGACGATCAAAGTTGCAATCAATGGCTACGGCCGCATCGGCCGTAATGTGTTGCGCGCTTTCTACGAAGGCGGCAAGAAACAGGATATCCAGATCGTTGCCATCAACGACCTGGGCGATGCCAAATCGAACGCCCACCTGACCCGCTACGATACCGCGCACGGCAAGTTCCCGGGCACGGTCACCGTCGAAGGCGACAACATGATCGTCAATGGCGATCCGATCCGCGTATTCGCACAGCGCAATCCTGCTGAAATTCCATGGGGCGAGCTGGGCGTGGACGTCGTGCTGGAATGCACGGGCTTCTTCACCACCAAAGAGAAGGCTTCGGCTCACTTGAAGGGCGGCGCGAAAAAAGTCATCATCTCGGCACCCGGCGGCAAGGACGTCGATGCGACCGTCGTGTTCGGCGTGAACCACTCGGTACTGAAATCGACCGACACCGTCATCTCGAACGCTTCGTGCACCACCAACTGCCTGGCACCGCTGGTCAAGCCGCTCAACGACGCCATCGGTATCGAAACGGGCCTGATGACCACCGTGCACGCCTACACCAACGACCAGGTGCTGTCCGACGTGATGCATGAAGACCTGCGCCGCGCCCGTTCGGCCACCATGAGCATGATCCCGACCAAGACGGGCGCCGCCGCCGCCGTGGGCCTGGTGCTGCCTGAGCTGAATGGCAAGCTGGACGGCTTCGCCATCCGCGTGCCGACCATCAACGTGTCGCTGGTCGACCTGTCGTTCATCGCCAAGCGCGACACCACCGTGGAAGAAGTCAACGCGCTGATGAAAGCCGCCTCGGAAGGCGCCCTGGAAGGCATCCTGACGTACCAGACCGAACCGCTGGTGTCGATCGACTTCAACCACAACCCGGCTTCGTCGAACTTCGATTCGACCCTGACCAAGGTGTCGGGCCGTCTGGTGAAAGTATCGTCGTGGTACGACAACGAGTGGGGTTTCTCGAACCGCATGCTTGACACCACCGTGGCGCTGATGTCGGCCAAGTAATCTCTGGCTCGCCTGCAAAAACGCCCTTCGGGGCGTTTTTTTTTCATGGCCGTACGACACCGAACAAAACCGTAGCGAGCGGCAGTGATTTGTGGCCGAGAAGCGCAACCGTACTTTAGTACGGTGAGCATCGCCGGCCGCAAAGCGCGCCGCGCAGTAGGTTTGGTTAGGTGTACCTACAGGCGGCGCCGGTAAAAGCGCCACAGCAGGCGCAAGTCGCGCAGCACGGGCACGCCGGACAGGAAGGTCAGTACGCAGGCGAGGGTGATGGTGGCGGCGGGGAAGCCGATGTGCTTGAAAGCGAGGGCGCCGCTGACGCCGCCGATGAAGAAGCAACTGATCAGCAGGCAGTGCGTTTTCAGCTTGCCCTGGTTGACCTTCACCACGCGATCCGGCAATTGACGCCGGTTGTAATACGCCATCTTGCCCAGTTCGATGCCGATGTCGGTCGACAGGCCCGTGACGTGGGTGGTGCGGATGGCGGCGCCTGAAATCTTGGTGATGATGGCGTTCTGCAAGCCCATGATAAAGCACAGCAGCAGGATGGTGACGGGACCCAGCACGTCCGGGATGGTCGCCAGATAATTGCCCGTCAGGCCAAACAACAGGAGCAGTGCCGCTTCCAGCAGCAGGCTGGCGGCAAACTGGCTGTGCAGCCGGCGCCGCTTGCCCCAGTTCACCATGATGGCCGTCACGGCCGCGCCGCTGACAAAGGCCAGCCAGGCGCCCAGCGCGGCCAGCGCCACGGTCACGTTGCCCAGCGCCAGGTCGTCCGCCATGCCCGAGACGATGCCCGTCATGTGCGAGGTATAGCCGCCGATGGCGAGAAAGCCGCCCGCGTTCACGGCGCCGGCCACCAGCGCCAGCACGCAGCCCAGCTGCAGATTGGCTTGCGTATCGCGCGCCGATCCGCTCAGGCGGGACAGGTAATGGAGCGGCATGCCCGGACCGGCCTCAGGCTGCGGCGCCGAAGATGGCTTGCCACAGGCGCATGACATTCTCCGCATGCACGCGCACTCTTTCCGGCTCCACGCGGGCCAGGTCTTGCCCCTGCAGGCGCAGTTGATGCTGCAGCTTGCGCAGCGCGCGGTAGGCGTCGGCGACGGAAGCGGCCAGACCGGCGTCGATCAGCCCCAACTCGCCGCACAGGCGCAGCAGGGCGATATTGCCCGAGTTGGCCGTCAGCTGCGGATACCGCGCCGCATGCTGGAGCACCAGGTATTGCACCATGAATTCGATGTCGATCATGCCGCCCGGATCTTGTTTCAGATCAAAGCTGCCGGGACGGGGCGGGTGCGCATCGAGCATTTTCTTGCGCATGGCCACCACTTCACCCTTGAGCGGGCCGTTTTCCGGGCGTTCCTTGCGCAAGATCGTGTCGCGGATGCGTTCGAAATGCTTGCCGATGGTGGCGTCGCCGGCGCAAAAGCGCGCGCGCGTGAGCGCCTGGTGTTCCCACACCCAGGCCGCGCTGCTCTGGTAGCGCTCGAACGCCTGCACGCTGGACACCAGCATGCCCGAGGCGCCGTCGGGACGCAGGGCGATGTCGATGTCGAACAGGATGCCGGCCGAAGTGTGCGAGGTCATCCAGGTAATGAAGCGCTGCGCCAGCTTGGCGTACAGGCCGGGCGCTTCCTGGTCGTCGTCGTCGAACAGGAAAATCACATCGAGGTCGGAGACATAGCCCAGTTCCTTGCCGCCCAGCTTGCCATACGCGATGACGGCGAATTTCGGCACGTCGCGGTGGCGTGTCGGCAAGGTTTGCCAGACGGCTTGCACGGTGGCGGCGACGATGATGTCGGCCAGCTGCGACAGGTAGTCGGCCAGCTTTTCCACGCTCAGGTCGCCCGCCAGGTCTTGCGCCAGGCACTGGAACAGTTGCGCGTGGTGCATTTCGCGCAGGATATCCATCTGCCGCTCCGTGTCGCCGGGCGCATCGTCGAGCTGGCGCTGCAAGTCCAGCGCCAGCGCGGCCGGGTCGGGCACCGTGTTGCGGATGCGTTCATCGAGCAGCTCGTCGAGCAGGATCGGATGCTGCGTGAGGAAGGTGGCGGCCCAGCCGCTGGCGCACACCATGCGCACCACGCGCTCGAGCGTGTGCGGGTACTCTGTCAACAATGACAGATAGGCCGATCGCCGCGCGATGGCTTCCAGGAAATCGAGCAGCCGGCCCAGGGTGGCCAGCTGGCTGGCGTTACCGTTGGACACGGAGCAATCGGTGATCAGGGGCAGGGCGGAATTGACGAGGGCCACCAAACGCGTGCGGCTGGCCTCGGGCAGGGACTGCAGCCGCGGCGCCTGCCACGTGGCCAGCAAACGGCGCGCGCAGGCTGCCGGCTCATGGAAACCCATGGCGGCAAAGCGCGCTTCGATGGCTTCCTGCTGGTCGGACGCGGCGCAGTCGTTCGACGTTTGCGGGTCGATCCCCGTGTCGGCCGGCGGCGTGCCGCTGCTCTTGTCGCTGAACATTTCATCGAACTGGTCGGCGACAAACACGCGGTGCGCTTCCAGCTGGGCCAGCAAGGTGGGCGTGTCGGGCAAGCCCATCATCTGCGCCACCACCAGGCGGTCGGCCTCGCTGGCGGGCAGGGTATGCGTTTGCGCATCGTCCAGGTATTGCAGCCGGTGTTCGAGGTTGCGCAGGAAAGCGTAGGAAGCGAGCAGTTGCTCCACGATGGCCGGTTCCAGCAAGCCTTTTTCCGCCACCGTGCGCAGGGTGGCGCGCGTGGAGCGCTCGCGCAGCTCGGCGTCGCGCCCGCCGCGTATCAATTGGAATACCTGGGCCAGGAATTCGATTTCGCGGATGCCGCCACGGCCCAGCTTGACGTTGTTGCTGCGGTCCGGGTGCAGCCGCTCCTGACGGTTGACCTCGGCGCGGATCTGGCCGTGCATGGTGCGGATGGCATCGATGACGCCGAAATCGAGGTAGCGGCGGAAGACGAAGGGACGCACGATGGCGTCGAGCGCGGCAATATCTTCCGGCTTGCCCGTCACGGCGCGCGCCTTGACCCAGGCGTAGCGCTCCCATTCGCGTCCCTGCACGATCAGGTATTGCTCCACCATGCCCAGGCTGGCGGCCAGCGGCCCCGAATTGCCGTTCGGACGCAAGGCCATGTCCACGCGGAAAGTAAAGCCGTCCTGTGTGATCTCGGCCAGGGCGGCGATCAGTTTCTTGCCCATGCGAATGAAAAACTCGTGGTTGGACAGGCTGCGCTGGCTCGGCAGGGTTGCTTGCGTGTCGCCATCTTCCGGATACACAAAGATCAGGTCGATATCCGACGAGACGTTGAGTTCGCCGCCACCCTGCTTGCCCATCGCCAACACCATCAAGGCCTGCTCCTCGCCCGACTCCTCTCCGACGGGCATGCCGTGCAGGGCCACCATTTCGGCCATGATGGCGTCCACATGCGTGCGGATGGCGAAATCGGCAAACTCCGTCATGGCCGTGACGACTTCGTTCAAGTCCGCCTGGCCGCCAAGATCGCGCGCGATCAGGCCGCAGACGAGCAGATTGCGCAGGCGGCGCATGGCCCGCTCGGGCGGCAGCGACGGCGTGGCGGCGTTCGATTGCCCGGCCAGCGCGGCGGCAAAGTCGAGCCCGTCCAATGGTGCGCGCACCAGTTGCGCTACCTGCGCGGCGCGCTCGGGGGCGGCGTCCAGCCAGCGCTGGTAGAAACGGGAGGCGGAGATCAAAGGCTGTGTGCTCATGGTATCGGTAAGGGTCTCGTGGATGCTGCGTGCATGTTCTTGTTTAACTTGGCTGCGAACGGCGGGGGATGCGGTAAAATTGTGCCGCCGGCCCAATACCGCCGGTAGTGCGTGCTCTTCCGAACGATGGTAAGGGAGGCTTTGCTCAGAAGCAAGCGCAAGGATGCAGGCGCGCACCACGAATGCAGACGATTTTTGCCATTATTTGACGCCGGGCCAGTTTATTAGCTTATTGATGCAAAAACCGCCAGAAGCAAGCGTGACAGAGCATGTGCCCTTGGCCCTGCGCTGGCAGCGGCTGCGTGCCGCCTATCGCCTGGCCAACCTGGCCACCCACCATGTGCTGGGTTTTACCATCAAACTGGTGCTGTTCGCGTATTTCGCCTTCGCCGTGCTGTTTTTATTCCTGCGCTACGCGATCCTGCCGAATATCGATTATTACAAAGGCGATATCGAGCGGGCGGCCAGCCGCGCGCTGGGCAACCCTGTCAGCATCGCGCGTATTTATGCCTCCTGGCATGGTGTGCGGCCCAATCTCTTCTTCGGCGACGTGACCCTGCGCGACCAGGCGGGGCGCCAGGCGCTGAGCCTGCCGAGCATATCGGCCACCGTGTCGTGGTGGAGCGTGCTCGGCTCCGTGCGCTTTACTACCCTGGAAATCACGCGGCCCGACCTGGACGTACGGCGCAGCAAGGATGGCAAGCTGTACGTGGCCGGGGTGTTGATCGACAGCAGACAAGGCAGCGATGGCAAGGGCGCCGACTGGCTGCTGTCGCAGCATGACGTCATCATCCGCGACGGCAAGGTGCGCTGGACGGACGAAGCGCGCGGCACGCCGGAGCTGGCTTTATCGCAGGTCAATCTGCTGCTGCGCAACCGCTGGCGCAGCCACCGGCTGGGCTTGCAAGCCCAGCCGCCGGCCAGCCTGGCCGCGCCCATCGATGTGCGCGCTCACTTCACGCATCCGCCGTTCAGCACGCGCATCTCCGATGTGTCGATGTGGAAGGGCGAGCTGTACGCGGACCTGAAAAACGCCGACCTGGCCGCCTGGCGCCGCTACCTCGACTATCCGTTCGAACTGAGCCAGGGCAAGGGCGCGCTGCGCGCCTGGTTGAGCCTGGATCACGCGCGCCTGGCCGGCTTCACGGCCGACGTGGGCTTGACCGATGTGCAGGCACAGCTGGGCGAGCATATCGCGCCGCTCGACTTGCTGTCGGTCAGCGGGCGCATTTCGGCCAAAGAAGAGCTGTCGGCGCAGATACCTGACGGCAAGCCTACCTTTGGCGCGAATGGCCATCAGGTGGAATTGACGAATTTCGCGGTGGAAACCCGCGATGGCCTCAGCCTGCCGCCCACGACCTTGTCCGAACGCTTTGTCGCCGCCACCAAACGCAAGCCGGCGCGCACGGAAATCACGGCCAAGTCGCTCGATTTGCAAACCCTGGCCGCGCTGGCCGACAAATTGCCGCTGGGCGAGCAGCAGCGCCAACGCCTCGACGCCCTGGCGCCGCGCGGGCGTTTGCAGGATTTTTCGGCGCAATGGGAAGGCGAGATGGCCACGCCCGCCAGCTACCGCCTGCGCGGCAAGCTCATCGACCTGGGTCTGAATGCTCAGCCGGCACGCCTGGCTGTGGCGAAGACGGCGAGCAGCCCCGCGCAGGCCGCCGCACCGGCCATTCCCGGCTTCGATAAACTTACCGGCAGCATCGATGCCAGCGACAAGGGCGGCAGCATTGCCATCGACGCGCAGGACCTGGTGCTGCAAATGCCCACGTACCTGAGCGAACCGGCCTTGCCGTTCGAACAATTCGTCATGCAGGCGCGCTGGACGTTTGAAGCGGCGAATATGCTGCAAGTCGAGCTGGACAAGCTTGATTTCAACCAGCAAGGCTTGCGCGTCGCCTTGCAAGGCACGCACCGCCTGCCGCTCGACGGCAAGAACCTGGGCCAGGTTGATTTGACGGGCACGATCGACAATTTCCAGATCAACACCATCGGCCGCTATCTGCCGCTGCAAACGCCCGAGCACCTGCGCCACTGGCTGACGGGGGCGCTGGAAGGCGGCATGGCGCACGATGTCAGCCTGCGCCTGCGCGGCGAACTCGAACATTTTCCCTTCAAGGCCGACACGCCCGCCCAGCGCAATCGTGGCGACTTCCGCGTGGCCGGCAAGATCGAGAATGGCAAGCTGAACTATGCGCCCGGCGAATTTGCGGAAAGCGGTACGCTGGTCGGCAAGGCGCCCCTGTGGCCGCAGGCGGACAAGATCAAGGGCAGTTTCGTGTTCGAGCGGGCGCGCATGGAAATTCGCGGCGACACGGCCACCACGGGCGGCGTGGCCTTGACGAATGTCAAAGCCGTGATCCCTGACCTCACCGTGTTCGACACCTTGCTCGACATTGAAGGCAATGCGGCCGGCCCGATGCAGGAATTCCTCAAATACGTGACGGCCAGCCCCGTGCTGGGCTGGATCGAACATTTCACGGATGAAACGACGGCGACGGGCAACGCCAGGCTGGCCCTCAAGTTGCACTTGCCGATCGAGCGCATGACGGAATCGACCGTGCAGGGCAGCTTGCAGCTGGCGGGCAACGATGTGGTGCTGTTCCACGACATGCCGCCCGTGCTGGGCACGCAGGGCAAGATCGAGTTCAACGAAAAGGGCGTCAACCTGAATGGCTTGAATGGCAGCCTGCTGGGCGGGCCGCTGGCCATCTCGGGCGGCACGCAGGCGGACAGCTCGATTCAAGTGAAAATCGCCGGCAACATGACCATCGATGGCTTGCGCAAGACCTATCCGGCGCCCGTGCTGCAGCGCTTGGCGAAACATTTGAATGGCGGCGCGCGCTACAACGGCTTGATTACGGCGCGCGACCACCAGGTGGTGGTCAATGTCGAGTCGCCGCTGACGGGCCTGGGCCTGGATTTCCCCGCTCCCCTGAAAAAGCCGGCCGGCGACAGCCTGCCCGTGAAATTCACCCTGACGGGCAATACGGCCAACGGCGCGGGTCTGCGCACGGATGATATCCGCATCGCGCTTGGCTCGGGCATCGCAGCCCGCTACCAGCGCCAGAAGCAGGGCAAGGACGCTTGGCGCCTGGTGCGCGGCGGCATCGGCGTGAACGTGCCGGCGCCCGAGCCCGATAGCGGCATGATGCTTAACGTCAACATGAAAACCCTGGACGTGGACAGCTGGATCGCCGCCGGCAGCGAGATCGCCGGCAGCGCCACGGCGTCCGCCGACAGCGGCGCCGCCGACGATGCGCCCGACATCGCGCAATACGTGGTGCCGGACATGATGGCGGCGCGTGCCAGCGAACTGATGCTGGGCGAGCGCAAGCTGGAAAACGTCGTGGTCGGCGCCACACACCAGAAGGATGTGTGGCAAGCGAATATCGACGCAAAACAAGTGTCGGGCTATGTGACGTGGCTGGAAACGCCGTCCGGCCTGGGCAAGATGACGGCGCGCCTGTCGTCGCTGATCATTCCGGAGTCGGCCGCCAACGACGTGAAGAATTTGCTGGAAGGAAAGAGCGGCGCCCAGTCGATCCCCTCGCTCGATATCGTTGCCGAGCAATTTGAACTGTTCAACAAGAAGATCGGCCGGCTGGAGTTGCAGGCCTATAACACCATGGCGGCGGGCGGGCGCGAGTGGCGCGTGGGTAAGCTGCAACTGTCGAATCCCGATGGCGCGCTGAGCGGCAGTGGCAAATGGGTCATCAAGGATGGACAAAGCACGACCAGCCTGCGATTCGGCCTCGACATCGTCGATGCGGGCAAGCTGCTCGACCGCTTCGGCTTTGCCGATACGCTGCGCCGCGGCAAGGGCCGTCTGAGCGGCGATATCGCCTGGAATGGCTTGCCGTATTCGCTAGACATCCCCACCTTGTCGGGGCAGATCGAGATGAAGGTGGAATCGGGCCAGTTCCTCAAACAGGACCCGGGCGCGGCCAAGCTGCTGGGCGTACTCAGCCTGCAAGCCTTGCCCCGCCTGCTGAAACTCGATTTCCACGACGTCTTTTCCGAAGGCCTGGCCTTCGACGGCATCACGGCCAACGCCAGCATTAAGCGCGGCGTGGTGACCACCGACAACCTCAAGATGCATGGCGTGGCGGCCACCGTGCTGATGGATGGCACGGCCGATATCGCCAATGAAACGACGAATTTGCACGTGGTGGTGATCCCCGAATTCAACCTGGGAACGGGGCCGCTCGTGTACGCGCTGGCCGTTAATCCCGTCATCGGCCTGGGCAGTTTCCTGGCGCAATTGTTCCTGCGCGCGCCCGTGATGAAGGCACTCACCTACCACATGCAGATCGCCGGCCCGTGGAAATCGCCCGTCGTGACCAAGCTCGATGGTGGTAAATTGGAAGCTGTCGCCATGCCCGCAGCGGCGGCGAGCGATGCCGTGGCGAAATAAATGCCATTCGACAAGGTCGAATGTACAAGAGGTGAAATGATGCATACAGTTGCAGCAATACAAATGATTTCCTCGCCCTCCGTGGAAGACAACCTGGCCACGGCGCGGCGCCTGGTGGCACAGGCCGCCGCCGGTGGCGCGCAGCTGGTGGTGCTGCCCGAATACTGGGCCATCATGGGCAAGCAGGAAACGGACAAGCTGGCCCACGCGGAACAGCCTGGCAGCGGCCCCATCCAGGATGGCATGGCGCAGATGGCGCGCCAGCACGGCATCTGGCTGATCGGCGGCACTTTGCCCCTGATTTCCGGCGAGGAGGGCAAGGTACTGAACACCACGCTGGTGTACGACCCGCAAGGTGAGCCGGCCGGCCGCTACGACAAGATCCATCTGTTCGGTTTTACGCGCGGCACCGAGTCGTACAATGAATCGCGCACCATCGTGCCGGGCGCGCAGGTGCGCGCTATCGAGACGCCGTTCGGCCGAGTCGGCCTGTCCATCTGCTATGACCTGCGCTTTCCCGAACTGTACCGCGCCATGGGCGATTGCGCGCTGATCGTCGTGCCGGCCGCGTTTACCCATACGACGGGCAGCGCCCACTGGGAAGTGCTGCTGCGCGCGCGCGCCATCGAAAACCAGTGCTATGTGCTGGCCTCGGCGCAGGGTGGCCTGCATCCGAACGGCCGCCGCACCTGGGGTCACAGCATGCTGATCGACCCGTGGGGCGAAGTGAAAGCCGTGTTGCCCGAAGGCGAGGGCGTGGTCAGCGGCGAGATCGACCTGGTATTTTTGGCTGGCGTGCGCGAGTCCCTGCCGGCTCTGGCGCACCGGACGATGTAAATTGAATGTTGAGAAAAAGTCATGATCCCATTTGAACCGAATCTGTCCAGCCTGGCCGTGGCGCGCGACATCCTGCTCACGCCGTTTGGTCTGGACGAAGACAAGCTGCTCAAAGCCCTGGGCACGATGTTTACGCACAAGGTCGACTATGCCGACCTGTATTTCCAGTCGACCAAGAGCGAAGGCTGGAGCCTGGAAGAGGGCATCGTCAAGACGGGCAGCTTTTCCATCGACCAGGGCGTGGGCGTGCGCGCCGTGTCCGGCGACAAGACGGCGTTTGCCTATTCCGACGATATTTCCGAGCGGGCCCTGCTGGAAGCGGCGGCGGCCACGCGCACGATTGCGCGCGCGGGCGCCGGCAAAATCAAGATAGCGGGCCAGATGCAGCCGCAGGGCGGGCGCTCGCTGTACCTGCCCAACGATCCGCTCGCCTCGCTGGACGCCACGGCCAAGGTGCAGCTGCTCGAGCGCGTGGAAAAGATGGCGCGGGCGAAAGACCCTAGAGTGGTGCAAGTGATGGCGGGCCTGGCCGGCGAGTACGACGTGGTGCTGGTGCTGCGCAGCGACGGCGTGCTGGCGGCCGACATCCGCCCGCTGGTGCGCGTCTCGCTGACCGTGATCGCGGAACAGAACGGCCGCCGCGAAACGGGCTCGGCCGGCGGCGGCGGGCGTTTCAGTTATGACTATTTCAGCGATGCCGTGCTGGAGCAATATGCCAGCGATGCCGTCAATTCGGCGCTGCTGAACCTGGAAGCACGCTCCGCGCCCGCCGGACCCATGACCATCGTGCTGGGACCGGGCTGGCCCGGCATCTTGCTGCACGAAGCGATCGGCCATGGCCTGGAAGGCGATTTCAACCGCAAGGGTTCGTCCGCGTTTTCGGGACGCATCGGCGAACGCGTGGCCGCCAAGGGCGTCACCGTGGTCGACGACGGCACCCTGGCTGGCCGGCGCGGTTCGCTCAATATCGACGACGAGGGCAATCCGACGCAGTGCACGACCCTGATCGAGGACGGCATCCTGAAAGGCTATATCCAGGACACGATGAACGCGCGCCTGATGAAGATGCCCGTGACGGGCAACGCGCGCCGCGAATCGTTCGCCCACCTGCCCATGCCGCGCATGACGAATACGTATATGCTGGGCGGCGACAAGGACCCGGGCGAAATTCTCGCTTCCGTGAAAAACGGCTTGTATGCCGTCAACTTCGGCGGCGGCCAGGTCGACATCACGAATGGCAAGTTTGTCTTCTCGGCCAGCGAAGCGTACATGATCGAAAACGGCAAGCTCAGCTACCCGGTGAAGGGCGCGACCCTGATCGGCAACGGCCCGGACGTGCTCAACCGCGTCTCCATGATCGGCAATGACATGCGCCTCGACTCGGGCGTGGGCGTGTGCGGCAAGGAAGGGCAAAGCGTGCCCGTGGGCGTGGGGCAGCCGACCCTGCGCCTCGACGGTATCACGGTCGGCGGCACGGCCTGATTTTTCTGGACACGGCGCAGCCAACAAGGTTGTCGGATTACGCCCTGTGGGCTAATCTGACCTGCTTTTCCGAGATGGCGCTCGCGTAGGTCGGCTTAGCGCAAAGCGCGTAAGCCGACACTCCTCAATGGCAGTGTCAACAATGGTGTCGGATTACGCGTGGCTTCGCCCCGCTAATACGACCTACGCTCCCGTTTTTTCGATTTTTCAGAACTTGTATTTCACCCCCGCACTGATGAACCGTCCCGCCGCGCCCGCGTAGTCGAGCGGGTTGTAGCCAGTCGCGCCATACGTCAGCGGATCGAGCGGAGCGATCTTGTCGAACAGGTTTTGTATCGTCGCAAACACTTCCAGCTTGGGCGTGGCCAGCCAGCGGGCCGTCAGGTCTACCGTGGTAAACGAGGCGATGCGGCAGCCGCGCGGCGCGTCCGTGCCGTCGGCGAAATGCGTGGCGCAGCCGTCCGGATCATTCTTGAACAGCACGTTGTCGAGGGGCGCGCGGTAGTTGACGTTGGCCGTGACGCGCCAGTTCTGGCGTTCCCAGGTGGCGCCCAGGTTGATGCGGTCGTCCGGCGTGCCCATGCAGTTGGACACATCGCAATTGCCATGCGTGCCGGCAAAATCGCGCTGCGTGCCATCCTGTTCCGTGCGCAGCCATTTGTACAGGTGCGTCCACTTCAAATCGAATGTCAGGCTGCCGTAGCCGCTGTCCAGGTTGAAGCGCTGGCGGGCGTCGATATCGATGCCGCGCACCGTTGTTTGCGCCGAATTCACATAGTTGGCCAGCACCGCCGTGATGGCGCCCGGATCGCCGGGAATGCCGGTGGCCGTGGACGGGTCGCGCGCCACATGGCCTTCCGCGATGGCCGCATCCGTCTGCTCCTGGTTGATTTCATTCTTGCGGCGGATTTGCCACAGGTCCACGGAAATACTGCTGCGCGGCAGCGGGTCCCACACGGCGCCCACGGAATAGCTGCGCGAACGCTCTGGCGACAGGTTCGGATTGGGCGAGGTGATGACGGCGATGGAAGCCGGATCGCAAGCGGCCTCCACGCCCAGCGAGCAGCGCAGCGGATCGCTGGCAGTGGCAAACGCGGCCAGGCCGCCGACGCCGTTTTCCGCTGCACTGGGCGCGCGGAAGCCCTTGGCAAAGGTGCCGCGCAGCGCCAGTTCGCGTATGGGTGTCCATTTCACGCCCACTTTCGGCGTGTAGGAATTGCCCACGTCCGTGAAATGGTCGGCGCGCAGGGCGCCTGACAGCTCCACGGTTTTCAGCACGGGCGCCAGTACTTCGGCATAGATGGCCGAGGCGTTGCGGCTGCCCTTGTAGGCGGAATAGCCGAGGCCAATGATATTGCCCCGTTCCGTGCCCGTGGTGGGCTTGAGTTCGGTCGCTTCGTGGCGAAATTCCGCGCCCACGGCCACACCGAGGCCGCCGCCGTCGAGCTTGGCCACCTCGCGGCTGGCCTTGAAGTCGATCTGCGCGATATGTGTCTTGGCATCGTTCGAGATGCGCGGCGACAGGGCTGCGTACAGCGCGGGCGAATTGAGGCCCGCGTTTTCCGCGATGCGCCACAGGCTGCCGGCTGGCAGGGCCGCATACGCGGGGTTCAGGCTGGCCGCCGCCACATTGGCGGCAGTCGGGTTGAGCAGGGCGAAGGCCACGTCGCGCTGCAGATAGCCGTTCAAGTCGTTCGACACCTTGTTCTGCGAGTAAAGCAAGGCGCTGTCGATATCCCAGCCTGCCACCGTGCCCTTGATGCCGGCGACAAAGCGCGTAAAGGTGGAGTCCACTTCCGACAGGCGCGGCCCCGCGTCGGCCGCCAGGTAGCGCAGCCTTGCCGCCGTGCCGAAATACGGGTTGTCCGGGTGGGCGGTGCCGAGCGACACGCCGGCATTGCTGACGGGCCCGCCCGGATAGCCGACCGAACCGCTGACCGTCGAAGGCGTGGTGGCCGAGTTCGATTTGCTGTGATACACGTTCAATTCGGCATACGTTTGCAAGGCCGGCGTCAGTTGCCAGGCGGCGCGACCGAAGAAATTGATGTTCTTTTGCTTGGGCTGGATCTGGCCGTATTGTTGCGCGGCATCGGTCAGGCAGCCGCCGCCCGGGTCGCCCTGCGGATGCGTGGTGAAGTTGCCGCAGGCGGCGCCGGGGAAGGTGCGCGTAAAACCGGCGCCTGCAGGATTGCCGCGGTTGTAGTAGTCGAGCGTGTCGGGATTGCGCACGTTGCCGTTGACGGCGCTGCCGGCCGCGTTGTTGGTGGTGATGGCACCCGCGCCGCTGAGGGTTTCCTGCGCGCTAAAGCCCAGGTCGCGCAAGTCGCTGCGGCCGACGGCGCCCCGTCCGGCCCGGTCGCGGTTCCAGATGGCGGCCTTTTCGCTGTACTCGAGGTTCAGCAGCACGTTGTAGCGGTCGCTGTCGATGTCGCCGAAGCCGTGCGTGATGGCGGCGCGTGCATCGCGCCCGTCCCACTCCTTCGTTTTGCCGTAATTGCCCTTGATGGCCGTGCCCTGGTAGTCGCGCCGCAGGATCACGTTGACCACGCCGGCGATGGCGTCCGAACCGTAGATGGCCGAGGCGCCATCCTTGAGGATTTCCACCCGTTCCACCGCTTCCAGGGGAATGATGTTCAGGTCGGCGAACACTTTCTGGCCATCATCGGCCAGGCCATACGGCGCCACGCGGCGCCCGTTCAGCAGCACCAGGGTCGATGCCGTGCCCAGGCCCCGCAGCGACACGCCGGAAGCACCGGCGGCAAAGCCGTTGCCGAAGGTGGTGGGCACGGAGCCCTGGTTGTCGACGGCCAGGGTCTGCAGCAGTTCGGCCACGCTGGACTTGCCCGATTTTTCAATGTCGGCCGCGTTCAGGGTTTGCACGGCGGACGCCGTTTCCGCCTGCGCGCGGCGGATGTTCGAGCCGGTGATTTCCACGCGGGCAATGGGAGCCGCTTCCTGTGCCAGGACGGGCAGGGCGAGCAGGGCGCTTGCCAGAGCCAGGCCCATGCGTGGTGGTGAAAATGGATGGGCAGATTGTTTGTAGATCATGCGAGTCTCCGGAAGGTCAGACAGAAAAAGGTGAGGTACACCTTGCAGTCTTGGCCGTGCGGCCTGGCGGGGATTCGATCTACATCAGTAGTGCGTCGCTTCCCAAGGTCCAAACGGGCTGGCGTGGCGTGCGCACCACGGCGGCCCCAGCGTTGTCGGCCAGCCGGTGCACATTTGCGGCGCGCAACTTTTTTTGCTTTTTAACGTATTTTGCAGTGTAAAACGGCGGCGGCATGCGGCTTTGCCGACAAATATGCTTGCCAAGCCTTGCGATTTAGGTTTATAGTCGTTCATCACTTAGGGATAACTCGCATGTTCGCTCGTCACTTTTTTACCGCTTATTTTTACTTTAGCAATTCCAACCCAAAGGCGGTGGAGTAGCGGTCGGTTCACGTAGCAGCAAAAAACGAGATCCCAGCAAATTCTAAAAAACCGCCACTGATGGCGGTTTTTTTTTACCCAGATGTTTTACCCATCCTTAAATTTTGGAGAAAATGATGCCCCGCACCGATGATTTGCGAATTCGCGAAATGAAGGAATTGACCCCGCCGTCCCACCTGATCCGCGAATTCGCCTGCTCGGAGCAAGCCGGACAGACCGCCGCCAGCGCCCGCATTGCCCTGCACCGTATCCTGCACGGCCAGGACGACCGCCTGATGGTGGTGATCGGCCCTTGCTCCATCCACGATACTAAAGCGGCGATGGAATATGCGCGCCTGCTGGTCAAGGAGCGCGCGCGTTTCGCCGGCGAACTGGAAATCGTCATGCGCGTCTATTTCGAGAAGCCGCGCACGACGGTGGGCTGGAAGGGCCTGATCAACGATCCGTACATGGACAACAGCTTCCGCATCAACGACGGCTTGCGCATGGCGCGCGAATTGTTACGCGATATCAATGAGCTGGGCTTGCCGGCCGGTACCGAGTTCCTCGATGTGATCAGTCCTCAATACATCGCTGACCTGATCAGCTGGGGCGCCATCGGCGCGCGTACGACGGAGTCGCAGGTGCACCGCGAGCTGGCGTCGGGATTATCCTGTCCCGTCGGCTTCAAGAATGGCACGGATGGCAATGTGAAGATCGCCGTGGAAGCCATCAAGGCCGCCTCGCAGCCGCACCATTTTCTTTCCGTCACGAAGGGCGGCCACTCGGCCATCGTCTCGACCAACGGCAACGAGGATTGCCACATCATCTTGCGCGGCGGAAAAACCCCGAACTATGACGCTAGCAGCGTGGACGAGGCGTGCAAGGCCATCGCCGCGCAAGGCCTGGCGGCGCGCCTGATGATCGACGCCTCGCATGCGAACAGCTCGAAAAAACCGGAAAACCAGATCCCCGTGTGTGCCGACATCGCCAGCCAGGTGGCGGGTGGCGATGGCCGTATCGTTGGCGTGATGGTGGAATCGCACCTGGTGGCGGGGCGCCAGGATTTAATTCCCGGCAAGGAATTGATCTATGGCCAGTCCGTCACGGACGGCTGCATCGACTGGAGCGCCAGCGTGGCCGTGCTGGAAAACCTGGCGGCGGCCGTGAAGCAGCGCCGCCTGAAGGGCGACACGGAATAACATGGCGCGCAGCATGAAAAAAAGCCCGGAAAGCTAAGCTTTCCGGGCTTTTTCAGTTTTCAGCTTACGGGAAGCTTAGAACTTGTAGGTCGCGCGCACGTAGAAGGTACGGCCCAGCGGATCGGCGTAACGTGGATCGTAGCCGGACTGGAAAGTACCGATCTGGTTACTGAACGGTGGATCTTCGTTCAGCAGGTTTTTCACGCCCACGGTGACTTCGGTGTTCTTGAAGCCCGAGTATGCTCCCGACAGCGACCATACCGAATAAGCCTTGACGCTTTGCTCGAATTGCGGATCGACATAGTTCTGGTCGCGGTAGCCGCTCATGTATTTGTTCGACAGCGTGGCATTCCACTTGTCCAGATTCCATTGCAGGGAGGCATTGTGTCTCCAGCGGAATACTGGTGCCTTGTCGCCATACACGCCCACGTTTTGCAGGAATTCGCCGCCGCGTTCGTTCTGGTACTCATACTTCTGCACCCAGGTGCCGTCGAAGTTGAACGTGAAGTTGCCATACTGGCTGCGTGGCAGCTTCCAGTTCAAGCCCAGGTCGATGCCCGAGGTGTGCATTTCGCCCAGGTTGCCCAGGGTAGCGAGCACGTAATCGAGCTTGCCGTCAGCGGTATAGATGAAGTTGTTTTGATACTTGGCGTAGTTGTCGAACAGGGTCTGTTCGGCCACGGTGCCGATCTTGTCGCGCAGCTTGATCTTGAAGTAATCGAGCGACACGGTTACCGACTTGACAGGCTCGATGACGATACCGGCGCTGAAGGTCTTCGATTTTTCCGGGCCGACGTCCGGATTGCCGCCCGAACGGATGTACTGCTGCGCGCCGCAGGCCACGTTGCTGTTGGCGCCAGGAATTGGTACGCCGCCTGGGCACAGGCGTGGATCGTCGTACTTGTTGGCCGTGAATGTTTTGGTTTGCGGGCCATGCAGGTCATACAGCGTTGGCGCGCGGAAACCTGTGTTGTAGGAGCCGCGCAGCAGCACCTGGCTCGTTGGCTGCCAGCGCACGCCGACTTTCGGGTTGAAGCTGCCGCCGACGTCGTTGTAGTGGTCATAGCGGGCTGCCAGCGACAGTTCCAGGTCTTTCACGACAGGAATGCTCAGTTCCGAGAAGATGGCGGCGATGTTGCGGCTGCCCGACTGGTTCTGCGCTTCGGCGTAGCCGGAACTCGATGCCTGGCCGGCCAGGTCGCGGTTCACATTGTATTCCGCTTTGTCGTTGCGGAATTCCGTGCCGACGGCAAAACCGACGGCGCCAGCTGGCAGATTGAACAGCTCGCGGCTGACCTTCGCGTCGACTGCGGTGCTGGTCATCTTCGCGCTCAGGTATTCGCCTTTCAGGACGGAATCCTTCAGGTAGGCCGCACCAGCGGCGCTTTGCTCGCCGAACGGGTTCAGGATGCCATTGCCGATGCCGTCGATGATGCGCTGGTCATTCAGGTAGCCGCCCGTGAAGGCGCTGGTGGCCTTGCTGACGGAGTAGCTCAGACCGACGTTGTAGTCCCATGCGCCCAGCACGCCTTCGGAAGCCAGTACCAGGCGGTCCGAGGTGCTGGTGTCGAAGCCGCTGCGCTGGCCCGACGCCACCGGGCGCCAGCTGATGTCCAGCGGTTCGCCCGACAGGCCCGCCACGGCCGGCACACCGCCGCTGCCGCCCGGGTAGTACGGTGAGCTCGACGACATGAGGATGCCGATGTTCGACATCGGCGGCGGCGAGATGCGCGCTTCGTTGGTGCTGCGCGAGTGCAGGTATTCGATGGTGGCCAGGTGATCCTGGTTCAGCTTGAAGCTGGCCTTGCCCAGGAAGGATTCCTGCTGGGTTTTCGGAATGGCCTGGATGAATGGCGTGACATCCATGGCACACGTGCTCTTGCCCGAGGTATTCTTGTACAGGTTTTCACCCACGCAACCGCCGGCGAAAGCCGGGTTGCCGATCAGGCCATTGCCCGTATCGTAGAAGTTGGCTGGGAAGGTGGTGCCGCTCAGGTTATCAACGCCCTTGCTCGGGATGTAGCCGCTCTTCGAGAAGGATCGGTCAGCCGTGCTCAGCGCCGACTGGCGATGTACGTCGACAACGCCGAAGACGTTGAAGCCATCTTTGTTCAGGTCGCCATAGCCGCCGGACAGGTTCAGGCGCGACTCGTCGCCACCGCCCGCTTTCTGTGGCTCGTAATGTTCGACCGTGACGGAGCCGCCCTTGACGGAACGCTTGGTGATGAAGTTGATCACGCCGCCGATAGCGTCCGTGCCGTAGATGGCGGAAGCGCCGTCACGCAGCACCTCGACACGCTCCAGGGCGGAAATAGGGATGATGTTCAGGTCGACGGACGAACCGTTGAACGGGTGGCTGGCGATACGGCGGCCGTTCAGCAGGACCAGGGTCTTGTCGCCGCCGATGCCGCGCAGGTCGGCGACGGACTGGCCGCCCGTGCCGGAGCCAACGGATTGCGAGCTGCTTTGCGAGCTCTGGTTCATGGAAATGGTGGACAGGACTTCTTGCGCTGTCGTCAAGCCTTGCTTGGCGAAATCGTCAGCCTTGATCGAGGTGATCGGCAGCGCTGTCTCCGATGCCAGGCGCTTGATGCTCGAACCCGTGACTTCCACGCGTTGCATGGTGCCATCTGTTGTTTCTTGCGCATACGCGGCGTGCATGCTCAGGGCCATGCCGCCTGCAAACATCAGGCGCAGCGACCGCGATATTACATTTTCTATCATCATCTGAAATTCCTTGTTATTGTGATAAAGGCGGCAATTATTTTGAAATAACTTGTTGCTTGCCAACAATTTATTTGCCTTTTTGAAAATCCACCAATGAAAATTCTGTAAATTTTCCGGGCCCTCATCAAAACATTCAGCATTCAGATTGTCAATTTCGCGCGGACTTTTTGGACGAAATGCAACATTTCCCTGTTTTTTTTGTAATCCTTCAGCAATAAAGTATCGTGAACCCTTGTCAGCCTTGCTCAGATGCGTAAAATAAAACGGCGCACATCATCGCTGATGGCGCCGCTTTTCTGTTGCCGGCACGCTATTGCCGGCGCTGCCTGTTTTATCTGTTGACCTGACAATTCCCCTTAAAACGTATAACTGCCGCGCAAGTACCAGGCGCGCCCGACCGGATCCGTGTAGCGCGGGTCGTAACCTTTCTGGAACAAGGTGCCCTGGTTTGAGAATGGCGGTTCCTTGTCGAACAGGTTTTTCACGCCGGCCGTCAGCAGCAAGCCTTTCCACATGTAGCTGCCCGACACATTGAGCAGGCTGTACGAGGGCACATCGTGTTTGTACTGGTCTGCAACATTGTTCTGGTCCGTGTAGCCGGACTTGAACGATTGCGACACGGTGGCGCCCCAGTTGCCCATGCGCCAGTTCAGCGCGGCCGTATGTTTCCAGCGGAACACGGGATTGTTGTCCGCGTAGCGGCCCACGTTGGCAATGAAGGGGCCATTGCGCTCGTTCTGGTAGTCGTATTTGTGGGTCCAGGTGCCGTCGACCGATACGCTGAAGTCGCCGTAGGCGCCGCGTCCCAGGCGCGCATTCAGGCTGACATCGATGCCGTCGGTTTTCACTTCGCCGATGTTATCGTTCAGGTCGAGAATGGCGTAGGGCGAACCGTCGGGATTGCGCAGGAACAAAGCCTTGTATTTCTCGTAGTTGCCGAAGATCGATTGCTCGGGCAACGATGAAATTTTGTCCTTCAAATGGATGTTCCAGTAATCGATGGCGAGCGTGACTTCCTTGACGGGTTCGAGCACGAGGCCGACGGCAAAGGTGGTGGATTTTTCCGGTTTCAGCTTTTCATTGCCGCCCTGTAGCTTGAACTGCTGCAAGTCGCAATCGCGCAAGGGGTTGGCGCCCGGTTGCGGCACGCCACCGGGGCACAAAATCGGGTCGTCATAGCTATCGTTGGTATCGTTCTTCGACGGCGGCGCATTCTTTTCAAACAACGTGGGAGCGCGGAAACCCGTGCTGGCCGAGCCGCGCAGCACCAGCGCGCTGCTGGCCTGGTAGCGCAGGGCCAGCTTGGGATTGGTGGTGCTGCCCACGTCGCTGTAGTGGTCGAAGCGGGCTGCCAGCTGCACTTCCAGGTCCTTGATCAGCGGCAAGTTGACTTCGCCGAACACGGCCTGAATCGTCCGCGCGCCGCTCTTGGACAGCGAACCGGACAGGCCGGAACTGGCAGCCTGACCGGCGATGTCGCGGTTGACGTTGAAGTCGGCCTTTTCGCGCCGCACCTCGCCGCCCAGTGCGATGGCCAGCGGACCGCCGGCCAGCTGCATCAATTCGCGGCTGCCCTTGATGTCGAAGCCCGTGGTGGTGACCTTGGCGTTCTGTACCTCGCCGCGCAGGGCCGTGCTGTCCAGGTAAGCCTTGCCGGCCGAATCCTGCACGCCGAAGGGATTGAGGATGCCGTTCAGCACGCCGGCGGCAAAGCCCGCATCCTGCACATAGCCGTTCGTGAATTTTTCCGATGACTTGCTGATGGCATGGCTCAGGCCGGTTTTATAGTCCCAGCCGGCCACCTCGCCTTCGATGGCCAGCACCAGGCGGTCCGCCTTGCCGTCCGAATCGATCTGCCGCTGGCCCGCTTCGACGGGGCGCCAGTTGACGCTCAGCGGCTGGCCCGACAAGCCCGGCTGGGCCGGCACGCCGCCGGCATTGCCTGGATAGTATTTGCTGGTGTTGGGCAGGATCAGGCCTGTTTGCGGTGGCGGCGCCGTGCGCGCTTTCACTTTGTTTTCCGAGTGCAGGTATTCCACGGTCGCCAGGTGGCCGCCGCCCAGCTTGAAGGCGCCCTTGCCGAAGAAGGCGACTTGCTGCTGTGCCGGCAAGTCGTCGATCTGTCGCGTGTAGTCTTGGCGGCAGGTGCCGTTGGCAGGCACGGCCGGTACCGACAGCGGCGGCAGGCAGCCGCTGGCCGCGTAGGGGTTGCCGGCCAGCCCATCGCCGCCATTGGCTGCGGCGTCAAAATAATTGCCGGGGAAAGTGGTGCCGCTGGTAATGGACAGGCCGCGCGAAGGAATGATGCCCGTTGCCGAGAAGGCGCGGTCTTGCGAGGTCAGCACATTTTGCTTGTGGTAATCGACCACGCCAAAAATATTGTAGCCGTCCGTATCGAGCTTGCCGAAACCCGTCGACAGGTTGATGCGGTGCTCGCCGCCGCCTTTGTGTTCTGGGGCGATGACTTCGGCCGTGATGTTCGTGACGTTGACGGAGCGCTTGGTGATGAAGTTGATGACGCCGCCGATGGCGTCCGTGCCGTAGATGGCCGAGGCGCCGTCGCGCAGCACTTCGACGCGTTCCAGGGCGGCGATGGGAATGATGTTCAGGTCGACGCTGGCGCCGTCATACGGATGGTTGGCGATGCGCCGACCGTTGAGCAGCACCAGTGTCTTGTCGCCGCCCAGGCCGCGCAAGTCGGCGCTGGCCTGGCCGCCCGTGGGCAAGCCGCTGGTATTGCCGCCGACGGCATTGCCGCTGCCCATACTGGACGCATTCGAGGGTATCTTGCTGAGCACTTCCTGGGCTGTCGTCAGGCCTTGTTTGGCGAAGTCTTCGGCCTTGAAAATGGAGAGGGGAGTGGCGGTTTYCGATACCAGCCGTTTGATGGAAGAGCCAGTGACTTCAACGCGCTGCATGGCGGCGGTATCGCCGGTTTCCTGCGCCAGTGCCGGCTGGCTGAGGATGCCGGCGGCAAGGCCGCCGGCGCAGATCAAACGGATGGATCGGGACAGGCATATTTCTCTAATCATGTTCAAGACTCCTGGAAAAGCGGTTGGCTAGAAGGGCAAGAACGGCCGCGCTGGTTGGCGCACCGAGAACATTGAAAAGTATTTATATCTTTTCAACCGATCCACTGTAATGAGCTGCAAAAGTCTCTGTCAACATGGCATACAGCTTTGTGTGCCTAAACAACGCAGTGCATCATAGGCACTGATTTAGAACAAAGAAGGTGCATTTTGTGCCGCATTTCTGACGAGGCTGCCATCACCCCGCGCGCAAAATAAAAAACGCCCGCTGCAGTGCAACGGGCGTTGGAGTGACTGGCATGGCGATAGTGACTTGCACCTGTGCCGGGACTTAGAAAAACTTGTAGCTGGCACCCAGTTTGAAGTAGCGGCCGATGGCGCCGCTGGCATCCATCGGGTTATAGCTCATGCCGCCATAGGTCAGCGGGTCGAGCGGGGCGATCTTGTCGGTCACGTTGTTGATCGAGGCAAACAGTTGCAGCTGTTTGTTGACGTTCCAGCGGCTCGACAGGTCGAGCGTGGTGAACGAGGCCAGCTTGCAACCGTTCGGCGCCGGCGTGCCGTCGGCCAGCTTGGACGCGCATGGCTTGCCTTCGAACAGGATGTTCTTCATGTCCGAACGGTAGTTCAGCACGCCGCTGACGTTCCAGTTGCCCAGGTCCCACGAGCCGGTCAGATTGATCTTGTCCTTCGGTGTGCCAGCGCAGTTGGAGGTATCGCAATTGCCGTGCGTGCCGGCGAACTGGTAGCGCACGGTGGCCGACTCGGCCCGCACCCACGAGGCGATGTGGGTCCAGGTCAGGCCGAACGTGGCGCGGCCATAATCGCCCAGGCGCACGCGCTGCTTGACGTCCAGGTCGATACCTTTGATCTCCGTGTAGCTGGAGTTGCGGTACGGTGCCTTGGTGATCAGCAAGGTGCCCGTGTTCGGCACCACCACGCCATTGATGGTCAGGTTGTTGTCGGCGCGGACGGCCGTCGGCAGGGCGGCCGCTTCGTTGTACGGCAGCGGGTTGATCTCGTTTTCACGCTTGATCTTCCAGGCATCGAGCGACAGGCTGGTATCGTTGAACGGATCCCACACGAGGCCCAGGGTGTAGCCCTTGGATTTTTCGGGCTTCAGGCTGGGGTCGCCAATCTTGACGGCCGCCACTTGCAGTTCGCAATCGCTGGCATTGGCGCCCGGCAAACGGGTGCCGCCCGGGCAGCGCACTGGATCGCTCACGGTCGAGGTGCCCGTCGATTGCGAATTGGCATTGCTTTCCGCCGGGCCTGGCGCACGGAAGCCTTCCGAATACGTACCGCGCACGGCGAAGGTCTTCAGTGGCGTCCACTTGGCGCCCAGCTTCGGCGTGGTCGACGAGAAACGGTCATATTTGTCGTAACGTAAGGCGCCCGACAATTCCACCGTCTTGATCACCGGCGCCAGCACTTCGAGGAAGACGGCCGAGACCTTGCTGTCGCCCTTGGCCGCCACATAGCTGGAGTTGATGGAACCGTCCTGCGTGCCCGATAGCGAAGGATTGTCGAGCTTGTCGCGACGGTGTTCCGCGCCCACGGCCAGACCCATGGCGCCGCCCGGCAACTGCATCAGCTCGCGCGATGCCTTGAAGTCGATGATGTCGAGCTTGGTGGTGGAATCGGAAGTGGCGTTCGTCACCATCGCCGCGTACAGCGAGGCGGGATTCTTGTTCGCCTGCGCGCCGATGTAGTACGGGAAATATTGGCTGTTCGGATTGCCCAGCGCATCCTTGACGACGGCCATGTTCAGCATATTGCTGTAATCGAGGTGCAGCTTCGATTCCGAATGCGTATAGCCGGCATCGTAGTCCCAGCCCATGGCATTGCCCTTGACGCCGAGAACGATGCGGTTGAATTCGTTGTTGGCCTGGCGCGTGCTGGCGCCCACGTCGAAGGCCTGGTAGCGCACGCGCACGGGCACGCCATACGGATTTTGCGGATGGTTGGCGGCCAGCATAATGGTGGTGCCAGCGCCGGAGCCGTAGTTGACGACGCCAGTCGGGCTGGTGGCATTCGGCGGGAAGGCGATGGTGGGTGTGATCGATGGCGGGATCAGGGTAAATGCCGTATCGCGCTTCGAGTAGCCCGCTTCCGCATACACCTGGGTATCGGCATTGACTTGCCAGGTGCCGCGCGTGTACAGGTTGATCGATTCGATCTTCGGCTGCATCGAACGGAACTGGTCATGGTGCCACAAACAGCCGCCCTTCGGATCTTGCGGCGAAGACACGGACAAGGTGGCGCAGCCGGGCAGGGACACATAGTTGTTGGTGACGGGGTCGCGGATCAGGCCCGTCGGCGAGGGATTGGCGTCGTTGTTGCCATTGATGTAGCCGCCGGCGAACTGGGTGTTGATCGCGTAGCCGTACGGACGCAGGTCGGCCTTGCCTATCCATTTGCGGCCGGCACGGTCATTGTTCATCAGCATGTCCGATTTGCTGTATTCGGCATTGAGGACGAAGTTGAATTTGTCCGTCTCCAGGTTACCCTTGCCGAAGGTCAGCGAGGCGCGGTGCTGCTTGGCGTCGCTGTCGCCGGAGATGCCCGTGTCGCCTTTCAGGGTCAGGCCTTCGAAGTCCTTGCGCAGGATGATGTTGACGACGCCGGCGATGGCGTCCGCGCCGTAGGTCGACGATGCGCCATCTTTCAGGATTTCGATGCGCTCGACGATCTGCATCGGCACGGTCGACAGGTCGGTAAAGCTCTTCTGGCCGTCATCGGCGCGCGCGAACGGCGCCATGCGGCGGCCATTGAGCAGGACCAGGGTCGAGGTGGCGCCCAGGCCGCGCAACGAAATGGCCGTGGAGCCGGCGGCAAAGCCGTTGCCGAAACCGGTCGGCAGGGAACCGGCGCCATCGGCGGTCAGGGTTTGCAGGTATTCGGCGACGGTGGCCTTGCCCGATTTCATCAAGTCGTCGCGCGTGATGAGCTGTACCGGCGATGCGGTCTCGGCCGTGGCCCGCTTGATGCTCGATCCTGTCACTTCCACACGTTGCACATTGGCGTCTTGCGCCATTGCCGGCGCAGCCAGCATGCCTAGGCTGAGCGCTGCCACGCTACCCGAAAAAATCAGGCGCACGGAGCGGGACATCACTGTTTCCATCATCATTCTCAGAACTCCGAAGTATGCTCGGCCGGCCCTTGTGCGGCACGGCTTTGCCAGGGTAATAAAGATTGCTGCGTCGGCAATCGCTATGGGTCAAACGGCATGCTGCAAGTTTTGCCGTGATTGATAAGACCATTTGCCGAGAAACCTTGTCAACGCACATACATGTACTTTCAGCATGGAAACAACAGTGTTTTTTATAATGTTGATATGTTTCAATATTTGCAATTATTTTGATGTTGCACCGCGATACGTATTTTCCGTACTGCGATAAAAACGGCTGTCATTGGCGGACGTAAGGGTTACTGCCAGGCCGATTTTTCATGGATGCCGCCCATCTTTGCTGCGCTGCGCAAAATTCTCTGGGCGAGGCCGGCAAGCGTGGCTGCGCGTCACGCCAGTGCTGCAGCTTTTCGCCCGGAGAGCGGAATATGCGTTATCGTTACGCCTTTTTCCGGCGCGTCTGCATGCGGACGCGGCTGGCGACGAGCAAGGCATAGATCTTGCGAGAATGGACTGGTTTTGGCGGTGGAATCCTGTATCACAGGGGGAAGCCAGTACAAGCGCACCAATACGGTGCGACAGATAATCGAGATGAAGGGTATTACATGAAGTCACCATGGATGCGGCGCGTGGCGCTGCTCGCCTGCCTGGCCACCCTGCCGCTGGCGGCCACTGCCGTTGCTGCGGATGCCGCCCCTGCCTCCGCGGCCGCGCCGGTGAAAACCTTGCGCTATATTTTGCCGGCCGCCGAGACGGGTTTTGACCCGGCTACCGCGCGCGACCTGTATTCGAACCACATCACGCAGGCCGTCTTCGACACCCTGTACACGTATGACTACCTGGCGCGTCCGGTGAAAGTGGTGCCCGGCGCGGCGGCCGCCATGCCGGAAGTGTCGGCCGACGGCAAGACCTATACCATCCGCCTGAAAAAAGGCATCCTGTACACGCCCGACGCCGCGTTCGGCGGCAAGCGCCGCGAACTGACGATGGCCGACTACGTGTATTCGTGGAAGCGCCTGTTCGACCCGCGCCTGGCATCGCCGCACAGCTGGCTGTTCGAAGGCAAGGTGGTGGGCCTCGACGACCTGGCCAAGGATGCGGCCAAGTCGAACAAGCTCGATTACAGCAAGAAGGTGGCAGGACTGGAAATCCTCGACCCGTACACCTTGCGCATCACGCTGACCAAGACCGATTTCAATTTCCCCATGATCCTTGCCTACGTGCCGACGGCCGCCGTGGCGCGCGAAGTGGTGGACAAATACGGCGACGTGAAGGGCGAAGTGGGCTCGAATCCCGTCGGCACCGGCTATTACACCTTGGGTGAATGGACGCGCGGCAACCGCATCGTGTTGAACCGCAACCCGCAACACTTGCCCGAGACGTGGAATTTCATGGCCGGCGACGATGCGGACGACCAGCGCATCGTGCGCCAGATGCAGGGCAAGCGCATACCCGCCATTGACCGCATTGAAATTTCCGTGATGATCGAAGACCAGTCGCGCTGGCTGTCCTTCCAGAGCGGCGGCACGGACGTGTTCTGGCTCGACGGCCCGCTGGCGCCGAAGGCCCTGCTCAACGGCAAGCTGCGTCCCGAGCTGGCGGAGAAGGGCGTGCAACTGTCGCGCCTGCTGGACCCGGAAATCAGCTATTACTACTGGAACATGGAAGACCCGACTTTGGGCGGCTTCAGCAAGGAAAAGATCGCCCTGCGCCGCGCCATCGCCATGGCGCACAATATCGACGAAGAGATCCGCATCATCTGGAATGGCCAGGCCAAGCGCCTCGACTATCCGATCCCGCCCGGCGTCGTCGGCTACGATCCCCACTATAAATCCCTGCTGCAATACGATCCCGTGCTGGCCAACAAGCTGCTCGACAAATTCGGCTACAAGAAGGGCGCCGACGGCTGGCGTACCTTGCCGGACGGCAAGCCGCTCTTGATCCGCTACGCTTCGCGCAACGAAGCCAATGGCGTGCTGCAGGCGGAAATGTGGCGCAAGACGTATAACTCGCTGGGCATCCGCATGGAAAACGACCGCATGATCTTTTCCGATATCTTGAAGACGGAAAAACAGTGCAAGATGCAGACGCGCACGGCGCCGTGGCTGGCCGACTATCCGGACGGCGACAACTTCATGCAGCTGTTCTACGGCCCGAACACGCACCAGAACAACAATGGCTGCTACCAGGATCCCGAATACGACAAGTGGTACGCGGCCAGCCAGGCCATGCCGGCCAGCCCCGAGCGCGATGCGCTGTTCCACAAGATGGCGCGCCGCCTGGAAGTCAATGCGGGCGCCCTGATCGGCTATGCGCGCTACCGCAACATGCTGGCGCAAAAGTCGGTGCTGGGCTACAAGAAGCACCCGATCCTGTTCCAGGAATGGGCGTACATGGATATCGACAGCACGGGCGCGCCAGTGGCGCCTGCCCCTGCCGCCTCGGCCAATAAATAAGCGACGCTTATAACAACAAGGAATCATTATGTTCGCTTATATCCTGCGCCGCTTGTGGCAGATGCTGCCCACCATGCTGGGCGTGGTCCTGCTGGTGTTTATCCTGTTCAACTGGGTGGGCGGCGACCCCGCCTACATCCTGGCCGGCAAGATGTCGAGTGCGGAAAGCATCGCCAACATCCGCCGCCAGCTCGGCGTCGACCAGCCGTATTACGTGCAGCTGTGGATCTTCATCAAGCAGATCGTCACGTTTGATTTCGGCCAGAGCTGGGCGACAGGTGAGACCGTCTCGCACATCATCACCTCGCGCCTGGGGCCGTCGATGATGGTGCTCATTCCGCTGACCGTGCTGGAAACGTTTTTCGGCGTGGCGCTGGCGCTGGCCATTGCGTTCGTGCGCGGTTCGCTGACGGACCGCATGGTGATGATCGCCTGCACCGTGGGCATGTCGATTTCCATCCTCGTCTATATCATCGTCTTTCAGTACGGCTTTGCTTATAAACTGGGCCTGTTCCCCGTGCAGGGCTGGGGCGACAGCTTCTGGGAAAACCTGCTGCGCTATTCGACCTTGCCGATTCTGATCGGCCTGGCCGTGTCGATTGCGCCGACCCTGCGCCTGTTCCGCACCTTCGTGCTGGACGAGGCGAACCAGGATTACGTGCGCACGGCGCGCGCCAAGGGCCTCAAGGAAGGCCGCATCATGTGGGTTCACGTGCTGCGCAACGCCGCCATTCCCATCATTACTTACGTGATGTCGAACTTGCCGGCCCTGCTGATCGGCGCTTTCCTGCTCGAGCGCTTCTTCGGCATTCCCGGCATCGGGCGTGAAGTGATTCTGGCCGTCGAGCGCAGCGACTTTCCGGTGATCAAGGCGATCACCGTGTATGTCGCCGCCGCCACCATGCTCTTCAACCTGCTCACCGACCTGCTGTACCAGGCGGTCGATCCTCGCGTACAACTGAAGTAGAAAGAGACGATGTCGAAACCTCATACATCGCCCGGCCTGTGGGCCCTGGCGTGGCGCCGTTTGCGCGGCGACAAGATTGCAATGGTATCGCTGGCCGTGGTCGGCGCCTTTTTCCTGCTGGTGCTGGCGTCCGCCAGCGGCCTGCTCGCGGCGAACTGGGAAGACGAAGTGGCTGTCAGCTATGCGCCGCCGACCTTCGTTGGCGCCGACAGGGACGCGGCCGCAACCGGCGACGGCGCCATTCCCCTGGCCGATGAGCGCAGCGCGCCCACACAAGTCAACGTGCTCGACCCGCTGGCCGACGATATCGCGGAACTGCGCGCCGAGTTGAAAAGCGATCCTTCCGCCGGCGTCGACATGTACGGCGTCACCGACCCGCTGGCCGACGACTTGACGGCCTTGCGCGCCGGCATGGGCAAGACCAAGAAGCTGATCGCGCACAAGGCGGCGACGTTGCCGTTCGGCGCCGACAAGTGGGGCCACGATATCCTGCAGAAAACCGTCAAGGGCGGAGAGACGTCGATCGTGGTGGGCCTGGTGGCAGCCTTGCTGGCCGTCGTGCTGGGCACCTTGTTCGGCGCCGTGTCCGGCTACTTCGGCGGCATCGTCGATGACTTCTTCAACTGGTTCTACAGCATCTTCACGTCGATCCCGTCCATCCTGATGATACTGACGGTGGCGGCCGTGCTGCAGCAAAAGGGCGTGCTGACCATCGTGCTGATCCTCGGTTTGACGGGCTGGACGGGGCCGTACCGATTGATCCGCGCCGAATACATCAAGCACAAGGCGCGCGAATACGTGATGGCGGCCGACGCCATCGGCGCCTCGCACTGGCGCAAGATGTTCTCGCACATCTTCCCCAACGTCAGTCACGTGGCGCTGGTGCAGATGTCCATCCTCGTGGTGGGCTTCATCAAGGCGGAAGTGATTCTGAGTTTCCTCGGCTTTGGCGTGCCGGTGGGTACCGTGTCGTGGGGCAGCATGCTCAACGAGGCGCAAAATGAACTGATCCTGGGCAAATGGTGGCAGCTGACGGCCGCCGCCACGGCGATGGCCGTGCTGGTGACGGCGTTCTCGCTGTTTACCGATGCCTTGCGCGATGCGCTCGACCCCAAAGTGAAATAGGAGTTGCTCATGGACCAGAATAACCTGTTGGAAGTGCGCGATCTGCGCGTCACCTTCCGCCTGGACAAGAAGACCACGTTCGAAGCCGTCAAGGGCATCTCGTTCAACGTGCCGCGCAACGGCACCGTCGCCCTGGTGGGCGAGTCGGGCAGCGGCAAGTCCGTCAGCTCGCTGGCCGTCATGGGCTTGTTGCCGCCGGATAACACCATCATCGACAAGCAATCGAGCATCCACTTCGGCGGGCGCGATCTGCTGCAATTGTCTATCGCCGAGCGGCGCACCATGTGCGGCAAGGATATCTCGATGATCTTCCAGGAGCCGATGTCGTCCTTGAACCCCGTGTTTACCGTCGGCTTCCAGATCGCCGAAGTGCTGCGCCAGCACATGGGCATGAACCGCAAGCAGGCGCGCGCGCGTACCCTGGCATTGCTCGAGGAGGTCGGCATACCCGACCCCGCCACCAAGATCGACGCCTACCCGAGCCAGATGTCGGGCGGCCAGCAGCAGCGCGTGATGATCGCCATGGCCATCGCCTGCGAACCGAAGCTGCTGATCGCGGACGAACCGACGACGGCGCTGGACGTGACGATCCAGAAGCAGATCATGGACCTGATCGCGGCGCTGCAAAAGAAACACCAGATGTCCGTGCTCTTCATTACCCACGACCTGGGCCTGGTGGGCGAGATCGCCGACCAGGTGATCGTCATGCGCCACGGTGAAGTGCGCGAGACGGGCGAGGTACGCCAGGTATTCGAGGCGCCGCAAGACAGTTACACGAAGGCGCTCCTGCATTGCCGCCCCTCGCTGGACGAGCGCCCGTGGCGCTTGCCCGTCATCGCCGACTATATGGAGGGCAAGGCCGGACCCGGCGTCGAGGTGAAACAGCGCACGCGCGGCTACACGCCTGGTGATGAGCCGGTGCTGGTGGTGAATAACCTCAGTAAAAGTTTTTATACGCGCGAGGGTTTGTTCGGCAAGCGCGAATTCCAGGCCGTCAAGGATGTGTCGTTTACCTTGCCGCGCGGAAAAACGCTGGGCGTGGTGGGCGAATCCGGTTCCGGCAAGACGACGGTGGGGTTGACCTTGCTGCGCCTGCACCAGGCCACGGGCGGCACGGCCATGTTCCATGGCAAGGATCTGATTGCCATGCCGAACAAAGAGTATCTGCCCTATAAACGCCGCATCCAGATCATCTTCCAGAATCCGTATGCCTCGCTCAATCCCCGCTTTACGGTAGGGCAGATCCTGCTTGAACCTATGCGCATCCACAACATTGGCGCCGACGACAAGGAACGCATCGCCAAGGCCTACTGGCTGCTGGACAAGGTGGGCTTGCCGGAGCAGGCTTTCCACCGCTATCCGCACGAGTTCTCGGGCGGCCAGCGGCAGCGCATCGCCATTGCCCGTTGCCTGACCATGCAGCCGGAAATTCTGGTGTGCGACGAATCCGTGTCGGCGCTGGACGTGTCGGTGCAGGCGCAGGTATTGAATTTGCTGCAGGACTTGCAGGATGAATTCGGCCTGTCCTACATCTTCATTTCGCACGATCTGTCGGTGGTGAAATACATCGCCGACCAGGTGATGGTGATGCACAAGGGGCAGGTGGTGGAGCTGGCTGATTCGGATGAGCTGTACCGCAATCCCGTGCATCCGTACACGCGCACCTTATTGAGTGCCATACCGAAGGGCGTGCAAATCTAAACACGCTTTTACGGTAAGATAGCGGCCATGCCCAACCTCATTTATCTGCTCGAACATTACGGTGTCCTGATTGTCTTTGGCATCGTGCTGGTGGAGCAGCTCGGCCTGCCGATTCCCGCCTTTCCCATCCTTGTGGTGGCGGGGGCGCTGGCCGTCGATGGCGACATGAATGGGGCGCTGGTGCTGGCCGCCGCGCTGGGCGCCTGCCTGATCAGCGACTTCACGTGGTTCCGCGCGGGCCGCCATTTCGGCAAGCGCATCCTGCGGCTGCTGTGCCGCATCTCGCTGTCGCCCGATTACTGCGTCAGCCAGACGGAAGACAAATTCAAGCGCTGGGGTCCGAAAGCCCTGATCGTCTCCAAATTCGTGCCGGGATTCAATACCGTGGCCGCACCGATGTCGGGTGCGCTGGGCACGCCGCCGCGTCTGTTCTTCCTGTATGCGGGCTTGGGCGCCTTGCTGTGGAGCGGCACCGGCATCGCCGTCGGCGTGATTTTCCATGCCAGCGTGCAGCAGGTGCTCGATTTGCTGAGCACCATGGGCAGCACGGCCTTGCTGATGCTGGCCGCCTTGCTGGGCTTGTTCCTGCTGTACAAATTCCTCGAACGCAGGCGTTTCCGCCAGGCCTTGCAGATCGAGCGCATCGGCATCGATGAATTGCTCGAACTGATAGAGCAGGGCGAGGAGCCGCTGATGGTCGACGCGCGCAGCGCCACGGCGCAGGCGCTGGAACCGGCCGTGCCGGGCGCCTTGTTCTTCAATGGCAAGGAGCCCGTGCCCGCCATGATCGCCATGGACAAGGACCGCCACATCATCGTCTACTGCAGCTGTCCCAACGACGTGACGGCCGCGCAAGTGGCCAAGCTGCTGCACCAGCACGGCTTCCACCGCGCCAGGCCCCTGCATGGCGGCCTGGACGCCTGGAATGCCGCCTACCGTTCCGACCTGCCGGCGCCCGCCAGCCTGCTGGGTGAAGGCTTGCCCTCCTGATCGGCGCATGCCTGCCGCATCGCATGCATGCCGCATTGCAGGCGGGCCGTAAAAACCGGTAGTAATAATACGAAAACACCGGCGTGGGGCCGCCAGGACGGCAGCGCCGCGCCAGCGCCGCCCCCTATAAAGCGGCTTTGCGCAAACTGCGGCATACTCTTGTTTTTACGCGATTCCTGCTGCTGTGCAGCATGCTTTTCGTGGGCGTGGCGAGTGTGGGTACTTACTATGAGTCATTGTTTTCGAGCAACTTTAGCCTTGCCTGTTGCATTTGGAGTGGAACTACCAATAAAGGCTTGTTTTGATGTACTTAAACTACAAACTTTGCTTGCCTCCGGGCGCATTCATCCTTTAAGCTTGGCGTCCCATGCGTCCCACTTCATCATTTAAAATCATGAGCGCTTCGTCTTCTCCCGTACTGCCGACTTCCGCCTTTGCCGATGGACCGCGCCTGCTGGCCGACGTGGGCGGCACCAATGCCCGTTTCGCCCTGGAGGTGGCCGCCGGCCACATCACCTTGGTCGAAGTGCTGCCCTGTGCCGATTACCCGAGCCTGTCCGCCGCCCTGCAAGCCTACCTGGCCTTGCCGCACATCGCTGCCGCAGGCGGGCAAGCCGTGCGCCATGCCGTGATCGCCATTGCCAACCCCGTCGACGGCGACTTCCTCAGCATGACGAACCACCATTGGTCGTTCTCGATCCGCGCCATGCGCGAAGAGTGCGGCTTCACGACCCTGGACGTGGTCAACGATTTCACGGCCCTGGCGCGTTCCTTGCCGCAGTTGTCGAGCGAGCAAAAGCACCAGGTGGGCGCGGGCACGGCCCGTCCGAACACGGCCATCGGCCTGATCGGCGCCGGCACGGGCCTGGGCGTGTCGGGCCTGATTCCCTCGCACGGCGGCTGGATCGCCCTGCAAAGCGAAGGCGGCCACGTCAGCTTTGCGCCGTTCAATGAAACGGAAGTGAGCATCCTGCAATTTGCCTGGCGCGAATACGAGCACGTCTCGGCCGAGCGCCTGATTTCCGGCGATGGCCTGGAACTGATCTACCGCGCCCTGGCCGACCGCGCGGGCGTGCCGGCCGAAGCCTTGCCGGCGGCGGAAATCACGCGCCGCGCGCTGGCCGGCGAATCCCAGTTGTGCGACGACGTCATCGAAGCGTTCTGCTGCATGCTGGGCACGGTGGCGGGCAACGTCGCCGTCACCCTGGGCGCGCTGGGCGGCATTTATATCGGCGGCGGCATCGTGCCACGCCTGGGGGCGCGTTTCGACCGCTCCGGTTTCCGCGCCCGCTTCGAGCGCAAGGGCCGCTTCGCCAACTACGTGTCGCAAGTGCCGACCTTCGTCATCACGGCGCAGTATCCAGCTTTCCTGGGCGCATCGGCCATTCTTTCGGAGAAACTCGCCTCCCTGTGATGCGCGAGATGCGGGCGATGTGTCGCGCCAGGGCCGGGTAAAACGCGTGTTTTGCCCGGTTTTGCGCTTTTCCGCTTTTTATCAGGTACAATTGGCATCGTTGGATGAAACGACGACTGCCGCTCTCCTGTCTGGCTGGTTCGCCGCCAAGGGAAAAGCAGCTGCTCCGGAATCGTTTCATTGCTGGTTACTTAGTGTAGGTTAATTAAGGTCAGCACCATGGATGGCAGGACTTTCACTGCATCCGCTTTAATCCCGCTTTGCGCGCATCGGCCAAGGCGTCGGAAAAACAGCCTCAACTAGTAACCCAGCACGGCGTCATCATCGATGTCTGCCATCTGTTACGTTGAAATGAACGTTTTTGATTTCTTTCTCTGCATACGAATTGCAACACACATCCGCACAGAATTGCTATGAATACAATTGAGGCTAAAAAAGTCCTCGAAACCGCGTTGCTGTGCGCTCGTGAATCGCTGACGATCCACAGCTTGAAGAAGCTGTTCGTCGATGCGGACGAGAACGGTCGCGTGCGCGGTGTCGGCGTTGGCGCCGATACGATCAAGCAATTGCTGGAAGAGTTGCGCGACGAGTGGGAAGGGCGCGGCATCGAGATCGTCAGTCTGGCTTCGGGCTGGCGCTTTCAAAGCCGCCCGGAAATGAAGATGTATCTCGACCGGTTGACGCCCGAGCGGCCGCCCAAGTATTCGCGGGCGACCCTGGAAACCCTGGCCATCATCGCCTACCGCCAGCCGGTGACGCGCGGCGATATCGAGGAAATTCGCGGCGTTGCCGTCAATTCGCAGACGATCAAGATGCTGGAAGACCGTGGCTGGGTCGACGCCATCGGCTACCGCGACGTGGTGGGACGGCCGGCCTTGCTGGCCACCACCAAGCAGTTTTTGGATGATCTGGGTTTGCAATCGCTGTCCCAGCTGCCGCCTTTGCAGCAAATCAGCGAGATGCAGGGCAACGGGCTGGAAGCCCTGGAAGCGGCCCTGCAGGAAAATTTTGACAAGGCAAGCAATGAGCTTGTCCCCCAGCTTGGTGCAGGTAGCAATACGGCTGTGACAGATGTAGATGTGACAGCAAGCCTTGATGCCGGCCCCGATGCTTCGCCCATGGACGAAGCCTACACTCACGACCCTGCGCCAGAACTAACGGTTGACGCTGCGCCAGGTCAGCACAGCCAAGAAACGAAGAATGAATAATCCGAACACACCCGAGACAGTAACCGCCAGCGACGAAGCCATCGTTGCCAAGCCCAAGCGCCGCACCAAGGCCCAGATCGAAGCTGACGCGGCTGCCGCAGGCACGGCTGGCGACGCTGTCGCCGCCAAGCCGAAGCGCCGCACGAAAGCCGACGTGGCCGCCGACGCGCCCGTTGCCGCCGCTGCTGAAACTGAAGCTGCGCCCGCCGCCAAGAAAACCCGCGCCAAGCCGGCCCTGAAGGCCGTGGCCGACGCCGCGGAAGCGGCTGCCGAAGCCGTCGCTGCACCTGCGCCTGCGCCGCGTCCGCCGCGCGCCCGCGCC
>NZ_NEHB01000027.1 GCF_002127655.1 Janthinobacterium sp. GW456P
GCGTCCAGTTCGTCAATTCCTCTTCCCACGCCGCCTTCTCCGCTTGCACGGTGGCATAGCGTTCGTCGCGCGTCGCGTCGCAGTCCAGTTTTTTACCATCCAGACGGGCAATAATCGCCTTGGCGGCCGCCTTGGCGTCGCCGCAGATACCCACCGAAATCTTTTTCACCAGCCCCAGCATCTTGTTGTCGGCATCGATCTGGATGATCTTGGCGTTCTTCGGCCAGTAATCCATGCCGTGTTGCGGCAAGGTGCCGAACGGTCCCAGGCGCGAACCCAAGGCGACGACGACGTCGGCCTGGGCGATCAGTTTCATGGCCGCCTTGGAACCCTGGTAGCCGAGCGGGCCGCACCACAGCGGGTGGCTGGCCGGGAACGAGTCGTTATGCAGGTAGCTGTTGACGACGGGCGCACCCAGGCGCTCGGCCAGCGCCTTGCATTCCTCGATGGCGTCGCCCATGACGACGCCGCCGCCCGAGATAATCACGGGGAACTTGGCTTGCGCCAGCAGTTCGGCCGCTTCATTGAGGCTGTGCTCGCCGCCGGCGCCACGGTCCAAACGGCTCGGTTTCGGGATCTCGGCCTTGATTTCGCCATAAAAATAGTCGCGCGGAATGTTCAATTGCGTCGGGCCCATTTCCGACATGGCGCGGTCGAAGCAGCGGCCCGTGTATTCGGCCATGCGCGCCGGATGCGTGACGTGGCCCTGGTATTTGGTGAATTCCTCGAACATCGGCAATTGGTTCGCTTCCTGGAAGCCGCCCAGGCCCATGCTCATCGTGCCCGTCTCGGGCGTGATGATGACAACGGGCGTGTGCGCCCAGTAGGCGGCGGCAATGGCCGTGACGCAATTGCTGATGCCGGGGCCGTTCTGGCCGATGACGACGCCATGGCGGCCCGACACGCGGGCGTAGCCGTCGGCCATGTGGCCGGCGCCCTGCTCGTGCACGACAGGAATCAGGCGGATGCCGGCGGGTGCAAAAATGTCCATCGGGTCCATGAAGGCCGAGCCCATGATGCCGAACATGTCGGTCACACCATTGGCGGCCAGGGTTTCCACAAACGCTTCGGAAGGCGTCATCTTTTGCGGGCCTACAGGTATCGCTGCGGCTGCGGCGGCTTTTTGCTCGGTCATGTCATTCATGGGTGTCTCCTGGTCTGTGGTAATGAACTGCAGCGTAGTATCAACTTATTTATCAAAAATCGGTATATTTTGTTCCGAAATTTGATATACAATTCAATTTAAGCGTTCGACGTGCAAAAGTCAAACAGATTTTCAAGGAAACGGTACAATTTGAGTTCGAAAATGAAATAAGCTGACGTCACACTCAGATACCCAACCGAGGCCACCATGGACATGATTTCATCCCCAAAACTTGAGCCGGAAAAACTGGAAGGCGACACGCCCACGATGCGTTTGTTTGCCTTGCTGGAAGTGATTGCCGAAAAAGACCAGTTGCTGTCACTGCAAGCGCTGGTGGAAGAAACGGGGCTGCCGAAGCCCACCTTGCACCGCATGCTGCAGCAGCTGGAAAGCGTGGGCGTGCTGCAGCGCGAAAGCGATGGCCGCCACTACAGCACGGGCGTACGCCTGCGCCGCCTGGCGTCGAACCTCTTGATTAACAACACTTTCCATGGCGCGCGCCGCATGGTCTTGCGCCAGCTGGTCGAGGAAGTGGGCGAAAGCTGCAACCTGACGGCCTTCAGCGGCAGCGAAGTGGTGTACCTGGACCGGGTGGAAACGGCGGCACCGCTGCGCTTCTATCTGCATCCCGGTTCGCGCGTGCCGGCCCACTGCTCGTCGAGCGGCAAGCTGTTCCTGGCGCAGATGACGCCCGTGCAGCGGCGCCGCCTGCTGGGCCACATGGAATTGACGCGTTTTACGGACAAGACGGAAACGGATCCCGTCAAGCTGGAACGCGAACTGGAACTGGTGCGCCGCAACGGCTATGCGCTGGACGACGAGGAATTCCTGCCCGGCCTGCTGTGCGTGGCCGTGCTGGTACCGAACCCGAACGGCCGCTCGAACCTGGCCGTGGCGATCCAGGCGCCCATCATCCGTTTGACGCACGACAAGGCTTTACATTTCTTGCCAGCATTGCAACGCGCCGCGCAAGCCCTGGCCGCCATCGAATCGGAAACCATGCCGACGACGGGCGGGGACGACGACGCATTGCAAGCCGGTAACTCCGCAACTCACACATAACCGCCGCAGCGCCCACGCTGCGGTTTCACAGGAGAACAAGGTGCCAGATTCACGCCAACATCCCCCCGCCGCCGCAGCGCAAACCATGCAATCCGTGCGCAGCCTGTTCCATATCGACAGCGACCTGCTCGTGCCCGTCTTTACGGAGCGCGACCCGCACGTGCCCGACATCGACCCCGCCTACCGCTTCAACAAGGACGTCACCCTGGCGATACTCGCCGGCTTCACGCACAATCGGCGCGTGATGGTGCAAGGCTTGCACGGCACCGGCAAGTCCACGCATATCGAGCAGGTGGCGGCGCGCCTGAACTGGCCTTGCGTGCGGGTCAACCTCGATGGCCACATCAGCCGCCTGGACCTGGTCGGCAAGGACGCCATCGTGCTGCGCGAGCAGCAGCAAGTCACCGAATTCCAGGAAGGCATCGTGCCCTGGTCCTTGCAAAGGCCCGTGGCCCTGATCTTCGACGAGTACGACGCGGGCCGCCCCGACGTGATGTTCGTCATCCAGCGTATCCTCGAGCGCGACGGCAAGTTCACCCTGCTCGACCAGAACCGCGTCATCACGCCGCACCCCCACTTCCGCCTGTTCGCCACCTCGAACACGGTGGGCCTGGGCAACCTGAACGGCATGTACCACGGCACGCAAGTGCTCAATCACGCGCAGATCGACCGCTGGAATATCGTTGCCACCTTGAACTATCTGCCGCAGGATGAGGAAACGGACATCGTGCTGGCCCGTGTTCCCGCCATGAATGACGCGGCGGGCCGCCAGCTGGCAAGCCGCATGGTGGCCGTGGCCAGCCTCACGCGCCACGGCTATGCGGCGGGCGACCTGGCTTGCCTGATGTCGCCGCGCACGGTGATTACCTGGGCCGAGAATTGCCAGATCTTCCGCGATCCGGCCCTCGCCTTCCGCCTGTCCTTCCTCAACAAATGCGACGAGGCTGAGCGGCCCATGGTGGCCGAGTACTACCAGCGCTGTTTCAACGAGGAATTGCTGGCGAGCCAGGCATGAGTACCGAAGCGACCGCGCCTGCCGCCTACACGCGCGAGCAGCAGGAAACGGACGAGCTGTGCGCGGGCGCCATCCGGGCACTCAGCGGCTCCCCCTCGATACGCTACCGCGGACGGCGCCTGCACGACGGCCACCGCCCGCTGCCCATCCACGCCGCCCATCTGCAGCCCGATGCTGCGCTGCAGGATTTGCCGTCGCTGCGCGGCGCGGCCGACAGCGTGGCCCTGCGCCTGCTGCACACGGATGCGGTCCTGCACAAGTCGCTGTGCCCGCTTGAACCCGTGGCGCGCCTCGTCTTCGAGCTGCTGGAACAGTTAAGAGTTGAAACCCTGGCGCCGGAGCGACATGCCGGCGTCATCGCCAACCTGCGCCACCGTTTTACGGCCTGGTCGCACGCGTTTTACGATTCCGGCCTGGCCGAGGGCGCCTCGGGCTTGCTCTTATATACAGTGTTCCAGATGTGCTGGTCGCGCCTGACGGCACGGGCCGTGCTGGAAAAGACGGAAGATTTTATCGAGGCGACGCGCTGGTCGCTCACTTCGCAACTGGGCGGCGACCTGGCGGGCTTGCGCCGCCACCGTGCCGACCAGGCCGCCTATGCGCGCCACGCGCTGGCCATCGCCCATGCCGTCGACGCCATGCTGAAAGAGGCGCAGGCGGCGCAGGATGGCGAGCAGGACGCAGCCGGCGACGCGAAAGCGCAGGCCGCCTTCAGGCTGCTGCTCGATTTCGACAGCGAGAACGACCACCTTCCCGATGCCGCCCCGCTGGGCGAGAGCCGCGCCTTCAGCGATGGCGACGGCGGCTACAAGGTGTACTCCACGGCCTATGACCGCGAAGAGCAAGCGGGCGACCTCGTGCGCCGCGCCCTGCTGCTCGACTACCGCGAACGCATGGATGCGCGCATCGCCAGCCTGGGCATCAACACGGCCCGCCTGGCGCGGCGTTTCACGCAATTGCTGGCCGTGCCACAGCGCGACGGCTGGTCGTTCGGGGAGGAAGAGGGATACATCGACGGCCGGCGCCTGGCGCAGCTGATCAGCTCGCCGTCCGAGCGCAGGCTGTTCCGCAAGGAACAATTCCTGCCGCAAGCCGATTGCCTCGTCACCTTCCTCGTCGATTGCTCCGGCTCCATGAAAACGCATGCGGAATCCGTGGCCGTGCTGCTCGATATTCTGCTGCGCGCGCTGGACCAGGCGGGCATCACCACGGAATTGCTGGGCTTTACGACGGGCGCATGGAACGGGGGAAGAGTCAAACGCGACTGGATGCGCGCCCGTTCGCCCGCCCATCCGGGCCGCTTGAATGAACTCGTGCACATGGTCTTCAAGGATGGCGACACCAGCTGGCGCCGCGCGCGGCCCGACATCGCGGCACTGCTGAAGGCGGATTTGTACCGCGAAGGCGTCGATGGCGAAGCGGTGGACTGGGCGTGCAGCCGCATGCTGGCGCGCCCCGAGCGGCGGCGCATCCTGCTCGTCGTGTCAGATGGTTGCCCGATGGATACGGCCACGAATCTGGCCAACGACGAGTTTTACCTGGCGCAGCATCTGAAACAGGTGGTGGCGCGCCGCGAAGCGCAGGGCGCCGTGGAAATTTGCGGGCTGGGACTGGGACTGGACCTGGGCGCCTACTACAGCCGCAGCCTGGCCACCACCCTGCCCGCCTCGCTGAACAATGAACTGTTCAGCGAGATCGCGCAATTGCTGGGCGGCTTGAGGCGATAGGACGTCAAGCCACCTCGTAGCGCACCGTGTGCGCCTCCATCGGCAGCGGGATTTCCCAGTTCCACAACATCGCTTGCAGCTTCTTGTTGCTGAGCGAGGTGTCGCGCTGACCGTTGCGCCGCAGCAGCTCCTTGCGCGGCTGCTCCAGGTAAACCAGCTCCACCTGCGCGTGGTATTTGTACAGCAGGTTGAGCGTCTTTTCACGCATCAGTTTGGACAAATGCGTGGCATTCCACACGAATGGTTCGTGCTTGCGCAGCAGCTCGCGCGCCCGCTCTTCCGCATAGTCGCCCACCTGGCCTTCGTTCTTGCCATGCTTCAAGCCCAGTGCGATACGCGCATCGTCGAAGGACACGACGGGCAGGCGCGGATGGTGCTTGTCCACCCAGGTATTCTTGCCGGACGCGGGCAAGCCCGACATGACGATCACCTGCGAACCCGGTTCCTGGAACAACGGATAGTCGGGATGCGCCTCGGCGCCGCGAAAGTATTTGACGCGCGTGTGGTCGTCGACAAAGACCCTGCGCTGGCCGTAGCAGCCCTCCTCGCGCGCCAGTTCGCGGAACAGCTCGATGGCGTCGAGGATGCGCTGCGGGTCGGGGCAGATGCGCCCGCGGATATCGGCCTCGGCCAGCATGGCCAGCAGCCGGATATCGACTTGCCACGACAGTTCGCGCACGGTGAACTCGGGCGTGACGCCGCGCCGCGACGTTTCCAGCGCGAAGAACGGCACTTGATGCACGTTGATCAAGCGGCAGATTTCCTCGCGCGCGGCAAACGGCACATCATAGTCCCACAAGGCGATGCGCGCATCGAGCGCGCCCTTGCGCGAGTGGCCAGGCTGGCCGATGGCGCCCGTCACGGGATCAATCACGGTGGTGCTGCACTTGGCCACGTCGTGCAGCAAGGCAGCCAGGAACACGATTTCCTGTTCCGCCCGCGTGGCTTGCTGATACTCAAGCATGCCCAGCAGGGATTCCACCACCATCATCGTATGCGTCCACACATCGCCTTCCGCGTGGTACACGGGATTTTGCGGCGTCGTCTTCGCCAGTTCCAGCTGGGGAAAGGCGGCCAGGCAGGCGCTAAAGTCGGGCGACCGGCCCGCTGGCGGCACCAGTTGCTGCAGGGTTTTCCAATTCATCATTTCATACTCCTTGAGTAAGCTGCCAGTTCGTCGAGCGACTGGCAGGTATGCAAGCCCAGGCTCTCCCAGGTGACCAGCGGCTGCGGCGCGTACAGATCGACGCCGTCGGCCAGCAGGTTCGGGATCAATGGCCGCGTGCTGTGGTGCGAGCCGCTGTCGAGGATGGTTTGCGTAAAGTCATGGCGCACCAGCTTGTAGCGCGCCAGCACTTGCTCGTCGTCTTCCACTTTCAGGTACAGGCCTTCCGCGTGGTCGGACTTGTCCGTCTGCTTCCAGCACAGGTCCAGCGGCAGGCGCTCGCGCGCCACCACGTCCTCGAAAGCATCGCGCCACAGGCGGGACTTGGCCAGCGAATGGCGCAGCAGCTGCCACAGCTGTTTCGGCGACGCGGGCATGGTGCCCGCATACAGCACGGGCACGGACAGTACGGGCGAGCCGGCCAGCATGGCGTGGCGGCGCGCCGTCGACAAGAACATCTGCGTGCGGCGGCAATACACGTCGAACTCGTTGAAGTAATGGGGCAGCCGGTCGTAAAACACGGAATGCTTGCTGTACGACCATTCGCCAAACAGCACAAATTGATCTTCAAGCATATGCAGCAAGGCCTGTTCGTGCGCATGGGCCCACGGTTTCAACAGGTTGAACTGGCGTTCGCTGCCGCCGCCCGCCAGGTAGTGGCCGCGCGACTGCAGCAGCACCTCGCCCGCATCGCTGAACGACACGGCGGAGTTGGCGCCATCGATTTTTTCCTCGATGACGACGTATTGGCCGGCCAGCTTTTTCAGCGGCATCTGGTCGGAACCGTCGTCGCCGTCCTGCAGGCGCGAACCTTCCAGGTGCGGCGTGCGCGGGTATTTGAATAAGGGTAAAGATTGTAAAAACATAGCGTCCCACGCACCGTTCACCGGGGCGTGTCCATACAGGGTCAGGGGTGCTGACGACGTGTTCGGGCGTGGACGATCAAGACGGTTGTCTTGGATACGTGTGCGGAGGGAGCAAAAACAGTGCCGCAGCAATCGGGGGCGTCAACGCGCCGAACGATGCTGCAGAGAGCATTTCGTCAGCGTTAGCAGGTGATGGCGAAGAAGCGAGGCACTTTTGGCTCCAATAAAGAAGAGGTTCGAGAAAGAACGGGGAATATAACGGCAGTTTGATTATTTTGCAAGGCGCACGGTTCAATCGTGCTCAACCGCGCACCTTGCTCTCTGGCGGGCGTGACGCTAGAAGCGGTACTCCAGATTCAGCCACACGCGCGGCTGGGGATCGCTGTTCGCTTCCGATTGCGGCCGGCCGCCCACCGTGCGCCAGGCCAGGGCGGCATCCGCGCTCCACGCCTGGTACTGATAGCGCAAGCCCAGGCCGCCGCCGCCCAGGCTGCGCCGGTTGTCGCCGGCCACCACGGGCTTGGCGTTGACGCTGATGCGCCCCGCATCCATGAAGACATACGGCATCCAGGCGCCGGCGCCGTAGCGCAACTCCAGCTGCGCCAGCCCGCCCTCGTCGCCCGTGGTTTCGCCCGACGGATACGCGCGCACGCCGCCGGCGCCGCCCAGGCTCAGCTTCTCGGACGAATCGAGGTTGTTGTTCGCCTGCTGCCAGCTCAGGTGGGCCATCAGACTGAAGCCGGCAGGCAGGGATTGCAGGCGCACGATGTCGAGGTTGAACTTGTGGAAGTTGCCCTTGCTGCCGTAAGCATCGATGGCCGCCAGGCCCGCATCGAGCGTCAGCTTGCCCGGGGTCCAGCTCACGCTACCGTACGTCACGCCATCGTAGCCGTCGCGGTAATCGAATTGCAGGGCCACGGGCAGCGATTTGCTGGACTTGCTTTCATGCGTGGCCGTGCTGTCGCGGTTATCCTGCAAGTCCTTCGACTGGTAGGTGGCGCTCAGGGTCAGGTTGGCCAGCTGCGAACGCAGAATAGGATAGCTGAGGCCGGCACTGGCCACCTTGGCCGTGCCATTCGCCTGCAGGCTGGCGAACTCCTTCGCCAGCGCATAGCTGGTATGCGAATAGCCGACATTGCCGCGCAAGCCGGAGGCGCCCAGCGGCATGCTGTAGGCCAGCGAACCGAGCCACAACTCTTCCTCGCTGAGCAATGCCCGCACGCTGACCTGGTCGCCCAGCAGGAAGGGACTGTTGATGTCGACGTTCGCCCGCACGCGGTTTTTCCCCGTATAGCGGCTGCCGGCATTGTCCAGGCCGATGTCGCCGCGGATGCGCTGCTCGCGCGCCAGCTGGACGATCAGGTCGCCCGTACCCGCCTGCTCGCCCGGTCGCATGGTGGCGCTGGCCTGGATGCCTGGCAAGTCGTCGAGCAGCAGGGCGGCGCGTTCGAGCGGTGCGCTGCCGATCACCGCGCCAGGCTGCAGGCGGCCGAGGAAGGCGTCCGCCTGGCGCGCCAGTGCCGCGTCATCGCCTTGCGCCCGCACCACCCCGTAGCGCCCTTCGATGATATCGATGCGCAGCGCGCCCTGCTCGAGGCCTTGCGGCGGCACGATGGCACGGGCGAACGGATAGCCGCTGGCGTGATACAGCGCGGTGATGCGCCCGGCCAGGGCGCGCAGGCCGGCCAGGTCGAAGGTCTTGCCCGTCACCTCGCCCAGCGCCGCGTGCAGCGCTTCCTGGCTGAAAACGGAATTGCCCGCCAGGCTGACCGCGCGCAGCGTCACGGCCGGTCCGCCGGGTGCCACGGGGCCCGCATCGAGCGGTGCCTGTATCGTCAGGGGCTGGCTGGCGCGCGGCGCCGCGATGGGCGGCTGCAGCTGCTGCAGGGTCTGGCCCGCATCCGGTGGAACTTGCGCTTGTGCAAGAGAAGCGAACGGCAGGAAGACCAGGCCAAGCGCCGCGGCAAGGCGCGTCGCTTGTGGATGTTGATGTTTTTTCATGGATGCTTTGTCAGGTTGATTCAGTGTCATCATTGCGCCGCGCCTTCGGCGGCGGGAGCGGCGGGCGCCAGGCGGATGCCGCCATTGACAACGCGGATACGCGTGAAACCGGCACCGTCGCCGCTACCGGCGGCCGCCAGCATGGTGCCACCGGCAGGCGGCGCCTCGTCGGCCACGGGAACGAGCAGCAAGCCGCCGGCCTGGCTAGCCGCGGCACCGGTGGCGCCCTGCGCCCGTGTGGCGGCGACGGCAGGTCCGGCGGCGTAGGCCGTCGTGCCCGCCGCGACATCGTTGGTTCCCGTCGTCATTGCGCGCTGCGCCAGGCGGATCGCATTTTCCAGCGAGGGATCCCGCTCGATGGTCAGGCTACCATTGTGCGCCGTGATGGCATAGTTGGCGTTGGCCAGGCCGGAAGCGTCGATGGCATAGCTGCCCACGTTGTCGCCGGCCGCGCGGCGCAGCACGCCATCCAGGCTGTCGCCGGCCACCAGGCTGCCGTCCGTCACCCGGTAGGTCAGGCTGGGGTCGGCATTGCCGTAGCGCTTGCTTTTCGTATCGGCCGTCACGGCGATGGCGCGCGGGTCGATGCTGGCGCTGACATTGCCCAGCACATAGTTGCTGTCCGACAGACGCAAGCCGCTGGCGTCGATACCGCCGTAGCGGCCCGCGTTGCGGCCGCTGGCGCTGGCCACACCGCTGACGGTGGGCGCGCGGTCACCATTGACCAGTCCCGACAGGACAAAGCCCGCATTGAAGGTGGCGCTGCCGTCATAGGTCTTGCTGACGGCAGCATCGAGCACGCGCGGCGTCACCGTCCAGTACACGGGGCCGCCCGGCGTCAGCGTATAGCCCGTCTTGCCCAGGACCAGGCCCGTGTCGTAGGTGATCGTGTAGACGCCGGCCGAGGAAGTCGCGCCAGGGGCGCCGAGCCAGGAGATGGTGCCGCTCGCGCTGGCATCGGTGACGAGCAGGCCGCCGCTCAGCGCGTCGTACAGCGCATAGCTGAAGACAGGCACGTCGCCGTACACGCTGCTGCCCGGGGTCAGGCGGATGTAGACGGGCTTGGATGCATTGCCGGCCGCATTGTCGACCGAGGCAATGGCGTCGTTCAGCTGCGCCACGGGCGCGGCAGCATAGTAGACCGACAGGCCGCCGGACTGGCCGGGAGCCAGGTCGGCCGCGCGCAGGAACATGGCATAGCTGCCATCGGTACGGCCAGAAGCGACGGCGGCGGTGCGGGGATCCTGGTTGATGGCATTGGTGAATGCGCAGCACCGGCTATGCACAGTATCGACGCCCGCCGTCGTGGAATAGAACAGGACGGCGGAGCCGGATGTGGTGCTGTTCGTTTCCGTGACCATGATGGCATTCGAAGCATTTTTGCCCTCGGTCAAAGGCGCGAACGCGCCCGCGACAATATTCCCCTTGATCTTGTAGTTGGCATCGGAAGCGCCGATGAAATCATCGCCCGTGCCCAGCCACATACGCACATTCGTCAAGGCAGTGCTGCTCAGGTTAGTCAGGCGGCTATCCATGTTGACGAAGGAATCGCCCTTCTTCAAGGTATAGGTGTGCGCGATGCGGGTCGACTGGTTCAGGCTGCTGAAAGTCAGCGTGCCCGACGTCACCACCGTGCCCTGTCCCTCCTGGTAGCCGGCGATATTCAGGGAGCGGCTGCTCAGCGCCGCACCATAGTTGCCGCCGCCCATGCCAGGCATGCCGCCGCTGTTCCCGCTGGCGACCAGCAGTTCGCCATGCGCATTCCATGCCGTGCCGCCATCGCCGCCCGCCGCCACGGCGAACTCGAAAGGCCGGCCCAGGGTCAGCTGGAACCAGCCATCGCGGCCGGCGCTCGTATTGTCAAAGTAAAACGGGGTTTTCAGCAGGCCGTCGTCCGTAAACGAATCCTGGCTGCCATCGCCGAAGCGCACCTTGCCATTGTCCAGCACCAGATTGTTCACCGTGCCAGCGCTGCCTTTTTGCCACGTGAAGGCGCCGGACGCGGGGATATTCACGGCCACGCCGGCCGCCACCTTGTAGCCGCTGCCCGCGCCATCGGCCGTGCCCTGCCCATACTGGTAAGCCAGCGAGGCGCTGCCCGTCGCGTTCAAGTCCGCGTTGATGTTGATATTGCGCTCGGCAATCAGGCTGAGCTTGTTGGCCGACCAGGCGATGGCGTCGTTCACATGGATATCGCCATTGCCGCCCGTCGTGCCCATGCGGGTGGTCATGATGGAGAAATTCGTGCTGGCCAAAGCTTGCGACACTTCGGCGCCCGTCATGTTGCCGCCGCTGGCGGCGACCGTGAAGTCGTGCGGATCGATCAGCCACGTGCCTGTCGCGCCGCGCGGGGCGGCCGTGCTGACCTGCGCGGCGCCGACCGCCACGTGGTTCGCGCTCGTTTCGATGAAACCGCCGTCGCCGCCCTGCGGCGCGCTGGCGTCGAGCTTGCCGCCCACCTTGAGCGTGCCCCTGTCCATGTCGCCCAGCAGCACGATCTGGCCTTTTGCGCCGGTAGCCAGGGTGTGCGCCTCGATCACCCCGGTGTGGTTGATGGCGCTCGCGGCCAGCTCGCCGGCCGCCTTGGCCGTCAGCAGCACCCGTCCCCCGTCGGCCTGGATGGCGCCGCCATTGTAGATCAGCGTGTCGAGCGCGCCCTGCGTCACTTGCAGCTTGACGGGACCGCCCACGTCCAGCGTGACCTGGCTGCCGGCGCCCATCAGCACACTGCCGGCGCGCGCGGCGAGCGTGCCGCTGTTGACGATGCGGGCTGCGATCAGGGCCACGTAGCCGCCATCGGCCGCGCGCAGCGTGCCTTCATTGACGATGCTGGCGCTGCCCTTGCCGCTGAAGACATGCTTGCCGTTGCGCAGGCTCGCGCCGTCCACATCGAGGGTCGACGCCACCAGGCCGCCCACGCTGACCTGGGCCGTGCGGCCAAACAGGATGCCGTTCGGGTTGATCAGGTATACCTGGCCATTCGCGTTCACGCGGCCAAGGATATGCGAGCCATTGCTGTCAAGAATGCGGTTGACGGCCAGCGCGCCGGACGAAGGCTGGATAAAGTTGACGGTTTCCTTGCTGCCGACATTGAAGCTGGACCAGTTCAGCGTCGCCTGCTGGCTGGCTTGCTGCACCGTCGTGGTGCCGCCGGACTGGCTGATGGTGGCCGTGCCTGCCACCACCTGGCCACCGGTGGGGCCGGCACAGGCGGGCCCGCCCAGCGCCAGCGCACCGATGGCGGCCACGACGGCAGCCAGCTGGCGGCGCCCTCCCTTGCCCCGTCCGCGCAACGTTTCGGCGACGGCGACCCAGGCATTCAGGACGTGGCTCCAGACGAGCCGGTAAATATGGTTGAGTGATGCGTGACGGTGCATGCTGTTGATCCTTGTCGATGTGGGGGGAGGCGCTGACGGACAGGAAAACAGCCGGGCGGCGCGGCGCAAGGCGACGCAGCCTGCCCTTCTTTCCTGGCGCCATTTCTATTGCCTTCTGCTACATAGTTATAGCCAAAAGCTACAGAAATTTCTTAGGGGAAATATAACAAGGATTACAGATTTATAAGTGAGCAAACCTGAGCAATTCCCGAGTGAATCAGTCGGGAATGGCGGCTTCCATCAGGCCGGCAAGCGCAGCGAAAAGCTGATGATGCCATCGCTGCCCGTGTGTTCCAGTGCGACCCGGCCGCCGTGCAGTTCAGCAATGCGCTGCACCAGGTACAAGCCCAGCCCGGCGCCAGGCTTGTGTTGGGCGATGCGGCCACGGAAGTATTTCTGGAACAGGCGGGGAATTTCATCGGCGGGCAGTGCTTCGCCGTCATTGCTGACGGTAAACTGGATGCCGCCATCGGCGGGCACGCTGGCATCGAAGCGGATCGCCTGCGCCTGGGGCGCATGCCGGTCAGCATTGCTGAGCAGGTTGCGCAGCGCCACGCGCAGCAAGCCGGGGTCGCATTGCAGGCGCGCGGGCAAATCCGGCAGGCTGGCTGTCACCCTGCCGGCCGGCCACTCGGCCAGCACGCTCTCGACCAGCATGCGCGGATCGTACCACTGGGGACGGAACGTTGCCGAGCTCGTATCCATGCGGTCGGCACTCAGGTACTCGTCGACGAGGGCGCTCATGCGACCGCTGGCCTCGCGCAGGTTCTGGCAGCGCTGCGCCGTCTTTTCCCACGCGGCGCCGGGATTGCGGGCAATTTGCTGGGCCGTCGTATTAATGATGGCCAAAGGCGTGTGGAACTCATGCGACACCATGGCAACGAAATCCTGTTGTTCTTCACGCGTGCGCGTCTCCACTTCCAGCGCCGCGCGCAGCTCGCCTTCGAGCGCGGCGCGCCGGCCGATCTCCTGCTGCAACGCGGCCGTGCGCAGCGCCACCTGCTCTTCCAGCCGTTCATTGAGCGCGCGCACGGCTTGGACGGCCTGAGCCTGCGCCAGGTCCTTGGCCCGGCGCAAGCCGGCGTAGCGGCGGTTCAGGCGCAAGCTCATCAACATCATGTGCACGAACGCGCCCAAGGTGGCAGCATGGTTGGTCAGGAAATTCGGCGGCAGGATAGCCATATTGCGCAGGAAACTGATGATGGCGCCCGCATAAAAAATACCGAAAATCAGCAGGAACGCACGCGCGCTGCGACGACCGCAGCATGCCAGCCACGCTGCCGTGGCGATAAAAATCACGATCAATGGCAGCGCCGTGTACTGCACGGCAAGCACGCCGGGACCATATTTTCCACTTAGCACCAGGCAAGCGCCCGCGGCCGCCATGGCGCAGGAGATCGCCGCCAGCCAGCGGGTCAGGCGGGGAAACAGCTCCGGCAAATCCAGCTGCAAGGAAGAAAAACGCGTGCCCACGGCCAGCGACATGCACAGCGACACGCCCAGGACGGGATCGGACAGCCAGTTCGGCATGGCGAAAATCTGCTGGGGAATGGCGATGGTGAAGGCTTCGGTCGTCGCGCTCGTGCACACATACAGCAGATACCAGCCGCTCTGGGATTCCCCCGTCATGCGCCAGAAGAAAATGTGGAACAGTATCAGCAACAGATACGTGCCGAACTGCAAGCCATAGTACAGGTACTCGCGGCGCGACGACTCATCGAACGCCGCGCGCGGCCAAAAGCCCAGCTCGGTAGACATGGCCTTCTTGCTGTTCAGGCGCACCAGCCAGCGTTCGGTCTCGCCCTCCTCCAGGCGCAGCGGAAAGACCACCTGGCGCGCATCGACGGGCCAGTCGCCGCGCGCGATGGCGGCCCCCGCCTCCTGCACGCGCCACTGGCCCTTGGCATCGAACCGGTACAGGCTGGCGTGATCGAGCACGGCGTTGCTAAAACGCAACACCCACTCATCGGGTGCGCGCGCGCCGCGCCGCACAGCGAGCAGCAGCCAGACGGTGTCATCCGTGTAGCCGGCACTGACGGCGCCCGGCAAGACGCGCCAGCCGGGCGAGGCCAGTGCCGCATCGGCCGCGAGCGTGCCTCCGGGATCCCGCAACAGCAGCATGTGGCCGCTGGCCGAGACGGGCTGGCCGGAATCTGGCAGGACCAGCGGCGCCAGCGCCGGCGGCGCGGCGTACGTGGCAAGCGGGTGCAAAAAAAAGAGAAAAATGGCAAGCAGGAAAGGCATGGCGGGGCAGCTTAACACAGCCATATCAAGGAAGCGACAGCCTGCCTTCACGCCACGCAAGTGATCGGTTATCCTTGCGCCATGCCGAACCTTATTTTGCTTGAAGATGAAGCCGTGCTGCGGCAGGAACTGACCGAATTTCTCGGCGAATGCGGCTACCGGGTCAGCGCCGTCGCCGACCTGGCCAGCTTCCACGCCAGCTATGCCCCCAGCCTGCACCGTATTGCCATCATCGACCTGTGCTTGCCCGACGGCGATGGCATGGCCCTGGTGCGCACGCTGCGCGCGCAAGGCAGACAGCTCGGCATCGTCGTGTTCACCGCGCGCGGCGCCACGCAGGACAAGGTCAGCGGACTGAATGGCGGCGCCGACTATTACCTGCCCAAGCATACGGATCTGGACGAGCTGGCGGCCACCCTGGTCAGCCTGCGGCGGCGCCTCGGCGAACCCGCCGCCGCGCCTGCCTGGGTACTCGAACTGGCGCCGCGCCGCCTGTTCCCGCCCGGCTGCGGCGCCATCGCCCTGTCGCAGCAGGACGCCACCGTGCTGCAAGTGCTGATGGCCGAGCCGGAACGCATCGTCAGCCGCCAGCAGATCGTGCAGTCGCTGGGTGAGGATTTTCTCGACTACGACCAGCGCCGCCTCGATACGCAGATCCGCCGCCTGCGCCGCAAGACCGAGCTGGCCAGCGGCCTGTCGTTGCCGATCAATACGGCGCGCAATGCCGGCTACCGCTTTTTCGCCAGCGCCACCGTACGTCCCTAAACGCCTGTCCGTCAGCCCAGCAATTGCGGCACGGCCGCCGCCATCAGCGAGATGCCGATCAGGGTCAGCACGGCAAACGCGATGCGGCGCATGCCGCGCTGGGCGATCGGCGGCGGATAGCGCTTGCCGGCCATGGTGGCCAGCACGCCGACAGGCAGGGCCAGCATGCACAAAAGTAACACTTTCGCATCGAGCTGGCCCTGGCTGCCCGCCATCAGCGAACGGCCGCCCGCGCTGATGGCGAACAAAAAGATCAGGCTGTAGCGGATGGTGGTCAGGCTCATTTCCTGGCGATAAAACTGGTACACGAGCGGCGGCCCGGCCAGCGAAAACAGGCCCGAAAACAGGCCGCCGCAGACGCCGCTGATGAAGAAACTGCGCTTGTCGGCCGCGCCCGGTCCCGGCGCCGCCTGCAGCAAAATGCTGACGCCGCCATACACGATGGCCGCGCCCAGCAACAGTTTCAGGACGGGCGCATACGCCTGGTCCAGGTAGCCCAACAGCAAGACGCCGGCCGCCATGGCCGGCAGCAAGCCGATGCTGGCCGCGCGGATGGCGCGCCAGTCCAGGTGGTGCAAGGCGCCAGGCAAGGCCACGAGGCAATTGGCCAGGGACAATAAGCTGACGAGGGCCGCCAGCGCCGGCACGGGCGCCAGGCCGAGGCCGCTGGCCACGCCCATGACGATCATGCCCAAGCCAAAACCCGTGACCGTCTGAAAATACGTGCCTGCCGCCACCACGCCCAGCAGCGCCAGCACGGGCATGCTGAACAACTCAGCGCCCACCCTGGGCCTGCACGGACGTGACGGCAATGACGTTATAGACATCGTCGGCGCTGCAGCCGCGCGACAGATCGTTGGCCGGTTTCTTCAAGCCTTGCAGCAAGGGGCCGATGGCGACGGCGCCGCCCATCCGCTCGGCCAGCTTGTAGCCGATATTGCCCGCGTCGAGGTTCGGGAACACCAGCACGTTGGCGCGGCCGTTGACGACGGAATCCTTGACCTTGCGCTGGGAAATCTCGGCCACGATGGCCGCATCGAGCTGCACGTCGCCATCGATGGCCAGCTTGGGGCGCTGGGCCTTGACCCGGTCTGTTGCCGCATGCACCTTGTCGACGGCCGCATGGTGGGCGCTGCCGCTGGTGGAAAACGACAGCATGGCGACCCTGGGCTCTTCCATCAGCAAGGCTTGCGCGCTGTCGGCGGCGGCCATGGCGATATCGGCCAGTTCCTCGGCCTTCGGGTCAACGACAAGGGCACAGTCGGAAAAGATGAAACCGCCCTTAAGGCTGTGAAACGGTTCGCACAACATCATCAGGAAAAAGCTCGACACCAGCTTGAAGGCGGGATCGACGCCGATGATCTGGATGGCGCTGCGCACCACGTCGGCCGTCGTGTGCACGGCGCCCGCCACGCAGCCGTCCGCGTCGCCCAGGCGCACCATCAGGTTGGCGTAGCACAGCGGGTCTTGCACGGCGATGCGCGCCTGCTCCACCGTCATGCCCTTGGCCTGGCGCAGCACAAACAGTTGCTGGGCATAGTGCTCAGCCTCGCCGGACGCCGCCGGGTCGACCAGGCGCACGGTGTCCAGGTCCAGCCCGTGTTCGCGCGCCAGCGAGAGGATGGCGGCCGGCTGGCCGACGATGGTGATGCGCGCCAGCCCTTCGGCGGCTGCCCGCGCGGCCGCCTGCAGCACGCGCACGTCGCCGCCCTCGCACAAGACGATATGTTTCGGCACGGCGCGGGCTTGGGCGATGATGCGGTGCAGGGCTTTCATGGGAACTCCAATTCGGTAAAAAAATGCCGGAACCATGGAAGCATAAGGTATGAACATGAAGCAATGGTTCCGGCACATAAAACCCGGCAAGCCGGGGTCATACAAGGATCGGGCTGACTGTGCTGCTTGGGTGGCGTCGGATTACGCCGGGCTTTGCCCGGCTAATCCGACCTACGCAGCTGGGCAGGTTGGGCAGGTTGGGTAGGTTGGATTAGCCCGCAGGGCGTAATCCAACATCACCCGCGCCCCACACACATCAAACGTAATCTTTATACTTGTCCAGGTGACGGATCGGTTTACTCAGCGCATCGCGGCGGAACGGGTCGCCCAGCTCGCGCGTACACATGATTTCGATGATGGTCGTCTTGCCTTCATTCATCTGCATGGCTATCGCCTTCTTCAAGGCCGGACCCACGTCTTCCAGCTTGTCGANTGACGGATCGGTTTACTCAGCGCATCGCGGCGGAACGGGTCGCCCAGCTCGCGCGTACACATGATTTCGATGATGGTCGTCTTGCCTTCATTCATCTGCATGGCTATCGCCTTCTTCAAGGCCGGACCCACGTCTTCCAGCTTGTCGACCGTGATGCCTTCGGCGCCCATGGCGCGCGCGATCTCGGCAAAACTCTGGTTGTCGAGCTCACCGGCAACAAAACGGCGGTTGTAGAAATCGACCTGGTTTTTYTTTTYCGCGCCCCATTGCCGGTTGTGGAACACCACGGCCGTCACGGGAATGTTGTGGCGCACGCAGGTCATCGTTTCCATCAGGCTCATGCCCCAGGCGCCGTCGCCCGCATACGACACGGCCGGACGGTGGGGTGCCGCCACTTTCGCGCCGATGATGGTCGGGAACGCGTAGCCGCAGTTGCCAAAGCTCATCGCCGCAAAGAAGCTGCGCGGCTTTTCAAAACGCAAGTAACTATTTGCCACCGAGTTGATGTTGCCGATGTCGGTCGACACCATCACGTCTTCCGGCATGGCTTTTTCCAGCTCGCGCAAGACCTGGCGCGGGTGCAGATAGTTGCCCGGCTCCTTCTTCTGTTCTTCGATCATGTCCAGGCTGTACGCATCCTTCTCGTGCGTCCAGTTCGTCAATTCCTCTTCCCACGCCGCCTTCTCCGCTTGCACGGTGGCATAGCGTTCGTCGCGCGTNTGTTGCCGATGTCGGTAGACACCATCACGTCTTCCGGCATGGCTTTTTCCAGCTCGCGCAAGACCTGGCGCGGGTGCAGATAGTTGCCCGGCTCCTTCTTCTGTTCTTCGATCATGTCCAGGCTGTACGCATCCTTCTCGTGCGTCCAGTTCGTCAATTCCTCTTCCCACGCCGCCTTCTCCGCTTGCACGGTGGCATAGCGTTCGTCGCGCGTGGCGTCGCAGTCCAGTTTTTTCCCGTCCAGGCGCGCCAGGATGGCTTTCGCGGCCGCCTTGGCGTCGCCGCAGATACCCACCGAAATCTTTTTGACCAGGCCCAGCATCTTGTTGTCCGCGTCGATCTGGATGATCTTGGCGTTCTTCGGCCAGTAATCCATGCCGTGCTGCGGCAGGGTGCCGAACGGACCCAGGCGCGAACCGAGGGCGACGACGACGTCGGCCTGGGCGATCAGTTTCATGGCCGCCTTGGAACCCTGGTAGCCGAGCGGGCCGCACCACAGCGGGTGGCTGGCCGGGAAAGAGTCGTTGTGCAGGTAGCTGTTGACGACGGGCGCGCCCAGGCGTTCGGCCAGCGCCTTGCATTCCTCGATGGCGTCGCCCATGACGACGCCGCCGCCCGAGATAATCACGGGGAACTTGGCTTGCGCCAGCAGTTCGGCCGCTTCATTGAGGCTGTGCTCGCCGCCGGCGCCGCGGTCCAAACGGCTCGGTTTCGGGATTTCCGCCTTGATTTCGCCATAAAAATAGTCGCGCGGAATGTTCAATTGCGTCGGACCCATTTCCGACATGGCGCGGTCGAAGCAGCGGCCCGTGTATTCGGCCATGCGGGCCGGATGCGTGACGTGGCCCTGGTATTTGGTGAATTCCTCGAACATCGGCAGCTGGTTCGCTTCCTGGAAGCCGCCCAGGCCCATGCTCATCGTGCCCGTCTCGGGCGTGATGATGACGACGGGCGTGTGCGCCCAGTAGGCGGCGGCAATCGCGGTGACGCAATTGCTGATGCCGGGGCCGTTCTGGCCGATGACGACGCCGTGGCGGCCCGAGACGCGGGCATAGCCGTCGGCCATGTGGCCGGCGCCCTGCTCGTGCACGACGGGAATCAGCCGGATGCCGGCCGGGGCGAAGATATCCATCGGGTCCATGAAGGCCGAGCCCATGATGCCGAACATGTCGGTCACGCCATTGGCGGCCAGGGTTTCCACGAACGCTTCGGAAGGCGTCATCTTTTGCGGGCCAACTGGTACGGCAGCGGCGGCGGCTTTTTGGTCGGACAAATCGGTCATGGCTCAGTCTCCTTACGGTTTTATAAAAAATCGGTATATTTTGTTCCGATATTTGAAATGCGTGTTCAATTTAACGGTTGCGAAATGCGCTGTCAATGAAAATTCATGAAAAATCGGACTGTTTCATTCCTGAATCCGGAATTTGCTCGCAAGGTCCGCTGCTGAAACAACAATGGCGGCTTATCCGCAACAGACAAGCCGCCATCGTTTTCCTTCCCTCTGCGCTTAGAACTTCAGGCGCATGCCGGCCGTGAAGGCGCTCGAGTTATGCCCAGGCAAGGGCACGCTGCCGCCACTCGATGCGTCGCCGACAAAATTGGTGCCCGCGCCATCGTTGCTGATGCGCCCGTACGAGGTGTACAGGTTGGTGCGCTTGGACAAGGCATAGGTGTAGCCGATGGCCAGCTGGCGCCCGCCGCGGCGCGCATTCGTGCGGTCGTCCTTGCGGATGTAGGACGCCATCACGCTGCCCGCCGCGCCCACGGGGGCGGACACGCCCAGCATGTAGTCGCGGAAATCCGTGCCCGCATCGTCCTTGTCCGTTTCATACGCGGCGTGCAATTTGGCGGGGCCGAAGTCGTAGGTGCCGCCCAGCAAGGTGACTTTCGCCGTGTTCAGCGGCGTATCCTTGCGGTTGTCGTGCGCCAGGGTCAGCACCAGCGGGCCGTTGGCGTAGTCGATGGAAAAGTCGATGGTGCGGCCCAGCGTGTTGCTGTCCGGCTTTTCGCCGAGGCCATACATGACGGCGGCCGACAAGCCGTTCACTTTCGGCGTCTCGTACATGATGGAGTTTTTCGTGCGCAGGCTGGCCACGCTCATCAGGTTGATCGAGGCGCCCGTCATGCCCGTCTCGAATGGGTCGATATTGTCCAGCGCGGTGAACAGCGGGTTGTGCTGCAAGCCCAGGTTCACGGCGCCGAAGCCGCCGGACAGGCCCACATAGGCCTTGCGCCCGAACAGGGCGCCCTGGCGGTTGGCGCCCGTATCGACGTCGAGGCCATTTTCCAGCAGGAAATTGGCCTTCAGATTATTGCCCAGGTCTTCCGTGCCCTTGAAGCCGATGCGGCTGCCCGACTGCACGCCGGTGGCCAGCTTGGTGACGGAACCGTCCGCGCCGCCGTGTTCGGACGTGAAGCCCGCGTCAAGCAAGCCGTACACGGTGACGGACGATTGGGCGCTGGCGCCGCCGGCGACGAAGGAGGCCAGGATGGCCGCCGCTACGAGTGTGTGTTTCATGTCATCTCCAGGTATTGTGGTTTTTATGGCTACGTTCTTCAAGCAAGAATCAACAGGAATCAACAACGGTGCTGCAAACTGCGGTAAATGCGGCGGTTCAGGCGATCAGCCCGGCCATCGGCGACGAAGGCGAAGCGCTCATGGCGCCGGCCTGGGTGAAACTTCGGGGCATGCGTCCGGCCAGATAGGCCTCGCGTCCGCCCTGCACTGCCAGTTTCATGGCGCGCGCCATGCGGACCGGCTCGCGCGCCGCCGCGATGGCGGTATTCATCAAAATGCCATCGCAGCCAAGCTCCATGGCGATGGCCGCGTCCGATGCCGTGCCGACACCGGCATCGACCAGCACGGGCACGCGCGCTTGCTCGATGATCAGGGACAAGTTCCATGGATTCAAAATGCCCATGCCCGAGCCGATCAGCGACGCCAGCGGCATGACGGCGATGCAGCCGATGTCTTCCAGCATGCGCGCCTGGATGGGGTCGTCGCTGCAATACACCATCACCTGAAAGCCGTCGCGTACCAGTTCCTGCGCCGCTTTCAAGGTTTCCGGCATGTTCGGGAACAGGGTCTTTTCATCGCCCAGCACTTCCAGCTTGCACAACTGGTGCCCGCCCAACAGCTCGCGCGCCAGCTGCAAGGTGTAGACGGCGTCGCGCGCGTTGTAGCAGCCGCCCGTGTTGGGCAGGATCGTGTATTTCGATGGCGGAATGAAGTCGAGCAGATTCGGTTCGCCCTTTTCCTGGCCGATATTGACCCGGCGTATCGTCACGGTGACGATCTCGGCGCCGCTCTCTTCGATGGCCAGCCGCGTTTCCTCGAAATCCTTGTATTTGCCGGTACCCACCAGCAGGCGCGACTGGTAGGTGGTGCCGGCCAGGGTCAGTCCGCCGGGTGGCTGGTTGGGGGTGGCGTCGTCTCTCATCGTGGTGCTCTCCTAAGTTGAACCAAAGCGGCTTCTTGCCGGGGGGCTTCGCCGCAAAACGCAAAATCGACTTCGGGCCGCCGCCCCGACACCAAGTCGGCAATCGCCCGGCCCGCGCCACAGCCCATGGTCCAGCCCAGCGTGCCGTGGCCCGTGTTGAGAAAGAGCTGGCGGTAGCGCGTCGTGCCGATATACGGCACGTTCGAGGGCGTCAGGGGGCGCAGGCCGGCCCAGTAGACGGGGTCGCTGTAATCGCAGGCATGGGGGAACAGCGCCTGCACGCGGCGCGTGATGGCGGCGCAGCGCAGCGGGTTCAGTTCGCGCGTGTAGCCGTTCAGCTCGCACGTGCCCGCCACGCGCAGGCGCGATCCCAGGCGCGAAAACACCAGCTTATGGCCATCGTCCGTCAGCGATACGCTCGGTGCGGCGGCGGCGTCAAGAATCGGGTAGGTGGCGGAATAACCTTTGCCCGGATACAGCATCAGCCGGATGCCCAGCGGCTGCAGCAGCGGCGCGGAAAAGCTGCCCATGGCCACCACCACGGCGTCCGCTTGCTCGACACGATGGCACCCCTGCGCGTCAATCAACTCCACGCCGGTGACGCGCTCGCCGTCCGCCAGCAGGCGCGTCACCGTCGTGCCAAAGCGAAAATCCACGCCAGCCTTGGCGGCCCGCGCGGCCAGCGCCGTGCTAAACAGATGCACGTCGCCCGATTCGTCGCTGGCCGTGAAGTCGCCGCCGACGATACGGCTGCGCGCGTGGCGCAGGGCCGGCTCCAGGCGTATCACTTCGTCGGCGCTGACCGTATTGCGCGGGCAGCCCAGTTCGCGCAGGAGCGCGGCGCCCGCTTGCGATTTGTCGAACTCCTGCTGATCCGTATAGAAATGCAAAATGCCCCGTTCGAGGTGGTCGTAGGCAATGCCCGTCTCGCGGCGCAAGGCTTGCAGGCTCTGGCGGCTGTACTCGGCCAGGGCGACGATCTGGCGCATATTGCGCGCCACCCTGGACGGCAGGCATTCGCGCAGGTAGTGCAAGGCCCACTGCCATTGCAGCGGGTCGAGGCGCGGACGGAACAGCAGCGGCGCGTCGTCCTTGCCCAGCCACGTGAGCACCTTGCGCAGGGTGGCGGGATTGGCCCACGGTTCCGCGTGCGAGACGGAAATCTGTCCGCCATTGCCGAAACTGGTTTCCTGCGCGGCGCCCGCCTGGCGCTCGAGCACGCGCACGTCGTGGCCCGCCTGTCGCAAGTACCAGGCCGATGCCGTGCCGACCACGCCGGCGCCGAGGACAAGGATCTTCATGGCGGACCCGGCTCGCTCAGCGCGTCAGCAGGACGGCGATGGCAACGAAGGCGGCGATCCACACCGTTTCCATCACCAGCATGACCACGGGACGCCAGCCCAGCGAAGCGAGCGACTGGAACGAGGTTTTCACGCCCAGCGCGGCGATGGCGATGACGAGGCAAGCGCGCGAGGCATTGTTGATCCAGCCATTCACTTCCTGCGGGATCAGGCCCAGGCTGTTGGTAATCACCAGCCAGACAAAGCCGATCAGGAAGAACGGTACCAGCGGCGGCGCGTCGACTTCGCTCTTGCCGTCCTTGCGCTTGAACATGATCGACAGGCCCAGTACGACGGGCACGAGGCAGGCCACGCGCGTCAGTTTCACGAAGGTGGCGACATCGCCCGTATGGTTGCTGACCAGGTAGCCCGCACCCACGACCTGCGCCACGTCATGGATGGTGCCGCCGATGAACACGCCCGCTTCCGTCGGGTCAAAACCCAGCAGCTTGACCAGCAGCGGGTAGACGATCATGGCCAGCGTGGACAGCGAGGTCACGCCCACCACCGTCAGCAGGGTGAATTTCTCGTTCTCCTTGGTTTGCGGCAGCACGGCCGAGATGGCCAGCGCGGCCGACGCGCCGCAAATGGCCACCGAGCCGCCCGACAAAATGCCTTCCGTGATGGGGCGTTTCAGCCACTTGGCCAGCATATAGCCAAAGCCCAAAGTCGCCACCAGGCCGCCGACGACGATCAATAACGGCGTCACGCCGACCGAGGCGATCTGGTTGAAGGTGATGCGCGCGCCCAGCAGAGCCACGCCCGTGCGCAACAGAATCTTGCTGCAAAACTCGATGCCGGGCTTGCAGGTGGGGTCGGAGGCGAGAAAGTGAAAGGCCAGGCCGAAGAACAGCGCGTACAGCAGTTGCGGGCCGCCGTAATTGCTGGAAATAAAGGTGGCCGACAGGGCGATCACCAGCGCGATGGCCACGCCGGGCCAGCTGCGCAGTACGGCGCGGGGGCGCCAGATGGCGACGGCGGAAGACAGGTAGGGAATGTTCTTGTCGACAACGCGTGTTATCGCTGAGGAGTTGGTTTTCATGCGGGTCCACTCATAATGTTTTAAAAATTGGGACATTTCATCTCGTTTTTTAATAATACACGATGAGCTAGCGAAGTCCATGCTTTTCCATGAAAATCGAAACTGGATGTTCCGGAAACTGACGTTTTTTATTTTTCACACCCGTAAATGACAAGCGGCGCGGCCCTTTGCAGAGACGCGCCGCTGTTTACTGATGCGTTGAACCGTTACTTTTTGTTCAATCGCGTGATCAGGCTGGATGTGTCAAAGCGGTTGCCGCCCGCCTGCTGCACTTCGCCATAGAACTGGTCCGTCAAGGCCGTCACGGGCAAGTCGCTGCCGTTGCGTTTGGCTTCGGCCAGGCAGATGCCCAGGTCCTTGCGCATCAGGTCAACGGCGAAACCGAAGTCGAACTTGCGCTCGATCATGGTCTTGCCGCGGTTCTCCAGCTGCCACGACTGCGCCGCGCCCTTGGAAATCACGTCGACCACCAGGGCCGCGTCGAGGCCCGCGTTTTCCGCAAAGGCAATACCCTCGCTCAAGGCTTGCACCAGGCCCGCGATGCAGATCTGGTTGACCATTTTTGTCAGCTGGCCGGAACCGGATTCTCCCATGTAGGTGACAGCGCGCGAGAACAGGGCGATGACAGGCTCGGCGCGCGCGTACGCCTGCGCATCGCCGCCCACCATCACGGTCAGCTTGCCGTTTTCCGCGCCGGCCTGGCCGCCGGACACGGGCGCGTCGAGGAAGAACACACCCTGCTCTTTCGCCGCCGCATGGATGGTGCGCGCCGCTTCGGCCGAGGCCGTCGTATGGTCGATCAGGATGCTGCCCGGCGCCATGGCGGACAACAAGCCGCCCTCTTCCAGGATGACTTGGTACAGATCGTTATCGTTGCCGATGCAGGTGAAGACAAACTCGGCACCCGCTGCGGCGGCGGCCGGCGTGGTAGCGCTGCTGCCCTTGTGCTGCGCCAGCCAGGCGGCCGCGCGGGCCGGGTTGCGGTTGTACACGGTGACGTCGTGCCCGCCCGCCGCCAAATGGCCTGCCATGGGGAAACCCATGACGCCCAAACCGATGAATGCCACTTTTGCCATATTGTCCGTCCTGTCGATGTGTGAATCCGATTATTGTTGCACAAATGGCCCGCGCCGGCAGCAGCGCGCTGCCATCTGCCCGCACGGGCGCGACAGCGGCGACGGCGGGCGATATCAGTATTTCAACTATGCATGAAAGAAATTATCATAAAGAAATTTTATGTTGCATTTTTTTCTAGCAAATATTATATTGGCCTGGCATCCCTGCATCTCGATGCGCAGTGCAGCGTCCTTTTCCCCAACCTTGTTAAGGAGTCGATCTTGCAAACTTCATTCTCCCGCCTGAAAATCATGAGCGCCGCCGCCCTGTTGCTCGCCGCCAGTGCCGCGCACGCAGACATCACGCTCTTTACCAGCCAATCCGCCTATCTGGCGGCGGTCGGCAATACCGGCGTCGATACCTTTAATGATTTGCCGATCGATGCGCTTGACGGCCCGCTGAACCGTAGCGCCGGCAGCTACGCCTACACGGTGGGCACCGTTGGCTCCTCGCCCGTCCTGTATGGCGCCGGCACGAACAGCGACAAGTGGCTGAGCACGAACAACCGCAACGACAGCGTGGTGTTCTCCAACTTTTCCAATGCGGTCCGTGGCGTGGGGGGATTCTTCTTCGGTTCGAACTTTTCCGGTGGATATGCCAGCGCCCAGAGTATCACGCTGACAGCGCGCAATGCGCTCGGCGAGCTGCTCACCTACGAGCTGGCCTTGCCGACGCAGACATCGTTTGTCGGCTTCCTCTCGACAGGCGCCTTCTCCGACTTGTCCGTCAGCACGGCCGGACAGGTCGGCATCTGGCCAACCATCAATAACCTGTCTGTGTCGGCCGTACCGGAACCAGCCACCTACGGCATGCTGCTGGGCGGCCTGGGCTTGCTGGGCTTCATGGCGCGCCGCCGCCGGATCAGCCAGCAGTAAACACTGGTGCCTGGTACGGCTGCCGGCAGCCGTACCTGGTCTGCCATCACGACAGTATCTCGCGCAAGGCAGCCATCAAGGCTGCACACTCGCCCACGTTACCGATGCTGATGCGCAAATACTGGCTGATGCGCGGTGCGTTGAAATGGCGCACGATCACGGAGCGGGCGCGCAAGCCGGCCGCCAGTTGCGCCGCGTCATGCTGCGGATGGCGGGCGAAGACAAAGTTGGCCACGGACGGCAGCACCTCGAATCCCAGTCCCGTCAAATCCGCCGTCAGCTGTTCGCGGCTGGCGATGACGGCCTGGCGCGTCTGCTGGAAATATTCCTCGTCGTGCAGCGAAGCCACGGCGCCGGCCAAGGCCAGCCGGTCCAGCGGATATGAATTGAAACTGTTCTTCACCCGCTCCAGCGCTTCGATCAGGTCCGCATGCCCGAAGGCGCAGCCGACGCGCAAGCCGGCCAGCGAACGCGATTTCGAGAACGTCTGCACCACCAGCAAGTTCGGATAGCGCTCGACCAAGGCCACGGCGCTTTCGCCGCCGAAATCCACATACGCTTCATCGACCACCACCACGGCATCGGGATGCTCGCGCAGCAAGGTTTCCACGCCGGCCAGCGGCAAATCGACGCCCGTGGGCGCATTCGGATTCGGGAAGATGATGGCGCCGCACGGCCCACGGTAGTCTTGCGGGCGGATGCGCATGGTGTCGTCGAGCGCGACCGTGCGGTAATCGATGCCGTACAGTTTGCAATACACGGGATAGAAGCTGTAGCTGATGTCCGGGAACAGCAGCGGCGCGTCGTGCTTGAGCAAGGCCATGAAGGCCAGCGCCAGCACTTCGTCGGAACCGTTGCCGACAAACACTTGCGCGCTGTTGAGGCCGTGGTAATCGGCCAGGGTTTGCTTCAGTTCGCTGGCGGTGGGGTCGGGGTAGAGGCGCAGGCTGTCGTTACCTGCCTCGCGCAGCGCGGCCAGCACCTGCGGCGACGGGCCGTAGGGGTTTTCGTTGGTGTTGAGTTTCACCAGGTCGGGCAGTTTCGGCTGCTCGCCGGGGACGTAGGGGGTCAGCTCGCTGACGATGTTGCTCCAGAATCGGCTCATTGCTTTTATTGATGGGGGCGGGATGGGAGGGAGTAGATTAACATAGGCTGAGCGGGGTCAAGGTGGAATCCGGGGTGAGGGGTAGCGTGGGCAGCATCGGTATTGGTATCGGCCCCGGGCAAAGAGGACGCCGCATGAACAGCATGCACAAACTGAGCGATACGCGCTTGCAGCATGGCGCGCTGACGCAACAGTCACGCCAGCGCAAGATCGATGCGTGACTGCGGGTCGCAGCCAGCCTCAGCGAGCAGATCACCGTCGAATTGCAGACTGCCACAGACCAGCTACAGGGCGAAGGAATGGCCGACTTGCAGCGCGTGACGGCGCTGGCGCAACGCCTGGCAATCAATAGCAAAGCCATGCGCGATACCCTCGGGACACTGTTTGACAGCGGTGAAAAAAGCGAGGAGCATGCAGTGACAAGCACGGAGGATTGCGCCATGGACGAGCAAGTCAACACGCTGGCAAAAGATATGGCTGGTGTGAAACTGGACGTTGCTGATTTAAAGGCGGATGTGACTGGACTGAAGGCCGATGTGGCTGACCTCAAGGTGGATGTGACTGGCCTGAAAACCGATGTTGCCGACCTCAAGGTGGATGTGGCTGGCCTGAAGACGGATGTCGCTGGTCTGAAGGGGGATGTCGGCGTTCTCAAGACGGATGTCGGCGGCCTGAAACTGGACCTCGCTGTGGTGCGCTCCAATTATGCGACCAAGTCAGATGTGGCTGAGGCGAAGTCGGCTGTCATCCTGTCGTGTGTGGGGACGATCATTGCCATGTCGGGCGTCGCGTTTGCGGTGGCCAAGCTCGTGCACTAGCTTGTGGTGGCGGGGCGCGCCGTTTAAAGCCTACATGGAGGAAAATACGCCTTGCGCTGCGCGCTTTGGGCGGTTTTTCTACCTGCATTGGAGACGCTGGTGGCTTGCGGGTGTTCCATGCATAAAAAAAGCTCCCTTGCGGGAGCTTCTCTTATGTATTCTGGCGGAGAGGGTGGGATTCGAACCCACGGTACGATTTAACGTACGCTTGATTTCGAGTCAAGTACATTCGACCACTCTGCCACCTCTCCGTTTACTGCGGTCTATTCGTTCAAACTGACGTGTCCGTTTGAACGAGGCGCTATTTTAGCATGGGGATTGTTGGGTTGGGTAGGGGTTTGTTGCTAATCCTGCTTTGAAAAAGCAGAAACTATATGGGTGATTTGGGGAGCCTCTTGCGAGACGCGAGTTGGCTTTGAGGCTGGGGCCTTGGCGCACGGGTAAAACCGGTTGGGCGATTCGGAGAGCCCCGCGCAAGTATGCGCGGGGCTTCGAATCCCACGCGTACGCCCCGCAGGGGGCGTACTCCTCTTCGCCGGCACAAATAAAAAAAGCTCCCGCAAGGGAGCTTTTTTTATTTGTTCTGGCGGAGAGGGTGGGATTCGAACCCACGGTACGATTTAACGTACGCTTGATTTCGAGTCAAGTACATTCGACCACTCTGCCACCTCTCCATTTGCTGCGGTCTTTTCCCGCATTGCTGCGAGAAGGCAAGATTATAGCAGCCGTTTGAGAAAATGGAAGGACTATTTTTGCCCTCCATTGCAGCGGCTACCTGAGCCTTTTATGCCTTCAGATGCGTCAGTCCGCCCATGTACGGGCGCAGCACTGCCGGGATATCGACGCTGCCGTCCGCCTGCTGGTAGTTTTCCAGCACGGCCACCAGGGTGCGGCCCACTGCCAGGCCGGAGCCGTTCAGGGTGTGCGCCAGTTCCGGCTTGCCGGCGGCGTTGCGGAAACGTGCCTGCATGCGGCGGGCCTGGAAGGCTTCGCAGTTCGACAGGGACGAAATCTCGCGGTAGGTGTTTTGCGCCGGCAGCCACACTTCCAGGTCGAAGGTCTTGGTGGCGCCGAAACCCATGTCGCCCGTGCACAGCGACATCACGCGGTACGGCAGGCCCAGGCGTTGCAATATGGTTTCCGCGTGGCCCACCATTTCTTCCAGCACCTGGTACGAGGTATCCGGATGCACCACCTGCACCATTTCCACCTTGTCGAACTGGTGCTGACGGATCATGCCGCGCGTGTCGCGGCCGTAGCTACCCGCTTCCGAGCGGAAGCATGGCGTGTGGGCCGTCATTTTCAGGGGCAACTGGTCGAGCGCCAGGATTTCCTCGCGCGCGATGTTGGTCAGCGATACTTCCGACGTCGGGATCAGGTAGAAGGTCTCGCCCTCGCCTTCCGCGCCGCCTTTTTTCACCGAAAACAGATCGGCTTCGAATTTCGGCAACTGGCCCGTGCCGCGCAGCGAATCGGCGTTGACCATGTACGGCGTATAGCATTCCGTGTAGCCGTGCTCGTCCACGTGCGTGTTGAGCATGAATTGCGCCAGCGCGCGGTGCAGGCGGGCGATGCCGCCCTTCATGACGGAGAAGCGCGAACCGGTCAGCTTGGTCGCCACTTCGAAATCGAGGCCCAGCGGGCCGCCCACGTCGACGTGATCCTTGACTTCGAAATCAAACGTGCGCGGCGTGCCGACCTTGCGCACTTCCACGTTGCCCGCCTCGTCCATGCCCACGGGCGACGATTCATGCGGCAGGTTCGGCACGGCCATGATGAAATCGCTCAGCTTGGCTTGCACCAGGGTCAGGGCCGCTTCATCGGCTTTCAGTTCATCGCCCAGGCCGGCCACTTGCGCCATCACGGCCGAGGTATCTTCCCCCTTGCCTTTCAACATGCCGATTTGCTTGGACAGCGCATTGCGCTTGCCCTGCAGTTCTTCGGTGCGCGTCTGGATCGCCTTGCGTTCGGCTTCGAGGGCGGTAAAACCTGCCACATCGAGCTGGAATTTGCGCGTCGCCAGGCGTTCTGCGACGGTGGCGATGTCTTTACGGAGAAGTTGGATATCTATCATGGGTGGATGGCGGTGCCGATGTATCGAAAGCACTCATTGTACCAAGACCCGTTCAGTTCTCTATGAGTTTTGCGCATGGCCCGCCATCGTCATGGCAGCATGGCCGGGCACTCGCGCCCGCTTTACGGCGGATGCTTAAATGAAAGCGGCTTTTTCGGCAGCGGTCAGGCGGCGGGCGCTGACGGTGACGACGGGCATGGTGCTGTCGGCGGCCTTGGCAATCAGGGTCGACGTGGCGCTCACTTCCACCGTATTGGCGCCGGCGGTGGCGAAGCTGCTGCCGATGGCCAGGACGGCGGCGGCGATAAAGGCGATTTCCATGTTTTTCAGTGCGTTCATGATGTGACTCCTGGTTAGTTTGCGTCGTTGACTGCTGCTGGTATGGTGCTACTTTAGCCAACGACGGCAAACAAGGCCACTGGCTTGCGACCAGCGGCGAAAAACAGGGAGCGAACGGTGAAAATGGGGCACTGAAACGCAAAGAATAGTTACAAGGCCTCATGCACCAGGCGGCCCAGGCGGCCGATGGCCTGCTCGATGCGCGGCGTCCAGGCATTGCCGCAATTGAGGCGCAGATAATTGCCGAACTTGCCCGAAGCCGAGAACAGCTGGCCCGGCATATACGCCACGCCGTCGGCGATGGCTTGCCCATGCAGGGCCAGCGCATCGATCTGCGGCGGCATCTGCACCCACAGCACGAAACCGCCCTGCGGCTCGGACAGCATGCACTCAAGCGGAAAGCTGGCCGCCACGGCATCGGACATGCGCGCGATGCGCTGCACCAGCGTGCGCCGCATCTTGCGCAGCTGCTGGTCGTAGCTGCTGCCCTCCAAAAAGTCGGCCAGCACGGCCTGGAAGAAATGGCTGGTGGCGCCGCTCGACACGGTTTTGAGCAAGGCCACCTCCTGCGCGAAGCGTCCGGCCAGCACGTAGCCGACGCGCGAGGCGGGCGTGATGGCCTTGGAAAACGAGGAGCACAATAAAACGTTGCCGCTCGTATCGTAGGCTTTCACGGGCCACGGGCGCTGCGGTGCAAAGCACAGATCGCCATACACATCGTCTTCCACCAGCGGAATATTGAATTCCGACAGCAGCCCCGCCAGCCGCTTCTTGTTCGCTTCCGGCATGACGCAGCCGAGCGGATTATTCGCGTTCGGCACGAACAGGCACGCTTGCACGAGGCCGGCGCGCAAGGCCAGCTCCAGCGCATCGAGCGACGGCCCCGTCTTCGCGTCGGTGGGAATTTCCAGCGCCTTCATGCCCAGGCTTTCGATCATCTGCAGCAGCACGAAATACGTGGCCGACTCGATGGCGATGGTGTCGCCCGGTCTGGCGACGGCGCGCAGGCACAGGCTGATCGCTTCCGTGCAGGAATTTGTCACGACGATTTCGCGCGGGTCCAGCTTGCCCCAGTCCAGCGCGCGGCGCGCCACCTGGCGCAAAAAATTGCCTTCGCTGACGTCGTAGCAGCTGACCTTGCTCAATAACGCCGGCTCGCGCCGCGCCACCGCGCTGATGGTGCGCTGCATGCGCTTGATCGGCAATATTTCGTCGGGAGGCCAGGCCGTGCCCAGCTGCACGATAGCGGGTGCCTCGTTTTCCTTCAGCACGCGCATCAACAGGTTGTTGATGCCGACAAAGGCCGGCTCCTTCAGATGCTGCGCGTCCGCGCTGCATGGCCGGCGCGGCGCGCGGTGGCGCACGAAATAGCCGGACTGGGGCCGGGCATCGACCTGCCCCCGGTCTTCCATCAGGCGCAAGGCTTGCATCACCGTACTGACGGAAATGCGCTTTTGCTGCGCCAGGTGGCGGATCGACGGCAGGCGGTCGCCGGGCGCGAACACGCGCGCGTCGATCAGGGCGCCCAGCTCATTGGCCAGGTGCTCGTACAGGTTCAATTGCGCGCTCATGTTCATCCCTTCAGTATGCGGCTGGCGCGCGCGGCACGCACAGATACAGTTGCCCGTTTTTTTGACAAGCACAGTGTACGACGAAGCACACTGTATGCATGACAATTTCGTTTTCCTGCATCTGTCATGGTTCAAGGCAAGCGCCTAAGCTGTTCCTGTCAGCACAACAGGAGCGATGCCATGCATACCGACCACGAATTACGAAGCGAACGGCCCTTGCGCCTGGAAAAAGCGCGCGCCACGGTCATCGAATGCCTGTCCGGCACGGCCTGGATCACGGCCTATGCCCAGTTCGACGATTACGTGCTGCGCAGCGGCGAACGCTATACGATACCGAACGACGGCCTGGTGCTGGTCGAAGCCGTGGGCAGCGGACGCATCCGCGTGCATGGGACGGCCGCACCGCGCCCCGCCCTGCTGCGTTGGCTGAGCCTGGCACTGCCTCACACACTCAGCACAAGGAATACATGACTAAAGAATCACTGCGTCAAGCACCACCACTGCGCGTCCTCGTCACGGGCGCCGCCGGCATCATCGGCACCGCTTTCTGGAAGCGCCGGCACGGGGAATTCTCCCTGCGGCTGGCCGACCTGCACACGCAAGGGCTGACATCGGCGCCCTGCCCGTCCATGCAACTCGATGTCCGCGACCATGCCGCCTGCCTGGCCGCCTGCGCCGATATTGATGTGGTGCTGCACCTGGCCGGCGTGCCGCACGCCGGCGCCGATTTCGATACGCAATTGCTGCAGCCGAACATCGTCGGCACGCACAACCTCTTCCGCGCGGCACAGGCGCAGGGTGTCAAAAGAGTGGTGTTTGCCAGCAGCGCGCAAGCCGTGGAAGGCTACCCGCTGGATATGCAGGTGCAGGAAAGCATGCCGGCGCGTCCCGCCAATATGTATGGCGCCAGCAAGGCCTTTGGCGAAGGCGTGGCCTCGGCCTTCGCGCACCAGCATGGCATGACGGCGATCGCCGTGCGCATCGCCAACGTGGCCCACTTTGCGCCAGGCCAGCAGCACAGCGCGCGCGACGTGGCCGCCTTCATCAGCGAGCGCGACGTGGTACAGCTGCTGGCCCGCTGCATCGCGGCCGACGTGCCGCCCGGCTACCACGTCGTGCATGGGGTGTCGGACAACCGCTACAAGCGGCTGTCGATTGAAGCGACGCGCCGGCTGGTCGGCTACGCGCCGCAAGACGACGGCTTTACATTACTGGGCCTGTAGTCTCAGCCCGCTTTAACTTTTTCCCGCCTTCCTGTCCAGCTCGCGCAGCCAGGCCAGCTTGTCGGCGATCTTGCTTTCCAGGCCGCGCGGCACGGGCTGGTACCAGCCCGGTTCCGCCATGCCGTCCGGGAAATACGTTTCGCCGGCCGCATACGCATCGGGTTCGTCGTGCGCATAGCGGTAGGCGTGGCCGTAGCCGAGTTCCTTCATCAATTTCGTCGGCGCATTGCGCAAGTGCACGGGCACTTCCTTTGATTTATCCTTCTTGACGAAGGCCATGGCCGTGTTGAACGCGTTGTAGCCGGCATTGCTTTTCGCCGCAATCGCCAGGTAGATCACTGCCTGGCCCAGCGCCAGCTCGCCTTCGGGCGAACCGAGGCGTTCATACGTTTCGGCCGCGTCGTTGACCATGGTCAAGGCGCGGGGGTCGGCCAGGCCGATGTCTTCCCAGGCCATGCGCACGATGCGGCGCGACAGGTAGCGCGGATCGGCGCCGCCGTCGATCATGCGGCAAAACCAGTACAGGGCCGCATCGGGATTCGAGCCGCGCACGGACTTGTGCAGGGCGGAAATCTGGTCATAGAAATTGTCGCCGCCCTTGTCGAAGCGGCGCGAATTCAAGGTCAGCGCATTGTCGACGAAGGCCGCGTCGATGGTGGTCGTGCCCGTCGAGCTGGCGGCCGTCTCGGCCTGTTCCAGCAAATTCAAAAAGCGCCGCGCATCGCCATCCGCGTAGCCGATCAGGGTGTCGGCCGCCGCCTCGTCGAAGCTCAAGTGCGTCAGCGCCGTGCTTTGCGCCTTGGCCAGCAGCTGCTTCATCTCATCTTCGTTAAGCGATTTCAATACATATACTTGCGCGCGCGACAGCAGCGCCGAGTTCACTTCAAAGCTGGGGTTTTCGGTGGTGGCGCCGATGAACGTCACCAGACCCGATTCGACGAAAGGCAGCAAGGCGTCCTGTTGCGATTTATTAAAGCGATGGATCTCATCGACGAACAGCAAGGTGTGCTTGCCGAACTGATCCAGGCTATGGCGGGCCTGGTCCATGGCTGCGCGGATATCCTTGACGCCAGCAAACACGGCGGACAGGGCGATGAATTCGCTGTCAAAAGCGTTTGCCATCAGGCGCGCCAAGGTCGTCTTGCCCACGCCGGGCGGCCCCCATAAAATCATCGAGTGGGCCTTGCCCGCCTCGAACGCCAGGCGCAACGGCTTGCCCGCGCCCAGCAGATGCGTCTGGCCGATGACTTCGTTCAGCGTGGCCGGCCGCAAGGCTTCGGCCAACGGCTGGCGCGGTGCGGTGGAAAAGAGATCCGCCATAGTATGTACCCAGTAAGAATGCAAAGGCCCCGCATCGCTGCGAGGCCGGCCAACAGCAAAACGTCAACAATCAGTTATTAATGACGTCCGCGCCTTTTGGCATCACGAATTTGAAATGGTTCGCGGCCAGCGCGGGATTTTTCTGGAAATTCTTGAACGCCAGCACCGACGTCTGCCCGAACGAATCGCGCAATTCCATCGCTTCCGGCACGCCGTTGCGCAGGCCGATGGTGATTTCGTCGAAGGTCGTGTCCTTGGCTTTCGGCGTGGCCTTCAGCCATTCCAGCCCATCGCGCGTGCCCGCTTCGGCCAGGGTGAAATTCTTTTCCAAATCATTGCTGCCGAACAGAATGGCTGCCGGCGAGGAACCGAGCGCGTCGCCCAGCTTCTTGACCGTCACCTGGCTCAAGTCCTTGTCGTAGATATACAACTTGTCGCCATCGGCTTGCAGCAATTGCTCGTACGGTTTCAGGTAAGTCCAGATGAACTTGCCTGGACGGGCGAATTCGAACGTACCGCTGGCCGGCGTCGAGACTTTCGCTTTGCCGCCGGCGTCCGCCTTCTTCACTTGCCGCTGCACGAACTCGCCCTTGGCCGACTTGGTGCCGGCGGCAAAGGCCTTGAATTGCTCCAGGGCGCTGGCCGAGGCGCTGGCCGCGAACAGCAGGCCGCAGGCGACGCTGGCCGCGCCGATCATCATTTTTGCTGCGAAAGTCGTATTCTTCATTCCGTTACCCTTGTTCACTACTCGCCGCCGGCACCAGGATGTCCCGGTTGCCATTGGATTGCATGGTTGAAACCACCCCGCTCTGCTCCATCTGCTCGAGCAGACGGGCGGCGCGGTTGTAGCCGATACGCAAATGACGCTGCACCAGCGAAATCGAGGCGCGGCGGTTTTTCAGCACCACCGCCACCGCCTGGTCGTACAGGGCATCGGCTTCGCCGCCGCCCTCGCCCGGCACGCCGCCTTCGGCGCCGTCGCCTTCCAGGGTGCCGCCTTCGAGGATGCCCTCGATGTAATTCGGTTCGCCCTGCAGCTTCAGATGGCTGACAACGCGGTGGACTTCATCATCGGACACGAACGCGCCGTGCACGCGCATCGGCAAGCCGGTGCCGGGCGGCATGTACAGCATGTCGCCCATGCCCAGCAAGGTTTCCGCGCCCATCTGGTCCAGAATGGTGCGCGAATCGATCTTCGACGAGACCTGGAAGGCGATACGCGTGGGAATGTTCGCCTTGATCAAACCCGTGATCACATCGACAGATGGGCGCTGCGTTGCCAGAATCAAGTGCAGACCGGCGGCGCGCGCCTTTTGCGCGATACGCGCGATCAATTCCTCGACTTTTTTGCCCACCACCATCATCAAGTCGGCCAGCTCGTCGATGATGATGACGATGGTCGGCAGTTTTTCCAGCGGTTCGGGCGCATCCGGGGTCAGGCTGAACGGGTTCGGGATCAGTTCTTCGCGCTTTTTCGCGTCGGCAATCTTCGCGTTGTAGCCGGCCAGGTTACGCACGCCCATCTTGCTCATCAGCTTGTAGCGGCGTTCCATCTCGTTCACGGCCCAGTTCAGCGCGTGGCCGGCCTGGCGCATATCGGTCACCACGGGCGCCAGCAAGTGCGGGATGCCTTCGTAGACGGACATTTCCAGCATCTTCGGATCGATCAGAATCAGGCGCACGTCGAGCGGGTCGGATTTATACAACAGCGACAGAATCGTCGCATTGATGCCGACCGACTTGCCGGAACCGGTCGTACCGGCCACCAGCAAGTGCGGCATCTTGGCCAGATCGGCCACGACGGGCTTGCCCGCGATATCCTTGCCCAGCGCGATTGTCAGGCTGGACACGCCATCGTTATAGACCTTGGAGCCGAGAATTTCAGTCAGGCGCACGATCTGGCGCTTGGTGTTCGGCAATTCCAGAGCCATGTAATTCTTGCCGGGAATGGTTTCCACCACCCTGATCGAGGTGAGCGACAGCGAACGGGCCAGGTCGCGCGCCAGGCCCACGATCTGGCTGCCCTTCACGCCCGTGGCCGGCTCGATTTCATAGCGCGTCACGACAGGGCCGGGGTAAGCGGCCACTACCTTGGCATCCACGCCAAAGTCGGACAATTTCTTTTCGATCAGGCGGCTCGTGAATTCCAGGGTTTCCACCGAGACCGTTTCCACCACGGGCGGCGCCTCGTCGAGCAAGGACAGCGGCGGCAGCTTGCCATCGCCCAGGTTCTCGAACAGATGGGCCTGGCGCTCCTTTTCCACGCGCTCGGATTTCACGACAGTCACCACCTGCGGCTCGATTTTCACGGGCGGGGCGGCCACGTGCTTTTCCACATGCTTGGCCCGCTCGATGACCACTACTTCGTCGCGACGCACGGCAGCCACTTCGCCCTGGCGGCGGTCTTCGCGGTCCTGGTAGCGCAGCACGAACCAGTTGACGGCATCTTCGATGGCGCCGCCGATACGTTCTGCCACTTGCAACCAAGAAACGTGGAAGAACAGGCTGAAACCCAGGCCGAACAGCAGCAACAGCAATAAAGTCGCGCCGGTAAAGCCGAAGGCCTCCTTACTAGCATGCCCCACCAGCTGGCCCAGCACGCCGCCCGGATCGCGCGGCAGCTGCACGTGCAGGCTTTTCGCCATGCGCAGGTATTCGAGCCCCATGCTGCCGATCAGCATGATGGAGAAGCCGACGATGCGGATCAGCATCTCGACATGGTGCTCGCGCTCCACCTCTTCCTCTTCCAGCAGGAAGCGCTTGCTCAGGCGGCGATAGCCATTCCACACGGTGCGCAGCAGCCACACGCACCACCACCAGGCGGAAAAGCCGAAGATATACAGCAGCAGATCGGAAAAGGTCGCACCGAGCTTGCCGCCCAGATTGGCGACCTTGTCGACGTTGGTGGCGTGCGACCAGCCGGGGTCGAGCTTGTTGAAGCTGGCCAGGATCAATACGAAATACAAGGCAAACGCGGCCAGCGCGAACCAGCGCGCCTCGGACAGCAGCCGCACCAGCCGGTTGGGCAGGGGCCGGCGTTCGACCGGTTTTCGGGTGTAGCTATTTTGATTGGCCTGGGCTGGTTTAGTCATTCTGGGAAGCGCTGCAAGGTGAAAAATGTTTCTGAAAGGGAATTTCCCATAATAAGGAAGTATTCTAAGCCATATATGCCCCGGACGGCCCCACGATTCGTCGCTACAGGCGGCTTGGTCTATAATCGAGGATTGCTTGCGCAAGCGCAATACGCCCTTGTTCTTCGCGCGTATGCCCCCAATTCGGATAGACCCTACTCATAGAGAAGCCTCCCATGACCACTACCAAACACGCCCGCGTTTTGATCCTCGGCTCCGGCCCAGCCGGCTACAGCGCCGCCGTCTACGCCGCCCGCGCCAACCTGAACCCGATGCTGGTCACCGGCGTGGAACAAGGCGGTCAACTGATGACCACCACCGACGTGGAAAACTGGCCTGGCGACCCGATGGGCGTGCAAGGCCCGGACCTGATGCAGCGCTTGCTGCAGCACGCCGAGCGTTTCAATACGGAAATCGTGTTTGACCACATCCACACCACGTTCCTGAATGAAAAACCGATCCGCCTGAAGGGCGACAGCCACGAATACACGTGCGACACCCTGATCATCGCCACGGGCGCGTCCGCGCAATACCTGGGCCTGCCATCGGAAGCGGAATTCATGGGCAAGGGCGTGTCCGCCTGCGCCACCTGCGATGGCTTCTTCTACCGCAACCAGGAAGTGGCTGTCGTCGGCGGCGGCAATACGGCCGTCGAGGAAGCGCTGTACCTGTCGAACATCGCCAACAAGGTCACGCTGATCCACCGCCGCGACAAGTTCCGCGCCGAAGCGATCCTGATCGACCGCCTGAACGCCAAGGTTGCCGAAGGCAAGATTGTGTTGAAATATAACCACACTCTGGACGAAGTGACGGGCAACGAAGGCGGCGTGACGGGCTTGAACATCAAGTCCACCATCGACGGCAAGGTCGAAGCATTGAACGTGCACGGCGTGTTCATCGCCATCGGCCACAAGCCGAACACGGGCATCTTCGAAGGCCAGCTGGACATGCACAACGGCTACATCAAGACCAAGACGGGCCTGGAAGGCATGGCCACGGCCACCAGCGCACCGGGCGTGTTCGCCGCCGGCGATGTGCAAGACCATATCTACCGCCAGGCCATCACCAGCGCCGGCACGGGTTGCATGGCAGCACTGGACGCCCAGCGCTACCTGGAAGGCCAGGAGTAAGCGTCGCATGGCGTCGATGAAAGACTTTGCCGACCTGAAAGTGGTCAGCAAGCAACTCAAGGAGCAGGCCGATGCGCGCGCCCAGGCTGAGGCCGAGCGTACGCGGCAGGCCAAGGTGCAGGCCGTGGAAAGCAATCTGTTCAAGGCCAGCATCGGCGGCGTCAAGCGCCTGCCCGAGTCAGACCGCTACGTGCCCAGCCTGCCCAAGACGGGCGCGGCAAGCGTTCAACAGCCGGCGCGCAAGCTGACGCCGGAAGAGGACGATGCGGCCGTGCTGCGCGAGTCGCTGTCGGACTTGTTCGAGGTCGACCATTACCTGGAAAACGATCCGGCCCTGAACTACGCCCGCCCCGGCGTAGGGCCGGACGTGGTCAAGAAGATGCGCAAGGGCCACTGGCCCATCCAGGACGAGCTGGACTTGCACGGCTTGCGCCGCGACGAGGCGCGCGATGGCATCGGCGCCTTTCTGAACCAGGCGACGCGGCGCAAGCTGCGCTGCGTGCGCGTGATCCACGGCCAGGGTTTCGGCTCCAAAGGGCAGGAACCGGTCTTGAAATCGATGGTGCACAGCTGGCTCGTGCAAAAGGAGGAAGTCATCGCCTTTTGCCAGGCGCGCCGCTCCGAAGGGGGCGATGGCGCACTGGTTGTTTTACTTTCGGCAGCGCTGCAACCCATCCGCTAGTCCTGGCAGCAAGAACACAATCCAGTAACAGGTTCCGCACTGCACACGGCCCCGTTTGTCACCATTCGGGGCCGTGTCATGTTAACCTGTGACAATTATTTCCTGCTCAAGCGCTCCACCCATGATACCACCCCAACTGCCGCCTGGCTCGCTGATCAAGATCATTGAGGTCATCGCCATCCTGGTGGGCGCGTTTTCCGGCTTCATCGAAGCACGCCGCAAGCGCATGGACCTGGTCGGCGTGTTCGTCGTGGCCTTCATCACGGCATTCGGCGGGGGGACATTGCGCGACATCCTGCTCGACAAGCGGCCCCTGTTCTGGGTGTCGCACCAGGAATACGCGATCCTGATCTTCGTGCTGGCCCTGACGGCCGCCCCCCTGATCCAGCATCTGCGCCAGATCGTCTCCGAACGCCTGATCGTCATCGCCGACGCCATCGGCCTGGGCATGTTCGCCATCGCCGGCGTGGCCGAAGCCATGCGCGCCGGCATGCCGATCTTTATCGCGTCGATGATGGGGGTGATTACGGGGATTTTCGGCGGCGTGATGCGCGACATCGTCTGCAACGAAGTGCCAATGGTGTTTCGCGACGGCAAACCCTACGCCATCTGCGCGTTTTTCGGCTGCTGGGCTTATTTATTGCAGATGCACTTCGGCGCCGAGCACGACTTCGCGCTATGGACCAGCGCCAGCGGCATCACGATCCTGCGCCTGATCTGCTGGAAGTTCGACATGCGGCTGGGGCGCTGATGCGCAATCCGGCAGCTTTGCTGGCTTAGCAGCGTCGGCTTACGCGCTGGCGCGCTAACCCGACCTACGCATATCGACGTGCGCCAGGCCGTAGGTCGGATTAGGCTCGAAGAGCCGTAATCCGACGACATTGCTGGCCCAGACTTACACCGCGTCCGGGCCCGTCTCGCCCGTGCGGATGCGGATGACCTGCTCCACGTCGCGCACGAAGATCTTGCCGTCGCCGATCTTGCCCGTGCGGGCCGCCTTGATGATGGCGTCGACCACCAGTTCCGACACGCTGTCGTCCACCACCACTTCGACTTTGACTTTCGGCAAGAAGTCGACCACGTACTCGGCGCCACGGTACAGCTCGGTATGCCCCTTCTGGCGGCCAAAGCCCTTCACTTCCGTCACGGTCAGGCCCGTCACGTTCACGTCGGCCAGCGCCTCGCGTACTTCGTCGAGCTTGAATGGTTTGATGATGGCGGTAATCTGTTTCATGGCTACTCCTTAAAATTGTTGGATTGTGGACAGATGGCTGCTTATTCGTAAAATTTCGACGTAATGGGATAGCGCCAGTCGCGGCCAAAACCACGGTGCGTGACGCGGATGCCCACCGGCGACTGGCGCCGCTTGTATTCATTGATCTTGATCAGGCGCGTGACCCGGGCCACATCGGCCGGCGGGTAGCCAGCCTCGATAATTTCGGCGATCGGCCGGTTTTCTTCCATGTACAGCTGCATGATGCCGTCGAGTACGTCATATGGCGGCAAGGAATCCTGGTCCAGCTGGTCGGCGCGCAGTTCGGCCGACGGCCCGCGCGTCAGGATGCGCTCGGGAATCACGTCCGACACGCCGTTGCGGTACGCGCACAGGCGGTACACGAGCGTCTTGGCAATATCCTTGATCACGGCAAAGCCGCCCGCCATGTCGCCGTACAGGGTGCAATAACCGACAGCCATCTCGCTCTTGTTGCCCGTCGTCAGCACGATGCTGCCATGCTTGTTCGACAAGGCCATCAGCAGGGTGCCGCGGATGCGCGCCTGGATGTTTTCTTCCGTCGCGTCTTCCGCCAGTCCGGCGAACTCGTCAGCCAGGGTGGCGCGGAAAGCATCGAAGGTTTGCTTGATCGGAATTTCATCGTAGCGCACATTGAGGCGTTTTACCATGTCGCGCGAATCGATCCACGAGATATCGGCCGTAAATTGCGACGGCATCATGACGGCGCGCACCTTGTCGGCGCCCAGCGCATCGACGGCGATGGCCAGGGTCAGGGCCGAATCGACGCCGCCCGACATGCCGATCAGCACGCCAGGGAAACCGTTCTTGACTATGTAGTCGCGCACGCCCAGCACCAGCGCCTGGTACACCTGCGCCTCGGTGGTCAATGGCGCGGCCAGCGGCTGCGGCACGGGCGTGGCGCCGTCGAACTCGACCAGTTGCAAGTCTTCCTCGAAGTGGCGCAGCTGGGCGCAGATCGTGCCGGCCGCATCCATGACGAACGAGTCGCCGTCGAAAATCAGCTCGTCCTGGCCGCCGACCAGGTTGGCATACACCAGGGCCATGCCTTGCGCGCTGACATTCTTGCGCATGGTTTCATAGCGCAGGTGCTGCTTGTTCATGTGGTAGGGCGAGCCGTTCGGCACCAGCAGCACTTGCGCGCCGGCCGCGCGGGCGCGCATGGGCGCGTGCTCGAACCACGTGTCTTCACAGATATTGATGCCGAAACGCACGCCTTTCACGCCAAACACGAACGCCTGGTCCGACGACGTAAAGTAGCGTTTTTCATCAAATACGGTAGTGTTCGGCAAGTCATGCTTGCGGTAGGTGCCCAGCACTTCGCCATTGAGCAGCACGGAGGCGGCATTGTGGCGCACGCCCTTCTCGTCCTGCAACGGTACGCCCACCACCACGTGCATATCCTTGAACTGGGCCAGGTCGCGGGCCAGCTCGGCAAACGCTTGCTGCGTTTTTGCGTAGAATGCATTGCGCAGTAATAAGTCCTCGGGTGGATAGCCGACCAGCGACAGTTCCGGCGTCAGCACGATATCGGCGCCCGCCTCAAAGGCGCGGCGGGAAAGGTCGAAGATCTTGGCACGGTTGCCGGCCAGATCGCCGACCGTACTATTCATTTGAGCAATTGCGACTTTGACTGTCATGATGATGGATATTTTCGTTCTATTAAACAAGACAGGGGCGCGCAGGCCGACGGCGGCGCCCCGAGAGTGATGAATGCACACTACAACAATGAATTATCGCACGGCTATCGTCACTACCCTGGCGGAAATTGGCGAAGCGGCCTGGTCTGAACTGCTGGCGCGCCAGGCGGATAGCAATCCCTTCCTCTCGTATGCCTTTTTGCACGCGCTGCATGAGTCCGGCTGCGCCAGCGCGGACACGGGCTGGCAACCGAATTACCTGGTGCTGTGGCAAGGCAAGACGCTGGCCGCCGCCCTGCCCCTGTACTTGAAAATGCACTCGTATGGCGAATACGTGTTCGACTGGGCCTGGGCTGATGCCTATCAGCAGCATGGCCTCGAATATTATCCGAAACTGTTGTCCGCCATTCCCTTTACGCCCGTCAGCGGCACGCGCCTGCTGGCCCGCGATGGCGAAGCGCGCGCCGCCCTGCTGGGCTTCCTGCAGGCGCAGCAGCAAGCCAGCGAGGTCTCGTCCTGCCACATCCTGTTCCCGCCGGAAAGCGAGGCGCGCCAGCTGGCCGAGGCCGGCTACCTGATGCGTAGCGGCGTGCAGTTTCACTGGCTCAATCCCGGCTATACCGATTTCGAGCAATTTCTCGCCACCCTGGAACACAAGAAACGCAAGAATATCCGCGCCGAGCGGCGCAAGGTGCGGGAAGCGGGCGTGACCCTGCGCCAGGTGCGCGGCACGGAAGCGACAGACGCGGACTGGAAACTGTTCCACCGCTGCTACAGCAATACCTATGCGGAACACCGCTCCTCGCCCTATTTGTCGCTGGACTTCTTCCGCCGCATCGGTGCCAGCATGCCGCAGAACATTTTATTGGTGATCGCCGAGCGCGAAGACCGGGCTATCGCCGCCTCGCTGCTGATCCACACAAACGACACCCTGTATGGCCGCTACTGGGGCGCGCTCGAGCACGTGCCCTGTCTGCACTTCGAGACGGCCTACTACCAGCCGCTGGAATTTTGCATCGCCAACGGCATCACCACCTTCGAAGGCGGCGCGCAGGGCGAGCACAAGATGGCGCGCGGCTTCCTGCCGCAAAAGACCTGGTCCGCCCACTGGCTGGCGCACCCGGCCTTTGCCGACGCCGTGCAGCGCTTCCTCGAGCGCGAACGGGGCGGCATCGACGCCTACCTCGATGAATTGAACGAGCACAGTCCGTTTCGCGCATAAAAAAACGCTCCCGGCCATACCTGGCGGGGAGCGTTCTTTTAACAGCTGCTGTTAGGCTTTTGCGGCATCGGCCTTGTAGGCGGCGACGCCGCCCAGGATTTCTTCCTTGGCCACTTCAGGGCCATACCAGCCGTCGATCTTGACCCATTTGCCTTTTTCCAGATCTTTGTAGTGCTCAAAGAAATGCTGGATCTGGCGCAAACGCAGTTCGTTCAAGTCTTCCGGCTTTTGCCAGTGGCTGTAGATCGACAGGACCTTGTCGACTGGCACGGCCAGCACTTTCGCGTCTTCGCCCGACTCGTCGGTCATTTTCAGCACGCCGATAGGACGGCAGCGCACGACCACGCCCGGGATCAGCGGGAATGGGGTGATAACCAGCACGTCCACCGGGTCGCCGTCCGGCGACAGGGTGTTCGGCACGTAGCCGTAGTTGCACGGGTAATGCATGGCGGTACCCATGAAGCGATCGACGAAGATCGCGCCGCTTTCCTTGTCGACTTCGTACTTGATCGGATCGGCATTCATCGGGATTTCGATGACGACGTTGAAATCGTTCGGCAGGTCGCGGCCGGAAGAGACGTTATTCAAACTCATGGGGTTCCTCATTAGCGGGTGGTGTTTTAACCGCGCAATTATAGCGAAGTACAGGCAGCTTGTGCGATGCAGCAGCGGCCCGCCGGCGTTTTGCGCGTCCTGCCAGCAACAGTGGCCAGCACGGCCGTCCGGCACGCGCAAGTTGCTGCCGAGAGAATAAACAAGCCATTGGGAATAATAAGCAGAAACACTTAAGTATTACTACGGTCAGCCCCGAGTTAATACCTGAAATATCGTCATATTTTCATTTCAATATCACCATACAGTAGACATGGTTATCATAAGCGGCATTGTATTTATTGCAGCAAGTTATAACAACTGTTTCAGTCTTATTCTTCCCGAATTGCCTGCGCGCGATGACGCGGCCGTCTCAACACCCATGGTCATCAAGCCTCCCAGCCCCGCAAGTCCCTCATCCAGCATAATCTTTGCGCTTATTTGAAGCATTTATTTGATTCAAATGACGGCCTCGCCAAAAAATGGCGCGACCAGAAGACAATCATCGATTCTGATAAACTGTCATATTCTGGTGATTCCAAACTTTGTATATTCTGCAATCGACGCCTTCCCTGAATTCAATATGGCGCTTTCAACGCGCCACCGATAAATCCTTGCAAAAAGGAATATGATGATTCCCTCTTTCCGGCCCGGGCCTTTATTAAAGGTCACCGGCGTTATTTTCATTCTGTTTGGCCTCGCCCTGCTGGGCGGCGGTATCTGGCTGGCCACGCTCGGCGGCTCCTGGTACTACTTGCTGGCCGGCATAGGCATGCTCGTTGCCGGCGTGCTGGTGTTCCAGGGCAAGCGCAGCGCGCAAGCTTTCCTCGCCTTCTTGCTGCTCGCCACCCTCGTCTGGTCCGTCATCGAAGTGAAATTCGACTGGTGGCAATTGCTGCCGCGCCTCGACATCTGGTTCGCCGCCGCCGCCTGGCTGCTGCTGCCCTTCGTCAGCCGCCGCCTGGCGCCACCGGCCGCAGCGAAACAGGGACAATTGGGCAAGACGGCCCTGTCCGCCGCCGTGGCCCTGACCGTCATCGCCGGCGTCATCGCCCTGTTCCAGGACTACCATGACCTGCATGGCGACGTGCCGGCCGAAAACATGGCCGCCACCGCTGCCGGCGACCTGGCGCCCGGCGTCGAGCACAACGACTGGTCCGCGTATGGCCGCTCCGGCTATGGCGACCGCTACGCCCCGGCCGCGCAGATCACGCCCGCGAATATTTCCGGCCTAAAAGAAGCGTGGACTTACCACACGGGCGACTTCAAGGGGCCGAACGATCCGGGCGAGATCGCCAATGAAGTGACGCCGCTGAAGGTCAATGACATGCTGTATCTGTGCACGCCGCACAATATCGTCATCGCCCTGAACCCGGACACGGGCAAGGAAATCTGGCGCCACGATCCGAAGATCAACCGCGACGCGGCCAGTTACCAGCACATGATCTGCCGCGGCGTCGCCTACTGGGACGTGAACGCGGGCCGCGCCAAGAACAACCCGGCCCCCGAAGCGGCCGGCATGGAATGCCCGCGCCGCATCCTGGCGCCGACCATGGACGGCACCATGATCGCCGTGAATGCCGATACGGGCGAGTCGTGCAAGAGCTTTGGCCACAACGGCGTCGTCAACCTGTATAAAAACATGGCCATGATCAAGCGCGGCTTCCTGATGCCGACTTCGCCGCCGGCCGTCTCGCAGAAAATGGCCGTGATCGCCGCCAGCGTGACGGACAACCATTCGACGGAAGAGCCGTCGGGCGTGATCCGCGGCTACGATCCCGTCACGGGCAAGCTGATGTGGAACTGGGATCCGGCCACGCCGGAAGATACCAAGCCTTTCCCTGAAGGCAAAAACTACACCAACAACTCGCCCAACTCGTGGGGCGTGGCCAGCATCGATGAAAAGCTGGGCATGGTCTACATTCCGATGGGCAATGAAACCCCCGATACCTGGGGCGGCAACCGCAACAAGAACGGCGAGAAATTCAACAGCGCCATCGTCGCGCTGGACCTGGCGACCGGTAAAGTGCGCTGGGTCTACCAGACCGTGCACCACGATATCTGGGACATGGATATCGGCGGCCAGCCTAGCCTGGTCGACATCGACACGCCGAAAGGCAAAGTGCCGTCCGTGGTCGCCACGACGAAACGCGGCGACATCTACGTGATCGACCGCCGCGACGGCAGCCTGGTCGTGCCGGCGCCGGAAAAACCCGTACCGACGAGCAACCCTGCCGCCGGCGACACCCTGTCGCCCACGCAGCCGTTCTCGGCCCTGACCTTCCTGCCTGAGCGCAATATCAGCGAAGCGGACATGTGGGGCACGACGCCGTTCGACCAGCTCGCTTGCCGCATCATCTTCAAGGAACGCCGCTATGAAGGCCCGTTCACGCCGCAAACGGCCGGCAAGGGTGCCGTCATTTCCCCGGGTCCGCTCGGCATCTTCGAATGGGGCGGCGCGGCCATCGACCCCGTGCGCCAGTTGTTGATCGTCAACCCTGACTACATGGGCTTCCTGGAAAAACTCGTGCCGCGCGCGGAAACGACGGCCAAGGGCGGCACGGGTGGCGAAATGGGCTTGCAGCCGCAGACGGGCGTCCCGTTCGCCGTGGAAATCAAGGCCTTTTTGTCGCCGCTGGGCTTCCCATGCCAGGCGCCGCCGTGGGGCTATGTGGCCGCCGTCGACCTGCGCACCATGAAAAAAGTGTGGATGCACAAGAACGGCACCACGCGCGACAGCGGTCCCGTACCGATCCCGTTGCCACTGGGCGTGCCCAGCCTGGGCGGCATGGTCACCACCGGTGGCGGCGTGACCTTCCTCAGCAGCACACTCGACTACTATATCCGCGGCTACGACGTCAGCAACGGCAAAGTCATCTGGAAAGCCCGTTTGCCAGCCGGCGGCCAGGCTACGCCGATGAGCTATGTGTCGAACAAGTCGGGACGCCAGTTCGTCGTCGTCATGGCCGGCGGCCACGGCTCGCTGGGCACCAGGATGAGCGACACTCTGGTCGCGTATGCCTTGCCGGAAGACACTGCCGTACCGAAGAAGTAAATAGCAACGCACTCCACCTTGGGGAGCGCACATAAAAAAAGCCGTTCAGTCTGCACTGAACGGCTTTTTTACGTCTGAATACTCACATTACAGGATGGTGGCCAGCGCGCACTGCCGGTAATGGGCGGCAGCCTGTTCCGTCTGCTGCAAGGCGTCGTGCATCTGCGCCAGCTTCAGGTGGGCGTCGCGCACCATCTGCGGCTCGTTCGCGTCCGACAAAGCCTGCTCCAGGTGGCGGTGGGCCTTGCCCCACAGCTTTTGCTTGAGGCACAAGGTACCCAGGGTCAACGCCAGTTCCGCATCGAGCGGACGCTGTTTCAGCCATTGCTCGCAATGCTCGATCTGCAGCAGCAGGGCCGGCGTGCCGGCGGGCGCCGCCGCTTCGCGGTAGGCGCGCACGACGCGCTCGTCCCAGTCGGCGGCCAGCGACTCTTCGCACACGAGGCGCGCTTCGTCATGCAGGCCGCGCGCATTCAGGGCCGTGGCGGCGCGGCAGGCGATATACGGCTTGACCCGGTCGGCGCTTGGCACGGTCGACCACACGCGCATCAGCGATTCGGCGTCATGCGAAGGGTCGGACAGCAAATGGTCGTAAGCCAGTTCGCGCAGGCGTGACGACAAGGCCGGATGCAGGGCGCGGTGCTTGTCCAGCGAACGCACGAGGCGCAGTACTTCCGGCCAGTTCTTCGCCTGCTGCTCGGCTTTCAGCGACCATTGCAGCGCGTGGATATGGCGCGTGCCGCTGGCGTTGAGTTCGCGCACGGCGGCCAGCGCCGCTTCCGGCTGGTGGTCGTCGACCAGCAATTCCGTCACCGTCATCAGACGGGCCGTCTTCAGGCTGGCGTCGCCTTCGACGCGGGCCAGCCAGCTGTCGCGGCGTTCGGACTGGCGCATGCGGTGCGCGGCGCGCGCGCCGATCAGCGCGGCCAGGCCGGCGTTTTCGTCCAGTTCGGCGGCGCGCAAGGCGGCCTTCTCGGCATGGCCGAAACGGCCTTCGAACAGGGCTTTCAAGGCTTCGCGCAAACCCTTGTTGCCATCGCGCTCACGCTTGCGCTGGCGGTAGGCCGCCACCTGGGCCGGCATGCGCACGGTGGCGCGCACGGCGCGCACCAGCAGGTACAGCAGCACGAACAGCACGACCTGCAGCAGCAGGAAGAAGTTCAGCGACAAATCGATGCGGTAAGGCGGATAGAACAGCACCACGTTGCCAGGGTTGAAACGGGCCGTCACGGCGATACCGATCGCCGCGGCCATCAGGGCGAGTAACCAGAGAAATAGACGCATGGGCTCAGGACTTCGCTTTGTAGTTGCGCACAGCAGTCAGGCTGTCGGACAAGGTTGGCATTTCGATGGTCAGGTTGCTGCCCTGCACCTGGCGCAGCAGAGCTTGCGCCGTCTGCGTGCTCTTGGCGCGGGTGTCGAAATACTTGGCCAGCGCATCCTGCGCGGCGATCAAGTCGTTGCGGAACGCCGTCTCATTGCGCGACAACAAGGCCATGCGGGCATTCAGCAAGCGCAGCTTGACGTTTTCGCGCAAGAAATACGATTGCGTCGGCGACAGCATCAGCGCTTCCGGCGTATCGACGCGGCGGATGCGGATCAATTGACGCACGTCGGCCCACATGTCGCCGCTCCAGGTATTGAAGCCGTCGCGCACCTTTTGCAGCAGCGGTTCCGGCGCCGGCGGTCCCACCAGCTTGCCGCTAGCATCGCGCACGGCCTTGGCCTTGCCCGGTTTTTCCGGCGCGGCCGGCAAGGCCGGCGTTTCGTCGGACAGCATCGGCAAGGAATCGACCTGGGCGATCACGGCATCGAGGCGCAGGGCCACGCCCGTCGAATCGACGCTGGGCAGAGCCTTGAGTTTTTCCATGTCGCGCCCGATGGCGCGGCGGATGGTGATGAATTGCGGCTTGTCGGAACGCGACAGGCTGCGGTCCGCGTTTTGCAGGGCGATCAGCGCGCCGGGCACGTTGCCGGCCAATTGCAGCTGCTGGCTGGCCGTCGACAGCACTTGCTCGATTTCCGTCAACGCCCACTCGTCGCGGTTCTTCGACAAGTCGTTATACAGTTGTTCCAGGGCCAGCTGCTGGCTTTGCGTTTCGCTCTGGCGGTTTTCCAGCGCACCCACCTTGATTTCCAGCTCTTTCGCGCCTTCTTGCACGGTGCGCGCCAGCACGCCCGTTTCGGCGTTGCTGACATCGCCCTTTTGCAGGCGCTTGGCCACTTCTTCGCGCAGGTTGCGGATCTGCTTGCTGGACGACCAGCTTTGCGCCGCCAGCAGCACGGCCAGCACGATGACGGCGATGCTCATGGGCTTTTGCAGCTGTTCCAGCAGGGTCGGCGCGCGGCCGGCAGGTTGGTCGGCCGCCTGCGGCGCCGTCTTCACGGCGCTGCCAGGCGTTGCATTCGGTTCGGAGAGTGTAGGCATTTCGTTCATGGTCGTGATTGTAACGCGGCGAGCACTCCTGCGTCGCCTGATCCTGTCAGGGTGACACGGGCAAAACCCAGGGCCGCCGCCGTTTGTGCAATGCGCGCGTGCGGCACGATCAGATGTTGCTGTTGCATTTTCACAACAGCCGTCTTTTCAGCATCCAATTCCTCAAGAAGCGCCAGCAAACCGCGCAGCGCTTCCGAGCTGGTGATGATCCAGTCATTATTATGCTGCAACAGGTTTTCCAGGGTCGCCCGCAAGGCCGCCGTCAGCGTTGGCACCTTGCGGCGGTAGGCCGTGACGAACTCGACTTCGGCGCCGGCGGCGCGCAAGCCCTCGGCCAGGTAATCGCGTCCACCATCGCCGCGCACGATCAGCACGCGCTTGCCGTGCAGGGCCGGCAAGTCCAGCGCCAGCAGCAGATGTTCGGAATCGCTGCGCGCCGTGTCGAGCGGGCTGGTGATGGCCGCGTTGGCGTCCGTGACGCCATGCGCGGCCAAGGCCAGGCGGCTGCCCTCGCCCACGACGGCCAGCGGCACGCCTGGCGGCCAGGCGGACAAGTGCGCAAAGACGCAGTCGATGGCGTTCGGCGAGACGAACGCCACCAGGTCGTAATCGGCCAGGCGCGCCAGCACGGCTTGCAGCTGCGCGCATTCATCTGCGCCGTCGAGCGCGTGGATTTCCAGCAGCGGCAGCAGGGTCACGGGCCAGCCCAGCGCCGCGATCCGGGCGGCCAGCGGCCCCGCTTGCGCCGCGGGCCGCGTGATCACCACGCTGTCAGGCATGCGGCGCCAGGCCTTCATGGTTGTCCGGGGTGACGGCGCACGAGGCGAGGATGCCGGCGGCGTCCTGGCCGCGCAGCAGTTCGGCCACCTGTTCGCCCAGCAGTTCAGGCGCGCCGGCCGGGCCTTCGAGCTCGGCGCTGGCCATGCGCGCGCCGTCCGGCGTGGCGACCATGGCGCGCAAACGCATCTGTTCACCTTCGACGGTGGCGAAGGCTGCCAGCGGAATCTGGCAGCTGCCGCCGAAAATCTTCGACACCTTGCGCTCGGCCGTGACGGCTTGCGCCGTGTCCGTGTGGTTCAGCGGCGCCAGCAGGGCCGTCATGTCGACGCCGTCGGCGCGCCCGGCGCGCACCTCGATCGCCATCGCGCCCTGGCCGGCGGCCGGCAGGCTGTCTTCCGGCGCCAGCACGGCGCGGATGCGCGACGCCAGGCCCAGGCGTTTCAAGCCGGCGGCGGCCAGGATGATGGCGGCGTAATCGCCACGGTCCAGCTTGCCCAAACGCGTGTCGAGATTGCCGCGCAGGGGCAGTATCGTCAGGTGCGGATAGCGCGCGGCGATCAGCGACTGGCGGCGCAGGCTGCTGGTGCCGACGACGGCGCCGTGCGGCAGCTCGGCCAGGCTGGCGTAATCGTTGGACACGAACGCGTCGCGCGGGTCTTCGCGCTCGAGGATGGCGGCCAGGGCAAAGCCTTCCGGCAACTCCATCGGCACGTCTTTGAGCGAATGCACGGCCAGGTCCGCGCGGCCTTCTTCCATCGCCACTTCCAGCTCCTTGACGAACAGGCCCTTGCCGCCTACCTTGGACAGGGCGCGGTCCAGAATCTGGTCGCCGCGTGTGGTCATGCCGAGAATTTCAACGCTACACTGCGGATACAGGGCGGCCAGGCGCGCACGCACGTGTTCGGCTTGCCACATGGCAAGACGGCTTTCGCGCGTGGCGATCACCAGGCGGGAAGGAATATTTTGGGTCAATTCGGATGCTTTCAAAACAAGTTCTTTCGCTGTGGCTGTCGTTGTCGTTGCCAATTCGCCCGTCCGATATCAATTTGTATCGGAATGACGCCCGGCCTCGCTATAATCGTTATCCCTTAGCCTAGAAGGCCAAGTCAGGCTAGCGTCCATGTTGAAGACCACAAATTTTATCATGCGTCCCCTCCCCTCTGCGGCCAAACGCCCGGTGCGATCCACATTCCCTTGCTTTTACACTTACTTTGGTTCTTTATTATGCTCAATGACGCAGTAGCACCAGAAATAGTCCCGGCGGCCGGCTCCGACAAGGACGCGCCGCTGAAAGAAGATATCCGCCTGCTGGGCCGCCTGCTGGGCGACGTGCTGCGCGAACAGGAAGGCGACGCTGTCTTCAATGTGGTGGAAACCATACGCCAGACGTCCGTGCGCTTCCGCCGCGAAGCGGACGCCGACGCCGCGCTGGAACTCGACGCCATGCTGAAGGAACTGAGCCGCGAACAGACGATTTCCGTCGTGCGCGCCTTTTCCTACTTTTCGCACCTGGCCAACATTGCGGAAGACCAGCACCACATCCGCCGCCGCCGCGCCCACCTGCTGGCCGGCTCGCCGGCGCAAAAGGGCAGCGTCAGCTTCGCGCTGAAAAAACTGCGCGCCGCCGGCGTGCCGCGCAAGACCGTCGACACCTTCTTCCAGGACGCCCTGATCGCCCCCGTGCTGACGGCCCACCCGACGGAAGTGCAGCGCAAGAGCATCCTCGACGCCGAGCACGACATCGCCCGCCTGCTGGCCGAGCGCGACCTGCCGCAGACGCCCAAGGAACGGCAGGCCAACATGCAGCTGCTGCGCTCGCGCGTGGCCACCCTCTGGCAGACGCGCATGCTGCGCTACTCGAAGCTGACGGTGGCCGACGAAATCGAAAACGCCCTGTCCTACTACCGCATCACCTTCCTGCGCGAACTGCCGGGCCTGTACGACGACATCGAGGAAGACATCGCTTGCGAGTACCCGAACGGCAACGGCACGATCGAGCCGATCAATGCCGCCTACGTGCAGATGGGCAGCTGGATCGGCGGCGACCGCGACGGCAACCCCAACGTCAACGCCGGCACCATGCAGCACGCGCTGGCGCGCCACGCCACCACCATCCTCGACTTTTACCTCGACGAAGTACACGCGCTGGGCGCAGAACTGTCCGTCTCGACCCTGATGGTGGGCGTGAGCCCCGACCTGCAGGCACTGGCCGACCAGTCGCCGGACGCCTCGCCGCACCGCAGCGACGAACCGTACCGCCGCGCCTTGATCGGCATCTATGCGCGCCTGGCGGCCACGGCCCGCGCGCTGGGCGCCACCAACATCCTGCGCAAGGAAGTGGGCGCGGCGGCCGCCTATCCCGACGCGGCCGCCTTTGTCGCCGACCTGCGCACCATCGTCGCCTCGCTCGAGTCGCACCACGGCGCGGCCCTCGTGCGCCCGCGCCTGGCCACCCTGGCGCGCGCGGCCGACATCTTCGGTTTCCACCTCGCGTCGCTCGACATGCGCCAGACTTCCGACGTGCACGAGCGCGTGCTGGCCGACCTGTTCGCGAAAAGCGGCGTGGCCGCCGACTACACGACCCTGTCCGAGGAGGACAAGCAGGCGCTGCTGCTGAACGAACTGGCCCAGCCGCGCCTGCTGTACTCGCCCTACATCGCCTACGCCACGGAAACGGATTCCGAACTGGCCATCCTGCGCGCGGCGCGCGACATCCGCCAGCGCTACGGCGCGCGGGCCATCCGCAACTACATCATTTCGCACACGGAAACCGTGTCCGACTTGCTGGAAGTATTGCTGCTGCAAAAGGAAACGGGCTTGCTGCGCACCGACTGGCAGGCCGGGGGCGACGGCGACAGCACGTGCGAGCTGATGGTCATCCCCCTGTTCGAAACGATTCCCGACCTGCAGCGCGCGGCCGGCATCATGAGCCAGCTCATGGCCTTGCCGCTGGTCAAGCAATTGATCGCCAAGCAAGGACAGTTGCAGGAAGTCATGCTCGGCTATTCCGATTCGAACAAGGATGGCGGTTTTCTCACCTCGAACTGGGAACTGTACAAGGCGGAACTGGCATTGGTGGCGGATTTCCAGAAGGCAGGCGTCAAGCTGCGCCTGTTCCATGGCCGCGGCGGCACGGTGGGCCGGGGCGGCGGCCCCAGCTACGAGGCCATCCTGGCCCAGCCGCCGGGCACCGTCAACGGCCAGATCCGCCTGACGGAACAGGGCGAGATCATCGCCTCGAAGTTTTCCAACGCGGAAATCGGCCGGCGCAACCTGGAATTGCTGGTCGCCGCGACCCTGGAAGCGAGCCTGGCGCCGCAGGAAGCCCATCCGGCCCGCACCAGCCAGCTGGCGCAGTTCGAAGCCGTGATGGCGCAGCTGTCGGACCTCGCCTATCACGCCTACCGCCACCTTGTGTATGAAACGCCGGGTTTTACGGAGTATTTCTTCTCGGCTACGCCGATCGCGGAAATCGCCGAACTGAACCTCGGCTCGCGTCCCGCCTCGCGCAAGGCCAACCAGCGCATCGAAGACTTGCGCGCCATTCCCTGGGGCTTTTCCTGGGGCCAATGCCGCTTGCTGCTGCCGGGCTGGTTCGGCTTCGGCAGCGCCATCGAAGCGTGGATCAACGATGGCGAGCCGGCGTCGAAGGATGACAGGATCGCCACCCTGCGCGCCATGTACGCCGAATGGCCGTTCTTTGCCACCCTGCTGTCGAACATGGACATGGTGCTGGCCAAGACGGACCTGGCCATTGCCTCGCGCTATGCGGAACTGGTGGCGGACCAGAACTTGCGCGAACGCATCTACAAGCGCATCACGGACGAGCACGGCAACACCTTGCGCTGCCTGGAGCTAATCACCGGCAACACCGAGCGCCTGGCGGGCAATCCGCTGCTGGCCCGCTCGATCCAGAACCGCTTCGCCTATCTCGACCCGCTGAACCATTTGCAGGTGGAATTGATCAAGCGCAACCGCGTCCTGTCCAGCGCCAGTAAAGTCGATGAAAGGGTGCACCGCGGCATCCAGCTGTCGATCAATGGCGTGGCAGCAGGCTTGCGTAACACGGGCTGATCGCGCCGTATCGCCATCGGTACACAGGGGCCGGCACCGCAAGGGCCGGCCCTTTTGCTTTCCAAATGGAAAAATATTCTCAATAAAACAACATTTGGTATTACACTAACGTCGAATACTTTTCCCACTCCGGCGCCACGTGCACCGCAGCGGCCAACGATGACGCCAGGGACGCGTATGAGCAAATGGTCGATTGAAACGCTGAGTACGGCATGCGCCGCCCTCGTCCTGGTCATGCTGGGCTGGCTGGCCGGCGCGGCCTGGCAGAAACTCGACTACTGGGAACATGTCTGGCTGTTGCTGCTGCTGGCGGCAGCCGCCGGCACGGCCATGTGGCTGATGCACAAGCTGCGCGCCCACCTCGCCAGCACGCGCTCGCAGCTCGATGCCAGCACCATGCGCTACCGCCACCTGAGCGAGACGGCGCAGGACGGCATGTGGCAAACGGATGCGCAAGGCACGATATTGCATATCAACCAGCGCCTGTGCGACATGCTGGGCCTCCCCGCCGAACTGCTGCTGAATCATTCCATGGATGAGTTTCACGACGAGGCCACCTTGCTGCGCCTGTGCCCGCTGCGCCAGACAGCCGCAGATAGCTGCATGGGAGAACTGCAATACCGGCACAGCGACGGTTCGGAACGCTGGGCGATGATCAGCGGCCGCCGCCTGTACGACCAGCAGGGCAAGCTGACGGGCGCGCTCGTGCTGGCCAGCGACATTACCGAACAAAAGCGGGCCGAACATGCCTTGAGCGTCGCCCATGCGGAGCTGGAAAGCCGCGTGGCCCTGCGCACGGCCCAGTTGCTCGATGTCAATCTCCAGCTGTCGGCGGAAATCGCCATGCGCGCGCAAACGGAAGCGGCCCTGGCGCGCAGCGAAGAACGGCTGCAGGACATCATCTCCATGATGCCCCTGTCGCTGTTCCTCAAGGATGCCGATTCCCGCATCGTGCTGATGAACCAGGCCTGCGAGCAGCAATGGGGCGTGCGCCAGCAGGACATTGCCGAAGGGCGCGACTTGCAGCATTTCCCCAGCGACCAGAACGCGGGCTTCCACGCGGCGGACCAGGAAGCGTTTGCCAGCCGCAAGGTGGTGATACGCGAAGAACTGGTATGGAACGCACAGCTGCAGGAAAATCGCCTGCTGCAGACGCACAAGAAACCCATCTTCGATCCCGAAGGGCGGCCGCAGATGATCATCGCCATGGCCATTGACGTCACCGACAGCAAGCGCAACGAGGAAAACCTGGAGCGCACCCTGGCCCAGCTGCGCGAACTGAGCGACCACCAGCAAACGATCAAGGAAGAGGAACGCCGGCGTATCGCGCTCGACATTCATGACGACCTGGGCCAGAACCTGATGGTGCTGCGCATCGATGTGTCGCTGCTGCACGCGCGCACGGCCAAGACCCACCCGCGCCTGCACCGCCATGCGCAGCGCGTGCTCGACACTATCGACACCACCATCCGCTCGGTGCGCACCATCATCAATGACCTGCATCCCAGCACCCTCGAACTGGGACTGGGTCCGGCGGCCGAATGGCTGCTCCGCCAGATGGAGGGCCGCGGCGCCATCCGCTACCGGCTCACGCTCGACAGCGAGGCGCCGGACCTGGGCCTGGACCAACGCCAGACCTCGGCCATCTTCCGCGTGCTGCAGGAATCACTGTCGAACATCGTGCGCCACGCCCAGGCCAGCGAAGTGGAAGTGGCTCTGGAGCAAGATGCGGATTCCATCATCCTGCGCATCAGCGACAACGGCATCGGCATGCAGCCGGGCGACGACGGCAAGCGGGCCGCCTTCGGCCTGAAAAGCATACGCGAACGTGTCCACGCGCTGGGCGGCGAACTGCGCATCGACAGCCAGGCGGGTCGGGGCACGGTGCTGACCATCTACCTGCCCCACGCCGCCAGGCGCGCCATGCCGGCCATGTCCGAACACGAGAATTACCAAAAATAGTAGCAAATTAGGTATGCTTTTTTGGCAAACAAAAGTATAGTAAGTTTTTTCCTTAAGGAAACTATCATGCTGCCACGCTTTTCCCACCTTCCCGCCCCAGTGCTGGGCCTGCTCCTGCTGGCCGCCGCCCCCATCGCCAGCGCCACCATCTATGCCGAACGGGGCTTTGGTGAAAGGGATGGCAACGGCAGTATCGCTTCCGACCTGAACCCGGCAGGCCTGGTGGCCGGCATCATCATGGAAGAAGAAGGACGGCGCCGTGCCGTGACGTATCAGCATGGCCGCCTCCGCGAGCTGGGCACCCTGGGCGGCGATGAAGGTTTTACCAAGGCCATCAATATCCATGGCGCGGTGGTCGGTTCGGCGCAAACGGCCAGCGGCGCCTGGCACGCCTTCCGCTACGACGCGGCGGACGGCATGCGCGACCTGGGCACCCTGGGCGGCACCAGCAGCTATGCCACGGCCATCGCACAAGGCGGCCAGGTGGCCGGCTATGCCGACACGAGCGGCGGCGATTTCCACGCCTTTGTGACAAAAGCCGACCACAGCCTGCAAGACCTGGGCACCCTGGGCGGCGCCAGCAGCTATGCCAGCGGCCTGAACAGCCATGGCGTGGTGGTGGGCACGGCCCAGCGCGGCGATGGCTACCGCCGTGCCTTCGTCTACCACCCCGGCGCGGGCATGCGGGAAATCGGCACCCTGCCCGGCGGGCGTATCAGCTCGGCCACCGCCATCAATGACGCGGGCCTGATCGTGGGCGCCTCGGAAACGGAAAAACGCCGCTGGCACGCGTTTGCCTGGGATGGCAAGCGCATGCTGGACCTGGGCGCCATGATCGGCCAGGGCGACAGCTACGCCACGGCCGTCAATGCGGCCGGACACGTCGTCGGCAGCGTCAACATCAACGGCTTTGAACCGATGACCTTTGTCTACAAGGAAGGCGTGATGACGGTGCGCCGCCGCGACGACGGCCTGTACCTGACCAACAAGATCACGGACGCCGGCCTGGTGGTGGGCGCCGTCTACACGGGGCATAAATTCCAGGCCTTCGCCGTGCCCTCGCAAGCATCGCCGCCGCCGCGCCGCAACCCGCTGGACTGGTTCTTTCTGACCGTCATCGCCGCCGCCTGCGGCGCGGCCCTGTTCCGCGCGCGCCGGCACATGCGCGCCGGCCTGCTGGGACAGCGCCGGCATTTGCTGTAAATCAGCACAGGCCGGGACGAAAAAAAAGAGGCTTGCGCCTCTTTTTTTATTGCCTGCTGACTGCTTAGTTTTGCGTCAGGAAGGTTTTCAGCTTGTCCGAACGCGAAGGCTGGCGCAGCTTGCTCATGGCTTTCGCCTCGATCTGGCGGATGCGCTCGCGCGTCACGTCGAACTGCTTGCCCACTTCTTCCAAGGTGTGGTCGTTCGACATTTCCACGCCGTAGCGCATGCGCAGCACTTTCGCTTCGCGCGGCGTCAGCGAGTCCAGCACTTCCTTGATCACGTTGCGCATCGAGGCGTGCAGCGCGGCGTCCAGCGGCGCCAACGTCGTGTTGTCTTCGATGAAGTCGCCCAGTTGCGAATCGCCATCTTCGCCCATCGGCGTTTCCATGGAAATCGGCTCTTTCGCGATCTTCATGATTTCGCGCACCTTGTTTTCCGGCATTTCCATCTTGACGGCCAGGGTCGCCAGGTCCGGCTCGCTGCCCGTTTCCTGCATGATCTGGCGCGAGATGCGGTTCATCTTGTTGATCGTTTCGATCATGTGCACCGGCACGCGGATGGTGCGCGCCATGTCGGCGATCGAACGCGTGATCGCCTGGCGTATCCACCAGGTGGCGTAGGTCGAGAACTTGTAGCCGCGGCGGTATTCGAACTTGTCGACGGCCTTCAGCAGGCCGATGTTGCCTTCCTGGATCAGGTCGAGGAATTGCAAACCGCGGTTGATGTATTTCTTGGCGATCGAAATCACCAGGCGCAAGTTGGCGACCGTCATTTCGCGTTTCGCGTGACGCGCGCGCTTTTCGCCGGCCGCCATCTGCTTGTTGATCTTGCGCAAGTCAGCCAGCGGCAGCGCCACGCGCGCCTGCAGGTCGATCATCTTCTTTTGCAGTTCCTTGACGGCGGGCACGTTGCGGCTGAGGATGGCGCTGTACGGATACTTGCAATCGACTTCGCGGTCGACCCATTCCAGGTCGCATTCATTGCCCGGGAACACCTTGATGAAGTGGGCGCGCGGCATGCCGCATTTGTTCACGCACAGTTCCAGCACGGCGCGCTCGATGTGGCGCACTTCTTCCATCTGGCCGCGCAGGGTGTCGCACAGCTTTTCGACGACCTTGGCCGTAAAGCGGATGCCCAGCAATTCCTGCGAAATGGCTTCCTGCGCCTTGATGTAGGCTTTCGAGTTGTAACCCTCGGGCGCCTTGCGCATCTTGTCGTACTGCGTCGAAATGACGTTGAATTTCTCCAACGCATTCTTTTTCAGCTGGGCCAGTTGCTCGCTGGAGAAACCGGCAGCACCGCCATTGGCGTCGCCGTCTTCTTCCTCGGCTTCTTCTTCCTCTTCCTCGTCGTCACCGCTGGCGGCGGCGGGCGCGGGAGCGGCGGCGGGTGCCGGGGCATTGCTTTCGTTCAAATCGACAAAGCCGTCGACCACTTCATCGACCTTGATTTCGTCGCGCGCGATTTTTTGCGACAGCGCAACAATTTCGCCGATGGTGGTCGGGCAGGCGGAAATGGCCTGGATCATGTCCTTCAGGCCGCCTTCGATGCGTTTGGCGATCTCGATCTCGCCTTCGCGCGTCAGCAGCGCCACGGCGCCCATTTCACGCATGTACATGCGCACGGGGTCGGTGGTGCGGCCGAAGTCGGAATCGACCGTCGACAGGGCGGTGGCAGCTGCCGCTTCCACTTCATCGTCGCTGGTGACGGTGGCGACGTTGTCGGTCAACAACAGGCTTTCCGCGTCAGGGGCGCGCTCGTAGACGGCGATGCCCATGTCGTTGAAAGTGGCGATGATGCCTTCGATCGCTTCCGGATCGATGATGTTTTCCGGCAATTGGTCATTGATCTCGGCATAGGTGAGGAAACCGCGTTCCTTGCCCATGTTGATCAAGCCCGTGATCTGCTTGCGGCGGCGCTCCAGGTCCGCTGCCGAGGCTTCCGGATCGCCCAGCGCGTCCGCCAGGCCGCCCTTGGCCTTGCGGTCGCGCGCTTTCGACACGGCCTTCAGTTCGGCGCGCTCGACGGCGTTCAGTGCCGCCACTTCATCGTTTTCCGGCGTGAATTCGCTCGGCTTGCGGCCGCGGCGGCCTGGCACCTTGACGGTCGGCAGGAAGTAATTCGAGGTGTCGATGGCGGCCAGGGCATCGGCGTCCGTGGTCTTGCTGACCACTTGCGCGCCGGTGATGATGGTCACGGGCGCTGCCTCAGGCTTGGCGCGCACGACTTTCGAGCGGGCTGCCGTCACCACCTTGTTCGTGGCGGCGCTTTCGCTGACCTTGCGCGGCGCGGCCGGGGCCTTGGCGCCAGGGGCGACCTTCACGCTTGGCGTTTTGGCCGGTGCGGCGTCGGCCACCTCGGCCACCTCGGCAACGGCTTCGACAGCCGCCACTGGCGCTTCGACAGCCGCATCGGCCGGCGGCACGGCAGCCAGGCGCGAGCGGCTTTTCTTCACCACGGTGACGACGGTGGGCGCCGTCGTGACGGTCGCTTCCGGATTCGCTTGCGCATTATCGATGAAGTAAGATAAAGTCGTTTTGGGTACGGCAAGTGGCGCCGCGGCTGGGCGTGGCGCCTTGGCGGACAACGTTAAAGTTTTTGGCGTATTCTTCATGAGATATCTCTTAATGCGAGACCAGATGGTGTCGGCGCGAAGTGAATGATTCCACCTAAGCCTGCGAAACCGGACTCGATGGAGCGTATTGTTGCGGCTGCCGTGTTAACGGCAGCGGCGCCTGTCTATCGGGACGTTCAAAGCCCGCGCATCCGGCATGCGGAGCGGCGGACCGTACGGCGAGGCCGAAGCCGGGTCAGATAAATAGGCGATGTACATTGCGGAATGAAAAAAAGCCCGTACCAGAACGGGCTTGAATCTATTGTTGTTCAGTGAAGACACAGCGGAGAGCAAGATTATGCACGAAGGCCAGTTATCCGGATAATTGATAAGCAAAATATCTGATATCAAAAATATCAATAATGATGGCCCTGCACCGCACTGCTCCTATCCCCTGCACACCTGAGCCAGACCATCAAAAACGGGGCCCAGTCATCAGCGCAAGCCGACATTATACACATTTCCCGTATTTCGCGCTGTGTCCGCTGTAGGGCGGACCCGCTTGTCGCAGCGCAAGTTGCCAAAAAAGACAATGCACTTGCCTGTGGCGCGTGCTATGCTCCCCTTTTATAGCCCAACCAATGATGTCGATGACCAGCTCCACGCCAGACCAGCAAGCCACCACTCCTGACACGCCAGTCGATGCAGCCCCAGCGGCGGCACCGGCCGCAGCGACCACGCCGGCGCCGGCCGGCCTGACCGCGCGCGCCCTGCTGAAACAGTTCCAGGAGCAATTCCCGCCATTCCGCGATTGCCTGCCCTTGTCGATCGGTATCGACAAGCAGATCCTGGCGCGCCTGCCGGACCTGGACCGCAAGCTGATGCGCACGGCGCTGGGCATCCACACGGGTTCGTTGCGCTACCTGCGCGTGATGGAAAAAGCCAAAATCCGCTACGACCTCGACGGCACCGCCGGCGCGGAAGTGACGCAAACGCACCGCGACCACGCCACGCAGGTCTTGCAGCAGCGCTTCAAGAAGGAAGCCGAGCGCAAGAAAGCCGAGCGCGACGCGGCCGCCGCCGAAGAAGCGAACCGCTTGCGCCTGGAAAAACTGAATCAGCTGACCGCGAAATTCTCGCGCAAAGGCTGATCCGGTTTCATGGACACAGCTGCCGTACCGCCACTCCCCCCGTATCAAGGCATCGCCCTCGACCACGTCAAGCTGGTACGTACCGGCGATGATGCACGGGCGGCCATGGCCGCCCTGCTGGCAGCGGACGCCATCGGCTTCGATACGGAATCGAAGCCGACGTTCGTCAAGGGCGAGTCCTCCACCGGACCGCATTTGATTCAGCTGGCCACCGACGATATCGCCTACCTGTTCCAGGTGGGCAGCACGCCGGCGCCGGCCCTGGCCGAACTGAAAGCCATCCTCGAATCGACCACCACCCTGAAAGTGGGTTTTGGCCTGTCCGACGACGTCAAGCGCCTGCGCAACAAGCTCGGCATCGCGCCGGCCCAGGTGCTCGACCTGTCCGTCGCCCTGCGCGGCGGCCAGCGCAACGACCTGGGCGCGAAGACGGCCGTGGCCAAGTTCTTCGGCCTGCACCTGCAGAAATCGAAAAAGATCTCCACCACCAACTGGGCCACGACGCGCCTGACGGAAAAGCAGATCCTGTACGCGGCCGACGATGCGCAAGTGGCCCTGCGCGTGTACCGCCGCTGGATCGCCGACGGCGGCAAGGTGGCGCCGCAAAAAGCGCCGCGCGCCAGCACGCCGCCGGCAGCAGCCTGAGCCGGCGCGCCTTCCCGCACCATGAGCAAAAAAACATCCATCGGCACCACGCCTGATGCGATCGCCGCCGCCGAACAAGCGCTGGGGCGTGCGCTGCCCGCGTCCTACGTGCAATGGTTATTGGTCAACAATGGCCGCGCGCTGGGCGCCTTGAGCGTGTTCCCCGTCTACGACGCGGCCAATGCGCGCAAGACGTGGGAATCAATAGAACGCCATTACCGCACCGACTGGCAAGAGTGGCTCGAGAATGTGGATGGCGGCGATGCCCTGCTGCCCTTCGCCCAGTTCGGCACGGGCGATTACTATTGTTTTGACTATGCGCAAACAGGGCCATCGGGCGAGCCTGTGGTCGTGCTGTGGTCGCACGAAACAGGGGCTGCCAGCATGGTGGCGCCCGACTTTGCATCATTCCTGATACTGCCCGGCCGCCCGGGCTGACACCCGGCGGCCGGCGCAGCCTTATTTGACGAGACGCAAGGTCAGGGGATAGCGGTAAGTGACGCCATTGCTGGCCTTGACGGCAGCGACGATCGAGCACACCAGATTGGCCAGCGCCACGATCCAGAACAGGAACAGGCCGATCAGCACGAACGACAGGATAAAGCAGGCGAAATACCAGATGATCAGGGTGATCTGGAAATTGAGCGCCTCGCGGGCGTTCTCGGCCGAGAATTTATCCGCATCGTCTTTCTTGATCAAATAAATGATCAGCGGCGCCACCCAGCTGGTGAACAGGCCGCCAACGTGGGACAGAATGGCCAGCGTCGTATCTTGCGTACGACCCAGCTCCGGCTGCGTGTTATCCATTATCATTCCCATCATTAGTTATAGATACTTCAATATAACAGCAATATTTCCTTTTGGAATGAAACACTTGCCGGCGCAAGGACTTTTTTTCATGCGCCGCCTGCCGCCATCTGCGCCAGCCGCCCCAGGGTGGCGATGGCCTCTTCCAGCCGCGGATTCCACGGGTGGCCATAATTGAGGCGGATGCAGTGGCGAAACGCGCGCGTGGCGGAAAAGATGGGGCCGGGCGCGATGCTGATGCCGGCCGCCAGCGCGCTGCGGTGCAGGGCCAGCGCATCGATGCCCGCCGGCATTTCAACCCAGACGAAATAGCCGCCCTGCGGCCGCGTGACCCGCGTGCCGGGCGGAAAATGCACGGCGATCGCTTGCAGCATGGTGTTTTGCTGCGCCGCCAGGGTCAAGCGCAACTGGCGCAAATGGCGGTCGTAGCCGCCCTGCGCCAGGTAATCGGCCAGCGCCATCTGCAGCGGGATGGGCGCCGACAGGCTCGTCGTCAGTTTCAAGCGCTCGACCTGGCGCGCATAGCGGCCCGCCACGGCCCAGCCCAGCCGGAAACCGGGCGCCAGGGTCTTGGAAAACGAGCTGCAATGCATGACGAGGCCCGCGCTGTCGTGGCTTTTCGTCAGACCCGGACGCTGCTTGCCGAAATACAGCTCGCCATACACGTCATCCTCGATCAGCGGCACGCCATGGCGCGCCAGCAGTTCGACCAGCGCGCGCTTCTTTTCCGGCGGCATCAGGCTGCCCAGCGGATTCTGAAAACTCGTCATCAGCCAGCACGCCTTGGGCCGGTGGCGTTGCAGCAATTCCTCAAGCGCGGCCAGGTCGACGCCGTCACGGGGGCTGGTGGCGATTTCCACGGCCTTCAGTTCCAGCCGCTGCAGCGCCTGCAGGCAGGCATAGAAGCTGGGCGACTCGATCAGCACCGTGTCGCCGGGCCGCGTGACCGCTTGCAGGCACAGGTTCAGCGCTTCCAGCGCGCCGTTCGTGATGACGATGTCGTCGCTGGACACGGGCACGCCATCGAGCTGGTAGCGCAGGGCGATCTGGCGTCGCAGCTCGGCATTGCCCAAGGATAAATCGGTGACGGTGCTCCACGGATCGAGGCGGCGCATGCTGGCCGAGACGGCCCGCGCCAGCCGCTCCATCGGGAACAGATGCGGGCTGGGAAAGGCCGAGCCGAAGGGCACGATATCGCGCGCGCCGACGGCGCCCAGCACCTCGAACACGAGGTCGCTGACGTCGACGGTGGTGCTGGCGTCGAGCGGGCGCGAACTGTCCGGCTCGGGCGCCAGCGCGGCCCGCTGCGGCGCCACGTAATAGCCGGAGCGGGGGCGCGAGACGATCATGCCGCGCGCTTCGAGCAGGTAATACGCCTGGAACACGGTGGACGGACTCACGCCGCGCCGCGCATGCTGCTGCCGCACGGAGGGTAACTTGTCGCCCGGCAGCAACAACTGCGTACTGATCATGGCGGCGACTTCTTCCGCCAATTCCTCATATCGTTTCAACCCTGCTCCTCAAACTGATCCGTAGTTTTATTGCACAACTGATCCTGTCACAGTGACAGCACCCGGTATATGCTAGGGTAACAACATCCGGGCAGCAACACCGGTACACGATAACAACAGACGAGACAGCTTCCCCATGCAACTCCCCATGCTACTGCATTCTCCCCGCGTGCTGGTGCTGGCCCTGGCTATCGCCTGGCCCGGCATGGCGCTGGCCGCGCCCGCCGCGCTGCCAACTGGCCACGACAGCCTGGAACAGCGCATCAAGGCGTGCACGGCCTGCCATGCGCCAAAAGAACGCCACGACGCCTTTTTTCCCCGCATCGCCGGCAAGCCTTCAGGCTACCTGTACAACCAGCTGCTGAACTTTCGCGAGGGACGGCGCCAGTATCCGATGATGAACTACATGGTCGAGCACTTGCCGGACGCTTACCTGCGCGAAATTGCCGATTATTTTGCGGCACAGCACCCTGCCCCGCCGCCGGCCCAGCCCAGCGGCGCCGGTACGATGGCCCTGGAACGCGGCAAGCAACTGGTGCTGCATGGCGACGCGAGTAAGAAGATTCCCGCCTGCATCGCCTGCCACGGCCAGCAGCTGGCCGGCGTGGCGCCCGCCATCCCCGGCTTGCTGGGCTTGCCGCGCGACTACATCAACGCCCAGCTGGGCGCGTGGAAGAACGGCATCCGCCGCGCCCACGCGCCCGACTGCATGGCACAAGTGGCGCAGCGCCTGTCGGACGCGGACGTGGGCGCCGTGTCGGCCTGGCTGGGCACGCAGGTGGCCGGCGCCGACGCGCGCCCCGCCAGCGGCATCACCGCGCCCTTGCCGCTGCACTGCGGCGGCGTGCCGGGCTCAACCGCACAGGTGGCGCCATGAAAAAATGGATGATCACAGCCGGCCTCGTGCTGATCGCCGGCGGCAGCGCCAAGTTCCTGCTGTGGCCCGATGACGACATCGGCCCGCCCCCGGCCGCCAGTACCCTGAGCCAGCAACAGCTGGTGGCACGCGGCGCCTACCTGGCCAAGGCGGGCGACTGCATGGCGTGCCACACGACACGGGGCGGCGTGCCCTACGCGGGCGGACGGGCCTTGCAAACGCCGTTCGGCAAGGTGCTCTCGCCCAACATCACGGCCGACAGGGAAACGGGCATCGGCAGCTGGACGGCCGACGATTTCTGGCGCGCCATCCACAACGGCAAGTCGAAGGACGGCCGCCTGCTGTATCCGGCCTTTCCGTACACCAATTACACCAAGGTACAGCGCGAAGACAGCGACGCCCTGTACGCGTATTTCCAGAGCGTGCCGCCGCACCGGCAGGCGAACGCGCCGCATGCGCTGCGCTTTCCCTACAACCAGCAGATCGCCCTGGCGGCCTGGCGCGCGCTGTACTTCAAGCCGGGCGTGTACCAGCCGCTCACGGAAAAAAGCATGGAATGGAACCGCGGCGCCTATCTGGTGCAGGGCCTGGGCCATTGCAGCGCCTGCCATAGCAGCCGCACCACCCTGGGCGGCAGCGACGACGGCCTGTCGGGCGGCCTGATCCCCGTGCTGGGCTGGTACGCGCCGTCGCTGACGTCGGACGCGGAAGCGGGCCTGGGCGACTGGGACACGGCGCATATCGTGGAATTGCTGCAGACGGGCGTCTCGCCGCGCGCCACCGTCTTCGGCCCCATGGCCGAAGTGGTGCGGCAAAGCCTGCAGCACATGGGTACGGCCGACGTGCAGGCGATGGCCGTGTACCTGAAAAGCCTGCCCGGCCCGGCGCAGCCCGCGCAACGGGCGCCGCGCGAGACGTCGGAGCAAGCCCGGCAGCAACTGGCGCTGGGGGCGAAACTGTATGAGGCCCAATGCGCAAGCTGCCACCAGGCTGACGGCAAGGGCATACCGCCCGGCTACCCGCCGCTGGCCGGCAACCGCGCGCTGACGACGCAGTCGGCCGTGAACGCCATCCGCCTCGTGCTGAACGGCGGCTTCGCGCCCGGCACGAACGGCAACCCGCGCCCCTACGGCATGCCGCCGTTCGGCCCCGTCATGGATGATGCGGAAGTGGCGGCCGTGGTCACGTATCTGCGGGCCTCGTGGGGCAATGATGCGCCGGCGGTGAGCGCTCTAGAAGTCAATAAATACCGCAGCGTGCCGCTGGAGTAGCGCGCCTGAAAATAAAAACCCCGTAAAAAACCGGCAAGCGCCGGTTTTTTTACGTCAAACAGCCATGCTCAGCGAAACTTGCTCTTGTGACCCGTTTTGAGGTCCAGCGCATAGCGCACACCATTGTCCGTCAGCATGACTTCTTCGGGCGGTTCCTCGCCGGCCAGGGCGCCGTCGATCAGGGGCAGGCCTTCGCCCTTGCGCATCAGGTCGTCGCAGCGCTCGTACACGTTCACGCAGCCGGTGGACGCCATCAGCGATTGCACGATGGCCACTTTCCACGCGTCGACGCCGCCGGCGTTGAATTCGCAGATCAGATAGCCTTGCACGCCGCCAAACAGTTGCACGACCAGGCCCGGCAAGCCCTCATCTTCGCCCTTGATCAGGGTCAGCAGCTGGTTTTCGCCGGCCTTCTTGATGGCTGGAAGTTTTTTCTCGATGGCGGCCTTGACCCTGCGCTTGATCAGCGCGTGGTCGACCGGTTCGTCTTCCTTGAAGCTCCAGATGCGCGCGCGGATCTGCGACTTCGAATTGTAGGCGGCGCGGGCGATAAATTGTTTCGAAGAACTCTGCACGATGGCCGTCGAGCCGGGCTTCATTTTTTCCTGCGGCTTGCCTTCGACTTTTTCAATCGCGGACGCGTAAATCCACGATTGGCCCAGCAAGCTCTTTTCCTTGCCCTGTTTGATGGTGATGATCAGCATGTAATTCCAGTAGTGTGAGCGGCGCGTGCCGGTCGTCGTATGTCCCACCGACATGATACCTCATGCCATCCTGTCGCATCCTCCTGCATTCCATGCCGCTGCCGGCGCAGTCTGTCGCAGGGCGGTACGCAGGCGCGGCCGGCTGGCATACCATGCTCGCAGTCCAATTCAACACAGGGAGCAAGCATGACACCGACACTTTTCCACCGCCGCCACGCTGGCGCCGCAACCGCCCTGCTGCTGGCCACCTGCGCGCTGGCCATGCCGGCCGCGCCGGCGCTGGCCTCGCCGCTGGACTGGATCTCGGGCAACAGCATCCAGGGCAGCGGCAAGCTGCAAAAACAGACGCGCGAAGTCGGCAGTTTCCATGGCGTGGCGCTGAACGTGCCGGGCACCGTCGAACTGCGTATCGGCAACACGGACAGCGTCACCATCGAAGCCGACGACAATATCCTGCCGCTGATCGAGACAGCCGTGGAAAACGGCACCCTGCGCATCCGCCCCGCCAAGCGCAACGCGAATTTCCGCCAGAGCCGCCTGACCATCGTCATCCAGGCGCGCCAGGTGGAACGCGTCAGCGTGGGCGGCTCGGGCAACATCACGGCAACGGGCTTGCGGGCCGAGAATCTGCGCTTCGACGTGGGCGGTTCCGGCTCCATCAACGCGCGCGAGCTCGACAGCCGCCAGGTGTCCGTGGCCATCGGCGGCAGCGGCAACTTCAAGGCCAGCGGCAAGACGGAGCAGCTGACGGCGTCGATCGGCGGCTCGGGCAATATCCAGGCGGGCCGCCTGGCTGCGCGCGAGGTCCAGGTGAGCATCGGCGGCTCGGGCGAAGCACAAGTGTGGGCCAAGGATGACTTGACTATCAGCATCGGCGGTTCGGGCGAAGTCAGCTACTACGGCGATCCGCGCATCAGCCGCAGCATGCAGCGCTCAAGCAGCATCAGGCGCCTGGGCGCCGCGCCGGATTAATCCTTCACAACGCAAAAAGCCCGGAGCGCTCCGGGCTTTTTGTGTTTCAAACAGTCAAAATCAGCGCGCCGGCTTCACCGGTTCGCGGTCGATCAGCACCGTGTCGACGCTGTCGGTCAGCCAGATCTGGCCATCCTGGATCGTGCATTGCAGCTGCATCGTGCGCTGCGCCAGCTTGCTCATGTCTTGCGCCGCCTCGGATGGCAGGTTGATCACGGTCAGGTTCTTAGCCCGCTCCAGCTTGTTGGCGATCTGTTTCCACCAGATATGGCTGGTTGCGCCATAGCTGTAGACGATCACCTGTTCCGAACGGCCGCAGGCCTTCAGGATGCGCTTTTCGTCCGGCTGGCCCACTTCGATCCACAGCTGGATGGCGCCCGTCAGATCCTTCTGCCACAGGTCGGGCTCTTCCGTATCGAACAGGCCCTTGGTGAACGTCAGCGCCTCGTCCGCGTGGATGGCAAACGCCAGCAGGCGCACCATCATGCGCTCGTCCGTTTCGGACGGGTGGCGCGCCAGGGTCAGCGCATGATCCTGGTAGTAATTGCGGTCCATGTCGGCGATCTGCAGATCGGCTTTGAAAATTGTTGCTTTGAGGGCCATCGTGTTTCTGTCTCGGTAAAGTAAATAGTGAAGTCGGTATCAGCGGAAAACCACGGTCTTGTCGCCATTTTTCAAAATGCGATGCTCCACGAACCATTTCACGGCGCGCGCCAGCACCACGCACTCGACGTCGCGGCCGATGGCCGTCAGGGTTTCCGCATCCATCGCATGGTCGACGCGCTCGACGTCCTGCTCGATGATCGGGCCTTCGTCCAGGTCGCCCGTGACGAAATGGGCCGTAGCGCCGATCAGCTTGACGCCGCGGTGATGCGCCTGCGCATACGGCTTGGCGCCCTTGAAGCTGGGCAGGAAGGAGTGGTGGATATTGATGGCGCGGCCGTCGAGCGCCTGGCACAGGCCGGGCGACAGGATTTGCATGTAGCGCGCCAGTACCACCAGGTCAATCTTGTGCGACTCCATCAGCTCGATGATCTTCGCTTCCTGCGCCAGCTTGGCCGCTTCCGGCACACCGGCCGCCAATGGCAAGTGGTGGAAGGGAATATTGTAGCTGGCCGCCAGCTGGTAGAACTCCATGTGGTTCGACACGATGGCGGGAATTTCCACGTTCAGCAAGCCGCTCTTGTAGCGGAACAGCAAATCGTTCAGGCAATGGCCGATCTTCGACACCATCAGCATGACGCGCGGCTTGACGCGCGCATCGTGCAATTGGCCATGAAAGGGCCCATTGAGCTGCATGACTTGCGACAGGTCGGCGAAGTCGCTGCGCAACTGGGCGTCGCTGACGGCGCCGTCTTCCAGCGCGAAATGCACGCGCATGAAGAACAGCTGGGATTCCTGGTCGCCGAACTGGGCGGAATCGAGGATGTTGCAGCCGTGATCGGCCAGGAAGCCGGACACGCGGTGCACGATGCCGCGCTGGTCCAGGCAGGACAGGGTCAGGATGTATTCGGGATGCGTCATGGTCGCGGAATAAGGCAAAAAATGTGGGCTATGCTCGGCTCAGCCACGCGCGCCGGCCATCGGCTGCGCTGCCGCGAGCCGGCTATTGTCGCACGGCCGGGCCGGTAAGCCCGCATTTTCCACACAAACAGCATGGCTGCCAGCAGCAGCGAGCTAACTGGCGTTCATTTGATCTAACACAAAGGCATCGCGTTTTTGCGCCTGCCAGGTCCCATTCTCGCGCCAAACCGCTCACTGGCGTGGAACCTGGCACGCCATCCGGCGTCTATCTCTTTGCTTGTTTCACCATACGCCGCATCCGGTGCGCCGGATGTTTTCTGGATCAGCTTTTCATTGAGGTAGAACATGTTCACAAACAGTATTTTCCCCAGTCTCAGCCCGGCTCTGAAATCCCATCTCGAGGCCCAATGCAATTTCGCCACGGAACTATCGCGCAAGATGTTCGATACAGCGCAGCAATTGAGCGAGCTGCATCTGCGGCTGGCGCAAGACTTGCTGCAGGAGTGGAGCAACGCCAGCCAGCAACTGCTGGGCGCGCGCGACACGGGCGAGTTCATGTCGCTGGCCGCCGGCCAGTTGCAGCCGAGCAGCAACAAGCTGCACCAATACCAGCAGCAGCTCGGCAATCTCGTCGCCAACGCCAATGTCGAGATGAACCGCACGGCAGAGAACCACCTGCCCGAAACGAGCCGCACGGCCGTGGCCTTCGCTGACGAAGTGGTGCGCAAGACGGCCGAAGAAACGGAAAAAGCCACGCAGCGTCAGCGTGAAATGATCGAAAAAATGCACGCCACGGGCCACCGCGACGGCGCGGGCCGCAGCCACGATAACAGCAGGCAATCCGATCAGGCGCATTGAGCGCCTGCACAGACCACTTGACCCCCACTCGACAGCAAGGAGAGCGACATGGCTAGCAATCAAGGTAATGAACAGGGCAAAGGCACTGGCAGCAGCCAGAAAGCCAGCGAATCGGGCAGCGCCAAAGGCACGAGCAAGCGCGGTTTCGCCGCCATGAATGAGGAACAGCAACGCGAAATTGCCAGCAAGGGCGGCCAGGCAGCCCATCAAAAAGGCACGGCGCATGAATTCGACTCGGAAGAAGCACGCCGTGCCGGGCAGAAAGGCGGTGAAGCCGTCAGCCGCAACCGCGAACACATGGCGGAAATCGGCAGGAAAGGCGGAGAAAGCCGGCAATCGGCCCAGCGCGCCAATGAAAACCGCAGCAGCACCGCGGGGCGCAGCGGCGGCACCGGGCGCCAGGGCGGCAAGGACGAAGACGACAAGGGCTGACCGGGCGCAGGACTTGCCGGGCTAAGCGAGCGGCTTAGCCCGGCAACGCACGCCTTGGCGCGGGAAGGCACGGGGCGGCCCTGGCGACTCCGTGCAAGGGCTGGCGCAGCGCCGGGCGCGGCGGTATGGTACATTCTCGCCTTACCGACATCTCCGCGCCACGTCCCGCCCTTCCCCGCATGCAGCCATCCCTGAAATACCTGAGCGCCTATTCCGAACAAACGCAAGCGCAAGTGCAGCAACTGATCGCGCAAGACAAGTTGGGCGAAGTGTTATTAAAACGCTACCCGAACGCACACGATGTGCGCAACGACAAATCGCTGTACCAATATGTGCAGAACTTGAAGAATGAATTCCTGCGCAATGCCGAGCCCATCAACAAAGTGGCGTTCGACAGCAAGATCCATGTGATCCAGCATGCGCTGGGCTTGCATACCTCGATCTCGCGCGTGCAGGGCGGCAAGCTCAAGGCCAAACATGAAATCCGCGTGGCTACCATGTTCAAGGAAGTACCGCTGGAATTCCTGCGCATGATCGCTGTGCACGAACTGGCGCACGTCAAGGAAAAGCAGCACGACAAGGCCTTCTACAAGCTGTGCACATATATGGAACCGCAGTACCACCAGTACGAATTCGATGTGCGCCTGTACCTGACCCAGCTCGACCTGTCAGGCCAGCGCCTGTGGTCATGAACTGCCGGTCATGACGGTGTGCATATGAAGTCCACGTGAAAATGCCGCGCGGCATACACTGGGCGGCATTGTTCGAGTGCGCTGGCTAGTCAGCATGGCCGCCCGGTAAAATGGGCGGCTTTTTTACAGGCGCGCCGGCATGGCCGGCACCCTATTCAGGTTCAGGCGGCGTTCTTACGGCGAAGCATGAAGCCCAGCAGGCCTAAACCACCCAGCAGCATGCCGTAGGTGGCCGGTTCCGGCACGGCGCTCACGCTGGCGGAGATATTGTCGACCTGGAAGGTATGCAAGGCGCCTTCCTTCCACGTTGCCGACAAGAGATTGTTGAAACCCGTAAACGTGTAATCGGCGAAGGTGTGGCCGCCACCGAGGGTGAAGGTCTGGCTCACCGTGCCGCCGCCCACCTGGTGGCCGACGAATGTCACATCAAAGGAACCGGGCAAGCTCACGAAGTCGGCCAGGCTGATCGAGCTCAGCGAGAAGGCGGCGCCATCGGCACGGCTCAGGGTGGTCGTCGACAGGGGCGTCGCACCGAGGCCGGCCGAGCCGGCATAGGCAAAGCTATCCTGGTGTGCCGAGCTCAGCAGCCCGAGGAAGCTGCTGTCGAAGTTGTAGCCGCCTTCGGAGTAGGAATTGAACACGGAAGCAAAGTAGCCCGGTTGTTCCAGCGGATCGAAGCCGATGGTGGTGGTTTGTGCGTGGGCGCCGCCAGCGCTGGCCAGAATGGCGGCGACAGCGGTCGCTCGCAAGAGGGTCATAGGTTTCAAAATGGCATCCTTTCGAGATGATGAAGTAGCGTGGTTGTGGCAACTTGAAATGGACCGGCACCTTTTTTGGGGAGTCTGTACAACGCTCGTCGGTGTCCGATATTCCTAACATTTGAACCCTGCCAGTAGACCACAGCCATGCTTAAAAAGCATCTTCATTTTCAAAAAAACATGCTACCACTGCAATTTTATGGCCATATTTTTATTAATTAAGTCATCAGGCCCGATCAATTTTCCCATGCGGAAATAAAAAAGCCATGCAGTGCGTACTGCATGGCCCTTGCAAGCGACAGGGAAAATAGTTGCCTGGCCGCATACGCACCGCCAGGCGAAAACGGCATTACGGCGCGCAATCCTTCAGGCGCTGCACCAGCGCTTCAGGATCGGCGTCGGCATTGAGGAACGCCGCGTGCTGCGGGCGGATGAAACCCTGCTCCTTGCCGTTTTGCACGAAAGCAATTAAGCCATCATAGAAACGGTCGACATTGAGCAGGCCGATGGGCTTGGCATGCAAACCCAGCTGGGCCCATGTGAGCATCTCGAACAGTTCTTCCAGCGTGCCATAGCCGCCGGGCATGGCGATGAAGGCATCGGACAGGCTGGCCATCATCGCCTTGCGCTCATGCATGTCCTTCACGATGAACTGGCGCGTCAAGCCCATGTGGCCCACTTCGCGTTCCACCAGCTGCGTGGGAATCACGCCCGTTACCTCGCCGCCCAGGCGCAGCACTTCATCGGCGATCACGCCCATCAGGCCCACTTTTCCGCCGCCATACACAAGCGAAATATTTTCCGCCACCAGCACGCGCGCCAGTTCGCGCGCCGCCACGGCATAGTCCGGCGAGACGCCCGCGTTGGCGCCGCAATACACACATAAAGCCTTGATCACAGTAGTCCTTATTCTTTCAATTCATCGATCGCCGCCTCGACTTCGAGGCGTTCCTTGGCGTCCAGTGCCACGCACTCGGCCGCCTTTTCATACAGGGCCAGCGCTTCCGCCAGCTTTTTCTTTCCATCGAGCATATTCAATGCGCGCGCATATTCGCTGTGCGCCAGCGCCGAATATGGCGTCAAGGCCAGCGCCGTCTTGAAGTGCTGGTAGCCGTCCTCCTTGTTGGCGCCATAGGTCAGCCCCCCTATCATGGCGCCGACCTTGTCGATAATTTCCGTATGATAAATCCCAAACGCGATATGCGCTTCCGCATGCATGGGCGCGATCGTCATCGTGCGGTCCAGACTGTTGCGCACACGCGCCCCCATGCCTTGCGCCAGGGCCTTGACGACGGARGTGCCGAGCGCGTAGCGGCCCAGGCTGTAGGCATGCCAGTAGTAGCCGGCCGGATTGTCCGGCTGCTCGCTCTGCTGGCGCTCGCAGCGCTCGGCCACTTCCTCGTACATGTCGAGTTTCTGGCTGTCGTGCACTTCCAGGTGCGTGGCATAGATGCAAGTGGCCTTGTGCGCCACCGCATAACCGGGCACGCCGACGGCCAGGCCCAGCTTCACGGCGCGCTCGAAGTCGCCCGCATGGAAGGCCAGCCAGGCTTGCACCAGCGCAGGGTGGGTGGGAAATGGTTCCACATCGCCCGCATGCAGGCGCGACCAGGCCGCTTCCAGGGTTTGCGGGGTGTAGACATATGCTTCGTCCCGATAAGGAAATTGTTTCCAAGCCATATATCTCTCCTGTAAATGACGACGCGGCGCCAGCAGCCGCGTCAATCGTTCTTGAGTTTGGTCACATACTCTTCCGACAGCTTGCGAAACAGCAAATGCGTTTCGTTGCGCAAATAGGGGCCGATCAGGGACAGCACCTGATAGCAGCCGCGCGCCAGCGCATCGGACATCGATTGCTGCTCGCTGTACTTGCGCGGGTTGCGCACGTACTCGTACGACAGCCAGTAGGTGGCGACGACCACCATATTCGTCGCCATGGCGGCCACTTCCATGTCCGACGCCTCGAGCGACTGTTCGCTGCGTAAATCTTCGCACAGCTGCGTGGCCACCTTGATCTTGTGCGCCAGGATCAGTTTGAAGTGCAATTCCAGCTTGCGGTTGCGCGACAACAAATCGTTGAGGTCGCGATAGAAAAAGCGGTAGCGCCAGATCAGTTCGAACATCAGGTGCAGGTACAGCCAGACATCCTCGATATTCGAGCGGCGCCCGTCGGGCACGGTCAGGATGCGTTCGATTTCCGCCTCGAACTGGACGAAGATCGAGTTGACGATGTCATCCTTGTTACGGAAGTGGTAATACAGGTTTCCCGGCGAAATGTTCATCTCTTCCGCAATCACGGTCGTCGTGATATTCGGCTCACCAAACTCATTGAACAGGCGCAGCGACAACTCCAGGATGCGTTCGCGGGTACGGCGTGGTGCTTTTTGTAGCATGGCGGGCAATCTCTCTGTGTTCTGCCTCAAGCATACCACCTAAGATAGCCGTAATGAAACACTCCGCCCCACGGCAGAGGACTAAGCCCGGGCAAAAAAAAAGCCTGCGCGAGCAGGCCGGAGGAATGCGGCGCCAGCTCAGGCGGCCGGCGCTTTTTTCTTCGCCGCCGGTCTCGCGGCGGGCTTGGTCGCGGACTTGACGGCAGGTTTTGCCGCGGACCTGGCGGCAGGCTTGGCCGGGGTCTTGGCGGCGGCCGCTTTCGTCGCGGCTTTCGGCGCAGTCTTCGGTACGGCTTTCGTCGCGGCTTTCGGCGCAGTCTTCGGTACGGCTTTCGGCGCCGCCTTCACGGCGGGCCTGGCCACCGCCTTCGGCCTGGGCGCCGGCGCGGCCTTGGCCGACAGCGCCGCCACTTGCCGACTCAAGGCATCGATCTGCGCGTGCAGCGCGGCAATGTCCTGCTGCGTGGGCACGCCGATGGTGGCCAGCGCGCGCGCCACGCGCTCCTCAAACACCTGTTCCAGCTTGTCCCAGGAACCGCTGGCCTGCTTGCCCACGCCATCGGCCAGCTTGCTGACGCTGCCGCTGACGTCGGCCACCTTGTCTTCGGCGCGCTTCTGGAATTCCGTGCCTTCCTTGACCAGCTTGGAAAATACGCGTCCGCCCTCTTCCTGTGCCTTGGCGAAGGCGCCCAGGCCCGCTTGCCAGATCTGCTGCGCGGACGAGCGCACGGCGCTCGCCAATTCCGTGTCTTCCGCCAGTTCCTTCAATTTCTTTACCATCGCCAGCTCCCGTCATGTGAAAGGCCATGCCACTACATGGATGTTTTTATTCTAGAGAGCAAAACTAGAGACGGGAGTCTAATTCGATAGCGAGCTGCGCCCCAAGGTGCGCCAGCGCACGCGGCGGCCGGTCGCTTGCGCGCGGCAAGCGCCTAGGCCGCCGCTTTCACCGGGCCATGCAGCAGCTTGTGCAGGCGGAAGCCTTCGCGGATATTCTCGCGCAGCACGGCGCCTTTCCACGGCTTGGTATAGAAGCGGTCGACGGCGCCGCGGTTGATGGCCGCCATGATGGGCGTCAGGTCGGCAAAGGCGGACAGCATGATGCGGAAGGTGTCGGGGCACAGGTGCTTGACCCGCTCCATGAATTCGGTGCCGCTCATGAGCGGCATGCACTGGTCGCACAGGATCACCTGCACCTTGTGGCGCGCCAGGATGTCAAAGCCCTCGGCGGCCGTCTGCGCCGTCAGGATGCGGTAGCCGTCCTGCGCCAGGAAGTCGCTGAGCACGTCGAGCATGAAGACATCGTCGTCGACGATCAGCAAGGTTTGCTGCTCTTCGCTGCCAGCATCCTCGGGCGCCTGCAGCTGCTTGCCTTTCATCAACATCTGTTCGAATTCATCCTGCGGCACGGGGCGGCTGAAATAATAGCCCTGCATCTCGTCGCAGCCGTGGCGCCGCAAATAGGCCAGCTGCGCATCGTTTTCCACGCCTTCGGCGATCACGTCCAGCTTCATGCTGTGCGCCATGCTGATGATGGCCAGCACGATGGCCGCGTCGTCCGGATTGCTCGTCACTTCGCGCACGAAGGCGATGTCGATCTTCAGCTTGTCGATGGGGAAGCGCTTCAGGTAGGCCAGGCTGGAATAGCCGGTGCCGAAGTCATCGATCGATATCTGGATGCCCAGCGCCTTCAGGTTGCGCAACACGGAGATGGTTTCCTCGGCATTCGACATCAGCGAGCTTTCCGTCAGCTCCAGTTCCAGCAGGTCGGGCGCGATATCGTGCTTGCGGATGGCCTTGAGCACCTCCTCTTCCAGGCCGCCGACGAAGAACTGGATGCCCGACACGTTCACCGACAGGTGCACGGGGCCGATGCTGCTGGCGCCCCACTCGCTGATCTTCTTGCACGCCTCGTCGAGCACCCAGTTACCAACGCGCACGATGAGGCCCGTTTCTTCCAGCAAGGGGATGAACAGGGCCGGCGAGACCATGCCGTGGCCCGGACGGCGCCAGCGTATCAGCGCTTCGGCGCCGCTGATGCGCCCCGAGATGATATTCACTTTGGGCTGGAAGAACAGCACGAATTCCTCGTTGTCGATGGCGCGTCGCAAGGCATTTTCCATGTCCAGCCGCGCCATCGATTGCGCATTCATTTCCGCCGTGAAGAAGCGGAAGGCGTCGCGCCCCGCTTCCTTGGCGCGGTACATGGCCGTGTCGGCGTATTGAATCAGGGTGTCCGCGTCGAGCGCATCCTCGGGGAACACGGAAATGCCGATGCTGACCGTCACCGTCACCTCATGGCCCTGCAAATCGAAGGGCTTGCGCATCGCCTCGCGGATCTTGTCGACCACGCCCACGGCATGCTGGGCGCCTTCGGGCAGCAGCAGGATAGTGGCAAATTCATCGCCGCCGAAGCGGCCGATGGTGTCGCGCACGCGCAGGCAATCGACGAGGCGGCTGGAAAACTGCCGCAGCAGGTCGTCGCCGATGGTATGACCCAAGGTATCGTTGATATTCTTGAAGCGGTCGATATCCATGAACAGCACGGCAACGGCCCACTGGTGTTCGGCCGCCTGGGACAGCGAATGGGTCAGCGAAGCATAAAACTGGCTGCGGTTCGGCAAGCCCGTCAAGGTATCGAAATGGGCCAGCTTCATCAGACGCTGCTCGGCATCCTTGCGCTCGGTGATGTCGCGCGCCACGGCCACCAGGATCCAGCTCTGCCCCGAGCGCAGGGTGCGCCGCTGCACTTCCACCGACAGCGGCGAGCCGTCCTTGCGCTGCAGCTGCAACTCCGTCATCGGGCCGCCCTGGTCGCCAGCCAGCAGCTTGTTGTACAGCTCTTCGAGCTGGGATTCTCCCTCGTGCGCGCGGCCCGGCCCCACGCGCAGGAAATCCTCGCGCTCGAAACCGAGCATGCGGCAAGCGGTCTGGTTGACGTCGACGAAGCACATGCCGGCGCGGTCGACGAGGAAAATCGCGTCGGCCGTGGCATCCATCGCCAGGCGGAAGCGGCGCAGGTCTTCATCGAGGCGGATGCGCGCCGCCATGTCCAGGGTCAGCTGCTCGTGATGGCGCTTGATCTCGTCGTACAGCAGCAGGTTGTCGTAGGCGACGGCGATCTGCGCCGCCACCGTCGCGGCGACCCGCTCGTCGACTTCGGAAAATTCATTCGCCCCCAGCTTGTCGACCAGATACAGCCAGCCGTGGCTGCGTTCGCGCGAAGCGATGGCCACGCCCAGGAAGGAATGCACGGGCGGGTGCGTGTCGGGCAAGCCCAGCGCGCCGGGATCGCCCTTCAAGCCATTGACCCGGTAGGGCTGGCGCTGTTCCAGCAAGCGGTTCAAAATGCCCGTGCGCGGCGCGCTGGCGATGCGCTCGAGGTTTTTCTCGGCGCCGCACGAGGAAAAATAGCTGAGCTTTTCGGCGCCCTCTTCCAGCACGCCGATGCAGGCGTACTTGGAGACGCAGATATTCTGCGCCACCTTGCAGCCCGCCTCGATCAGGGCGCGCGGATCGCGTTCGGCGCCCAGCTCGATGCCCAGTTCGATCAGGGCCGTCAGGCGCAGGCTCACCGCCTGCAGGCTCGACAGCGAACGCGACAAGCGCTCTGTCATGACGCCCAGGTCTTCGGGAAGCGCGGCCTGGCCCTCGCGCTGGCTGGCCAGCTGCGAAATCTGCTGGCTGCTCGATTCGAGTTCGTCGAGGTAGCCGCTGACCTGGTGCTCGATGCCGGCCAGCTTGCCCGTGGCGGGAGGCGCGGCACTGCCGCCGGCGCCCGGCGCGGCCGGCACCTGGGCCGCCGGCGGCATCAGTCCCAGCGCCTCGTTGACGGTGCGTACGATGACTTCCGGGTCGGATGGTTTCGGCAGCACCCAGCGCACGCCGCAGGCCTGCGCCAGCAGGATCGCTTCCTGCTCGCGGTAGGTGGCCGTATAAAAGATGATGGGCACGTCGGCCAGCGCAGGATCGGCATGCACGCGCGTGACGAATTCGTAGCCGTCCATGTTCGGCATGAGGATGTCCGAGACGATCAGGTCCGGCCGCTCGGTGCGCAGTATTTCCAGCGCATCGGCGCCATTGGCCGCCTCCAGCAGGCGGTGGCCGCCGTAGCCCAGCAGCGCGGTGAGGAACTCGCGGTTCAGCACATGATCATCGACGATCAGGATGGTGGCTATGTCGTTTTTAACTGGCGTCGACGGCGCCCCGGGTAAAAAAGACTCCAGCTCCGCGACGAACAGGTCGGGCTCGATGGGCTTGCCGATGTAGCCATTGAAACCCGCTTCGAGCAGGCGTTCGCGGTCGCCCACCATGGCCAGCGCCGTCACGGCCAGGGCAGGAATCTTGCGCAGCAGCGGGTCTTTTTTCAGTTCCGCCACCACGCCATAGCCATCGAGCTTGGGCAAATGCACGTCGCAAATGATCAGGTCGGGCAATTCGCTGCGCGCCATGCGCACGCCCTCTTCACCATCATAGGCGGCCAGCGGCGTGTACCCGAAGGCACGCAGCAAGTACACCATCAATTCCATATTGGTGGCGTTATCTTCGATAATCAGTATACGTGCGGACAATTAGCGCCCCCAATAAAAACTGCATGGACTCATTTTCTGCCTGCGTTCAACTTTCCGCTTGCGCGGCCACATAACAATCCTACAACATCTTGCCATATATCCAGAGAAATAGGTGGCCGTCGTAAGGCTGCGGAACGGGGCAAGCGGCCTCAAGAACAAACTTCCACCGCCTGTCTTCCGACGTTAGCTTAATACAGTACGCCAGTGGAAAACAGCATTATCTGGCCCTTGCGTTGTTAAACAGGGGCAACAGCAGAGTCAAAAGAGACAGTCTTGCCATGCAGACAAAACACAACAGGACTCAGGCGAAATGGGGGGCCGAAGGGGGCTGAGTGACTTCGTTCTTGATAGTGATTTCTGCCAGCAGCCGGCGCAGCAGGCGCGCGTCGCTGGCCAGCGCCACGTGGCCGATGCCGCCGAAGGCGATATTGCGTGCGCCGGGCAGCCACGCGGACGCTTGCGGCGCGACGATATTGTCGTGATGCGAATACATCGACGTGATCAGCGCACGCGTTGCCGGCGCCTCGCTGGCGGCCAGCTGCGCCAGCCAGCCGCTGGGCGTATCGTCGATGCGGCTCATCTGCCGCGCATTCGTCCCCGCCGCCAGGTTGGCCAGCGCCGTGCCGTGATGCGGCGTGCCGATGGTGACGATGCGCGCCACGCGGGCCGCGCCGTACTGGCGCAGCCAGGCGCGCGCCACCAGGCCGCCCATGCTGTGGGCAACGATGATGACGCGATCGCTGCCCGTGCGTGCGCACAGCGCGCCGATCGCTTGCTCCACCTGCGGCACGAAGTCCTCGATGTCGGCGCCTATCGGTTCCAGGTCGATGCCCTCGTGCGCGATGCCGGCCCGCGCCAGCTGCCGGCTCAGCTGTGCCCAGTAGCCGCGGTTGCACACATAGCCGTGGATCAGCAGCACCGGCAGACCCTGGCCAGTAATGTTGTCGGCCGCATGCAGGCGCGGACGCAGCATGCCCCATGACGAGGTCCACAGGGTGGCGCGCAGCTCGCCGAAAAACAGGCGCGCGGCACCCCCGGCACCCAACTGATGTTCCGTCGGCACGGGGCTGCCGGCACGCCGGCTTTCCCAGAAATTGCGCGCCACGATCAACGCCCGCACAGCCAGCAGCATGGCGGCCGCCAGCAGCAGGGCCATGGCGGGCGAAGCGACGCCCCACGCCTGCATGGCCAGGTACGCCAGGCCCAGCACGGCCAGTACTTGCAGCAGCATCAGCCACTTGAGGATGCGCGCGATCATGCCGTCGTCGCAGCAGAAACGGGAACGGGGGCGGGAACGGGGGCGAGCTTACCGGTCAACTCCCGCGCCAGGCCGCTGGCCAGGCGCGCGGCCAGCGCATAGATCGTCAATTGCGGGTTGGCGCCTATCGACGTGGGGAACAGCGAGCCGTCGTGCACGGACAGATTGCGCACGCCGTGGTAGCGGCCGTCGGCGCCCGTCACGCCCAGGCGCGCATCGTCGGACATGGCGCAGCCGCCCATCACGTGGGCCGATACCACGCGCGTCAGCAGCGCCTTCATCGGCAAATCGCCGATGGCCCGCTTCGCCTGCGTCCAGCTCGTGTAGTGGCTGGCCAGTTCATGCACGGGATACACGCTCTTGGCGCCGGCGGCGAACTGGATTTCCGCCATCGACAGCAGCGCGCGCCGCACGCCATCCCAGATGAAAGGCGTGAGCGGATAGTCGAGCACGGGCGCGCCGAAGCTGTCGATGGACACGCTGCCGCCCGCCGCATCATGGTGAAAGCCGTCGCGCAGCAAGGCCAGCAAGGCATGCGCATGGGGAAATTCGCGCATGGTGCGCGCATGCTCGTCGCCGAAACCGCCCATGGTGGTGGCCATCAGCAGCGGGTGCAAAGGCGGCGCTTCGAGCTTGTAGCCGATGGGGCCGTCGATCGGTGCCACGTGCAGGAAATGGTCGGAATAAATCGTCTGCGGCGCACCCGCATAGGCGTCGACGCGCTGCGTGAACAGGCCAGCCGACACCACGGTCGGATGCAAAAAGGTGCGCCGGCCCAGCAAGCCGTGCGGATCGGGCGCCTGCGAGCGCAGCAGCAGCGCCGGCGAATTGATGGCGCCGCCGGCCAGCACAAAGTGTTTGGCGCGCAAGGTGAGGCGCACGCCCGTCGGCGCCTGCCCGGCGGCGTCCAGCGCCGTCACCTGCAGGCTGTCGACGCGCTCGCCCTTGAAGATGAAACGTTCGGCGCGCGCATGCACGAGCAGGCCCGCGCCCAGCGCCAGCGCCGACGGAATCGTCGTCACCAGCATCGATTGCTTGGCATTCGTCGGGCAGCCCATGCCGCAATAACCGAGGTTCCAGCAGCCGTTCACGTTGCGCCGGATGGCGGCCGTGGGTATGCCCAGCGCCGCGGCGCCACGGCGCAATAAATCGTTGTTTTCATTGGGCGGCGCGGCCCAGTCGCTCACGTGCAGGCGTTGCTCCATCATGGCGAACCACGGCGCCATGGTGTCCACCGAATAGCCGGACAAGCCAAAGTGCCGGCGCCAGTATTCGAGGGTGCCGGGCGGCGTGCGAAAACTCGAGGTCCAGTTGACGGTGGTCGAGCCGCCCACCGTGCGCCCCTGCAAAATGTTGATGGCCTTGTCGCGCGTCTTGCGCGCCGCCGATTCCTGGTACAGCGCGGGATAGGCGTCCGCTTCGCGCATCTTGAAGTCTTGCGAGGACTTCAAGCCGCCCTCTTCGACGATCAGCACCTTCAGGCCGGCCAGCGCGAGTATTTCCGCCGTCACGCCGCCGCCGGCGCCGCTGCCGATGACGACGACGTCCGCCTCGAAGCTGCGGTCGGCGCCCAGGGTACTGGCGTCGGTGACGTGCCAGCCTGCCGCAATGCCGGCGGCGATGGGATCAGGAATGGGGGATGTGCTCATGGTGGCCTTATGCGCTCAGTTCGGGCAGCGGTCCCGGATAACCGATGGCGGCCCAGTGGGCGGCATCGGCATACCAGGCGCCGAGGATCAGGTCGTGCAGGGCCAGGTAGGCCGTCTGCAGGGTGGCCAGGCGGTGCGTGCGCCACGCCTGCAAAAAGGCGGCCACCTGGGCCGGATCGGCTTCGGACCAGCCACCTGTGACACCGGCGACAAAGCGCCGCGCGGGCGCCAGCGCCAGCAAGCCGAACAGATCCTGCACTTCCTGCTGCGCCGCCAGCGGCAAGCCATGGATGGCCGTGTCCACGCCGGCGATGGCGCCATCGAGCATCGCGGCGCGCGCGGGAGCTTCCTGCGGCAGCGCGCTGCCCAGCATGGCCGGCACGATGGCCGCCAGCGCCGCGCGCGCTTCGCCGTTGAGCACGAAACGGCCAGGAGGCGCCGGTCCGCGCACCAGGCGGTAGGCGGCGCCGCCGGCCGCCAGCGCGCAGGCGCCAAGCACGCCCAGTTTCAAAAACGATCTGCGTCGCATTCCCATGTCTCCCCTTGTTTTGTACCGCCTTTTGCAGGCCAGTGTACGCCAAAGGCAGTGCGCTTCCGCGCGCAAAAACTAGAGCGAGCCGTCTAGTTCGCGCGACTGTAACCACAGGATCAGCATGGCCAGCAGCGCCGCCAGCGCGCCGCCGATGGCGATGCCGGGCAAGCCAAACGCGACGATAAGCACACCGCCCAGCGCGCCGCCAGCGGCCGTACCGGCATTGAAGGCGGCGATATTCAGGCCCGCCGCCACGGCGTCGCTGCCTGGACAATGTCGTTGCGCCAGGCGTAGCAGCCGCATGGTCGACAGGGTAACGAGGGCAAAGAACAGCAAGCCCAGGGTGCCGCACAGGGCCAGCATGGCAAACGGATGCGTGCGCAGCGCATAAAATCCCAGCAGGTTGAGCGCCAGCGCGGCCAGGGCCAGCACGGTGGCGCGCAGGGGGTCGGGGCGGTCGGCACACCAGCCGCCCAGCAGGTTGCCGCCGATGGCGCACGCGCCAAAGCACAGCATGGCGGCGCTGAGCCAGCCCGCATCGAGCCCGCCCAGCTGCAGCAGGAAAGGCGAGACATACGTGAAAAAGCTGAAGGTGGCCACGCTGACGAGCGCCGCCACGCCGGCCGCCAGCAGCAGGGGCGGCTGCAGGATGGCGCGCAGGCTGGCCAGCGCCGATGCGGCGGCAAACTGACCGCGCGCGGCCGGCATGGCAAAGCGCAGGCCGGCGCCGCCGCACAGTGCCAGCACGCCGATGGCGGCGAACACCCAGCGCCACGACGAGACGGCGCCCAGCCACGTCCCCAGCGGCACGCCGCCGGCCAGCGCCAGGGTCAGGCCCAGCCAGACGATGGACAGCGCCCGTCCCGCGCGGGACGGGTCGACCAGGCTGGTGGCCGCATGCGAGGCCACCGCCATGAACACGCCATGCGCGAGGCCGACGGCAAAACGCACCCCCAGCAGCGCGCCCAGCGCCGGCGCGGCCGCCATGGCCATGCTGCCGGCCGCCAGCACGAGCATGGTGGCCAACAGCACCTGGCGCACGGGCCGGCGCGCCAGCATGGCCGTCAGGATGGGCGCGCCGATGGCCGCCCCCAGCGCGTACGCGGCGATGGCGCCGCCGGCCGCCGCCACGCTGGCGTGCAAGTCGCGCGCCATGGGGGTCAACAGGCCGGCGGCGATGAATTCAGACAAGCCGAAGGCAAAGCTGCACAGGGAGAGCAGGTAAATGGAGAGTGGCAGCGTGGCGGACGGCAGCACTGTGCGCGAGGACATGGTGGACATGGCGGTTCCTGACAATCAAAACGCCATGCTGGCCCCTCGCTCACCATCTGTAAAATATCTTATTTATCTTGAAACGAGACGTTCAACGTCTCATTGCGCAGCACACTGCCGCAGCTGCGCCAGCAGCCGCTCGCGCACGGGAGACGTGCGTTGCGGGTCCCACGCCATGTACAGGTCGAGCTGGCGCAAGGCTTCGGGCGCGCTGCTTGCCAGCGGCAGCATGACGACGCCGGCAGGCTTGGACGCCGCCAGGCTGGCCGGCAGCAGGGCCACGCCAAAACCGGCCGCCACCAGGCCCAGCACCGTGTGCAGGCGGCGCGCCTGCTGCACCACGCGCGGCACGAAACCCGCGTGCAGGCACAGGCTGGCCAGCTGGTCGTGGAAACCCTGGCCCAGCTCGCGCGGCGAGGCGACGAAATCATCACCGGCCAGGTCAAGCAGGTCCACGCGCGCCTGGCCCGCGCAGCGGTGGCCCAACGGCAGCGCAACGACGATGTCTTCGCCGGACAGGCGCTCGAAGCGCAGGCCCGGCGTGCTGCGTCCCGGCGCGCGCAGCAGGGCGATATCGACCTCGCCTTTTTCCAGCCACTCGACCTGCTGCTGCGTCGATGCTTCGCGCAAGGTGAACTGCACGGCAGGCGAGGCGGCGCGAAACGCGCGCAAGGCATTCAATACGTGGGCGTAGGGCGTGATGTGGATAAAGCTCAGGCGCACATGCCCTTCGATGCCCTGCGCCACGCGGCGCGTGGCGGCCACGCCCTCTTCCAGGCTGGCCAGCACCTGGCGCGCGGTGGCCAGGAAAGCATCCCCGGCCGGCGTCAGGCTGACCTTGCGGTTGGTGCGCTCGAATACGGGATAGCCGAGCGTTTCTTCCAGCCGCAATATCGCCTGCGACAACGGCGGCTGCGCCATGTGCAGCCGTTCGGCCGCGCGGCGGAAATTGCGTTCCTCGGCGACGGCGATGAACTGGCGCAGCAGCCGCGTCTCGATCATGGGCCTTTTTTGGCGACCGCCAGGATATGCCGCGCGATGCCGCGCAGGATATTGACCTCTTCCGTTTCCAGCCCCGTGCGCGAAAACAGGCGTTTCAGACGCGGCATGAGTTTTTTCGGATTGTCGGCGTCGAGGAAGTCGATGGCGACCAGCGCCTGTTCCAGGTGCGCGTACATGCCGTCGACCTGCGCCAGGCTGGCCGCGTCGCCATGGAAGCCGACGGGGCTGGCCGCCTGAGCCTCGCCTGCCGCATCGAGCGCCGCCACGCGGCATTCATAGGCCACGACCTGCGCCGCCTGCGACAGGTTCAGCGAGGAATACGCGGGATTGGCGGGGATGTTGATCAGCACGTTGCACTGCTCGACGATCTCGTTGGGCAAGCCGAAACGCTCGTTGCCGAAGATGACGGCCGCGTGCAAGTCTTCGCTGGCCGCCAGTTGCGCCGCGATGGCGCGCGGGGCCGTGACGGGCGGCGAGAATTCGCGCAAACGGGCCGACACGGCGGCCGCGTAATTGCAGCCTTCGAGCGCATCGGCGATCGAGCCGACGATGCGCGCGCCGGCCAGGATATCCTGCGCGCCGCTGGCGAAGGCCACCGCTTCCGCGTCCGTCAAGGCATCGGGGAAACGTGGGTTGACCAGCACCAGATCGGAAAAACCCATCGTTTTCATGGCGCGCGCGACGGCGCCAATGTTGCCAGAGCGACTAGTTTCGACAAGAATAAATCGCAGGCGTTTGAAAAGAGACGTGTTGATTTCGGGCAGATTCATTTAAAATAGCGCTATTGCGCGGTATCGATACAGGAAATTTCGGGAAACGACGTCACAAAACGCTGACGCCAGGCCGGGATTTTAACCACTTCGGCACCGCTTTGCTCTTTAATTCATTCTTGCACACTTGCGCTCCGGCACTGAAAAGTACCGCTGGGCGCTCGCGTGCTTTTAACGGAAGCTCACATGCACCCAATGCTCAACACGGCGATCAAAGCCGCCCGCCGCGCCGCCACTGTCATCAATCGCGCCTCTTTTGACCTCGACCGCGTCGTCGTCACGGAAAAACAACATAACGATTTCGTCACCGATGTCGACCAGGCGGCCGAACAAGCCATCATCGAGGTGCTGTCCAAAGCCTACCCGGACCATGCGTTCCTGGGCGAGGAATCGGGAGCTTCCGCCAACTCGCACGACGAGAATGAATACCAGTGGATCATCGACCCGATCGATGGCACCACCAACTTCATCCACGGCTTCCCGCAATACTGCATCTCGATCGCGCTGGCACAGCGCGGCGTGATCACGCAAGCCGTCATCTACGATCCGGTCCGCAATGACCTGTTTACCGCCACCAAGGGCGCCGGCGCCTACCTGAACGAAAAACGCATCCGCGTCACCAAGCTCGACCGCATTGCAAACGCCGTGCTGGGCACCGGCCACGGCGCCGGCCCGCGCGCGCTCGACGACTACCTGAAAATGTACGCGATCATGGGCGAACGCAGCCAGGGCGTGCGCAGCGCCGGCTCGGCCGCGCTGGATCTGGCCTACGTCGCTTGCGGCCGCCTGGACGGCTTCTATCAAAAAGGCTTGAAGCCATGGGATATCGCCGCTGGCGCCCTGATGATCACGGAATCGGGCGGCATCGTCGGTGAATTCTCCGGCGAATCGGACTACCTGTACAAGGGCGACGTCATCGCCGCCAGCCCGAAGGTATTTGGCCAGATGGTGCCGCTGCTGGCGCCGTTTGCCTGATTGCCACGCGCAGGCTGATGCAAAAAAAGCTGCCGGAGGAAACTCCGGCAGCTTTTTTTTGCCCCTGGCCAGCCCTCAGCCGCCCCGCATGGCCGGCAGCAGCACACGGTAAATCTGCAGGAACGCCGGCCCCATCAGCACCACCATCAGCGACGGGAAGATAAAAAAGATCAGCGGAAACAGGAGCTTGAGGGCGATCCTGGCCGCCGTTTCCTCGGCGCGCTGGCGCCGCTTGGTGCGCAGCTGGTCGGACTGCACGCGCAGCGACGCGGCGATGCTCGTGCCGAAGCGCTCGGCCTGGATCAGCAAGGTCACCAGCGCATCGACATCTTCCACCCCGGTGCGCAGGGCCAGGTTGCGCAAGGCCTTGTCCTTGGCGCTGCCGGCGCGCAGTTCCAGCGTCACCAGTTGCAGCTCTTCGGCCAGGACCTTGCTTTTCAAGCCGATTTCCTGCGCCACGCGCGCCAGCGCCGCATCCATGGCCAGCCCCGCTTCGACGCACACCGTCATCAGGTCCAGCGCATCGGGAAAGGTCTCGAACACGTCGCGCTGGCGCTGTTTCAGGCAATGCGACAGCCAGACATTGGGCAGGTAATAGCCGAGGGCGGCCGCCGCGACCAGCCACAACAGCATATTGTGCCCGCCGTGGCGCAGCAGGAAATACGCCAGCAGCGGCAAGCCCACGAACAAGGCCGTCTTGGCCGCGTAGAACAGCGCGGGCGCGGCCTGGCTGCGCCAGCCCGCATGCACGAAGCGGCTGCGGATGGGCGAACTTTCCCAGCCCTCGTCCGGCAGCGACAGCCTGGCAAGCGGGCGCGTCAGGCTGACGGCATGCGCCAGCCAGCGCCGCCTGGCATGGCGCCCGCTATCGCCAGCGGCGCCGGCATCGCCCAGCGCCTGCAGCCGCTCCTGCACGGCGCTGCCGCCGAACATGCGCAGCACCAGCACGGCCAGCGCGAAAACGATCAGGAACAGCAGACCCAGCAAAGCCAACTGCGCCGCATTCATGTTGCTCATCGTGCTCCTCCCTTCATTTCACACGCGGATATGGATAATTTTTCGAATGCAGAGCACGCCAACGATCAGCAGGCCCAGCGCCACGCCGACCATCTTGCGCCCGCCCCCATCCGTGTACAGCACGGCGATAAACTGCGGATTCATCACGTGCATCATCAGCGCCGCGCCGAACGGCAGCAGGCCCAGGACCCAGGCCGACATGCGCCCTTCGGCCGACAGCACGCGCACCTGTCCCAGCAATTTCAGGCGGTCGCGGATGATGGCGCTGATGCTGCTCAGCAATTCAGTCAGGTTGCCGCCCGTCTCGCGCTGGATCAGCACGGCGATGACGAAATAGCGCAAGTCCGTGCTGGGCACGCGCGCGGCCAGGTTGCCCAGCGCATCGGCCATCGCGACGCCGAAACTGACTTCGTCGAACACCGCGCGAAATTCCTCGGCCAGCGGCCCCGTCATCTCCTCGCCCACCATTTTCAGCGCGGTGGGAAACGCATGGCCGGCGCGCATGGCGCGGCCCATCAGGTCGAGCGCATCCGGCAGCTGCTGCTCGATGCGCACCAGCCGCCGGCTCCTGGCGCGGCGCACCAGCAGGTACGGCAGCATGGCGCCGCCCGCGCCCAGGCCCAGGCGCACATACCATGGCAGGGGCAGCGCGCCGGCCAGCAGCAGGCCGGCCAGCGCGCCGAGTGCGCAATAGCCGAGGAACCCGGCCACGAGCCAGCGCATGCCCGCCTGCAGCAATAGCTGCTCGACGCGCCGCGCGCCGGGCAAGCCTTCCAGCACGCCTTGCAGGAACGGATAGACGCTCAGCGGGCGCTGCTTGGTGATCGACAGCGCCTGTTCGCCATCGCTGGCCGTATACATCGCTTGCAGGCGCCGCGCCACGCGCGCCGCGCCCGGCCCCCGCACCGCCTGCCACGCCAGCCAGGCGCCAGTCACCAGCAGCAGGACGGCCAGGAAAATAAACAGATACACAAGGTAGGAAAGCATGGCGGGTCAGCGCCCCGCCGCGGTGGGTTCGAACAGCGAGGCCGGCACGCCGATGCCGAAGCTGTTCAGGCGCTCGAGAAAGCGCGGGCGGATGCCGCTGGCCGAGAAATGCCCGACCACCGCGCCGCCCTCGGCCACGCCCGTCTGCCGGAAACTGAAAATTTCCTGCATCGTGATGACCTCCCCTTCCATGCCCGTGATTTCCTGGATCGACGTGACCTTGCGCTTGCCGTCGATCAGGCGCGACACTTGCACCACCACCGACACGGCCGAGCTGATCTGCTGCCGGATGGCCTTGCTGGGCAGGTTGGCCGCCGCCATGCTGATCATGTTTTCCAGCCGCGTGATGGCGTCGCGCGGGGTGTTGGCGTGGATGGTCGCCATCGAGCCTTCATGGCCCGTGTTCATGGCCCCCAGCATGTCGAGCGCCTCGGCGCCGCGCACCTCGCCCAGGATGATGCGGTCCGGGCGCATGCGCAGCGCGTTGCGCACCAGCGCGCGCTGGCTCACTTCGCCCTTGCCTTCGATATTCGGCGGGCGCGTTTCCAGCCGTACCACGTGCGGCTGCTGCAACTGCAGTTCGGCCGCGTCTTCCACCGTGACGATGCGTTCGGTATGGCCGATAAAGCCGGAAATCACGTTGAGCATGGTGGTCTTGCCGCTGCCCGTGCCGCCGGAAATGAGGATATTCATCTTCGCCTTGCCCAGGCCCTGCAGCACCTCGGCCATTTCCGCCGTCATGCTGCGGTAGGCGACCAGGTCGGCCAGGCGCAGGGGATCGACGGAAAAGCGCCGGATCGACATCACGGGGCCGTCGATGGCCAGCGGCGGGATGATGGCATTCACGCGCGAACCATCGGGCAGGCGCGCATCGACCATGGGGCTCGATTCATCGATGCGCCGGCCCACGCGCGAGACGATCTTGTCGATGATTTTCATCAGGTGGGCGTCGTCGTCGAAGCAGATGTCGGTCAGCTCAAGGCGGCCGCCGCGCTCCACATAGATCTGCTGGTGGCCGTTGACGAGAATGTCCGACACGCTGGCGTCCGACAGCAGGGTTTCCAGCGGGCCGAAGCCCAGCATCTCGTGCTGGATATCGCGCGTCAGGCTCCTGCGCTCGGCCTCGTTGATGACCACCGCCTCTTCATCCAGCAAGCGCTCGACCAGGCCGCGCAATTCTTCGCGGATGCGCTCCTGCGACAGGCGCTGCATGCTTTCCAGGTCGACCCGTTCGAGCAGCAGCCCATGGATGCGCAGCTTGAGGTCGCGGTAGCCGCGGTTGTCGATGGCCGCCATGCGTTGCGGCGCGAGCGCGGCGATCTTGGCGCTGCCGAGCCGTTCGCGGATGGACAAGGCGGCGATGGGGGAACTAGCCATGAAATGCTCCTGTTCTCAGTCGTTCAAGCATGTGGGTCAGGCGCGCCGCAGGACGCGGCCCAGCCAGCCCTGACGCGCCGTGCCGGCCGTGCCGCCGGCCAGGCTGGCGGCGAATTCCTGCAGCGAGCGCGTGATCGGGCTGGCTTTGTCGAGCTGCAGAATCGGCACGCCCTGGTTGACCGAGGCGGCCGCCGAGGCGTAGTGATTCGGCACGGTGCGGTAGACGGCCGTGCCATACGCCGCTTCCAGGTCGCGCAGGCGGATCTCGCCGCCCTTGTCGTGGCGGTTGACAATGATATGCACCTTGTCATTGGCGTATTCGAGCGAACGGAACATGCCCAGCAGGCGCTTGCCGTCGCGGATGTAGGGCAAGGTCGCCTGCAGGACGGGAAAGATCATGTCGGCGTGGTCCAGCGCGCGCACGCTGACGGCGTCGAGGTTGCGGCCCACGTCGAGCACGATGAAATCGTACTGGCGCCTGGCCTGCCGGATGATGGCGTCGATGTGTTCGGGCGCCACTTCGCTGGCGTGGGCGGGGTCTTCGGGCGCGGCCAGCACGCTGTAGTTGGGCAGGATGTGCAGCATGCTCGATCCCAGGAACGAGGAATCGAGCCGGTGGATGTCGCGCGTGACGTCGGACAAGGTGGCCAGCGGCTTGTTCTCGGAGACGAACAGCGAGGCGTCGCCAAAATGCAGGTTCATGTCGATCAGGGCAACGCGCTGCTGGCCGCCGGCGGCCAGCGCATAACCGAGATTGCTGGCGATGAAGGTGGCGCCGCTGCCGCCCTTGCACGAGATGAAGGCCAGCACCTTGCCATTGCCATGCTCGCGCCGCTCCAGCTTTTCCTCGATGCGTTCGAGCGCCGCATACAGACTGGCCGGCGCGGCGGGAAACGGCAGCACGTCGCGCACGCCCGCGCGCATGGCCTGCAGCAGGAATTCGGGCGGCTGCTGATGGCACAGCACGATGAAAGCCATGCGCGGATGCAGGTTGCTGAGGCGCTCGATGGCGGCCAGGTCGGCGCCGTCGTTCGACGGGCGGTCGAAGATCAGCACGTCGGGCGGCGACTGCGCCGCCAGCAGCGGTTCAAGCGATTCGCCGCCCGCATCGATCTCGTCGAGCCGGTGGCGGCCGCGCAGCAGCTGGCCCAGTGCGGACAGCGTTTTTTCATCCCTGGAATTGATGGCGATTTTCACGATAGGCCTTGCTGGTTCTGTGGTGACGGTGCCAGCTTCACTTGCGTGCCCCGACGCCGATGGTGAAGGCGTCCGCTTGCGGCGCGGGCGCGGCAAAGCTTTTCTGATACGCCGCGTAGGCCGCTTGGGCGGCCTTGCCGTCCATGCCGGCCACCGGGTCGCGGTTCGCGCCCGCCTGCGGCGACAGCACTTGCCGCAGGCGCAGCTGCGCGACGCTGTGGCCGAACTGGCGGTCCAGGTTCGGCGTGGCGGCGCAGCCGCTGGCGGCCAGGGCGGCCAGCAGTACGGGAAGGAAAACGGCATGCTGCATGATGGGCTCCTATTGAATGTCCGCGCCGGCTGGCGCTGTCTGCGTGGCCGCGTCCTGCCGTGGCCGTGGCGCGCTAGCGCCTTCCATCTTTCCTTGCAGGAAAAACTCGCCGCGGCTGGGTGCCACGTAGGCGTCGGTGGGCAACACAATTTCACTATCGAGCGGCTTGACCAGGTGCGGCGTGATGATGAAGACGAGCTCCGTGCGGTCCGTCTGGAAATCGCTGCTGCGGAACAGCGCGCCCAGCACGGGTATCTCGCCCAGGAAGGGCAAGGCCTTGATATTGGTCGTCACATTGTTCTTGATCAAACCGCCAACGGCAAAACTCTGGCCGTCGAACAGCTGCACCGTGGTGGTGGTGCGCCGCGTGGTAAAGGCCGGCAGCACCGCGTTGGCGGCGGCGCCCCCGCCGGTGGTGATGCCGATGCCTTCGCGGTTCAGCTCCGACACTTCCGGCGCCACCTTCAGGTTGATGCGTCCGCCTTCGAGCACGGTGGGCGTGAACTTGACGGCAATGCCGAATTCCTTTTCCTCCAGCGTGATCTTGTTGGTGGTGCTGTCTTGCGCGACCGGAATGAAAATCTTGCCGCCCGCCAGGAAACTGGCCTCCTGGCCACTGATGGCCATGATGTTCGGTTCGGCCAGCACCTTGACCAGGCCGTCGCGCTTTTGCGCGTCGAGCGTCAGACCGTTGCCATTCTTGCCGTTGACGGCACCCAGCTGGCCGGGGTGGCCGCTGAGCAGGTTCGACAGCAGGCCATAGGTCCAGTTGCCGCGCGTGCCGCTGATGCCCACGCTGGCGCCGAGCTGGTCGACCAGGGTCTTCGACACTTCGGCGATTTTCACTTCCAGCATGACCTGCTGCGGCGCCGCGACCGTCAGCATATTGATGACCTTGACGCCGCCGGCGGCATTGGCTGCAGCACCGGCGGCGCCGTCGGCCTGGGCCGCCGCGTCGCCCGCGCCGCGCTGGGCATAGGCTTGCGCCATCTCGAGAATCTGGCTGGCCTTGACGCTGTCGCTGACCTGCCCGGACAGCACGATGCTGCCGCCGGCCGCGCCCGCCTTGACGGCATGTTCGCCGGGGAAGACATAGGCCAGCTGCGCCTGCAAGCCCTGGACATCGATCTCGACTTCAATATCGACGATCACGGGGCGCTGCTGCCGGTCCCACAGGATCAAGTTGGTGCTGCCCGGGGCCAGGCCCCAGACGAACAGCTGGCTGGACGAGCCCAGCATCCTGGCGCCGGCCACGCGCGGATCGTTGACGGCGATCTGCGACACCGGCAGGCTCAGGCTGCGCAAGGTGGACTTGCCCACGGCGATGCGCACGGGCGCGCCCAGGCGGGCGATATCGGCGCCCAGCGACATGGGCGGCGCCGCGACGGGTGTCATGACGGCTTGCCGGGAAGGCGCCGCCGCGCCGGCGCCGCCGGGCCAGGCCAGGC
>NZ_NEHB01000028.1 GCF_002127655.1 Janthinobacterium sp. GW456P
CTGCGGGCGCAGGGCCAGCCCCACTTCGATGCTGGCGGGCGCGCCGTCGCGCGCCAGCGTGGCCGGCCCCAGGTAGCGTGGCAGGTCCAGGCTGCCTGCCAGCAGCGAACTGCCGTCGCACAGCAGCAGTTGCACCACGTCGGCCGGGCCGATATCGAGCACGCTGCGGCAGCTGCCGATGCCGCGCGCGCTCGACAGTACATGGGTTTCGCTGTGCCAGCCGGGCGCGGCGGGACAGTCGCCGGCGCTGGCGAGGGGATCGCGCGTGAGCGTCAGGCGCAGCACTGGCGGCGCAAGGGGATCGCTGGACATGCGGCTGGGATCGTTGGTTAAAAGCTGACCTTGATGCCTGCGCGGACCATGCGTGTTGTGTCAGATCAAGTATGTGTGGAAATGCAGGGGGAGAAGCTGGGAGGGCTGGAGCGGGAAGGGCAGAGAAACGGTCAGCATGGTTTGGGCTGGGTCTCTTCGCTATCGTGCTCGGATGTTGTGCGGTGAGCGAACTACGCGAATTGCATGGCAAAAGTTCATGGCGCCGGGGACCTGGGTGCCTGGCATGGCATTACAACAGCGGGTGGTTCAATGGACTGGCGTGGCGGACAGTTCCTTCAGTTCGCGGATGGTGATGTCCGATTTTTCATGCATGCGCAATAAAATCGTTGCACCGACCGACAGTTTGCCGTGTCGAATCTTGCTGATGATGGGAGGCTGAACTTCCAGGACGCGGCACAGTTCCGCATCATTTTTCAAATTCAACTTCTCGATCAAGGTATCGAGCAGCTTGTTGGGCACAAAACTCGATGGTTCGAGCGCGCGCGCCCGGTTCATTGCTTCAATCATTTCCAGCTTCTTTTGCCGAACGTTCATTTACTCCTCCTTCAGGTTATGCAAGGGACGAGACCACTTTTATGCGGTCCCGGCTATAGTTAGTCATCGCAGTACGGCTGTCTGGGTGACTTAGTACAACATTCGCGTTACAACATTGATAACCAGGCAAGTGTTTTCAATAATACTACGATAACAAAACTTGTGACAGATGGTCAGTTAAATTAACTGATTGTTTGATCAATTTGGTTGACGGTTGTTGTATTTTGTAAGCCGCTTTTCGTCAGAATCATGGTCCGGTCCGCCATTTCGGCGGCGGCCAGCGAGTGCGTGACCATGATCGCGCAACTGCCGTTGGCCTTGATTTCGGCGCGCAGCAATTGCAGGATGCTGTGCGCCGTGTCCGGGTCGAGGTTGCCGGTGGGCTCATCTGCCAGCACCAGCGCCGGCTTGTGCACGAGTGCGCGGGCAATCGCCACGCGCTGCATTTCGCCGCCCGACAATTGCTGCGGAAAGTCGCCGCCGCGTCCGCCCAGGCCGACGGCCTCGAGCATGCTGGCGGCACGCTCCTGGGGCAGTCCGTTGAGCAGCAGCGGCAGGGCCACGTTTTGCAGCAGGGTCAGGTGCGGCAAGACGTGGAAAGCCTGGAAGATAAAGCCCATGCGGGCGCGACGCAGCCGGGTGGCGGCGGCGTCATCGAGGCTGGACATGGCGATGCCGTCCACCAGGATAGGGTGCGCTTCGGCACCCGCATCGGGCGTGTCGAGGCCGGCGATCAGGTTCAGCAAGGTCGACTTGCCCACGCCCGAATCGCCCATGATGGCGATGAATTCCCCCGCCTTGAAGCGGCAGGAAATATTGGCCAGCACGGGACGGGCATGGGCATAGGACTTCGACAGATGGCGCAATTCGAGCATGGTGATCTTGATTAATAACGGCTATCGTAAAGGGAGGCACGCGGGGGAGAGGGGGGCCTGGGAATTGCAAAGGGGCGCGGATTGTTTGGCCGGCAATGTGTAGTATACGACAGCCTTATCATTTTTGCTGGGTAATACCAATTTTATGTGCGTGCCGGCTGTTTGACCTTAAGTTACCTGCCGCACGGCTGGCTTGCGCGGATTCCGCTATGATGGAAAAAAGTCATCGGCAAGGCGCCCGCACACCGCTGCGGCAGGGGCGGCGCGCCCGGTGGCTGACCGTGCAAGCCCTTCGTGAACCTCATATTGACGACGCCAGCCCATGACCATGCCACTTGCGCAACAGCAGTCCGATTTGTATCCCGCCAGCAACGCCAGCGCGGCCAGCGCCACTCCTGTCACGATAGCCGAGATCAGCGCAGGCCTGTTGGCGCGCGATGCCTGGACTTCGCCCAAGTACCTGTACGACGCGCTGGGTTCGAAACTGTTCGAAGCCATCTGCGCCTTGCCCGAGTACTATCCGACGCGCACCGAGGCGGCCATTTTCGCGCGCCACGGCGCCGAGATCGCGCACGCCGTGGGGCCGGGCAGCACCCTGATCGACCTGGGCGCGGGCAATTGCGCCAAGGCCGCCAGCCTGTTTCCGCTGCTGCATCCGGCGCAATATGTGGCCGTGGATATTTCCTACGATTTTCTCAGTGAATCGCTGAGCCGGCTGCAGCAGCGCTTTCCGCACATCGAGATGACCGGTCTGGGCCTGGATTTCTCCAGTCGCCTGGACTTGCCCGACAGCGTGCGCGAGGCGCGGCGATTGTTCTTCTATCCCGGCTCCTCCATCGGCAATTTTGCGCCTGAGCAAGCGACCGCCTTTTTGCGCCGCCTGCGCGCGAACGCGGACGGCGATGGCGGCTTGCTGATCGGCGTCGACCTGATCAAGGAAGACGCCATCCTCGACGCCGCCTATGACGATGCGCTGGGCGTCACCGCCGCCTTCAACTTGAACATGCTGCGCCACGTGAACGGCCTGATCGGCGCCGACTTCGACGTGCGCGCGTGGCAGCACCAGGGCTTTTTCAACGCCGACGAGAACCGCGTCGAAATGCACCTGGAAGCGCGCAGCGAACAAGTTGTCCATTGGAAAGGTGGCCAGCGCCGTTTCGCGAAAGGCGAACGCATCCATACAGAAGACAGTTATAAATACACGCGCGCCACCTTCGTCGGCTTGCTGGAGCAGGCGGGCTTTTCCACCGTGCAAGTCTGGACGGACCCGCAGCAGTGGTTTGCCGTCATCTACGCGCGGGTTATCAGGGACTAAGAAAAAGATGCTGATCGATCATTACCATACAGTGCGCCAGCACTCGCTGCGGCTGGCCGAACCCCTGTCCGACGAAGATTGCGGCGCCCAGTCGATGCCGGACGCCAGTCCCGTCAAATGGCACCTCGCGCATACCACCTGGTTTTTCGAAACGTTTATCCTGGAAAGCATGGAAGCGGGGTTCGCGCCCTTCCACCCGGCCTTCCGTGTGTTGTTCAACTCGTATTACAATGGCGTGGGCGAGAAGCATCCGCGCGCCCAGCGTGGTTTGCTGACGCGCCCCGGCATGGCCCAGGTGCGCGCTTACCGGGCCAACGTCGATGCGCGCATCGCGCGCCTGCTGGCGGGCGAACTGGCGCGTGACGCGCGCGAGCGGCTGACCATGCTGCTGGCGCTGGGCCTCGAGCACGAGCAGCAGCACCAGGAGCTGCTGTTGACGGACGTTAAACACTTGCTGGCGCAGAGCGCCCTGTTTCCCGCTTACCTGGATAAGGTGGACAGCGCGGCGCCGCCAGCGCGGCACGCGGCGCAGCCCACGGCCTGGCTCGCCTTCGACGGCGGCCTGGCGCAGATCGGCCATGCGGGCGACGGCTTTTGTTTTGACAATGAATTGCCGCGCCACCCGCAATACGTGGCGCCGTTCGAACTGGCCAGCGCGCTGGTGACGAATGGGGAATTTCTCGCCTTCATCGAGGCGGGCGGCTACCGCACGGCGCATTGGTGGCTGGCCGAAGGCTGGGATTGGGGCCGCACGCAACAGCTGACCTGCCCGCTGTACTGGCAGTGCGACGAGGCGGGCCACTGGCTGGAATTCACTTTATTCGGCTTGCGCCCGCTGGACCCGCAGGCGCCGGCCACGCACTTGTCCCTGTTTGAGGCGGATGCGTATGCGCACTGGGCCGGCGCGCGCCTGCCGACGGAAGCGGAGTGGGAAGTGGCGGCGCAGGGCATCGACATGCAGGTGGGGCAGCTGCATCCGGCGGCCGGCGCTTCGGGAACGGGATTGCGGCAGATGTTCGGCCATTGCTGGCAGTGGACCAGCAGCAGCTATGCGCCGTACCCGGGCTACCGCACGGCGCCCGGGGCGCTGGGCGAATACAACGGCAAGTTCATGTTGAACCAGTATGTGCTGCGCGGCTCGTCGTGCGCGACGCCGGCCGGCCATGCGCGCGCCAGTTACCGCAATTTCTTTCCGGCCGGCGCGCGCTGGCAATTTTCCGGTATCCGCCTGGCGCGCCAGGTGGAATAAGCAACTTAGTGCAGGCGCGGGACGGCGGGCGCGTCAGGGCGGGGCGGTGCCTTGGCGCTGGCGTTCTGCTCGAGCTTGAACTGGCTGACGAGGGTTTCCAGGTCGCCCGCCTGTTCATGCATGGCTGCCGCCGCCGCGGCCGCTTCCTCGACCAGGGCCGCGTTCTGTTGCGTCGTCTGGTCCATCTGCATGATGGCCGCATTGATCTGCTCGATGCCTTCGCTCTGCTCGTGGTTGGCGACGCTGATTTCACCGACGATGGCGCTGACCCGGCCCACGCTGGCCACCACTTCATCCATCGTGGCGCCCGCCTGGCTGACCAGCTGCGCGCCCTGGCCGACCCGCGTGACGGAGTCGGCAATGAGTTCCTTGATCTCTTTAGCCGCCGCCGCCGAGCGTTGCGCCAGGTTGCGCACTTCGGATGCCACGACGGCAAAGCCGCGGCCTTGCTCGCCGGCACGTGCCGCTTCCACGGCCGCATTCAGTGCCAGGATATTCGTCTGGAAAGCGATGCCGTCGATGACGGCGATGATGTCGACGATCTTGCGCGACGAGGCATTGATGGCGTCCATGGTGCCGATCACTTCCGCCATGGCCGAGCCGCCGCGCTGCGCGATGGCCGATGCCGAGCGGGCCAGACTGTCGGCCAGGCGCGCATTGTCGCTGTTGCTGCGCACGGTGCCCGTCAGTTCGATCATCGACGAAGCTGTTTCTTCCAGCGCGCTGGCTTGCGCCTCGGTGCGGGCCGACAGGTCGGCATTGCCGCTGGCGATCTGGCTCGACGCCACGGCAATCGTACCCGTGCCGCCGCGCACCTGCCCCACCAGGGTGGCCAGGTTGGTATTCATGTCGCGCAAGGCCTGCAGCAGCTGGCCCGCTTCATCCTTGCCGTCGGCCACGATCTTGCTGCTCAAGTCGCCTCCAGCCACGGCTTGCGCCACGCGCAGCGCATACGCGATCGGCGTGGTGATCGAGCGCGTGACGCGCCAGGCAAAGAGCACGCCCAGCAGCAGGGCGGCCGTGCCCAGGCTGGCCATCAGCACATTCGCCGCGGAAATATTCTGCTGGATTTGCTGGCCGCCATGCACGACCACGCCGCGCTGAATTTCATTCAGGCGGTTCACCGTCTGTTGCAGCTGGTTCAGGGCGGGCAGGGTATCGTCGCGCACGTGCTTGGCCGCTTCCGCGCGCTGCCCCGCCACCAGCAGCTTGTCTGCCTGGCTGAACGAGACGACATAGGCCTTGCGCTGCTGCTTCAGGGTGGCCAGCAGTTCTTTGCCTTCAGGCAGCACGATCAGGCGGTCGAGGATGGCCAGCGCATCGGTGATGGTGGCCTTGTTGGCATCGATTTCGCCATGGATGGCGCTGGCGCGGGCCGGATCTTCATGGATGAACAGCTCCAGCACCAATGCCGCGTTCGAACGCGTCGTGCTGCGGATGGTGGCGATGGCGTCGGCCTTGGCCCAGTCTTTCTCGATGATGGACTCGCTGAGCGCGCCGATCTTGTCCAGCCGGAACAGGCCCGTTCCCACCAGCACTGCCATCAGCAGCAGCACCACGCCAAAGCCGGCACCCAGACGCGCGCCTATCTTCATATCCGTCAATTTCATACTGATTCCCTCGGTAGCTAATGATCTGTCCCCGGTGGTCTTATTATGAAACGATTATACGGCGCGTGATACTTCTTTTGCAGCAATAATTGCCTTGCGGAAATGAAAAAGCGGCACGGCGATCAAGCCATGCCGCTTTTTTTCCTGTGCGAGAGGGAACGCAGTCCTTAGACGGCGCTCGCCGCCACCTTGGCCGTTGTTGTTTTTTCGGCTTCCGTTTGCCCGATGCGGCGATTCACGGCCGACAGCACGGCCTTGAACGAGGCGGTGACGATGTTGCTGTCGATGGCGGCGCCGAACAGGGTCGGGCCGTTATCGAGGCGCAATTCCACGTAGCACGCCGCTTGCGCATTGGCGCCGGAGCCGATCGAGTGTTCGTGGTAATCCATCAGCTTGATGTCGAGACCGAGCGCATTGACGAAGGCGTCGATGGGACCGTTGCCGCCGCCTTGCAGGGCCAGCGGCGTCTGGCGGTGCGACAGGCTGATGTCGATCTGCACGGACTCGTCGCTGCTCGTGTCTTCCACCATGCGGTGCGAAGCGTAGGCGTACGGCGCGGTCTGCTCCAGGTACTCCTTCTGGAAGATTTCATGGATATCCTGCGCGGCGATTTCGCGGCCCGTGGCGTCGGCTACGGCTTGCACGGCGCGCGAGAATTCGATCTGCAGGCGGCGCGGCAAGACCAGGCCGTATTCCTGTTCCAGCAAGTACGCCATGCCGCCCTTGCCGGACTGGCTGTTGACGCGGATCACGGCGTCGTAGCTGCGGCCCAGGTCGGCCGGGTCGATCGGCAAGTAGGGCACTTCCCAGATGCTGTCCGGTTGTTGCTTGGCGAAACCTTTCTTGATCGCATCCTGGTGCGAGCCGGAAAACGCCGTAAATACGAGGTCGCCCGCATACGGATGACGCGGGTGGACGGGCAGCTGGTTGCACTCTTCCACGCACTTGCGCACGCTGTCGATGTCGGAGAAATCGAGGCCAGGGTGCACGCCCTGCGTGTACAAGTTCATCGCCAGGGTCACCAGGTCGACGTTGCCGGTGCGCTCGCCATTGCCGAACAAGCAGCCCTCGACGCGGTCGGCGCCTGCCATCACGGCCAGCTCGGCCGAGGCGACGGCCGTGCCGCGGTCGTTATGCGGGTGCACGCTGATGATGATGGCATCGCGGCGCGCCAGTTTGCGCGACATCCATTCGATCTGGTCCGCATACACGTTGGGCGTGCTGCATTCCACGGTCGACGGCAGGTTGATGATCATCTTGTTGGCCGGCGTCGGCTTCCAGATGGCGCTGACGGCGTCGCAGATATGCTTGGAGAAATCGAGTTCCGTGGTGGAAAACGATTCCGGCGTGTATTCGAAACCCCACTCCGTTTCCGGATGCTGGGCCACCAGCTGTTTCACGAGGGTGGTGCCGGTGGTGGCGATAGTCGTGATTTCTTCGCGCGACATGCCGAACACGACCTTGCGGAACACGGGCGCCACCGAGTTGTACAGGTGGACGATGGCGCGCTTGGCGCCGACGACGGATTCCACCGTGCGGCGGATCAGCTCTTCGCGCGACTGGGTCAGCACGATGATGGTGACGTCGTCCGGAATGCGGCCTTCATCGACGAGCTTGCGCACGAAATCGAAATCCGTCTGCGATGCCGATGGGAAACCCACTTCGATTTCCTTCAGGCCGATGGCGATCAGCATCTCGAAGAACCGCAGTTTCTTTTCCGCGCTCATCGGCTCGATCAAGGACTGATTGCCGTCACGCAAGTCGGTGCTCATCCAGATGGGCGGCTTGCTGATGATCTGGTTCGGCCATTGACGGTCGGTCAATTTGACGGGAGGGAAGGCGCGGTATTTGGAAGCTGGGTTTTGCAACATCATGATCGGGTACTCCTGAAGATAGGGGGAAATCAATGGTTGTGGCGCAAGCTTGCCGGGCGGCCACGCAACACTAGGCCAGGCAAGCGATCGGTAGCGGTAGCAGAGCGGCCGCGATGCCGGCAGGGGCGGTCGCAGCGTGGATTACGTGTACGTATGGGGATGGTGCAAACATCATCAAACCTTCCAGGGTTTTTGAAACACGCCGGCGTGTGGCCAGGCGAAGCAATGCGGCAAACTTATGCGCGTGCTAGTAGTAGTCGCGATAGCGACAGCAGGGAAGGGGAGGAATGTTTGAAGGAGGACATGCACTTAATGTAAGGGAGGTTGGGGCGGGCTGTCAAGCGTTTCCGTTTTACATGTAGTGCACGTGCACTGCCTCGTTCGGCATTTCCTGTGCCATGCGTGCCAGGATGCGCCGCAGGATGGCCGCATCGCGGGGCAGCCGTGCTTCCAGTTCCTGCCAGCCGGCCAGTTCCAGTTGCTGCGGCATCTCCACCAGGCTCGTGACGGCATCCCAGAACGCATCCCAGTTCATGCCATAGAACGCAGGGAAGCCCAGCGCGGCGGCCAGGGCCGCATGCAGCTGGCGTGGCGAAGTGATATCGCGCAAGTCGATCGTCACGAGGGCCTGCCTGCTCACAGTATTCCCTTGAGCAAGTTCTGCAAATTTTTCCGCATGCCAGCGGCCACCGTTTCGTGCTGTGCCAGGATGGCGGGCGCATCCTTGAATGGCGCCGGGTCGAGATACAGGCGCGGCAAGTCGGCCACGGCCACGCCACGCGGGCCGCCGCGCAGGATCTCGTCCGCATGCTTGTTGATCGAGTGGATGGCAGTCTGGATGCGCGGCGTGGCGGAGGCGGCCAGGCAGGCGGCCAGTGCGTCGTCGAGCTCGGCGCGCGCGGGCGCTTGCGCCAGCACGGGCGCGGCGATCTGTTCCAGCGGCGACATATTCACGGCCGGCTTGCGGCAGGCGTACAGGGCGTCGAGCGCCATCAGCCGGTGCGCGCCGCCCCGTTGCAGCCATGCCAGGATGCGGGGCCACGGCGTGCCCAGCAGCGCAGCCGCCACGCCCCATTGTCCCGCCACGGGCGAGCCGGCATGCGCGTCGATCCAGTCGATGGCGGCAGGATTGCCCGTGTAGGCCAGCAGGATGGCGTTCGAGGCGCGCAGCGCGGGCGCCTGTGTGCCCAGCACGGCAGTCAGCCAGGCCAGGGCGCCATCGGGAGGATGCTGCGATAACTGTTGCGCAAACGGTACGCTCAGGGCGCGGCTGTCGGAAAGTTGATAGTCGTCGGACATGTTCAGTGATTCGTTGAGTGGGAAGGGCTTGGGGCGATCCCCAGGGGGAGGGGGTTCTGCGCTTGGCCTGTGGAATGGACGCCGCTACGGCGCCGATTTTTGGCAGCGCGCGGAAAAGCGCATGCTGGCGCTGTTTTCAAACGGGGAATTGAACTCGCCCTTTACCTGCGCCAAGTCGCCGGTAAAGCGCATGGTCAGCGGGCCGCTGGACGGCCCCGCGTCGTACGTGCACGACAAGCTGTCGCCGCTTTGCCGGCAGCCGTAGAAGTTGCTCGCTTTGCCGCGCCCATCAATCAGGTAGCTGCCTTGCGCCCCGTGCCGGTCGGGGGCGTCGAAGCTGAGCTCGACCGTGTGCTCTTGCTCCTCATTGGGAATCTGCAGCTTCCCCGTGCAGGTAAAGCCCGCCATTTTCTCCGCGATGGGGCTGGCGCTGGCGCCGGCGGCACCGAGCAGGGCGGCGAGGAACAAGCATGGGTGCGCAATGCGGCGGAACAGGTCTGTTTTCATGAGTCGCCAAAAGAAGGTGGGGGAGGTGGGAAGCCAGACGCCAGTCTAGCAGCCGGAGTGGCGCGCACGGTTCGCAATATTGTTATCTATAAACATTTAAGGCGGCCTTCAGTGCGGGTGGCCCCGCTTGCGCTACAATCGGCTCTCCTTTGTTGCCACTGCCGCGCGCGGTTCTCTTCACCACCATGTTCCCTAAACGCCTGACCCTGCTTGCCCTGGCCGCCTTTGCGCTGGCCGGCTGCGACACCACCGCCCCGAAACCCGTCCAAGTATTGACGCCGCCCGAACCCGTCGTCGCTCCCCGCAAGATCAAGATCGGCCTGGCGCTGGGCGGCGGCGCGGCGCGCGGTTTTGCGCATATCGGCGTGATCAAGGCGCTCGAATCGCAGGGCATCAATGCCGACATCGTCACCGGCACCAGCGCCGGCAGCGTGGTGGGCGCCCTGTATGCGGCAGGCAATTCCGGTTTTACCTTGCAAAAGATGGCCTTCGACATGGACGAGGCGGCCATTTCCGACTGGGCCTTGCCCCTGTTCGGCAAGTCGTCCGGCGTGCTCAAGGGCGAAGCGCTGCAAAGCTATGTCAACAAGGCTGTCGGCGGCGTGCCGCTGGAAAAACTCAAGATTCCGTTTGGCGTGGTGGCGACCGATTTGAAGAATGGCCAGCCGATCCTGTTCCAGCGCGGTAATACCGGCATGGCCGTGCGCGCCTCGTCGGCCGTGCCCGGCGTGTTCCAGCCCGTGACCATTGCCGGCCACACCTATGTCGATGGCGGCCTTGTCGCTCCCGTGCCCGTGCGCTTTGCGCGCGACATGGGCGCCGACTTCATCATCGCCGTGAATATTTCGTCGCAAACGGAGTCACAAAAGGCCATCAGCTCGATGGAAGTCATCATGCAAACCTTCGCCATCATGGGCCAGCGCATCAATCAGTTCGAATTGAAAGATGCGGACGTGGTGATCCAGCCCAGCCTGGGCACCATGAAGGGCAACGATTTTAACAGCCGCAACCAGGCCATCCTGGCAGGCGAGCAGGCGACCTTTGCCGTCATGGCGCAGCTCAAGCAAAAGCTGAAAGCCAAGCGCGAGCAGTAAGCGATGGCGCTGCTGCGCATTTCATTTCGTATACAATTTTGTTTCAACATAATAAGGATGCACCATGCAATCGAAACCGATTTTGACCCTGGACGACGTAAAGAAAATCGCTGCCGCCGCCGAAGCGGAAGCGGTCAAGAATAACTGGGCGGTCACCATCGCCATCGTCGACGACGGCGGCCACCTGCTGTGGCTGCAGCGCATGGATGGCGTGGCGCCGATCTCGTCGCATATCGCCCCATCGAAAGCCAAGACGGCCGCACTGGGCCGCCGCGAATCGCGCATCTATGAAGAGATGATCAACGGCGGCCGCGTGTCGTTCCTGAGCGCGCCGGAAATCGACGGCTTGCTCGAAGGCGGCGTACCCATCGTGTTTGATGGTCACTATGTGGGCGCCGTCGGCGTCTCGGGCGTCAAGTCGGCGGAAGATGCGCAAATCGCCAAGGCCGGCATTGCGGCCTTGGTGTAAGTACTAACCGGTATTGCTTTGCAAGCCGCCCCGCGCAAGCCGGGCGGCTTTTTTCATGGGGCGCAGGATTTATGCTGCTGCGCAAAAAAATGCAGCGGAATCCATATTTTCTTCCTTGTGGAAAAGCTTCCTTTTGGTTATAATTCAAAGGTTTAGCCAATCACACATATACCGTAGCGACTACCCATCCCCTCATTCAAAATGACCGTTGAAACACCCTGAGTGCATCTGGCTCGGGTATCTAGGCGGTCGGTCTGACGTGGCGCAGCTACGGTAACTTTATCAGGAGTTGCCCTTGCCGCCATTTTTTTCTGGCCCTGCCGTTCCAGCCATATTAGCGCTTGCTGATGGAACGATCTTCAAAGGTTTTTCGATCGGCGCCGCCGGTCATACCACGGGCGAGGTTGTTTTCAACACCTCGATGACCGGGTATCAGGAAATCCTTACCGACCCAAGCTATTGCCGCCAGATGGTCACCCTGACCTATCCCCATATCGGCAATACGGGCGTCAATCCGGAAGACGTCGAGTCTTCCAAGGTACACGCCGCCGGCCTCATCATCCGCGATCTGCCATTGCTGGCATCCAGTTTCCGTTCCACTCTCTCCTTGTCCGATTACCTGAAAGCTGAAAATATCGTCGCCATCGCCGGCGTCGATACACGCAAGCTCACGCGCATCCTGCGTGAAAAGGGTGCGCAGGGCGGTGCCATCCTCGTCGGTACGCAAGGCAACGAGCCATCCGCCGCGCAAGCGCTGGAACTGGCCCGCTCCTTCCCCGGCCTGTCCGGCATGGACCTGGCCAAGGTCGTATCGAGCAAGGCGCCGTATGAATACCGCGAAACGGAATGGACCCTGGGCGAAGGCTATGGCCAGCTGGCCGACGCCGACGCGAAATACCATGTGGTCGCCTTCGACTACGGCGTCAAGCGCAACATCCTGCGCATGCTGACGGCACGCGGCTGCAAGGTCACCGTGCTGCCCGCGCAAGCGACGGCGGCCGACGCCCTGGCGCTGAATCCGGACGGCATCTTCCTGTCGAACGGTCCCGGCGACCCGGAACCGTGCGACTACGCCATCGCGGCGACCGAGGAACTGATCGAGAAGGGCATCCCGACCTTCGGCATCTGCCTCGGCCACCAGATCATGGCGATCGCTTCCGGCGCGAAAACCTTGAAGATGAAGTTCGGCCACCACGGCGCCAACCACCCGGTGCAAGACCTGGAAACGAAACAGGTCTTGATTACCTCGCAAAATCACGGTTTCGCCGTCGACGCGGCAACTCTGCCCGCGAATTGCCGCGTGACCCATGAATCGCTGTTCGACGGTTCCCTGCAGGGCTTTGCCCGCACGGACAAGCCGGCCTTCTGCTTCCAGGGCCACCCTGAAGCGTCGCCGGGCCCGATGGATGTTGCTTACCTGTTTGACCGCTTCATCAACTTGATGGCTGCGGAGGAGAAAAAGAAAAATGCCTAAACGTTTAGATATTAAAAGTATTCTGATTATTGGCGCTGGCCCGATCGTGATCGGCCAGGCCTGCGAATTCGATTATTCCGGCGCGCAAGCGTGCAAGGCCCTGCGCGAAGAGGGCTATAAAGTCATCCTGGTCAACAGCAATCCTGCGACCATCATGACGGACCCGGAAATGGCCGACGTCACCTACATCGAGCCGATCACCTGGTCGGTCGTCGAGCGCATCATCGCCAAGGAGCGTCCGGACGCGATCCTGCCGACGATGGGCGGCCAGACGGCGCTGAACTGCGCGCTGGACCTGTTCAACAATGGCGTGCTGGCAAAATACAACGTCGAGCTGATCGGCGCGTCGCCGGAAGCCATCGACAAGGCCGAAGACCGTTCCAAGTTCAAGGACGCGATGACCAAGATCGGCCTCGGTTCGGCACGTTCCGGCGTGGCACACTCGATGGAAGAATCGTGGGCCGTGCAGCGCACCCTGGGCTTCCCGACCATCATCCGTCCATCGTTCACCATGGGCGGCTCCGGCGGCGGCATCGCCTACAACGAAGAAGAATTCGAAACCATCTGCAAGCGCGGCCTGGAAGCATCGCCGACGAAAGAGCTGCTGATCGAAGAATCCTTGCTGGGCTGGAAAGAGTACGAGATGGAAGTGGTGCGCGACAAGGCGGACAACTGCATCATCATCTGCTCGATCGAAAACCTCGACCCGATGGGCGTGCACACGGGCGACTCCATCACGGTGGCGCCGGCGCAGACCTTGACGGACAAGGAATACCAGATCATGCGCAATGCCAGTCTGGCGGTGCTGCGCGAGATCGGCGTCGACACGGGCGGCTCGAACGTGCAATTTTCGATCAACCCCGTCGATGGCCGCATGATCGTCATCGAGATGAACCCGCGCGTATCGCGTTCGTCGGCGCTGGCATCGAAGGCGACGGGTTTCCCGATCGCCAAGATCGCCGCCAAGCTGGCCGTCGGTTTCACCCTGGACGAGCTGCGCAATGAAATCACGGGCGGCGCCACGCCGGCATCGTTCGAACCGTCGATCGATTACGTCGTCACGAAGATCCCGCGTTTCACGTTCGAGAAATTCCCGACCGCCGACCACCACCTGACGACGCAGATGAAATCCGTCGGCGAAGTGATGGCGATTGGCCGTACCTTCCAGGAATCGTTCCAGAAAGCCTTGCGCGGCCTGGAAGTGGGCGTGGACGGCATGAACGAAAAGACCAAGGACCGCGAAAAGATCGAAGAGGAACTGGGCGAGCCTGGTCCTGAGCGTATCTGGTACGTGGGCGACGCGTTTGCCCAGGGTTTCACCCTGGAAGAAGTACACCAGCTGACCAAGATCGACCCATGGTTCCTGATCCAGATCAAGGAAATCGTCGACCTGGAACTGTGGCTCGATACGCAGAAACTGGAAAACCTGGACAAGAACACCCTGTACAAGTTGAAACAGAAGGGCTTCTCGGACCGCCGCCTGGGCTTTTTGCTGCAGACGACCGACACGGCCGTGCGCCAGCAGCGCCATGCGCTGAACATCCGTCCTGTCTACAAGCGCGTCGATACCTGCGCGGCCGAGTTTTCGACCGACACGGCGTACATGTATTCCACCTACGACGAAGAGTGCGAATCGAATCCGACCGACAAGAAAAAGATCATGGTGCTGGGCGGTGGCCCGAACCGTATCGGCCAGGGTATCGAGTTTGACTATTGCTGCGTCCACGCGGCCCTCGCCATGCGCGAAGACGGCTACGAGACCATCATGGTCAACTGCAACCCGGAAACCGTGTCGACCGACTACGATACTTCCGACCGTTTGTATTTCGAGTCCCTGACCCTGGAAGACGTGCTGGAAATCGTCGCCATCGAAAAACCGGTGGGCGTGATCGTGCAGTACGGCGGCCAGACGCCATTGAAACTGGCGCTGGACCTGGAAGCGAATGGCGTGCCGATCATCGGCACCTCGCCCGACATGATCGACGCGGCCGAAGACCGCGAGCGTTTCCAGCAGATGCTGCACAAGCTGGAGCTGCGCCAGCCGCCTAACCGCACCGCGCGCACGGAAGCCGACGCCCTGGCGCTGGCGCAGGAAATCGGCTACCCGCTGGTCGTGCGTCCATCGTACGTGCTGGGCGGGCGCGCCATGGAAATCGTCCACGAGCAACGCGACCTCGAGCGCTACATGCGCGAAGCCGTCAAGGTCTCGCACGATTCGCCGGTGCTGCTGGACCGCTTCCTGAACGACGCCATCGAGTGCGACGTCGATTGCATCTCCGACGGCGAAACGACCTTCATCGGCGGCGTGATGGAACACATCGAACAGGCTGGCGTGCACTCGGGCGACTCGGCTTGTTCCTTGCCGCCATACTCGCTGGCGCCGGAAACCATTGAAGAACTGAAACGCCAGACGGCGCTGATGGCCAAGGGCTTGAACGTGGTCGGCCTGATGAACGTGCAGTTCGCGATCCAGAAACAAGAGATCGACGGCCAGCTGAAAGACGTTGTCTACGTGCTGGAAGTCAACCCGCGCGCCTCGCGCACCGTGCCTTTCGTCTCGAAAGCCACCGGGCTGCAACTGGCGAAGATCGCCGCGCGCTGCATGGTCGGCCAGTCGCTGGCGTCGCAAGGCATCACGCAGGAAGTCGTGCCGCCATATTTCAGCGTCAAGGAAGCCGTGTTCCCGTTCGTCAAGTTCCCGGGCGTGGACACCATCCTCGGCCCTGAAATGAAATCGACGGGCGAAGTCATGGGTGTTGGCCTGACCTTCGGCGAAGCGTTTGTGAAATCGCAACTGGGCGCCGGCGTCAACCTGCCAAAATCGGGCAAGGTCTTCATCAGCGTGAAAGCGTCGGACAAGCCGCGCGCCGTGCAAGTGGCGCGCGACCTGGTCGAGTCCGGTTTCACCGTGGTCGCCACCAAGGGCACCGCCGCCGTGATCGCTGCCGCCGGCATCGCCGTCACGCCAGTGAACAAGGTGATCGAAGGCCGTCCGCACGTGGTCGACATGATCAAGAACCATGAAATCGTGCTGGTAATCAACACCGTGGAAGAAAAGCGCAGCGCCATCGTCGATTCGCGGGCCATCCGCACCTCGGCCCTGGCGTCGCGCGTGACGACCTACACGACCATCGCGGGCGCGGAAGCGGCCGTCGAAGGCATCCGCCATCTGGATGAGTTGCGTGTGTATGATTTGCAAGGTCTGCACAAGACCCTGCAGCAAGCTGAGTAATCCGCGTGTGATTTGCAGTGACCGCCGTTAGGCGGTACACTGCATGCTTATCAACCACAGAGTTCCGTGCAGAGCAGCGCGCGGCCTCTGTGGTTTTCACTTGGTAAGTCCGTTAAGCGTGGCAACACGCTGCAACGGCGCCGATAACTAGCAGATAGTAGAGATAACATGACCTCAGTCCCATTGACCAAATACGGCGCAGAACTCTTGAAGGAAGAGCTGCATCATTTGAAGACCAAGGAACGCCGCATCGTCATCGATGCGATCGCCGAAGCGCGTTCGCACGGAGATTTGTCGGAAAACGCCGAGTACGATGCTGCCAAGGAACGCCAGGCCTTCGTCGAAGGCCGCATCGCCGAGCTCGAAGGCAAGCTGGGCGCGGCGCAAATCATCGACCCGACCGCGCTCGACGCGGAAGGCCGCGTGGTGTTTGCCTCGACCGTGAACCTGGAAGACCTGGAATCGGGCCAGAAAGTCACGTACCAGATCGTCGGCCTCGATGAAGCCGACCTGAAAATGAACAAGGTTTCCGTGACGTCCCCGATCGCCCGCGCGCTGATCGGCAAGTACGCCGGCGACGTGGTGGAAGTGCAGGCGCCGTCCGGCCCGCGCGAATACGAAATCCTGGAAGTGCTGTACATCTGATGCTGGGCCGCGTGCGCTTCCTCGTTGCCACCCTGTGGGCGGGCAGCCTGTGGACCATCGGCTTCATCGTGGCGCCCACCCTGTTCGGCACCCTGAGCGACCGCGTGCTGGCAGGTAACATCGCCGGCAGCATGTTCCGCGCCGAGGCCTGGCTGTCCATCGCCTGCGCGCTGGTACTGCTGGCCTTGCTGCAATGGGCGCCCGGCGCGCTGGAACCCAAGCGCCGCCGCCTCCTGGGGGCGCTGGTGCTGTCCATGCTGGTGTGCGCGCTGCTCAGCCATTTCGGCATTTCGCCGCTGATGGCCGATCTCAAGGCGCAAGCGCCGTCGGGCCTCATGGACGAGGCCATGCGCAGCCGCTTCGGCCTGCTGCATGGCGTGTCGACCGTGATCTTTGCCGTGCAGAGCCTGCTGGCGGGCGTGCTGATCTGGAAGCAGCAGTAATTGTTGCGGTGTGTGTCGGATTACGCGTGGCCCTGGCGCCGCGTCATCCGACCAGCGCGATCGCAATAAAAAAGCGGAGCAGGGAAGATCCCGTGCTCCGCTTCTTGTTTCAAGCCCGGCCGCCTTGCGGTGGCCGGGTGAACAGGCTTACTTGCTGCCCAGTGCGCTTTTCTTGGCGCTTTTCTGACGTGGCTTGGCACGCTTGATGGAACCGCCTTCGGTAACGCGCTCATTGCCCTTGATCATGACTTTCGTCACGCTGGGGCGCTTGGTGCCGCTGGCGCTGGCCTTGACGATGGTCACTTCGCGCATGCCTTTGCCGGCGCTGACCTTCTCCTTAACCACTTCTTTTTTCGGACGGTAGATTACCAGCAGTTTGCCTATATGTTGTACCGGGGCGGCGCCGAGATTGCCGCAAATCGTATCGTACATTCCGACGCGGGCTTCGCGGTCGTCGCCGAACACGCGGACTTTAATCAGGCCGTGCGAATCCAGGCCAAGGTCGATCTCTTTGAGGACAGCAGGTGTCAAGCCCGCTTCGCCAATGATGACGATAGGCTTCAGCGCGTGTGCTTCGGCGCGCAGTGCGCTGCGCTCTACGGGTGTAAGTTTTAGCATAATAATATTTAGTAATTCCCTTAAAAGCAGTATTCTACGCGAATGGCAAAGAAGAAATTAAACAAAAACTGGTTGCACGACCACATAAATGATCCTTATGTGAAGTTGGCGCAAAAAGAGGGCTACCGCGCCCGGGCAGCATACAAGCTCAAAGAAATCGATGAAGACGAGAAACTGATCAAACCTGGCCAGGTGATCGTCGACCTTGGTTGCACTCCCGGCAGCTGGGCGCAGTACACGCGGCGCAAGCTGGCCGGCAAGGATGGCGGCGGGGTCAATGGTACCCTGATTGGCCTGGACATGCTGGAAATGGAGCCGATCGCCGATTTCCACTTCATCCAGGGCGATTTCCGCGAAGCGCGCGTGCTGCGCCAGCTGGAAGTGGTGTTGCAAGGCCGCAAGGTCGATCTGGTCCTGTCGGACATGGCGCCCAACCTGTCGGGCATTGCCACGGCGGATGCCGCGCGCATGGAACATCTGATCGACCTGGCCATCGAATTTTCGCAATTGCACCTGAAGCCGTCTGGCGTATTGCTGGTGAAATGCTTTAAAGACATGGGTTTTAGCCAGATCGTGGAGAAATTCCGCGCTGAATTCAAGGTCGTGGTACAGAAAAAGCCCAAGGCCAGCCGCGATAAATCGTCAGAAATCTTCCTGATGGGCCGTGGAATCAAGAATCCGCTGAAAAATGCCGTAGAAGAAGATGATCCCGCCCTTGATATTTAAGAGGGAATCCGCACATGGGAACGAGAAGTGCAGTAGCGTCTGATGGCATAAAAGCCTAAATTGTTTATACTGCATTTTTTTGCGTGAACGCGGTTTTTTCGCGCGCACGGATCGGCGGGCTTTGGCACGGCCCGCTTATTGCGAGTAAAATCGTGTTTCTAGCTATAGGTAAAGAGATGCGCACTGCATCCAAGGAGTCTTCGTGAATAACATGTTTTCCAAATCTGCCATCTGGGTAGTCGTATTGCTGCTGTTGTTCATGCTGTTCAAGCAATTCGACAGTCATGGCGCCACAGGCGGCAGCAAGGCCATCGCTTATTCCGATTTGCTGGATGAAGTCAAAGCCAAGCGCGTCAAGGATGTCGTGATCGAAGGTTCGTCGATCACCGCCAAGCTGATGGACGACACCAAGGTGCGTACCACCGCCACCAGCCTCGACAAGGGCCTGATCGGCGACTTGCGCGACAATGGCGTGCATTTCGATGTGCGTCCGCCCGAGGAAGCGTCTTTCCTGCAAACTATTTTTGTTTCCTGGTTCCCCATGCTGCTGTTGATCGGCGTGTGGGTCTTCTTCATGCGTCAGATGCAAGGCGGCGGCAAGGGCGGGGCTTTCTCGTTCGGCAAGTCGAAGGCGCGCATGATGGATGAGGCCAGCAACACCGTCACCTTCGCCGACGTCGCCGGTTGCGACGAAGCGAAAGAAGAAGTCAACGAAGTGGTCGACTTCCTCAAGGACCCGAGCAAATTCCAGAAACTGGGCGGCCGCATTCCCCGCGGCGTGCTGATGGTCGGTCCTCCGGGCACGGGTAAAACCCTGCTGGCGCGCGCCATCGCCGGCGAAGCCAAGGTGCCGTTCTTCTCGATTTCCGGTTCCGACTTCGTGGAAATGTTCGTCGGCGTCGGCGCCAGCCGCGTGCGCGACATGTTCGAGAACGCGAAAAAACATTCGCCATGCATCATCTTCATCGACGAGATCGACGCCGTCGGCCGCCACCGCGGCGCTGGCATGGGCGGCGGCAATGACGAGCGCGAACAGACCCTGAACCAGTTGCTGGTCGAGATGGACGGTTTTGAAGCGAACTCCGGCGTCATCGTCGTGGCCGCCACCAACCGCGCCGACGTGCTCGACAAAGCCTTGCTGCGTCCGGGCCGCTTCGACCGCCAGGTCTCCGTTGGCTTGCCCGATATCCGCGGCCGCGAACAGATCTTGAACGTGCACATGCGCAAAGTGCCTATCGGTACCGACGTGAAAGCCGATATCCTGGCCCGCGGCACGCCTGGCTTCTCCGGTGCCGACCTGGCCAACCTGGTCAACGAGGCAGCCTTGTTCGCCGCGCGCCGCAGCAAGCGTCTGGTGGAAATGATCGATTTCGAAGATGCGAAAGACAAGATCTACATGGGTCCAGAGCGCAAGTCGATGATCATCCGCGAGGAAGAGCGCCGCAATACGGCTTATCATGAGTCCGGTCACGCCGTCGTCGCCAAGCTGCTGCCAAAAGCCGATCCCGTGCATAAAGTGACGATCATGCCGCGCGGCTGGGCCCTGGGCCTGACCTGGCAGTTGCCGGAACACGACAACTTGTCCGCCTACAAGGACAAGATGCTGGAAGAAATTTCCATCCTGTTCGGCGGCCGTATCGCCGAAGAGATTTTCGTGGGACAAATGTCCACAGGCGCGTCGAACGATTTCTCGCGTGCCACCAAGCTGGCCCGTTCCATGGTGACCCGCTTCGGCATGTCCGACAGCATGGGCGTGATGGTCTATGAAGACAGCGAAAACGAAGGTTTCTTCGGTGGCGCCACCAAGACCATCTCGGAAGCGACCCAGCAAAAGGTCGATGCTGAAATCCGCAACATTCTCGACAAGCAATATGCTTTGGCGCGCACCTTGCTGGAAAGCAACCGCGACAAGGTTGAAATGATGACGAAAGCGTTGCTGGAATGGGAAACCATTGATGCAGAGCAAATCAATGACATCATGGCCGGCCTGGAGCCGCGTCCACCGAAAGTCATTCCGCCACGCCGCAATCCAGGCGACAGCGGCACGGGCGGCATCTCGCCAAACGTGACGGCACCAGCCTGACAACGGTCGCCCTGACGGGCGGCGCGCAAGGGTATGGCAAGGAAGGGTAAGGAGCAATCCTTGCCCTTTTTCGTTGCCGCGGCAGTTTTTTCCTGACGACTACAAAGATTTACATGCGACACTATTTGCAATTCGGCCGTTTCGGCTTCAAGCTGTCCGGCGCGCAGGCGCTGGTGATGGGCATCCTGAACATCACGCCCGACTCGTTTTCCGATGCGGGCCAGTACCAGCACCTGGAATTTGCCCTCTCGCGCGCCGAGCAGATGATTGCGGACGGCGCCGACATCATCGATATCGGCGGCGAATCGAGCCGCCCCGGCGCGCCGCCGCTGCCGCTGCAGGACGAGTTGCAGCGCGTCATGCCGGTGCTGTACGCCTTGCGCGACTGCGGCAAGCCCCTGTCCGTCGACACGTATAAACCCGAAGTGATGCGCGAAGCCATCCTGGCGGGCGCCGACATGATCAACGACATCAACGGCTTCCGTGCGCCCGGCGCCATCGACGCCGTGCGCGACAGCGATTGCGCGCTGTGCATCATGCACATGCAAAGCGTGCCGCAAACCATGCAGGACCAGCCGCAATACGACGACGTGGTGCGCGAAGTCATCGACTTCCTGCGCGAACGCATCGATATCCTGACGGCGGCCGGTATCGCCCACGAACGCCTGTGCGTCGACCCCGGCTTCGGCTTTGGCAAGACGGTGGAACAGAACTATGCTTTATTGCGCGCCACGCGCCAGCTGCGCAGCGAGCTGGACCTGCCTGTGCTGGCGGGCCTGTCGCGCAAGTCGATGATCGGCGCCGTGACGGGACGTCCCGTCGAGCAGCGCCTGGCCGGCAGTGTCGCCGGCGCGCTTGCCGCGGTAGCGCAAGGCGCAGAAATTATCCGTGTGCATGATGTAGCCGAAACCGTCGATGCGCTGAAGGTCTGGCGCATGGCGCACTGAAGCTGTAAGATTTATTTTATTATAAACAACAAAAAGAGAAATTTATGACGCGTAAATATTTTGGCACCGATGGCATTCGCGGCCTGGTGGGCACGGCTCCGATCACTCCCGATTTCGTCATGCGCCTCGGCTATGCGGCCGGCAAGGTGCTGGCCAAGTCGCAGGGCGGCAAGACCCGCCCGACTGTGCTGATCGGCAAGGACACGCGCATTTCCGGCTACATGCTGGAAGCGGCGCTGGAGGCGGGCCTGTCGGCCGCCGGCGTGGACGTGATGCTGGCCGGCCCCATGCCGACGCCAGCGATCGCTTACCTGACGCGGGCGCTGCGCCTGTCGGCCGGGGTGGTCATTTCCGCCTCGCACAATCCCTACCATGACAATGGCATCAAGTTCTTTTCCGGCCAGGGCACCAAGCTGCCCGACAGCCTGGAGCTGGAAATCGAAGCCGCGCTCGACGAGCCCATGGCTTGCGTGGCGTCGGACAAGCTGGGGCGCGCCAAGCGCCTCGACGATGCCCAGGGCCGCTACATTGAGTTCTGCAAGAGCACCTTCCCGAACGAGCTGGACTTGCACGGCCTGAAGATCGTCGTCGATTGCGCGCACGGTGCCGCCTACCATATCGCGCCGCACGTCTTCCATGAACTGGGCGCGGAAGTCATCGCCATCGGCAACAAGCCCGATGGCTTCAACATCAACGCTGGCTTTGGCGCCACCGCGACGGCCGCCATGGCCGCAGCCGTCGTCGAGCACGGCGCGGACCTGGGCATCGCCCTCGATGGCGACGCCGACCGCCTGATCATGTGCGACGCCACGGGCCGCTTGTACAACGGCGACGAATTGTTGTACGTCATGGTCAAGGACCGCCTGGCGACGGGGCCCGTGGCCGGCGCCGTCGGCACGTTGATGACGAATATGGCGCTGGAAGTGCTGTTCAAGCAGCAGGGCATCGGCTTTGCCCGCGCCAAGGTGGGCGACCGCTACGTGCTGGAAGTCATGAAGGAAAAGGGCTGGATACTGGGCGGCGAAGGCTCGGGCCATTTGCTGTGCCTGGACCGCCACACGACGGGCGACGGCATCGTCTCCGCGCTGCAAGTATTGTCTGCGCTCAAGCGCAGCGGCCAAAGCCTGCAGCAATGCCTGGCCGAACTGGTGCTGTTCCCGCAAACCCTGATCAATCTGCGCGTGGCGCCCGGTTTCGACTGGCAGAAAAATGCCGCCATGGTGGCCGAGAAGGAACTGGTCGAGGCCGAACTGGGCGACACGGGCCGCGTGCTGATCCGCGCTTCCGGCACGGAGCCGCTGATTCGCGTGATGGTGGAAGCGAAGGACAAGGCGAAAGCTGAAAGCATGGCGCGCCGCATTGCGGATAAAGTTGCCGCATAAAACGCAAGTCAGGGGGAGGCGCGATAGTTATTTCCATCTAATTCGCCTGGGGCAATTGACGAAATTGGGTGGGGGCGTTATTATCTTGTCTTCGGAGTGTGGCGCAGCCCGGTAGCGCACCTGGTTTGGGACCAGGGGGTCCAAGGTTCGAATCCTTGTACTCCGACCAAAGTCATAAGCGGGCTGTCAGAAATGACAGCCCGTTTTCTATTGTGCGGCGCCTTGGCATTGCTGGCGCGCATAGACTAAAATGCTGCACCTTTCCGCCCATCGTTCAACGGATAGGACAACGGTCTTCTAAACCGTGAATGGGGGTTCGATTCCCTCTGGGCGGACCAGTTCATGCTGGTCATGCACGCGACAGCCTGTCGCATTGCCAGCACTCTTCATCTTTTGCCTGCCGCGCGTCTCACGGCTGCGCAAACAGCACCACGCTCAGCAAATACAGCAGCGGCGCCGCGCACAGCAGCGCCGAACATACCGAAACGATTTTTTTGTTGGCCAGCCGGGCCAGGCGCAGCCGTTCCCGCGCGGGCAGGTGCTGGCGGATCACGCTGCGCGCGCGTGGCTGAAACGGTTGTTCGTGCATGAGATCTCCTTCGTCGATCAACGGTTGATGCCGTCGAGCATAGCGAGGGGGATCTAAAAATAGTGTAAACAGTGGGCCTGGCGCCGCAAGCGCGGCGTAAACATGCGGCTGGCATGGAAGGCGGCAGCGGGCGATGGTGCGCCGCTGCCGCTGGCGATGCTTACTTTTCCTGGCGGCGGCGTGCCAGGAAGCCCAGCAGACCCAGGCCGGCGAGCAGCATGGCATAGGTTTCAGGTTCCGGCACGGCGGAAATGAAGGCCCTGTAGTTGCTCAGATCCTTGGGCAGGCCCGCTACCGTGAAGGTGGTGCCGGCAGCCACGGGAGCGGCCCAGTGGAATACCAGTTCGCCCTGGCCGAAGTGGATGGCCAGATAGTCATAGGCGGCCGCGCTCGTATAGGAATTGACCCCGCCGCTCAAGCCTGCCGTGGTGCCGGCAGTGCAGCCCGAAGTGGCATTGTCGCAATACGAAACGGCGGCGCCCAGGCTGCTGCTGAACACGCCGTTGATGTAGCCCTGGATGTCCGAGGGGCTCTGCGGCACCAGATTATCGTCATAATATTTCACCTCCAATGCCGGTGATGGCGAATAGGTGACGGTGCTGCCGGCGATGACGAAACCGCTGGCCGGTCCCACATCGACCCAGGTGGCCGCTTGCGCCGCACTTGCCAGTACGGTCATGGCGGCCAGCATGGATGCCTTGACGGCAATGCTTTTTATGCTTTTCATGAAAATCCCCTTGTGCTTGAGACAGTTGCTACATCGTGTAGGGATACGCCCCTGCCTGCCGGGGAAGTCATCCCATTGCCCGTTTTTAGCTGCTATTTCCTGCGCGTACTGAGTACGCAAATGCAAGCTTACTCTTGATGTAAATTAATACAATTTTAATAATTCTATTGGTTTGCTTGACAACATCGCATACGGCTATGTATGGATGTGCTAGCGATGGCCAGCATGACGTTAGGAAATAGCGTGACAAGGCGCGCCAGCTTGTGCTAGCGGCGTTCGGGCTTGGGGGGAGGGGAGGCGGGTGCTTCAGTCGCTGTTGTTGCTGACGCCAAACAGGCGATCCTTGGCATTGAGCAGCTTTTGTACCTTGGCGCCCATTTTCATCAGTTGCGCCATTGATTCGGGCGACAGGCGCTGCAAGTCGTCGAACCAGGTGTTGGCCAGGTCCACCAGTTCATACATTTCGCGCATGCGCTCCTGCGCATAGTGATCCACCGGTTCCGTGGCCGGGGCCAGCAGCGCTTCGCGCAGCACGGTCAGGGTCGGGGCCACCTCGCGGCGGCGACGCTCGGCGGCCACCACGCGGAAGATTTGCCACACGTCGCCCAGCGAGGAAAAATACTCGCGCCGGTCGCCGGGGATGCGCGACTGGCGGATCAAGCCCCAGCCCTGCAATTCCTTCAGGCCGATGCTCACGTTCGAGCGCGAAAAACTCAGGTGCTCCGCGATTTCATCCGCGTGCAAAGGATGCTCCGCGACAAACAACAAGGCGTACACTTGCCCCACCGTGCGGTTAAAGCCCCAGCGGCTGCCCATCTCGCCGAAATGGCTGACGAAGGTCAGGATCAGCGGCGTCATTTGGATATTTTGAGTTTTCATAATTATCTGAATTTTTTCACGCCAAACCGCCAGGGTCAATTGATATATGTCATGTTTCGCAGTATTATACAAAAAATCGAATTTACAGAAAATTCTGAAAACTCAAAAAATATAAGATGACGACCTCGCCACTGTCCTTGCCCCGCTTTATTCTTCCCCGTGCCGCCAGCCTGGCGCAAGGCGGCGCCGCCTTGCTGTGGCTGCCGCAAGCGGCCTTGCTGGCCTGGGCCGTGCAAGCCATGCTCGACGGCGCCCCGTGGCGCGCGGCCCTGTTGCCGGCCGCCGGCGTGCTGCTGCTGGGCGTGCTGCGCGCCGCTTGCGAAGCGTGGGGCGCGCGGCGCATGTATGCGGCGGCGCGCGAACACCTGTCCACCTTGCGCGGGCAAGTGGCGCAGGCGCTGGCGCGTCGCTCGCCGCTGGACCGCCGGCGTGCCCAGTCGGGCCAGGCGGCCAGCGTCATCGCCGAGCAGGCCGAGGCCATCGTGCCGTATCTGGTGCGCTACAAGCCCGCGCGCTGGAAAGTCATGCTCGTGCCGCTCGTGATTCTCGCCGTGGTGACGCCGCTGTCGTGGATCGCCGCCTTGATCCTGCTCATCGCCGCACCTCTGATTCCCGTCTTCATGGCCCTCGTGGGCATGGGCGCGCAGGCGGCCAGCCGCGCGCAGATGGTGGAAATGGGCAGCATGAACGCCTTTTTGCTGGACCGCCTGCGCGGCCTGGCCACCTTGCGCGCGCTCGATGCCGTCGATGCCACGGCCGCGCGGCTGGACGCCTCGTCGCAATCCGTGCGCCGGCGCACGATGGTGGTGTTGCGCATCGCCTTTTTGTCGTCCGCCGTGCTGGAACTGTTTTCCGCGCTGGGCGTGGCCATGGTGGCCGCCTTTATCGGCTTCTCCCTGCTGGGCAGCCTGCATTTCGGCACCTGGGGCCGGGAGCTGAGCCTGGGACAGGGCTTGTTCATCCTGCTGCTGGCGCCCGCGTTCTTCGAGCCGCTGCGCGAACTGGCCGCCGTCTGGCACGACAAGGCGGCCGGCGAGGCGGGCCTGGCCGGACTGCACGACCTGGCCGCCGAGGGCGTGCCCCTGCCGGGCGCCGGCGTGGAGGTTGCCGCCGTCTCCGCCGCCGCCATGGCGGTGGCAGCGGCGCCCGCCATTGATATCCATCAATTGCGCTTTGCCCATCCCGGCGAGGCGCCCGTGTTCGACCGTTTCGACTTGAGCGTGCGCGCCGGCGAACACGTGGCCCTGCTGGGCGCCAGCGGCGCGGGCAAGACCACCTTGCTGTCCTTGCTGGCCGGCCTGCTGCCCGCCGGCGGCGGCGACATCCGCATCGGCGGCGTGCGCCTGAACGACAGTACCGTCAATACCGTGCGCCAGCGCATGGCGTGGATGGGGCAGCGTCCCCACGTGTTTGCCGCGTCCGTCAGCCAGAACGTGACGCTGGGCCGCGCAGGCGCACACGCCGCGCACGCCGCGCACGTGACGCAGGCGCTGCACCTGGCCGACCTGGCCAGCGTGGCGCAGGCGCAGCCGGCCGTCATGCTCAGCGATGGCGGCCAGGGCTTGTCCGGCGGCGAAGCCGTGCGCCTGGCCCTGGCCCGCGTGGCCCTGCATCCGCATGCGGACCTGCTGCTGGTCGACGAGCCGACGGCGCACCTGGACAGCGAAACGGCGGCGCGCGTCACGGACGCCTTGCTGGCACTGGCCAAAGGCAAGACGATGCTCGTCGCCACGCACGACCCCGTGCTGGCCGCTCGCCTGCAGCGCACGGTGGCTGTCGACGCCCAGACACAGGGGCTGCGCGCATGAAAACCTCGATTGCATCCAATCCCGTGCTGCGGCAATTGCTGCTGGCCCAGCCCCGCAAGTTGATCGGGGGCGCCATGCTGGCGGCCCTGACGGCCGTGGCCGGCATGGCCTTACTGGGCTTGTCCGGCTGGTTCATCACGGCCACCTCGATTGCCGGCGTGCATGCCTCGACGGCCATTCTGTTCGACGTATTCGGCCCCTCGGCCGGCATCCGCCTGCTGGCCATCGGCCGCACGGGCTCGCGCTATGCGGAGCGCCTCGTCACGCACGACGCCACGTTCGCCGCGCTGGCGGCCATCCGCGTGCAATTGTTTCGCGGCTGGTCGCGCCCGGAAGCGGCCAGCCGCCTGCTGCGCCAGCCCGCCAGGCTGCTGTTCCGCCTGACGGCCGATATCGACGCGCTCGAAGCGCTGTATTTGCGCCTGCTGGTACCCGCCTTCACGGCCCTGTGCGTGGCCTTGCTGGCCGGCGTGGCGCTGGGCGTGATGCAGTGGCAGCTGGGCCTGGGCCTGGCCGCGTGGCTGCTGGCCGCCGGCGGCGGCATCGGCTGGCTTCTGGCGCGCGGCGCCTGCCGTCCCGCCATCGTGCGTACACGCGCCATCGAAAAACTGCGTTCCGCCACCATCGACCTGGTGGCGGGCCAGACGGACCTGGTGATGGCGGGGCGCCTCGACGCCCAGTGCGCGGCTTTGGCGCAGATCGACCGCTCGCTGGCGCAAGCCGATGTTGCCCTGCAGCGCCTGGACACGGCGGCCGGCGCCGCGTATGGCGTGGCCGGCAGCGCGACCTTGGCCGGCATGCTGCTGGCCGTGGCCGCACTGGTTGAACAGCAAACGATGAGTGTTCCGCTGGCCGCCCTGGCCTTGCTGATCGCCTTGGCGGCCGTGGAACCGTTTGCGGGATTGCGCCGCGGCGCGCTGGAAGCGGGGCGCATGCTGCTGGCCATGCGCCGCCTGGCGCCGCGCCTGAATGGCGAAGTTGTACCTTCGCCACCCGTCGACGCCGTACCGGGCTTGCGCCTGGAACGCGTGAGCGGCGCGCATGCGGGCAGCCATGTGGCCATCTTGCATGATGTTTCCTTGCACATCGCGGATGGCGAGCGCGTGGCCGTGATCGGGCCCAGCGGCGCGGGCAAATCCACCTTGCTGGCCATCGCCGCGCGCGAGCTGGCGCCGCTGTCGGGAAGCGTCAGCGCGCCGCGCGCCTGTCTGTTCACCCAGAAGACGGAACTGTTCCAGGACAGCTTGCGCGACAACCTGCGCCTGGCCGCTCCGTCCGCCAGCGATGCGCAGCTGTGGGCGGCGCTGCAATCGGCCGGCCTGGACGAGGAAGTGCGGGCCCTGGCGGACGGCCTCGATACCCTGCTGGGCGAGGGCGGCCTGGGCTTGTCGGGCGGCCAGGCGCGCCGGTTGGCGCTGGCGCGGCTGTTCCTGCATGCATCGACCTTGTGGCTGCTGGACGAGGCGACGGAAGCGCTCAATGCGCAGACGGCGACCGATGTCCTGCAGCGCCTGGTCGCGCGCAGCGAAGGGCGCAGCTTGCTGATTGCAACCCACTTGCGGCGCGAAGCGGCGCTGGCGGACCGGCTGGTCAGCCTGCGCGATGGCCGCATCGTGGGCGACGCGCGCCGTGGCACGCCAGCCTTCGAGGCGGCGCTGGCGGGCTTGCGCGCAGATTAAGGAATGAAGGGAAGACTGGAGACACAGGCGGTCCGCATGCCGGCGTGAGGGCGGCGGAACCAATCGAATCGCATCAGAAAGCTACCAAGTTTACACACAGTAGGGAAATACCAAGGAAATCATATGGACTTCGATATTGTCGCTTTATCCAGACTGCAGTTCGCGCTGACAGCTCTGTACCACTTTATATTTGTTCCGCTGACGATAGGCCTGTCAGTGCTCCTCGCTATCATGGAGACGGTGTACGTGATGACGAACCGCTCCATCTGGCGCGACATGACCAAGTTCTGGGGTGTCTTGTTCGGCATTAACTTCGCCATGGGCGTGGCGACGGGCGTCGTCATGGAATTCCAGTTCGGCATGAACTGGAGCTATTACAGCCATTATGTGGGCGACATCTTCGGCGCGCCGCTGGCCATCGAGGGTTTGATGGCCTTCTTCCTGGAAGCGACCTTCGTCGGCCTGTTCTTCTTCGGCTGGGACAAGCTGTCGAAGCGGGGCCACCTGATCGTCACCTGGCTGGTGGCCATCGGCTCGAACTTCTCGGCCCTGTGGATTTTGATCGCCAACGGCTGGATGCAAAATCCCGTCGGCGCGGCCTTCAATCCGCAGACCATGCGCATGGAAGTGACGGATTTCGGCGCCGTGCTGACGAACCCCGTGGCACAGGCGAAATTCGTGCACACGGTGTCGGCCGGTTATACGGCGGCGGCCATCTTCGTGCTGGGTATTTCCGCATGGTATTTGCTGAAGGGCCGCCACGTGCAGCTGGCCAAGCGCTCGATGACGGTGGCCGCCTCGTTCGGCCTGGCCGCCACCTTGTCGGTGGTGGTGCTCGGTGACGAAAGCGGCTACCTGTCGTCCGAACATCAAAAGATGAAGCTGGCCGCGATCGAAGCCATGTGGACCACGGAGCCGGCGCCCGCCGCCTTCACGGCCATCGGCTTTCCCGACGCGACAGCGCGCGAGACGCATTACGCCGTGCATATCCCGATGGTGATGGGCTTGATCGGCACGCGTTCGCTGACGACGGAAATCCCCGGCATCGAGCAGCTGGTCGACCGCGGCGAGCTGCTGATCCAGGATGGCATCAAGGCGTACGACGCGCTGCAAACCATCCGCGGCGTGGCGCCGGGCAGCCCCGTGCCGCAGGACGCGAAAGACATGTTCGAATCGAAAGGCCAGTCCATGGGCTATGCCTTGCTGCTGAAACGCTATGTCGACGATCCGCGCCAGGCCACGCCCGCGCAGATCCGCCAGGCCGCGCTCGACACCGTGCCGCCCGTGGCGCCCTTGTTCTGGTCCTTCCGCGTGATGGTGGGCCTGGGCATGTTCTTTATCTTGTTGACCGGCACGTTCTTCATCCTGTCGACGCGCCGCACGCTGGACAAGCACCGCTGGCTGCTGAAAGTGGCCGTGTTCGCCATCCCGCTGCCGTGGGTGGCCATCGAGGCGGGCTGGATCGTGGCCGAAGTGGGCCGCCAGCCGTGGGTCATCGAAGGCGTGCTGCCAACGGCCGTGGCCGTATCCAACCTGGGCGCTTCGACCTTGCTGATCACCATTGCCGGCTTTGCCGCCATCTACACCGTGCTGCTGATTATCGAAATGAAGCTCATGCTCAAGGCCATCCGCAAGGGGCCGGAAGAGAAGGCGCCGGCCCCTGTGCCAGCGGCCGCAGCCATTCATACTCAACGCGCCTGAGGAGGGCCAGACCATGATTTTGCATGAAATGATTTCGTATGAAACCCTGCGCCTGATCTGGTGGTTGCTGATAGGCGTGCTGCTGGTGGGCTTTGCCATCACGGACGGCTTCGACCTGGGCACGGGGATCCTGCTGCCGTTCGCCGGCAAGACGGACCTCGAGCGTCGCGTCATCATCAACAGCATCGGTCCCGTGTGGGAAGGCAACCAGGTGTGGCTGATCCTGGGCGGCGGCGCCATCTTTGCCGCCTGGCCGCAGCTGTACGCCGTCTCGTTCTCGGGCTTTTACCTGGCCATGTTCGTCATCCTCGTGGCGCTGATCGTGCGTCCCGTGGCCTTCAAATTCCGCAGCAAGCGCGAAGACCCGCGCTGGCGCGCCCGCTGGGATGCGGCCCTGTTCGTGGGCGGCTTCGTGCCGGCCCTGATCTGCGGCGTGGCCATCGGCAACGTGCTGCAAGGCGTGCCGTTCCGTTTCTCGCCGGACATGCATATCTTCTATGACGGCAGTTTCTTTGCGCTGCTCAACCCGTTCGCCCTGCTGTGCGGCCTCGTCTCGGTGGCCATGCTGGTGATGCACGGCGCCACCTGGCTGCAAGTGAAAACGGACGGCGCCGTGGCGGAACGTTCGCGCCGCTACGGCAGCGTGGCGGCGCTCGCCACCGTGGTGCTGTATGCGGCAGCCGGCGTGGCCCTGTGGCTGTGGGGCGATGGCTACCGCGTCACCAGCGCCGTCGTCGTCGACGGTCCGTCGAACCCGCTGCTGAAAACGGCGCAAGTGCACGCGGGCGCCTGGTTCGCCAATTTTGCCGCCCACCCGTGGACCTGGATCGCCCCTGCGGCCGGCTTGCTGGGCCCCTTGCTGGCGTTCGCCTTGCTGCGCGCGCGCCGCGAAGTGCCCGCCTTGCTGGCCAGCGCGGCCAGTATCGCCGGCATCATCCTCAGCGTGGGCGCGGCCATGTTCCCGTTCATTTTGCCCTCATCGATCGATCCGCGCGCCAGCCTGACGGTGTGGGACTCCTCGTCCAGCCACATGACCCTGTTCATCATGCTGGTCGTCACGGCCGTCTTCATCCCCCTCATCGTGGCGTACACGACGTGGGTGTATAAAGTGCTGTGGGGTAAGGTTGACGGCAAAGCGATTGCCGACGACAGCGGTCACGCCTACTAAGAATTGAAGAAAGGAAATAATTATGTGGTATTTCGCCTGGATACTGGGTCTTCCCCTGGCGGCGACGTTCGCCGTGCTCAATGCGATGTGGTATGAAGTCGCCGATGGCGACACGACGCCCGAGCAGTACCGCGACACGCCGAACTAGTCGCGCCTGAATCTGATCTGCCCCGCCCGCTGCAATGGTTTTGCCATTGCCGCCCGGCGGGGCATTTTTATGGTTTTTCGCGGATTTCAGTAAAGCAAATACGGTAATAGGAATGCCGTGAAAGAGGATAGATTTGTGGTACGCCCAACACGGCATTCGTCGCCGTCCCGGTAGAACTTCACTGCGCCGTGCCGAACACACGGTTTTTTCATTGCGCGCTCCCAGCATTGTCATCGACGCGACGTACGTCCGCAGATCGGGCCGCTTTGCACGCATGAAAATTCGCCAACACTTGCCTTTTCACATTTCATATCATTTACCAATAAATTTGTGTATTTCGTTTTATTTTCGTTGTTTTTATTTATTTTTATTAAATTCACTTTAAATCGGCAAGGTCTGGATGTAAAATAAGTTGCTTCTTATAAAGATGGAGTGACGATTTGGCAAGGAATCTGGCTTCAAATGGTCGTCTGCCATCCATGCGAGAGCAGTGTCATCTCGGTAGCTGAACCAGAGGCAAGTATAGTTAATTCAAGGAAAACATTATGAGTATGCTAAGAGGGCTCAAACTAACGCACCGTTTAGCTGTGCTGATTGTGATCTTTTCGATCGGTTTCATCCTCTATGGCCTATGGTCGTTGAAGACTCTGCAAGAATGGAAAGTGAACGGCCCTGTTTATCAGAAAATAGTGCAAAGCAAGGATCTTATAGCGGACGTGTTGCCACCGCCGGAGTACATACTGGAATCCTATCTGGTCAGTTTTCAGCTGCTGGCCACCGAGGATCGTGCCGAACAGGCGCAGTTAATCGCACGATTTAAAACGCTCAAACGTGATTACGATGAGCGCCATGCATTCTGGAAGGGCGCGACACTGGATGCCGATATCGCCGGGCTGTTGCTGAACAAGGCGCATGCCCCGGCGCATGTCTTCTATACGGTGGCACTGCAACAGTTCATCCCCGCAATAGAGGCGCAGGACAAGGCTGGCGCCTCTGTTGCGATGAAAAAAATGACGATCAGTTACACACAGCATCTGCAGGCCATCAAGCAACTGGTCGAGATGACCACCGAACGCGCCTCGGCGATAGAGGCGGACTCGGGCGCGCGCATCACGGTGGCGAGCGGCTTGCTGCTGGCGATACTGCTGTTCTCGCTGGGCACGGCGATTGCGGTGGCTGTGCTCATCAGCAAAAGTATTACCAGGCCCTTGCAGGACGCCGTGCACGTTGCCCGCATTGTCGCTTCCGGTGACCTGCGCAGCCAGATCGTGACCGACTATCGCGACGAGCCGGGCGAATTGATGAGTGCTCTGAAAAGCATGACGGAGAGCCTGCGGCATACGGTGAGCCGCGTGCGTGGCGGTACTGAAACCATTTCGACTGCCTCGCAGGAAATTGCTGCTGGCAATTTGGATCTCTCGGCCAGAACGGAGGCTCAGGCCGGTGCACTGGCGCAAACGTCGTCGGCGATGCAGCAGTTGACCAGCACTGTGCAGCAGAATGCCGAAAGCGCCCAGCAAGCCAATCAACTGGTATTGTCGGCTTCTGCGGTAGCGGTGCAGGGCGGGCAGGTGGTCGAGCGTGTCGTCGCGACCATGGTCTCCATCAAGGACAGCTCGAACCGTATCGTCGAGATCATTTCCGTGATCGACGGCATTGCGTTTCAGACCAATATTCTGGCCCTGAACGCGGCTGTCGAAGCGGCGCGCGCCGGAGAACTGGGGCGCGGTTTTGCTGTCGTCGCATCGGAGGTGCGCGCCCTGGCGCAACGTTCCGCCAGTGCCGCCAAAGAGATCAAGCAGTTGATTGCCGAGTCGGTCGAAAAAGTCGGGCTTGGCAGCAATCTGGCCGATGAAGCGGGTGGCACGATGAAGCAAATCGTGTCCTCGGTCCAGCAAGTTGCAGGCATCATGGGGGAAATCGCCGTCGCCAGCCACGAACAAAACGATGGGATCAAACAGGTGAATCAGGCCATCAGTCAGATGGATGCGGTGACCCAGCAGAATGCCGCCCTGGTGGAGCAGGCAGCGGCGGCAGCGGCCAGCATGCAGGAGCAGGCCGACAACATGATGCAGGACATGCGCGTGTTCAAATTGCTGGCGTGACCTTGGTGACCGGTCGGTCGGTCGAGACCGACATGGAACTCAGGCCGGTGTTTTGGGCGCAGGTTTTGGCACGGCAATGGCGATCGGGTCACTGGCCGGAAAACTTTCCTTCAGCGCTTCATCGAGGATTTCCTCGGCGTGGCTTTCGCCGGCCGGCGTGGGCGAATCGCGCTCCTGAGGCGGGGCGGGTGTGGTGGCGGCATTGGTGCTCGAATGCATGGTGACTCCCTCGCGGTGGTGCGCCAGGTCGCCGGTAGGCGATGGCGCGGACTGATGTTTCCAGCCTAGCACATCGCGCAAAAACAGCGCGCCCGCTGCGCCTGCCGCAAGGGCGGAGGGCGGCGTCTGCTACACTGCGCTCCACTTTTTATCGATGGAACCGCCATGACTTCCCTATCCCTGCCGTACCGTGCCACCGCCCTTGACGCCTGCGCCTGGCTGGCGCAACAGACGGGCACGCCGTGGACCCTGGCGCGTTTGCTGGAGCAGGGGGGCTTGCCGTACGTCTGGCTCGATTACAGCGAGGCATGGAGCGAGCTGTTCCATGACGGCGTGACGCGCTATGCGGCGCCCGTCGTGTTCATTGAGGACAAGCAGCACCTGGCCTCGGGCGCCGGCGACGTATGGCTGCGTTTTACGCGCGACTCCAGCAATATTTCTATCGAACTCAAGGCGCCCGGCTTGCGCGTGCCGCTCGATGGCTTGCACTTCCAGGAGCGCGATCTGTTGCGTTTACTCAAGGAGCTGCAGCATCCGCAGCCGGCCGAGGAAACGGCGGAGAAGGCGCCCGTGGTCTTGCCCAGCGCCTTGAAGGGCCTGGGGCGCGAGCAGATTTTGATTGCCTTTGCCGGCGTGGGCAAGGTCGACCTGGACAAGGGCATGGCCGGCGGCGTGGGCATCTTTGGCGACGATGGCGCGCGCGTGCGCAAGAATTCGCGCGGCGGCAAGAACAGCCATTTGTGGCATCCGGTGACCCTGGCGTTCGGCTTGCACGATGTGCACCGCGTGCCGATGGCGCACCTGAAAAAGGCGTTCGCCACGCAGCCCTTGCTGCGCGAATGGAAGGCGGACTGGCTCGAATCGCTGCGCCTGCTGGGCGAGTAACCTTATAACTCGATGGGCGCGACGTCCGTGCCGATATCGGGCGCCGCGTAATGCATGCTGAAATACACGAAAGCGCCGATATTGATGGCGACCGTGATCCAGAACAGCACGCGGAATGAGCGCTTGCTGGACTTGTGGCGCAGCCATTGCTGGGCCAGCACGGCGCCTGGCCAGCCGCACAGCAGTCCCAGCAGCAGCAAGGTGCGCTCCGAGGTGCGCCAGCGTCCCCCTTTGGCGGCCGACTTGTCGATCGCATAGGCCACGAAACAGCCGAGGCTCAACACGCCATACGCAAGGGCGACCAGGGCGGAAATATGGAAAAAGAAGGTGGCCAGCAAATACAGAACGACAAAGAAGGCGATGACAAGGTAGGGCATAGGATGTGGTGGCTTGAGCGGAGGGCGTGAGTATCCCACACCGGAAGCGATGCCGCCGCCTAAAATAAACAGCCTTGCGCCGTATCGACCTGCACGGCGCGGCGGCGCGCGTGGCCCGTCTTCAGTGCTTCGCGGTCGCTCGACAGGGCGATGCCTTCCATTGCCAACAAGGTTTCCTTGGCATGCAAGCCGCCCGCAAAGCCCGTCAACTCGCCCGTGGCGCCGACGACCCGGTGGCAGGGGGCGATGATGGAAATGGGATTCTTGCCGTTGGCGGCGCCCACGGCGCGCACGGCGGCGGGGCGGCCGATCTGGCGCGCGATCTCGCCATAGCTGCGCGTCTGGCCATACGGTATCGTCAGCAGCGCGCGCCAGACTTCCTGCTGAAATGGCGTGCCGGCAAAATCGAGCGGCACGTCAAAGCATTGCAGCGTGCCGGCAAAATAGGCGCGCAGCTGGCGCGCCGTTTCCTGCAGCACGGCACAGCTGTCATCGACGCGCATCGCGCCCAGGCGCACGCGGTTCGGCTTGTCGTTTTCCCACAGGATGGCGGCCAGGGCTTCCCCGCGCGCCACCAGGGTCAGCTCGCCCACGGGCGAGGGCACCACGATGCAGTCGTATTCCATGCTGGTTCCTTGATCAGATGGCGCCAGTGTAGCAGGCTGGCGGCAGCCTGCGTATTGCGTGTAGGATAGTGTTTTATCGACATGGAGCACCGGCTTTGACGACGATCCCCACCTACGACGCCATCCGCGCGATTGCCCAGCGGCTGGTGCACGAGCGCTATCCCACGGCTGTGGCGGCCATCATCGGCGGCTCGTTCGCCACGGGCCGGCAAACGCCCAGTTCCGATATCGACTTGCTGCTGCTGTTCGACCACGTCGATTGGGCCTGGCGGGACACGATCGTGGCCGAGGGGCGCACGGTGGAACTGTTCGCGCACGACGTGGCCACGTTCACGTATTTTTGCAAGGAAATGGATGCGCCCGGCGGCACGGTGCCGCTGGCGATGATGGTGGTGGAAGGGGAAAACATCGTCGCCGCCGGCGATGCCTACGCGCAGCTGCACGCGCTGGCGCACGCCTTCGTCACGGCCGGGCCGCCCGCGCTCGACGCGGAAAACCTGCAGCGCCGCCGCTACGCCATCACCACCGCGCTGGAAGACCTGGTCGACAGCATGCACCCGGGCGAGGCGCTGGCCGTCGCTTGCCAGCTGTATGAAGCGCTGGCCGACCTGCACTTGCGCGCGGCGGGGCAATGGAGCGGCGGCGGCAAGCATTTGTTCCGCCGCCTGCAGGCCTTCGATCCCGCCATCGCCGGACAGCTCGACGGCGCGCTGCGCCTGGCGAGCGGCGACTTGCCGGCCGGCCAGCGCGCGTTCAGGCAAGTCGTCGCCGCCGTGCTGGCGCCCGTGGGCGGTCCCTTGCTCGACGGCTTTACCCTGCCGGCACCCGCGCACTGGCGCGCTTAAAACATCGTGCGCAAGCTCAGGCTGATGTTGCGCGGTTCGCCCCAGAAGACGCCGTCGAAGAAGCCGACGTTGCGGTAGTACTTTTTATCGAGCAAGTTATTCACGTTCAACTGCACGCTGGCGTGGCGGTTGAGCGCATAGCTGGCCATGGCGTTGACCAGCGCATAGCCCGCTTGCGGAATGTCGGTGATGGTTCCCGACGGCGGGCGGCCGTACCATGATTCGCTGTAGGTGGCGCTTTGCGCCGTCATGCTGGCGCCCGCCCTCAAACCGGCCAGGCGGCCATCGAAACGGTAGCTGGTGGCCAGGCGCAGCAAATGGCGCGGCTGCGTGGTGGCGGCGCGGCGGCCATCGGCCTCGGCCGCGTGCAGATAGGTATAGCCGCCGCTCGCTTCCCAGGCGGGAGTCAACTGGCCGGAGACGTCGAACTCGACGCCCTTGGCCGTCACCCCGGCGCCATTGGCCACCATTGCCTGGCCGCCGTCGGGCAGCAAGAAGCCGGACGGCACGCCGCGGTCCAGCTCGGCCATGTTCTTTTTCTTCGTATGGAACACGGCGGCCGACGCATTCAGCTTGCCTTCATAAAATTCGCCCTTGATACCCAGTTCCGCATTGTCTCCCGTTTCCGGCGCCAGGAACTGGTTGTTGCGGTCCTTGCTCGATTGCGGGTTGAACAGCTGCGTGAAGCTGGCGTAGGCCGAATACTGCTTATTGATATCGAACACGGCGCCCACATACGGCGTGACTTCATTGCGCGTTTCCACGAAGTCGCCGCTGCCCGTGTACGCGCCGCGCGTATCGTAGCTGCGCGTATCGGTGCGGTAAGTGCTGCTGCGCGCGCCGATGATCAGGTGCAGCGGGTCGGCCAGGCTCAATCGCGTGGCCACATAGCCGCCTGCCAGGCGCGTCACCGTTTCCGTGTGCGAGCCGTCCGGGTGGAAGACGGGACGGGGGATGTTGCCCGTCCAGCTGCGGTAATCGGGGACGAAGTTCGGGTAATTGATTTCCGCCTCGCCGCCCAGCGAGCGGGCGCGCTGGTTGCCGCCGTTCCAGCCGACGATGGCCGTGTGCTTGCGCTCCAGCAAGGTAAACGGGCCGCTGGCGTACAGGTCGAAGTTGTCGTTGGTGGTTTTGCCCGGGCCATAGGCGCCCGTCCACAGGAGCATGCCTGCGCCCGTGGCCGGATCCGGATGGCCGCCGCCCGCGTAGGCGACAGTGGTGCGGTTCGTGCTTTCCGTGCGCGCATAACCGAGGTGCAGATTCCAGTTGCCGGGCAGGCGCTGGTCCAGCGACGTGAAGATGGTGTGCTGCTTGTTGGCCCAGGTGCTCCAGGGCGTCGTGAGGCTGGTGTTGCGTGGCAACTTGGCCAGGCTGCCGTCCGCATTCCAGTACGGCACGGCGCCCCAGGTCGCGCCCGTGGGCTGGTTGTCCTGGAAGTCGATGCCGGCCGTCAGCAGGCTGCCGGGACGCAAGTCCGCCTCAAGGATGAGCATGCCCACCGTTTTGCGCTCGTGATACATGTCCAGGTAGGAATCGCGCTCTTGCCACGTCAGGGCCGTGCGCGCGCGCACGCTGCCCTTCGCGTTCAGGGGCGTGGACAGGTCGGCCTCGATCCTCTGGTCATCCCAGCGGCTCATGATGAGGCCGGCGCTGGCCTGGAAGTCCTTCGTCGGCCGCTTGCGTATCATATTGATGGTGGCGGACGGGTCGCCCGTGCCGCCCATCAGGCCCGTGGCGCCGCGCACGACCTCGATGCGGTCATACAAAATCGTGTCTTGCAGCGGCGCATTGCCGCCGCGCGCCATGCCGTCGATCTGGAAATTGTTGATACCGAAGCCGCGTGCATAAAAACGCGTGCGCTCCGTATCGTTCTGCCCCACCTGGATACCCGTCGTCTGCGCCAGCGCCTGGTCCAGCCGCACGGCGCCCAGGTCGTCGAGCAACTGGCGCGTGATGACGCTGACCGATTGCGGCGTCTCGCGCAGCGACAGGTCCATGCGCGTGGCACTGCGCGCTTCGCCGGCCGTGTACGACTGCGTGCCTTCCGTCGTCGCGGTCGACTGGCCCAGCACGGTGACGGCGGGCATGGTCACGTCGGCCGCTGCGGCGCTGGCGTCGGCGGCCTGTGCCGGCAGGGCCACGCCGGCGGCAAGACTGAGGAGGCTGATGCGTAATAAACGGGGGAGGGGGCGCAAGGCGGGCTGGCGCGAAAATGAGAAGGCTGTCGTTGATTGCATTGTTTTCCTGGATATTTTTAGTCGTGAGTATTCCTATCTCGTCTGGCGAGCTGCGCAGTAGCTGGGGGATGGCGTAACGCTGGCCCGGGGTCTGGCTTGGATAGCAGTTCCACCGCAAGGCCCGGCGCGGACGGGCAGTGGAAAAGAAAGGCGCGCGATCCCTGTCACTTTTTGTGAATAGGAATCATTATCAATATAGGGGATATTTGCTAAATAATCAAGCGTGTGCACCAAAGGAGTGCAGGCAGGCCAAGGGCGGCGCATGGGCTGGCCTTCTGCGATAATGCAGGCGCTGACAAAATATTTTCCACATTGAAAGAAATGCATGCGTACATGGATCGCTTGTGCCGGATGGTTGTGTCTCGTGTCGCTGGGCCAGGCCCAGGAGCACGCGCCGCCGCCGGCTGTTCCCGCGCCGCTGCACAGCGCCAGCGTGCCGCCCGCCGCCGATGCCGCGCCGGCCAGTGCCGCGGCATCGGCGCCAGAGGTGCCGGCGCCAGCAGACCAGGGCTTGCCGGCGCAAACGGTGACAATCACGGCCACCAGCGATGCCAAGGCGCCGCACGTGCGGTTCACGGCATACCGTGAAAGTTATCTGACGGCCAGGAAAGTGTGGCAAGTGTCGAGCGGCAGCGTGGTCATGGCCCTGCGCCTGATTCCTGCCAAGCTGAGCGCCACCATCGACGATGTGCGCGTGGCCTTGCAAGGCAATGGCGCCCCCATGCCGATCAAGGTGTCTGCCGGCGGCGTGTTTGTCGTGCCGCTCAACGATGATATCGCCGCGCAGGACGGCACGTTTTTGGTGAACAAGGGCAGGGGCGAGCTGACGGCCAATATCGTGCTGCAGCCGTCCGTGGCGCGCGATGCGTGGAACGTCACGCGCGTGGGGCAGGTCTTGCACGACGCCCGGCGCGCCGTGCGGGCCATCACGCCGTGGTACAAGCGGCCGTTCGCCAGCGACGTGCAATCGCTGGCATTTTGCGCGGCCGAGCGGGGCAGCGCCTTGCAATTGATGGATGGAGAACAGCTGATCGCGACCCTGCCCATGAACGAGCCGGCCGTCAACGACATCAACCAGCCCGTGTTTTGCAAGATTTTTGACGGCGAAGACAAATACCCGGGACACTACCGCGTGGTCATGCCCGAGCAGGCGACGGTGCTGCTGCTGTAGAAGCTAGTTAGGCTGGCGCTGCACCAGTTCCAGCGCCGCCGCCAGGGCCAGGTCCATGGTGGCCTGGTGGAAGATCAGCCATTGCGGCAACAGCGACAGCGCATGGCGGCCCTGTTCCAGGTCGCCTTCATCGACGGCGGCCCAGGCATGGTGCAAGCCGCTGAGTACGCGCGCATGCTGTTCGCGGTGATTCGCCAGCGAGGGAAAACCGATTTGTTCCATCAAATCCTCTTCCTCGCGGAAATCGCGTTCGACGGCCGCGATCAGCTCGCGAAACGCCACGCTGAAATGCTGGTCGCTCAACTGCCCCAGCCGCGCCAGCTCCTGAAACAGCGCCTCATGCGCCTCGTCGATGGCGGGAATGCCCAGCGCCATGTCCTCTTTCCAATGCGATTTACCCATGCCGATGCTCCCGGTGAAGTCCGTCGCGGTGCGAAGCGGACTGTTCCAGTGTGGACGCAGCGAAGGGCGAAATCCATGACCTGGATCAAAAATATGCTGAAGAGGGGATCAGGAGAGCCGCCGGCGAAGAGAACAAATCCCCACCCGCAACAAAGCGGTGTTTAACGATGCGCCGGGTTACCGAGCGCCGCTGAAAAACGCCGCTGGCAAGGCGTCTTTGATGCAGACAGTACGCCAGTACGGCAAGTCAAAGCAACGCAGCCAGCGGCGCGCTTGTTCAACTGCCCTCAGCCGCGCGTCTTATTGCTTGGGCCAGCGGGCCCACAGAGCCTGCGCATCGACATTCGGCACCTGCAACTGCTGCCCGGCCGACGTCTGCATCGCATCCCTCAGCACAAGCGGTACGAGCATCAGGGCCGACAGGGCAAGGCAGAGCAGCACTTTGAGCGTCAACATGGTCGTCTCCCGGTGTCCCGGCGGCGGCGCGGGGATGCGGCGCCTGCCGGTCACTTCCTATGTACTACCATGCTTGCAGTTTAGTTCATCTGATTGAAACTTCAACTAGTTGCTGTGACGCACTGCACCAGTTACGCCCTTTATTTGGCCTTGCGGCTGCGCCGCGGCTTGCCTGCGGCGGGCAGGAAGGAGTCGAACCACACTTGCGTCAATTGCCGCGTATTTTTCGCCGCTTCGCGCTTGACGGCGGCCGTGGCGTGGCCGCGCGCCGTGTTGGCGACGCGGTTGGCGGCGCTCAGGTACATGCTCATCCAGGGGTTTTTCATGGCTAGCCTCGCAAACAACGGGTGGGGCGGCGCGGATATGCCACCATGCCGCTACTGTAGTCCGATGGCCGGCGCTGACTGTGCGGCGGACCACATTGCCGGACGGTGAGGGATGGCAGGCTGATGCAGATCAATACACGTCGCGGCGGTAGCGTCCGGCCGCCAGCAGGGCGTCAAGACCCTCCTGTCCCAGCACCTCTTGCAGTACAGCATCGATTCCTGCCGCCATGCCTTGCAGGCTGCCGCATACGTAGACGATGGCGCCTTGCGCCAGCCACTGGCGCAGCTCGCCGCTGCTGGCGCGCAAGCGGTCCTGCACGTATTCGCGCTGGCCTGGTCCGCCATCGCGCGAAAAGACCTTGTCCAGGCGCGCCAGGTGGCCAGCGTCCAGCCAGCCTTGCAACTCAGCGCCGCAGATGCTGTCAACAGCTTGCTGGCGCTCGCCGAACAGCAGCCAGTTGCGGGCCAGTCCCGCCCGGTAGCGCGCGCGCAGGTGCGCCCGCAGGCCTGCCAGGCCGGAACCATTGCCGATATAAATGCAGGGTACGTCGACCAGGGCGGGCGCGAAGGCTGGATTGGCTTGCAGGCGCAAACGGATGCCGGCGCCCAGCGGGGCGAAGCGCGTGAGCCAGCCGGAACAGAGGCCGTACCCGGCGTTCTTCTCGCCTGCATGGCGTTCCTGGCGCACCAGTAATTGCAGTTCGCCATCGGACGGCAGCGACGCGAGCGAATAGCTGCGCGGCGCATGCTGGGCACTCTGCGCGTCGCCTTCGCTGCCATCCGCGTTGCAGGCGATGATGTCCGCCAGCGCGCCCGCTTCCCAGGCAGCATCGGCGGGGCCTATCAAAGTGATTTCATGCAGTTCGCCACCGAGGCTGCCCGGGTTCAGCAGCACGCGGCGCGCCAAACGCCATTCGGCGTACGACGCTTCTTCCTGCACGCCGATGGCATCGATGGCGCTGCCGCTGCAACGGGCCAGTGCCGTGGACCAGGCGGCCAAGGCGGCGGGGTCGTGCTTGTCCACCTCGATCAGCGGGAAGATAGGCGTGGCGCCCAGCGCGCGCAATTGCCGTTCCAGCGCATGGCCGAAGCCGCAGAAAGCGCCGTAATGGCGGTCGCCCAGGGCGAGCATGCCGAATGCCAGGCCGGCCAGCGGCGCGCCTGATGTGTGCTGCAACAGGCGCGCGAAGCGGCGTGTGCCGTCCGGCGCCTCGCCTTCGCCAAAGGTGCTGGCGACGATCAGGGCCCGTTCATACTGGCGCAATTGCGCGGGATCGAAATGGTCCAGCGACTGCACGTCGACGGCCACGCCCGCCTGCTGCAAGGCGCGCGCGCTTTCCAGGGCCAGGCGCTCGGCCTGTCCCGACTGGCTGGCGTAGGCCACCAGGGTCGGTAAACCTGTGTCCGGCTTGCCCGGATTGCCAGCCAGCAGAGCGCGCTGCGCCTGTACAGCTCGCTTGGACTTGCGGCGGCCCAGGTACAGCATCCAGCCCGTGATGGCGAACAGGGGCAGGCCCAGGCTGGCCAGGGTGACGATGATGCGGCCCGGCAAGCCGAAATACGTGCCCATGTGCAGCGGATAAATGATGTTGACGAGGCGTGCCCCCAGCGCCTGCTGGCTGTACGGTGCGTTTTCCGTGACGGTGCCATCAGCCGGCGCAATGCTCATGCGGCTGCGCGCCCGTTCGTGCGGCGCATCGCTGGCCAGCCACGTGAATTGCACGGCTTCGCCGGGGCGCGTGGGCAGGCGCACCGTGGCCAGGGTCCAGCCGGGGGCGTGCTGCTGGAAGCTGTGCCAGGCCAGGCTGATGTCGGCGGTGGACGCCGGCTCCTTCGGCGCGCCTTTCTTGCCGGGCGCCTGCGCCGTCCGGGGCGGCTTGCCGGCCCAGGCATCGATATTGTCGCGCACCACGTCATAGCTCCAGTAAATGCCCGTCAGGGTCAGCGCCACATAGACCACCAGGCACCAGGTGCCGGCCACGGCGTGCAGATTCCACAAAAAGGAGCGGCCTTTTAATGCAGGGTCGAAGGTCAGCCACGTGCGCCAGTCCAGCGGGCGGCGGGGCCAGCGCAGGTACAGGCCGGACAGTGCCAGCCCCAGCAGGCACAGGGCCAACGCGCCCGCCACTTGGCGGCCCGGATCGCGGGGCAGCAGCAGCCAGCGGTGCAGCGATTCCGTCCACTCGAAAAAGCCCGCGCCCGTCAGCGCCGGCTGGGTTGCGCCCGTGTAGGGATGGCTATAAATGGACTCGCCGCGCCGTTGGCCGTTCTTCGGCGCGAAAAACAGCCGGGGCGCCGCGCCCGCTTCGGCGTACATGGTGATCGAGGCGACGCGCTGGCCGTGTTCGGCTGCGGCAATGCTGGCGAGCTGGGCCGGCGTCAGCGGCGCGCGCGTTTCCACGGGTACATGGCGCACGCCGGGGTTCATGACATCGAGCAGTTCATCCTTGAAGGCCAGGGTGGCGCCGCTCAGTCCGATGATCACCAGCACCGTGCCGGCCGTGATGCCGATGAACCAGTGCAATTGAAACCACAGCTGCTTCCCGTTCCAGTGCCAGCGCCGATGTTGCGGAACGGCAAGCTGACGAGTCTGCGTCGCATCGTCGGCGCCGGCGCGCGGCAGGGGGTGTGGAAGGGAGGAGGTCGTCATGAAGCGGCTTTCGATAGCGCCGCCATGCGGGGCGTCAGGCATGGCGGGGAAAAAGGAAGATTGACATAATAACGCAAACGAGAATCATTCGCAAATGATGACTCCCTGTTTTCGCGGGGCGGTGGCCATTCTCGTTTGCCTGATCGGACGCTGGAGGCGCTACAATAGGGATACTGTTCACTAGTTCCCATTGCCGCCATGACCACTTCCACACCGAATCTCGTCGTCACCCCATCCGCCCACCCCCTGTCCGACGCCGAGCGCGCCGCGCGCATGGTCAATCCCGCCTTCGGCCGGATATTCACGGACCACATGGTGGTGATTCCTTATCGTGACGGCAAGTGGCAGCAGGGCGAACTGAAGGCTTACGGCCCCTTGATGCTGGATCCGTCCGCCTCGTCGCTGCACTACGGCCAGGCCATCTTCGAAGGCTACAAGGCGTTTGCCCAGCCCGATGGCAGCATCAAGACCTTCCGTCCGGAACAAAATGCCGAGCGCTTCAACCGCAGCGCCGCGCGCCTGGCCATGCCGCCCATCCCTGTCGAGCTGTTCCTGGAAGCGGGCGACGCGCTGATCGCGCAAGACCGCAACTGGGTGCCGAAGAACACGGGCGAGAGCCTGTACATGCGTCCGCTGATGATCGCCACCGACCCTTACCTGGGCGTGCGTCCATCGGAAGAATACCTGTTCGTGCTGTTCGCCTCGCCAGCGGGCGCCTACTTCCCGAAAGGCGTGAAACCCGTCACCGTGTGGATCAGCGAAGACTTCGTGCGCGCCGCGCCGGGCGGCACGGGCGAAGCCAAGTGCGCGGGCAATTATGCGGCCAGCCTGATGGCCCAGTCGCAAGCGCAAGAGAAGGGCTGCGACCAGGTCGTCTGGCTCGACGCCGTGCACCGCGAATTCATCGAGGAAATGGGTGGCATGAATCTGTTCTTCGTCTACAAGGATGGCGAAAAAGTCACCGTCGTGACGCCGGAATTGACGGGCACCTTGTTGCCAGGCATCACCCGCCGCAGCCTGCTGGAAATGGCGAAAGACCTCGGCTATGCGACGGAAGAGCGTAAATTGTCCGTCCAGCAATGGCGCGACGACATCGCCTCGGGCCGTATGACCGAAGTGTTCGCCTGCGGCACGGCCGCCGTCATCACGCCCGTGGGCGTGGCCAAGGCCAATGGTTTTGAAATGACCATCAACAACAATGAAAACGGCGCCGTCACCCTGGCCCTGCGCGAAGCGCTGCTGGGCTTGCAGCATGGCACGGCCGCCGATACGCATGGCTGGATGCACAAGGTTTGCTGATCCACTTGTTTGATTGATACCGCGCCGGCACTCAGTTGTCGGCGTTTTATATTCTGAAAGGGAAACCTGATGCAATTGCGAACTGTACTGCCGGCGCTGGCCGCCGTTTTTCTCAGTCTGTCGGCCGGTGCCGTCCACGCGGCCGACGCCAGTTGCGCCATTCCGCGCAACGTCAGTTATGTCGATTACGACGTCAAGCCGTCGGACGAGAAAAACACCTGCTACAAGCAAAGCACGAAGGTGCCCACCGATTACTTCATGCTGGCGCTGTCGTGGTCGCCCGGTTTTTGCGACAGCCAGCGCCGCCGCGGCGAAGTGTCGAAAAAGGCCGCCTTCCAGTGCGCCGAGAGCAACCACTTCGGCTGGATCGTCCATGGCTTGTGGGCGCAGTCGAACAATCCGGCCAGCTGCGAAGATATTTCCGTGACACCGCCGCGCAAGACGGAACTGCATCCGCGTTACTGCAAGGGCAATCTGCCGAAGCTGGCGCCGTCGGAAATTTTGCCGTACATGTGCATGCAGCCCGGCGAAGCCTTGCTGCAGGGCGAATGGGAAAAGCATGGCGCCTGCGATTTCGATACGGCCAAGCAGTATTTCGAGAAGGAACGCGAACTGTTCCAGGCCTTGAAATTGCCGGACAGTACCATGCCGAAGAATGAGCTGTTCCAGTGGATGAAGCAGCATAACCCGCAGCTGAAAGGCCGCTGGCTCGGCTATGAAAAGCACTCGGGCGAGTTGCGCATCTGCTATTCGACAGATTTTAAAGTGATCGATTGCCAGAAGTAAGCTTGCCTGGCCTGCAGCTTTCGTTCATCCATGCTAGTGTATTGGCCGGATCAGCTAGATGAACAGGTAGTGTATTTATGCAGCAGCGGCACACGCAACCCGTGATGGTAGGCGAGGACGGCTTGCCGCCGAATGCCCGGCTATGGGCCATGCTGGCGCTGGCCATCGGCGTGGGCATGGCCTCGCTCGATACGGCGATCGCCAACACGGCCTTGCCGGCCATCGCCAGCGAGCTGCACGCGACACCGGCCGCCTCCGTCTGGATCGTGAATGTGTACCAGCTGGCCATGGTGGCGACCTTGCTGCCGTTTTCGGCCCTCGGCGAAATCGCCGGCTACCGGCGGGTGTTTATCTCCGGTATGTTCCTGTTCACTTTGGCGTCGCTCGCCTGCGCGCTGGCCTGGTCCTTGCCTTCGCTGGTGGCGGCCAGGCTTTTTCAGGGCGTCGGCGCCAGCGCCATGATGAGCGTGAATACGGCGCTGCTGCGCGCCCTGTACCCCAAACATTTGCTGGGCCGCGCGTTTGGCAACAACGCGCTGGTGGTGGCCGTCGCGTTCGCCATTGGCCCCACGGCCGCCTCGCTGATCCTGGCGACGGCGTCATGGCCGTGGCTGTTCGCCATCAATGTGCCGCTGGGCGTGCTTGGTTTTTTCCTCGCCAGCCGCATGCTGCCGGCGACCAAACTGTCCGGTCACACGCTCGACGCGCGCACGGCACTGTACAACGTGGGCGCCTTCGGCTTGCTCATCTTGCTGTTCGGCGATGCTGCCCATCACGCGGCCGCCTCGACCTTGCTGCCGGAACTGGTGGCCGTGGCGGTGTTTTTTGTCTTGCTGCTGCGCCGCCAGGCGGGGCATGCGGCGCCGATGCTGCCCATCGACCTGTTCCGCCGCCCCCTGTTTTTGCTGTCGTCGCTGACGGCCATCTGCACGTTTGCCGCGCAGGGACTGGCCTTCGTCTCGTTGCCCTTCTATTTTGAAGTCACCCTGGGCCGCTCTCCCGTCGAGACGGGATTCTTGATGACGCCGTGGGCCGTGCTGGTGGCCGTGATGGCGCCCGTGGCCGGGCGCCTGAGCGACCGTTATTCTCCGGGCGTGCTGGGCGGCATCGGCCTGGCGGCGCTGGCCGGCGGCTTGCTGACACTGGTGTGGATACCGGCGCATCCGAGCGCGTTCGACATCGGCTGGCGCATGGCCTTGTGCGGCATCGGTTTCGGCTTCTTCCAGGCACCGAACCTGAAAGCCATCATGGGCAGCGCGCCGCCCGAGCGGGCAGGCGGCGCCAGCGGCGTGGTGGCCACCTCGCGCCTGATCGGGCAAGCGACGGGCGCGGCGCTCGTCGCCTACTGCTTCACGGTGTCGGCCAGCCGGGGCACGACGTATGCGCTGTGCCTGGCGGCAGGATTTGCCGCCGTGGCCAGCATCGCCAGCTTTGCGCGCCTGGCGGTGGCGCAGCCGGCGTGGCTGTCGGGCAAGGGCGGTTAAGCCTAGACGTCGATGGCCTTGTCCGATTGCATGCGCTTGCGCAATTCGAACTTTTGGATCTTGCCCGTCGACGTGCGGGGCAGGGGACCGAAATAAATGGCTTTCGGCACTTTGAAGCCGGCCAGGTTGTTCTTGCAGAAGGCGATCAATTCCGCTTCCGTCACCGTCGCCCCTTCGCGCAATTCGACGAAGGCGCACGGCGTCTCGCCCCATTTCTCGTCCGGCTGGGCAATGACGGCGGCGGCCAGCACTTGCGGGTGGTGGTACAGCGCGTCTTCCACTTCCACGCTGGAAATGTTCTCGCCGCCGGAAATGATGATGTCCTTGCTGCGGTCCTTCAGCTTGATATAACCGTCCGGATACATCACGCCGAGGTCGCCCGTGTGGAACCAGCCGCCCGCGAACGCTTCCTGCGTCGCCTTTTCATTTTTCAAGTAACCCTTCATGCAGATGTTGCCGCGGAACATGATCTCGCCGATCTGTTCGCCATCCGCCGCCACAGGCTGCATGGTTTCCGGGTCCAGCACGGCCACGGCACTTTGCAAGTGGTAGCGCACGCCCTGGCGCGATTTCAATACGGCGCGTTCTTCCTGGCTCAAGCTGGCCCACTCATCCTGCTCGGCGCAGATGGCGGCCGGGCCGTACACTTCCGTCAAGCCATACGAGTGGATCAAGTCAAAGCCCATGGCTTCGATCTTTGCCACCATGGCGGCCGGCGGCGGCGCACCGGCCACCATGCCGCGTACGGTCCAGTTGATGCCGTCGCGCCAGTTGGCGGGCGCGTTGGCCAGCGCCGCATGCACGATGGGCGCGGCGCAATAGTGGGTGATGCGCAATTCGCGCATCAGGTCGAACACGAGCTTCGGCTCGAACTTGCGCAGGCACACGTTGACGCCCGCGCGCGCGGCGATGGTCCACGGGAAGCACCAGCCATTGCAGTGGAACATCGGCAAGGTCCACAGGTAGACGGCATGCCTGGGCATGTCCCATTCCAGGATGTTCGACAGGGCGTTCAGGGCCGCGCCGCGGTGATGATACACGACGCCTTTCGGGTCGCCCGTGGTGCCGGACGTGTAGTTGAGGGCGATGGCGTCCCACTCGTCAGCAGGCGGCTGCCAGTCGTAATCGGGGTCGCCGCCGGCCAGCAGGCTTTCGTAGTCGAGGTCGGAAAACGCATCGACTTCGGGGCCCAGCACGTCGTTGACCTGGATCACGCGCAAGCCGGGAATCTGCGCCGCCATCTGGCGCGCCAGGTCGGCAAATTCCGTGTCGGCCAGCAAGACTTTCGCCTGGCCGTGGCGCAGCATGAAGGTCAGCGAGGCCAGGTCGAGGCGGATATTGAGGGCATTGAGGACGGCGCCGGCCATGGGCACGCCAAAGCTCGCCTCCACCATGGCGGGCGTGTTCGGCAGCATCACGGCGACCGTATCGCCCGTGCCCACGCCCAGCTTGATCAAGCCGGAAGCCAGGCGGCGCGTGCGCGCATAGGTCTCGCGCCACGTCTGGCGGATGGCGCCATGTGCAATTGCCAGGCGATTGCCATATACTGCGGCTGCCCTGGCGATATAGTCGAGCGGGGTGAGGGCGGCGTAGTTGGCGCTGTTTTTGCCGAGGCCGGTGTTGAAATCAGCAGTCATGCTTGTCTCCTGTTAAATAAAATTCTGTAGCTCCCTGTTTCGGGATTGATACCGGTGAGCATAGCACCGGCGCTGGAAAATCACTGTCATCTTAGTGACAGGTCTGAAGGATGGAATGGATAGCAACGATAGTGTAGACCTTGCAATGCTGGAACTCGACAGCCACGACTGGTTCGCGGCCCTCGATGCGCGGCATCAGGCCCTGTTGCGCGCCGGCAGCGTGCTCCGGCATTTCGAGGCGGGCGCCTTCATCACGCGGCGCGGCGAACCGTCGGCGCACTGGATCGGCGTGCACACGGGCTTGATCAAGCTGGCCGTCTACAACGCCGATGGGCGCGGCGCCACGTTTTCCGGCGTGCCGGCCGGCGGCTGGAGCGGCGAGGGCAGCGTGCTCAAGCGCGAACTGCGCCGCTACGACGTGGTGGCCGTGCGCGCATCGAGCATCATCCTCGTGCCGGTGGACCTGTTTCATCTGCTGCTGGCCGAGAGCCTGTCCTTCAATGCCTTCGTCATCCGCCAGCTGAACGAGCGCATGGGGCAATTCATCGCCACTATCCAGAACCAGCGCCTGCTGGCCGTCGACGCGCAGGTGGCGCAAGCGATCGCGCAGCTGTTCCACCCCATGTTATACCCGCGCACCTCCCGCGTGCTTGAGCTGTCGCAGGAAGAAATCGGCTTGCTGACCGGCATTTCGCGCCAGCGCGTGAACCAGGCACTGGGGCATTTGGCCGAGTTGAACTTGATCAGCATCGCCTATCAATCGATCCGCGTCGTCGACCTCGATGGCTTGCGCCGTTATGGCGTGGCGTCGCTGTGATGACAGACTGGGCGCGCGATGTATGGCATGCTGGCGGCTGGCTTATGACATTGAATTGACGCATGGCACTCGTTTCCGATCATCCCTTGCACTTGCTGGGCTTGCGCTTTCCGCTCCGGCTGCGCGTCACCGTGCGCCAGGGTTTTGTGACCTTGCATAATGAAATCACCACCAAGAAGCTGGCCAGCGGCGACAGTTTTGTCGTGCCGGCCTTCTTGCGCTTCGCCTGCGACGTGATGCCGGGGCGGGGCAAGCCGGCCGTGTTCATGCTGGCGCTGGAGGGCGACGAGCCGGTGGGCGGCCACGGCGGCGGCAAGCGCTGGAGCCAGGCGCTGGCGCAGCATATTTTTGCTATGCCGCAAGGCAGATGGACGGCGGCGCGCCTGGCGGCCCTGTGGCAAGTGACGCCGCACAAGGCGCGTGCCCGCCTGTTTGCCGAGGGCGAAGCATTGCTCAGCCTGGTGCGCGAACAGCGCCTGGCGCACGCGCTGCACACGGCGGCGCAAGCGGACGCCGATGGAGAAGACGGCGAGCGCGACCTGGCACAGGTGGCGGCCGGCTCCGGCTTTGCCTCGATTCCCGCGTTTTGCGACGCCTGCGTGGACGTGGCCGGCGTGCGCCCCAGCCTGTTCCTGCGGGGACAGGCGCCCGGATAGCCAGACTCCGTTATAATCGGGGCCATGGGATCTTTATTGAAACGCAAACAGTGGCATATGTGGTTCGCCTGCCTGGCGATACTGCTCAATGCGCTGTCGCCGTCCCTGTCGTATGCGTTTGCCTCGCTGCATGCGAACGCGAACAATGCCGCCGTCGACATTTGCTCGGCCAGCGGCGCCGTCTACACGCAGGCGGACCTGGCGCCAGCCGTCAAGTCCACCACCGATTCCGTGCTGCACCACATCGAGCATTGCCCGTTCTGCATGAGCCACGCGGGCAGCGTGGGCTTGCCGCCGTCGTCCGCATCGCCGCTGGCCGTCATCACGGGCCACGATCACTATCCGCCATTGTTTTACCAGGCGCCCAAAGCGCCGTTCGCGTGGCTGGCCGCCAGCCCGCGCGGTCCGCCTTCGGCTGCCTGAACGCAGCACGCACGCTTTCCACGTCTTAACCGTCTCCACTACGCCCATCGGGCCAGAATGCCATGAAACGTCGTCTTTTCCTTCTCGCCGGCACGGCGGGATTGCTCACGCTTGCCGCTTGCGAACAAGCGCCGAAACCCCATTACAACGGCCTCGACCTGACAGGAGGCGATTACAAGCCCGACTTCAAGTTGAGCGGCCCCGACGGCAAGGTCTACACCCTCGCCGACTTCAAGGGCAAGTATGTGATGGTCTTCTTTGGCTTCACGCAATGCCCGGACGTGTGTCCGACAGCCCTGTCGCGCGCGCTGGAAATCCGCCAGAAACTGGGCGCCGATGCCGATAAACTGCAAGTGATCTTCATCAGCATCGATCCCGAGCGCGATACACCAGAGCTGCTGGGCGAATACATGCGCGCCTTCGACCCCAGCTTCCTGGGCTTGCGCACGGACCCGAAGGACACGGCGCAGACGGCCTTCAATTACAAGGTTTTCTACCGCCGCGTGCCGAGCGGCAGTTCGTACACGATGGACCACACGGCCATCAGCTACGTGCTCGACACCGAAGGCCGCATGCGCCTGGGGCTGAAACACCAGTTGACGGCCGACGAGTGCGTGCAAGACATCAAGACCCTGATGAAATCGAAATACACCTTATAACTACCGAGGAAATGATCATGACCCATCTGAAAACCCTGCTGGCCACGGCCCTGACCGTGCTGTCCTTCTCCGCCGCTGCCCAGACTTCCGTGCAGATCAGCGACCCGTGGGTGCGCGCCACCGTGCCGCAGCAAAAAGCCACGGGCGCCTTCATGCAGCTCACGGCGCCGAAAGCCATGCGCCTGCTGGAAGTGCGCTCGCCCGTGGCGGGCGTGGCGGAAATCCATGAAATGAGCATGGCGGATAATATGATGCGCATGCGCCAGATCAAGGAAATCGCCTTGCCAGCCGGCAAAGCCGTCGAACTGAAGCCGGGCGGCTACCACGTGATGCTGCTGGACCTCAAAAGCCAGGTGAAGGCGGGCGACAAGATTCCGCTGACCCTGGTCGTCGAGGGCGAGGACAAGCACCGCGAAACCATCGAAGTGACCGCCGTGGCCCGTCCGCTGGGCGCCACCTCGACGTCAAGCGCGATGCCGGCGATGAAGCACTAAGCCTGCAGCAACCTCGATGAAAAGCCCGGCTCGCCGGGCTTTTTTGTGTCAGCGTGAAAATTAAACAGTTGTTTGATACAATATTAAACAATTGTTTAAATATTGGGCAAGGCATGATCGAAGATAAAGAAGACGAACCAGCGCGCGCGCGCATCCTGCAAGTGGCAGCTGAGCTGTTTGCCGACGATGGATACAAAAGCACCTCCGTGCGCCGCATCTGCGAAGCGGCCAGGGTGAACGTGGCGATGGTCAATTATTATTTTCATAGCAAGGAAGAGCTGCATCTGGCCGCCTTTGACTATGCGCGCGAACTGGCGCGCGCCTCGGCTGCGGACGTGGCCGCCGCCAGTGCGCAGGCGCAGCTGCCGCCCGTGGAGCAGTTGCGCCTGGCCATTGAAGCGCTGGTCTTCGACATGCTGCGCGCCGGACCGGCATCGCTGTTCAGCCGCCTGGTGGCGCGCGAACTGATCGAACCGACGGCGGCCATCCACAAGCTGGCCGAGCGCAATGTGCGTCCGCAGCACGCCCTGTTCACTAGCCTGATCCGTGGCGTGGTGGGGCTGGCCATGCCGGACGACGTGGTGCAGAAATGCGTGTTCAGCGTGATTGGCCAGGTGGTGTTCTATGCCCGTTCGCGCATCGTGCATGAACTGGTGGTGCCGGAGATCACCTATGACGAGGCGGGCATCGCCGACATCGCCCGGCATATTGCCGCCTTCTCGCTGGCGGCCCTCGACGGCTTGCGCCGCCCATATGCATATGCTGCGCAGGAGCTTGCATGAAGAGCAGAAACCTGACCCTGGTGCTGGCCGGGCTGGCCATGCTGGGTCCGTTCGCCACCGATACCTTCTTGCCATCGTTTCCCGCGATCGGCACGCATTTCGACGTCAGCAGCGTGCTGGTGCAGCAGACCCTGAGCGTCTACCTGGCCGCCTATGCCTTCATGACCCTGTTCTACGGCACTTTGTCCGACTCGTTCGGCCGCCGTCCCGTGATTCTCGCCTCGCTGCTGATCTTTGCCGCCGGCTCCATCGGCGCCGCGTTCGCGCCCAGCTTTGGCTGGCTGCTGTTCTTCCGCGGCATGCAGGGCGCCTCGGCGGGAGCGGGCAGGGTGATTGGCCAGGCCATCGTGCGCGACAGTCTGGCTGGCGCCGCCGCGCAAAAGATGCTGGCCAATATCATGATGGTGTTCGGCATCGCGCCCGCCATCGCCCCCATCATCGGCGGCTGGCTGCACGTGGCCTACGGCTGGCAATCGACGTTCGTCTTTACCTTTTCCGTCACCGTGCTGCTGGCGCTGGCCTGCCTGAAAGGCTTGCCGGAAAGTTTAGCCGTCGAGCATCGCCAGCCTTTCCACCCAGGCAACATCGCGCGCAATTACTGGCTCGCCTTGCGCCACCGGGCATTCCTGCTGCGTTCGCTGGCCGTAGCCTTTGCCTTTGGCGGTTTTGCCCTGTACATCGCCTCGGCCCCGCATTTCATCCTGGAATTGCTGCATCTGCCGGAAACGGCGTTTGGCTGGATGTTCATCCCCATGGTGGCGGGACTGGTGCTGGGCTCGGCGCTGTCGGGCAAGCTGGCCCACGTGGTGAAAAGCGCCGTGCTGGTGCGCTGGGGCTTGCTGGCCATGGCGGCCACGGGGGCGATCAATATTGCTTACAACCACTGTTTTGCGGCAGGCATCCCGTTCGCCGTCGTGCCTGTGATGCTGTACGCGTTCGGCATGTCGCTGGCCTTGCCGGGCATGACCATGTCCACGCTCGACATTTTCCCGCGGATGCGGGGCCTGGCCGCTTCGCTGCAGAATTTCGTGCAAATGCTGGTGTTTGCGCTGGTGTCCGGTTTTGTCGCACCTTTGCTGTTCGACAGCGCTTTTAAATTGGCGCTGGGCCAGGCTTCGGCCGTGGTGCTGGCCGCCGTCTTCTGGTGGCTGGGCAGCCGCGAGGGGGCGGGGCAGGGCGCAAGCGGACTTATCAAAACAGCATGAGCGGCCCTGGGAAAGGATGGCATGCTTTCTGCTTTGTTACACTGTGACAATCAGACCCCCGCTGCGGGCACATCAGCACGCGCGCGGGTCTAAGCAGTTTTGCAACTTTACCTTTGGCTATCATGCACTTGATTAACTCCAGTTTGAACCACGCCTTGCGCGTGCCGCTGGCTGCGGAAATCCACTCGCGGCCGTTTTTGCAGCTCGATGCCCCCGAGCTGATCACCCACCTGGCCGTGTATAAAGATGACAGCGCGGCGCCCGGTGCCTCGAATATGGCGGCCCAGCACGCCACCCTGGCGGCCCTGTGCACGCATTTCGGCGTCACGCCGCCCGCCGCCGAAGCCAAGTATTTTTATTACGACTTTGGCCGCTTCCGCCTGAAATGGGAATGCCATACGGAATTTGCCACGTTCACCTTCGCCGAGCATCCGGGTGCGGCCTTGCCCCTGGAGCAGGCGTTCGAGCGCATGCCGCTGGCGCAATTGCCGCAGCAATGGCTGGCGGGCTTGAAGGGCAAGCTGATGGTGGCCGCCCACGTGGTGCTGGAACAGGCGACCGAGCCGGCCGAGATTTTCATGCAAGGCTTGTCGCGCGTGTTCGAAGGCAATACCCTGGCCGGCAGCAAAGTATTGCAGGGCGGCGAATTGTGGACCGATTTCACGATCCAGTCGGATGGCTTCAGCCGTTTCGTCATCCGCGATGCGGGCATGCGCTCGCAGCAGTCGGGGCGATTGGTGCAGCGCGTGCTGGAAATCGAAACCTACCGCATGATGGCCTTGCTGGGCTTGCCCTACGCCATGCAGGCGGCGCCATCGTTGAATGCCATCGAGAACGAACTGGCCACCCTGGCCGCCGCCATGGTCGACACGGACGACGCCCCGGGAGCCGGCGACGAGGGCGTGGCCGAGCAAACTTTGCTGGACCGCATCACGCGCCTGGCGGCCCGCATTGAAAAGCTGTCGCTCGACAATAGCTACCGTTTTTCCGCCTCGAAAGCCTACATGGGCCTCGTCAAGGCGCGCATCGAGGAGCTGCGCGAAGAGCGCATCGAGGGCATCCCCACGGTCGAGGAATTCATGGACCGCCGTTTGACGCCGGCCATGAATACCTGCGCAGCGATGTCCAGCCGCCAGGAAGCGATGGCGCAGCGCATCGCCAATACGAATGACTTGCTGCGCACGCGCGTGGGTATCGTGCAGGAATTGCAGAACCGGCAAATCCTGCAATCGATGAACGCCCGCGCGGCGCAGCAGCTGCGCTTGCAACAGGCGGTGGAAGGCTTGTCCGTGGCGGCGATCTCGTATTACGTGATCGGCCTGTTCAGCTACACGGGCAAGGCGGCCAAGGTGCTGGGGCTGCCCGTGAATCCGGAAATCCTCGTCGGCGCGCTGGTGCCGTTCGTGGCGGCGGCCGTCTGGCTGGGGCTGCGCCGCATGCATCACAAGCTGCACGCGGACTGAGCAGGGCAGCCAGCCTGGCGGCGCGTACGCCGCGCGCCGGCAATCTTTGCTATCGTGCTGGCCTCATTGTTTGCTATAAGGAAATTAGCGTGCTTGCCAAGGTTGGAGATATTTACAGTGTGTTTTCGTCCAGGCTGCAGCAGTATGTGGCTTGCCAGGTCACGGCCATCGAGGATGACGCGTCGTCCGGCAGGGTGCCGCTGGCCGCCGTCCTGGAGCTGGACTGGGCGGGCGACGCCTTGCCCGATGCGGCCGCCGTGCAATCGATGCGCCCGCTGGTGTGCGATTACTATTTCTGGAACCGCCGCCACGACCACAGTTTCGTCAATGCCAGGGTGCCGCGGGCTTACACCTTGGTGGCCAATATCGCGCCCCTGGTGGATACGCAAGTGAAGAGTTACAGCGGCGGCTGGCACATGGGCGACAGTCTGTATCGCCAGCGCCGCTGGGAGCAGGTCGACCCGGCCAGGCGCCAGCGCTTCAAGGCGGCATCGAGCGAGGAAGTGCGCATAGGTGGCCAGGCCTTGCGCCAGAATACGAGCCGCATCGGCGACGGCATCCTGCAGGCGCTGGGCGACCTGTCCGAACTGGACCAGCTGCCTTGCCTGACGGCGATCGAGACGCGCCACGGCAGCGCGGCGCTGGCCGCCTACATCAACGGCAACCCCATCATCAACGAAGTGCAGTGGCAGTCATCGACGGTGAGCGAACTCGACTTGAGCAACAGCAATGTCGACCGCCTTATCGTGCATGCCGAAGGCTTGCGCTCGCTGCGCCTGAACGAGGGTTTGAGCACGCTGATATTGAATGGCGCGCCGTCGCCCGCGCTGCGCATCGCCGACCCGCATGCGGGGCGCTTCCTGCGCCTGCAGTTGTCCGGCGCCCTGGCGCCATTCCATGGCCTCGACCAGCTGGCGCGCCTGTCGCTGAGCGCCATGCCGGCCGTGGATTTCGACGCGGTGGTGCAGCGTTTCCCCTTGCTGACGGACGTGACCGTGTGGGGCAAGCCGGGGCTGGCGTCGAACGTGGCCAGCATCGCCAGACTGGACCGTTTGCGCTCCTTCACCGCGTATGAACTGTTTGGCTACGGTCCTGACGACTTCCCCGCGCCGGCGCAGTTGCCAACCTTGTCCAGCCTCTGCCTGGCCAGCCTGCCGGCCGATGCGGCCAAGGCCATCAAGGCCAGCTATAAAAAGGCCGCGGCGCTGGGACTGGACTTGTCGGTGACGCGGCCGCGCAAGCCGGAATGGCTGGCGGAAAACCTGGACAATCCGTTCCGCGACTGGGATGGCCGCGAGCACATTTCGGCGACATATGCCAAGAAGGCCGCGCAGGCGTATAAACAACTGCTGGCCACGGCGCGCACCCTTGACGGGGTGAGCGATGCCGAGACTGTGCACGCCATGGCGCAGGAAATGGTCACTGCCTATGTCGCCGTGTTCAACCAGATCGAGCGGCGTTCCAGCATCATCGAAACGGTGGAGCGCGATGAAATCTATGTGGCTCTGGAGCAGGTGCTGACGCAGGCGCAGCTGCCCGAGGCGGCGGCGCTGTACGCCTTGTTCGACCGCTTGCGCGAGTTTTAGTTTTTTCATGATCTAGAAAAAAAGTTCTAGACATGGAGTTCTAGAATTGATATTCTAGCGTCATGTTAAAAAATACCTCCACTCCCCATCCCACGGCCGCCGAACTGGACCTGCTGCGCATCCTGTGGCAGCGCGGTCCGTCCGACGCCCGCGCCGTGTACGACGCCCTGGCCGCCGAGCGTGCCGACGCCAGTTACGCCACCGTGCTGCGCCAGTTGCAGCTGATGCATGGCAAGGGCATGCTGAGCCGCGATGAAAGCCAGCGGCCGCAGCTGTACGCAGCCGTCGAAGCGCAGGAAAAGCTGCAAACGAGTCTGCTCAAGGACTTGATCGGCAAGGTGTTTTCCGGTTCCGGCAAGGCGCTCGTGCTGACGGCGCTGCGCGAGCACGTGAGCGACGCGGAACGCCTGGAAATTGAAAAAATCCTGCGCAGCAAGGATGGCGGCACGCCATGAACCTGGATCTGCGCCTCGGCATCGATATCGGCAACCTTGTGCCTGCGCTGGGCTGGGTGCTGCTGTATTTTGTCTGGCAGGGCGTGATCGTCGGCGCCGTCTCCGCTGTCCTGTTGTGGCTGCTGCGCCACGCCAGCGCGCGCTGGCGCTATGCCGTTTGCGCGCTGGCGCTGCTGCTGTGCCTGTTTATTCCCGTTGTCCATCTGCTCTCGCTGCTGGCTGGCACGTCGCCGGCCCGGTTGCCGCTGGACGCGCCGCCCGCCTGGCGCGCCGCGCTGCAAGCGTGGATGCCGGCCCTGGTGCTGGCCTGGAGCGCCGGCGTTGGCCTGATGAGCTTGCGCCTGTGCCTGGGCCTGGCCTGGGTCGGCAAGCTGCGCCGCCAGGCCGTGGCCGCACCGGCCATCTGGCAGGCGCGCCTCGATGCGCTGGCGCAGCGCATGGGCTTGCACCGTGGCCGCCAGGTGCCGCTGAAGCTGCATGCTGGATTGTCCAGCCCCGTGACGGTGGGCTTCTGGCGCCCCGTCATCCTGCTGCCGGCCGCCTTGCTGAGTGGCATGCCCGTCGCCTTGCTCGAAGCGCTGCTGGCGCATGAACTGGCGCACGTGCGGCGCTGGGATTACCTGGTCAACCTGTTGCAAAGCGTGGCCGAGGCCTTGCTGTTTTTTCACCCCGTCGTCTGGTGGCTGTCGGCGCGCATGCGGGCCGAACGGGAGCAGGTGGCCGATGCCCTGGCCGCGCAGGCGCTGCAAGACCCGCAGCAGCTGGCCACGGCGCTGCATGCCTTGTCCCTGCACGCTGCCGTGCCGGGCCAGCCCGGCTTGCTGATGTCGGCCCGGGGCGGTGCGCTGCTGACGCGCATCGAACGCCTGATGGCGCCGGGTCCCGATACGGGCGGCTGGAAACTGGCCGTGCCCGCCTTGCTGCTGGCCTGCGCCACCTTGCTGCTGCAGGTGCAGGGCAAGCCTGCCGTCAACGGGACGATGCTGGCCGATGCCGCCGTCGCGATGATGGACTTGCCCGTCAGCGCGAAACACATGCTGGTGTTCGATGACGCCACGGGCCAGGTGCTGATGGCGAAAGATGCCGACGCCGTCGTGCCCATCGCTTCGATCACCAAGCTGATGACGGCCATGGTGGTGCTCGACGCGGGCCTGGCCCCCGAGGAACAGCTGCGCATCGTGCGCGCCGACGGCGACTCGTCGCTGCAGCGCCACAGCCTGCTGGCCGATGGCGTGGCCGTGTCGCGCGGCGCGTTGTTGCAACTGGCGCTGCTGCCATCCGAAAACCGCGCCGCCGCCGCGCTGGCACGCACCTATCCCGGTGGCAGCGCGGCCTTTCAGCAAGCCTTGCAGGCAAAGATCCGCAGCCTGGGCCTGCGCCGCACCACCTTGACGGACCCCGTCGGCAGTTCGCCGGCGAATACGTCGACGGCCAGCGAGGTGGCGAAGATCGTCGCGGCCGCAGCGCGCTATCCGGACATCGCGCGCATCACCAGCCACCCGCAGGCCAGCGTGGCCGTCGATGGCAAGGTCCGCACCTTGCGCAACACCAACCCGCTGGTGGGCGGCCAGGGCTGGGACATTTTATTGTCCAAGACGGGCAGCAGCCACGAAGCGGGCAGCTGCCTGACCATGCGCATGCGCAGCGGCGGCAAGCATGTCACCGTGGTGCTGCTGGACGCCGACGGCGCGCAGCGGCGCTCGCTCGACGCCGGACACATCCGCGATACCTTGGCCGGGAACCCAGGCCGCATGCATTGATACCCCCCCCCCCGGGCGCGCCAGTGCGGGCGCCCATCTTTTTTACACTCTGGAGATGAAGATGACACTATTGGCGAAGTTGATGCTGGCTACGGTTGCGACCATGGCGGCAGGCACGGTGCAGGCGAAGACGCCGGCGACTGTGCAGGATAAACCTGTTAATTGCGACAATTGCAAGGAATGGAACGCGCCCGTCAAGCCGTTCAATATCTATGGCAATAGCTGGTATGTGGGCACGGCCGGCCTGTCCGCCGTGCTGGTGACGAGTCCGCAGGGCCACATCCTGCTCGACGGCGCGCTGCCGCAATCGGCGCCCTTGATCATCGACAATATCAAGGCGCTGGGCTTTCGCATCGAGGATGTGAAAGTCATTCTCAATTCGCATGCGCATTGGGACCATGCGGGCGGCATCGCCGCGCTGCAACGGGCCAGCGGCGCCACCGTGATGGCCAGCGCAGCGGCCGCCCCGGTGCTGCAAAGCGGCACGAACGGCAAGGACGATCCGCAATACCAGGCCGATCCTGTCGTGCATGTGGCCAAGGTGCGCAAGGTCAGCCTGGTGGGCGAGGGCGATACCGTCAAGGTAGGGCCGTTGAGCTTGACGGCCCACATGACGCCCGGCCACACGCCGGGCGGCACGACGTGGACCTGGACCTCGTGCGAAGGCGACCGCTGCCTGGACGTCGTGTATGCGGATAGCCTGAATCCGTATGCGAGCGGCGATTTCCGTTATACGGGCAAAGGCGCGGGCAAGGGCGGCTCGCCCGACATTTCGGCCTCGTTCGAAGCGAGCATCGCCAAGGTGGCCGCCTTGCCATGCGACATTATCATTCCCGTGCATCCGGGCACGACGGACGTGCTGGGCAAGGCCGCCAAACGCAGCGGTGGCGATAATCCCCTGATCGACGCCAACGCCTGCCGCGCCTATGCTGCAGAAGCGGGCGGCATGCTGGCCAAGCGCCTGGCGAAAGAGCGGGGCGAGGCGGCGTCTGTTGACGCCAAGGGCGCGGCGCACGCGCATTAAACGGGCTTACCCTGCCGCCTGTCGCTGTTTTTGCAGGCGTTTCAGGAATACCGTCATTTCCTTGACGGCTTGCAAGTCGCCTTGTTGCTGGGCCACCGTCACGCCGGTGGTCCAGGCGGCCTGCGCCTCGTCCGGCCGGCCCAGCTGATGCAAGGCCTTGCCCAGCAACTTCCAGGCGGCGGAATAGTTTTTTTGCTGTTGCGTCGCCTGCGCCAGGTGGATGGCGGCTTGCTCGGCGTCATTGTCTTTCAGGCAGGCGTCGCCCAGGCCAAAGCGCAGCAGGGCGTTGTCGCGCCCCTGCGCCAGCAGTTTTTCCAGTTGTTCACGCAGCATTTTTGCCTCAGATTAATATGCAAGTTAATGCTTGCATATTAACGCCTGAGCGCTCGAGAAACAAGCGGGCTGTCAATCCGCCACATCCACCACCAGTTTGCCGCGCGCGCTGCCGTCCATCTGCGCCACATGGGCCTCGTGCACCGTGCCCAGGCTGAAACGGCGTGGATCGAGCCGTACATTCAACTTGCCAGCGGCGATCAGCTTGTTCGCTTCGCGCAGAATCGCGCCATGGCGTGCATGATTCTCACCGCTCAACAGGGGCAGCAGGGTGAACACGCCCGAATACGTGGCCGCGCGCGCCGTCAAGGGCGTCAGCGCGTAGCTGCCCCAGCCGAGGCAGCTGACGACATGGCCGCCATACATGCGTGCCGCCTTGAAACTGGCGTCCAGGGTGGCGCCGCCCACCGTATCGTAGACGATGTCGAAGCCGGCGCCGCCCGTGTGCTCGGCCACGTAATCGTCCACCGTGCTGCTGCGGTAATCGATGAAGCGCGCGCCCAGCGCCTCGATGGCGGCGCGGCTGGCGGCGCTGCCCGTGGTATAGACGGTCGCGCCCAAGGCGACGGCGATCTGCACGGCCATGCTGCCTACGCCGCCCGCGCCGCCATGCACGAGTACGGTGTCGCCCGCCTGCACGCGGGCGCGGTCGACCAGTCCTTCCCAGGCCGTGATGAAGACGAGGGGCAGGGCGGCCGCCTCGCGCATGCTCAGCCCTTGAGGCACAGGCGCCAGCAGGGCGGCGTCGAAAACGCCGTACTCGGCCAGCGATCCCTGGATGCCGCCGATGCCGCCCGCCATGCCATAGACTGTTTCGCCAACGTGAAAAGTATCTACGCCATCGCCCACGGCCGCCACCGCGCCGGCCACATCGATGCCGAGGATGGCGGGCAGGCGGGGCCGGGCGTGCGGGGCGGCGCCGGCGGCGATTTTCGTGTCCAGCGGATTGACGCCGCTGGCGGCGATGCGCACGAGGACTTGCCCGGGGCCGGGCTGCGGCATGGGCAGGTTTTCAATGGTCATCGGGGTGGCGAAGCTGGTGAGGATGAGGGCTTGCATGGCGTTCTCCTGTGGTTGATGCCTCAGTCTAGGCGGGGACGGCGCAAAGAAAAACGGGGCGCGGTGCGATGCACTATTTCAGGATCGTGGATAATCATGGCAAAACGGGAGGGAAAGCATGGACAGGCTGGAAGCGATGCAGGTGTTTTGCGCGGTGGTCGAGGCGGGCGGCTTCAGCAAGGCGGCGCAGCGCCTGGGCATTTCCACGTCCTCCGTGACGAACCAGGTGGCTGCGCTGGAAAAACACTTTGGCGTACGGCTCTTGCAGCGCACCACGCGCAGCATGTCGCTCACGGCCGAAGGCCGGCAGTGCCATGCGCAGGCGCGCCAGCTGCTGGCCGGCATGGCGGCGCTGGAGTCCAGTCTGGAACAGGCGGCCGGGAAACCCTCGGGCAGCTTGCGCGTGGATATGCCCAGCGGCATCAGCCGCAACCTGGTGGCGCCCGCCTTGCCGCGCTTTACCGCCGCCTATCCCGACATCGCCCTGCGCCTGACGGCCAGCGACCGCCTGCTCGACATGGTAGAAGAGGGCATCGACGTGATGCTGCGCATCGGCGAGCCGCAGGATTCGGCGCTGGTGGCGCGCAGCCTGCTGAAAATGGACTACCTGAGCTGCGCCTCGCCGGCCTATGTCGCCCGGCATGGCGTGCCGCGCACGCCGCAGGACCTCGACCAATTCGCTTGCCTGCATTTCCTGTATCCGAAATCGCGCCAGGTGCGGCCCTGGCTGTTCCAGGATGCGGGCAGCGATGCAGCCTATGCCCACACGCCAGCGGCCGCCTTGTCCTTCGACCATATCGAGTCGATGATCGCCGCCGCCCAGGCCGGCTGCGGCATCGTGCAGGCGCTGTCCGTTTCCGTGCTGCAGCCTTTGCGCGAGGGCAGCCTCGTGCCCGTGCTGCAGCCGTATCGCACGCGGGGGCCGGACCTGTGGGCGCTGTTCCACCCGCGCCAGCTGCGTGCGGCCAAGGTGCAGGTGTTCGTGGAATTTTTGTCGCACATCTTTCGCGAGGGCTTTAATGAGAATTGATTATCAATTATAATGCAAGGCTATTGCATTTATTTGCGCCTTTGTCAGGAATGCCATGTCCGTGTTTTTACGCCGCCCCGTGGCGCTTTTATTTGCCGCCGCCAGCCCCTGGTCACTGGCAATCGATGATGTACAGGCCGACGATGTCGTCACCGTCAAGGCCGAGCGCCAGCATTACCGCAGCCTGTCCGCCACGGGCGCCACCAAGACGGACGCTTTATTGATGGACTTGCCGCAAAGCGTGCGCGTGCTGACCGGCGACCTGCTGCGCGACGCGGGCGTGACGACCCTGGCCGGCGCGCTGGACCTGGCCAGCGGCATTTCCAGGCAAAGTCCGCTGGGCGGCCTGTGGGACAGCTATGCCATGCGCGGTTTCACGGGCGACCCGAATTTCGGCTCCGACTACATGGTCAACGGCTTCAGTTCCAGCCGCGGCTACAACGGCATGCGCGACGGCGGCAATACGCAGAACGTGGAAGTGCTCAAAGGCCCCGCGTCGGCCCTGTACGGCCGGGGCGAGCCGGGCGGCACCGTCAACATCATGACGAAAAAGCCGAAGTTCGCGCCGGAATACAGCGCCGATGTTGCGCTGGGCAGCTTCCGCACGCGCCGCGCCGCCGTCGACTTGACGGGACCGTTGGGCGGCAGCGTCGCCTACCGCCTCAACGCCGCGCATGAAGAGGGGCGCAGCTTCCGCGATACGGTGAAAGTCGAGCGCAGCCTGTTTGCGCCGTCCTTCCTGTGGCTGGTGGGCGAGCACACGACCGTGTCGTATGAAATCGAAGCGGTGCGCCAGCGCGCGCCGTTCGACCGCGGCGTGGTGGCCGTCAACGGCCAGCTGGGTGCCGTGCCCGTGTCGCGCTTCCTGGGCGAACCGGGCGACGGCCCCATGACGGTCAAGTCGCTGGGCCAGCAGCTGTTCATCCACCACGCGCTGTCGGACGACTGGACGGTGCAGGCGGGCGCGTCGTACCGCGACAGCGCATTGACGGGATATTCGACCGAGGCGAACAAGCTGCTGGCCGATGGCCGCACCTTGACCCGCCAGCGCCGCCACCGCGATTTTTCGGCCACCGATGTCTCCGCCCGCCTTGAAATGCTGGGCAAGTTCAGGACGGGCGCGCTGGCGCACGAAGTGCTGGCCGGCGTGGATGCGTACCGTTTCGACGACCACCGGCTGCAGCTGCGCCGCAATCCTTCCAGCGCCAACCCGTATGCCATCGATATTTTCCATCCCGCGTATGGCGGTGTGGCCGATCCGCTGGCCCTGTCCATCGACACGCAGGAAGGGCAACGGGCGCGCGGCCTGTATGCGCAGGACCAGATCGACCTGGGCGCGCAATGGAAGGCGCTGGTGGGCGTGCGCCGCGACAGCTACACGCAGGAGGTGGCGAACCATCGCCTGAACGCGGACAACCGCCAGTCGCTGTCGGCCACCAGCCCGCGCGCGGGTCTCGTGTACCAGCCGTCGACAATGTGGTCGCTGTATGCGAGCGCGGCGAAGGGGTTCCGGCCCAACAGCGGCATCAGCATCGACAACAAGGCCTTTCCGGCCGAGCGCAGCCGCTCGTATGAGCTGGGCGCCAAGCTGGAAACGGGCAAGCTGACGGGCACCGTGGCCGTGTACGATATCCGCAAGCGCAATGTGCTGACGACCAATCCCGCCAATACGGATTTCGCCATCGCGGCGGGCGAGGTGGGCAGCCGGGGCCTGGAGCTCGATGTGTCGGGCGAAGTGGCGCGCGGCTTGCGCGTCTCGGGTGCGTATGCCTACACCGACGCCACCGTCACGCGCGGCGACAATACGATCGTGACGGGCAGCCGCTTCGCCAATGTGCCGCGCCACAGCGCCAATGTACTCGCGACACAGCAGTTCGCGCTGGCCGCGGGCACGGCCAGCGTGGGCGGCGGTTTTCAGTATGTGGGCGAACGCCTGGGCGACGTGGCCGTCAGCAGCCAATTTACCCTGCCGGCCTACACGACGGCCAGATTGCTGGCGTCATATGCGCCCAACGCCAGACTGCGCCTGGCCCTGAACGTGGATAACCTGTTCAACCGCGGCTACTACGCGAGTTCCTACAGCCAGCTGTGGGTGGCGCCGGGGGCGGAGCGCACGCTGACCCTGAACGCTCATTACCGTTTTTAAGGGATGAAGATGACATTGATTTCCTCCGCCACCGTGCGCACCCGCATCGCCGTCATCGACGTGCTGCGCGGCCTTGTCATGCTGATCATGCTGTTCGACCATGTGCGCGAGACCGTGTTTTTACATCACCAGGTCGGCGACCCCATGGATGCGGCCCATGTCGATCCGGCCCTGTTCTTCACGCGCCTGGCGGCCCACGTGTGCGCGCCCATGTTCGTTTTCCTGACGGGTCTCTCCGCCTGGCTGTACGCGCATCCGGCGGCCGGCCCGCGCAGTGCCAGCGGTTTCCTGTTCAAGCGGGGCTTGCTGCTGGTCGTGCTGGAACTGGTGTTCGTCAATTTCGCCTGGAGCGGGGCGTTTCCGCCGGCCGTGCTGTATCTGCAGGTGATCTGGGTCATCGGCCTGGCCATGATGGCGCTGGCCGTGCTTCACAAGCTGCCCTTGAAAGTGCTGGTCGTGCTGGGCGTGGCCATCGTCGCGGGGCAGCATCTGTTTACGGGCTTGCGCGCGGAAGAGGGCAGCGTGGCCTATTCTCTGCTGACGGTGCTGCTGCAGCGCGGCTACCTGGTGGCCGATGGCGCCATGCAGATCAAGGTCAGCTATCCACTGCTGCCATGGATAGGCGTGATCGTGCTTGGCTATGCGGCCGGCCCCCTGTATGCGCGTGCTTTTTCTGCCAAGGCACGTCGCCGCTGGCTGCTGGCGCTGGGCGCGGGCAGCTTGTTGCTCCTGGGGCTGCTGCGCGGCTTCAATCTGTATGGCGAAACCCTGCCGTGGGTGGCGGGTGAGACGGCCTTGCGCACGGCCATGAGCGTGCTGAACTTCACCAAGTACCCGCCGTCGCTGGACTTTTTGCTGTTCACCCTGGGCCTGGGAATGCTGGGCCTGGCCTGGCTGGAAAGCGTCGATAACGGGTTTACGCGGGCCTGCGCCACCTTTGGCGGCGCGCCCATGTTTTATTACTTGCTGCACCTGTATTTGCTCTTGATCATCGGTATTATCCTGACGGCCGTGCTGGGCGCCAACCACGGTGCCCGTTATGGCGTCGAGCACATCTGGCAAGTGTGGCTGATCGCGCTGGCCCTGATGCCCGTGCTGTACTTCCCCTGCCGCGCATTTGCCCGCTACAAGCGCAGCTCGCAGCAGGCGTGGGTGCGCTACTTCTGAGTCAGTTTTACTTGCAATACAGCCTGTCGATACTGTGCGCCGAAGCCAGGTAATGCCGCGTCTGCCATCCGATGGCCACGCGATAGGCGCACGGCGGGTCGAGCGCCACGTTGACGGGGAAGCCGCCATTGTTGCTCGACAGGTGAGGCCCGCCCGCGCCGCCGCGGAACAGATAGTTGCTCGGTGGCGGCGGCGGCGCAAAGCTGGCGGCGGGCAGCGGTGGCGGCGGATGCGTGATGCCGTTGTTGTTGGAAATCGTGATGTTAAAGAAGCGCAGATGCGGGTGGTCGATCGTGTACAGGATATGCACGAGGCCGCCCGCGATGGGGTTGCAGGCATTGCTGCGCAACTCTTCCAGGTCCAGCGCCACGATGACGGGCGAGTTGTCGAAGACGATGGAGTCGAGCCCGTCCGTGGCCACGAGGGCCAGGGTATTGCCATCGCGTACTTCAAAACCCAGGCGGTAGCGGCGTATCGGTTCGCTCTCGGCGCTTGTCAGGCTGCGGCCCGCGTCGAGGATGGGCAAGCCGCCCGGCAGCTTGGCCGGATGCAGGCTGGTGATGGCCGGTGTGTTGACGGTCAGCAAATCGAAGGTGCGCAGGAAGATATTCTGCTGCACGATCACGATGGCCGTCGTGCCGTCGCGCATGTCCACCGTGACTTGCTTGCCATCGACCCGTATCCAGCCGCCCGGTTTCAAGTCGCCCGCATCGATGATGACTTGCGCCGAGTCGGCCAGGCCCAGCCCATTCGTGTAGAACACATAGCCGACCAGGGTGCCGAGGATTTGCGTGAGCGGCGCCAGGCTGGCGGGCGGCACCGTGGGGATGGCCGTGGGGTCGTCGCTGCCGCCCGGCCAGGACCATTCGCCGATCAGGAAGCGGTATTCGAGCGGATTGGCGGGGATGGCGCTATTGCGCAGCGGGCAATTGCCTTTCAAGGTGACGCCGCCGGCGAATACATACGAGGCGCCGGCGCCGCCCGCATAGCCTTGCGCGGAAAAGCCGGCCAGCGAGGGGAAGGGGTGGATGTCGAATACTTCCACCTGCTGCCAGTGGGGCACGCCTTCCACATCGGGCGGCAAGACGTCTTTCGAGCACAGTTCGACGCAGAAACAATGGCTCACGTTCTCGCGTCCCGGCTGGCGGCCGTTCGCCTGCGTTTCCGACACGATGGTCACGCTGCCCAGCTGCGCCGTGAAATACACGTCGGGGCCGCTGGTGAACTCCACGTTGATGAACGGCGAGAATGGCGTGAGCGTGAAGTCCGACGTCAGGTAATCGATGCGGAAGCGTCCCGTGGCATCGGTGACGGCAACGCCCAGCGCATCGTCCTGCAGCCAGTCCGCGTCAAACGCGCGCACGGTGGCGCCGGCGATCGGCGTGTGGGGCGCCTCGCAGGTGCGCAGCCGGCCGCAGATGGTCCAGGCGCCGAAGCGGGCGCGCACCAGGCACCAGAAGCGATGCGGCAGGCAATAGTCCCAGATGGCGAGGAAATCATTGTCGACCTGGCGCCAGCGGGGCTGGAGGGTGGTGATGGAAAACTGCAGCGGCACGGGGTCTTTCGGTCCCGGCTTCAAATGCGGCACGGTGGGGCACAGGATATCGACTTCGACGGCCTCGCCCTGGTAATCGCCTTCCAGGGTGAAACTGTAGTTGCCGTCGTCATCCGTGCGCGCTTCGGCCAGCAGGAACGGCGCTTTCGCCTGCACTTCCTCGTCGGTGAGGATGGCGAAGGTTTCCTTGGCGCTGGCCACGGCCAGGGCCGTGACGTTTTGCGACTCGCGCGGCCGGTACAGGCGCACGATGACGTGCGACAACGGTTCCGGACATTCGGCACAGATCAAGCCGCACAGCTTGCCCCGCAGGATATAGGCCATGATGGTTCTCCAGCTCGGTTGGACAACTGCGCCGTTCAAGATGGCGACGCTGTTACCAAGCTAGCAAACGGGCGGCCAATGGGATTGATCTGGCTTAAACCTGCTGTCTATTTAATCAGCGTCAATACCTCGCGGAAACGCGGGTGCTTGCAGTCGCGCAGCCATTCAAAGGCCAGCATTTCTACCGTCACCAGCTGCGCGCCCAGCTTGCCGAGGCGGGCCAGCGCCGCGTCGCGGCTGGCGGCCTGGCGCGAACCGACGGCGTCGATGGCGATGAACACGTCATAATCGAGTTCCAGCAGGCCGACGGCCGTCTGCAGCATGCACACGTGGGCTTCGCAACCGGTGACGACGATCTGTTTGCGCCCAGGCGGCAAGATATCCTGCAAACCGTCAAAACAGGCGCCGAAATGCGTCTTGTGCAAGGTCCGTTCGCACAGGGCGGCGATCTCGTCCACGTTCGGTCCCAGTCCCTGGCGGTTCTGTTCCGTGCCCAGCACGGGCACGCCGAGCAGGCGGGCGATTTTTGCCAGGCGCAGGTTTTGCGCCAGCACCAGGCCCGCGTCGTGGATGGCCGGCATCAAACGGCCTTGCAGGTCGACAATGACTAACACAGCCTGGTTCGCATCCATCAGCATGGCGATCTCCTTATATATGTAGCGACAGTGTAGCGCGCCGCGGTGTGCTCAAGTTGGCCAGCTGGGCGTGGCCGTTTCGCCCATCAGGTAGGCGTGATTGAGGTCGATGGCGTTGCGCAGGTAATTCCACAGGGCGCTGACGCGGGCGATGTTGCGCCGTTCGCTCGGTGAGATCATCCAGAAGGCGCGCAGCAGGTCGATCTCGCCGTCGAGCACGGGCACGAGTTCGTTCGATTGCTGCGCCACGAAGCAGGGCAGGATCGCCAGCGCCTGGCCCGCGCGCGCCGCGTGGTACTGGGCGATGACGCTGGTGCTGCGGAAGGCGCGCAGGGAATCGGGCGCCACGTTGTCCATGTAGCGCAACTCCGAACTGAAGACCAGGTCGTCCACGTAGCCGATGATGGGGTGCTGCGCCAGCTGCGCCACGCTGGTGATGGGGGCGTGGCGCGCCAGGTAGGCTGGCGTGGCGTACAGCTTCAGCCGGTAGTCGGACAATTTCGTCACCACGTAAGGGCCGGACAGGGGGCGCTCGATGGAAATGGCCACGTCCGCCTCGCGCTTGGACAGGCTGACGAAACGGGGCACGGCGATCAGGTCCACGCTGATGTGCGGGTAGCGGCCGCAAAAGCGCGCCAGGTGGGGCGCCAGCACGATGGCGCCGAAGCCTTCCGTGGCGCCCAGGCGCACCTGGCCCGACAGCAGCCGGTTGTGTTCGCCCAGTTCCTCGGTGGCGGCAAACACCGTGCTTTCCATGGTTTCCGCGTATTCCATCAGGCGGTGGCCTTCGGGCGTCAACTGGTAGCCCACGTAGTTGCGGTCGAACAGCTGCGTGCCCACCTGCTCCTCGAACTTGCGCATGCGCCGCGACACGGTGGAATGGTCGATGCCCAACTTTTTCGCCGCGTCGACGAGTCCCGCGCTGCGCGTCAGTTCCAGGAAAACCCGTACATTGTCCCAATCGAGCATGGTTTTGCCTCTCTGTGCATTTTTGCAAAGGAATTATGCATTAATTTCACTTGAGTGCATATTTTTACACATGCAGAATGCATCCATACCTATAAGAAAACCCATCCACCTGGAGACACGCATGAAAAAAACCGTTCTGGCCATGGGCGCGCTGGCGCTCACCCTTTCCTTTGGCGGCGCGCACGCGCAGATTTCCGACGGCGTCGTCAAGGTCGGCATCCTGACCGACATGTCCGGCCCGTATTCGGCCATGGGCGGGCGCGGCTCGGTCGTCGCCAGCCAGATGGCCGTCGAGGATTGTTTAAAAGCCGAATGCAAGGGCATGAAGATCGAGATCCTGTCGGCTGATCACTTGAACAAGGCCGACATCGCCGCCTCCAAGGCGCGCGAATGGATAGACCGCGACAAGGTCGACGCCATCGCCGATTTGACCAATTCCTCGGTGGCCCTGTCCGTGCAAAAGCTGATGAAAGAGAAGGGCGGCATCGCCATGTTCAGCGGCCCGGCCACGGGGCGCCTGACGAACGAGGATTGTTCGCCGAACGGCTTCCACTGGATGTTCGACACCTATTCGCAGGCGGCCGGCACGGCGGCGGCATTGACCAAGCTGGGGCAAAAATCGTGGTACTTCGTCACCGTCGACTACGCGTTCGGCCACTCGCTGGAAAAGGATGCCAGCGATGTCGTCAAGCGCAATGGCGGCACGGTGCTGGGCGCCGTGCGCCATCCGCTGAACGCCTCCGACTTCTCGTCCTTCCTGGTGCAGGCGCAAGGGTCAAAAGCGCAGGTGATCGGCCTGGCCAATGGCGGCGCCGACACGGTCTCGGCCATCAAGCAGGCGCGCGAATTCCGCATCGGCAGCGGCAAGGACCAGCGCCTGGCCGCCTTGCTCGTGTTCCTGTCCGACGTGCATGCGCTGGGGCTGGAAACGGCCCAGGGCCTCGTCTACGCGGACGGCTTTTACTGGGATTACGATGACCGCAGCCGCGCGTTCGCAAAACGCTTCGAGGCGCTCAACAAGGGCGCCAAGCCGACCATGGTGCAGGCGGGCGTGTATTCCAGCGTCTACCACTACCTGAAATCGGTGGCGGCCGCGAAGAGCGACGATTCGAAGATCGTCGCCCAGAAGATGCGCGAGCTGCCCATCAAGGATGCCGTCATGAACAATGCCTCGATCCGCCCCGACGGCCGCGTGATCCACGACATGTATCTGGTGCAGGTGAAGACCCCGGCCGAATCGAAGGCACCATGGGATTACCTGAAAGTGCTGTCCACGATCCCCGCCGACCAGGCGTTCAAGCCGATGGATGCGGCGGCGTGCAATCTCGTTAAAAAATAATCACGGAGCCAAACACATGAACCAAGCCCTCACCTCAGTCCCCGCCGTCCCCCTGCACATCGCCGGCAAGCATCACGCATCGACCAGCACGGAGTGGCGCGACGTCGTCAATCCCGCCACGCAGGAAATCGTCGCCAGGGTGCCGTTTTCCACGCCCGACGAAGTCAATCTGGCCGTCGCCACGGCCAGGGAAGCGTTTAAAACGTGGCGCAATACGCCGCTGGCGGCGCGCATGCGCATCATGCTCAAGTACCAGCAGCTGATCCGCGAGAATATCGGCGCCCTGGCCGAACTGATCACGCGCGAACACGGCAAGACCCTGCCCGACGCGGAAGGGGAAGTGATGCGCGGCCTGGAAGTGGTGGAGCACGCGTGCTCGATCGCCACCCTGCAGCTGGGAGAAATCGCGGAAAACGCGGCCACGGGCGTTGATGTCTACAATATCTACCAGCCGCTGGGCGTGGGCGCCGGCATCACGGCCTTCAATTTCCCCGTCATGCTGCCATGCTTCATGTTCCCCATTGCCATCGCCTGCGGCAATACGTTTGTCTTGAAACCGTCGGAGCAGGACCCGTCCTCGACCATGTACCTGGTCGAACTGATGTACCAGGCGGGCTTGCCGGCCGGTGTGCTGAACGTCGTGCATGGCGGTGCCGACGTCGTCAACATGCTGTGCGACCATCCCGACATCAAGGCCGTCTCCTTCATCGGCTCCACCCACGTGGGCACCCATGTGTACCGCCGCGCCAGCGAAGCGGGCAAGCGCGCGCAATCGATGATGGGCGCGAAAAACCATTGCGTGGTGCTGGCCGACGCCAACAAGGAACAGGCGATCAATAACCTGATCGGCGCCGCGTTCGGCGCGGCCGGCCAGCGCTGCATGGCCAATTCCGTCGTCGTGCTGGTGGGCGAGGCGCGTTCCTGGCTGCCGGAAATTGTCGCCCGCTCGCAAGCGCTGAAAGTGGGGCCGGGCAGCGACCGCACGGCCGATCTGGGCCCGATGGTCTCCAGGGCCGCCATGCAGCGGGCGGAAAAACTGATCCAGGCGGGCGTCGACGAAGGCGCGCAGCTGCTGCTCGACGGCCGCGGCCATCAGGTGGCTGGCTACGAGGGCGGCAACTTCATGGGGCCGACGATATTCTCGAAGGTGCAGGCGAGCAATTCCGTCTATACGCAGGAAATCTTTGGCCCCGCCATGTGCGTGGTCGAAACCGAGTCGCTCGACGAAGCGATCGCCTTCATCAACGCCAACCCGAACGGCAACGGCACCTCGATCTWCACCTCGTCCGGCTGGGCGGGGCGCAAGTTCCAGAACGAGATCGACGTGGGCCAGGTGGGCATCAACGTGGCCATCCCCGTGCCCGTCGCCTATTTCAGCTTCACGGGCTCGCGCGCCTCGAAACTGGGCGACCTGGGCCCGAACGGCAAGCAAGCGCTGTACTTCTGGACGCAGACCAAGACCGTCACGGCGCGCTGGTTCGCCCCGGACGATGGCGGCAGCGGCGTCAATACCACCATTGCGATGAAATAAGGAGGCGGCGATGAGCACCAATATCGTTTTTATCGGCCTGGGGAACATGGGGCTGCCCATGGCGCAAAACCTCGTGCGGGCCGGCCATGCGGTGACGGGTTTCGACTTGCTGCCGGCCAGCGTGCGGCAGTTTGCCGACGGCGGCGGCCTGGTGTCGGACGACCAGGCGGCGGCCATTGCCGCGGCCGACATCGTCATCACCATGCTGCCGGCCAGCCGCCACGTGCTGGGCGCTTATTTGGGTAACCCTTTGGGGGACTCCGGCATCCTGGCGCAGGCGCGGCCCGGCACCCTGCTGATCGACTGCTCGACGATTTCCACCGAGGCGGCGCGCCAGGTGGGCCGCGCGGCCGAGGAAAAGGGCATGCCCATGCTGGACGCGCCAGTCTCCGGCGGCACGGCAGGCGCCACCAACGGCACCCTGACCTTCATGGTGGGCGGCGAAGAATCCGCGCTGGCGGCGGCGCGCCCCTACCTGGACGTCATGGGCAAGGCGATCTTCCACGCGGGCGGCTCCGGTTGCGGCCAGACGGTCAAGATCTGCAACAACATGCTGCTGGGGATACTCATGATCGGCACCAGCGAAGCGATACGCCTGGGCGTGGCCAATGGCCTCGATGCGAAAGTGGTGTCGGACGTGATGGCGAAAAGCTCGGGCCGCAACTGGACCCTGGAGGTGTACAACCCGTGTCCCGGCGTGGCCGAGAACGTGCCCGCGTCGCGCGGCTACACGGGCGGCTTTGGCGTCGATTTGATGCTGAAAGACCTGGGCCTGGCCATGGAAAGCGCCGAGGCGTCGGGCGCCAGTGTGCCGCTGGGCGCGTTGGCCCGCACGCTGTACGACATGCACAGCAAGGCTGGATCGGGCGGGCTCGATTTCTCCAGCATCTACCGGTTGCAGGATACGCCGGCATAAGACAGCGATTGTGACGAAGGCGCTCCTGCGGGAGCGCTTTTTTTTTGATGCTCGTCATCTAAACGTGCATGCTATCAGGAGGATAAGAATATACAATCAGCAACTTGATTGAATGCAAGTTTGATGCAAGATGAATGCTGCGGATCGGGATGCCGATTGCGAAAAAACATGCCCGGCAGGGGCCTTGATGAACAGGAAAGACGAATCACCCGATGTTTAAAAAAATACTGGAATTGGCGCAGGGCGTAGTGGGCCTGGATGAACACGCGCAATTGAAAAAGGGCTTGCGCGGCCTGGCGCAGATCTCGCCTGCGCTGTGGGAACGCGCCTGCGAGTTTGTCTGCGCAGGACGCCAGGAAGGCGTGCTGCTCGATGTGCAGGCGGCGGCGCCGCGCGGCGGCACCTTGCTGGGCAAGCCCGGGCGCTTGTACTCGCATTTTTATACCCATAACATGCATAGCAAGGATGGCGCGCTGGCCAATGAAAGCCTGCGCCACCGGCACCAGTTCTATGCCCAGTCCGACGCGGCGACGCTGGACGCGGCGCTGCTGGTACGCCTGGGCAAGCTGCTGCAGGCCGCCGACGGGGGCGATATGCTGGAACGCACGGGCGCCGCGGTGCCGCAGTGGCTCGATTACCTGCTCGGCGATGCGTTGTTCGCCAGTTTTTCCGAGACCCGCGCGCAAGCGACCACCGTCAACCGGCGCGGCTGGGACGTGGCGCTGCTGGCGCGCCTGCTGGCCGCCGATGGCGAGGCGGAAGAGGGCGCGCTGCAACTGGTGTTCGAGCGGCGCGAATTGAACGAATACGTGCGCGACAATTGCCTGCAGCGCCTGCTGGCGCCGGGCGCGCTCGACGCTTACATGCTCGCGCATGCCGCGCAGGTGGAGCAATTGCCAACGCTGTTGTCGGCCAGCGGCAAGGCGCAGCTGGCCAGACGCGTGGGCGCCGCGCCCGCGCTGGCCGACACGTTTGCCGCCGTCCTGGTGCGCCTGGCCGTCGATGGCGGCAAGAGCGTGCGCACTGAAGCGGCTCCCCATCTGGCAGCCATTCCCGCGGAGCGCAGAGCCACCTTGCTGCAGCAGTGCCTGTTGACGGGCAAGACGGAAGAGCGGGTACAGGCGGCCGAGCTGCTGGGCCGCAGCCTGGGGCCGCAGCAGGGGGCGCTGCTGGAACAGGCGCTGGCGCAGGAGACGAGCAAGCCGGTGCAGGCGGCCATCCGCAGCGCCTTGTCGTGGCTGGACGCGGCCAGCGATGCCGGCACGGCGGATTTGCCGCTGCCGCCGCTGCCGCCCGCGCCGCCGGTGGCGCGCCTGGGCGACGCGGCGCTGCGACTGCTGCAGGCCAATCATGCGGCGCTGCTGGAAAAGTACCGCGCCGAAGCACGGCAGGAGCGCGAAGACAACCAGCACGCCAAACACAAGTACGAATGGAAGCAGGAGCGCCTGAAGCGCTATGAGGCGATCAAGCCGGCTTGGCTGGAAGCGGCCATCCGCGTGTTCAATGGCGAGGGAGCGAAGAGCGACGCGCAGCCCCTGCAAAACAACCTGGTGCGCGAACCGATCGAGCTGCAGGGCAAGTTGGCCGCCTTGCCCGATTTTGGCGTGGCGCACATGGCGCGCTGGTTGCTTGCCACGCGGCGCAATATTTTTCATTTCTGGCACGATGACTTTTTCCAGCAATGGCTGGCGTGCCAGGACCTGTCGACTTTCGACCTGCGCCTGCTGGCGCGCGCCATGCGCGAGGCGGGCGACGTGAATGACAGCGTGGCCATGGCCTGCATGGGCAGCAACTGGTGGGGCGTCAAGCCGCAGCAGGTGCTGGCGGCGGACATGGTCTGGCCGCTGTTCGCGGAACAGCCCGAACTGATCGACCAGGGTCTGGGCCTGCGTGCCGCCGAAAGGCGCCATGGTGTGGCGCCCGAACTGGGGCCCACCCTGGAAATATTGGCCACCTTCCCGGTGCTGCCGGCGCAATGGCTGCCGCGCGTGATGGAGATCGCGCTGGGCGAGGGCAAGCAGCACCGCGCCAGCGCGCAGCAGGTGCTGTCCAGCTTGCCCGATATCGGCAAGCGCGTGGCCGAGGCGCTGGGATCGGGCAAGCAGGACATGCGCATCGGCGCCGCGCGCTGGCTGACCGACCTTGACTACCGCGCCGCCATCCCGGCGCTGTACCAGGCGCTGGACAGGGAGACGCGCGAAACCGTGATCGCCGCGCTGCTGACGGCGCTGGAAAAACTGGGCGAGAACCTGAGCCCGCGCCTGTCGCCCGAGATTCTGCTGGCCGCCGCGCGCAAGGGCCTGAAGGGCAAGGCGCCCGTCGGCCTGGCCTGGTTCGTCTTCGAGGCGCTGCCCGCCTGCCGCTGGCAGGACGGCACGCCGGTCGACGCCGACATCATCCGCTGGTGGGTGGTACTGGCCTGTAAATTGAAGGAGCCGGGCGGCAATGCCCTGCTGCTGCGCTATCTGGGCCTGCTTGAGGAGGCAAGCCGCGCCGCCCTGGGCGAGACGGTGCTGCGCCTGTTCATCACCGAGGATCTGCGCGGCCCGAGCCTGGAAGTGGCGACCGCCGAAGCGCAGGCGCGCGCGCCGCAGGCCTACCTGAGCTACCAGGAGCAGGCCAGGCTCTATCCCCAGTATTATGCCGCGCTGGGCAAGATGACCGAAGAGCAGGTGTTCGACCAGATCCGCCGCAACAAGATGGCCGAGTACCTGGGCAGTGCCATCGGCGAGAAGGGCATCCTGGCGCTGGCCGCCTACACGCCAGGACATGTGGCGGTCAGCCTGCTGCAAGCGTATATGCGCGACCATTACCCGCGCCGCGCGCAGATCGAAGCGATGCTCGACGGTCTGGCCGACGGCTACGACCCGGCCGTCATCCAGTTATTGCTGGGGATCGCGCGGCGCTACCGCACGGCCTCGGTGCAGGAAAAAGCGCGCCTGCTGGTCGAGCGCATCGCGCAGGGCAAGGGCTGGAGCCACGACCAGCTGGGCGACCGTACCATTCCGACGGGCGGCTTTGACGACAGCGGCCGCCTCGACCTGTCGTATGGCGAGCGGGTCTTCCAGGTGACCTTGGACGGCGCCATGAAGCCGCGCCTGCACAACCCCGACGGCAAGGAGATCAAGGCCTTGCCCGAGCCGCGCCAGGACGAATCGCCCGAACTGGCCAAGGAAGCCAAACAGCAGCTATCCGTGTGCAAGAAAGAACTCAAGCAGGTTATCGCCATGCAGACGGCGCGCCTGTATGAAGCCATGTGCGCGGGACGTGTCTGGCCGGCGCAGGAGTGGCGCGATTACTTGCTCGGCCATCCGATCGCGGGCCGGCTGGTGCAGGCGCTGGTGTGGATCAGCGAGGACGACGCAGGCCGCACCCTGCTGCGCCCCAGCGATGACGGCAGCCTGCTCGACGCGGACGACGAGGAAGTCGCGCTGTCCGAAGGCAGCCGGCTGCGTCTGGCGCACGCCTCGCTGCTGGACGCGCCGCAGATCGCCGCCTGGCAGCGCCATTTCAAGGATTACAAGGTCAAGCCCCTGTTCGAACAGCTGGCGCACCAGCTGCCCGACACCGCGCTGATGGCGGGCCGGCACATCGCGGACCGCGAGGGCTGGGTGGGGGACACCTTCGGCTTGCGCGGCGCTTTCGGCAAGCACGGCTACCAGCGCGGCCAGGCCGAGGATGGCGGCGTCTTCACCGAGTATCACAAGGATTTCATCAGCGCCGGCCTGCGCGCAGTGATCGAATTTTCCGGCAGCCGCCTGCCCGAGGAATTGATGGCGGCTGCCCTGAAAACGCTGCAATTCTATCCCTTGCCGCGCTCCTGGCGCGACGAGGCGGTGCCGCTGGCCGACGTGCCGTCCGTGCTGCTGGCCGAAACCTATGCCGATTATCTGGCGGTGTCGAAGGCGTGCGGCGGCTATGATGCGCAATGGGAAAGTAAAATGCCGTGGTAAGCAAAGAGAGCACAATGATGACGGAACAACATAACGATAGTCAGGTGGTGCGTCGCAGCGCCGAACAGCGCTACGCCGGCGAGCTGGAACGCCTGAAAGCGGCCGATACCGAGCCGCGCCCGGAGGGCTGGCAGCTGTCGCCGCGCGCGGTGCGCCGCTTCATCCTGGGCGACGCGGCGCTGCAAGTGAGCCGCAAATTCTATGGCGACGATCCGCTGGTCGACCGCGCCATCGTCACTCTGATGGGCCATCAGGGGCTGATGCTGGTGGGCGAGCCGGGTACGGCCAAGTCGCTGCTGTCCGAATTGCTGGCGGCGGCCATCAGCGGCGACTCCGCGCTGGCGATACAGGGCACGGCAGGCACCACCGAAGACCATATCAAGTATTCGTGGAACTACGCCTTGCTGCTGGCCGAAGGGCCGAGCCGGCGCGCACTGGTGCCGTCGCCGTTGTTCCAGGCCATGGAAGCGGGCAAGCTGGTGCGCTTCGAGGAAATCACGCGCTGCGCGCCCGAGATGCAGGATGTGCTCATTTCACTGATGTCGGAAAAGCAGCTGATGATTCCGGAACTGGGCGGCGACGCGCGCGTGCATGCGCGGCGCGGCTTCAATATCATCGCCAGCGCCAACTTGCGCGACCGCGGCGTGCATGAAATGTCGTCGGCGCTGAAACGCCGCTTCAACTTCGAAACCGTCAAGCCGATCCGCGAGCATGGTTTCGAAGTCGAGCTGGTGATGCAGCAGCTGCAGCGGGAACTGGACGCCATCGGCGCCGCCGTCGTTGTCGGCCGTGACGTGGTCGAACTGCTGGTGACCACGTTCCAGGAACTGCGCGCCGGACAGACCCGCGAAGGCACGGCCATCAAGACGCCGGAAGCGGTGATGTCGAGTGCCGAGGCGGTCAACCTGGTCTATGCGGCCTCGCTCGAGGCGCTGCATTTCGGCGACGGCACCTTGCGCCCGCGCGAACTGGCCAACCAGTTGCAAGGCGTGGTCCTGAAGGACAACGCCGATGACCTCAAGCGCGTGCGCCATTATTTCGACACGGTGGTGCGCGAACGTGGTCGCCGCGACGATTTGTGGAAAAGTTTCGGCGACGCGGCGCGCAAGCTATGGCTGTAGTGCAGCCGGATTTGCAGACGAATTTGCCGGCCGGCGTGGCTGCCGCGCGCGCCAGGCTGTTCGAGCATGGCTTGTACTTCGCGCCGGTGCGCCACCATAGCCCGGCGTGCGCCCATGCATTGCAGGCCATGCTGCGCGAATTGCGCCCGGCCGCCGTGCTGATCGAGGGGCCGGAAGGCTTCACGGACATGCTGCCCCTGCTGCTGGATGAACGCACGCGCCCGCCCGTGGCGCTGTTGTGCCAGACGCCGGCGGCAGGCGTAGAGGGGGCCCGCACGGCATCGGCGTTTTTCCCGTTTTGCGATTACAGCCCTGAATGGGTGGCGCTGCGCGAGGGGGCGGCCGCGCAGGCGCAGCTGGCCTTCATCGACCTGCCGTGGCAGGCGCGCGCGGGCACGGCGGATGCGTACGATGCCGATGCGCGCAGCCTGATGGCCGAGCGCTACCTGGCCCACAGCACCTATCTGAATACCCTGGCCGCGCGCGCCGGCTGCCGCGACCAGGACGAACTATGGGATCACCTGTTCGAGGCGCGTTCGCGCGCCACGCTGGCGGACTGGCGCGGCATGTTTGGCGACGTGTTTTCCTACTGCGCCATGGCCCGCCTCGATTACGAGCCGGCGGTGCTGGAAGCGGAGGGCAGCCTGCCGCGCGAACGCCACATGGCGGCGCACATCGCCCGCTGGCGCAAGCAGGTAGACGGCCCCGTGGTGGTGGTCACCGGCGGCTTTCATACCAGCGCGCTGATCGAACTGGTTGCCGCCGCTCCCGCCCACGCCGTGCCGGCCGCCGCCAGCCCTTGCTGGCTGATACGCTACAGCTTCGAGCGGCTCGATGCCCTGAATGGCTATGGCGCCGGCATGCCGGCGCCCGCCTACTACCAGGCCGTCTGGGACGCCCTGCAATCGGCGGCGGACGGCGATCATCTGCTTGCCGTCGCCGTGGACCAGTTGACCATGCTGGCAAGGCACAGCCGGGCGCGCGGCTTGCAGGAGCGTATTTCCACGGCGGAGGTACAGGCGGCCGTGCTGCAGGCGGCTAGGCTCGCCGCGTTGCGCGGCCATGCGGGACCAGGCCGCCAGGATGTGCTTGACGCGATGGCTTCCTGTTTTGTCAAGGGCGCCATCGACGACGGCATGCAGGGCCTGTTCGACGATGTGAGGCGCCAGATGACGGGCAGCCGGCTGGGCGACGTGCCGCCGTCGGCCGGTTCGCCGCCGCTGGTGGTGGACGCGCGCCTGGCTGCGCATCGTCACGGCTTGCGGCTGGACGACGGCGACACGCGGCTGGCGCGGCTGGACCTGTACCGCAAGGACCGCCACCGCCGGCGCAGCCGGTTCTTTCATCTGATGCAGTATCTCGATACGGGACTGGCGCGCTGGCAGGGCGGCCCGGATTTCATGGCCGGCAGCCGCCTGGAACTGCTGTTCGAGGAATGGACGTATGCGTGGACGCCGCTGGTCGAAGTGCGCCTGATCGAGCTGTCCGCCGATGGTGCTACCCTGGCCGAGGTGGCGCTGGCGCGTCTGCTGCGCGAAGAGCAGGCGTTGGGCGCCGCGGGCCGGGCCCGTTCGGCCGGCAGCGCCGCCACTCTGCTGGTGCGTGCCTGCCTGGTGGGCTTGCATGAACGTTTGCCCGATTTGCTGTCGCTGTTGTCGCGCCATCTCGATGAGGATGCCGATTTTTCCTCCGTCGTCGCCTGCGGCCATGCGCTGGTGACCTTGTGGCGCGCGCGCGAGCCGCTGGGCGTGCGCGAGCATCCTGGCGTACTGGCGCTGATGCGGCGCGTCTGGCCGGCCGCGCTGTTCCTGCTGTCCGGTCTGGCCGATACGGGGATGGACGGGGAAAGCGCGCAGGTGGGGCAGTTGCTGGCATTGCGCGAATTTGGCCGCGCCGCGCGCAGCGCCTTGCCGGCGCCCGAGGCTGGCCTGGCCTTCGAGGCCGGCGACCTGCACCAGCGCCTGCACGCCCTGACGGCGACGCGCCACTGCGCGCCCGGCATTTGCGGCGCCGCCGCCGCGCTGCTGTTCCTCGATGGCGCCTGGGGCGAACAGGATTTGTCGCGTTTGCTGGAGCAGCGCTTCGGCGCCGGCGCCACGCCGCAGGATGCCGTGCGCTTCCTGTCGGGCCTGATGGCCGCCGCGCCCGAATTGCTGCTGACGCAGCCGGGGTTGCGGCGCAGCTTCAACACCCTGGTCGGTAGCTGGGACGAGGCCAGTTTCATCCACTATCTGCCCGATTTGCGGTTGGCCTTCACGGGCTTGAAACCGCAGGAGACGAGCGACCTGGCCGAGGCGCTGGCGGTGCTGAACGGCGCCGCGCCGCATGCCTTGCAGGCTGAATTTCATTGCGACGTCAGCGAAGACGAGATGCTGGCCGGCGGCCGCCTGAACGCGGCGCTGGAAGCCTGCCTGGAGCGCGACGCGCTGTCCGGCTGGCTGGATATTTCAACGGAGAAGCCGCATGGCTGAGAATCTCGATAATCAGGCGTTGCTGCGCCGCTGGCGCCTGATCCTGGGGCGCTACGCGCAGCCGCTGCAGGGCGCTGCCTGGTCTGATAATGATGGCCGGCTCGATGCCAGCCTCGATTACCTGTATGGCCGCGAGTATGAGCGCAAGGGCATGCTGCGTGCCGGCGGCGGTGGCTCGCTGGACCCCAGCCAGCTGCGCGCCATCGACTGGCTGGCGCAGGCGCGCAAGCTGTTTCCGCAGGATGTCTACGAGCGCGTGCAAGGCCACGCGATCGAGCGCTATGAACTGAGCGGCTTGCTGCGCGATCCGGCGGTGCTGGCCAGCCTGGAGCCGAACCAGGCGCTGGCGCGCGCCCTGATCGGCATGCGCGGGCGGCTCGGCGCGGACATGCACGACGCGGTGCGCGCGGTGATACGGCGCGTGGTCGATGAAATCACCGAGCGCCTGCGCAAGGATTTCGTCAACGCGGTGGTGGGACGGCGCAACCGCTTTCGCCGCACGCAGATGAAGAGCACGCAGAATTTCGACTGGCGCGCGACCATTGCCGCCAACCTGAAACACTACGATACGGCCAGCCGCCGACTGCTCATTGCGCGGCCCATCTTCAATGCGCGCGTCAAGCGCAGCCTGCCGTGGGACGTCATCCTGTGCGTCGACCAGAGCGCTTCGATGATGGATTCGGTGATCTATGCGGCGGTGGTAGCCGGCATTCTGTCCGGCCTGCCGGGGGTCAACGTGCGGCTGGTGGTGTTCGACACCAGCGTGGTGGATCTGACGCACCTTGCCGCCGACCCGGTCGAGGTGCTGCTGACGGTGCAGCTGGGCGGCGGCACGAATATCGGCCGCGCGGTGCAGTACTGCGAGCAGCTGGTGAGCAATCCGCAGCGCACGGTACTGGCCCTGATCAGCGATTTCGAGGAGGGCGCGCCGCCAGGGCCGTTGCTGGCGGCGCTCAGGCGCATGGCCGAGTCGCGCGTCACCCTGCTGGGTCTGGCCGCGCTCGACGAGCGCGCGCAGCCTGCGTATGACCACGGGATGGCGCAGCGCCTGGCGGATCGGGGCATGCACGTGGCGGCACTGACGCCGCAGCACTTTGCCGAATGGCTGGCCGGGGTGATGGGATGAGCTGGCACGCCGTGTACCGCAGCTTTGACGACGACAGCCTGGCGACGCTGGCCAACGCCGGCCTGCTGCGCCGCGCCCTGAAAGATATCGAGGCGGGCAAGGTGGGCTGGCAGGCTGACGCGGGTGGCGCCCTGGTCGCCGACGGCCAGCATGTGTCGCTCGATGCGGGGGGGCCGCAGAAGGGCCGTTGCGATTGCCCGGCGCCCGGCATCTGCAAGCATATCCTGGCCGCCGCCGTGTGGCTGCGCGAACTGCCGCAAGACAGTGCGCAGGACGGGTTGTCGGCCAGCGTGCAGGACGAAGTGCTGGCGCTCGACAGTGCAGCCGTGTGCAAGCAGGCGGGCAAGCCTGCGGTGCGCCAGGCGCTGGCCTGGCTGGCTGAAGGCGACCAGGCGGACATCAGCATCGTCAATGCGCGGCTGCAGATCGAGTTGCCCCTGCTGAAACTGGGCTGCAGCTATCTGCGCGGCGCCGGCGTCGAGGCCATGGTGTCCGACACGCCGGCCGCCATCCGCAAGGCGCTGCACCTGTATGCGCTGGCCTGTGTCTGGCGCAAGCATGGCCGCGAGTTTGCCTGGCCGGCAGGCCTGGCGATGGCGCCTGCTGAAGCAGCGCCAGGGATGAGTACGTCCGAACTGGTGTTCCTGGCCCAGGTGCGGCGTTTGCTCGGTGAACTGTACGACAATGGCTTGTCGCATGCCAGCGCGATTGCCGCTGGCCAGCTGCGCGCGCTGACCATGTCGGCGCGCACTGAGAGTCTGCCCCGCCTTGCCGCCATGCTGCGTGGCCTCGGCGGTACGCTGGACCTGCTCGTGCGGCGCGACTACCACGCCAGCGAACGTCAGGCATTTGACGAGATGGCGGCCATCTGCGCCTTGTGCGCGGCGCTCGAACACGCGTCTGGCGCGCTATTGCAGCGCTTGCGCGGGCAGGCGCGGCGCAGCTTTGATGTGGCCGGCGACGCGCCCCTGGACCTGCTGCCGCTGGGCGCGTATTGGTGGGAAACGCGCGGCGGGGCACACGGTATGACCTTGTCGTTCTGGCAGCATGCAGAGGAGGGCGAGGGGCGGATCGTGCAGGCCGTGCTGGCGCGGCCCGACGCCAGCGACCGCTCGTTTACGCGCGAATCGGCATGGGATGCGAGCAGCCTGTGGCCGGGCGCTGGCAGCGCCCGGCATATTTGCGAGGCGGGCTTGCAGTTGGCAGGCGCGTCCTGGGCCGAGGATGGGCGCCTGGCCATGGACAGTCAGGTGCGCGCCAGTACGGCGCCGTTGTGGGCGTTCGACGATGTACGCTGGCAGCGCCTGGGCTTTGACGACTGGACGGCGCTGGCTGCCTTTATGAGTGACAACGTCGGTTTGGCGCCGGATCCCATCGATTGCGTGGTGCTGCGTCCGGCGGCCGTGGCGCGGCCGCAGCTTGACGAAGTGGGCCAGCGGCTCGATTGGCAGGTGTTCGATGCCTGCGGCGCCGTTCTCGACATGCAGATCCCGGCAGTGCCGGCCCTGCGTCCGCGTATCACCCGGCTGCAGGCGGCCGTGGCCGATGGCGCCGATATCCGGGCCGTGCTGGCCAACCGCGCGCGCGACGACTCAGGTGGCTGGCAACCGGTGGCGCTGCTGATTGCCAAGAATGGCAAGCTGCGCGTAGTATCGCTCGATTTCGAGATCGACGCAGGCAAGCTGCCGTCGGCGCTGGCGCGCTTTTTCAAGAGCCTTGGAGGCACCAGTCTGGCGCCGTCCATGCCGCAGCAAGCCTCGGCGGCATCGCGGGTGCTGGTCCAGGTGCTCGACCTTCTCGCACTGCAGGCGCGTAGCGGACGCCCACGACTGGAAGATGAGCTGGCCGGCGAACTGGCGCGGCATGGCGCCACCTTGCGTGCGCTGGGCCTGGACTTGCCGGCCGGCCTGCTGGCGGACTACGTCAGCGCGCCGCGCGCGCCTGAAGCCTTGCGCCTGGCGTATGTCTGCACGACGTGCCTCGCGCTGGAGGCGGCAGGGTAGTCGCGGCCTGGTCAGGGCTGTTGCGCCTGCAGGGCCGCCAACTCGGCCCTGGCTTTTTCCAGCTTGCCTTCCAGCTTGGCGATTCTCTTCGGTTGCTTGTTCGCTTCCTGGGCCAGGCGCAGCGAACGCTCCGTCTGGTTTACTTTTGCCTGCGCCTTCAGCACCTTCTTGTTATGGCGTTCGACCAGCGCGTTGTCGCTGCAGTGGGCATTGACTTCGTCGAGCGCGCGCGTCAGGCCCGCGACCTTGTCGGACAGGCCCTGCTCTTGTGCCTGGCGCAATTCGCTGCGGATGTTTTCGCGCTTCGCGGCGCAGCCGGCCAACTGGGTGTCTGCGGCGCTGGCGCCCACGGAGGCGGCGAGCAGCAGGGGCAAGGCGGTTTTCGATAGAAGGTTCATGGCATTCCTGTGTCAGTGGTGGCCCGTGCAATGTAAGCCCGCCTGCGTGCCCTGTCAAACTTCGCCTGTCGTGCGCGCCTGTCCCGCATGGCATCGGCTACCATGCGTGTTTTCTTCTTTTCGATACCGCCGCATGACCAGGAAATTACTCTTGCTGATCCCTTTACTATTGCCGCTGCCTGTACTGGCGCAAACCTCGCCCACCTTGCTCGATCTGCAGCTGATGGCCATCCGCGCGCGGGCCGAAGCGCCGCCCTCGGAGCAGGCGAAGGCGGAGTTCGCGCACGCGCGCGCGCTCGCCGAAGGCGGCGATGCCGAGGCGCAGCTGGAACTGGCGCGCATGCTGCAGCTGGGCGTCGGCGCGCCGCAGGACACGGCGCTATCGATGGCGTGGATACGCAAGTCGGCCGAAGCCGGCTATGCGCCGGCGCAATCTGCGTTGGGGCTGGCCTATACGGTGGGCGGCAAGGTGCCCATCGATCGCGTGCAGGGCGAGTACTGGCTGCGCAAGGGCGTGGCGCAAGGTGATGCGCTGGCGCAAACGATCCTGGCGCTGGAATTCATCGATGGCGACAGCCCTGCCGAAGAACAGGCGCTGGCCATCAGATGGTTGCAGAAAGCGGCGAACGAAGAGCATTTTGTCCCTGCCTATAACGCGTTGGGCGAACACCTGATGCGCGCAGCCACCGACGAGCAGGAGCGCGGCGAGGCTTTCCACTGGTTTTACCGGTCGGCGCGTGAAAAGGACCCGGCCGGCATGCGCAATCTGGCACGCGCGCATGAGCTGGGCCTGGGTGTGGCACCGTCGGACAAGCTGGCCCTGGTCTGGTACGAGCGGGCGGCATGGAGCGGCGACGTGCCCGCCATGCGCCGCATGATTGACGTGTATGTGAAGGGGGAACTGGGACAGGCGGCGAATGACGAAGACGCCGCCGAATGGCGCGCCAAGCTGGCGGAAAGCGAGAAGAAATGAAGACCATCGTATTGTTATTGACCCTGGCGCTGGCCCAGCCCGTGCTGGCGCAGCCCGCGTCCTCCAAGGAACCGCGCCAGCATCCGGCGCTGGCCGAATTCGACACCAAGGGCCTCGACGACATGCGCGCGCGGGTGCAGGCCGTGATCGACCGCCCGGCCGACCTGTCGCCGGACAAGGTCGCCGCCTTCGACAAGACGCGCCGCGCCGCCAAAGGGGGCGATGCGGCCGCCCAGCTGGAGCTGGCGCAGATGCTGCACGAGGGCGAGGGCACGCCGCGCGACCTTGATGCCGGCCTGGCGTGGATGAAGCGATCGGCCGAAGGCGGCTATGGTCCGGCGCAGGCTTTTCTGGGCGTGGCCTATACCTTGGGACAGGGCATGGAAATTGACCGCAAGCTGGGCGAATACTGGTCGCGCAAGGGCGCCGCGCAAGGTGTGGAACTGGCCAACTTCATGGTGGCCCAGCACTTTGAAAACATCCACAGCAGCGCGGCAGAACAGGCGCACGCGCTGCGCTGGCTCAAATACTATGCCGAAAACGGCTTCATCCCCGCCTACAACGAGATCGGCTACCGCCTGATGATGACGGCGAAGGACGAGGCGCAGCGCAAGGAAGCGTTCGGCTGGTACATGCGCGCGGCCAAGGCGCTCGATCCGCCGGGCTTGAACAATGTGGCGTACTCGTATGAAGTGGGGCAGGGCGTGCCGCAGAGCGACGAGGCGGCGCTGGGCTGGTATGAGCTGGCGGCCATCGCCAAGAGTCCGCCGGGCCAGACGGGTTTTGCGCGCCTGCTGGAACAGGGCCGCGGCGGTCCCACGCGGCAAGGGCCGGCGCCCCCGCCCTTCGAGTTGTACCTGCTGGCGGCGAAGCAGGGCGACGCGGAAGCCATCGAACGGGTGGTCAAGGTGTACGATAAGGGCGAGCTGGGACAGGCGGCCGACCCGGCCAAGGCCGCGCTGTGGCGTGAAAAGCGCAAGCCGGCCAAGACTCCGTAAGTGGACGAGACGGGGCGGAAACGGCATGCTATCATTATTGTTATCGATAACAATATCATGAGAGACCCATGAATCCCGATTTCCGCTCCCAGGAAATGCTCGAAGCGCACATCCTGCACACCATGCGCTTCTACCACCCGCGCGCCGTCGATCCGAGCGGCGGCTTTTATCACTTCTTTCTCGACGACGGCACCGTGTACGACCATGCCACGCGCCACCTGGTCAGCAGCACGCGCTTCATTTTCAATTACGCCATGGCGTACCGCCGTTTCGGCGGCGACGAGTACCAGGCGGCCCTGCGCCACGGCGTGGCATTTTTGCGCGACGTGCACCGTGACCCGGCCACGGGCGGCTATGCCTGGCAACTGTCGTGGAAAGACGGCGTCAAGACGGTGGAAGACGGCGCCAACCACTGCTATGGCCTGGCCTTCGTGCTGCTCGCGTATGCGCATGCCTTGCAAGCCGGCGTGACGGAAGCGCGCGCCTGGCTGGACGAGACGTTCGAACTGATGGAGCAGCGCTTCTGGCTGCCCGAACACGGCCTGTATGCGGACGTGGCCAGCGCCGACTGGGCCATCCTGGACGGCTACCGGGGCCAGAACGCCAATATGCATGCGTGCGAAGCCATGCTGGCCGCGTTCGAGGCGACGGGCGAGGCGCGCTATCTGCACCGCGCCGAAACGCTGGCGCACAATATCACGGTGCGCCAGGCGGGTCTGGCCAACGGCATGATCTGGGAACACTACAAGAGCGACTGGACTATCGACTGGGATTACAACCTGCACGACAAGAGCAATATCTTCCGTCCCTGGGGCTACCAGCCCGGCCACTTTACGGAATGGGCCAAGCTGCTCCTGATCATGGAGCGCCATTCAAAATTCATGGCCGGCCCGTCCGACTGGCTGCTGCCGCGCGCGCGCGCCCTGTACGACACGGCGCTGGCCAAGGCCTGGGATGGCGCGCATGGCGGCATCCATTACGGCTTCGGCCCGCAAGACGAGATCTGCGATGGCGACAAATATTTCTGGGTGCAGGCGGAAAGCTTCGCCGCCGCCGCCGTGCTGGCCGCGCGCACGGGCGACGACGCCTACTGGCACAGCTACGACAAGATATGGGACTACAGCTGGAAACACTTCGTCGACCACGAGCACGGCGCCTGGTACCGCATCCTGACGCCGGAAAACCAAAAGATCAGCAGCGAGAAAAGCCCGGCCGGCAAGACCGATTACCACACCATGGGCGCCTGCCATGAAGTGCTGAACGTGCTCAAAGGTGCCGCATGAGCGCCGCCTTCCCGCGCGAGTTTCCACAATTCGTGTCGGCCGGCGAGGCGCTGACGGACATGCTGCGCACGGGCGCGGACGCCTGGAGCAGCCAGGTGGGCGGCTCGACCTGGAACGTGGCGCGCGTGATGGCGCGCCTGGGCGTGCCCAGCGCCTTTGCGGGCGCCGTCAGCCTCGACGTCTTCGGCGACGCGCTGGCGCAATCGACCGACGTGGCGGGCCTGGACATGCGCTTTTTGCAGCGCCGCGCGAAGTCGCCGCTGCTGGCCATCGTGCATGAACTGCATCCGCCCACGTATTATTTCATCGGCGACGACAGCGCCGACCTGCATTTCGACGCGGCGCAGCTGCCCGCCGGCTGGATGCAGGGCGCGCAATGGGTACATTTCGGCGGCATCAGCCTGGCGCGCGAACCGCTGGCGGGCAAGCTGGTGGCGCTGGCGCAGGAACTCAAGGCGGCCGGCGTGAAGATCAGCTATGACCCGAACTTCCGCGTCATGATGGATGAACGCTACGATGCCACCCTGCGCCGCATGACGGAGCTGGCCGACGTGGTGAAAGTGTCGGACGAAGACCTGGCGGGCCTGTTCCGCCACGACGACATCGATGGCGCGTTTGCCGTGCTGCGCGGCTGGAATCCGCAGGCCACGTATTTGTATACGCGCGGCTCGCAGGGCGCGGCGCTGTACCGGGGCGAGCAGACATGGCAGGCGGCCCCGCCCGCCATCGAGGTGGTCGACTCGGTGGGTGCGGGCGACGCCAGCATCGGCGGCTTGCTGTACAGCCTGATGTACCGGCCCGATGCGGACGGCGGCCAGCACCTGCGCTTTGCCGTCGCGGCTGGCGCGGGCGCCTGCCTGGCCGCCGGCGGCTCGCCACCCTCGGTGGAGCTGGTGGAATCGCTGGCGCAGCGCACCGTCGTGGGCTAAGTCCGGCGCGGCGTGCCACGCGCGCCGCATCGCTGTGGCGCAGGGCAACAATGATCGGAGATGGTTTGATGTGCGTCTAGGCGGGGGGCGAGCCTCCCCGATGACCTACTTTCTTGCAAGAAGCCGTCCTACACGCGCGTGCCGCGCCGTTGCCTACAATGTCTCCTCGTGCTCACACTTGGAGACTACATCATGGCCACCCAATCACATCAGGCAGCTTCCGTTTCCCAAAAACAGGCAGGCATGCAAGACATGGATGCGACGGACCTGGATGCAATTGAGCTGCTGACGCAAGATCATCAGACGGTGAAGGACTTGTTCGAACAGTATGAGGGCCTCAGCGACAGGTCGCTCGCCAGCAAACGCAAGCTGGCGCTGAAAATCTGCGAGGAATTGAGCAAGCATGCGATGGCGGAAGAGGAAATTTTCTATCCTGCCGTACGCGGTGCCAGCCGCGCGAATGAAGACCTGATCGACGAGGCAACCGTCGAACATGCCGCTGCCAAGGAGCTGATCGCGCAAATCGTCGCCATGGCGCCCGGCGAAGACCTGTACGACGCCAAGGTCAAGGTCTTGTCCGAGCAGATCGAACACCACGTGCAGGAAGAAGAGGGCGATATTTTTCCGCGCGCACGCGAGGCGCAACTCGATCTGCTGGCCATGGGCGGCCAGATCGCGGCGCGCAAGGCGGAAATGCAAGTGCCCGGGATGCAGGCCTGAGTCTGCCTGGCGGCGTGCGATTAGGGCGCTGCTCCCGTCGACGCCCGTTCCATCAAGGTGAACGCCATCAGATGATGCGTAGCGGGCGCTGTTTCCCCCGCGCGGCGCTGGCGGATTTCGTCGATGACGAGACTGACGGCGGCGCGCGCCATGTCGGCGATGGGCTGGTGGATGGTGCTCAGCTCGGGCCAGACGGTGGTGGCGACGGGCGTGTCGTCGAAGCCGCACACGCTCAATTGCGCCGGCACCTGCAAGCCCATGCCGTGCGCCACGGCCAGGGTGGCGGCGGCCATGTCGTCGTTGCTGGCGAAGATGGCGCTGGGGCGCGGTTCGTGCGCCAGCAGCTGGCGCGCCGCGTCGAGCCCCGAGCGGTACGTAAAATAGCCTTGCGCCACCCTGTGCGGCGGCACCTGCAAGCCCGCTTCCCGCATGGCGTCCTCGAATGCCTGGCGGCGCAGCAGGGCGGGCGTGTGCGCGGGGTCGCCCTCGATGAAGCCGATGTCGCTGTGGCCCAGCGCGAGCAGATGGCGCGTCATGGCCAGCGCGCCTTCGTAGTCGTCGATGCGCACGGCCGAGACGCCTGGCGAGGGGCGCGCCGTGGCCACGGCGATGGCGGGGATGCCCATGGTATTGAGCTGCGCCAGCACTTCCGGTGAATCGCACAGGGGCGGCGGCACCAGGATGCCGTCCACGCCGGCCGCCACCAGGCAATCGATGCCGGCGCGCTGGTTATCCAGGTCTTCGCAGCGTTCGAGCAGCAGCTGGCCGCCGCCCTGGCGGCACTGGTCCATGGCGCCGACGAGAAATTCACTGAGGAAGGCCGCGCTGGGGTTGCTGTACAAGAGGCCGATGCGCAGGGTACCCGTGCGGGCGGCACGGGCCGCCAGGTTGGGCTGGTAGCGCAGGCTGGCGATCGCCGCCTCGACCTTGTCGCGCGTGGCCGCGCTGACGCTGGCGCGCCCGTTGATGACGCGCGATACCGTCATGGCCGATACGCCGGCCACGCGCGCCACGTCATGCACGGTGGCGCCGCTGGCGCTGTCGAGCGGGGCTGGGGCGGCGGGCGCCGCCTTATTCGAGGTGGCCACCGAATTTCAGCTTGCCGCTGATGCGCATGCCGTGCAATTGACCTTCTTCCAGCTGGGCGGCGCTGGTGCGCTGCGCCGTGTCGCGCCGCGCCAGGCCCACCGACAGGATATCGAGCATCATCAGCTGCAGCAGGCGCACGATCATGGGCACGAAATTGAGATTGCCTTCCGGGTGGTTCAGGGTCAGCAGCACGTCGGCCAGCTTGGCCAGCGGCGAACCGCTGGCCGTGATCGCCAGCACGCGCGCGCCGCAGCCCTGCGCCACCTTGACGGTGCGCAGCAGGTCGGGCAGGGCGCCCGAGCGGGAAATGACCAGCGCGACGTCGCCCGGTTTCAGCATGGCAGCGCTCATTTCCTGCGCCTGCGGGTCGGCAAAGAAGCTGCTGACGATGCCCAGGTTGAGCAGCTTGTGCTGCATGTCGTCGGCCACCACGCGGGCGCTGCCCACGGCCAGCAGCTCCACGCGCTGCGCGCCGCGCAGCAGTTCGATGGCCGCCGTCAGGGCCTTCACGTCGAGCATGTCGCGCAGGGCCAGCGCGGCCGAGGCATTATTGCCCAGCACCTTGCGCGCCAGTTCCGCGTCGGAGTCCGAAATCTCCACGTGGCAGTGGGCCACCGTGATGGCGCCGCCCGTCAGGCCGGAAGCGAGCTTGAGCTTGAAATCGGCCAGGCCCTGCACGCCGATCGAGCGGCAAAAGCGCATCACGGTCGGCTGGCTGACGCCGACCCGCTGGGCGATTTCGGCGATCGGCAGGGTCAGCATGGCGTTCGGTTCCTTCAGTACCCAGTCGGCCACCTTGCATTCCGACGGGCTCATGCGCCCGCGCGCCTGGCGCACGGATTCGAGCACGGGCGCGCCGGTATGGGCCCGCTTGAGCTTTTGCGCGAGGATGGCGGCGATGCCCAGAAAAGTAGGCAGTTCGGCCGTGATCAGAAACGTGGGGATCTGCGCCAGGTATTCGTTCAGCCGGCCTTTTTGCTCGAAGCGGGCGCGAAATTGCGACCGTTCGAACAATGGTCCCAGGCGCGGCACGATGCCGCCGCCTATATAGATGCCGCCCAGCGCGCCCAGGGTCATGGCCACGTTGCCGGCGATGGAGCCGAGGATGGCGCAGAAGCAGTCGACCGCTTCGATGCACACGTCGCATTCATTGTTCAGGGCGCGGCTGGTGATTTCAAACGCCAGCAGCGGCGGGACGTCATGCCGGCCAGCCCGGTCGGACAGGGCGCGGTAGATCAGTTCCAGCCCGCGCCCGGAGGCGAGGCGTTCGGCCGAAACGTGCGACAGTTCGCGCCAGGCGAAGGACAGCACGTCCATCTCGCGCTGGTCGCAGGGGGCGAAGCTGACGTGGCCCCCTTCGCTGCCCAGCGCGATCCAGCGGTCTTCGGCGGGGATCATGCCCGACACGCCCAGGCCCGTGCCCGACCCAAGCAAACCGATGACGCTGTCGGCGCGCGCCATGCCGCCGCCGATCTGCTGGCGCTGGTCGGGCCGCAGATAGGGCAGGGCCATGGCCAGCGCCGTGAAGTCGTTTACCACCAGCAAGGTGTCGAGGCCCAGCGCGGCGCGCATGGCCTCGATCGAGAAGAACCAGTGATGGTTCATCATGCGGATATTGTCGTCGTCGATGGGATTGGCGATGGCGATGGCCGCATGGCGCACGCGCGCCGAACCGGCGGCGCGCGCCTCGCCGCTATCCATATAGGCGGTGATGGCGTCGAGCAGCGAAGCGTAGTCGTCGCAGGGCAGCACGGCGACCGCTTCCAGGTGGCCCTGGCGCGTTTCCAGCACGAAGCGGGCATTGGTGCCGCCGATGTCTGCCAGCAGTCGCGGCCCTTCACTGAAACGCTCCGCCGGATCGCTGCCTGCTACTTCCATTTTTTCATCAATTTTCATGGCGGTGCCTAGTCTCGTCTGCGTGCGCTGTCTTGGCGGCGCACTGTCATTATGGCAAAAACCAAGGATTTTAATTCGTATACGTGCCGCGTGCCGAAAAATGCGGCGTGCCGGCGCAAATGCCTGTCCACCGTGCCAGATGGGGTGGCGCCAGCGGGAAAAACAGGGCCGTCAACTCGCCTGTCGGTACGCAAATAAAGTGTCGCAGAGTAGTCGTAGGATTACAACATAATATGTTGATATTTGTTCGTAGTATAGTTACTATGTCCCTGCTGGAAAGAATTCTGGCCAGTACATTCGGCCACGAATGACTAGATAAAAACAAATTACTGAGGAGACTTACCATGCTGCATCGCAACATGTTGAAGGCCGTGTTGAAGACACTGCCAGCTGCCATCGTCCTGGCCATCGCCAGCGGTTCCGCTGCCGCCGACCCCATGTACCCATCCGACACCGAAGGCTTCCATGGCTACCTGCGCGCCGGCGCCGGCAGCAATACCTCGGGCGACGGCGGTTCGCAAGGCTGCTTCGGCCTGGGCGGCAATACCATGAAATATCGTCTGGGCAATGAGTGCG
>NZ_NEHB01000029.1:0-92489 GCF_002127655.1 Janthinobacterium sp. GW456P
GAAGTGGCGCGCGGCGCGCTGGCGCCGGTCCAGCGCCATGCCACCGGGCGCCGGCGCGCCTTGCAGCTGCTGGGCCTGATCGCGGCGGGCGGCGGCACGGCCCTGCTGGCGCACGAAGCGGGCCTGTGGCAAAGCACGGGCATGGGCATGGGCATGGGCATGGGCAGCGACTACCGCACCGCCGTGGGCGACACGCGCGCCATCGTGCTGGCCGATGGTACGCGCGTGGTACTGGACACGGCCAGCGCCATTGATGTGCGCTACAGCGCCGGCGAGCGGCGCATCGTGCTGCGCGCCGGCGCCATCCTCGTCACCAGCGCGCACGAACACGCGGCCGCGTACCGTCCGCTGCTGGTGGCAACGCCGCACGGCACGGCCACGGCGCTGGGCACGCGCTTTTCCGTGCGCCTCGACGATGACGCCAGCCAGGTCGCCGTGTTCCAGGGCGCCGTCGCGCTGCAGCCTGCCCGCACCAGGGCGGAATCGCTGCATCTGCAGGCGGGCCAGCGCGCCGGCTACACGCGCCATGCCGTGCAGGACGTCGGCCAGGTGGAAGACAGCGCCGACGCCTGGGCGCACGGCAGCCTGGTGGCCGAACGCATGCGCCTCGATGACTTGCTGGCGGAGCTGGCCCGCTACCGCCACGGCGTGCTGCGCTGCGACGAGTCCATCGGCGGCCTGCGCGTGACGGGCGTGTACTCGCTGCGCGACACGGACCGCTCGCTGGCCAACCTGGCCCTGAGCCTGCCCGTGCAATTGCGCTACCGCACGCGCTACTGGGTCAGCGTGGGGCCGCGCCAGGCGTCCTGAAAAATACCTGCAAAATAAGTGAAAAAAACTTGAGGGTTTTGGCTTGTCGTTCGGAATACGGGAAGAACGAATTTTTTCCCGCCACTTTCCAAGGATTTGCACCATGCCTGCTCGCCTGACCGCTGCCGCACCCAAGCTGCGCCCGTTTCCCCTTGCCGCCGCCATCCAGGCCCTGTTCCTCGCTGGCGCCGCCGTGGGCACCATGGCCGTCACGGCCCCTGCCGCCCACGCCCAGGCCGCCGGCAACGCGCAGGCGCAGCGCCAGTACGCCATTCCCGCCGGACCGCTGGAACGTGCGCTGACCAGTTTCGCCAGCGCGGCCGGCGTGGAACTGTCGGCCGATGCGACGCTCCTGCAGGGCAAGCGCAGCGGCGGCCTGGCGGGCAGCTACACGGTGCGCCAGGGCTTCGAGGAACTGCTGCGCGGCCAGGGCCTGCGCCTGGTGGCGGGCGCGAATGGCGCGTATGCGCTGCGCGCGGATGCCTCCGCGGCACAGACGCCTGCGCCGGCCCAGGCCAGCGCCACCCTGCCCGCGATCACCATCAGTGCCAGCAGCGAACGCGAGACGGCCACCGGCCCCGTGCGCGGCTATGTGGCGCGGCGCGCCGCCTCGGCCACCAAGACCGACACGGCGCTCAATGAAAATCCGCAATCCGTCTCGGTCGTCACGGCCGATGAAATCAGCGACCGCAATGCCGAATCGCTCGACGAAACCCTGCGCTACACGGCGGGCGTGACGCCGAACCAGCGCCCGCTGGGCAGCGACGATTCCTCGCTGCTGCGCGGCTTCACCATCGAGACGAACGGCATCCTGCAGGATGGCTTGCGCAATTCGGGCCGCACCTTTGGCGCCTCGATCGAACCGTATGGCCTGGAACGCCTGGAAGTGCTGCGCGGCCCCGCGTCCGTGCTGTACGGGCAGATTCCGCCCGGCGGCATGGTCAACGCCGTCAGCAAGCGTCCCAGCGCGGATGCCGTGCGCGAAGTGGGCGTGGAATACGGCAGCTACCAGCGCCGCCAGCTGAAAGCCGACGTGGGCGGCGCGCTCGACGCGCACGGCGCCTGGACCTACCGGGTCGTCATGCTGGGCCGCGAAGCCCAGACGCGGCTGGCCCACGACCGCGACAACCGGCTGTACTTCGCCCCCTCGCTCACGTGGCAGGCGGGACCGGCCACGCGTCTGACCCTGCTGGCGCGCCACGAGCAGGATAACCAGCAGTACGCGTTTCCCAACCAGCTGCTGCAGCCTGGCCCGCGCGGCCAGGTCGATCCGAAAATCAACCTGATGGGCGACGATAACCGCTTCAAGCGCAGCAATACCATGCTGGGCTACGAGTTCGAACACCAGTTCAACGACACCTGGTCGCTGCGCCAGAATCTGCGTTACACGCGCCTGGACAACGAGCGCACGGACATGTTCCCCCTGGGCTTGAACGGCGATGGCACGGTGGAGCGCTACTTCCGGCCCGTCGATACGGCATCGAAAAGCCTGTTCGCCGATACCCAGCTGCAGGCGCGCTTCGCCACGGGCGCCCTGGCGCACCAGGTGCTGCTGGGAGTGGACTACGCGAATATCCGCAATACCGACGACTACATTTACCAGGTCGGCTTCGTCGCGCCGCTCGACCTGTACCAGCCCGTGTACGACAAACAGCTGCGGAAGCCATCGAAAAATCCCACGCGCGCCTACGCGCCCTCGCGCCAGCTGGGCCTGTACGCGCAGGACCAGCTGAAATGGGACCACTGGGTGGTCACCGCCGGCGTGCGCCACGACAAGGCCACGCAATCGCAAACGACGACCAATGTGCTGACCGGTGCCGTGCGGCCCGACTATGCACAGTCGCCATCGGCCACCACGGGCCGCCTGGGCGCCGTCTACCTGTTCGACAGCGGCTGGGCGCCCTACGTCAGCTACGCCACCTCGTTCTCGCCCGAGCTGGGCAAGGCGGTCGGCGGCGGCGCCCTGACGCCCTCGCGCGGCAAGCAGCTGGAAGCGGGCGTGCGCTACGAACCCGTGGGCCGGCGCGCCAGCTACACGGCCGCCGTGTTCGATCTGGTGCGCGACAATGTCTCCACGTCCGCCATCGGCAATCCGGGCTTCCTGCTGCAGACGGGGCAGGTCAAGTCGCGCGGCGTGGAACTGGAAGCGCGCACGGAGCCGACTGACCGCCTGAGTCTGATCGCGCAATACACCTATCTCGATACGCGCATCGAGAAGAGCAATAACGGCGACCAGGGCTTGCAGCAGCCGGGCGCGCCGCGCCACAGCGCCTCGGCGTGGGCGCGCCAGTCGTTCAGCGCCGGCACGGGGCTGCCCGCGTATGCGGCGCTGGGCATGCGCTTTCTCGGCGCCATGCGCTCGAACTCCGACGGCGAGAACCTGAACATCCGCAATGGCGGCATCACGCAGTGGGATGCGGCGCTGGGCGTGTCGCGCGGACCGTGGCAGTTTTCCCTCAACGTCAACAATGTGCTGAACAAGCAGACCCTGTATGACTGCGGCTACCTGCCCGGCCTGTGCTACCGCAATGCCGAACGTACGGCCAACGCCAGCGCCATGTACCGCTTCTGATGCGCCCTGCATTGGCGGCGCTGCACCGCTACGCCGGCCTGCTGATGGCCGGCTTCCTCATCGTGGCCGGCGTCACGGGCAGCGCGCTGGCGTGGAAGGATGAACTGGAGGCGGCCATGCTGCCCGCCGTCTTCCGCGTGGCGCCGCCAACGCCCGGCGCCGCGCCGCTCGATCCGCTGCTGCTGCGCGAGTCCATCGCCGCGCGCTTTCCGCAGGCGCAGGTCAGCTACGCGCCGCTATCGGCGCCGCCCGGCCACAGCATGGTGTTCTACCTGCGCCCGGCGGCCGGCGCGGTGCCGGCCGATAATGAAGTCTTCGTCGATCCCTACACGGGCGCGATCCTGGGCCAGCGCGCCTGGGGCGACATACGCCAGGGCGCCATCAACCTGCTGCCCTTCATCGAGCGCCTGCATTACGCGCTGGCGCTGGGCGACACGGGCTTGCTGATTTTCGGCCTGATCGCCATCGTCTGGACCATCGACTGCTTCATCGGCGCCACCCTGACCTTCCCCGCGCGCCTGAAAAAACGCTCGCCGACCAGCAAACCATGGCTGCTGCGCTGGCGCCCGTCGTGGCTGCTGCGCCGCCATGGCGGCAGCTATAAGCTGGTATTCGACCTGCACCGCGCGGGCGGCCTGTGGCTGTGGCCCATGCTGCTGGTCTTCGCCTGGAGCGGCGTCGCCTTCAATCTGTATGGCGCGTATGCGGCCGTGATGCGGCCGCTGTTCCCCCATCAGCCAGCCGAGGAAGTGGTGGCGCGGCACACGCCATCGACGGCGCCGCACATGGACTGGCACGCCGCGCGCACGCAAGCGCGCGTGCTGATGGCGCAGCTGGCGCGCAGCGAGCACTTTGCCATCCTCGAGGAAAACGCGCTGGCCTACGAACGCGAACTGGGCGTGTACAGTTATAAAGTGCGCAGCAGCCGCGACGTGCGCGCGCAATATGGCTTGACCACCGTGTACTTCGATGCGGCCAGCGGCACGCAGCTGGCCGCCTGGCTGCCCACAGGCGCTGCCAGCGGCGACAGCATCCGCAGCTGGATCAGCGCCCTGCACATGGCATCGATGTGGGGCTGGCCCTATAAACTGTTCGTCTGCATCCTGGGCGTGCTGGTGGCCGGCCTGAGCGTGACGGGCGTGCTGGTCTGGCGGCGCAAGCGCCTGGGACAAGCCAAGGCCAGGGCGTTAAGCCACTAGTCAGGGAAAACCGATGAACGCCTGCGGCACGGCCTGCGTCAACCACACGCCATTGGCCGACACATAAAACACGTGACCCCGCGCCTGCATGGCGGCAGCATCGACCGTCAGCACGACGGGCTTGCCGTGGCGCGCCCCCACGGCCACGGCCGTTTCGCGGTTGCTGGACAAGTGCACGTGATTGCGCGACCCGGGCAGCAGGCCGGCCGCGCGGATGGCCTCGACGAAGCGGCTGGCCGTGCCGTGGTACAGCATGGCGGGCGGCATGGCGGGCGGCAGATCGATATCGACGGCGGGCAGCGAGTGCCCCTGGTTGGCGCGGATGCGCAAGCCGTCGTCGCTGATCGCATAGCGCGTCTTGCCGTCGCGCGCCACGACCTCGTTCAAATCTTCGCGGGAAAGGGAGCGGCCATGCCGGGCGGCCTGCGCCAGCAACTGGCCGATGTCGGCCCAGCCATTGGCATCGAGCGCGAGGCCGATCTTTTCAGGCGCGTGGCGCAAGATAAGGGAGAGGAATTTACTGGTTTGTACTAAGTTATCGGTCATGCCCCAGTTTACCGTTGTCAGAACACATACGACAAGGTCAACCGCGCGGAACGCGGCTCCACTGGATGAAAATGCCGGTCGTTCACCCCCTCTTGCGCCTCGCCGGGCAGGCGCGACGCATAATAGTAATCGATGTCGCTGGCGCGTTTGTTCAACAGGTTGAAGACGTCGAGCGACAGCCGCGTCCTGCGGTTGAGCTGGTAGGCGAGGCGCGCATACGCCAGCGTGGTCGAGGCCGAGCGCACGCTATTGTCCTCGATCAAGGGACGCGGGCCGAAATAGCGTAATTGAAAAGCGCCCGACCACGGCCCCCGGTCCGTCACGGTCACGCCAAACGACGCCACCTTGCCGATGGCGCCCGGAATATGGTTGCCGGCCGGATCGTTTTGCGTGTAGCGCGAGCGCGAGGCGGCCAGGTCCAGGTCGAATAGCAGCCACGGCGCGGCAACATAATGGTTGTTCCACTCGATGCCGTGGCGGCGGCTGGCGCGGCTGGGCTGCGTTTCGCCCGCGTCGCCGACGAACAGCAGTTCCGACGCGAGATCGAGGCGCCACACGGCCAGCGAGCTTTGCAGGCCCGGCAGCCATTCCGTGCGCGCACCCAGTTCCAGGCCCCTGGTCGGCACCAGGGGCGTGACGGGCGCCGATGGCGTGCCATCGGGCAAGCGCGTCTGCGTCGCGCCGCGCGCATCGTTGCTATGAAAACCCTTGCCGTAATTCACGAAAAACTCCGTCTTGCTCCATGGCCCGAGGATCAAGGACAACTTGGGCGATACCACGTGATCCTGCGCCGTGCCGCTGTTGCCGGCTATGCTGCTGGCGACATTGAAACGGTAGGCGTCGTAGCGCACGCCCGCCACGGAACGCAGCCAGGGCAGCCATTGCACCGTGTTTTCGCCGTACAGGCCGACGCTGGCCTCGCGCACCTTGTCTTCGCGCAGCGTGCCTTGCCGCACGCTGTCCACCGTGTTGTACAGGCCCACAGGCGACAGGCGGTCGTAGCGGGCCTGCACGCCCAGCTTGTTGCGCAGGGGAAGACCTGACAGCTGCGTGGTCCAGCTTTCACTGGCGTTGACACCGGCCACCGTGCGCCGCTCGCTTTGCTGGAACTGGTCGCCGGTGGCCGGATTGGCCAGGAAATACGTGAAATCGCTGTTCAGTTCCAGTTGCGAGCGGATCAGGTACGCGTCGAAGTCGAACAGCCGGTTCTCCGTGCGGCGGCGCATCGCATACGACAGGCTGGTGCGCGAGGTGTCGCCGCCATCGCTGGGCGCCAGCGAGCCGAAACGGCCGATCTGGCCCCCTTCCACGGCCCGCAGCGGCACCTGGTCCGTGGCATTCCAGCTGTTCTTGTAGGCCATGGCCGTCACGCTGAAGCCGTCATCTTGCGTGCCCTGGCTGTAGCGCAGCACGCCGCTATATTTACGCACGCGCTCCGGCACGTCCCAGGGGCCATTGTTGCGGTTCACTTCCAGCCCGTACAGCAAGGTGCCTTGTCCTGCACCAAAGGAATCGGCCACGACGGCGCGCACATAGCCATGCTGGCCGACCGACACGCTGGCCTGGCCTTGCGGCAATTTATCGGCCAGGCGGATGCGCGCGCTGCCTGCCGAGGCAAAATCGCCTTCGCCGGCGAAATACGGCCCCTTCTTGTAGTCGATGCGCTGCACCAGTTCGGGAATGAGGAAATTGAGGTCGGAATAGCCTTGTCCATGCGCATGCGTGCGCATGTTGACGGGCATGCCGTCGACGTAGGTGGCGAAATCCGTGCCATGGTCCAGGTTGAAGCCGCGCAGAAAATACTGGTTGGCCTTGCCGTCGCCGCTGTGCTGGGTGACGATCAGGCCCGGCACGAATTCCAGCAATTCGCCCGTACGCAAGGCGGGCCGGTTGACGATCAGCTCATTGGTGATGACGCCCTGGCTGGCCGCGTCCGAGGTGCCGACGGCGTTGTCGTAGTGGCCCGTCACGCGCACGATGCGCGACTCGTCAGCAGACGATGCGGCCTGCGGCGCAGCGGCCTTGCCGGCGCCGGAGAGCAGCAACAGCGCACAAGCTGCCAGCTGTTTGCGTTTTATCAATCGCATCGCGTCTCCCCTTTTTATGATGTCAGTACAGGCTCCTACGGGATATATACGCGCAGGCTGGCGGCCTGGATTCAGCCTTTTTCAAGGAGCGACCGTGGACCTGAGCGACGGCAGCGGCAAGGCGAGCAAAAGCGTCACCGCGGCCGTGCGCAAGCGCGACGTGCTGCCCTACATCCTGCTGTTCATCCTGCTCGCGGGCTTGCTGGCCGTACTGGCGGGCGCCCTGCTGCCGCCCTACTATCACGCCGTGCCGGCCCTGCTGTGGAGCCTGGGCTTTTGCGTCAGCGGCATGCTGCTGGGCTTTTTGTTCGGCATCCCGCGCACCCTGCCGTCGGGCACCGTCAACATGGCGCCGCCCGACGAAAGGGCCAATGGCAAGAGCCGCCCCGACGACGCGCCACCGGCAGGCGCCGAGGCGGCGGCCGGCACGCCCAGCAATACCCTGTTCCTGGGCACGCCCACGCCCATGGAAATCAATTCGAATCTGGTGGAAGTGTCGGACTGGCTGACGAAAATCATCGTCGGCGTGGGTTTGATCGAGCTCAAAAGCCTGCCCGGCAGCGCGCGCAGCATGGCCGCCTTCATCGCGCCCAGCCTGGCGACCGATACGGCCACGGCGATGGCGGTGGTGGGCGGCATCATGCTGTTCTTTTCCGTGCATGGCTTTTTGATCGGCTATTTGCTCACGCGCATTTACCTGTCCATCATGATCAAACGGGCCGACAGCCTCGTCAAGAACGAGTCCGTGCGGCTCGAAAGCGGCAAGGAAATCGAAGTGACGGAATTGAGCCGCTTGCAGCAAAAGTCGCTCGACGACATGCAGGAAGCCGTCACGCAACTGCTGCTGGCCCATCCGCCCGATGGCGGCGCCGCCGTCACGGCCTTGGCCGGCGTGCCGACGGCGCAAAAGCCTGCCAGCCTCGTGCTGTGGCTGGACGACCATCCGCGCAACAATACCTTGCTGGTGGAACAGCTGGAACGGGAAAACATCAAGGTGGACCAAGCGGTGTCGACGCGGCAGGCGCTGGCCATGCTGCAACAGAAACACTACGCGCTATTCATCACGGACATGGCGCGGGTGGAAAACGGCCGCAGGCTCAAGGATGCAGGCGTGCGCACGGTGCGCGAAGTGCGCCAGACCTTGCCGGACCTGCCCATCGTCGTGTATTGCAGCAAGGATACGGTTACCAGTTATGGCACGGAAGCGCAGGCGGCGGGCGCCCGCTTCATCACCACCTCGGGCACCAGCCTGCTGGCGGCAATCAACAAGTTATTGCATGAACAACGGGAGGATGGCACTCAGCCACCGTCGTAGGCGTAGCTGCCCACATGGTGCAGCGCGCTGCGCCGCGGATACGCCAGCTGATTCGGCGCAAACACGCAGACGACCGTATCGGCCAGCACGCCCTGCGCGTCCGCGCAGGCTTGCGCCAGCCAGCTGTCGCCATACGACATGCCATCGAGCAGCTCTGCCAGCGGCGCGGGCGAGGCCAGCAGCGCGCTCTCGATGCAGGCCGGTTCGTAGCACGTCAGGCCCGTTTCCATGAAGAATGGCGACGGCACAACATCGCCATCCTCCGTGTACGCGGGCGCCAGGTAAGCCTGCAGCGCTTCCCAGCTGGGAAAGCGGCCGCTGCAGGTGAAGACGTGGACCATGGGCAAGCTGTCAGGCACGCTTACAGCTTCTCCATCTTTTGCCGCACGGCCGGCGCCGTCGAGGCCGTCGGCGCCAGTTCCAGATAGGTTTTATAAGCCGCTTTCGCCTTGGCCGCATCGCCGGCCTTGGCATACGCGTCGCCCAGGTTCAGGTAGGCGATGGCGCGCGACGGGTCCATCTTGACCGTGTTTTCAAACCAGCGTGCCGCTTCGCGGTATTTTTCCTGCTTGTAGAAAACAAAACCCAGGTTGTTGGCCGCCAGTGCGAAATCGGGACGCAATTTCAGCGCTTCCGTAAATTGCGCTTCCGCTTGCGCATACTGTTTCTCCTTGTACAATTGCAAGCCGCGGTCGTTGGCCCGCTGCGCCAGCTGGCGCGTCGAGGTGGGCACGGCGCCCGGGGTGACGATCTTCTGCTCGCCGCCCTGCAAATCTTTCACCGTCACGCTGGCCGCTGCCGGCTTGGCGTCGAGCTTGCTGTTCAAGGCAATGGCTTCCGTCGACAGCTGCGTCGTGTTCGGGCTGAGGAATTCCGTCTCGCCCGGCAATTCGAAGACGAAATCGCCCCCTTCCGAACCGGGCAGGCTGCCGAACGCGGGCGTCTGGTTCGACACGCTGGAGACGGCCGGCGCCACATACGCCGCCAGTTCCGTCGCCGTGATGAGGCCGTCGCCGTTCAGGTCGCCCTTGCCCGCCAGGCCTTGCAGCAGAGTCCACGTGAACACGGAATGGCCGTTCGGTCCGCCATCGGCCACCAGCTGGTCGCCGCCGCCGGCCGTCAGCATTTGCCGGCCGATGCGCTTGGCGTTGTCGCGCAGGAAGGAACTGGAACCGGCGCCGCGCGTCAGGCCCAGGCCGCTGTAGCAGGCATCCATGACAAAGAACGCATGCTTGGCCGTGAGGGACTCGGCGATATTCTGGATTTCCGTCATCGGGATCGCATCCGTGGCAAACTGCGCCGGATCGGAATCGGCGGGCACGATGTAGCCGAGGTCGCGCCCCGAGCTGAGCTTGCGCGTGGCGCCGTGGCCCGCGAAGAAGACGAAGATGCGGTCATTCTTTTGCACGCCGCCATGGGCCAGCTTGTCGTGGAAGGCGGCCAGGATGTTGTTGCGCGTCGCTTCGCCATTTTTCAGGGTCACGACGCGTTCGGGCGCAAACGCGAACTTTTCGATCAGGGTTTCGCGGATGCCTTGCGCATCGCGCACCGCATATTGCAGTTTCGGCCATTTCGCATAATCATCGATGCCGATCACGACGGCCCAGGAATTGGCGTAACCCGTGGTGACGGGCACTTTTTCCGGCGCCGGGACCGTGCTTTTCGCCACCTGGAAACTCGTGCCATCCCAGCCTGCGAATTGATAGCCTTCGGCGATCAGCTTGTCGAGCACGGCCGGCAAGGCTTTCACCGTGCGTTCATGGATGTCGTGGAACAGGACGATGCCGCGACCCGCCTTGTCGACGGACGCCAGCACCCGGTTGGTGATCGAGCTGGGCACGGGGTCGGCCCAGTCCAGTGAGTCGATATTCCACATCACGGATTTCAAATGCGCATCGGCCAGCGCAGCCATGCCTTCGCTATTGCGCGCGCCATACGGAAAGCGGAACAGCGCGGCCCGCTCGGGGCTGATGGCCTTTAATAAAGTGTCGGTGCCGAGGATTTCGCCTTTCAGCTTGTCGCCCGTCTGCTTCGACAACTGTGCGTGGCTGAAACTGTGGTTGCCCACGGCATAGCCCTCTTTCATCAGCTTGCGGCTCACTTCCGCGCCCGCGCCCAGCTTGGCATGGCCTTGCGCATCGAGCGAACCGAGATTGCGGCCCACGTTGAAGAACACGGCCGGCACGCCATACTGTTTCAGGATGGCGCTGATTTCTTCCGTGTAGCGGCGGTGCGGGCCGTCGTCGAAGGTCAGCACGATGGTTTTCTTGGGCAAGCCCAGGCCGAAGATTTCCGCCTCATCTTTCTTGGGCACGGGCTTGGCTTCGGGCATGGCACCGGCCGGCGGCACCGTATAAGGCACGACGATACCGTTTTCCTTGAGGATCTGTTCACGGCTGTAGAGCTTTTTCAGCTGCGCCACGTAATCGTCCCAGCGTTCACGCTTGAGTTCGATGGCGCGCTGGCCCAGGTTGCCGAAGATTTGCCGGATTTCCTTCTCGTAATTGCGCTCAATCTCGCCCAGCGCGTCGAGGTCTTCGGAAATGCGCTTGTGCAGCTTGATCGCCGGCAAGGACGAATCCTTGGCCACGTCGGCCAGCATGCTTTGCAGCAGTTCGCGGAAAGCCAGGCGGTCCGCGTCGTACAGGCTGGGGTCGGATTCGATATACGTCAATAAACTGTCGAGCGCTTCGAAACGGCCCGGATTGGTCGGTGCCGTCAACTGATCCAGCGCCGCATCGAGCTTGGCGATGCGTTCCTGGTTTTCATGGAACAGCGCCTGCCCCACTTTACGGGCTTCGTCGCGTGCGGCTTCGGGCAAGCTTTGCTCGTCGGCCAGCAGCACGATAATCTTGCGGAAATTGCCCAGCAAGTCGCGGAACTGGCTGGCCACGGCGGCCGTATCGACGGTCGATTGCGGCGCGGCGGCCGGGCTGCCCGATGCGGGTGCGCCGGGCGTGGCGGTGGCGGCCGGTCGGGTGTAGCTATAAATGCCGGCCCCAGCGGCGAGAGCCACGACAACGGTGGCGGCGATCTTGATCGGCTTGGAAGTCACAGGCTTGTCATTCCCTTCACATACTATGCATACAATTCAGATGGCGCGGATGCGCAAGATGCATAATTGTAAAGCACGCTTGGCACTTGCTCAGCCCGCACGATGAATTTCGGCAATAATATCGCTGCACACCTTCATTGAACGTAAAAAAACAGGAAAGACGATGCACAAGAAACTCTGCGCTGCGGCGCTGATGCTGGGCGTGGCACTGATGCTGCTGCAATTGCGCGCGCATGCGGGCGACGACGTGGTCAATGTGGCGGGGCGCGTGTGCCTGCCGCACTGAGCCACGTCCCACGCTAGCACTACACCTTGGCCGGTTCCCAGTAATTGACCAGGCCCAGCTTTTTCAAGCCGGCCGCCACGAAACGCGGTTCCAGCAACTCTTCCGCCGTCAATGGGTGGCGGATCAGCTTTTGCTCCTGCGCAAACGCCAGCACCCGGCGGTAATGGCGGTAGACGGCGTCGTCGTACAGCGGCGACCAGCGCTCCTTCCACTGCAAGCCCGGATCGTCGTAGCTGCGCCGCACCACGCCGTCGGGCGTGCCGTTACGCGTGCCATCCTTGATGATCGCCTCGCGGTTGCTATCGAGCGCCGCCCAATGCTGGGCCCGCAGCCAGGCCGTGGCCACCAGTTCGGCGATATCGGGATGGGCTTGCGTAAAGTCGCGCCGCGCCCACAGTTCCGCCCGCATTTTTCTCTCCGACAAGCCCTTGCTGGACCAGATGATGCGGCCGATGCCCTTGTCTTCCAGCGGATAACCATTGATCATGAACAAGGCGTCGACGGCCCCCGTGGCCAGCGCGGCCGTGCCCGGTTGGAGGTCCATATTAATCAGGCGAAAATCCGTGGGCGACATGCGCTGGTCGGCGATCAGCTGGCGCAGGCCCAGTTCCCACGGCCGGCCCCGGTGCACGCTGATGCGCTTGCCCTTCAGCTCGGCCAATGAAGTGGCGCGCGAACCGGTGGGCACCAGCAGGAACTGGTCCGTGCCCCGCCCCGCCGGCACGATCACCTGCGTGCGCACGCCGCCCGCGTTCAGGATAACGGACGGCAAGTCGCCATACGCGGCCATGTCGATGCGCCCGCTGGCGAACGCCTCGTTCATGGTCGCGCCCGTGTCGCCCGTGACGGGCAGCCATTCCAGCCGCACGCCGCGCAGCCTGAGTTCGCGGGCCAGCCAGCCTTCCTGCTGCACGCGGTAAGCGATGCCGCCCAGTTCCGCCTTGCCGTTTTCCGCAAAGCCCGTCGAGGCGATGCGCAGGGCCGCCGGCGGCGCCCCCGTTCCTTTCGCCGCCGAGGCCGCTTTTCCCGCCAGGGGCAGCAAGGCCAGCCCGCCCATCACCGTGCGTCGCCGCATCGCATTCTCCTCATCATCGAACATGGCCACCGTTGACGTGCTTCCCGCTCAGGCTGCGCGGCGCGTTTGCGCCAGCGCCGCGTCGAATGGACGGGGATCGATCCAGGCGCGCACGTCGACCTTGCTGGGCAGGAAGTTCCAGCGGAACAAAAAGTCGCTGAAATCCTGCAAGCCCGCGACCGACGTTTCCGCCAAATCCGTGTCCAGGCGCAGATGGGCATCCTTGCCGTAGGCCACTTGGACCCAGTGCTCGCTGGCATTCGATTCGCGTGCCAGGAAGCGCCGCGTCTCGTCCGCATGACCGCGTGCCCACGCTTCGGCCCGCAGCACCTGCTCCACCAGGGTGACGGCCGAGCTGAAATGGTGGTCGAGCAGGTGCGCATCGACGCTCAGGGTGCGCGGCGTGCCGTTGTTGGCGCGGATCAAGGGTTCCGGATGGCTGCCCGTGTCGATCACCGTGTGCAAGCCGAACTGCTGCGCCAGCTGGGCAGCCGAGGCCCCTTTCAGGAAGATGGCGTCCACTTCGCCCCGCAGCAGCCCCAGCAATTCCGGGCTTTGCCCGCCGCGCCGTGCGCCGCTGAACAGATTCGTTGCCGCGCCCGGCTCCGGCGCCGTTTCGCTCTGGCCCGCCTGGATGACATAATCGACCAGTTCCACGTCGGCAACCGTCAAACCTTCCAGGCTCAGCGCGTTTTCCAGTCCGCGCAAGGCTTGCGCGCGCGCAAAGTCGATCTGCGCCCTGGCCCACAGGGGCAAGCCGAAGCGCCGGCCCTTCAAGTCGCGCACCGTCTCGATGCCGCTGTTTGGCAGGGTCAGGATCAGCTGCGTCTCGTCCGACCACGACAGGCCGATCACGCGCGTCTCGCGCCCCGCCGCGCGCGCCCACAGGGCCGGAATATTGCCGCCGTGGCGCACGGAGTTTTGCAAGGTGTGGTCGAAATGCGATTCGCGCACGGCTTCCTGCTCCGATTCGCGCAAGGAGCGCAAGCTGGTGCCGGCTGCGCGCAAGGCCTCTTCCAGCCAGCCTTGCTGCAGGGAAATACCCAAGCCCGTGGGGACGGGGCAGCGCGTGTACCACAGGGTGTCGAGTGCGTTGTTATTGCTCATCTTGTATCTCCAGAGTGGGTGGACCGGTCAAAAAGGAAACTACAGCGCCATCCTGCGCGCCCATTCATTGCCATCCCACAGGCTGCTGGGATCCACTTCCTGCGCCACGGGCGCGTGCGTGTCGTCGAGGTCGCTGAAATCCGCATGCAAGCCATCGCGGATGGCAACGAAACCCGACGACCCGCGCTGGCGCGGGTGAGCCAGCGGCACGTCCTGCACCCGGCGCACCGTGCCCGGCCGCGCATCCAGCACGACGATGCGGTCGGCCAGGTAGACGGCTTCATCAATGTCATGCGTGACCATCACCATGGTGATGCCCTCCTCCTGCCACAGGCGGCGCAATTCCTGCTGCAGACGCAAGCGGGTCAACGCGTCGAGCGCGCCGAGCGGCTCGTCCAGCAGCAGCACGTCGGGCCGCCCGACGAGCGCGCGCGCGATGGCCGCCCGTTGCGACATGCCGCCCGACAATTGATGCGGATAGGCATCCGCATAGCCGTCGAGGCCCACGCGCGTGATTTCCGCCGCCGCGCGCGCATCGCGCTCGGCCAGCGGTACACGGGTATTGCTGAACGCCACGGCCACGTTCTCCTGCACCGTCAGCCACGGAAACAAACGGTGATCCTGGAACACGAGGCCCCGGCGCAGATCCGTGCCGCGGATCGGCACGCCGTCGTGCAGCAGCAAGCCCGTGTAATCCGTATCGAGGCCCGCCAGCAGGCGCAGCAAGGTGGATTTACCGCAACCGGAGGCGCCCACGATGGCGACGAATTCGCCGGGCGCAATCGTCAGGGAAATATCATCGAGCACCGGCAGCGGCGCGCCTTTCAGCGAAAATGACTTGCTCACGTGCTGCACTTGCAAGCCGCCGCTCAGGTGCTGCTTTTGCGGTGACAAGGCCAAAGGGGAAACAACATCATTCATGGCGCACTCTCTGCGGTGGGGGATAGGGAAGGAATCGCGGCGGGCGGCGCCCGGCGCAGCCAGCGGCTGCCGTGGAAACAGAGCCAGGCGGCCAGCCAGGGAAATAGCCAGATCAAAAACACATTGCGCAAGCCCGTCACGTCCGCCAGATGGCCGGCCGCCAGTGCGCCGGCCGTGCCCCCGACCATGCCGAACAGGGTCAAATGGGCCGAGACCCTGGCCTTGTCGACGGGCGCGCGGGCGATATTGTCCGTATTGACAAGGTTATTCACGCCCAGGCCCAGGCCCAGCAGCACGGAGGCTGCCAGGTAGGCGATGCTGGACGGCCACAGGCCCAGAATCAGCAAGGCCGCCATGATGGCCAGGTGCGCGCCGCCATACCATTGCTCGCGATGACGGCTGGCCAGCACGAAACGCCCCAGTAACAGCAGCACGAGCACGCAGCTGAGTCCCTGCACGGCCATCAACCAGACGGAGTGGTGCGCAGGCCAGTGCAGCACGCGGATGGCCAGCAAGATGGAAAATACGCCCACGCTCGATGCCGTGAAGCTGGCGAGGATTTCAAACAGATACGTGCTGCGCACGATGGGCAGGCGCAGCAGTTCAAGCAGGCTGGCCGCAGCGGGCAGCGCCCCCTGTCCCCCCGGCTTGCGCGGTGCCGTATTGTCAGGCAGCACTTGCCAGCCCAGCACGGCGAGGATGGCGAACATCAGGGCGGAAATCAAAAAGCCCGCCTTCAAGCCCAACTGCGCGATCAGGTAATTGCCGCACAAGGGGCCCAGGAACTGCATACCGAGGATTAATGTTCCCTTGTACCAGCCCGCCTTGCCCTGCCCCAGTTCCGGCAGGCGCACGAGAAACACCGTGCTCATGGCCACGATGCGCAGCGAGATGCACAGCCCCACGAGAAACATCAGCAGGGCCACCCATTGCCAGCCGGGCAGCCACGGCAATACACAAAAGGCCAGCGCCAGGCTCAGGCTCACTCCCGCATACAAATGCTTCGGATTACCGCGCGACAAGATATAGCCGGCCGGTATGGTACCGAGCGCCATGGCCAGGGTTTCCGCGCTGCTGATCGCGGCCAGCTGGAAATTGCTCACGTGCAGGTGCAAGCCCAGCAAGGTGGCCAGCACCTTGTTCATGCCGATGGTCACGCCCGACAGCAGGGTCAAGCCGATAAAGCGCAGCAAGAAGGCGCGCAACTCCCCTTCACGGGCGCTGGCGGCAGCGTCTGGCTGGAATGGCGGGGATTTACTCACTGCTGCGCCCCTTCACCAGCAGACGCGCGAGCCGCGCAAACGCCACGTTCATCGCCTGCGCCAGCAAGGCGATCACGAGCACGGCCAGCAGCACGACGTCCATGCGGCCCGACACTTCGCCATTGAGCAACAATGCCCCCATGCCGGGGCCGGCCGCAAACAGCAGTTCGCCGCCCAGGCAAGCGAGCCAGGCAAACGCCAGCGCATGCGTGACACCGGTGACGATGGCCGGCATGGCGCCTGGCAACAGAATCTGGCGCAAGGTTTGCCAGCGCGTCAGGGTCAGCACCTGCCCCACTTCGCGCAAGCGCCCCTCCACCTGGCGCATGCCCGCATACGTGTTGAGCACGGTAGGATAAAAAGCGGCGATGGCGATCACCAGCAGCTTGGCGCCGTCGCCATTGCCCACCCACAAGCCCAGCAAGGGGATCAGCCCCAGCAAGGGGACTTGGCGGATGCTGTGGAACAGGGGGCCGATCAGGCGGTCCGCCAGCGGCGACTGCGCCATCAGCGCGCCCGTGACGATGCCGGCGCTGCCGCCCAGCAGCAAGCCGGCCAGGGTACGGCCCAGGCTGGCGCGCAGATGCACCCACAGTTCGCCCGTCAAGACCAGGTCGCGCAAGCTGTGCGCCAGATCGTCCAGCGACACGAAGATGTAGGCGGCCGCCGCGCCCTGGCTCGAGGCCCATTGCCAGGCGCCCAGCAAGGCCAGCGGCAACATCGCGCCCTTGATAATCTGCATTAACCGTTGCTTCATGAGTTCTCCCCACTCCGCTTCCAGCGCATCAGCCGTGCTTCCAGCGCATGGCAAGCCCGGTCCAGGGCGAAGCCGATCACGCCCGTCAGCACCACGCCCACCATCACCACATCGAGGCGGAACATTTGCCGGCCCATTTCCATCATCTGGCCCAGACCGCTGTCGGCGGCCAGCAATTCCGCGCCCACCAGGACCATCCACGAGCGCGACAGCGCGATGCGCATGCCCGTCAGCGCGGCCGGCACGATGGCGGGCAGGACGATCAAACGGATGCGCTGCCAGCGCGAAAAGCAATACACTTGCGCCACCTCAAAGTAGCGCTGCGACAAGTTGCGGATGGCGTCATGCACGGCCAGCGCGACGATGAAGAAACTGGCCTTGGCCACGATAAACACCTTGAAACTCTCGCCTATGCCGAACAGCAAGATAAACAGAGGAATCAGGGCGACGGTCGGCAGCTGGCGCAAGACATTGAACGTGGGGTCGACATAGCTGCGCAAGCCTGGCGACAGGCCCAGCACGACGCCGAACGCCAGGCCCGCGCCGGCGCCCAGGCCGAAACCGGCCAGCAGGCGGAACAGGCTGATGCCCAGGTGCTGGCCCAGTTCGCCGCTCGCGGCCAGATCGCGCGCCGTCAGCAGCACTTGCCACGGCGACATCAAGATGTGCGCAGGCATCCATTCGAAAGTGGTGGCGACGCTCCAGAGCAGCAGCAAGGCCAGCGGCGACGCCCACACGGACCAGCGCGAGCGCACAAAGCGCCGCAGCCAGGGAATGGACGCCGCATGCGCTGGCGCGGGAGAACGCGGCAAGGCGATAGCGAGGGAAGTCATGGCGTCCAGTACGTTTGCAGCTTCAGCTGCGCCAGCGCCTGGTTGACGAACTGGGGCGCGAACAGGCTGTCGACTTGCAGGGGCCGCCCGATCAGGCCCGCGCTCTTCGCATACGCCGCCTCGCCCAGGTAATGCTGGCGCAGGCTGGCCGTAAACAGTGGCGACCAGCGCGCCTGCCACGGCGTATGGTCGCCCGCCAGTTCGCGCCGCACCACGCTTTCCACCTGGCCCGCCGACGCCTCGGTGCGCACATACTCGTCTTCGCCGCCGGCGCCGGCGGCCCGGTGGTGCTCGCGCACATACGCCGTCACCACCAGCTGGGCCAGCTGCGGCCAGCGTTGCAGGAAGCCGCTGTCGGCCCACAGTTCGGCGCGCATCTTCCAATCCTGCGGCGGCGCCTTGCTGGACCAGATGATCTTGCCCACCTTTTTATCTTCCAGCAAAAAGGCGTCGCTGAGGGTAAAGAAGGCGTCCGCGCCGCCCGTGGCCACGGCCGCCGCGCCCGCCTGCGGGTTCAGGTTGAGGATTTTCACGTCGCGCAAGCTCATGCCGCTCGCTTCCAGCAGGCGGGCGAACGGGTATTCCCATGGCCGGCCCCGGTGCAGAGCGATCTTCTTGCCTTTCAAGTCCTTGATCGAGCGGGCCGTGGAGCCGTTCGGCACCACCAGATACGTGTTGCTGAAGCTGCCGCCCGGCAAGATCAGCCGCGTCTGCAAACCCGAGGCATTGGCGATGATCGATGGCAGGTCGCCATACTGAGCCAGGTCGATCGAATGGTTGGCAAACGCCTCGTTGACTTGCGTCGCCACGGAATTGGTGGTGACGGGCACCCATTCCAGCTTCACGCCCAGCTTGCCCAGTTCGGCCGCCAGCCAGCCTTGCGCGGCCACCTGGGCGGCCGAACCGGCAAACACGGTCTTGCCGGACGGCGCCGTGCGGGCCACGACGGCGATGCGCACGGCGGCCGGCAACGGCTCGGCGGCTGCCGCGATGGCTGGCGCCAGCAGGCTGGCCGCCACGGCGGCGGCGAGTAGCTTGCGCCAGCTCAAACGTAAGAATTTCAATGACATTGCGGGCCTGTTCTTGAAAGGGTTACACCAGGTCGGTGGCAGGAAGCAAGGAGAGCGCGCGCGCCGTGTCGATCAGCTTGCTCATCTTCCATTGCTGCAGCAGCACGCCGGGACCGAAATCGCGCGAACCGCCGATGGCTTCGGCCGCGATCTGGATCTGCGCGCCCTCTTCCAGCAGCAGGATGAACTCGGCCAGCTTCAGCAAGCCCTGCTTGCCCCACACGGTGGCGCCGCCGTTCGCTTCCAGGATCGCCGTGACATGCGTGTTGCGGGCGATTTCGCCGAGGATGAAATCGACTTCGGGCTGGCGGCGGTCGATATAGATGGGAATTTCGCGGATCAGCTGGAAGCGCTGCACGGGCACGTAGCGGATGGGCAGGGTGCGGTGCGTCTGCGCCCACGCGCCCAAGGAGGGCGAATGCACGTGCGAGATCGACGTGACCTCAGGCCGCTCGCGAAACAGTTTTAGGTAGCGCGCGCCGCCGTTGTTGGCGTCGCCGAGCAGCACCGTGCCGTCCAGCGCCAGCACGGCCGCCTTCAAGGGCTGGCCGCGGCGGAACGGACCGGGATCGTTGACCACCACGACCTTGTCGCCGCCAGGGGTGCGCTCGACGAAGCCCACCGTGCCATTGGCCGTCAGGCTGCCCGTCTCGCGCAAACCATCGAAGGCGATTTGCGCATCGCGCCGCACCTCTTCCACGAAGGCCAGTTCGGCCGCCGTCAGATCCTGCGCCTGTACTTGTTGTGCTGCCGCTTGTGCCACGTCCGTCATGTCATGCTCCATTCTTGAGGTTGAGGTAGGAATCAGTCATGCCTGTACTTTCGCAAGACGCGTGCCAGCGCCGGGGCCGCACAAATGGCGGAGCGCTGCTGCCTGCGCAACAGCGGCTGCTGGCGCGGCAGCAGCGTTGCGCGCGGCAGCTGTCGGCAAGCCAGCAAGCGGCGCGGGCACGGTTCCTGCACGGTTCCAGACTCCACCCACCACCAAGGAAATCCATGACCACCGCAACTTCCCCCGCCGTCGATACCGTCTGGTTCACCCGCTGCCCCGTGCCCACGGCCACGGGCCTGGCCTATAAACTGGGCTGGCTGGACGAGGAATTCGCCCGCGACGGGATCGCCTTGAAGACGCTGCAGGAAGTGGGCGGCGAACTGGCGCGCCACCATTACGACCACGGCTTGTCCACGCTCGTGCGCGAAGGCGGCAACCTGCTGGCCCTGCCCGCGCGCGCGCAAGGGGCGCCCACGCGCCTGATCGGCCTGACCTGGATCGATGAATGGCAAGCCATCCTCGTGCGCCCCGGTTCCGGCATCGCCACGCCCGCGCAGTTGCAGGGTAAGCGTCTGGCGCTGCCCGTGTTCCGCGCCGAAGACTTGCGCGAGAACCGGCGCGGGCGCAGTATCGCGCGCGGCATGAGCCTGGCCGGCTACAAGGGCGTGCTGGCGTCGGCCGGCCTCACCTTGGACGATGTGCAGCTGGTGGAAGTGGGGGCCGACGCCCAGGCATCGGCCGATCCGGGTGCGGGCCTGTGGCAAGGCATCGGCCCGCTCTTGCGCGGCGAAGTCGATGCCGTCTACGTGAAAGGCGCGGCGGCGGCCGAGGCGGCCCGCGCGGCGGGGCTGGAAGTGGGCATAGCCATCGACGCCCTGCCCGACCGGCGCTTCCGCGTGAATAACGGCACGCCGCGCCCGATCACCGTGCATGCAACCATGCTGGAGCAGCATTTCGAGTTGGTCGTGCGCTTCCTGACGCAGACCTTGCGCGCCGCCCACTGGGCGCGCAGCCACAAAGAAGATGTGCTGGCCATCCTGCAGGGCGAGACGCGGGCCGGCGCCGACGCCGTGGCCGAAGCCTACCGCGACGGTTTTCATTTGACGCTGGCGCCCGACCTGTCGGAAGAAAAAGTGGCGCTGTTCCGTCAGCAAAAGGATTTTCAATTGCAGCACGGCTTCCTCGACCGCGACGTCGATATCGACGGCTGGATCGACCGCCGGCCGTTGGAAGAGGCGCAGCGGCGGCTGGAGTCGCTGCTGCGGGTGGCGGCTTGATGCTGGCGTATTGGTATTGTCGGCTTACGCTGCGCTAAGCCGACCTACGGGAAAACGCAAAGGCCGGCGCATGTGCCGGCCTTTTACATCAGGCAGTCACGCTCAGAACTGCACCGTGTACAACGCCCCCACCGTGCGGCCCTGGCCGATGATGACGGTGTCGCCGTTGACGGCGCCGGGCACGAAGCTGGTGAGCGTATGGTTGCGGTAAACCTTGTCGGCCAGGTTGTTCGCATATGCGGTGATCCGCTGCTTGCCGCCCGGGAACACATACGACAGGCGCGCATTGGCCAGTGAGAAGCCGCCCTGGTTCAACAGGCCGCGCGCGTCGCTTTGCGGGTCCACATAATAGTACTGCTTCGACGTATAGCGTACGTCGCCGCTGAAGACCAGCTGCGCGCCATTGCCCAGCGGGTAGCGGTAGTCGGCCGCCAGCAGGGCCGTCACGTGCGGCGAGCGCACGAATTCGTTGCCGGAGCGGTCGCCGCCATTGTTCTGGATGGCGAAGTCGTCGAATTCCGTGCGCAGCAGGCCCAGGTTGGCGTTGACGTGCAGATTGTCCGTCGGCTGCGCCTCGATCTCGAATTCCGCGCCGTTCACGTGGGCGTTGCGCACGTTCTGCAGGTAATTCACGCTTTGCGTGGGGTCGCCGTTGTACACGCCCGTGATATTCACCTGCACGTTCTTGTAATCATAGTGAAAAACGTTGGCGTTGAAATTCAAACGCCCGTCCAGCCATTCGGACTTGATGCCCGCCTCGAACGAGTTCAGGGTTTCCGGCTTGACCGTGTTCAGCGCCCGCACGTCCGTGGCGCTCGTGTTGTAGCCGCCCGACTTGATGCCGTGCGCGTACTTCAAATAGCCGCGCAGGGTACGGCTGAAGCGGTATTCGGGCGTCACGTCATACGTCAGCGCGTTCCACGTGGTCGATGGATTCGACGTGAAGTTATTGTTGGCGACGGATGCGGCCGTGTAATTGCCGCCCTGGACCGTGTTCCACCAGTTGGCCGCGTCGCCAAACGCCACAGTGTTCGAGACGGCCTGCACGCGCCGCAAGTCGAGGTCCTTGGTTTCCGTGGTCCAGCGCAGGCCGAAGGTGGACCGCAGCTGCTCGCTGAAGTTGACGGTGGTGCTGCCGAAAATGGCCGCGCTGCGCGCCTTGTGCTGGTAGATGGTGCGGTTGTAGCCGACGGGCTGCGTGCTGCCCGCCAGCGCCGGCACGGTGCCGTTGGGCAGGCGCGCGCCGGCCGAATCGGCATCGATCTTTTCATTGAAGTAGAACAGCCCCGCCACCCAGCTCACGGCGCCGTTCTGCGGCGACGTCAATCGCAGCTCCTGCGACACTTGCCGGCTGCTGGCCTTGGCGCGGCTGCGGCCCACTTCCAGCGGCGTGTTGTCGCTGTCGCCCGTGGCCTCGTTCCTGAAATTTTCATAGCCGGTGATGGACGTGAGGGTCAGCTCGCCCAGCGCATATTCGAGGTTCAGCTGGGCGCCGCCCTGTTTCACGTCGCTGTCGGCCGGGGCGTTCGTGCTGACGTCGTCGGGATTCGTGCCGGGGACATAGCCGTTGCGGTACACGCCATTGGCGCCGTAGCTGGCCACGGTGGTGGTGGCGCCTCTGGTCGTGTAGTCGCGGTAATGGAGGTTCAGGTTCGCCGTCAGGTCGCGCCCGATCAGGGCCTTGAGCTGGCCGCGGATGGCGCTGTCCTTGAGTTTTCCATCGCGCTCGCCCGTAAACTGGTTGCGGAAGCGGCCCTTGTCCTGCTGCTCCGTGTGGAAGGACAAGCGCCCCGCCAGCACCTCGTCGACCAGCGCACCGCCGACGGCGCCTTCGGCCAGAGTGGTGTCGTAGCTGCCGTAATCGAGCTTGGCGTAGCCGCTGGACTTGAACGAGGGCTTGCGCGAAATGACGTTGATGGCGCCACCCGTCGTATTCTTGCCCCACAAGGTGCCTTGCGGGCCGCGCAGCACTTCCACACGGTCCAGGTCGAACAGGGGAAAGCCCGTGGCGCTGGAATTGCTGATGTAGACGTCATCGAGATAGAAGCCGACGGGATTCGGGAAATCCACCTGCTGCTGGCCCGCCCCGACGCCGCGTATCCACCAGCGCGGGCGGCCGTGCTGCTGCGTGCCGGCGGAGGCGTTCGGCACGTAATTGAGGATTTCACTGGCCGAGCGGCCGATACCCGTGTCGAGCAGCTCCTTGCCGCCCAACACCGTGATCGCGCTGGGCACCTTCTGTGCCGATTCCTCGCGCTTTTGCGCCGTCACCGTCACCGATTGCAGCGAGGCGCCCTCGCCGGCGCCATTCGCGTCGGCCGCGGCAATGACATCGGCGCCAGGCGTTTCCGCCTGGGCCAAACCTGGAACGAGCATCAGGCCGCCGATGGCGAAGGCCGAGCGCAGCGCGCGGCGCACTGGGGTCAGGTGGAAAGGAAATGGGGAAGAGTCGGCAGAGGCAGTCGAACGGCGCATGGGTGATTATCCTTGAGTAAAGTCAAAACGCGAGATGGTGATGACCAGGATTGCAAGGGGCATGCCCGCTGCCGCAGCGCAGAAAAATTGAACTTAAGTGCTTGATTTCAAAGGAAGACTATCATGATGATAGTGCTGTTGATTTGGCAGCAGCGGCGCTGCCGCGTGCTGCCTGCGCGACAGCAGGCGGTGGCGCTGCTGTCGCGGCAACAGGGGAAGGGATCAGGCGGCGCGCAGCAGTGCCGCCGTGTGGCCGCGCACGAGGGGCAGCACTTCCTCGCCCACCCTGTACGCTTCTTCCAGGTGCGGCGTGCTGGCCAGGATGAAGGCGTCGGCGCCCAGCTGCACCAGCTCGTCCAGGCGTTCGGCCACCTGCTGGTAGCTGCCGACGATGCCCTGCGTCTGCCCGCCGCGCAGCAGATTGAAGCCGGACCAGATATTCGGCGCCGTGATCAGGTCCTTGTAGCTGTTCAAGGTGGCCGGGCGGTTGCCCCGCTGGCGCGCCGCGCCCACGGAATCGCCGCCATCGGCGCCGAGGAACTGGCGCAGGGTGGCGGCATCGACGGCGTCAAAACCCTTGCGCACCTCGTCCCACGCCTCTTCTTCCGTGGCGCGGGCGACGATGTCGACGCGCACGGCGCACTTGATCTTGCGCCCCAGCAGCGCCGTCTTTTCCTGCACGCGGGCGAATTTCTCGCGCAGCTGCTCGAACGGTTCCAGCCACGTCAGGTAGTAATCAGCGTGCTTCGAGGCCGAACCAAGGGCCGCGTCGGACGAACCGGAAAAATAGATCTCGGGGAAGTCCTGCTCCGACAACGGCGTGGCCAGGCCCGCGTCTTCCACCTGGTAGAACTTGCCCTGGTAGGAAAACGGTCCGCCGCGCCACACGCCGCGCACCACGTCGAGAAATTCCGTCGTGCGCGTGTAGCGGTCGTCGTGGCCGGCCGCATCGCCCCACCACAGCTGCGCCGGACCGCCGCCGCCCGTGATGACGTTGTACAGGGCGCGGCCGCCCGTGGCCCGCTGCAGGCTGGCCGTCATGCGCGCGGCCACCACGGGATTCAGAAAGCCGGGCTGGAACGGGATCATGAAGCGGAAGGTGCGCGTTTCGCGCGCCAGCAGCGCGGAAATGGCCCACGGTTCGTCCGTCATGGGAAACGACGGAATCAGGCCGCCCTGAAAGCCCGATAGCTCGGCGGCGCGGGCGATCTCGGCCAGGTAGTCGATATACGTAAAACCGTCGGCGCCGCCGCCACCGAGGCCGGCCTGGCGCAGGTTGTCATTGCCGGGAAACCAGTCGCCGCGAAACGGCGTGCGGGCGCGGTGCGAACTCGGTTCGCCATGCGTGGGGATGCGCCAGAAAAAATCGATTGCCATGTGGGGTACTCCTTAGTAAGTTGGATTCAGGCCGCTTGCAGCTGGGCGCTCAACGCTGCCCGCACGCAAGGCAGCACGTGCTCGCCGATGCGGTAGGCTTCCTCGAAATGGGGGATGGCCGCCAGCACGAAGCTCGACACGCCCGCCTGCGCGTACGCTTCGAGCGCGGCGGCCACCTGCGCATGGCTGCCGACCAGGGCGCCGTGGGCGCCCGTCTGCGCTTGCGCAAAGCCGGGCCAGAACGCGGCAGTGCTGCCGTCGGACGGCAATTCGTCGGGTAGCCCCGCCCCGCTGCGGTAACGGCGAGCGTCGCGCAAGGCTTCGTCGAGCGTTTCACGGGCCAGTACGTCGATGCGCAGGCCCGCCGCCACGGCGCGGCCCAGCTGGCGCGCCTGCGTTTGCAGGCTGTCGATGGCGGGCCGCAAATCCGCCACGGGTGCCGCGTCGAACACGTGCACGTCGGCCTGGCGCGCCGACAGGGCCAGCGCTTCGGCGGTATCGCCGGTCAGATAGATGCTGTTGACACGATGGTTCGCCAGCGGCCCCTTGAAGCCGCCGTCCTGCACTTCGAAAAACTTGCCCTTGAAGCTGAACGGCGACGCGTTCTGCACGCCGCGCGCCACCGTGATGAATTCATCGATGCGGGGCAGGATATCGGCGTCCGGCGCCGCATCGCCCTGGCGCCGGCGCGCGGCCGCATCGCCGCCCTGCCCGATCTGCCACGCGAAGCGTCCGCCCGTGAAGCGCTGGAAGCTGACGGCGTTCTTCGCCGCGTACACGGCCGAACCCCAGGCGGCGTCGAATTCGGCGATCAGTTTCAGGTACCGCGTGCCGCGGGCCAGGTAGCCGGCGACGATCCAGCTTTCATCGCCCTGCGTATCGTGGTGTATCTGAATGCCGTCGAAGCCGGACAGGTCGGCCGCGCGGGCGATCTGGTGCAGGTAGTCGAAATAATTGAATGGCGGACGCGCGCCGCGCGGGTCGCTCACGCCCGCCTGCAGGGGACTGGGGGCGCCGGCGTTTCGCTCGCCCCGGCGCGTGACGCCGGGCGCCGCGTAACGGCCGTCGCCGCTGGTGGGCAATTGCCAGATGAATTCAATGGTCATGCATGGACTCCTGTCGTGGGTCGAAGAAAACACCGCTGCACATTGGCGCGGCGGCCTGCCCTTCCCTCCTCGCAGAAAGCATGCCATGCGCTGGAGCCCCATCGACGTCCGAAGCTGCTGCTTGCGCAGCAAGCGGCTGCACCCATCGCAGCAATGTGCTGCGCGCGCAGCAGCCATGAAAAAAGCCGGAGCCGCAGCGCTGCGGGTCCGGCTTCAGGATTGAAGATGCAGGACTAATCGATGGCGCCCGCCTTTTTCAAAAAGGTGCGCAGGATGTTGCGGCTCAGGTTCAGGTGTTTCGCCGTGCGTACCTGGTTGCGCTCATTGCGCTCCCACGCGGCGCGCACCAGTTCCTGCTGCATCGCTTCGAATTCCACGGCCTCGCCCGAGTCGAGCAAGGCTTGCCAGGCGCGGGCAAAGCGCTCGGCGGCCAATAAATCGTCCTGGCCGGCCGTGCCGTGGGCCGCGTAGGCGATGTCGGCGCCGCCGGCCCAGGCGTCCGGCACGGGCACAGGGGTGGATACCGGCGCCGGAGCGCGGTGCCAGCCAGACAAACTCAGGTCGTCGGCCCGCACCACGCCGCTGCGGCAGACGAGCAGCGCCCGGTGGATGACGTTTTCCAGTTCGCGGATATTGCCCGGCCATGGATAAGCGAGCAAGGCCTGCTGCGCATCGAGGTCCAGCTCCACCTCGCCCAGGTGCAGGCGCTGCGCATAGATGGCCATGAAGTGGCGCGTCAGCGGCATGATGTCGCCCGGGCGTTCGCGCAGGGGGCGCAGCGGCAGGCCGATCACCTGCAGACGGTAATACAGGTCTTCGCGGAAGCGCCCGGCCCGCACGGCTTCGGCCAGGTCGACATTCGTGGCGGCGATCAGGCGTACGTCGATGGGGATGGCGCGCCGCGCGCCCAGGCGCACCACTTCGCGCTCCTGCAGCACGCGCAGCAGCTTGACCTGCATCGCCAGCGGCAAGTCGCCGATTTCATCGAGGAACAGGGTGCCGCCGCTGGCCGTCTCGAACCAGCCCGGCTTGCCCTGCTGCGCGCCCGTAAACGCGCCTTTTTCATAGCCAAACAGTTCGCTCTCGACGAGGGTTTCGGAAAACGCGCCGCAGTTGATCGCCACAAAGGTCTGCTCGGCGCGCCCGCTCAAGCCGTGCACGTGGCGCGCGATCAGCTCTTTTCCCGTTCCCGTCTCGCCCGTGATCAGCACGGTCGCCTCGCTGGGGGCGATGCGTTCGATCAGTTCATGCAACTGGCGCGAACGGGGGTCGGCAAAGACAAAGGCCGTGGCGCGCACCAGCAAGCTCATTTGCTGCGGGTCGCGGAAGGCGACCAGCGCCTCGCTGTCGCCGTCATCGCCGGCGCCGCGGGCAAGGTGGGCGCTGCGCGCGAAATCGCTGCTGAAGTTGTGGGCTAAGAGTTCCATGGACCGACTATACCGCGCGCCATCTGCCGGCGTGAACGAATGGTGCCGCGCTAGCTTATCCGGATTTTGCATATGCGGAGCGCTGGCGCGGACTGCGTGACCAGCGTTTGACTAAGCCTGGTCCGGATCGAAATGCTTGCGCAAGCCTTGCCAGCATTCGAAATAATCGGGTTGCAGCAGGCCGCCGTCCAGCGCGAACGGCGTGGGCTTGAGGATGGTGCGCGTCTCGAACATGAAGGCCATCGTGTCGGCCACCTTCGCGGGCGTGGACGTGTCGCTATGCGAGGCTTTTTCGAAGGTCTGCGCATCGGGGCCGTGGCCGGACATGCAATTGTGCAGGCTGGCGCCGCCCGGCACGAAACCGGCCGCCTTGGCGTCGTACACGCCGTGGATCAAGCCCATGAATTCGCTGGCCACGTTGCGGTGGAACCAGGGCGGCCGGAACGTGTGTTCGGCAGCCAGCCAGCGGGGCGGGAAAATGGCGAAGTCGATGGCGCCGAACAGCGGATTTTCGCTCGGCGCCTGCAGCACGAGGAAGATCGACGGGTCCGGATGGTCGTAGCTGATCGAGCCGATGACATTAAAGCGGCGCAAATCGTATTTGTACGGCGCGTAATTGCCATGCCAGGCCACCACGTCCAGCGGCGAATGGTCGAGGGTGGTGCGCCACAGATGACCGCCGAACTTGGCCAGCAGTTCGCAATCGCCCTCGATATCCTCGTAGGCCGCGTGCGGCGTGAGGAAATCGCGGCTGTTGGCCAGGCCATTCGAACCGATGGGCCCCATGTCGGGCAGGCGGAATGCCGTGCCGAAGTTTTCGCAGACATAGCCGCGCGCCTTGCCGTCCGGCAGGGTGACGCGGAAGCGCACGCCGCGGGGAATCACGGCGATTTCCTGCGGCTCGAGCTCGACCAGCCCCAGTTCCGTGGCAATGGCCAGCCGCCCTTCCTGCGGCACGACCAGCAATTCGCCGTCGGCCGAATAAAAGAAGCGCTGCATGGAGCGGTTGGCCGCATACACGTGGATGGCGCAGCCGCTCATCGCTTCGGCGCTGCCGTTTCCCGCCATCGTTTGCCAGCCGTCGATGAAGTCCACCGGCGTGCCGGCATCGGGCAGCGGCAGCGGGTCCCAGCGCAGCTGGTTCGGCGGCGTGGGCGGCATGGCGTGGAAATCGCTGACGATGCGGGTGTTTTCAGCAAGGGTAAACGGTGGATGCTGGCTGGCGGGACGGATGCGGTACAGCCAGGAGCGGCGGTTCTGCGCGCGCGGCGCCGTGAAGGCCGTGCCCGACAGCTGCTCCGCGTACAGGCCCAGGGGCGAGCGCTGCGGCGAATTCTGCCCTTGCGGCAAGGCGCCGGCGATGGCTTCCGTGGCAAATTCGTTGCCGAAGCCGCTTTGGTAGCCGGCGCCTATCATGCGTTCTCCGCCAGGCCGTCGGCCGCGTCGCGCAGCAAGCCCTGCACCACGTCGGCCTTGCCGATGGCGCCCATGGCCAGCAAGGCGAAGCGGGCCAGGAACAAGGGCGAGCGCTGTTCGCCCAGGCCGCCCATGGTGTGGCACAGCTCGGTATAAAGATTGTCCAGTTCGATGTCGGTCATATTCTCTCCTTGTTACTGTGATTGGACGATGCCGGCTTGCGCCAACGCTGCCGCCACCTGCCCCGCCCGCACTTGCCGCCAGCGGCCCAGCACGTGGCCATCCGGACGCACGAGATAAAACGTGCCTGGCTGCGCGTCGAACAGCGAGCATACCTGCGCCGTGTGGTCCCAGGCGCTCCCTTGCGCGCCGCTGCGGGAAATCGCCACGGTGCTCAAGGGCAAGGTGTCGCCCAGCGCCAGCAGTTCCGCGGGCACGGCGCCATCCTCGCTGAAGTACAGCCCCGTGAAATGGCTATCGTCGCGCTTGAGCAAATCGGTAATATACCGCGCTTTTTGCGCGCCGTCGTGCGCCAGCGCCAGCGGACATTCGGGCAAGACCGTGCCGGGCGCGGGACCGGCGGCGAACGTGTCGCCATCGGCCGCATTCAAGGCCGACTGGGCATACGCGATGGCGCTGGTCTGGCGCGGGTTGATCAGCGAGCGCACATGCGCATGCTTGCCTGCCAGGCCCAGCACGGCCGTGCGCATCAGCTCGAAGGCGAACGTGGGCGGCGCCATGAATTCCGTGCTTTTCGTGCCGTGACGCAGGTTTTCACGGGCGGCGAACACGCGCTCGTCCGAATAGCTGTCGAGCAAGGCATGCGGCGCCTGCCCCTTGACGACATAGGCGAGCTTCCAGGCCAGATTGTCGGCGTCGTCGATGCCGGAATTGGCCCCGCGCACGCCGAAGATGGGCACCAGGTGGGCCGCATCGCCGGCGAACAGCACGCGGCCATGCCGGTATTTGTCCAGGGTCAGGGCATTCGCTTTATAAATGGTGATCCACACGGGATGCCAGGGGGCCGTTTCCCCCATCATGGCCAGCAGGCTGTCGACGCGCGGCGCCACGTTTTCCAGCAGCACGGCCGATTGCGCATCCTCGTCGTCGCGCAACTGGTAATCGATGCGCCAGATATCGTCGGGCTGCTTGTGCACCAGCACGGTCGAACCCGGGTTCGACGGCGGGTCAAAATACGCAAGGCGCTCCGTCGGGCGCTCGCTCTTCAGGTGGATGTCGACGATCACATAGCGCCCTTCATAGCTGGTGCCCTGCAATTTCAAGCCCAGCGCCTCGCGCACGGCGCTGCGCCCGCCATCGGCCGCCACCAGCCAGTCCGTGTCGATCCGGTAAGTGTCATCCGGCGTGGCCACCGTGACGGTGGCGCCGTCGGCGCGCTGCTGCACGCCCGTGACCCGGGTTTGCCAGCGGATATCGATCAGTTCCAGCAGGCGTTCGGCCGCATCGAGCAGGAATTGCTCGATATGGTATTGCGCCAGGTTGACCATGGGCGGCAGCTTCTGCTTGGCATCCTGCGGCATCGTGAAGTGCAGTACTTCCTCGTCGCGGTAAAAGCTGCGTCCGCCCGCCCACGGCAAGCCTTTGCTGATAAAACCGTCGAGCGCGCCCAGGCGTTCGATGATTTCCAGGCTGCGCCGCGAGATGCAGATGGCGCGGCTGCCCGTGCAGACGCCATCGTCCGCCTCGACCAGCACGGAGCGCACGCCGTGGCGCGCCAGGCCCAGCGCCGTTGCCAGGCCCACGGGGCCGCCGCCGACGATCAGGACGGGCACATGCTGCGTGCCGGCGCCAACAGCCTTGCCGGGCGGATACACCTTCGGCACATGGGGATAAGGGTGAAACGTGTCGCGCATGATGGTGTCCTTTCAAGAATGTGTTTTGCCGCCGCGCGCGATGGGCAGGGTCAGCACGATGGCCGCGCCGGCCACCAGCAGCACGCTCGCGTACAGCAAGCCCGTGGCAAAGCTGTGCGTGAAATCCTTCAGCCAGCCCACGACGACGGGGTTCAGGGCCGAGCCGATATTGCCCGTGGCATTGATGACGGCGATGCCGATGGCGCGCGCCCCCAGGCTCAGGGCCCGGTCCGGCGTGGTCCAGAAGACGGACATGGCCGTGTAGGCGCCCGTCGAAGCCATGCACACGCCCAGCAGTTGCAGCACGGGGTTGCCCGAGTACGCGGTCAACAGCCAGCCGCCGGCCGACAGCAGCATGGGCCAGACGATATGCCAGCGGCGCTCCTGCAGGCGGTCCGAGCGGCGGCCCCAGACGATCATGCCGATGACGGTGCACACCTGCGGTATCGCCGCCAGCAGACCGATTTGCGTGTTACTGGCGTTGCCACTAAAACTTTTCACGATCAGCGGCGTCCACACGGCCACCATCGCCAGGGTGTTGACCAGGCAGAAATAGGCGATGCCGAATTTCAATACCGTGGGCGACAGCATTTCCGCCAGCACCGAGGTTTTCTGTTGCTGCCCGATGTGCACTACGGCCGGCTTGTGCTCGGCCGCCAGCATGCGCGCCAGCACCTGCTGTTCCAGCTTGCCCAGCCAGTTTGCCTTGTTGGGCGAGTCATCGAGGTAGCCATACACCGCCAGGCCCAGCAGCACGGACGGCATGCCTTCGAGCAAGAACAGCCATTGCCAGCCCGTCAGGCCCCATTGGCCGTCCAGTCCCAGGATCAGGCCCGACAGGGCCGAACCGATGGCGGCCGTGACGGGCATGGCGATCATGAACAGGGCATTGGCGCGTGCCCGGTAGGCGCTGGGAAACCAGTACGTCAGGTACAGCAGCATGCCGGGCAGGAAGCCCGCCTCCGTCACGCCCACTAAAAAGCGCAGCGCATACAGGCTGGCCGGACCGCTGGCGAACAGGGTCGCCGTCGAGGCCAGGCCCCACGCGATCATCATGCTGCCGATCCACTTGCGCGCGCCGATGCGCGCCAGCACGATATTGCTGGGGATGCTGCAAGCGATATAGGCGATGTAGAACAGCGTGGTGGCAAAGCCGAACTGGGTGCCGGACAGGCCCAGGTCTTGCATCATGGTCAGGCCGGCAAAGCCGATGTTGATGCGGTCAAGAAAGGAAAACACGAACAGCAGGAATAGAAAACCCAGCAGGTGGCGCGATACCTTGCGCATCACCTGCTGTTCCAGCTGATGGGTGGCCGCGTCGGGGACGGGCGCGGAACTAAGGGGCGTAGCGGGGGTGGCCGCTTGGGCGATGGTCATGCTGGTCTCCATAAAGTGTCGCCCTCCCCTTGTGGTTTTTATTGGGTGAGAGCGGCCGGATGCTCCGGCTTGAAACACAGTATGCAGACGACGATGCCGGCGGCTGTCCCCATTTTGGGGACATTTCAGGGGCAAAACCGTCAAAAAGGCGGAGCCGTCCCTACGTCCAAGGGACTAGACAGGCGCCGGCCCCATGCACAGCGCAAACAGCTGGCGCTGGCTGGAAATGCCCAGGCGCTTGTAGGCGCGTTTCTGGTACGTCGTCACGCTGGACGGTTGCACGCCCATGATGTCGGCGATCTCGGCGGCCGTGAGGCCTTCGAGCACGCAGCGCAGCACGTCCAGTTCGCGCTTGCTCAGGGCGGGACAATGTTGGCGCAACCTTGCCAGCATCATCGGCGCGACGCCTTGCGCGGCCTGGCCATTCAAGCTGTAGTGATGCTTGACGGCATGGGCGAACAGCGGCGACAGGGTCTCGATGCCCGCCACTTCGCCGGGCAGGAACTGCCCCTGGCTGCTGTCGCGGTAGAAATTGACGGACAGCCAGATATCGCCGGCCGGCTGCAGCAGCAGCGATAGCCGGTCCGAGACATTCGGTTTCTGATAGCAGGCAGCGCGGTAGCCGGGGTGGTCGATCTCGTCGCTGGCTTGCTGGTGCAGCACGATGGAGGGATCGATCTTCCGCCCCGGCGCCGGCGCGATCACGCGCTGGTTGCCATCGAGCGCATAGTAGTGGCGCGCGTAGCTGTCCGCGATATCTTGCAGGAAGCGTCCGCCGCGCCGGTCGGCCACAGCCACCGTCCGGGGGCGGTTGCCGAATTCATAGGCAAAGATCGTGCACTGGGCAATGGGCGCGACCGTGCTGACCGTCTTCAGGATGGCCCCGGCGACGGCATTCACGTCGGCATGGCCGATGGCAGCCATCAGCTCCAGGGTACGCCCGAAGTCCAGCTGCCCTTCCGCCTGCCGCCGCTCCACGCGCCAGTAACGCATGCCGAGCTCTTTACTGCGCGCGCTGCGGCAAGACCCAGTCCGGCCGGATGTAATGGCAGGTGTAGCCGTGCGGCAAGCGCTGCAGATAATCCTGGTGCTCCGGCTCCGCTTCCCAGAACGGGCCGGCCGGAGCCACTTCCGTCACCACCTTGCCGGGCCACAGGCCGGACGCGTCGACGTCGCGGATGGTCTCTTCGGCCACGCGCTTTTGCGCGTCGTTCGTGTAGAAGATGGCCGAACGGTAGCTCGTGCCGCGGTCGTTGCCCTGGCGGTTTTCCGTGCTGGGATCGTGGATCTGGAAGAAGAATTCCAGGATCTTGCGGTAGCTGATGACCTTTGGGTCGAAGATGATCTCGATCGCTTCCGCATGCGTGCCGTGGTTGCGGTAGGTGGCGTTGGCCACGTCGCCGCCGCTGTAGCCCACGCGCGTGGCGAGCACGCCCGGATAGCGGCGCAGCAGGTCTTGCACGCCCCAGAAGCAGCCGCCGGCCAGGATCGCGGTTTCATTGTCTTGTGCCATGGTGTCTTTCCCGTTCTAGTCAGAAGCCACCATCTTACCGCGTCGCGCCAATTCCTTCAGGGCGCGCCCGCAGGCGCTTGAGTTGCGCCGCCTGGTAGGCGCCGATGGCGTCGTTGAACAGGCAGCGGATCAGCGGGTCGTCGACGATGTCGGCCTCCTCCAGTGCGGCCCGCGTGGCCGCATCGAAAGGTCCATCGTTGATGCGCATGTACATCGACGTCAGCGATTCGCCCAGCACCAGCGCCGCATGGCATTTCACCAGCGGCACTTCCGTCGTCCAGCCGGGCGCCTCGCCGGTGGCGGGCACGAGGTCGATCAAGTCGCCCTGCGTGCGGTAATGCAGGACCGTGGCGGCGCCGTCATGGCCGTACAGCGACAAGCGCCACAGGCGCGGTTGCTGGAAGTAGCTGTCATCGGGCAGCTCCATGTCGCGGTAGCGTTCAAGTAAACCGTTCTGGCAGAAATCAAGCACCAGCGCCGTATCGGCGGCGTTCAAGGGGGCGAAACGCCGGGCGATGTCCGCCGTGGCGGGCGCAAGCGCCTCGGGGCGGTAGTCGAAATCCACGTCCTGCGGCCCCACAGGCAGTACCCAGGGCAAGGGGTCGGCGCTGCTCACGCCGTGGGCGTCGAGCAGCACGGCCGTCGACGGGTCGAGACGGAAAATATGCGTCCCGGGCAGCGCGGCGCCGATTTCATCGGCAAAGCGGCGGTAAGTAATCGGGAACATCGCGTGGTTGTACCACGACCAGTCTTCCTGCACGAACTGGCAGGAACTGGGCACGAGGTAACGGGGCGCCAGCGCGCGCAGCTGCGGCACCCAGTCGTCGGGAAGCTCGACCGGGCCCTGCGCCGCCAGCGACGGCGCGATGACGGCGATCTCGCGCATGGTCTGGAACGGCCACAAGACCATGTCCCAGGGCGCGAACGCGGCCAGCTGTTCGAGCGTTTCGGGGCCGATCCACGAATCGACGACGTTGAGCACATTCAAGCCGGCCGCGCGCACCTGGAACAGCGAGTCGACGTCGTCGTCCAGCGCCCGGCGCGGGATCACTTCGATGGCGCCCACCTGCACCGGCACGTCCACGTGCAGCCGCTCCACCTGCGTAAAACCGAGCGCGCGGATCATCGCGAACAGTTCGTCGAAGACGCAGTACAGATAGATGGGCGTGGCGCGGTCGAGCACATCGAGGCTGTCGAGCGAGCAGTGGTCGTCGTGGAAGTGCGAAATGAAGACGGCATCCCAGCGCAGCCGGCGCACGGCATCGAGGTCGAAGCGCACGGAAGGAAAGGCGTGGCAGTTGCGGCTGAACGGATTTTCAACGATGGGGTCGAAGGCGATGGCCGTGCCTTCGCATTCGAAGACATAGCCGGCGTGCAGGATGCGGGAGATTTTCAGGGGCATAAGAGACGACAAAGCGACAAATCGCGGCTTCGGATTGGGCAGCGCGCCATCATACTGGAACGCCACTGCCCTAACCGACTTAATACGGATTATTCAGCACATCCATCGCGAAATACGTAAAAATCATGTCCGCGCCCGCGCGCTTGATGGCGCCCAGGGTTTCCTGCACCACGCGGCGCTCGTCGATGGCGCCCGCCTGGGCGGCGAACTTGATCATCGCGTATTCGCCGCTGACCTGGTAGGCGCCGATCGGCAGGCGCGTAACTTCGCGCAGGTCGCGGATGATGTCCAGATACGCCCCGGCCGGTTTCACCATCAGCGCGTCGGCGCCTTCGGCTTCGTCGATAAGAGATTCGCGCACCGCTTCGCGGCGGTTCATCGGGTCCATCTGGTAGGTCTTGCGGTCGCCCTTCAGGGTGCTGCCGGCCGCGTCGCGGAACGGGCCATACAGGCCGGAGGCGAACTTGGTCGAATAGGCCATCACGGGCGTGTCGTGGAAGCCGGCAGAGTCGAGCGCGCTGCGGATGGCCGCCACCTGGCCATCCATGGCGGCCGATGGCGCGATGATGTCGGCGCCCGCCTGGGCCGCGATGACGGCCTGCTTGCCCAGATTCAGCACCGTGCTGTCATTGTCGACCGTGTCGCCATGCAGGATGCCGCAATGGCCGTGGTCCGTGTATTCGCAGAAGCAAGTGTCGGACATGACCACCATTTCCGGCACGGCGTCCTTGATGATGCGCGACATGCGCGCCACCAGGCCGTCCGGGTTCAGGGTGTCCGTGCCGTGGCTGTCCTTGTGGTGCGAAATGCCGAAGGTCATGACGGAGCGCAGGCCGGCGCGCGCGTAGCGTTCGACTTCCTGCGCCAGCTTCGCTTCGGGAATGCGGCGCACGCCGGGCATGGACTTGATGTCGATGAAATCGCTGCTGCCTTCGTCGACGAAGATCGGCAGGACCAGGTCGCGCGGATTGATCTCGGTTTCGCGGAACAGCTCGCGCAGCTGCGGGGTCGCGCGCAGGCGGCGCATGCGCGAAGTGGGGAATTGTGCTGGCATGGGGTGACTGGCTTCAGGTTAAGAACGCCAGCAAGTATACGCCGATCGCGCCGCTTGCGCCGGGCAGCCCGGCAAAAAAGCCGCGCAGGTCAAAAAAAAACGCCCCGCGCCTTCATTGCGGCTGCAACAGGGCCGCCACTTGCCAGCGCATGTCCGCCGCCAGCTGCACCAGCATGGCGCCGCGGCGGCGCGCATCGGCGCGCTTTTTCGACGGCACCAGCTCCAGCTCCGGCATCCGGCAAGGGCCGCATGGCAGGCGGTAGTTGCCGTCGCTGGTGGGCAGCGCATGCAGTTCGCGCCACGCCAGGTCGTAGTCGCACGAGATGTGGCGGCGCCGGCGCCAGTTCAGCGCGATGCGGTTGGCGTTGCTGACCAGATCCAGGTGGACGCAGCCGAAAAAATCGCCCAGGTCGCGCAAGGCGGCCACCATCAGGTTCTTCGGCCGGCAGCCGTGCAGCGCCCGCGTAGCGTCCTTCACCGCCTGCGCGCCCGCCTGCGAGCGCAGTCCCTGCAAGGCGCCCAGCTGGATGACGGCGCCGCCGGGCTGGGGACAGAACAGGAAACTGGCCAGGTACAGCGATACGCCGTCGCGCGTCAGGCGCAGGCATAGGTCCCCCTCGCGGTGGCTGTCGTGGATGGCCGTCAGCTGCAGGCGGTAGGTGGCGCCATCCTTGCCCTCGATGGCGGCCAGCACCAGCGCGCGGCGCGCCGCGTATTCCACCAGCGGCCGCGCTCCCGCCTGCCACAGGAAGCGGTAATGCCCGCACAGCAGGTCCACCCTGGCCGCGCAGCCAAACTGGCGGCTGGCGTAGGGACGATAAATCTTGTACAGCAGGCTGGGATGGGCGTGCGCCAGCGCCGCCAGGCCAGGCGTGCCAGCGACAAAGGCTTGCCAGCGCGCGCGCTGCAGGGGAAAGACGATGGCGCCCAGCGCGGCCTTGATATGGTGGCCATGCTGGCGCAGTGCCGGCTGCTGCGGCGCGGCGTTGTCGCCGGTGGCGGTAAAAGTAGGCATGCGAACGGCTCTGGGACGGGTCTAAACAGGGCCGATGATAGGAGGAGGCTATAACAAAGGGGGTTACAAGTTGGTAATGTGCAGCCCTGCCACCTTAGTGCGGCAGGCTCAGCCGCAAACGCAAGCCCGGCGCCGCGTCCTCGATCTCCAGGCTGCCCCCATGCAGGGCCGCGATGGCCGCCACGATGGACAGGCCCAGGCCATTGCCGGGCAAATGGCGGCTCTTGTCGAGCCGGTAAAAACGCTGCGTCAGTTTCGGCAATTCCTCGGCAGGCACGCCGGGGCCGTTGTCGCGCACGGCCAGCCAGCTGCCCTGCTCATCGCTGCCGGCCGACACTTCCACCGTGGCGCCCTGCCCCGCGTACTTGATGGCATTGTCGACCAGGCTGGCCAGCGCGCTGCCCAGCAGGTTGCGGTCGCCGCGCGCCGGCACGGCCTCGCCATACATCTGCACCAGCAGCACGCCCTGCTCGTCGGCCGTCGCTTCATACATTTCCACGATGTCGGCGCCGATCCGGTGCAGGTCGATGTCGTCGAAATTCTCGGGGCGCATGCCCGATTCGGCCGCCGCGATCTGCAGCAGCTTGTCGAACACGCGCGTCAGGTCGTCGATGTCGTCGATGGCCGCCTGCGCCGCGCTTTCGTAGCCGGCCACGCCCTGCTGCTGGCGCAAGGCGCCATCGAGCTTGTTGCGGATGCGCGCCAGCGGCGTGCGCAAGTCGTGCGCGATGGCGTTCGACACGTGGCGCACGCCTTCCATCAGGTGTTCGATGCGGTCGAGCATGCGGTTGATGTCGCGGCTCAGCAAGCCGAATTCATCCTCGCTGGACACGGGAATGCGCCGGCTCAGGTCGCCCGCCTCGATCTCGCCCGCCGTGCGGCGGATTTGCCCGATGCGCGCCTCGAGCTGGCGGCGGAACAGCCAGGCGCCCGCCGCCACCAGCACGATGGCCACCCCGCCGCCATAGGCCAGCGAGCGCAGCACCAGGGTGCGGATCGACCTGCCCTCCTCCATGTCGCGCCCGACGAACAGGCGCGCGCCGCCCGCCAGGTCGCGGATCAGCATGCGCGCGGGCACCCGGCGCCCTTCGCGCGTGACGTCGCGGTGCAGCAGGCGGCCCACGGGGCTGCCCACGTCGGGCCAGGACGACAGGTTGCCCGCCACCCGGCGGCCATCGGCATCGACCAGCAAAAAAATCTCCGTGTCGCTGTCGGTGCGGTCGGTCAGCAGATGGGCGATTTCCGCCGTCGTGCGGCTGCTGCCGCCCTGCTCATACAGCGCGGCGAGGCGCTCGGAAAGCAAGGCCAGCTTGCGGTCCACGCTGCGATCGAGCACGCCGATGGTGCCGAAATAGAACACGGCGCAGACGATGCTGATCGACACGACCACCAGCACGCCATAGCCGAGCGCCAACCGGGCCGCGATCGAGCGGTGCAGCTTACGCACCGTCGAGCACGCCCAGGGTGTAGCCGACGCCGCGCACCGTGTGGATCAGCGGCGGCGCAAATTCCTTGTCCACCTTGGTGCGCAAACGGCTCACCTGCACGTCGATGACGTTGGTCTGCGGGTCGAAATGGTAGTCCCACACGGCTTCGAGCAGCATGGCGCGCGTGACGGACTGGCCCTGATGACGCATCAGGTATTCGAGCAGGCGAAATTCGCGCGGCTGCAGCGCGATTTGCCGGTTGGCGCGCGTTACGCGCATGGTGCGCATATCGAGCACCAGGTCGGCCACCTGCAGCTGCGTCGATTCGGGCACGGGCGCGGCGCGCCGCAGCAGCGCCTCGATGCGCGCCAGCAGTTCGGCGATGGCGAACGGCTTCGACAGGTAGTCGTCGCCGCCGCTGCGCAAGCCGCGCACGCGTTCGTCGACGCTGGACAGGGCCGACAGCACCAGCACGGGCGTGTTGCGGCCCATGCCGCGCAAGCGCGCGACGATGGCCAGGCCGTCGATTTCGCCGGGCAGCAGGCGGTCGAGCACCAGCGCATCCCAGTCTTCGCCGCAGGCCAGGCGCATGCCGTCGATGCCATTGTCGCAAGCGGTCACGTCGTGGCCCGCCTCGCGCAGGCCGGCACAGATATAGCGGGAAGTTTCGGCTTCGTCTTCGATGACCAGGCAGCGCACGGGAGTTCCTTAATCAGGCAGCAAATAGGCGCAGCATACGCCAGCCGCGCGCCACTTGCCAGCCCCGCCGCGCAGGCATGCCGCCCGGCGGCTGGCGCCAGCTATCAAGTTGGCAAGATTGCAGCGGCCATGCCGCCTGCGGCGCGCCGCCGCGTGCGGCGAACCATCACAGGGTCGGGTACAATACAGCCTCGACAATGTTTGGCCGCGCCCGCGCGCCCTGTTTTCAGGCGCCATGCGGATCGCCGCGGCCTGCACCGACACCGATGCCACCAACGAACAGCAGGCGCGCCTGGCGCGCGCCACAGACCAATACAGCCATGAAATCGACCCACTCTCTCGCACTGGCGCTGGCCACGGCCATCACTTGCGGCAGCGCCGCCGCCGCCGACACCAAGCAAAGCATGCTGTTCGATGAAATCCCCATCGGCAGCTGGAGCACTTCCGCCGAACTGGGCGCCATCACCACCTCGGGCAACACGGTCGGCACCTCCGTCACGGGCAAGATCGACGCGCGCCAGGAACTCGATGACTGGAGCAACCAGTACATCTTCAGCGGCTACTTCAAGGAAGACGAGACAACGAACGACGAGGGACAAAAGGTCCGCGAACGCTCGGCCGAACGCTTTTCCGCCTCCGCCAAGGCCGCCTACAAGCTGATGGCCGACCATGAAAAACTGTTCGTGCTGGCCTCGCACGTGAACGACAAGTTCGGCGCCTACACCAAGTACTCGACCCTGGCCGTCGGTCACGGCTCGCGCTGGTACCAGTCCAGTGACAAGAGCGTCGACGTGGAAATCGGTCCTGGCTATTTCAGCGGCACCAACGACGAAGGCATATCGGAGCACGGCCTGACGGTGCGCGGCGCGGCCGCGATGAAGTGGAAGATCAGCCAGTCGGCCATGTTCACGCAGACGGTCAGCGTGGAACGGGGCACCTCGAACACCCACTCGATCGCCGAGACGGCCCTGAGCACGAAGATCAACGGCACCATGCAGATGAAGGCCGCCTTCAGCGCCCGCAACGACACGCGCGTACCGGACGACAAGAAGAACACGGATACGCAAACCTCGCTGACCCTGGTTTATTCGTTCTGAGATGCGGGCCACGCTGACGCGGCGCCTGCGCCTGGGCGCCCTCCTGTGCGCGGCGGCGCTGCTGAGCGGCTGCGCCGCCGTCACCGTCAGCGCCATTTCTCCGGCCGACTACCTGCAGCAGCGGCGCGGCGACATTCTCACCACGGGCAAACTCAGCGCCTCGGCCAGCGAAGTGCTGCGCATCATCGGCAGCGACATCGCCGCCTGCGAAGCCAATACGGGCAGCTGCCGCGCCGACCTGGCCCGCTCCGAGCTGCTCAGCGACGAGCAGCGCCTGGCGACGCTGTCCGAATTGTGGCTGGAAACGGCGCTGGCGGAAGAAAAACAGGGCGGCCACGCCAGCGCAGAACTGCTGGCCGCCTGGCTGGAATCGGCCCGCTATGCGTATGCCTACCTGTTCTACACGACGCGCACGCCGGGCCAGCGCGCCTTCGAGGAACGCCAGACGCAGATCCGCGATTACTATAACTACGCCGTGCAAAAAGCCGTCGGCAACCTGTTCCGCCACCACGGCGAATACCGGCCGGACGGCAATGTGATCCGCGTGGCCGGCTGGCAGATCGACAGCGAATTGTCGGCCCTGCGCCTGCCCGACGACGGCACCCTGCCCGACGAACTGCTGCCGGCCACCTCGCTGTCGTTTTCCGGCCTGCGCAATGTGTACCGTCGCGACGGCTTCGGCGCCGACCTGGTGGCCGTCATGCCCAGGCCCCCGGCGTCGACAGGCGACTATGTGCCGTACCAGGAGACGCGTTTTCCCGTCGTCACGGCGCTGATCCGCTTCGACGGCAACAGCCTGCAAGAAGTACTGGCCACGCAGCAACTGCTGGTGATGCTGGTCGACCCGACGCGCAGCGAATCGACGCGCATGGCGGGCCAGGAACTGCCCGTGGCCGCCAATTTCACGGCCGGCTATGGCCTGTGGCTGGCCCGTTCCGGCTTCGGCGTGCAGGCGCTGCGCACCCTGTTCGGCCGCGCCGACGGCATTTCGCGCCCGCAGGTGCACCTGATGCAGCCCTACGACCCGAACAAGCGCACCATCGTCATGCTGCACGGCCTGGCCAGCAGCCCGGAAGCGTGGATCAATGTGGCCAATGAACTGATGGGCGACGAACAGCTGCGCCGCCGCTACCAGATCTGGCAGGTGTACTACCCGAGCAACGCGCCGCTGGCCGCCAACAATGCGGCCATCCGCAAGGCGCTCGCCGCCACACTGGCGCAATTCGACCCGGCTGGCAAGGCGATGGCCGCGAACGACATGGTCTTGATCGGCCACAGCATGGGCGGCGTGCTGGCGCGCCTGATGGTGTCCGACGCCAGCAACACCCTGCTCGATGCCATCACGGAAGAATACAATTTGAAGGGCAAGAAGGCGGAAAAAGTGCGCGCCGGCCTGGCGCCCTACCTCAATTTCACGGCCATGCCGCAGGTCAACCGCGCCATCTTCATCGCCGCGCCGCACCGCGGCACCTCGTTCGCCAACCACAAGGTGGCGCGCTGGATCGCCAATCTGGTGACCCTGCCCATCAACATGCTCGACCAGCTGTCCGACGCGGCCGGCAGCCTGGCGCAGCTCGACACGGGCAGCAGCGAACCGCTGCGCATCCCCAACAGCATCGATAACCTCAGCGACAAGGACCCGTTCGTGCGCCTGGTGGCCGACTTGCCCATCAGCCCGAAAGTGCGCTACTACTCCATCATGGGCAACGACACGCCGGAGCTGCCCCTGGCGGACTCCAGCGACGGCGTGGTGCCGTATGCCAGCGCCCACCTCGACGGCGCCCAGTCGGAAAAAGTCATTCCGTCCTGGCACAGCGTGCAGGAAAGCCCGCAGGCGATTCTGGAGATACGGCGGATCTTGCGGTTGCCTGACACCTTGCCCTGATGCACTTGGCATTCTTCCTCATCGATGAGTGCTGGACAAGACAATTTTCTCGTGTGATAAAGTTGCGAAACATGAGAATTTTGTATATGATGTTCTTTAGTACGCTACTGCAAAGGAATCATCATGACAGTGCATCTGCATCCCGCCACTTTGGTGCCCGATCGGCAGGCATTCACCGATAGCGACCTTCGGGCGGTGGAGCAATTCTCGCAGCTCGTCAGCTCACAGCTCGACATCCTGGCGCAAGGGCCCGAGCGCCAGCGCCTGATCGACCTGGCCACGCGCGCGCTCCATCAAGCGCGTGCCTCGCTGGGCGCCCCGCCGCCGCGCGCGCCGCTCCAGCTTCCCGTGTCAAAACTCAAGGTGTCCGATGTCATTGGGCAAGGATGGGTGGAACTGTCGCAAGCATCGCTGTATCGCGCGGTGGAAAGCCAGCGGTTCTATTGCGTGACGCCAAAAGGACGCAGTATCGGCAAGGAGTTTCCGGCTTGGCAATTTGTCCAGCCCGTGCCGGAACTGATCGCACCCGTGCTGGCCATCCTCGCCGGCCAGCCCAGCAGTGACATTCACGCCTTCTGGGTCAGCCGTGTTGACGAATTCAACGAACTGTCGCCAGCGGAGCTGCTTGCAGGCAAATCGTTCGAAACGCGGGCCGAGATCCACCCCAGCCAGCAGGCGCTGCTGGATCTGCCGGCAAACGAGAGATTGCGCAAGGTGCTTGCGGTGGCGAAGTGGCAGCATGGAGGGATGGCTGACATCGTAGGTTAACATGCCCCGCCCTGAGCTGAAACGCCCTACGCCGGCTCGCGCCACTTGTCCTTGATCGCAAGCATGGCCGGCAACTGCTCGATGAACAGCGCCAGCAGCGCGGGATCGAAATGCCTGCCGCTGTCGCGCTGCATGGCGGCGATGGCCTCTTCGACCGTCCAGGCGCGCTTGTACGGACGTTCGCTGGTGAGCGCGTCGAAGACGTCGGCGATGGCGACGATGCGGCCTTCGTGCGGGATGTCCTCGCCCTTCAAGCCTTGCGGATAGCCGCTGCCATCCCATTTTTCATGGTGCGTCAGGGCGATGGTGCGCGCCATTTTCAAGAGGCCGCCCGCATGCTCGCCGATAATGGCCGCGCCGATTTCCGCGTGGCGGCGCATGACATTCCATTCATCGACATCGAGCTTGCCCGGTTTTTGCAGGATGGCGTCGGGGATGCCGATCTTGCCCACGTCGTGCATGGGCGCCGCGTTCAATAAATCTTCCGCCCTGGCCGCGCTGTAGCCGGCCGCCAGCGCCAGCTGGCGCGCGTAATAGCTCATGCGGATGACGTGCATGCCCGTCTCGTTGTCCTTGTATTCGGCCGCCTGGCCCAGCGTCTGGATCACCTGCAGGCGCGAACGGCGCAATTCCTCGGCGGCCACCAGAGACAAATGCGTGCGCACGCGGGCGCGCACGATGGGCGGGCTGACCGGCTTGATGATGTAGTCGACGGCGCCGGCGTCGAAGCCGTCCGCCTCGTCCTTCACGTCGCACAGCGCGGTGACGAAAATGACGGGGATGGCGGCCGTCGATGGCATGGCTTTCAGCCGGCGGCAGACTTCATAGCCCGTCATGGCCGGCATCATGATATCGAGCAGGATCAGTTCAACGGGGTTGTTCTGCGCCAGTTCCAGCGCCTTCTCGCCATCCTTGGCGTACAGCAGGCGGTAATCGTCCTGCAGGATCTGGCGCAGCACCTGCAGATTCGTCGCTTCGTCGTCGACCAGCAGCAGGATAGGTTTGTCTTCTTGTAAGGTCATCGTTAGCCCAATATCAGGAAAGGTCGGCAGCCGTCGGCTCCTCGAGCCACGCCAGCAGCTGGCGCAGCACGCCCACGGCATGCGCAAATTCAAAGTCGTCGATGGCGCTGGCCAGCGCCTGCAGGCGCTGCTGCTGGCCGTGCGGCGCCAGCATACCGGCGATCTGCGCCATCAGGGAATCGTCGAGCTGCCCGCCCTCCAGGCTGGCGATGGCTTGCCGCAGCAAGACGCCGGCAGCTGGCGCATCGAGGGGCGCGCTGGCGGCCGTCGCGTCCATGGCCACAGCCGGCATATTCACCTCTTCCAGTTCACCGGCCAGCGCCATGAAGGCGGCGGCCAGCTGCACCAGCAATTCGGTGGCCGGCAACTGGCGCGCGATCGCTTGTTCGATGCGTCCCAGCAGGCTTTCGACCTGCACCAGGCACAAATTGCCCGCCGCGCCCTTGATACGGTGCAGCAGGTGGCCGGCCACGCTGGCGCCGCCGCGCTCCAGTTCCGCCGCCAGCATGGCGGCACAATCGCCATTGGCCTGCACGAAGCGGCCGATCGCCCGCTGCAAGGCTACACGTCCGCCCCACAGGGCGATGCCGCGCTGCCAGTCGACCTGGCCGGCGGCCACGCGCGCCGCCGCGCCGGCGGCCGGCGGCGGCATGGTCACGGCGATATCGAGCAGACGGGCGATTTCCGCCGTCAGCTTGTGCATTTCCAGCGGCTTCGAGGCAAAGCCGTTCATGCCGGCCATCTGCGCGGCGCGGCGGTCCTGTTCCAGCACGCTGGCCGTCAGGGCGATGATGGGCGTCGCCTTCAGACCCTGCTCGCGCTCGTACACACGGATCAAACGCGTCGCTTCCAGTCCATCCATGCGCGGCATCTGCACGTCCATCAGGACGATGTCGAAGCTGCCCTTGCTGAACTCGCGCACGGCGCTCTCGCCATCGCTGGCGGCGATCACCTGGTGACCGGCCGCGCCCAGGCTGATCAGGAGCAGCTCCACGTTCTGCGGCACGTCGTCTGCCGCCAGGATGCGCAGCGGCGGCAAGGCCGCCACGGGCTGCTCGCTACGGCGCGCCACGGCCTTGCCCGGCGCCAGCGGCAGCAGCACGTGGAACACGCTGCCCACGCCCAGGGTGCTTTCCACCGTGATGCTGCCTTTCATCAGTTCGACCAGCTGCAGCGAAATCGTCGTGCCCAGGCCCGTGCCGCCAAAGCGGCGGCTCATCGAGGAATCGGCTTGCGTGAATGGGGCGAAGATCTTGTCCAGGCGGTCGGCGGGGATGCCGATGCCCGTGTCGTGCACGGCGATATGCACTTGCTCGCCCTGCATGCCGACGGCGACGCGCACATGGCCCACTTCCGTAAACTTGACGGCGTTGCCGATCAGATTCGTCAGCACCTGCTGCACACGGCGCGCGTCGCCCAGGAAGAACTGGCCCATGCCGGGATCGACATCGACATGCAGCACCAGGTCGCGCGCATGTGCCGTGACGCGCAGCGACGCGGCCACATGATCAACCAGGTCGGGCAGCGAAAAGTCCACCAGTTCCAGCTCGGTGGCGCCTTTTTCCAGCTTGGCCATGTCGAGGATATCGTTGAGCAGTTCGAGCAGGGATCGCGCGGACTGGCGCACGGTGCCCAGGTGGCGGCGCTGCAGGCTGTCCAGGGCCGTCCCCAGCAGCACTTCCGTGAAACCGATAATGGCGTTCATCGGCGTGCGGATTTCATGGCTCATGTTGGCCAGGAAGCTGGTCTTCGATTCGGCGGCCAGCTCGGCGCGGTCTTTCGCCGCGCGCAGGTTTTCCTGCATGGCGCGCCGCTCGCTCACGTCGGTGGCCAGCTTGACCACCTTGAACGGCTTGCCGTCCGTGTTGAAGATCGGATTGTACGACGCCTGTATCCACACTTCGCGGCCATCCTTGCCGATGCGCTTGTACTCGCCCGTGTTGAATTCGCCGCCCGCCAGGTGCTGCCAGAACGCGATGTAGTCGGGCGATGTCACGTGGGCGGGTTCGCAGAAAATGCTGTGGTGCAAGCCCAGCACGTCGTCGAGCTGGTAGCCGACCAGGTCCAGGAAGTTCTGATTGGCCGCCAGGATGCGCCCCTGCAGGTCGAATTCCGCGACGGCCGTCGCGCGCGAGATGGCCGTCACCTTGCCCTCGTATTCGGCGTTGCGCAATTCGCTTTCCGTGATGTCGAGGATGACGCCGTCGATCCAGCGCACCACGCCGTCGTTGTCGAGCACGGGGCCGCTGCTTTCGCGCACCCAGCGCTCGCGCCCGTCGCGGTGGATCAGGCGGTAGACGTTCTCGAAGTCGCGCTGTTCGCCGGCCGCCTGCACGCAGGTATCGTTCACGCGCTGGCGGTCATCGGGATGCACGAGGTCGAACAGCCTGACCCGCCCTTCGATGAAGTCCTGCGGTGTCCAGCCCGTCAGGTTGAAGACGGCGTCGCTGATGAAAATCATCTTCCATTCGGGCGCGAAGCTGCAGTGGAAAGACACGCCGGGAATATTGCGGATCAGGGTACGGTACTGGCGCTCGCTGTCCTTGAGCGCCTGCTCCATGCTGCGCGACGAGCGCATGTCCGTGACGAAGGCCACGAACAGGGGCTGGCCCGGCGTATCGATCTTGCCGATCGCCACGCGCATGGGCAGCACGGCGCCGTCCTTGTGGCAGCCATCGAGTTCGCGTCCGCTGTCGAGGATGCGCGAAGCGCCCTTTTCCAGATAGTCGCGCAGATAGCCCTCGTATTCGGCCGCGTCGGACGGTTGCAGCAGCACGCTGGCGTCGCGCCCGACGATTTCCGCTTCGCGCCAGCCGAACAGCTTTTCCGCGGCAGGATTGAAGGAGCGCACCTTGCCCTGGCCATCGATGGTGATCAAGCCATCGGCAGCCGTGTCGACGATGGCGCGCAGGCGCGATTCGCCGGCGCTGGCGTGGCGCAGCAGCTGGCGGTAGCGCAGCAAGCCGTTCGCGGCGGCCACAAAGACGGTCAAGGTGACGGTGATCAGGGCCACGGCAAGCGCCACGAACGAAGCTTGCACGGTAATCGTGTTCTCGCCTGCCGTGGGCGTGCCCGAAAAGCGCGCCGCCAGCATGCCCGTGTAGTGCATGCCAGAAATGGCCAGGCCCATCACCACGCTGCTGGCCAACAAGGATGCCAGCGGACTGAGGCGCTGGCGCATCGCGTTCAGGCCGAAGCGCACCCACAGCGCCAGCATGGCCATGGTGACGGCCACCAGCAGCGATAGCACGAACAGCCAGGGTTCGTAGCGCAGGACCAGCGACGTCTGCATGGCGGCCATGCCGCTGTAATGCATGGAGCCGATCCCAACTCCGACGAGCACGCCGCCGACCACCAATTGCCGCCAGTTGATGCTCGGACGCGCCAGCAGGTGCAGCGCCACCCACGAGGCGGCCATGCCGGGCAGCATCGACAGCAGGGTCAGGCCGGGCGCGAAGGACACGCGCGTGCAGATATCAAAGGCCAGCATGCCGATGAAGTGCATCGACCAGATGCCGCCGCCGAGCGCGATGGCGCCCGTGATGATGGCCGTCTGGCGCTGGAAGCCGCGCTCGCTGCTGCGTGCCATGCCGGCGATCTGCAAGGCCATGAACGAGGCAAAAATGGCGATGCCGATAGAAAACAGCACCAGCCAGGCATTGTGCGTGCCATAGATGTACGGCAAGGTATCGTTCGATACGGCAAAGAGGGAACTCAGCATACTGTCGTGAACCGAATAGAGTGAAACGTGACGTCGCAAAACATGACGGCGCACCGCGCGCCGGCGCCGGGCTTTTTGGTAAAGCGGCAACACAGCAAAAATGACAACGGCAGCAGTCGACCAGGGCAAGGCTCGGTCATCACGCCCGCGCCTGCCGCGCGGGGGAAAGGCGCTTTTTTTTACAGAGCGAAAAAGCGGAATGCGTACGAACTCTGGCGCGGATATCTGGCCGCCAGCGTGACGATGATTTTTTAAAGAATTCTGAGTATAGTTGCTTTGCGAACATATTCATAGGACTTCAGCAATATAGTTGCCAAAAGAAAAATGTTCCGCAGCCGTGATGCGACAATTCCCGGCCGCTCAGCCTGGCGGCCACTGCGCGCGTATCACGGAAGATTCCTGACAGGCGGGCCCGGCCCGCACGGCGACAGGAATACCGGCCAGCTTGCAACGGCGGCTCAACTCGTCCTTGACCTGCCGCAACGACCAGCGCTGCGGCACGGGCAGATCCATGCCAATCACGCGAATCAGCGGGCAGTCGTCGAGTGTCGTGTGCAGCAACAGCTCCAGGCGCGCCATCGGTGGCCCGCCCCGGTAGACACTTACCGCGCCCGCGTAGGCGACCACCTCGGGCATGCGTATCTGCTGCGGCGCCAGCTGCAGCGTCTTCTCATGGCCGGGCAGGCGCCGCGCCACCCGGCGCAGCAACAGGCGGCGTCGTTGATTTCGACATGAAAAGACAGCTTCGGCCCCGGCAACAGGAACAGGCCGACGACCCAGGCGGCCAGCGCCGGCAGGAGCAGCAGCACGGCCTCGCCCGCGTATGGCACGTCGCGCCAGACGGCTTGCAGCACAAAGGCGAGGATCAGGGCGCAGCCGCCCAGCAGCACGCCGCGCCACAGCACGGGACGCAGATTGGCCATCATCGCCGCCTGGGAACTTGCATCGTCGGCCGGCGCAAAACGTATCCATTCGGCGCGCGCCGGTTTCAGCTTGCGCACCGCCTTTCCGCTCAGGCGTTTTGCGCCAGCATGCCGCGGAACCACGCCAGCTGTTCGCGCGTCAGGTAATTGGCGCCATCGCCATGCAGGATGACGATCTCGATCTCGGGAGGAATCGACGCGATCAGTTGCGCGCCCGTGACGGGGATCTTGGGAAAATTGATGCCGGCCAGGAAGGCCGGGTCTTCCGCTACCGTCACGCACTGGCGCTCGGGATTCGGCGACGGCACGAGGAACAGGTCGATCTGCTCGCTCTGCCCGCCGATCACGACGTGCAATTGCGCGGCCAGCAGTTCGGGCAGGATCAGTTCGATGTTATTTTCGGTGCGCGATTGCTGGAAAGCGCTTTTCAGGGGCGTGAGGACAGGCGTGGCGGACATGGGAACCGTGTAAAAGTGAAGACGGCGGCAGTGTAGCAGAGGCGCCCGGCCGGGCGCGCTCCGCTGGCATCACCCCTACAGCTTGTAGTTCAGCGACAGCAGCACGCTGCGCGGCGCGCCGTAGCGTTCCAGCCCGCCCGACCACGCATAGCCGAGGCCCTGGTAGTAGCGGCGGTCCAGCACGTTGTCGACGCTGACGCGCAGCTGCACCTGCTCGCTCAGGCGGTAGCCGGCCGTCAAGCCGACGATGGCGTAGCCGCCCTGTTGCGTCAAATAGCCCGTGTCGCGGCGGTAGATCTTGTCCTGCGCGTACACGGAGCCGCCCAGATTCCACCGCGCCAGGCTGCCGCGCAGCTGTACATTCGTGTACAGCTTGAACAACTGCTTCGGCTCATCCGTGGCGATGCGCTGGCCGATGTTCGCCGCCACGCCGTCTTTCGTGTATTTGGCCAGCACATAGGTGTAGCCGCCCGCGATCTGCCAGCCCGGCAGTGGCGAGCCCGACAATTGCAGATCAACGCCTTCGCTCTGCACCTGCCCGGCCGGGCGGGCGCAATAGATGGCGCCGCCCGTGGGGCAATTGACTTCATCGGCCATCGCGCGGTTATTCTGCTTGATACGGAACAGGGCGCCGCCGGCATTGAGGCGGCCGCCGAAATACTCGCCCTTGACGCCCACTTCCAGGTTGGTGCCGCTCAACGGCGGCAAGGTATTGCCGCGCACGTCCAGCGAGCTTTGCGGCTCGAATATCTGCGTGCCGCTCGCATACACGGAGTGATGCTGGTCCAGGTCGTAGACGAGGCCCGCATACGGCGTAAACTTCGCGTTTTCCGTCAGGCCGCGCCTCCACGTGGGGTTGCTGGCATACCAGCCCGTCACATCCTGCGCATACCAGCCGAAGCGCCCGCCCAGCACCAGGCGCAGTGGATCGGCCAGGCTGAAGTTGCCGGCCGCATAAACTCCCTTCTCATCCGTCTTACGGCCCCAGTTGTACGGCTCGAACGGCGCGCCGTGCATGCGATAGGCATGGGGATTCCAGTGGCGGATGTCGATCACGTGCGTCCCGGCGCCCTCCCAGCTCTGACCCGCATCCGAATCGTCGTGGCGGTAGCTGGCGCCGATGAGAAGATCGTGCTGGCGGCCGAACCAGGTGACGGGGCCGCTCAGGCGCCAGTCAGCCACCACCTGTTCCGTGCTGTACTTCCAGCCCGTTTCCGACTGGCTGAAGCGATAGATCTCGCCATCGATGCGGCTATTGGTGGTGTTGCGCGTGCTGGAAGAAGCCTCGATGCGCGTGATGGCAAAGCGGCTGCGCCAGCCCTTCTCCAGCTTGGTTTCCAGGTTGGCGAAAACGACGTTGTTGTCGCGTTTCTGGAACGAGTCGGCATTATTCAGAAAGGTCGGGCGCGGCAAGTCCATGTGGCGTCCATCGGCAAACGTCGGCAAGCCGACAAACACGCCATCGGTGCGGCTGTGCTGGCGCGAGAAACCGATGCCGGCCGTGGTGGACGGCGTCAGGTCCGCTTCGACGATCGCATACACGGTGCCATTGGTGTTGTTGACCACGTCGACGAAACTGTCGCTGTCGCGCCAGCTGGCCGCCACCCTGCCGCGCACGCTGCCCGAGGCGTTCAAGGCATTGCTGGCGTCCACCGTCAATTGCCGGTCCTTCCAGCTACCCAGGTGAGCGGATGCGTTCAGCAGCGGCGTGGCTGTGGGGCGCTTGCGTATCATGTTGATGCTGCCCGACGGCGCGCCCGCCCCTTCCATCAAACCCGTGGCGCCGCGCACCACTTCCACCCGGTCGTACATCAGCATGTCGGCCGAGACGTTGCGTTCATTGAAACCCGTGACGTCCAGAGGCAAGCCATCGACGTTAACGTGGCTCAAGGCAAACCCGCGCGCAAAATACGTGGTTTCCTGGTCGGACACGCCCTGGGTCTTGCCATAGATGCCAGGCGTGGCGCGCGCGACGTCCTGCAAGGTGGTCAAATCGAAATCTTCCATCTGCTGGCGCGAAATCACGCTGACCGTTTGCGGCGTGTGGCGTTGCGACAGGTTCAAGCCCGTGGCCGTCGACATGGCGCGCGCCGTATATAAACCCGTGCCTTCCGTGGCGCCGTCCGCCTCGGCGCTGACGACCACGGCGGGCATGCTGGCCAGGCCGCCATCGGCCGCGCTGGCATTCATTTTGCGCAACAGATAATTGCCGCTGTTGCTGGCTATCACCTCCAGGCCGCTGCCTTGCAGCAACGTTTGCAGCCCGGCCGCGACGCCATAACGGCCCTGCAAGCCCGGCGTCATGAGGCCGTCGAGCGCCACGCCTTGCGTGGACAGGTTCACGCCGGCGGCGATGGCAAACGAGGCCAGCGCATCGCGCAGGTTGCCGGCGGGAATGCTGTAGTCGCGTGTGCTGGCGGCCTGGCTGGCCTCGGCCGCCAGCGCCATGTGCGGCAACGTGGCGCCGGCCCCGCCCACGGCGAGAAACAAGACCAGCGCGGCGCGCACGGCGCCGGTGGTGGGATGGAGCGTCATGCGTGCTGCTGTCAAAGTGCGGTGCTGCAAAGCCATGTAAACCCTTTCGATGGTTCGGATTGTTCGTTCTCTACCTTGTATGACGAAGCAATCCGAAAAAAGGGACAGGGAAAATGCACATGGCGGCGCTTGGCGGGGATAACAGTATCTTCGAGTCGTAGGTCGGCTTAGCCCACAGGGCGTAAGCCGACACACTCAAGCCGCCTCGACACTGATCCAGTAGCGCGTGCGGCGCGCCAGCCGGATCGGCAAGGCGCGCTGCAGCAAGAGCAGGATGTTCTCCGGATCGTGCAACTGGAAGATGCCGTCCACGGGCATGGCAGCGAGCACCGGATCGCAGCGCAGCACGCCATAGCGGTAGCGGGCCACCTGCGCAAGCACCTCGCCCAGCGGCATCTGCTCGGCGATCAGCACGCCCCGCAACCAGGCGTCCGCATGCGGCACCAGTGGCGTCAAGGCAGAAACGGCACGCTCATCGAAACTGCCCTGCTGGCCCGCATTGACCCTGCGCAAGGCATCGGGCGCTTGCGATGGCCGGATCTCGACGGCACCCTCGCTGACGCTCACCCGCGTGCGCGGTGCCAGCACGCTGCCGCCCTGGCGCACGCTGAAGTGCGTGCCCAGCGCGCGCACCACGCCATTGCTGCTGCGCACGAGGAACGGGCGCGCTGGCACGGCCCCGTCGTGTGCCGTGGCAACGTGGACTTCCCCGGCATGCAAGGCCACCAGCCGCGCCGCCCCGTCAAAGCGCACGTCGATGGCCGTGTCCGTATTGAGCACCAGTTGCGTACCATCGGGCAAGTTCATGTGACGGATTTCCCCCCGGGCCGTGCGGATGGCCGCGTGCCACGCCTGCCAGGGCGCCGATTCGCTGGCCAGCCACAGCGCCGGCCCGGCTACGATCAGCCCCGCCAGACCGTAGAGCACGGCACGCCTGTGCGGCGACTGCGGCGGCGTCTCCGCCGTCTGGCGCAGCGCGGGCGGCACGCTGGCCAGGGTGCCGCATACCAGCTCGGCCCGTTTCCACGCCGCCTCATGCGCGGGATCGCTGGCGCGCCAGGCCCGGAAGGCTTGCTGTTCGTCAACGTTCAACGGGCCCGCATGCAGGCGCACCAGCCATTGCGCCGCCGCGCGGGCGGCGCGCGGGTCGATGGCAGCCATGCTGGCGTTCACAGGATCAAGAGGATGCAGTGCTCGAAAGCCTGCACCATGTAACGCTTGATGCTGCGCTCGCTCACGGCCAGGCGCCGGGCGATTTCCCCATACGCGAGGCCATCGACATGCGCCAGCAGAAAGGCGTTGCGCACCAGCGGCGGCAAGCCGTCGAGCATGGCATCGATGCGCTGCAAGGCTTCCAGTACCAGCAAACGCTCTTCCGGCGACTGCATCAGCAATTCAGGCTGCTGCGCCAGGGTTTCCAGCCACGCCTGCTCCAGCGACAGGCGCCGGTAATGGTCGATCAGCAGACGCTGTGCCACGGTGGTCAGGTAGGCGCGCGGTTCGCGCAAGGTTTGCCGGCCCTCGGGCGGCGCCGTCAGCAGGCGCACGAAGGTATCCTGCGCCAGGTCGGCCGCATGGTCGGTGCACTGCAGCTTGGCGCGCAGCCAGCGCATCAGCCAGCCGTGATGATTGCCATAGATGGCTGCGATCGATTCGCCGGACTGCGCAATGTTCACTAGGGACTCCGATGCGCTCAAGGCAAGGCGCGGCCACGCTGACGGCCGGCCGCAAGGCAAGCGACTCAATTGATAATAATTCTCATTATCACAAATCATTGCCGCCTGCGTCAATGCCGGCGCCTGCCTATCTCTGGAAACCGTTGTTTCAGCGCGGCGCCTGGCGATTCACATACAGGCTCTTCATGATCATGCCGCCACGCATTTTCTTCGCGCCCGGCGCCAGCCCAGCGGGACAGGCACCGAGGAACACGCCCGCCAGTTCCGTGCGCTGCACCTCGGTCTTGCCGTTCAGTTCCACGGTCGTGTCGGCGATCAGGGTGTACGCCTTGGCCAGGTCGCCCTTGAAGGTGCCCGCCAGCCTGGCGCCCGGGCAGCTGGACTGGAAGGTATAGCTGTCGCCCTCGCGGCTTTGCGACGCCATCGTGCACTCCTGCTCGAAGTCGCTCCACAAGTCGTCATCGATCAGGCGGTCGCGCTGCTGGTCGACGCAGATTTCCCAGGAAAACGGCGAGGTGGCGGGCGTCACCTTCCACAGCCCCGTGGCGCGCTGCAGGCGCTGCGCAGGCTCGGCCGCTGTGGCGAACGTGGCGGCGCACAGGGGAAGAATAGTCATCAGGAACAAGGTCGCGCTGCGCTTCATGGGTATGCCCTCTGCTAAAAGGTGAAAATATAGCAAAGGGACAAGCGTAGCGGCCACACGTTTAGCGGCGCCTGAGTCAAGCCAGCTTGCGTTGATCCGGTTTTGCGGCCAGCACGAAGGGAATGGCAAGCGGCCCCAGCAAAGTTACCAGGATGGCCCGGACAGCCGTTGTTTTCAAGCTGCGGCATTTGGCAATGAAGAGACAGGCGAAAGCCGACAGCGACCAGATCAAGGCAGGCAGGTATTCAGTCATCATGCACTCCGTATGCGCCTTATGAGGCAAGGAACCATGCTGACACGAAAAAGCGCCCACCGCAATGGCAGATTGGGCATCTGCCATTGCGCCTGGCGGCCGGCGATACGGTCAATGCTGGCCGATCTTCATGATTTTCAGCGCGTTCGTGCCGCCGACCTTGCCCATAGGCTCGCCCCAGGTCAACACGACGGTATCGCCCTTGGCCACGACTTTATGTTCCAGTAGCAAGTCTTCCGCCTGCTGCAAGACCTTGTCGCGGTCGGTGCCGGACGTCAGTTCCAGGGTGCTGACGTTGCGGTACAGGGCGAGTTTACGGCGCGTGCCCACGCTCGGGGTCAGCGCGACGATGGGGATATCGATGTTGCAACGGCTCATCCACAGGGCCGTGGAACCCGATTCCGTCAGGGTGGCGATGGCTTTCACGCGCAGGTGGTGGGCCGTAAACAGCGCGCCATAGGCGATCGACTGGTCGATGCGCGAGAACGTGGCATTGAGGAAATCGGCATCGAGCTTGCAGGTATCCCATTTTTCCGCGTCCAGGCAGATGGCGGCCATCGCTTCGACCGTTTCGATCGGGTAGCGGCCCGAGGCCGTTTCCGCCGAGGTCATGACGGCGTCCGTACCGTCGAGCACGGCATTGGCGACGTCGGACACTTCCGCGCGCGTCGGCACGGCGTTGACGATCATCGACTCCATCATCTGCGTGGCCGTGATGGCCAATTTATTCGACGCGCGCGCCATCTTGATCATGCGCTTTTGCAGGGCCGGCACGGCCGCGTTGCCCACTTCGACGGCCAGGTCGCCGCGCGCCACCATGATGCCGTCGGAAGCATCGAGAATTTCCTGCAGGGCGGGAATGGCTTCCGCCCGTTCGATCTTGGCGATCATCATCGGCTTGTGGTCCCACGCTTCGCCTGCGATATTGGCCAACTGGCGCGCCATGACCATGTCGGTGGCGTTTTTCGGGAACGATACGGCCACGTAATCGGCCTGGAAGCTCATCGCCGTTTTCACGTCTTCCATGTCTTTCGCCGTCAGCGCCGGCGCGGACAAGCCGCCGCCCTGGCGGTTGATACCCTTGTTGTTCGACAATTCGCCGCCGATCTTGACGGTCGTGTGGATTTCGCTGCCGACGACTTTATCGACCGTCAGGACGATGAGGCCGTCGTTCAGCAGCAGCACGTCGGCCGTGCGCAAGTCGCGCGGCAATTCCTTGTAGTCGAGGCCGCAGCGCTCGATATTGCCCAGCTCGCCGTTTTCGCCCCATTTCGCGTCGAGGATGAAGGAAGCGCCGTTGACGAGGAAAATCTTGCCTTCTTCAAACTTGCCGACGCGGATTTTCGGACCTTGCAAGTCGGCCATGATGGCCACTTCGCGGCCGCACAGCGCTGCCGCTTCGCGCACCATGCGGGCACGGTCGATATGGTCTTGCGCCTTGCCATGCGAGAAGTTCAGGCGCACGACGTCGACGCCGGCCTTGAACATGCGGACCAGGGTATCGATATCGTTCGAAGCGGGGCCGATGGTGGAAACGATCTTGGTGGCGCGTTGCTGTACTTGCATGGTCATGGTGTGCTGCTTTCTATAAGGTGCGTGCTACTACAAGGGCCGGCCTTGTGGGCCGGCCGTCCTGGTGCGCTGATCAGCGCAGATACTGTGTGCTTACTTGGCCGCCATCAGGGCGACGGTCGTGTCGAGCATGCGGTTCGAGAAACCCCACTCATTGTCGTACCACGACGATACTTTCACGAGGCGGCCCGACACCTTGGTCAGGGTCGCATCGAAGTTCGACGAAGCCGGGTTGTGGTTGAAATCGATGGAAACGAGCGGTTCCGTCTGGTACGTCAAAATACCTTTCAGCGCGCCTTCCGACGCCGCTTTCAGCAAGGCGTTGACTTCCTCGACGCTGGTATCGCGCTTGGCGATGAACGACAGGTCGACCAAGGAGACGTTGATCGTCGGCACGCGGATGGCGAAACCATCGAGCTTGCCATTGAGTTCCGGCAAGACCAGGCCCACAGCGGCAGCCGCGCCCGTCTTGGTGGGGATCATCGAATGCGTGGCCGAGCGGGCGCGGCGCAGGTCTTCATGCATCACGTCGGACAATACCTGGTCGTTCGTGTAGGCGTGCACGGTGGTCATCAAGCCCGATTCGATGCCGATGGCGTCGTTGAGCGGTTTCACCAGCGGCGCCAGGCAATTCGTCGTGCACGAGGCATTCGAAATCACGGTGTCCGATGCCTTCAAGACATGCTGGTTGACGCCGAACACGATGGTGGCGTCCACGTCCTTGCCGCCCGGCGCGGAAATGATGACTTTCTTTGCCCCGCCCTTCAGGTGGGCCGAGGCTTTTTCCTTGGTGGTGAAGAAACCCGTGCATTCGAGCACGACGTCCACGCCCAGTTCGCCCCACGGAATCAGGGCCGGGTCGCGCTGCGCGAAGACGCGGATGCGGTCGCCGTTGACGAGCATGTTCTCGCCATCGATGGTGACGACGCCGGGAAACTTGCCGTGCACCGTGTCGTAGCGCGTCAAATGCGCATTCGACTTGGCGTCGCCCAGGTCGTTGATGGCGACGATCTCGATATCCTGCCGCTTGCCGCCTTCATAGAATGCGCGCAACACATTGCGGCCGATGCGGCCATAGCCGTTGATGGCAACTTTGATGGTCATGCTGTCTCCTCGAATTTGTTTAAATGATTCACCTGACACTTACAGCGCCGAACAAAACCGTAGCGAGCGGAAGGGAGTTGTGGCTGAGAAGCGGAACTGTGCTATAGCACAGTGAGCATCGCAGGCCGCAAATCACGACGCGCAGTAGGTTTGGTTCGGTGCCATCTAACCGCTATTGCGCAACCCCGCCGCGATCCCGTTGATCGACAAATGGATGCCCGTGCGCGCCGCCGCATCCTGCTTACCCTCGCGGAAGCGTTTCAACAGCTCCACCTGCACATGGTTGAGCGGATCGATGTAGGGGAAACGATTGCGTATCGAGCGCTGCATCAGCGGGTTGGCCTGCTGCAACTCTTCCTGGCCCGTGATCAGCTTCAGGGCATCCAAAGTGGCCGCATATTCGGCGCGGATGCGGGTAAAGATGGCGTCGCGCAAGGCCTTGTCCTTGACCAATTCCGCATACTTGCCGGCGATGGCGATGTCGCTCTTGGCCAGCACCATATCCATGTTCGACAGCAGGGACGTGAAGAAGGGCCAGTCCGTGTACATGCCGCGCAGCACGTCCGCGCCATCGGCCGGATGGGCGGCCAGGTAGGCTTGCACGGCGGAACCGAAACCGAACCAGCCCGGCAGCATCAAGCGGCATTGCGCCCAGCTCAAGACCCAGGGAATCGCGCGCAAATCCTCGATCGAGGTCGATTTCTTGCGCGAGGCGGGACGGCTGCCGATATTCAGGGCGGCGATTTCCGCGATCACCGTCGATTCCCAGAAATACTGTTCGAAGCCCTCGGTGCCATACACGAGGTCACGGTAGGCGTTCAGGGCCGTGCCGGACAGCTCTTCCATCGCGGCCAGGTGGCCCGCGCCGGCCGACGCTTTCGGTTGCAGCTGCGCCTGCGGCAGCAGGGTCGACTGGATGGTGGCGGCCACCAGCACTTCCAGGTTGCGGCGCCCCACTTCCGGGTTCGCATATTTGGCCGTGATGACCTCGCCCTGCTCCGTCAGCCGGATCTGGCCCTGCACGGCGCCGGCCGGCTGGGCCAGGATGGCTTCGTAGCTGGGTCCGCCGCCACGGCCCACGGAACCGCCACGGCCGTGGAACAAACGCAGCTTGACTTGATACTCCTTGAAGACCGTCACCAGCTCGATCTCGGCCTTGTAGAGTTCCCAGCCCGAGGTCAAAAAGCCGCCGTCCTTGTTGCTGTCGGAATAACCGAGCATGACTTCCTGCTGGTCCGCGCGCGAAGCGAGCAAGCCCCGGTAGAACGGCAAGCCGAAGGCGCGCGCCATGATGGCGGGGCCGGCACGCAAGTCGTCGATGGTTTCGAACAGGGGAATGATATTGACGTCGACTTCGCGGCTGTCCTGGCGCAGCAAGCCCACTTCTTTCAGCAGCAAGGCCACTTCCAGCAAGTCGGACACGCTGGCCGCCTTCGAGATGATGCAGTTCGGTACCGATTCACGGCCGTACTTGACGTGGGCTTCGCGCACGGCACGGAAGATGTCGAGTTCGGACGTGGTTACGTCCGAGTACTGCGCATACGGCGACGTCAGCAGGCGTGGCGATTCCAGCTCGGCCAGCAGCAAGCTGATGCGCTGCTCTTCATCGAGGTTCAGGTAGACCAGGCCCGGCTGGGCGCCGGCGAACAGTTCGCCCACGACGCGCTCGTGCACGTCGGAATTCTGGCGCAGATCGAGCGGCGCCAGCGAAAAGCCGAACACCTTGACGGCCCGGCGCAGCTGGCGCAGGCGGCCACGCGCCAGCGCGCGCAAGCCATTGCTGATGAGCGAATGCTGGACCACGTCCAGGTCGGCCAGCAATTCGGCGGCGGAAGAGTAAGCCTGCACGCCGTCGGCCGGCTTGCCCTTGCCCGACAACGTGCAGCGCGTGGCATCGAGGCGCGCATGGATGCCATGCAGGGCGCGGCGGTACGGCTCGTCAACGCGGTGTGGCGAGGCATCGGCCGAGCGCTCGGCCAGCGCGCGCAGCGGCTCGCTGCAGGCGTTCAGGATTTGCGCCAGCGACAGTTGCGAAGCGAGCTTGCGCAATTCGCCGAGGTAAAAATCGAGCACCTTGTCGGCCTGCGTCTGCAGGGTGCTGCGCAGGATGTCGGCCGTGACAAACGGGTTGCCGTCGCGGTCGCCGCCTATCCAGCTGCCGACCTTCATAAAATTGGGCAATTCCGCATCTTCCCAGCGGGCATCGCGCTGGGCCAGCATCGTTTCCAGCGAAGAATACAATTTCGGTAGTTCGCGCAAGATCGTGTGGTCGTAGAACGACAGGCCATTGGCCACTTCGTCCATGACGGACAGTTTGCTCGTGCGCAACAGGCGCGTTTGCCACAGGGTGACGATGCCGCGGCCCAGCGCTTCCTCGTTCTGTTCCGCCTCTTCCGGCGTCATTTGCACGCGGTCGCGCTCGCTCAACAGGCGTGCGATGGCCATCTGGCAATTCTGGATGCTCTTGCGCTGCACTTCCGTCGGATGCGCCGTGAAGACGGGGCTGACGAAAGCATCTTCAAAAAACGTTTCCAGCGCATCGGCATGGCCCGCCTCAAACACATTGCCGACGGCATGGCTGAGGCTACCCTGGCGCGGCGGCGAACCGGCGATCAAATGGGCACGCGTGCGGCGGATATGGTGTTGGTCTTCCGCAATATTGGCCAGCAGCGAGAAATAACTGAAGGCGCGCGTCAATTGCGTGGTTTCTTCCTGCGACAGCGCCTGCAGCGCGGCCGACAGCTGCGCGCGCGCCGCTTCATCATTGTCGCGACGGAAACGGATGGCGAGCTGGCGCACATGTTCGATGCGCTCGAAGGCGGGATCGCCCAGGTGGTTGCGGATGGCGTCGCCCAGCAGACGGCCCAGCTGGCGGATATCGCTGCTCAGCAGCTCGTCTTTCACTTCATTCATTTGCATGGTATGTATTTCCTGGAGCGGCCACGGCGGCACCGCACAGATTGCGTAGTACGCGCTCCCCGGCCGGGAAACGCCCATCATCCGATTTTTGTAGTAAATTTACCTTATCGCTTCACCACCCTCTTGATTTTCATCAATAAAATCCATGCTCAAAGGCCCATCAGGGGCTTGCGAGCTATTTAGCTGGGCAACAATATGAAAATTTACTACGCATTTAAGCGAAAGGCAATCAACTTTTGTCTTTCGAGGATGAAAAGTGACGGCGCCACACACATCGCGGTGGCGGCGAATACGCGCTCTCCTGTATGCTGGAGGCTGAACAAGGATGTAATCCACATCTTTATGAACGAAGCCCATGCGACTGACTGCCTATACCGACTACACCCTGCGCACCCTGATGTACCTTGGCGTGCACCGCGACCGCCTCGTGACCATCCAGGATATCGCCGACCTGCACGCGATCTCGAAGAATCACCTGATGAAGGTGGTGCACCAGCTGGGCCTGTCCGGCATCGTGGAAACCGTGCGCGGACGTAACGGCGGCCTGCGCCTGGCCCGCGACCCGGCCGAGATCAATATCGGCACGGTCGTGCGCGAGACGGAAAGCGATTTCTTCATGGCGGAATGTTTTAACAAGGAAAATAATACCTGCCCGCTGACGCCCGATTGCCTGCTGAAGGCCAAGCTGGGCCAGGCCACGGCCGCCTTCCTGGCCGTGCTCGACACGGTGACCCTGGCATCGATACTCGAAGCGACGCCGGGCGCGCCGGCGCCGGCGGCCGGCGTGATTCCCCTGCACGTGGCCAGGTAAGCGCCTTCCACTGTGCGCTAAAACGACAATGCCCGGCGAACCGGGCATTGTTTCCTGCGGTAAGTACCTACAACATCAATGCGCGCTGGCGCCTGCCGCGCCGATGCCCGTTTCCGAACGCATTTGCTGCGCTTCGTAGCCGGCGCGGTCGATGCGCGCGCGCGGGCTCTTGTCGAGCACCGAGAACAGCCAGATGCCGACAAAACCTGCCGTCATCGAGAACAGCGCCGGCGAGGCGTACGGGAACAGCGCTTCGCCATGACCGAGCACGTCGACCCACACGGACTTCGACACCACCGTCAGCGCGACGGCCGTGATCAAGCCCAGGAAGCCGCCGATGGTGGCGCCCCGCGTGGTGCAATCCTTCCACAGCACCGACATGAACAGCACGGGGAAGTTGGCCGAGGCGGCAATGGCAAAAGCCAGCGAGACCATGAAGGCGATGTTCTGCTTTTCAAAGGCAATGCCCAGCACCACGGCGATAATGCCCAGCACGATGGTCGTCACGCGCGACACCTTCAATTCGTTGGCGCCCGTGGCCTTGCCCTTCTTGATGACGGTGGCATACAGGTCGTGCGAGACGGCCGAGGCGCCCGACAGGGTCAGGCCCGCCACGACGGCCAGGATGGTGGCGAAGGCGACCGCCGACATGAAGCCGAGGAAGACGTTGCCGCCCACGGCCTTGGCCAGGTGCACGGCCGCCATGTTGTTACCGCCCAGCAGCTTGCCGGCGGCATCCTTGAACTCGGGATTGGTGCTGACCAGCACGATGGCGCCAAAGCCGATGATGAAGGTCAAAATGTAGAAATAGGCGATCCAGGTGGTGGCCCAGAACACGGACTTGCGCGCTTCCTTGGCGCTCGGCACCGTGAAGAAACGCATCAGGATGTGCGGCAGGCCGGCCGTGCCGAACATCAGCGCCATGCCGAAGGAGATGGCCGAGACCGGGTCCTTGATGAAGGAACCGGGACCCATGATGGCTTCCTTGGTGGCATGCACGTCGACCGACTTGGCGAACAGCGCTTCCGGGCTGAAGTTGAACTGCGCCAGCACGGCCACGGCCATGAAGGTGGCGCCGCCCAGCAGCATCACGGCCTTGATGATCTGCACCCAGGTGGTGGCCGTCATGCCGCCGAACAGCACGTAAATCATCATCAGGGTACCGACCAGCACGACGGCGATCCAGTATTCGAGGCCGAACAGCAGCTTGATCAGCTGGCCCGCGCCCACCATCTGCGCGATCAGGTAGAAGGCCACCACGACGAGGGTGCCGGAGGCCGAGAAAATGCGGATCGGCGCCTGCTTGAAGCGGTAGGCGGCCACGTCGGCAAAAGTAAAACGGCCCAGGTTGCGCAGGCGTTCGGCCATCAAAAAGGTGATGACGGGCCAGCCGACGAGAAAGCCGATGGCGTAGATCAGGCCATCATAGCCATTCAAAAAGACGGCGGCGGAAATGCCGAGGAACGAGGCGGCCGACATATAGTCGCCCGCGATCGCCAGGCCATTCTGGAAGCCCGTGATGCCGCCGCCGGCCGTGTAGAAATCGGAGGCCGACTTGGTCTTCTTGGCGGCCCACTTGGTGACGAACAGGGTAAAGACGACGAAGACGGCGAACATGATGATGGCCGTCCAGTTGGTCGGCTGCTTGACGGCCTGGCCCAGGTCGGCGCCGGCCGCGAACACGGCATTGCTGGCACCCAGCAAGGCCAGCGCGCTCAGGCCGGAGCCAAGGCAAAACATGCCGCGCCGCGCATGCTTGGCGGCGCTCATGCCTGCACCCGTGCCTGGATGGCGCTGGTCAGGTCGTCGAATTGCTTGTTGGCGCGGCGCACGTAGATGCCCGTGATCACCACGGTAAACACGATGACGAACAGGCCGATCGGCATGCCCCAGGTCATCACGCCCGCGCCCGTTTTAGCGGCCAGAAATTCCTTGTCGAACGCGATCAGCAAGATGTAGCCGTAATACACCAGCATCATCAGGCCCGTCAGGGCCCAGCCGAAGCGGGAGCGTACCTTGACCAGCTGATGGTAGCTGGGGTCGCGCTTGATTTGTTGCACCAGATCGTCATGCATGTGTTGCCTCCGTTATGTAAAAACCTGCTCTTTTCTTGTCGAGCTTGCATTCACAATACGGCGCGAGGCTTACCCGCCCCTTACGGCGGCGGTTTTTTCTCGCTGGGGCAACACCAGACAGGCAAGATCAGTTCAATGCGGCAGCCGGTCCGAAGAATTCATGGTGCGTCTGCCGTTCCGGCACGCCCAGCTCGCGCAGGTATTGCTTGACTGCCCGCATGAACGGCTGGGGTCCCAGGAAATACGCATCGATGTCGCGCGAGGCGGGCAGCCAGCTGTTCAACTGCTCTTTATTGAGCAAACCGACGGCGTCCGGGGCGTCCTGTTCGCCGCCATGTTCCGCATAGCAGTAATAGCGTTTCAATTGCGGATGCCGCGCGGCCAGTTCATCGATCTGCGCGCGGAACGCATGCACGCAGTGGTTGCGCGCCGCGTGGATGAAATGCACGGGGCGCTTGCCGCGCAGGGCCGCCGTCAGCATGGCCAGGGTCGGCGTGATCCCCACGCCGCCGCTGATCAGCACCAGCGGCTTGTCACCATCGGTCAGCACGAAGTCGCCCGAGGGCGGCGTCAGCTGGACTGTATCGCCCGCCTGCACGTGATCGTGGAAGAAATTCGACACCTTGCCGCCCTCTTCGCGCTTGACGCTGATGCGGTAGGTCTGGCCATTGCTGGCGGCCGACAAGGAGTACTGGCGGCGCATGGGCACGCCATCGACCGTGGCGACCACGCCGATGTACTGGCCCGGCGCGAAATCGAGCACGGGCTGGCCGTCGGCGGGCGCCAGCAAAAAGGACGTGATCTCGCCGCTTTCCGCCGTCTTGCTGCGCACCAGAAAATCGCGTGCGCCGCTCCAGCCGCCCGGCGCGGCCGCTTGCGCCTTGTAGATGCGCCCTTCCTCGCCGGCCAGGATGTCGGCCAGCTGGCCGTAGGCCGCGCCCCAGGCGTCGATGACGGCGTCGCTGGCCACCTCTTCGCCCAGCACTTCGCGGATCGCCTGCAGCAGGCTGGCGCCCACCAGCGGATAGTGCTCGGCACGGATCTGCAGGGCCACGTGCTTGTTGACGATGGTGGCCACCAGGTCGCCCAGGGCGGCAAGCTGGTCGATATGTTTGGCATACATCAGCACGCCATTGGCCAGCGCGCGCTGCTGGTCGCCGCTGTGTTGATGTGCCTGGTTAAAGTACGGCAGCACTTCGGGATGGTCGCGGAACAGGTTCTTGTAGAAATGGCGCGTCAGCGCTTCGCCGCCCTGCTCGAGGATGGGGACGGTGGCCGTGATGATGGCGCGTTGTTCTTGGGTCAGCATGTAAAACTCCTGTATCTATTAGTAGGCGGTCTCAGGCCAGCATTTCAACGGCCGGGTATAACTCATGGTCTTCGCGGCGCATGCGCTGGAACAGCGCGTGCAGCACGGTATTGGCTTCGCTGCGGAAGGCGTCCGGCTCGGCCGCCAGGCGCACGGGCGTATTCCAGCGGCCGGCGAAATCGAGGTAGGCGCCGGCGATGCCGTGCATCTCGTTTTCGTACTGGCGCCCCAGCTGGGCCACTTTGGCCACGCCGCACGCTTGCGCCGCCGGGTACAGGTAGCGCTGCTCGACGGCCAGGTGCAGCTTGATCAAGCCGCTCATGGCGACGATCTGTTCGGCGATGGCCTGCGCCTGCGCGGCCACACCGCCGCGCGCCAGCCGGCGCAAGTCGTCGATGGCGGACAGGATGGCCAGGTGCTGCTGTTTGAATTTGTCGATATTCATGGCGTGTTTCTCTTGTTGAGTGTTGCCAGTGTAGCGGAATCCGCTTAAACATGCAAACTATATGCATCTTTAAGATGCCAGGTGAAGACGTCAATGTTTCCGTCAGGAATGTGCATCGACATGCGCCACTATGTGCGGCACAGAACACAAGCTGCGGCCACCTCTGCCTATAATTTATTCATCACAGCGCGCGCCCGTTTGCGGCCGTGCCGCACCCTCCACTCCAGACAAGGATGAGCATGAAAAACAAAGCGGGCATGGGCCAGGCGCAGCAACTGGCCGGCATCATCAACGAACACCACACGGAACTGCTGGACGGCTGGATGGCCGGCCTGATCGCCCGCCTGGTGCGGCGCGACAAGATCGCCGAAAACGAGCTGCGCCAGCAGGCGTCGCAATTTTTGCCGCTGCTGGCGGGCGCGCTGGAAAGCGGCGACTCGTTCGACCTCGAGGGCGGCGCCTGGGACGATACGCGCCAGCTGCTGGCCGAAATATCGCAGTCGCGCGTGCGCCAGGGCTATTCGCCGATCGACACGGCCAGCTTCATGTTCGCCCTGAAGGAGCCGCTGTTCACCTACCTGCGCAAGGCAATCACGGCGCAGCCGGAGCAGCTGGGCGACGCCATCGTCAGCACCAGCAAACTGTTCGACGAGCTGGGCCTGCTGACCATCGCCATCTACCAGAAGGCGCGCGAACAGGTGATATTGCGCCAGCAGCAGGAATTGCTGGAACTGTCCACCCCGGTGGTGCAGCTGTGGCAAAACGTGCTGGCCCTTCCCCTGATCGGCACCCTCGACAGCGCACGCACGCAGGTGGTGATGGAAAGCCTGCTGCAAAAGATCGTCGACACGGGCGCCCTGATCGCCATCATCGACATCACGGGCGTGCCCACGGTCGACACCCTGGTGGCGCAGCACCTGCTGAAAACCATCGCCGCCGCGCGCCTGATGGGCGCCGACTGCATCATCAGCGGCATCCGCCCGCAGATCGCGCAAACCATCGTGCACCTGGGCGTCAACCTGGAAGACGTGATGACCAAGGCCACCCTGGCCGACGCCTTCGTCGTGGCCCTGAAACGCACGGGTTCCAGCATCACCTACCAGCAGCAACAACACTGAGGCGCCTATGGAAAGAATCCCCATTTTACGCATGGGCCGGCTGCTGCTGGTGACGATCCAGGTGGACATGCATGACCGCCTGGCGATGACCCTGCAGGACGACCTGACCACCCGCATCGTGACGGACCGCGCCACGGGCGTGCTGATCGACATTTCCGCGCTCGACATCGTCGACTCCTTCATCGGCCGCATGATCAGCAACACGGCGGCGATGGCGAAAATCCTCGACGCGCGCACCGTCGTCGTCGGCATGCAGCCGGCAGTCGCCATCACCCTGGTGGAGCTGGGGCTGCCCCTGGAAGGCGTGAGCACGGCGCTCAACGTGGAGCTGGGCATCAAGCTGCTGGAACGGAGCGGCGCATGCGCATGACGGGGGCGCCGTGCTAGGCGCGCAGGCACAGGAACGGGCGCAGGCGGGGGCGCAACAGATGCAGCAGATCCTGCCCCTGCACAGCGACGAAGACGTCGTTCGCTTGCGCAAGCAGGTGCGCGACAGCATGGTCGCCATGGGTTTTGGCCTGATCGAACAGACCAAGATCATCACGGCGGCCAGCGAACTGGCGCGCAACACCCTGCGCTACGGCGGCGGAGGCGAAGCGCGTATCGCGCGCGTCTGCGATGGCGCGCGGCAGGGACTGGAACTGCGCTTTGTCGATGCGGGACCGGGCATCGAGGATATTCCCCTGGCGCTGACCGATGGCTATACCAGCGGCGGCGGGCTGGGACTGGGGCTGGGCGGCGCCAAGCGCCTGGCCGACGCATTTCACATCGACACGGCGCCCGGCGCGGGCACCACCGTCACCATCGCGAAATGGAAGCTGTTTTGAACCACCAGGAATCACAGCCTGACATTCTCAGGCAAAGAAGTTTTCCCATCGGCGAACCGAGCGAGATCGCCGCGGCCCGCCGCGCCGGCAACGAACTGGCGCGCCGCATCGGCTTCGACGACGTGCGCACGGGCCAGCTGGCCATCATCATCAGCGAGGCGGCCACCAATATCGTCAAGCACGCGCAGCGCGGCGAAATCCTGCTGCGCAAGGTGCTGCGCGGCGGCACCAGCGGCATCGAAGTGCTGGCCATCGACAACGGTCCCGGCATGAGCAATGTGCGCCAGCACATGCAGGACGGCCATTCCACCACGGGCACCTACGGCGTGGGACTGGGCGCGATACGCCGCCTGAGCCAGGAATTCGACCTGTACACGGCGCCCGGCAAGGGGACGGTGCTGATGATGGTGGTGTGGGGCCAGCACGCCAGCAGCGCCATTCCCGCCCATCCGAACTGGCGCATCGGCGCCGTATGCCTGCCGCTGGCCTCGGAACAGGTGTGCGGCGACGCCTGGAACGTCGTGTGCGAAGGCCATGAACTGAGCCTGATGGTGGCCGATGGCCTGGGCCACGGTCCGCTGGCGGCGCGCGCGTCGGAACGCGCCAGCGCGCTTCTGGAACACGACACGCCCGGCCTGCCGCCCCTGCCCGCTCCTTTCATCGAACTGGCCCACGGCGCCCTGCGCACCACGCGCGGCGCGGCCATGGCGGTGGCGCATATCGACAGCGCGCGCCGCGAATTGCGCTTTGCCGGCGTGGGCAACATCGCGGCCTGCGCCTTCGATGCGCAGCAGCGCCGGCATCTGCTGTCACATAACGGCATCGTCGGCAGCAACCTGCGCAAGGTGCAGGAATTTTGCTATCCGTGGCAGCTGGGCACGACCTTGATCATGCACTCGGACGGCTTGCACACGCGCTGGGACCTGGAACAGTATCCGGGCCTGGCGCAATGCCACCCCAGCCTCGTCGCCGCCGTGCTGTACCGCGATTTTGCGCGCGGGCGCGACGATGTCACGGTGGTGGTGCTGCGCGAGCATGAGGAATACCTGGCTGTAACAGCAGAAACAGCAGAAAGGACAGGTGGGGCATGACACAACGCATATTGACAGCCCATATCGGCAGCGAACTCGACGTGGTGGGTGCACGTCAGCGCGCGCGGCAGATCGCCGCCCTGTGCGGCTTCGGCGTGCAGGACCAGGTGCGCATCGCCACGGCCGTGTCGGAACTGGCGCGCAACGTCTACAACTACGCGGGCAGCGGCAAGGTGCATTTCGCCATCGATGGCCAGACGGCGCCGCAGGTGCTCAGCATCCGCATCGAGGACCAGGGGCCCGGCATCGCGCAGCTCGACCGGATACTGGCCGGCACCTACCGCTCGCCCACCGGCATGGGCCAGGGCATCCTGGGCGCCCAGCGCCTGATGGACCGCTGCCACATCCGCAGCACGCCGGGCGAAGGCACGCAGATCACCCTGCACAAGCTGTTCCCGCGCGACGCGCCCCTGCTGGACGGAAGCATGATCGGCGCACTGTCCGGCAGCCTGCAGGCGCTGCCCTCCGATATCACGCTGTCCGAAGTGCAGCAGCAGAACCGCGAACTCCTGACCACGCTGGCCGAACTGAAAACGCGCCAGGACGATTTGCTGCAGCTGACGCGCGAACTGGAAGACACCAACCGGGGCGTGGTGGCGCTGTTCGCGGAACTCGATGAAAAGGCCGACCACCTGCGCCGCGCCGACCAGATGAAATCGCGCTTCCTGTCGAACATGAGCCATGAATTCCGCACCCCGCTCAGCTCCATCCGCGCGCTGTCCAAGCTGCTGCTCGACCGCATCGACGGCGAACTGTCCGAGGAACAGGAAAAGCAGGTGCTGTTCATCCTGCAAAGCGCCGTCAGCCTGAGCGACCTGGTGAACGACCTGCTGGACCTGGCCAAGATCGAGGCGGGCAAGGTCGACGTGCATGCCAACAGCTTCCAGGTGGCCGACCTGTTCAGCGCCCTGCGCGGCATGCTGCGCCCGCTGCTGGTGTCCGATACGCTCACGCTCACCTTCCTCGACCCCGATCCGGCGCTGCATATCCACACGGATGAAGGCAAGCTGTCGCAAATCCTGCGCAACTTCATTTCCAACGCCCTGAAGTTCACCGAGGCCGGCGCCATCATCGTCAGCGCCACGCCACTGCCGGAGCAGGACGCGATCCGCTTTTCCGTCTCCGACACGGGCCTGGGCATCGATGCCGAAGACGTGCAGCTGATCTTCGAGGAATTCAGCCAGGTGGAAAACCACATGCAGCGCAAGGTCAAGGGCACGGGCCTGGGCCTGCCCCTGTGCCGCAACCTGGCCACCCTGCTCAATGGCACGGTGTCCGTGGAAAGCACGCCGGGCCACGGTTCCCTGTTTTCCGTGGTCCTGCCCACCAGCTACCATGCGCCCGAAGGCAGCCTGCCGCCGAGCGCGCCGGCCAACGACAATGGCAACGACCAGCGCATCGGCGTGCTGGTGGTGGAAGACAATCCGCCCGTGCGCCTGCTGTATGAAAAATTTTTGGCCGGCAGCGAATTTCGCGTGGTGACCGCGCGCAGCGTGCGCGAGGCGCAGGAGCGCTGGGAACAGCAGCGCCCTGCCGCCGTCATCCTCGACATCCTGCTGCACGGCGAAACGGCCTGGCACTGGCTGGCCGAACTGAAAAACGACCCGCTGCGGCGCCAGGTGCCCGTCATCGTCGCCACCGAGATCGACGACGTGCGCAAGGGCCTGGCCCTGGGCGCCGACGCCTATTACGTCAAGCCGCTGCTGCGCCAGCAATTGCTGGCGACCCTGCGCGCACTGATCGGCAACCAACATCACCGGCAAGAGCCGGTTCCGCCGCAAGGCACAACCACCTGGGACAATGCGCATGCTACCGGATAACAACAGCGATGCTCTGATCCTGAACGTCGATGACAGCGATGGCGCACGCTACGCCAAATCGCGCATCCTCAAACGGGCCGGATTCAAGGTCATCGAAGCCTCGAACGGGGGCGACGCGCTGCTGCGCGCCCGCCAGGATCGCCCGAACCTGATCCTCCTCGACGTCAAACTGCCCGACATCAACGGCCTGGAAGTGTGCCGCCAATTGAAGGGCGGCACCGAGACGAACACCATCCTGGTGCTGCAGACGTCCGCTTCCTGCATCGGCACGGCCGACAAGATCCGCGCCTTGGACGGCGGCGCCGACAACTACCTGGTCGAGCCGATCGAGGCCGACGAACTGATCGCCAACGTCAAGGCGCTGCTGCGCCTGGGGCGGGTCGAACGCGCGCTGCGCGACGTGGACCGCCGCAAGGATGAATTCCTGGCCACCCTGGCGCACGAATTGCGCAACCCGCTGGGCCCCATCCGCACGGCGCTGGCCCTGCTGTGCAAGCTCGACCCCGTCGTGCCGGCCGTGCAGGACAATGCGCGCCGCACCATCGGCCGCCACACGGACCACCTGGTGCGCCTGGTGGACGACCTGCTCGACGTGTCGCGCATTTCGCAAGGCAAGATCTCGCTGCAGTGGGAAAGCGTGAGCCTGGCCAGCGTCATCCGCAGCGCGCTGGAGACGAGTTCGCACAGCGTCGAAGCGCGCGGCCATGCGCTCGACGTGCATCTGCCCAAGGAAGAACTGTGGGTCTGCGGCGACGCCGTGCGCCTGTCGCAGATCGTCGCCAACCTGCTGCTCAACGCGGCCAAGTTTACGGCGCCGGGTGGGCGCATCGCGATTTCCGCCGTGCGCGAAGGCGACAACGTGCATATACGCCTGAGCGACAACGGCATCGGCATCGCCGCCGCCAGCATCGACAGCATCTTCGGCCTGTTCGAGCAGAGCGGCCACTCGCCCGACCGGGTGCAGGACGGCCTGGGCATCGGCCTGTCGCTGGTGCGCAACCTGGTGACCTTGCACGGCGGCCAGGTCAGCGTGCGCAGCCCCGGCGTGGGGCTGGGCAGCACCTTCGAAGTGATCCTGCCGCTCGACGCCAACGTGCCCGTGGCTGCGGCCGCGCCGGCGCCCGAGGCGGCCAGCGGCGGCAGTCAGCGCATCCTCGTCGTCGACGACAACCGCGATGCGGCCGACACCCTGGCGGAACTGCTGGAAATGTATGGCCACACGGTGCGCACGGCCTACACGGGTGCGCAAGCGACCGAACGCACCCTGGAATTCAAGCCCGACATCGTCTTTCTCGACATCGGCCTGCCCGACATGAGCGGCTACGACGTGGCCGTCAAACTGCGCCAGCTGCCGATCCCGCAGCAGTTCCAGCTCGTCGCGCTGACAGGCTACGGCCAGGAACACGACCGCCAGGCGGCCCTGGCGTCGGGTTTCAACGAGCACTTCGCCAAGCCCATCGACTTCGGCAAGCTGGCCATGCTGGGGCTGCATATCACACCATGAGCGCACCATGAGCGGGGTAGCCGGCTGCCTGTTGCCGAGGCGTCGGCTATAATCGGCGGCCGGCGATGGCGCCGCATCGCCCGCGCCGCGCCGGGCGCCCCACCATTGGAACGATCACATGAAAACCCGCACGCCGCTGCTGCGCATCACCATGATACTGGGCGCCCTGCACGCCCTGCTCGGCTGGCTGCTGCTGCCTGCGCTGCCCGTCGGCCTGGCCGGCTGGCTGCTGGGTGGCGCCGTCTTGCTGGCCTCGACCATGCTGATGCCGATGACCATCTTCGCCCGCGCCGTCACCAACGACATGCGCCTGGCCGACCGCTTGAGCTGGGCCGGCTCGCTGTGCATGGGCTTTTTTTCCTCGCTGTTCGTGCTCACCATGCTGCGCGAACTGATGCTGCTGGTTCCCGCCGCCCGCCCGCATGCCCAGGCGTCCGCCGTGCTTGTCCTGCTCCTGGCGCTGCTGGCCACCATCCTTGGCTTCATCAATGCCCGCCGTGTGGCGCGCGTGCGCGAAGTGACGGTGCCGGTTACCGGCCTGCCGGCCGCCCTGCAGGGCTTCAGCATCGTGCAGCTGAGCGACATCCACGTGGGCGCCACCATCAAGCGCGCTTATGTGGAAGCCATCGTCGCGCGCGCCAACGGTCTGCAGGCGGACCTCATCGCCATCACGGGCGACGTCGTCGACGGCACGGTGGCGCAACTGGGCAGCCATACCGCGCCGCTGGGCGCGCTGCGCGCGCGCCATGGCGTCTTCCTCGTCACGGGCAACCACGAATATTATTCGGGCGCCGCGCCGTGGGTGGCGGAATTTCGCCGCCTGGGCCTGCGCGTGCTGCTGAACGAACATGCGGTGCTCGAGCACGAGGGCGCGCGCCTGGCGCTGGCCGGCGTGACCGACTTCAATGCCGGCGCCTTCGATCCGGCCCAGAAAAGCGACCCGCAAGCGGCCATCGCCGGCGCGCCGGCCGATATCCCCCGCATCCTGCTGGCGCACCAGCCGCGCAGCGCGCCCGAGGCGGAAGCGGCCGGTTACGACCTGCAATTGTCGGGCCACACGCACGGAGGCCAGTTCTGGCCGTGGAATCTGTTCGTGCCGCTGCAGCAGCCGTACGTGGCGGGCCTGCACCGGCGCGGCCGCCTGTGGATCTATGTCAGCCGCGGCACGGGCTACTGGGGCCCGCCCAAGCGCATCGGCGCGCCGGCGGAGATTACGCGACTCAGGCTGGTGGCGGCGTAAGCTTCAGTCTTCCCAGCTGGCCATCCAGGCCTCGAAACGCGCCACCACGGCAGGCGGATTCAAACGCGCCATCGCGCCATCCACCGGCTCGCTGTCGCTGACCTCGAACAGCAGCAGATTTTCATCGCGCTCGGCGCCCGTGCCGAATACCCCGTCGGCGTCGAGCTGCGCCAGCGCCGCGATGCAGGCGTCGAACACGCCGGTACGGAAGGTGACGAAATCCACTTCGAACGGCAAGTCTCGGTGCGCCTGCAGCAGCAGGCGGTAAGCGCTGTCGAAGTAGGCGCCGCCCTCGCCAAACGCCCATTCGGCCGGATTCCACCGCATCTCTTCGCCGTATTCCGAGGCGGCCAGCGCTTCGCGGCTGTTGGCCGCCGGGCCTATCGTCATGGCGCTGTCGTCGCTCACCAGCGCGAAAGCGTCGATGTGCTGCTGCGGATGCGCACGGCGCACGCAGTCAAAAGCCAGGCGCGCGGCCTCCGCCACCAGGGATTGCAGCAGCGCGAAATCGAATACGGCCGGGTCGATGACGCTCGTGCGCGCCAGCGCATAGCCATCGGCCAGCGCCGCATCGCACTGCGCCGCATACGCCGCTTGCGCCAGCGCCGGGTTGGCATGGGCGCTGCGCGTCTCCTCGCCCCAGGTCATGGCGGCGCCGGCGGCCGTCCATACGGTGCAGCCAAAAACGCGCGCTTCCCGGAAGCGGGCCGGCTGATCGCCGTCATAGGTGTAAAACAGGCTGTAATTGCTTTGCATAAGAATCTTTCATCGCTTAATCGGGCCGCATCTGCGCGGCGAAATCGCGCTGACGGAACTGCTCCAGCAGGAAATCGACGAAGACGCGCGTCTTTGCGGGCAGCAGCTTCTTGCTGGGATAGTACACGGACAAGGGGCCGGAATCGGCATGCCAGCCGGGCAGCAGGCGGATCAACGCGCCGCTGCGCAAGTGGGGCAGCGCGTGCGGCATGGGCAGCAGCGCCACGCCGACGCCCAGGATGGCCGCCTGCGCCATCGCTTCCGGGTCGTCGAAGATGGCGCGCGGCCGGCATTCGGCCACGCCTTCGCCGCCGGCGCCATCGCGCAATATCAAGCTGCGCAGCCTGCCGCTGCCGGCCGAGCGGCGCGCCACGCCATCGAGTTGCGCCAGGTCCGACGGGTGCACGGGCATGCTTTTCCCCTGCATGAAGGCGGGCGACGCCGTGGCGACGATGTGGGTGTGGCCCAGTTCGCGCGCCACCACGCCGGGCGTCAGCTCGATGCCGCCGCCGATGGCGACATCAAAGCCCTCGCCGATCAAGTCCACTTGCCGGTTGTCGAAATGGCAGTCGGGGATGACGCCCGGGTAGCGCGCGATGAAGTCGCCCAGCAAGGGCACCACGTAGCTGCGCCCGAACGACGGCGCCAGGCTGATTTTCAGGATGCCGGCCGGCTGGCCGCCCTCTTCCGCCACGCCGGCGATCGCCTCGCGCAAGGTGGTCAGGGCGCCGCCGATCTGCTGCAGGAAGCGCTCGCCCCCTTCCGTCAAGGTCAGGCGGCGCGTGCTGCGCTGGAACAGGCGCAGGCCCAGGCTCGCTTCCAGCCGCGCCACGTTCTTGCTGACGGCCGCCGGCGTCAGCCCCAGGCGGCGCGCGGCCGCCGAAAAGCTGCCCAGCTCGGCAGAGAGCACAAACGATTGCAAATGATTGAGGGCATCCATGCACGTATTCTACCCGCTCATTTGATCGCCTTGGTTGAAAGTGATTGTAGCGATTCATGGCTACCGCGCAGGCAATGCAAGGCAGATACTGAGCTTCCCGATTCCTCACACAGAAAGCCCATCATGCAAACCCAAAACAATACCCAGCCAATGCAGAACAAGATCGCCTTTGTGACGGGCGGCTCGCGCGGCATCGGCGCCGCCATCGTGCGCCGCCTGGCCAGCCAGGGCGCCAACGTCGTTTTCACCTATCAAAGCTCGGCCGCCGAAGCGCAGGCGCTGGCCGCCACCGTGGAGGCGTCCGGCGGCAAGGCCCTGGGCGTGCAGGCCGATGCGGCCGACGCCGACACCCTGACGGCGGCCATCGACAAGGTGGCGGCGCAGTTTGGGCATATCGATATCCTCGTCAACAACGCGGGCGTGTTCCTGCCCGGCGCCATCGAGGATTTTTCGCTGGCGGACTTCGACAAGACGATTGCCGTCAACGTGCGCGCCGTGTTCGTGGCCATCAAGGCGGCCGTGGCGCACATGCCCACGGGCGGGCGCATCATCAATATCGGCAGCACGAATGCGCACCGCATGCCGTTCGGCGGCGCGGCCGCCTACGCCATGAGCAAATCGGCGCTGAGCGGCCTGACGCAAGGCCTGTCGCGCGACCTGGGACCGCTCGGCATCACCATCAACAACGTGGAACCGGGCCCCGTCGCCACCGACATGAACCCGCCGACGGGCGACTTCGCCGACCTGATGCACGGCCTGATGGCGCTGCCCCGCCACGGCACGGCCGATGAAATCGCCGGCATGGTGGCTTACCTGGCCAGCGACGAAGCGGCGTTCGTCACGGGCGCGGGGCTGAAGATCGACGGCGGTTTTGCCGCCTGATCCAGCCCGAACATCAGCGAACGGTGCGCCGCCACGCCCGCCATGGCGCCGTCGGCCACCGCGAACGCCACGCTGCCGGCCATGCGCCCCGCATCGCCGCAGCAAAAGACGCCGGGCACGCTGCTGGCCTTTTGTTCGTCGGTGCGCACGAACAGCCCCATGGCGCCCTCTTCCAGCGCGCAGCCCAATTCCACAGCCAGGGAACTGGCCAGGCGGGTACGGGTGGCCACGAACAGGCCGGCCATCGCATGGCGGCTGCCGTCGGCCATGACCACGTCGGCCACGCCGTCGATCCGCGCCACGGGCGTGCGCACGACCTGCACGCCGCGCGCGGCCAGTTGCGCCAGCTGCGCCGCATCGGGCTCGAACGCGCCATTCAGGAAAAAGGTGACCGTGCCCCAGTCGGGCAGCATCAGCGCATGGTGCATGGACAGGGGTCCTGTGGCCAGCACGCCGATGGCGCCCTGCTCCAGTTCATAGCCGTGGCAATAGGGGCAGTGAAAGACGCTGCCGCCCCAGCGTTCGGACAAGCCATCGACGGGCGGCAGCTCGTCGATCACGCCGGTGGCCAGCACCAGGCGGCGGCCGTAAACGACTTTGCCGTCCGCCAGGCTCACGTCGAAGCCATCGCCGCTGGCCCCCGCCTGCACGGCCGTGCCGTCCAGCCAGGTGACGGTGGCATACGCCAGCAGCTGCGCCTTGCCCTCGGCGGCGATGGCGGCCGTCCCGCTGCCGTCCTGGGTCAGGAAACCGTGGGAATGGCTGGCGTAGCGGTTGCGGCGCCGGCCGCCATCGATCACCAGCACGCGGCGGCGGGCGCGCGCCAGTTGCGTGGCGGCGGAGAGGCCGGCGTAGCTGCCGCCGACGATGATGGCGTCAAATTCAGGAATGTGCATGCGGTGCTCCTCGGTGGATGGCGTATTGTTGGCTGAAACGGCCGGCCAGGTCGGCCAGGGTGACGGCGCCGAAGCGCCGGATCAGCAGCGCCTCGGCCTCATCGAAGGCGCCGGCCAGCGACTGGTTGACCACCTGCTCGACCAGGCAGCCCGGCTGGTCGACGCGGTTGCCCATGGCGAAAATGGTGGGAGACCCGACGGCCACGTAGATGTCTTGCAGGGTCACGCGCTGCATGTCGCAGACGATGCGCCAGCCGCCGCCATGCCCCTTGACCGAGGCCACGTAGCCGCGCTCGCGTAGGCCGGCCATCACGCGCCGCACCAGCACGGGGTTGGTGTCCAGGCAGCCGGCAAGTTCCTCGGACGTCATCGGGCGTCCCGCATGCGCCATGTGCAGCAGCACATGGAGGATCGATGATAGTTTGCTGTCGCGTCTCATGTAACTAATGATAGTACATAAGTTCCACATATGCAAACGAGTTGCAATTATGAGGAAAAAAAGGGCCAGACTTTCCAGTCTGGCCCCAGCCTTTGCTGCGGTTGGACGCTTACGCTGCCTTGCGGCGCCGTCCCCGCCACCACAGCAGCAAGGCCAGCAGCACCAGCACGCCGACGATGATGGTGGCGCGGGCCAGGCCGATCAGGTTCGAGGCAGGACCGCCGTTACGCAGGGTCGTCACCTGCTCCGCCGTCACCTTCACGTCAGGATTGCCGTACATTGTCTGTACATAATTGCCGAGGGTGACAATCTGCTCGTCCGACAGGGTCTGGCGGAAGGCGGGCATGACATGGCTGATAGCGTGGCCGGCAGCATGATTACCCTTGCCATCCTGCCGCTCCACCCCATCAAGGATGGCCATCACCAGGTTGTTGCTGTTGCTGCGGCCCGTCACCGAATTGTGGAACAAGGGCGGCAAGCTGCCGTCGAAACTGCCCTCGCCCCTGGCCTGGTGGCAGCTGGCGCACTGCGCATCGTACAGCTGCGCGCCCGACATCTTGTTCAGGTTTTGCGGCAGCGGCACGCCGCGAATCGCAGTCAGCTCGTCGCCCGCCTTGCCCCATTGCGTCACCGGTTTCACGTCCGCCCTGTCGCGGATGGCGGGCACGCTCTTGATGTAGTGGGCGATGGCGTTCAGGTCGGCGTCGCTCAGGTGCCGCAAGCTATGGTCGATGGCTTCGGCCATCGGTCCCGCGGCCTGCGCCTTGTTGGCCGCGCGGCCCGTGCGCAGGTAATCGACCAGTTCCTGCTGGCTCCAGCCGCCCACGCCGCTATTGACGTCCGACGTGATGTTCGGCGCAAACCAGGTGCCCAGGTCGGCGCCGCCCAGCTCTTTCGACAACTGCTCGGCCATCAGCGCGTTGCGCGGCGTGTGGCAGGTGCTGCAGTGGGCCAGCCCTTGCGCCAGGTAGGCGCCGCGGTTCCATTCCATGCTTTTCGCCGTATCGGCCACGAACGGTTTTTTATCGAGGAAGAGCCAATTCCAGCCCGCCATCGACAGGCGGAGATTGAACGGGAACGGCAAGTCCGTCTGTATCGCCGGCGCCGTGTCCACCGCCGCCACGCCATGCATGAAGTAGGCATACAGGGCGGCCATGTCGTCATCCGTCACCTTGGCATAGGCCGTGTAGGGCATGGCCGGGTACAGGTGGGCGCCGTCAGCGCGCACGCCATGGCGCACCGCGTCGGAAAACTGGGCCAGTGTGTAGTTGCCGATGCCATGCGTCGTTGATGGCGTGATGTTGGTGGCGACAATGGCGCCCAATGGCGTGGCCAGGGCCAGGCCGCCCGCCATCGGCTGGCCGCCCGGCGCGCTGTGGCAGGCGATGCAGTCGCCGGCGGTCGCCAGGTAGCGGCCACGCTCGATCGCCCGCACGTCGGCGCCGGGGGCATCGGCCGCCAGCACCGGCAAGGCCAGTGCCAGCAAGGCGGCGCCGGCCGCCATTCTGAAGGCCGCCATCATGCCGTGCCTCCCTGCTGTTCGTCGAGGATGTGCTTGACGGTGCGCAGTGCCACGGCCAGGCCGTTTTCCGTCGAATTGCAGGTGCCCGACGTAGGCAGCACGCCGGTGCTGCACAGGAACAGGTTGGCATGGTCGAAGGTGCGGCCCCACTGGTCGCACACGGCCTTGGCCGGGTCGGCCCCCATCGACAGGGTGCCGCAGATGTGCTGGTTGTTGGCGAACACGCCTTCCTTGCTGTGGCGCAGGTTGGTGCCGCCCATCAGTTTGGCGATCTGCTCGAAATCCTGCTTCGAGCGCTCGTGGCCACGCCGCGTGTACTCGTCGATCGCATAGTGCGCCTGCGGCTTGGGGATGCCCATGGCATCTTTTTCGCTGCTGAGGGCGATGCGGTTTTCCGGGTTCGGCAGCACTTCCAGCACGTTTTTCAGGCTCATTTCGCGCGCCGAGCGGAAACGCAGCTGCTGTTCGAATTCGGCGCCAAACACGCCCTTGCCGATCAGCTCCCTGGTGGCGCCATCGACGCGCGAGATGTTCGTGAAGTCGAGGCGGTACGGCGAGTGTTCGCTGCGGAAGTCGCCATCGCGCATGGTATTGATGGAATTGGGGCTTTGCGGGCCCCGGCCCAGCCACAGGTCTTCATCGGCGTCGAAGGTGATCGAGGTGCTCGGGTGGTCCATCAGGTTGCGGCCCACCATGTCGCTGCTGTTGGCCAGGCCGTTCGGGTATTTGTCCGAGGCGGAAACGAGCAGCAGGCGGGGGCTTTCGATGCCGTTGGCGGCCAGGATAAAGGTCTTGGCCGTGACCCGGTGGCTGTTCTTGTCCACGTCGTAGTACAGGGCGGCCGTGATGCGGCCCTGCGCGTCGTGTTCCAGCTTGTAGACGTTGGCATTGCAGACGATCTTCACGCCGGCCGCTTCCGCCTGCTGCGCGGCGATGCCGCCGTGGTATTGCGCATCGATGGGACAGATCGGCTGGCAGCTGTTGTTGCCGCAGCAGGCCGGGCGGCCGTCGTAGCTGACGCTGTTGCGCGCCACCGTGTTGCCGACCACCTTGAACGACGGGTCGAGGCGTTCGCGGATGCGCCGCATGGCGTACGGCTCCGTCACGGAATCCATCGGGAAGGCCTGCTGGCGCGGCGACCCCGTGTTGTCGGCACCGGAGACGCCCATGATTTCTTCCGCTTCCTGGTAGAACGGCTCCAGGTCTTCATAGCTGATGGGCCAGTCGACGCCCACGCCATACAGGGTGTGGATGCGGAAGTCGTTCGGCACGTTGCGCCAGGCCTGCGCGGCCCAGTGCCACGAGGTGCCGCCGAACTGGCGGATGTATTCGGCCGGGTACGGATACGGGCCGGCCTGCACCAGGTAGCCGTTGTCCTTGGGCTGGTAGATCGGGTGCGGCGCCGTGGCGACGGACGGATACGGCGACATCCAGTCGCTGCGGCGCGTCGTGTTGCGGAAACGGGCGACGATTTCGCCGCGCGACACGCGCGGGCCCGCTTCCAGGATCAGCACCGAGGCGCCGGCCAGCGCCAGCTTGCGCGCGGCCAGCGAGCCGATGATGCCGGAACCGATCACGAGGTAATCGGCGGAGAGTTCTTCAGCCATGATGGCTCCTTAAATTGGTTTTCTGGCCCAGCTGCCGTAGGCGCCGTAGGAATAGGTCGGGGGCTTCAGGACGTCGGCCACGACGGCCGCATTCAGCGCCTGCTCGTAGGCGACGCAGACGGCCGCCTCGCCCGTGCCGACGATGCCCAGGTACCAGGCGCTGGCGATCTGGCGCGGCAAGGCCGCCAGCGGCGACTGGGCGGGAGCGAGCGCATCGAGCGCTTCCTGCAGGCCGGCCGCCTGCAAGCCCTGCGCATTGATCAGGGCCAGCAGCGCGCGCACGTTCGCCGGGAAGGCGGCGTCCTGCGCCACCAGTGCCTCATACAGGCGCCTGGCCAGCACGGGGTCGAGCACCTGGCGACCGACCAGCATGGCCGACACGCCCAGGAAGGCGCCCTGCTCCGCATTGGCGACGGGCTCTGCCAGCGCCCAGGGGATCAGCGCCGCGGCCGACGCCGACAGCAAGCCGGCCAGCACCATGCGGCGGCCGGGATTGAGAGGGCCGCGGCCCTCCTTGTGATGTGTAGCGTCCAATTGAAGCTCCCGTGAGTTCAGCAACCGTTCAGAAAGAATGCTTGAGACCGACCATGATGACCGTCTGGCCGCCGTTCGACGACGGCGTGCCGTTTTGCGAATCGCCGACCGAGGCGACGGCGTCGACCATGGCGCCGTCCTGGCCCAGGGTCTGGCCGCGCGCCACCTGGCGCGCTTCGATCAGGTAGATCGCCGTGCGCTTGGACAGCGCATAATTCTGCTCGAACGACAGCTGGCGGTAGCGCGCGCGGTCGGCGATGCCGTTGGCGCGGCTGGCGTAGGTGTCGCTGTAGCCGGCGCTCAGGAACCACTGCGGCGTCCACTGGTAGCTGGCAATCAGGCCGGCCGTGTTGAAGATGGCCGTGTCGCGGAAGGTGGAATGGCTGCCCGGCTGGTATTGCACGTTGCTGGCGTTGGCGCCCACCATCCACTTGCCCATCGTGTAGCGCGCGCTGGCAGCGATGTACTCGATGCTGTCGGCCGAGGCGTAGCCCTGGTTGATGGCGGAAATGCCGAAGCTGCCCGAGGCATTGTTGCTCCAGCCCATGGCATTTTCGCCATTTTTCAGCTTCAGGTAGCCGAGCGCGAATTGCGCCGGCGAGCTGCTGTACTTGACGGCGGCGCTGACGCTGCTGCCCGCGGCATTGCCGTCGGCCGCTTCGCCGAAGCCGTACTGCGCGCTGGCCTGCAGGCCGCGCCAGGCGGGCATGCTGTAGGTGACGGAATTGCTGATGCGCACGGTGGTATCGAGGCCGTCGATATCGCCCGGATGGGCACCGGTGGCGCCCGTCAAGACATTGCTCGACGCCAGGGAACCGACCAGCAGGTAGTACGGCGTGTACTGGCGGCCGGCCGTCAGGGTGCCGTAGGCTGTCGATTGCAGGCCCACATAAGCTTGGCGGTTGAACAGCGAACTGGCGGAACTTTGCGCGCCCGTGTCGCTTTCAAAGCCGTTTTCCAGCAGGAACAGCGCCTTCAGGTCGCCGCCCAGGTCTTCCACCCCCTGGAAGCCGATCTTACTGGCAGACAAGCTGCCGCTGCGCATATAGGTGTTCGACTTGCCGCCCTGGTTGCTGGTATAGGCGGTGGCCGCGTCGACCACGCCGTAGATGCTGACATTGCTTTGGGCGCAAACGTTTGCGCCGATCAGCGTGGAGACGGCCAGCGCCGCAGCGCGCATGCATGGTGTGTTCATTTTTTTCCTGACTTTGCTGTTTTATCTGGCGAAATACGGGCGTGGCGCCCGTTGCCGCCCCATCCATCGATACGGGCGTCCGCTGTTCTTCTTGATTTGGATCAAGTGGAGCAAATTATACGCTTATTTACTCACATGTAAGTAATTAACTATAAGGCATAGTCTTATAGCAAAACCGGCAGGCGCGCGGGCGCGCGCCCGGCAGGCTGCGAGCATATGCGGAACTGGCATGGGGAAAGCAGCGGCGGCGCGTGTCGAAAAACACGCGCCCGGTGGCTAATCAGACAGGCGGAAAAACGGGGAAAGGCGGGACGGTCAGCGCAGGATGGCGGGCGCCACCGGCAGGGTTTCGAGGGCAATGAACGCTTCCAGGGCGCGGCGCATGTCTTCGAACACTTGCTTGCCGTAGGCCGCTTCGAGGTGGGCATACTGCAGGTCGATCAGTTTACCCATTTGCAGCAGCAGGCTGGCGCCCGCTTCCGACAGGTGCACCTTGCGGCGGCGCTGGTCGCCTTCGAACTTGCTGCGCCCGATCAGGCCGATTTCTTCCATGCGCGCCAGGATGCCGCTCATGCTGGGACTGGAAATCTGGCAGATCTCGCACAGCTCGCGCGGTTCCAGGGTCGGGCTTTCGTTCAGCGCGCGCATGATGCGCCACTGCTGCTCCGTCACGCCGAAGTGGTTGAGGATGGGGCGGAAATGCTGGAGCAGGCTGTCGCGGGCCTTCAGCAGCAGTTGCGGCATGTTCGGATAACGGATCGGTAGCTGCAAGCGGAACTCCTGAAATGAGATGAAAGCCTGGCAATTATACGGGGCCGCGCAGCCCGGCGGCCAGGCATCGCATATTTTTCGCCATTTACATCGCGTGATAATGTGTGACTATGCCTTTGATATTTAATCCGGCATTAACTTATTCTTCTTCAATGAATATATCCGCATGCATTTTCCCGTCAAATTATTGCGACACAATTAATAATCTGTTGCGCGATTTTTTATTATTTTCGTGAAGAAATAAAACCGGGCTATAACGGTCTTAGAATCGCACTTAACCAAGCAGAATAGCGCCAACGGGGCGCGGTTGCCGATAATTCTTGACAGCGGACATCATGAAACCTTGCGATCATCTTATTATCACCATATTGCTCAGCTCAATTAACGCCGCGTATGCCCAGGTGGCTCCCGATGCGGGCTCCTTATTGCAGCAGATAGAAAAAGGCCGCGCTCCCGCATTACCGAAAAAGTCCCCCCAGGAATTAATGCCGGCGCCGCCCGCCATGCAGGAGATGCCCGGCATGGCGGTGACCGTGCAACGTTTCCGCTTCCAGGGCAATACCCTGCTGAGCGACGCCGTGCTGCAGCAGGCCGTGGCGCCCTATCTGGACCGCCCCCTCGCCTTCCAGGACTTGCAGAACGCGGCGCTGGCCGTGGCGGCCGCCTACCGCCAGGCCGGCTGGATTGTGCGCGCCTACCTGCCGCGCCAGGAAATCGACGGCGGCATCGTCACCATCCAGATTGTCGAAGCCGTCTTCGGCGGTGTGCGCACCCAGCCCGGCACGGCGCCCACGCAGCGCATGCCGCTCGAACGCATCACGCCCTACGTCACGCGCGCCCAGCCCATCGGCGCACCGCTGAACGCCGACGCCCTCGATCGCGCCCTGCTCGTCATCGACGACTTGCCGGGCGTGACGGCAGCCGGCAACCTGGCCGCCGGCCAGCGCGAGACGGAAACCGACCTGGTCATGAAGCTGGGCGACGAACCGCTGCTGACGGGCGACGCCGGCGTCGACAACACGGGCAACCGCTCCACGGGCGCGGCGCGCGCGGCACTCAACCTGGCCATCAACAGCCCCTTGCATCTGGGCGACCAGCTCGTTGCCAACCTGATCCACTCGGAAGGCAGCGATTATGTCCGCCTCGCCTACAGCCTGCCGCTGAGCAGCGATGGCTGGCGCGCGGGCGTCAGCGGCTCGCACCTGTCGTACCGGCTGACGGCGGACGAATTTGCCGCGCTGCACGCCAAGGGCAGTTCCAACACGGCCGGCGTGGACGCCAGCTATCCGCTGCTGCGTTCGCGCCTGCGCAACCTGTATCTGCAGCTCAATTACGACGACAAGCGCTTCGACAACGCCGCCAACGGCGTCACCAGCAGCAACTACAAGATCCGCGCCTTCTCGGCCGGCCTGACCGGCAACCTGTTCGACAGCCTGGGCGGTGGCGGTGCGAACGCGGCCAGCCTCAGCGTCGTGCACGGCAAACTGGACCTGGACGGCTCGCCGAACCAGCTGGCCGATGCGGCCACCACACGTGCGGCCGGCAATTTCACCAAGCTGCGCTACTACGCCAGCCGCCAGCAGGCGCTGACGGAAACGCTGTCCCTGTATGGCGCACTGAGCGGCCAGCAGGCAAGCAAGAACCTCGATTCTTCGGAAAAATTCTATTTGGGCGGCAATTACGGCGTGCGCGCCTACCCGGCCAGCGAAGCGGGCGGCAGCGATGGCCAGCTACTGAACCTGGAATTGCGCTGGCGCCTGCCGGCCGACGTCAACCTGACGGGCTTTTACGACTGGGGCCACGTCAAGGTCAACCATGACAACGACATCAACGGCGCCGCCCACGTGAACGGCTACAGCCTGAAGGGCGCTGGCCTGGCCGTCAGCTGGACCAGCAGCTTTCGCCTGAACCTCAAGGCGGCCTGGGCGCGGCGCATCGGCAGCAATCCCAACCCCAACCTGAACGGCAGCGACCAGGACGGATCGCTGCGCAAGAATCGCTTCTGGCTGCAAGCCTCGCTGCCCTTCTGAACCCACCACGCTGTGCCTGAATCGAAACGGAGATTGTCATCATGAGCGGACATGCCACCATCAATCGCTTCTACCGCCTGATCTGGAGCGAGGCGCAAGGCGCCTGGATCGCCGTCGCGGAAAACACGCGCGGACGGGGCAAGCGCAGCGGGCGCGGCGCCTTCATGGCCGCCCTGTTCGCCGGCCTCGGCCTGGCACCGGCCGCGTGGGCCGCGCCGCCCGCGCCGAACCAGCTGCCGACGGGCGGCCAGGTGACGGGCGGCACCGTCAATATCGCCCAGGCGGGCGCGCAGATGAGCATCAACCAGGCCAGCCAGCGCGGCGCCATCGACTGGCAGACTTTCAACGTGGGCGCCCAGGCGCAAGTCAATTTCCAGCAACCCAACAGCGCCGCCGTGACCCTGAACCGGGTGCAGGACAGCCAGGCCAGCCAGATCTTCGGCCGCATCACGGCCAATGGTCAGGTCTTCCTCAGCAATCCGAACGGCGTGTACTTCAGCCCCACCGCGTCCGTCAGCGTGGGCGGCCTGGTGGCCACCACGCACACGATGAGCACGGCCGACTTCATGGCAGGCAGCAATACGTTCACGCGCAATGGCGCCACGGGCGCGGTCGTCAACGACGGCAACCTGCAGGCCGGACTGGGCGGCTACATCGCCATGCTGGCGCCGCAGGTGCGCAACAACGGCATCGTCATCGCCCAGGCCGGCACGGTGGCCATGGCGGCCGGCGAACAGATCGCGCTGCAGTTTTCCGACAGCCGCACCCTGGCCGGCGTGCTGGTGTCGCCCTCGGCCATCGCCGCGCTGGTGGAAAACGGCGCGGCCGTGCATGCGCCGGGCGGTCTCATCATCATGTCGGCCCAGGCCGCCAACCAGCTGCAGGGCGGCGTGGTGCGCAACAGCGGCGCCCTGGAAGCGACGGGCCTGGCCGCGCGCGGCGGCAAAATCGTGCTCGACAGTTCCGGCCTGGTCGAGAATGGCGGCAGCCTTGACGTGTCGGGCAGCCAGGGGGGCAGCATCGCCATCGCGGGCGACCGCATGCTCAACGCGGGCGGCTTGCGCGCCGATGGCGGCGGCGCCATCGGCAGCACCCTGGCCAACGGCCTGGTGGAAACGGCCAGCGCCACCGTGTCGGCGCAAGGCGGCGGCAGCATCGCCATCGATGGCGGCGCCGGCAAGATCTACACATCCGGCCGCTACCAGGCCGATGGCGAGCATGGCGGCAAGGTCGTCATCACGGCCCGCGACGTGGCCCTGATGGGCGCCAGCGTCAGCGCCACGGGTGCGTCCGGCGGCGGCACCATCCTCATCGGCGGCGATTACCAGGGCCGGAACACGGCCATCCGCAATGCCGTCAACACCACCGTCGGCAAGGGCGTGCGCCTGAACGCGGACGCCACCGGCGCGGGCAACGGCGGCAAGGTGGTGGTCTGGTCGGAAGAGAAAACCGTGTTCGGCGGCGACATCGGCGCGCGCGGCGGCGCCTGGGGCGGCGACGGCGGCATCATGGAAGTGTCCGGCAAGCAGACCCTGCATTTCGGCGGCACGGCCAACGGCTACGCGCGCTACGGCAAGTCCGGCACCCTGCTGCTGGACCCGAAAGACATTTACATCGACAGCCAGCTGTCGGGACAGCTGGAATTCGTCGATCCCCACCCCACGGCGGGCGGCAGCTTCGGCAAGACCACCACGGCGCTGACCACCACGGCGGGCACCACCATCACGCGCACCGGCTATGTCGTCATCACGAATCCCGACGACAACCTGGGCGCCACCGGCTCCGGCGCCGCCTACCTGTTCCGCCAGAGCGACCAGGCGCTGATCTCGACGCTGTACGGCACGCATGCGGGCGACAAGGTGGGCAGCTATGCCGTCACCTCTCTGGCCAATGGCAATTTCGTCGTCAGCAGCAATCTGTGGGACAACGGCAAGGGCGCCGTCACCTGGGGCAACGGTACGACAGGCTGGGGCGCGGGCGCGCAAGCCGTGTCGGCCACCAACAGTCTGGTGGGCAGTACGGGCACGCACTTGAGCAGCCAGGGCTACGCCACCTCGGACAATGTGGGCGGCAGCGCCATCAAGACCCTATCGAACGGCAACTACCTGGTGGGCACGGGCAGCTGGTCCGATTCGCGCGGCGCGCTCACCTTCGGCGACGGCGGCACGGGCGTGGCCGGCGTCGTCAGCGCCGGCAACAGCCTGGTGGGCGGCACGCCGATGACCATCGTGCCTGCAGATGGCTACAAGCAGTACAAATTCGGCGACCAGGTGGGCGGCAGCATTAACCTTTTGCCCAATGATAACTATGTGCTGGTGAACTCGGCCTGGAACAAGGGCGTGGGCGCCGTCACCTTCGGTTCCGGCAGCAGTGCGCTGACGGGCGTGGTGGGCGCGGCCAACAGCCTCGTGGGCGACAGCGCGCGCTTCGACGCCACGGGCAATGGCACTGGCACGGACAAGGTCGGCAAATACTTCCAGGCCCTCAGCGGTTCGCAATTCCTCATCTACGGCTCGGACTGGAACAACAGCGCCGGCATGGTGGCCTCGTTTGACGGCGTCAACGCCGTGACGGGCCTCGTCTCGGCTGCCAACAGCCTCGTCGGCGGCGCCTCCGACGCGCTGTCGTCCGGCGGCGTCACCTTGCTGGGTAACAACAACGCCTATGTGATCAGCAGCCCCGGCTGGAACAGTGCACGCGGCGCCGCCACCTGGGTGGCTTACGGCACGAACGTCAAGAATGCCGTCGTGGCCAACGGCCTGATCGGCTCCACCACGGGCGACAGCATCGGCAGCAAAGCCGTCACTGTGCTCGACAACAACGATTACGTGGTATCGAGCCCGAACTGGAACGGCACGCGGGGCGCTTCCACCCTCGTCGATGGCACGACGGGCTTGAGCAAGGCCAGCCAGGATGGCACGGTCGGTGCCGGCAACAGCCTGGTCGGCAGCCAGGTCAATGACCGCGTGGGCGCGGGCGGCATCCTGGCCCTCGTCGGCAATGGCAATTACCTGGCCCTGAGTCCCTACTGGGCCAATGGCGGCAACGCCAGCGCCGGCGCGGTGACGTGGAACAGCGGCGCCAGCCCCACCTTGGGCGCCGTCTCGGCCGCCAACAGCCTGGTCGGCAGCTTCAGTGGCGACCGCATCGGCTCCTACCAGTACAATAGTTACCAGACCAACAATCCCGTGCCCGTGCTGCAGGAAGGAACGTCGATCAGTCTGCTCTCGAATGGCAACTACGCCGTGGCCAGCCCCATGTGGAACGGCACGCGCGGCGCCGTCACCTGGAGCAGCGGCGCCACCGGCGCCACCGTCGATGGCGGCCACACGATCAGCGCGGCCAACAGCTTCATCGGCAGCAATGTCGCCGACTTCATCGGCGGCTTCGTGGTGCCCTCCGACATCGTCACCAACCCCGTCAACGGCGGCACCAGCCACCAGGACGCGATAGGCAATGGCGTCACCGCGCTATCGAACGGCAATTTCGTCACCGCCAGCAGCTACTGGCGCAATGGCGCGGCGCTGCGCGCGGGCGCCGTCACCTGGAGCGATGGCAACGGTGCGCCCACCGTGGGCGCCGTCTCGGCCGCCAACAGCCTGGTCGGCAGCGTCACGGACGACCGCGTGGGCACGGCCAAGAACAATGTGAATGGCGTGACGGCCTTGCTGGCCGGTTACGACAGCAACGGCAAGCAGCTGTATAGCGGCAACTATCTCGTTTCCAGCATTCTTTGGGACAATGGCGCGCTGGCCGACGCGGGCGCCGTCACCTGGGGCAGCGGCACGGGGCCGCTGACGGGCACGGTTTCCAACGCCAACAGCGTGCTGGGCCTGAAAGCCAACGACAGCAAGGACTGGACCATCACGCCGCTGGCGGTGTCCGGCAGCTACCTGATCCAGAATCAGTACTGGGACAACGGCGCCGCCACGGGCGCCGGCGCGCTGACGTGGGTCAATGGCAGCACGGGCCGCCTGTCCGACTATGCGGCCCAGGGCAGCCGCAACATCGTTTCCGCCGCCAACAGCCTGGTCGGCACCCAGGCCAACGACAATGTGGGTTCCTATGTCGATTACCTGTACAACTACGATGCCGTCAACAATATCAACCGCTATACGGGCAACTATATCGCCCTGAGCACGAACTGGGCCAATGCCGCCAACGCGACGGCCGGCGCCGTCACCTGGGGTAGCGGCGCGGCCGGCGTCAGCGGCGTGATCGGCAGAAATAACAGCATCGTAGGCGAAAAAGCCGGCGATGCGCTGGGCAGCTATTACGCAGTGCTGATCAACGGTCATTACCTAGTGGCCAACCCGAACCGCGACATCAACGGCATCGTCAACGCGGGCGCCGTCAGCTGGGTCGACGGCAACACGGGCAGGCTGAACGACTATGCGGCGCAAGGCAACCAGAACATCCAGTCGGCCGCCAACGCCATGGTCGGCAGCCATGTCAACGATTACGTGGGCAGCGGCATTCAGCTGGCCTCGTACTACGGCACCACCGCCGATTATGCCAATCCAGGCTATTTCATCATCTCGCCGGACTGGAATTGCGGCGCCGGCGCCGTCAATTTCATCAGCAACGCCAGCGCCCCCCTGACGGGCGTGGTGGGACCGGACAACGCGGGGGTCGGCAATCCGAACGGCCGCTTCTGGGGCGGACTCGGCACTTACCCGAACATGTCGCTGGCCAGCAGCAATACCGCCTTCGTCACCTTCGCCGGCGATAACGGCCACGTGATACTCGTCTCGTCCAGCATGCCGTCCGCCACTCCCATGTGGCTGCCGGGCGCCACCGGCTACGGCGACGCCGAAGGCGCGACGCAGGCCATGACGCCCGATTACATCGCCGGCGTCTTGCGCACCGGCACCAGCGTAACCCTGCAGGCAAATAATGATATTTTCGTCAAGAGCGGCATCGACGCCAGCGGCGGCGTGGCCGGCGGCGCGCTGACCATGCAGGCGGGGCGCAGCATCGCCGTGCTGGGCGACATCATCACGGGCAACCGCGACCTGAACCTGATCGCCAACGACAGCCTGGCCAACGGCGTCAAGGATGCCTACCGCGACGCAGGCATCGCCACCATCAGCATGGGCAGCAATGCGCAGGGCGCGCCCGCCGTGATCGACGCGGGCACGGGCCATGTCTCGATGCTGATGGCCGACGGCAGCGACAAGAGCAACCATATGGCCGGCTCGATCAGCGTCAACAGCATCACGGCGGCCAGCATCAAGCTGCTCAACCAGGGCAACGGCGCCGGCACGCTGGCCGACCTGCCCGACCTGAGCGCCAATTGCTGCGGCTTTGACGTGGGCTACCGCGGCATCGGCGCCGACGTGACGCTGAACAGCGGCGCCATCCTGAGCGCCAGCGGCGCCGGCACGGCCGTGACCCTGGCGGCGAAAGGCAATTTCAACAATAATTCCGGCAATGGCGCCGCCAGCATCGCCCTGTCCGACCCAGGCGCGCGCTGGCTCGTGTATGCGAACGCGCCGGGCACCAGCACGTTCGGCAACCTCGACAGCAATAATACGGCCATCTGGAACAGCAGCTACACGGGCAGCGATGCCACGCAGACGGGCAACCGCTACCTGTTCACCTACCAGCCCACCATCACCGTCAACACGCAAAACGTCAGCAAGACCTACGGCGACGACCTTGCCACGGGCACGGCCCTGGCGGACCAGGTCATCAGCCTGTCCGGCGCGCAGGGCGCTGTGGCGGGCGCCTACCTGGGCGACACGGTTTCGACCGCCCTGTCCGGCGCCGTCACGGCCACGTCCGCCGGCGCGGCCGCCACCGCCGGCGCCGCGGGCAGCCCGTATGCGATCACCGTCAACCTTGGCGGCGTGACGGGCAACAACGGCTATGCCGTGGCGCTGGGCAGCAACACACCGCGCACCCTGACGGTACAAAAGAAAACCCTGACGGCCTCGCTGAACCCCGTCAGCAAGCAGTATGACGGCAGCAACGTGGCCAGCCTGTCCAACAGCGACTATGTGCTGAACGGCCTGGTCGGCGGCGATTCCTTCATCGTATCATCAAGCGGCCTGTACGGCGGCATCAACGTCGGCAGCTACGCCGTCAACGCCCTGCTCTCGGCCGGCAACTTCACGGCTGGCGCGGGCACCCTGGCCAGCAACTACAACCTGCCCGTCGCGGCCAGCGGCACGGGCAGCATCACGCCGAAGGCGCTGACGGCCGTGGTGATCGGCACGCCGAGCAAAATCTACGACGGCAACGCGAATGCCACCCTGTCCGCCGGTAATTACCAGCTGCAAGGCTTTGCCGGAGGCCAGTCGGCCACGGTCGGCCAGGTGGCGGGCCTGTACAATTCCAGCGACGTGGCGGGCGCCAGCAGCGTCAGCGCCCTGCTGTCAGCCGGCGACTTCACGGCCGGCGGCGGCACCTTGCTCAGCAATTACATCCTGCCGACGAGCGCCAGCGGCGCCGCCGTCATCACGCCCAAGACCCTGACGGCCAGCCTGACGGGCGCCATCGTCAAGACCTACGACGGCACGACGGCGGCGCTGCTGGGCGGCGCCAACTACAACTTCGCCGGCTTCATCGGCGGCCAGTCGGCCAGCATCACGCAAACGGCCGGCAGCTACAATTCCGCCAATGTGGCCAGTGCGAACAGCGTGACGGCAGGCCTGTCGGCCGGCGACTTCACGGCCGGTGCCGGCACCACCTTGTCGAACTACGCGCTGCCTTCCTCGGCCAGCGGCGTTGCCAGCATCACGGCCAGGACCTTGACGGCCAGCCTTGCGGGCAGCATCGGCCGTGTCTACAACGGCACGACCACGACCAGCCTGACGGGCGCCAACTATGCGCTCGATGGCCTGGTGGCCGGCGAATCGTTCAGCGTGAACAAGATCACGGGCAACTTCGACAGCCGCAACGCGGGCAGCCGCACGGTCAGCACGACGCTGTCGTCCGAGGATTTCACGGCCGGCGCAGGCACGTCATATGRCAATTACCTGCTGCCCACCAGCGCCACGGGCACGGGCRTGATCACGCCGAAAACCATCACATTGACCGCGCCATCCATCAGCAAGGTCTACGACGGCAACCTGGCCTACACCATCACCAGCGGCAACCTGTCGGCCCTGTCGGCCGCCCTCGTCGGCGGCGACACGGTGACGAATGCCGCCTTCAGCTATGCCGGCAAGAACGCCGGCAATGGCAACAAGGTAGTCAACTTCGATAGCGCCACGCTCAGCGACGGCAATGGCGGCGGCAACTACAGCGTCAGCCTGGCCGGCAACAGCAGCAGCACCANTGATCACGCCGAAAACCATCACATTGACCGCGCCATCCATCAGCAAGGTCTACGACGGCAACCTGGCCTACACCATCACCAGCGGCAACCTGTCGGCCCTGTCGGCCGCCCTCGTCGGCGGCGACACGGTGACGAATGCCGCCTTCAGCTATGCCGGCAAGAACGCCGGCAATGGCAACAAGGTAGTCAACTTCGATAGCGCCACGCTCAGCGACGGCAATGGCGGCGGCAACTACAGCGTCAGCCTGGCCGGCAACAGCAGCAGCASCATCACGCCGCGCATCCTCACCGTGCAGGCGACGGGCATCGGCCGCGTCTACGACACCACCACGAATGCCAGCGTCACGCTGGGCGAYGACCGCGTGGCCGGCGACCTGCTCGACGTGACGAACGCCGCCGCCAGCTTCGCCAACAAGAACGTGGGCGTCAATAAAACCGTCACCGTCAGCGGCATCGCCGCCGCCGGCGCGGATGCCGGCAACTACATCGTGGAAAACACCAGCGCCCTGACGACGGCCAGCATCACGCCCGCCCTGCTGCAAGTGACGGGGATCAGCGCGCAGAGCCGCAATTACGACACGACGCGCAACGCCCTGATCACGGGTACGCCCACCGTGCAGGCGCTGGGGAACGACGTGGTCACCGTCACGGGTACGGGCAAGGGCCTGTTCGCCGACAAGAACGCGGGCAGCAACAAGGCCGTCACCGTCACCGGCTACACGAAGGAAGACGGCAACTACCNTACATCGTGGAAAACACCAGCGCCCTGACGACGGCCAGCATCACGCCCGCCCTGCTGCAAGTGACGGGGATCAGCGCGCAGAGCCGCAATTACGACACGACGCGCAACGCCCTGATCACGGGTACGCCCACCGTGCAGGCGCTGGGGARCGACGTGGTCACCGTCACGGGTACGGGCACGGGCCTGTTCGCCGACAAGAACGCGGGCAGCAACAAGGCCGTCACCGTCACCGGCTACACGATGGAAGACRGCAACTACCTCCTGCTGCAGCCGACGGGCCTGACGGCCACCATCACGCCGGCCGTGCTGGAATTGTTCGGCCTGAATTCGGGCGTGAGCAAGGCCTATGACGGCACGACGGGCATCACCCTGGCAGGCACACCCATCGTCTTCGGCCTGGGTAGCGAGAGCGTCACCGTGCTGGGCACCGGCACGGGCCAGTTCGCCAACAAGAACGCTGGCATGGGCAAGGCCATCACGGTCAGCGGCTTGACCTCCAGCGACAGCAATTACACGATAGGCCAGGCGCCCGAACTGACGGGCAGCATCACGCCCGCCCAGCTGACCCTGCATCCCGTGACGGCCTTCACACGCGTGTACGATGGCGGCACCGCTGCGCAGATCGTGCTCGGCAGCTACGCCCTGAATGGCCTGGTGGCGGGCGAATCGTTCAGCGTGAACAAGACCACGGGCACCTTCGACAGCCGCAACGCGGGCAGCCGCACGGTCAGCACGACGCTGTCGTCCGAGGATTTCACGGCCGGCGCAGGCACGTCATATGGCAATTACCTGCTGCCCACCAGCGCCACGGGCACGGGCATGATCACGCCGAAAACCATCACATTGACCGCGCCATCCATCAGCAAGGTCTACGACGGCAACCTGGCCTACACCATCACCAGCGGCAACCTGTCGGCCCTGTCGGCCGCCCTCGTCGGCGGCGACACGGTGACGAATGCCGCCTTCAG
>NZ_NEHB01000029.1:92539-109778 GCF_002127655.1 Janthinobacterium sp. GW456P
GCCAGCTTCGCCAACAAGAACGTGGGCGTCAATAAAACCGTCACCGTCAGCGGCATCGCCGCCGCCGGCGCGGATGCCGGCAACTACATCGTGGAAAACACCAGCGCCCTGACGACGGCCAGCATCACGCCCGCCCTGCTGCAAGTGACGGGGATCAGCGCGCAGAGCCGCAATTACGACACGACGCGCAACGCCCTGATCACGGGTACGCCCACCGTGCAGGCGCTGGGGAACGACGTGGTCACCGTCACGGGTACGGGCACGGGCCTGTTCGCCGACAAGAACGCGGGCAGCAACAAGGCCGTCACCGTCACCGGCTACACGATGGAAGACGGCAACTACCTCCTGCTGCAGCCGACGGGCCTGACGGCCACCATCACGCCGGCCGTGCTGCAAGTGAGCGGCTTGAGCGTGGCGGCAGCCAAGACCTACGATGGCACGCGCAGCGTGACGCTGTCCGGCACGCCGGTGGTGTCGGGCTTCGATGGTGAAATCGTCACCGTGGGCGGGAATGGCGGCGGCCAGTTTGCCGACAAGAATGTGGGCAAGGGCAAGGCCATCGCCCTGGTTGGCTATACCTCCAGCGACAGCAACTACGCGATTGGCCAGGAGCCGGGCCTCGTTGGCGACATCACTCCCGCGCTGATCACTGTGACGGGTGTCCACGCCAACAACAAGACGTTTGACGGCAATGCCGTGGCCAGCCTGGGCGGCACGGCGGTCATCAATATCTTCGGCGAGGACGAAGTCGCCCTGGCCGGCACGCCGGGCGCCAGCTTTGCCGATGCCACGACCGGCAAGGCCAAGCCGGTCAGCGTCAACGGCTATGCACTGGCGGGGGCAGACGCGGCCAACTACAGTCTGAGCCAGCCGCAAGGCCTCAGCGCGGACATTCTCGACGCCGAAGTCCAGGTACCGCCGCCCGTCGTCGTGCCAGTGCCACCGTTGCCGACCCTGCCGCTGGCGCAGCAGCGCGTGGCGCCCGGATTGAGCATGCCGCCGCTGGGCGAGATACCGTCGTCAGACGCCGGCTTGAGCAGCACGCCGCCGGCCGTGCCCTCGCTGGCCGCCGGCACGGCGCTCAAGATCATCCGCACGCCCAGCATCAGCGTGTCGCTGGTACGGCCCGCGTCGCTGCAGCAGAATGGCGCGATCGCCGTTTCGATACCGAAGGAGATCGCCGACGCAGGAAACGCTTTCGGCTTCCCCCTGCCGGCGCAAATCGTCGAAGCGGCCGCCGTCAACCGCGTGCCCGTGCAGGCCAACCTGGCCAGCGGCGCACCGCTGCCGGCCTGGATCAGCTACGACGGCGACAGCAAGACCTTCGCCGTCACCCGCCTGCCCGACGGCGCGCTGCCGCTGGAAGTGCTGCTGGTCATCGGCAGCCAGCGTGCGACGATGGTGATCGCGGAAGTACAGTAAGTGGTGGAACGCCGGGGGCGGCCGCCGCGCCCATCTCGCTTCAAGCCTGCCCCTGCTGGCGCGCGTGCGCGTGCACGGACCACAGCACGCCCGCCGCCAGCAACAGCATGGCCAGCCATTCCAGCGCGCGCGGCATGCGCTGCGCGTAGACGAAGCCGTACAGCAGCGCGAACAGGGTCTCCGACAAAATCAACTGGCCCGACAGGGTGACCGGCACCAGGCGCGACGCCAGGTTCCACAGGTAATTGCCGATCACGGAAGCGCCCAGGGCCAGCAGCAGGCAGACGAGCCAGAAATGGGACCAGTCGCGCGCCGGCCCGCCAGCGGCTTCACCCGCCTGCCCCAGCGCCAGCGCCACGGCGCCCACGGCCAGGGCGATGACGCCGCTGGCCAGGCCATACAGCATCGACCATTCCACGCTGCTGAAGTGCGCGTGGCGCTTGAGGAAACGGGCATTGTCGAGCGCATACCAGGTCCAGCAGGCGAGCGCGCCGATGGCGCACAGCACGCCGGCCAGCTTGTGCGCCAGGCTGGCGCCGTCCGCGCCGGTGCTACCGGCATGGCTGAAAATGTCGAGATTGATGCAGGCGATGCCCAGCGCTACCAGCAGCAGCGGCAAGGCCAGGCGGCGCAAGGGCAGCGCGCCGTGGTCCTTGTGGCCGAAGATCGTCACGCTCAGGGGCAGTAAGCCGATGATCAGGGACGTGGGCGCCACGCCGGCCAGCTTGACGCCATACGCCAGCAGCAGGTAATACACGACGTTGCCGGCCAGCGCCTGGCGCAGCATGGCCAGCCAGTCGCCGCGCCGCAGCCGGCGCAGCAGGGGCAAGAGGCGCGGCAGCATCAGGCCGGCCGCCAGCGCGCCATAGCAGACGTAGCGGCCCACCATCAGTTCGACCGGAGAAAAATCCGGCAGCAAGACGGGCACAATGAAAACGGCGCCCCAGAAGGCGCCGGCCAGCAAACCGGATACGATCCCACGCCACATGCGGCCACACTCACGTCACTATGTCAAGGACGCCAGTATGGCATGCGGCGCGCAATGGCGTCAGCCCCTGGCTTTTTTCTGCTCGGGGATGAAGTGTTCGCGCACGGCCTTGGCCAGCAAGTCCGGCGGCAGCAAGCCCTGGCCCAGCAGGAAGTTGTTGAAGGCCAGGCGGTCGAATCTGTCGCCCAGCGCCAGCTCCGTTTCCGCGCGCAGCTGCAGGATGCGCATGTAGCCATAGAAATAGCTGCCCGCCTGGCCCGGCATATTGAAGGTGTAGCGGTCCAGCTCCTGGCGCGCCATCGCTTTCGACAGCATCACTTCATCCGTCAGGATGCGCCCCGCCTCCTCGCGCGTGACTTGCCCCAGGTTCAGCATCGGGTCGAGCATGGCGCGCGCCGCGCGCAGCATGCGGAACTGCAGCGCGATGAACTGGCCCTCGGCCGGCTCGTACGGAATCATCTCCGCTTCCGCGTACAGCGCCCAGCCTTCCACGTTGACGCTGTTGAACGCGTACAGGCTGCGCGCCTGCGACACGCCCCGCTCCACCATGGCGCTGAACTGCAGCTCGTGGCCAGGGCGGCCTTCGTGCGCGCTCAGGGTCCAGGCGGCGCCCGCGAAATTGAAATCGTCATACGCCTCGCCCTTGCCGCTGGCGGCCGGATTGCTGACGGGGAGGACGAACTGGCCGTGCTCTCCCGTATTGCCGATCAGCGGAGGCGGACGCATATGCGGCGCCGGCTGGGCCGCCGATTCTGCCGCGGACGCCAGGCGCATGGTCATGGCGCGCGCAGGGATATCGACCACGCGCTGCCGGGTGATCCGCTGTTCCAGCTGCGTATTGACGCCCTTGTAATGCGCCTCGAGCTGCGCGTTGGGGATGGAATCGGCCTTCAGCGCGCGCAGCACCTGGCGGTAATCACTGCCATCGACGCCTTTCAAGGCCAGCTTGGCCGCCACCACGGGCGCCAGCGCCTGCATGGCGGCGCGCGTTTCCAGGTAAGCCACCTGCGCCCGTTCGACCAGCGCGCGCGGTTCGATGTCGATGCCCACCTGTTTCAGGCGAAACGCGTACAGCTCGGGCGCCATGCGGAAGTCCGTGCGCGCCAATGGCAGCACCACCTGCTTCTCCCACGCCGCGTATGCGTTCAACTGCTGTTCCATGGCTGCCAGCGCAGGTTCGGCGCCGGCGATTTTCATGTCGGCGAACAGCTTGCGGATGCCGGCGATATACGTCGGCACGTTTTCCAGCGACTGCGCCACTTGCATGCGCACGGGTCCGGCCAGGCCAGGCGTGCCGATTTTTTCCGTGAAGCGCGCCTGCGCCTGCTGCGTGATCGGCGTGCTGCCCGGATACTGGCCCACATAGCGTTGCAGGCGCTCGAGCGCCTTGGCGCGGCGCGCGGCCGGCCGCTGTTCCTGCAACAGGCTTTGCATGCCCTCAAAGACCATTTGCGGCACATCGACCCATGGCAAGGTGTATTGGGCTTCCAGCCGGGCGCCGGCGATTTCCTGGTCGACGGCGCCGATCAGAATTTCCAGGTCCTGGCGTATGCGTTCGTCGCGCTCCAGTTCCAGCTTTTGCTGCAGCTTGCCGCGCGCCTGCTGCATGGCCGCCACATGGCGCCCGGTGATGTCCGGTCCCAGGTCGGCGGCCAGGCCGTCGTACTGGGCCAGGCCCGTATCGGAGGCGTCTTCGGGCGAGAACTGCGCCTGCGCCGCCAGCACGATGGCCGCGTTGCGATTGCTCGCCTCGATCCAGGGCGACGGGGCGGCGGCAGTTACGGGGGCGGCGGCCATGGCGGGCATGGCCAACGCGGCTGCAAGCGCGGCGGCGAGCACGGTCTTGCACAATTGCGGAGTAACGGACATCGGGGGATTCCTTCCTGAGGTAAGCGATGAGCGAAGCGGCGAGTATCGGCCAGCCTTGCAGGCCTGTCAATTCACCCCGTTCAGGACGGGCAGGTTCCACGGCGTGACGATCTGGATGGCGGACAGTGACGGCGATTGCGCCTGGGCCGGCAGTGCACCCTGCGCCCGCAGGATTTCCTGGCAGGCGCGGCGCATGTCCTGGCCCAGGTCGTGGTGCAGCACGGCCTGGATGGCGCCCGACTTGAGCAGCGCCACGTTGTCCGCGTCGAGATCGTGACCGATGAAGACCTGGCAGGACCGGCCCGCTCACGCAAAGGCCTGCACGATGGCGGCATTGCCGCCGCCGATCGAATACACGGCGGCGATGGCCGGATGATCTGCCAGGGCTTGACGCACCAGCGCCCCCGTGGCCCCGTCGATGCCGTGGCCCTCGCTTACGTCGACGATGGATAAATGGCGGTGACGTTCGCGCAGCGCGCGGCGAAAGCCGATCTCGCGCTCTTCCTCACCATGAAAGCGGTTGCTGCTCAAGGTTACCAGCACCTGCTGTTTCCTTGGGCGCCTGCCCGCGCCCAGCCAGTGGCCGACCAGGCATGCGGCCGTCTCCCCGGCCGCGCGGTTATCCATCCCCACATAACTGCGGCGCGCGGAAGCCGGCAAGTCCGTCACCAGGGTCACGACGGGGATGCCGGCCGCCGCCAGCCGGTTCACCGCTTCCGCCACCGCTGGCAAGTCCGGTGCTTTCAGCAGCACGCCGTGGCTGCCGTTCTTGCGGATGCGTTCCAGCAGTTCGACGATGTCCTCGACGTCCAGCGTTTCATGCAGGTGAAAGCGCGAGCGCAGCACGGCCGGATGCAAGGACGGCAGCTCCGCCTCCAGCGCGGCCCGCACGGCGTCCGTGAAGCGGCGCGGCGCCACCATCAGCACGTCGAGCATGAATTTTCTTCCAGACAGGCCCACCTGCGTACTTTGCCGCGCCAGTTCGTCGAGCGCCTGCATCACGCGGCGCACCGTATTGGCGTGCACGCCCCCGCGCTGCTTGATCACACGGTCGACGGTGGCCACGCTGACGCCGGCCTGCAGCGCCACGACCTTGACGGGAAACGGATGCGTCATGCGATGTCCACGTTAATTGATGTTTTTTTGATGGATTTCCCGATGAAAAATGCGGATTTTCATCCCTATACTGATTCTACAACTTAAACAACGGAGACACCGCATGCCCACCACAGACGCCGCCGCGCAGAGCACCCCGTACTGGCTGACGCCGGAACACTGCGACCTGCAAGACTTCATCGCCACCGTCAGCCAACGCACGGCGCTGAGCGACTATCCCCACGCCGCCGCGGTGAAAGAAAACGTTCTCGTCTACGACTGCGACCGGGTGCGCGCGCTGGCCGCCAGTGCGGTGTCGCTGCGCGCGCTGCAGGCCGAATGGGGCCAGGCGCTGATGGATGGTCCGGGCGTCATCGTGCTCCAACGCGCCGTCGCCGACATGGACACGCTGGAACAGGTCAGCGGCGTCTTTCGCGCGCTGATCGCCGAACAGCATGCGAGCGGCCAGGCGGGCGGCGACCATTTTGCCCAACCGGGCGCAAACGACCGCATCTGGAACGCCCAGCAAAAACTGTGTCTGCGGGCACCCGAGGCGTTCGCGCGCTATTACGCCAATCCCGTCTTCGCGTGGATCGCCGAGGCCTGGCTCGGTCCGGCCTACCAGATGACGGCGCAAGTGAACGTCGTCAACCCGGGCGGAGCGGCCCAGGGGCCGCACCGCGACTATCACCTGGGCTTCCAGAGTCCCGCCGCCTGCGCCGCCTACCCCGCCCCCGCGCACCGGATGTCGGCCCTGCTCACCTTGCAAGGCGCCGTCGCCCATTGCGACATGCCGCTGGTATCGGGCCCCACCCTGTACCTGCCCGGGTCGCAGCGCTACCGCGCCGGTTTTCTCGCCTGGCAGCAGCGGCCGTTCCGCGACTACTTTGCGCAGCATTGCGTGCAGCTGCCACTGTCCAAAGGCGACGCCGTGTTCTTCAACCCGGCCCTCTTCCATGCGGCCGGGCATAACCGCTCGCCCGACATCCGCCGCATGGCCAACCTACTGCAAGTGTCGTCGCCGTTCGGGCGCGCCATGGAAGCGCTGGACCGCCGCGCCATGAGCGCCGCGCTGTATCCGGCCCTGCAGGCGCTGCGCGCGCAGGGAGTCCTGGATGACATTGGCGTCAGCCACGCGATTGCCGCCTGCGCCGAAGGCTATGCCTTCCCCAGCAACCTCGACCACGACCAGCCCATAGCCGGCATGGCACCGCCCACGCAGCAGCAGCTGATGCACGAAGCGATGGCGCAAGACTGGCCAGCCGCGCGCTTTATCGACGCGCTGGACAGCCACGCCTGGCGCCAGCAAGCCTGAATCCCTCACCGCGACACGAACGGAGAATCCGCATATGCAAGACATCAACATCGGCCTGATCGGCGCCGGCTACATGGGCAAGGCCCACACCATCGCCTACAAGGCCGTGCGCAGCATTTTTCACACGACCCTGAATCCCGTGTGCGCCTGCATCGGCACCAGCAGCGCAGAAGGCGCCGCCCGCAGCGCGCGGGAACTGGGGTGGAACCGCTCCACGGGCGACTGGCGCGCGCTGGTCAATGATCCCGCCATCGACGCCGTCATCGTGGCCACGCCGCCGGCCACGCACAAGGACATCGTGCTGGCGGCGCTGGCCCAGGGTAAGCCCGTGTTTTGCGAAAAGCCGCTGGGCATGACGGCCGCCGAATCCCTGATGCTGGCGCAGGCGGCGGAAAGCGCGGGCGTGGCCAATATGGTCGGCTACAACTACATCCGCACGCCCGCCAGCCAGCTGGCGCGGCAGATCATCGAATCGGGAGAGATTGGCGAGATCATCCACGTCGCCGCCGAACACGTGGAAGACTATCTGCACGACCCGCGCGCACCAGCTTCCTGGCGCACGCGCGAGGCGACGGCGACCAGGGCCGGCGCGCTGGCCGACGTGGGTTCGCACCTGCTCAACCTGGCCCTGCGCCTGGGCGGTCCCGTCGACGCGCTGGTGGCCGACATGAACACCGTGCACGCGCAACGCCAGGGTCCGCACGGCATGGAAGCGGTGGAAAACGACGACCAGGGCAATGTGATGCTGCGCTTTGCCAACGGCGCGCTCGGTGCCCTCACCTTCAGCCGCGTGGCGGCCGGGCGCAAGATGGGCTACACCTACCGCATCACGGGGACGACAGGCGCGATCGCCTTCGATCAGGAAAACCAGAATGCGCTGTGGCTGTACGACGCCGGCCGCCCCGCGCAGCGCCAGGGTTTCCAGCGCCTGCTGATGGGCCCTGCCCACCCCGACTACCTGGCATTTTCCCAGGGCGCGGGGCACGGCACCGGCTACAACGAGCAGATCGTCATCGAAGCGCGCGATTTTCTGCACGCCATCGCCAGCGGCGAACCAGTCTGGCCCACCTTCCGCGACGGCTATGAGGTGGACCGGCTGATAGCCGCTGCGCTGCGCTCGGTGCAGGAGCGCAGCTGGATTTCCCTGCGTTGATGGCAAGGACGGTTTAGTAGGCCAAGCCGTAACCGAACTTGTACAGCGGATGCGCCGTATCATACGGCACGTCCGATTTCTGCACCTGCACTTCGGCCATCGACGATGGCAGTTCGAACGGCAGCTTGCCTTGCGGCTTGGCCTTGCCCGTCAAGACATCGAACAGCGCGCCGTCGCTGACGCCGAAGTTGGCGAGAACCGCGCTGGCCTTGTCCTGCACGTTGCCGAGGATGGCCGGGCGGTCGAGGTAAACAGTCACTACCGTCTTCGGCGCGAATTTCGCCGCGTTCTTGATCGCCTCGTAGTCGGCGTCGCCGTCGACATAGTTCAGGCGACCTTCATGCTGCATGCTGCCGAAGATGTAGTTCGGGTGCAGGATCTCGAAAGGCGCGGCCACGCGCAGCAGGGCCACGTCGGCTTCCTGCGGCGTCGCCACCACCGTGTAGCCGTATTGCTTGGCCACGGCAGCGTCGATGCCGTACAGGTAGACCTTCTTGACGCTGGCCGCCAGCGGCAAGACCTTGTCCTTGTTTTCCAGCAGTACCAGCGAGCGGCGCTGCGCATCGAGGCCCGCCTCAATGAAGTCGGCCTTACCCACCGTGGCCGCCGCCTTGGCCGCATCGACGAACGGATGCTCGAACAGGCCCTGCTTGAATTTCTGGATCAGGATGCGCCGCGCCGACGCGTCGATGCGCGCTTCCGTCAGCTGGCCCCGTTGCACGGCCTGGGTCAGGTAGGGCGCCTCCGTCACGCCGCCGAACTGGTCCATCCCCGCCGTGACGGCCTTGACGTAGCGCTCGGCCTTGGTGGCGTCTTCCATGCCCCACGGCGTGCCGAAACCGATGAAGGAAGGCGCCACGCCAGGCGCCGTGCCGTTGCGGCAGTTGGCGTCGCAGTCGGAGGTGATGCCCCAGTCGGACAGGATCACGCCCTCGAAACCGTATTTGCCGCGCAGCAGATCCGTCAGCATGGTCTTGCTGAAGCCGGCCGCCACCTGCTCCAGCGTGATGCCGTCGATGGTGATGTTCCCGTCCGGCAGCGCATAGGTCGGCATGACGGAGGCCGCCTTGGCCGTGAACGCGCCTTCGAACGGTTTGACGTGGTAGGCGAAGTTGTTGCCCGGGTAAGTCATGTAGCGGCCATAGTAATTGTGGCCATCGTAACCCTCTTTCGTCGCGCCGTAGCCGACCCAGTGCTTGACGACGGCCACCACGCTGCCGTCATGCAGGCCCGTGTTGCCGTCCTGGAAGCCCTCGATATAGTGCTGCACCATGCGCTTGGCCAGGTCGGCATCCTCGCCGAAGGTGCCGTTGATGCGCGACCAGCGCGGTTCGGTAGCCAGGTCGGCCTGCGGCGACAGCGCTTGCGTGATGCCGACGGCCAGGTATTCCTGGCGCGCGATGTCGCCGAAGCGGCGCACCAGCGCATCGTCGCCGATGGCGGCCAGGCCCAGGGTTTCCGGCCATTGCGAGAACCCCTGGGTGCCGGCGCTGGCGCCCACCGTGTACTGGAAATGGTGGCGCGGGTCGGTGGAAATCGACACGGGAATGCCGTGGCGCGACGTTTCGCTCAGGGCCTGCACCTTGTTGTACTGGGCCGCCATATTGGCCGAGTCGCCCGCCATGCGGGTGATGAAGGTGTTGACGTACTGCTTGACGATCAGGTCTTGCAGGGCCGCCAGGTCGTACGCGCCGCCCTGGCCGATGCCGGTGGGATCGGCCACGGTGGGCGCCGTACCGTGCATCATCAGGCCGGCTTTTTCATCGAGGCTCATGCGCGACAGCAGGTCGTCGGCGCGCGCCTCGGCCGACAGGCGCCAGTCTTCATACGGGTCGATCTTGCCGTTGCGGTTCATGTCCTTGAAGGTATAGCCGTCGACTTTCAGCTGGTTGTAGGTGGTGGCGCCGAATACGGGCTGCGTGTATTCCTCGCTGACGGTGTCGTTGCCGCAGGCGGCCAGGGCAAGCGTGGCGACGCAGCCGGCGACCATGCGGGCCATCGGTTTCAAAGTGCAATTCATCATTATCTCCAAGACTGTTTTTGTAGGTATCAAGGCGCGGCAGCAAGGCCGGCCGAAAACAATATAGCGTGAGAATGCGTGAGTTTCTTGACCGCGCAGCACGCGTTTTATACCCGCGAGAACAATTTTTGTTTAGATGGGACGACAACCAACAATCTCCTACAAAGTGCTAATATTTGTGAAAAATTACTACAACAAGCAGAATACGCAGAATAAGCAGGAGACAGCCTTGCACAAACCCGACACGCGCACGGTTTCGAACCGCATCGCGCAGCAATGCGCGCGCGCCATGCAGGCCGATGGCCACGATCCCGCCGACTTTTTCCGCCAGACGGGCATCACGCCGGCGCAGCTCACGGAACCTGGCGGACGCATCAACGCCGAGCGGCACCGCCGCATGACCGCCTACGCCCAGCAGCTGCCGCAGCACCGCGGCTTGCTCGACCTCGACGTGACGCACTGGTTCGCGCATTACTCGGCCATCGCCCACGTCTGCTTCAACCGCCCCACCCTGCGCAGCGCGCTGCACGAGCTGCTGCACTTGCGCGGGCTGATCGGCGAATTCGACTTCATGCTGATGAGCGAAAACGGCACGCGCATCGAGATCGAATACCTGTCCGAGTTCTGTCCGGCGGGCGGCGCCATGCAGGCGCTGGCCAATTTCCGCATGCTGTCGCTGGTGGCGCGCGCCTACGACGATGGCGCGGCCACCGCCTTCCGTGCCGGCTTCCAGGGCAAGGCGCCGTGGTTCGCGCCGGCCATTGCCGAGTGCTTCGGCGCCGCCGCCACCTTCGGCCAGGCGCGCAATACATTGACGTTCGACGCGCCGGCGCTGGACCGGCCCTTCGCCCAGTTCAACGCCATGCTGGCGCCGCACGCGCTGCGCCACGCGCAGGGGCAGTTGCAGCAGCTGCAGGGAGCGCAGCTGTTTTCGGCCCGCGTGGAGCAGGCCATCATCGACTTGCTGGGCCGGCAAGGCGCAGGGGATGCCGACGGCGCCGCACTGCTGCCGGCCCTGTGCGACGGCCTGGCGATGAACCGCTGGACCCTGCAACGCCAGCTGCAGCAGGAGCAAACCTCGTTCCGCGCGCTGGAATTGCGCGCCAAGAGCCGCGAATCGCGCCGCTTGCTGCGCGAAACGCGTCTGAGCGTGGCGGAAATCAGCGACCGCCTGGGCTTTTCCTCGCAAAGCGCGTTCACCCGCTTTTTCAAGAACCAGTTCGAACTGCCGCCGGCGCGCTACCGGCAAGATGCCGCCGGAGCCTAGAGAAAGAGACGAGGAAGAAGCAACAAGAAACAAACAACAAACAACAAGCAAAAAGCAAAAAGCAAAAAGCAAACCAGCAAACCGGCAAACCGCCAAACCACGCAACGGCCCAAGTCGGGGAGACAGGCTCCCCGGGCCAAGCGAGCCTGAAAAATGTCGAGGGCAAGGCGCGGCGACGCAGACAGTACGCAAGTACGGCAAGGAAGCCGCAACGCCGCCATCGGCATTTTCTCAGGCCCGCGTCGCCGGCCCGCTGTTTTCAATCTCTACCCGACTTTATCTGGAACCAGATCGCATACATAGCCGGCAGAAATACCAGGGTCAATACCGTGCCGGCGAACGTGCCGCCGATCAGGGTATAGGCCAAGGTACCCCAGAAAACCGAATGGGTCAGCGGAATAAAGGCCAGCATGGCCGCCAGCGCCGTGAGGATCACGGGACGCACGCGCTGCACGGTCGCTTCGACCACGGCGTCGAACGGCGCCAGGCCAGCCGCCTCGTTCTGATGGATCTGGCCGATCAGGATCAGGGTATTGCGCATCAAAATGCCCGACAGCGCGATCAGGCCGACCAGCGCATTGATGCCGAACGGCTGCTGGAACAGCAGCAAGGTGGGCACGACGCCGATCAGGCCCAACGGGCTGGTCAGGAAGACCATCACCATCGCCGAAATCGAGCGCACCTGCAGGATGATCATCAGCAGGGTCAGCGCCAGCATGATGGGGAACAGCGGCAGCATGGCTTGCGTTGCCTTGGCCGATTCCTCGACGGAGCCGGCCTGCTCGATGCGGTAGCCGGCCGGCAGCCTGCCGATGACGGCTTGCAGCTGCGCCGTGATGGCACCCGAGACGTCGGGCGGCTGCATGCCGTCGGCGATGTCGCCGCGCACGGTAATCGTCGGCTGGCGGTCGCGCCGGCGCATCACGGGTTCTTCCGAGCGCACCTCGACGCTGCCGACCTGCGACAGCGCGATGCGTTCGCCATTCGCGCCGGCCAGGGTCAGGTCGGCGATGCGCGCCGGGTCCAGCCGCACGTCGCCAGCCGCGCGCGCCACCACCTGCACCGTGCGGATATCTTCGCGCACGGCGGTGACGGGCACGCCGCTGAGCAGGAACTGCAGCTGCTGCGCCACGGCGGCCGACGTCAGGCCCATCGCCTGCAAGCGGTCCTGCTGCAGGCTGAAATGCAGGGTGGGCGTGCGCGTGCCCCAATCGGTATTGACGGTACGCATCATCGGGCTGGCCTGCATCACGCGCCGCACCTCGTCGGCGATGGTGCGCAGCACTTCGGGATCGGGGCCGCTGACCCGGTAAGCGACGGGAAACGGCGAGTACGGGCCGAACACCAGTTGCGTGACGCGCACGCGCGCCTCCGGCGCCAGGCCGGCGGCAACGGCCACGCGCAAGCGCTGCTTGAGGCTGTCGCGCGCCTGCTGGCTGTCGGTGCGCACGACGATCTTGGCAAACGAAGGATCGGGCAATTCCGGCCCCATCGCCAGGTAAAAGCGCGGCGCGCCCTGGCCCACGTAGGCCGTGACGATCTTCGCTTCGGGCTGCCGCGCCAGCCAGGCTTCCACTTTCGCCGCCGCGCCGCTGGTCTGTCCGATCGCGCTGCCGTAGGGCAGCTGCACTTCGATCAGCACTTCAGGGCGGTCCGAGATCGGGAAGAACTGTTTCTTGACGACGGCCATGCCCAGCACGGCCAGCACGAACAGGCCGATCACGGTGCAGAACACCAGCCATTTGCGGGCGATCACGCGCCCCAGCAACCGGCGGAAGCGGTGGTAGCGCGGCGTGTCGTACAGCGCGTCATGGCCGCCGGCGACCTTGCTCAGCTCGGGCAAGAGCTTGACGCCCAGGTAGGGCGTAAACACCACCGCCACCACCCATGAAGCGATCAGCGCGATGCCGACGATCCAGAACATATTGCTCGTGTATTCGCCGGCGCTGGAACGGGCAAAGCCGTTGGGCATGAAGCCGACGGCCGTCACCAGTGTGCCCGCCAGCATGGGTGCGGCCGTATGGCTCCAGGCGTAGGCGGAGGCGGCGATGCGGCTGTAGCCCTCCTCCATTTTCACGACCATCATTTCGATGGCGATGATGGCGTCGTCCACCAGCAGGCCGAGGCCCAGGATCAGGGAACCGAGCGTGATGCGGTCGAAGTTTTTGCCTGTCGCGGCCATCACGATGAATACCACGGCCAGGGTCAGCGGCACGGCGGCGGCCACCACGATGCCGACGCGCCAGCCCATGCTGATAAAGCACACCAGCATCACCACCAGCAGCGCGGCGAGAAACTTGAGCATGAATTCGTCGACGGCCGCGCTGATATTGACGGCCTGGTCGGTGACCTTGGCCAGGCTCATGCCCAGCGGCATGGCGGCAACGATGGCCGTCACCTCCCCGTCCAGCGCTTTACCCAGGTCCAGCCCGTTCCAGCCGTCGCGCATGACCACGCCCAGCAGCAGCGCCGGCTCGCCGCCATTGCGCACCATGAAACTGGCCGGGTCTTCCTGGCCACGGCGTACGGTGGCGATATCGGACAGGGCCAAGGTGCGCCCCTGCACCACCACGGGCGTATCGCGGATCTTTTGCAGCGCGTCGAGCGCGCCGTCAAGGCGGATCGACACCTGCGGCCCGCGCGTTTCGACCGAGCCGGCCGGCGTGAGGGCATTCTGGCCGTGCAGTGCCGCGAACACGTCCTGCGCCCGCACGCCCAGGGTGGCCAGGCGTTCCTGCGAAAACTCCACGTAGATGCGTTCGGCCTGTTCGCCGATGATATTGACCTTTTTTACGCCCGGCACGTGCAGCAGCCGCTGGCGCAAGGTTTCCGCCTCGCGCACCAGCAGGCGCTGCGGCTCGCCTTTGGCCTTCAGCGCATACAGGGCAAAGGTGACATCGGCGTATTCGTCATTGATCATGGGGCCGATCACGCCGGCCGGCAAATTGGCCGCCTCGTCACCCGCCTTCTTGCGCGCCTGGTAAAACTCGGCCTGCACCTGCCCGGGCGGAGTGCTGTCGAGCAGTGTCAGGGTCGTGAAAGCCAGGCCCGGCCTGGTGTAGGTCTCGGCCCGTTCATACCAGCGCAACTCCTGCAGGCGCTTTTCGATCTTCTCGGCCACCTGGTCCTGCATTTCGCGCGCGCTGGCGCCAGGCCAGGCGGTGACGATGGTCATCACCTTGACCGTGAAGGCCGGGTCTTCCGCGCGCCCCAGCTTGAAGAACGACAGCAGGCCGGCCAGCGAAATGAGACAGATCAGGAACAGGGTGACGGAACGCTCGCGCACGGCAAGCGCCGACAGGTTGAAGCCCGCCGCGCTCATGGATGCGCTCCCGCGCCGGCGGCCACTGGCGCCGGCTCGACCCTGACCAGCTCTCCCTGGTGCAGCAAATGGGCACCCAGCGCGACGATGCGTTCGCCCGCCTTCAGGCCGCCCACGTCGGCGCCGTCATCGTGCAGCCCCAGTACCTTGACGGGCCGCCAGCTCACTTGCTCCGGCGTACCGGCGATCACCCACACGCCCTGCCCCGTGCCCGCATCGTGCAGGGCCGCCAGCGGCACTTGCACGGCGTCGCCTGCCGCTTGCGCGCCGGGCAGGCGCACGGTGACGGTGGCGCCCAGCGGCGCGTTCGACAGCGCCGCGTCGAGCACATAGCGCGCCTCGAAAGTGCGCGTTTGCCGGTCCGCCGTCTGCGCCAGCTGGCGCAAGGTGGCCGGCACGCCGGCGCCCGGCCTGCCGAACAGGGTGGCCTGGCCCTTGGAGCCGAGCGCGGGGCGCACGGTTTCCGGCAGCTGGATCGCCGCTTCGCGCCGGCCGTCATGGGCCAGGCGCACCACCACCTGCCCGGCCGCCACCACCTGGCCCGGTTCGGCCAGGGTATCCATCACGACACCGTCGGCGTCGGCCAGCAGCACCGCGTACTGCAGCGCATTGCGCGCCACCCCGGCCTGGGCTTCGGAAGCCTTGAGCTGGGCGCCGGCCGCGTCGGCCGCCGCCTTCACCTGGTCGTAGCCGGATGCCGAGATGGCCCCCGTGCCGCGCAAGTCGCGGTAGCGCGCTTCCTCATCCGCCGCCTGGCGCGCGCGGGCGCGGTCGGCGATGACGGTTTCGTGGCGTGCCTGCGCCAGCAGTTGCAAGTCGTCGGCGTCGAGGCGCATCAACGGCTGGCCACGGCGCACGGCCTGGCCGGCGTCGACCAGCCGTTCGCGCACCTTGCCGGCCACGCGAAAACCGAGGTCGCTTTGCACGCGCGGCGCGACCACGCCCGTAAAGCTGCGCGTGCCCGCTTCGGCGCCCTGCACCGCGACGGCGCGCACCAGCGGCACGGCCGTACGCGGATCGGCCTGCGCCTTGTCGGCGCAGGCGCCCAACACCAAGGGTAAAGTTGAAATGACAATAGATGAAGCGAGGCGGCGCCAGCGCATAAGAGTCCCATGAATGAGTGATCAGGGTTCTCATTCTGGTACTAGTGACCAATTAAGTCAATCGTCACCTTTCATTCAAAGGCTATGGCGACAGGCTGCGCAACACCAGGCTGGACAGTTGCGGCACCGCCGTTTCGCTGCTGTCGACGCTGTGTTGCAGCAGCAAGGGATTGACGTAGGGGCGCATCACCAGATAGATCGCGCTGGCCGTCTCGTCGAGCGGCGTCTTGCGCTCGAAGTCGCCCGTCTTGCGCCCCTGCCGCAAGATATCCTGCAGCAAGGCGCCCATCGCCAGCTCGTAGGTTTGCACGGCAGGCCAGCGTTCGGTGGCGGCCGAGGCGGCGATGTCGTACAGCTTGCGGTCCTGGAAAAACAGCCGCAAGCTGGCCTCGACGCTGGCCTTGAACATGCGCCGCAGCTGCTCCGGCGGCTGGCCGGCCGCCGCGACCGCGTTTCTCACCTCGGTTTCGATCTGGCGCAGACAGCTGGCGCAGATATGCTCGCCGATGGCTTGCTTGGATTCGAAGAATTTATAGATATAGGCCTTGGAAAAGCCGATCGCCCTGGCCAGGTCGGAGACAGTCGTCTTTTCATAGCCGTAGCGGCTGAAGTAATCGGTGGCGGCGGCAACGATCTGGTCGCGCACGTCGTGACCGGCCGGGCCGCGCGCAGGGCTTGGTGTGTCGGGTGTGGTGGAATTCATGGCGACAGCTTACCGCGCCGCGACGGAATGCACAATAAGTGACTAATATGTATTATAGTCACCCTTTATTTCTTTTTTGAACTGGAAGACCACCATGCCACTGCCACGCCTGCGCCTCCCCTTTCTGCTGATCGCCGCCGGCCTGGCCGCCGCTGGCTGCACTGCTGGCCTGGACTACCGCCGGCCCGAAGCGCCGCTGGCGGCGCAGTATCTGCACCAGGCGGCGCTCGGCGCGCGCCAGGACGCGGACGCGGCCGAACTGCGGCAGTGGTGGACAGCGTTCGGCGATCCGCGCCTGACCCATCTGGTAACGGTGGCGCTGGCGCAAAACCTCGACCTGGAACAGGCGCAGGCCAGGGTCAGGCAAGCGCGCGCCGCCACCGGTGCGGCGGACGCCGCGCTGCTGCCGTCGGCCAGCATTGGCGGCCAGGCTGCGCGCGCCTACCAGTCCGTGCAAACGCCGCTGGGCAGGGTCTTGAACGCCACGCCAGGCTATGAGCGCGCCGGCAGCGCGCGCGAATTGAACCTGCAGGCGTCGTGGGAACTCGACCTTTTCGGCGGCCTGCGCCGCGAACGTGAAGCGGCGCGCGCCGATTACGAGGCCAGCGAGGCTCGATGGGCCGCGACGCGCCTGGCCGTGGCGGCGCAAACGGCGGACCTTTACTTGTCCATCCAGGGCCTGCAGGCGCGGCTCGACCTGGCGCGCCTGCAGGTCGACACCGACGCGGCGCTGCTGGAACTCGCCACGCTGTTATACGACAAGGGATTGGCGAACGAGCCGGCGCTGCGGCAGGCCGAAGCATCGCTGGCGCAGGCGCGCGCCGTCGTGCCCGGCCTGGACACGGCGCGCGAGGTGGCCTTGCATGCGCTCGACGTCATGCTGGGCGCGGCACCCGGCACCTACGGCGATGACATGGCCGCCGCCGGCGTGAGGGCGCGCGCGCCGCGCATCACGGCCGGCGGTTCGCCGGGCGAACTGCTG
>NZ_NEHB01000003.1:0-301956 GCF_002127655.1 Janthinobacterium sp. GW456P
GGGGATGCCGCAAGCCAGCGCTTCGAGCACGGAATTGGGCATGTTGTCGGCCAGGCTGGGGTTGAGGACGATGTCGCTGGCCTGGTACAGGGCGGGCATGGCGGCGTTGTCGACGGGGCCGGCGAAGCGCACGGCATCGTTCACGCCCAGCGACCTGGCCAGGCGCGCCAGCGCCGCGCGCTGCGGCCCGCCGCCGGCCAGCACCAGGCGCGCCGCGGGAAAAGCTTCGCGCACGATGGCAAAGGCGCGCACGGCGCTGGCATTGTCATACAACTGTTCCAGGTGGCGCGCGACGAGGATGCACGGGCCGGCGTCGCCAGGCGCACGCGGCGAGGCCGGCGCGGCGGGCTTGAAGCGCTGCAAGTCCACCACGTTCGGCACGATGTGCGCCGTATGGCCATATTGCTCGAAGACGCCGGCCAGATACGCCGAGGGCACGACGATGGCGCTGGCGCGGCGCAGGCTGAACGCCACCAGGCGCGGCGAACGGGCGAAAAAGGCGGCCGCTTCCCCGCCCCGGTAGTTGAGCAGGGCGGGCTTGCCTTTCAGGCTGGCGATCCACAGTGCCGGCGCGGCCTGCAGATGCCAGGACCAGCCGGAATTGGCCATGACGTGGAACAGGTCGACCGTATTGGCGGCGCGCCACAGGCGCCACAGGTGCACGGGAAGGCGCAGGGCGGCGCGCAGGTAGCGGATGCGCGCCAGCCAGGGCGGCAGCACGGGGCCGTTGACGGCCAGCAGCTGCACTTGCGCGCCGTCCTCGCGCAGCTTGCGCGCCAGTTGCGCCGTTTGATTCGCCATGCCGCCGGCCGGCGGCGGCAGCGGGCCGACCAGCGCGATGCGCAGGCCCGTGAAGATCATGGCATGGCTCCCGCCGCCACGCGCGCATACACGGGCACATAGCGGCCCACGCTGGCGCCCCAGCTGCGCTCCGTCTCGACGAAGGCGCGTGCCTGGCGCCGCAGCGCCGGCCAACTGGCCGGTGCCAGCAGCAGCGACAGGATGGAATGCGCCAAGGCCTCGGCGTCGCCGGCGCGAAACAGCATGCCTGTCTTGCCATGCTCAACCAGTTCGCGGTGACCGCCCACGTCCGAGGCCACCACCAGGCGGCCCTGCGCCATCGCCTCGAGCGGTTTCAATGGCGTCACCAGCTCGGTCAATCGCATGGGCAGGCGCGGATACACGCAGATGTCGACCAGCTGATAATAGCTTGCCACCTGCGCATGCGGCACGCTGCCCGCGAAGACCACGGCATGGTCTATGCACAGCTGCGCCGCCAGCGTGCGCAGCGCCGTTTCCTGCGGTCCGCCGCCGGCCAGCAGCAGGCGCAACGCGGGCTGCGCCGCCAGCAGGCGCGGCATGGCGCGCAGCAGCAGGGCCAGACCCTCGTAGGCATAGAAAGAGCCGATGAAGCCGATGACCAGGTGCCCATGCAGGCCCAGTTTGTGCGCCAGCCAGAGGTCTTCGGGCGCGCTGGCGCAAAAGGCGCCCGCATCAACGGCGTTCGGGATCACCGTGATCTTATGCGCCGGCACGCCGCGCGCGCATAGCTCGCGCCGCAGGCCGTCGCAGATGGTGGTGACGGCGTCCGCGCGGCGCAGCGCATAGGTTTCCAGCGCGCGCGTGAGGCGGTAGCGCAAGCCGCCGGGCCGGCTGCTGCCATGGTCGGCCGCCGCGTCCTCCCAGAAGGCGCGCACTTCGTACACGACGGGGATGCCCAGCGCGCGGCCCGCGTTGAGGGCCGCGATGGCGTTCAGGGCGGGCGAATGCGCATGCAGGATGTCGGGCCTGGCTTGCCGCGCCAGCTGGCGCAGGCGCACGGCCAGGCCGATGATGACGGCCACTTGCCGCAGCACGGGCAGGCGCGCCCACCAGTGGCTGGCGGGCGCCGTGCGGTAGAAATGCCAGCCGTCGACCAGCTGCTGCGCTGCATCGGACGGCCCCTGCTTGGCACTGGTGAGCTGTATGGTGAACCAGCCCAGTTCGCGCTGCTGCCGCAGGATGGCCAGGGTGCGGAAGGTGTAGCCGCTGTGCAGGGGCAGCGAGTGGTCGAGGATGTGCAGGATGCGCATCGATTCACTCCAGCGCCATGGCTGGCGCCAGCACCGGCGCCTTGCGGCCGTCGACGGGCAGCACCTGGCGCAAAAAGGCTTCGAACATCAGCAGCGACCATAGTGGCGCGCTGTAGTCGCGCCGGCCGCTCGCGTGCTGTTCGAGCAGCAGGCGCACGTAGTCCATGTCGAACAGGCCGCACTGCGCCAGGGTGGGACCGAGCAGCCGCTGCTGCAGGCGCTGGCGCAGCGGGCCGCGCAGCCAGTCGGCCAGCGGGATGGAAAAGCCCATCTTCTGGCGGTACAGCAGGGTGTCGGGGAGCAGCGGGCGCAGGGCTTTTTTCAGCAGGTACTTGCCTTCGCCGCGCCGCAGCTTGAATTGCGGCGGCAGTCCGGACATCCACGCCACCAGTTCATGGTCGAGCAGGGGCGAACGCACTTCCAGCGCATGCGCCATGCTGGCCCGGTCGACTTTCGTGAGGATGTCGCCGGGCAGGTAGGTTTTCAGGTCCAGGTACTGCACCTGCGACAGCGGGTCCTGCGCGGGGCTGGCCAGCGCGTGGCGACGCAGCACTTCGACGGCGCGGTAGCCTTGCAGGCTGCGCCGCAGCTCGGGGCTGAACAGGCGCGCGCGCATGGCGTCGCCCAGCAGGCTGACGCCGTGAAAATACGCGTCTGTCGTGTCGCGCGCCAGGCCTTCGAAGGTGGTCTTCGCGCGCAGGAAGCGCGGCGCCCAGTCGGCCTTCGGATACAGCCGTCCCAGGGTGCCGAACAGCGACTGGCGCAGGCCGGCCGGCAGCATGCCCCTGAGCTTTTCCTCGCGCGTGTGCAGGCGGTAGCGCCGGTAGCCGGCCAGGCTTTCATCGCTGCCGTCGCCCGACAGGGCCACCGTGACCCGCTGGCGCGCCAGCTGGCAGACCCGATACGTGGGCATGGCCGAACTGTCGGCGAACGGTTCGTCGTACAGATTGGCCAGCAGGTCGATCAGCTCGAAGTCGTCCTGCTCCACCTGGCGCGCGTGGTGCGACGTGCCGTAGCGGCGCGCCACGAGGTCGGCGTAGCGCGCCTCGTTGTACGCGGGGTCGCCGAACGAGATGGAGCACGTGTTGACGGGCGTGGCGCTGGCCCCGGCCATCAGCGCCACGACGGCGCTCGAATCGACGCCGCCGGACAGGAACGCCCCCAGCGGCACTTCGGCCACCATGCGGATGCGCACCGCCTCGCGCAGGCGCGCCAGCAGTTCGTCGGCCGCCTGCGCCTCGCTGGCGGGCGGGTTCGGCGTGAACGGAATATCCCAGTACGCTTGCGGCGCGGGCAGCGGCTGGCCCGCGCGGATGGAGAGCGTATGCCCGGGCGGCAGCTTGCGCGCGTGCCGGAAGATGCTGCGCGGCTCGGGTACGTAGCCGTAGGCGAAATACTCCTCTACGGCCAGCGGGTCGAGTTCACGCGGCATGGCCGGATGCGCGAGCAGGGCTTTCAGTTCGGAGCCGAACAGAAGGGTGCCGTCCTGCGCCTCGCCGTAGTACAGCGGTTTGACGCCCAGGCGGTCGCGCGCCAGGAACAGCAGGTGGCGCCGGCGGTCCCACAGGGCGAAGGCGAACATGCCGCGCAGGCGCCGCACGCATTGCTCTCCCCATTGTTCCCAGGCGTGGACGATGACTTCCGTGTCGCTGCTGGTGCGGAAGGTGTGGCCGAACTGGCGCAGTTCCGCCATCAGGCCGCGATAGTTATAGATTTCGCCATTGAAGACGATGGCGATGCTGCGGTCGGCGTTGAACAGCGGCTGCTGGCCGCTGGCCAGGTCGATCACGGACAATCGCCGGTGCGCCAGGCCGAGGCCCGGCTCGCGGTGCAATCCTCCCTCGTCCGGCCCACGGTGGCGCAGGCTGTGGTTCATGCGCGCCAGCAGCAGCACGTCGATGTCGCGCTGGCCCTGCAAATCAAAGATGCCGCTGATGCCGCACATGGAAGGCCTTTCAGGGATAAGTGGACAGGTGGGACGGCTGGCGCGCGCCCGTCAGGCGGTCGTACACGGCCAGGTAGGCGCCTGCCATGGCGGGCAGGCTGTGCTCGGCCAGCACCTGGCGCCGCCCGCGCGCCCCGTGGCGCGGGCCCAGTTCCGGCATGCCGTAGTAGTCGAGCATGGCGTCGGCCAGCATCTCGGGCGAACCTGGCGGCACCAGTGTGCCGCTCCAGCCCGACTGCACCAGCTCCGCGTTGCCGCCCACCTGCGTGGCGACGACGGGCAGCCCCGTCGCCATCGCTTCGAGGATGGTGTTCGAGCTGCCTTCGGCCAGGGACGGCAGCACGAACAGGTCCATCGCGCGCAGCAGTTGCGCCACGTCGTCGCGCGCGCCGGGCAGCCAGGCCAGATGGGCCACGCCGGCCTGCCGCAGCAGCTCCAGGCACGCCTGGCGGCAGGGCCCGTCGCCGACGATGATCAGGCGCAGACGCGCGCGGGCGCCCGGCTGGGCCAGCAGCAACAGGAAGGCCTGCACCAGCGCGGCGTGATCCTTGACGGCCGCCATGCGCCCCACGCTGCCGATGACGAAGGCGCCGTTGCACAGGAAACCGGGCGGGCCCACGGCGGCGGGCGGCCCCAGGCGCGGATGGAATTGCACGCTGTCGACCCCATTGCCGATGTGCGACACCTGCGCGGGCGCCGCGCCGATGGCGTCCACCAGCCAGTGTCCCAGGTCGGCGCTGACGGCGATGAAGTGCTGCACCAGCGGCAGCATGCATTTGCGCAGCAGCCGGTATTTGCGGCGGGTGCCGTGCAAGTCGTTCATGTCGCGCCCGTGTTCGCCATGCACGCGCAGGCGCACGCCGGCCAGGCAGGCCAGCAACTGCGCTTCGAGGCAGCCCAGGTTGCGCGTGTGTACGAGTGCAGGGCGCAGCTGTTTCAGCACGTGGTACAGGCGCAGGTAGTGGCGCCAGTCCTTGCCTTCGCGCTTGTCCAGGCTGATCACGTCGACGCCAGGAGCCGTCAGGCGTTGGCGGAACGCGGTGGCGTTTTTCATGCAGACGATGGCGTGCCGGTAGCGCTCGGGCGGCAAATGGTTGATCAGGTTGACCAGGCCGTTTTCCAGCCCGCCCACGTCGAGCTGGTGGATCACGTGCACGATCAAGGGAGCGGCGCCGGACCCTTCGGCAGCCTGCCGCGTGCCGCCGGTATCGAAGTCAAGGGCCATGCGGCAGCTCCTGCAAGCGTTGTTCGATGACGGGCAGGGCCGCCCGCAGGAAGGCTTGCAGGCGCGCGCGCGGCGGCGGCGCGAGCTCGTCGTAGGCGGCAAAGACGAGGATGTCGGCGCCATCCTGGCGCCTGCCCAGCAGCTTGGCTTGCGCCAGCAGCAGTTTGACCAGCACGGGCCGGGCCGTGACGATGCCGCCCTGGCGGTAGACGCGCCATACCAGCAGGCGTTCGCCCCCTTGCGCCAGCACGCTTTCGCGCACGGCCAGCTCGCCGCTTGCCAGGCTGACGTCTTGCACGCGCTGCGCCAGCGGCATCCAGCGCGGGCCATACGGCAAGGCCTGGTGCGTCAGCAGTTCCGCATCGCGCGCCTGGCGCGCATACCAGTGCAATTGCAGGCCCACCGGTGCGCCGTCGCCGTCGCCGTCCCGGCGCGCGTACGTGCCGGCAAATCGCGCGGGCGCGCCCGCATATGGCGCTTGCCACGCGGTTACCGCGTCTTGCAGGCGGTGCCAGCCGGTCGGGTCGGCCAAGGCCAACACGGTGGGGGAGCCGGTTGCCGCCGGGCCGTCGTCGCGGTGGCTGGCCAGGGCCAGTGCCGGCCACACGGCCGCCAGCAGCAGGCAGGCGATGCCGGCGCGCACGACGGCGCGCGGGCTGGCCGCGCTGGTGGCGCTCAGGCGTATGGGCTGAGCCGGCGGCGCGGTACGTGGCGGCGGCAATTCGCGCCAGCGCGCGGCCAACCAGAACAGCAGCAGCGCCACCAGGCCGAAGAACAGCCAGCCATAAATCAGGTGATCGATGCCCACGGCCAGGCGCATGTCGCTCAGGTGGCCCAGCATCACGATCAGGTAGGCGCGCACGCCATTGGCGAGGATGGGCACGAGCAGGGCGGCGGCCATGACCGCCAGGCGCCGCCGCGTGCTGTGACAGTTGATGTGCGCGAACAAGGCGCCCAGGGCCAGCGCGGCGATCAGGTAGCGCAAGCCGCTGCACGCTTCCACCACCGACCAATTGCCGGTGGGCAGTGAAAAATTGCTGCCATCGCGAAACACGGGCACGCCCGACCATTGCAGCGCGGTGACGGTAAAGGCGGCCGTGAAGTCGATCAGCGGGTCGAGGAACACTTCGCCAAACGGCACGGCGAGAAACAGATAGGCCAGCGGAAAAGCCAGCAGGCGCACGGCCGGCCAGCCAAGGATGGCCAGCACGCAGGCGGGCAACATGGCCGTGGCCGCATACTGTTCCACCACGGGCACGTTGGCGGCGTCGGCCAGCAGCCATGCCAGGCCCAGCGCGCCCAGCAGCAGCAAGCCCTGCCGCGACGGCCGGGGCGCCAGCGCGGCCAGGCGGGCGCGCTGGCGCCATGCCAGCCAGCAACTGATGGGCACGATCAGGAAACCGTGCGCGAAGGTTTGCGAGCGGGCCCACAGTTCCACCATCGACCAGAAAGTGGCGTGGTACAGCAGCACGACGCCGGCCAGGGACAGCAGCAAGGCCGCCAGCGCGGCCTGGCGCCGGTTCTGCGGCAAGACGGCCGCCTCGGGCAAACGGGCCATCTGGTCGAGCTGCAAGCTCATGTGGACGGCTCCCGCACCGGCTGCAAGGGCGTGGCGGCGCCGCTGACCGCCACATCGGCCTCGGCAGGCACACCCAGCATGGCGCCCAGTCCGCGCAAGTTGCGTTCCCAGTCGTATTCCTGCAGGACCAGCTGGCGCGCCGCCGCGCCGATGGCCGCGCCGCTGCCTTCGGCCGCACCATTCTGGATATTGTGCAGCACGCGCGCCGCATGGTGGATGAACTCGGCGTCGTCGCGCGCCAGCAGCAGTTCCAGGCCAGGCTGGGCGGGGATGCCTTCCAGCGCCTGCGGCGTGGCCAGCACGATCTTGCCCATCGCCATCGCTTCGAGCACCTTGTTTTGCACGCCGCGGGCGATGCGCAGCGGTGCCACGGCCAAGGCCGCGCCGGCCAGGTAGGGGCGGATGTCGGGCACCTTGCCCGTCACCACCACGCCAGGCATCCTGGCCAGCGCCGTCACGGCGGGCACGGGCGCGCTGCCGACGATATAGAACTGCAGCTGGGGAAACTGGCGCCGCAGGGCGGGCCAGACGTGGCGCACGAACCATTGCACGGCGTCGACGTTCGGCCAGTAATCCATGGCGCCCGTGAACACCAGCGCCTGCACGCCCGGCGGATACACGCTGGGCTGGGCCGGCACGGGCGTGAAGTACGCCGTGTCGACGCCATTATTGACGTATCCGGTCTTGCGCCGCGCCATCGGGGCGCACTGGCGGAACAGGGCCGCCTCGGCCGGCGAGACGAAGCTGGCGGCCGTGAACTGCTGGGCGATATGGCGCTCGTACTGCAGCAGCAGCTGCGCTTCGCGCCGGTACAGCAGCGACATGGGCCAGGGCTTGCTGTCGCTGTACTGGCGCCACTTGTCGGAATCGACATCGACGAAATCGATCACGCGGTGCAGGCCGCGGCCCGCGCTGCCGTCGATGTATTGCGCCATGGGCCCGGAAAAGGCCAGCGCGTGGCGTACCTTGCCGCCCGATAACAAGCCGTCGACCCAATGCAGCAGTCGCGCATCGCGGTAGTACTGCACGCTCATGGCTTGCCTCGACAGCAGCGCCTGCATGGCGCGCCAGCGGGCCGGGCCGCGCCGCAAGCCGATGAAGCGCGTGCTGGCGCACAGGGCGGCCACGGTTTTCGCATGCTGCCAGTCGTCGTCATCGTCGATGAAGCAGCCCAGGTGCACGCGGAAATGCCGGCTCAGGTATTGCAGCATGTGCCACGAGCGTATCTTGTCGCCCTTGTTGGGCGGATACGGCAGACGGTGGGCGAGGAAGAGCAGTTCGCGCATGGTGAATCTCCTTGCTTAGCCCAGTTGCCGCACGATGTGCGGCCCCAGCAGGTTGGCCAGCGGCAGCGGCAGGCGGCGCCAGGCGCGGATGAACAGCGCGTATTTCGGATTCAGCGGATTGACTAGTGGCAAAGCCTTGGCGCGCACGAGCTGGTAGGCATAGGGCAGCGGCTGCGGCGCAAAACCCCAGTTCTTCTTGAAATCCCAGGCGCCGGTCCCCAGCTTGCTGCGGCCGAAATCGAACAGGCGGTAGCCGCGCGCGCAGGCGCGGCGCATCGCTTCCCAGTACATGAAGTCGTTGGCGCCCGTGCTGCGCGCCAGCACGCTGCCGCCGCCGTAATAGGGCAGCACTTCGTCGCGGAAATAGAACAGCAGCACGCTGGCCTGCGCCTGCTGGCCGTGATACACGGTGAGGATGTCGCAGGCGTCGCCGAAGACCGCGCGCAGCAGGGCAAAATGGCGGCGCGCGAAGACGGGCGTGCCCAGCCGGTGCACGCTGGCCGCGTAGATCGGGTAGAAATGGCGCAGGTCGTAGTCGACGGCGCTGTGCAGGCCGCCCGCCATGGCCTTGCGCACGACGGCGCGCTGCTTGCGGGGAATGGCCAGCAGATTCTGTTCGGCGTCCGGATGCAGAGGGCGCCGGAAGGTCGCATACAGCGGTTGCTGCAGCCAGGATGCATCTGCGTTTTCTTGCGCATTTTCGCGCACTTCGCGCCAGCGGTATTCCAGGTGCCCCACGCCGAGGCGCCGGGCCAGCGCCAGCGCGGCGCTGTCGAGCGCCTGGCGCACTGCCGCGCCGCCGCCGGCGATGCCGCCGTAGACGCAAAACGGCAGCGAGACGAGGGAAGAACCGAACAGGCGGCTGCGCAGATGGGCCAGCGGCAGCACGCCGGCGATGCATCCATCCTGTTCCGCGTACAGGAAATAGCTGTCGTGCTGAAAACCTTGCTCCATGATGGTATGCCAGCCGGCCCGGTGAAAAAAGGTCGCTTCCGGGCACGTGTCGACAAAGGCATCCCAGCGCGCATGCTCGTGCCCCTGCAGGGACCGCACGGCGATGGCGGCGCTGGACTGTGCCGGGTCGGGAGCAAGGCTGGCCTCGTGCATCATGTGCTTTCCAGAAAAATACGGTCCATGCGGTCCCAGGCAAAATCGCGCGTCAGGCTCCCCAGCCGCGCTTCCATGCGCCCCAGGTTCAGGTAGTGGCGAAAGCGCGTCCTGGCGCTGAGGCCTGGCGGGCGCGGCTGGCCGGGATCGAGTTCCCAAGGATGAAAATAGAATATGCCAGCTTGCCCGTCGCGCGAATTGATGCGTCGCAAAAGCCAGCGCGACAGTGCATACGGCATCAATCTGAAATAGCCGCCGCCGCCGGCCGGCAGGTTGCGCCCGCGCAGGCGCACGGTGCTGACGGGCAGTTCCAGCACGCCGTGCGGGCCGCGTGGGCGCCAGGCGAAGCGGGGCGCATCGGGCATGCCGTAATGGTCGTGGCGTATCGGGTAGATGCTGGAACTGTAGCGGTAGCCGGCTTCCTGCAGCACGTCGAAGGCCCACAGGTTGGCCGCGCCGATGGAAAAACTGGGCGCCCGGTAGCCGCGCACGGCCAGCCCCGTCAACTGTTCCAGGATGGCCTTGCTGCGGCGCACATCATCGGCAAACTGCGCGGCCGACTGTTCGCTGGCGCGCAGGTGCGCATAGCCGTGGCTGGCCACTTCGTGCCCGGCGGCGGCCACGCGGCGCAGCATGGCCGGATAGCGCTCGGCGATCCAGCCCAGGGTAAAGAAGGTGGCGTGGATGCCGCGGCTGTCGAGCAGCAGCAGGATGCGCTCGATGTTCGCCTCGACCCGGCATTCCAGGCGGGGCCAGTCGGCGCGCGCGATGTGCGGCGCAAAGGCGGACACCTGGAAATAATCTTCCACGTCGATGGTGAGCGCGTTGCGCATCGGCACTGGCGGCGTCATGGCGCTCTCCGGCGCGCCGCCAGCCAGGGCGCGATGACGGCCGCGATGCGTTCGGCCGCGTGGCCATCCCACAGGGGCGGAATGCGGCCACGCTTGCCGCCCGTGTCCAGGATGGCGCTTGCCAGCGCCAGGATGGCTGCCGGGTCCGTGCCGGCCAGGGTATTCGTGCCATCGGTCACGGTGACGGGGCGCTCCGTGTTGGCGCGCAGGGTCAAACAGGGCACACCCAAGGCCGTGCTTTCTTCCTGAATGCCGCCCGAATCCGTCAGCACCAGGCGCGCCTCTTGCATCAGGCCCAGCATTTCCAGGTAGCCCAGTGGCGGCAGGCGGACGATGGCGTGGCGCGCCAGCAAGGGTTCCAGGCCCGCCAGGCGCAGGCCGGCCAGGGTGCGCGGGTGGATGGGAAACAGCAGCGGCAGGCGGGTTGACAGTTGTCCCAGCGCCTGCAGCAGCGCTTTCAGCTGCGCCGGATCATCGACGTTCGAGGGACGGTGCAAGGTCAACAGTCCATACGCGGGCGGGCAGGCGTGGCCGTACGCGCGCAGGGTGGCGGCCGGCTTGGCTGCGCGCGGCAGCTGCCGCCGCAGGCTGTCGATCATGACGTTGCCCGTGAAGTGGATGCGTTCGGCGGCGATGCCTTCGTGCAGCAGGTTCGCGCGCGCGCCTTCTTCGCTGGTGAGCAGCAGATCGGACAATTGATCCGTCAGCACGCGGTTGATTTCCTCGGGCATGCGACGGTCGCCGCTGCGCAGTCCCGCCTCGACATGGATCACGGGCGTGCCGCGCTTGGCCGCCACCAGCGCGCAAGCAAGGGTGGAATTGACGTCGCCGACCACCAGCAGGGCATCGGGCGCCAGCGGCGGATGCGCGTCGAGCACGGCATCGAAGCGGCGCATGATCTCGGCCGTCTGCTGCGCGTGACTGCCGGAGCCGACGTCGAGGGCGATGTCGGGCGCGCGCAAGTCCAGGTCAGCAAACAATTGTCCGTTCATGGCCGTGTCGTAGTGTTGCCCGGTATGCAACAAGGTCACGCGCACGGCGGGCGCCTGGCGCGCCAGGGCAGCCAGGATGGGCGCCATCTTCATCAGGTTGGGGCGCGCGGCCACCACGCACAGCAGGTGTGCCGGGCCGGCGGTCGCAAGAGAGGAGTCGGACATGCTGCGGCCTCCTTAGAATTGCATGGTGAGGGTGGCGCTGACGCCGTTTTCGCGGTAGTCGCCGCCCCGGTTGCTGGCGTGCCGCGTATGCCGCACGTCGATGCTGGCCGTCATGTTCGGCTGCAGGATGCGCGTGTAACCGGCCGTCACGGTGATGTTGTTGTCGCGCCGGGGCACGGTCAGAGAGCGCACGCTGGCGTAACCGGCATTGACATTCACGCTGGTGCGCGAACTGGCTTGCCAGTTCCAGCCCAGGTTGCCGCCGATCTGGCGCGTGCGGTCTTCGCTGCCGAATTCCACGCCGGGCAGCAAGCCGCTGTCGATGCCGCTGGCCGTTTGCGCCGTGCGGTCGACGGCCGTGATGCCGGCGATCATCGTGCTTTTCGCCGTGGCGCGCGCCATCGTCAGCTTCAGCTGCTTTTGCAGGAAATAGCGGTGGCTGAAATAATTGATGGCGCCCCGTTCCGGCCCCAGGCTGTTGGCGTAGCGCAGGAAGGCGTCGATGCGCAGGCGCCGGTCGCGCGCGTTGGGAAAGATGCCGCGCCACAATTGATCAAGCAACTGGCCCGCGTCGCGGTTTCCCAGGCGCGAAAACTGCGTCGGCATGGTAGTGATGTTTTCGCTGTAGTTCAGTTGCCAGTTGGTATGACGCTGCAGGAAATTGGCGTCCAGACTGTAGGTGGTGCCAAAAAAGCGCTTGCCCGTGCTGAAGGCGATGCTGGTGCGCGGCGACGGCGTCCACACGCCGCCCAGTGACCAGAAGCGGCCCTCAGGCGCCTTGCCGCTGGTCGAGATATAACCTTCCTTTTCCATGCCGCCGCTGGCCGTGGCCGACCATTTGCTGTTGAACGGATAGCGCAGGCCCACGCTGCTGCGCTGCATGCGCACGGGTGTCAGCTTGCTGTCCTGGGTGCGGCGTACGTCGTGGCTGGCGTTCCAGGTCCAGCCGCCGGCGCGCGGCTCGCCGCTGAGCAGCAATTCCATTTCATCGCTGTGCACGGACAGCAGGTCGCCACCGCTATCGACCGTGTTGCGCGTGTAGCGCAGCTCGGCCGTGGCCAGGCCGTGGAAACGGTGGCGCAGGTAGGGGCTGATGCCCGTGGTGCGCACGCTGCTGGTATTGTCCGTGTCCGGCAGGTCGTCGATCAGTTGCGGGCCGAACGGTGAGATGTTGCGCCGGCTTACGCTGGCGTTGGCATCGATGAAGAACCAATCCTTGACCAGTTCGGCGTCGGCCGAGGCGTGCAGTTCGTGGTTGTCCGTATCGGCGCGCTGTCCCGACAGGTATTTATGCCAGCTGTAGTCGAGGTGCACGCGCAGGCGGGGACCTGTGCCGATGAGGGCGATGGCGGGTGCGATTTCCGTGATGAAGTCCGATTGCGCCTGGCCCGGCGGCGCGCGCAAGGCGTTGTCCGTATAGCTTTCGCGCAGGCGCAGCGACGGCTTCACCAGCCAGTCGACCGCGCCCGCCGGCGCGGGCAGCAGCAGGGACAGCAAGGGCAGCAGGGGCAGCGGCAGCGAAACGCGGCGGCTAGTCGTAATAGCCATAACCGTAGTAGTCGTTGCCGGGGAACGATTTGGTCTTGTTGTAGATCAAATGAATGTGTTCACACGACTCGATCTGGCGCAGCGCCTCCTTGACGGCGTGCTGTGTCGTCGTTTCCGCCTCGACCACCATCACCACCTGTCCCATCTGTCCCACCAGCGCGTGCGCTTCGCTGGTGATCAGCAGGGGCGGCGAATCGAAGACGACGATGCGGTCGCCATAGCGGCTGGCGATTTCGGCCAGCAGCCGGCTCATGGCCCGGCTGGCCAGCAATTCCGTCGCGTGCTTGTTGCTGCGTCCGGCGGGCAGGATGCTCAGGTTCGCCACATTGGTTTTCAGGATCACATCGGCCATCGCCAGTTGCGGGTCCAGCAGCACGTCCATCAGCCCCGGTTCGGGCGGCAGGCCCAGCACTTTCAGCACGGACGGGCGCGCCACGTCGGCATCGATCAGCAACACCGTCATGTCCATTTCCATGGCGATGCTCATGGCCAGGTTGATGGCGCAGTAGGTCTTGCCTTCGCCGGGCATGGCGCTGGTGACGACGATCAGGTTGCCGTGGCGGATGGCCTCGGCGCCGCTGGCGCGCGCCTGGCGCAGCAGCGGGCGCTTGATGATGCGGAAATCCTCGGCCACCGAACTGCGCCCGCCATCGTGCGTGAGCATGCCTTGCTCGGCCAGCCGGTCCAGGTTCAGGGCCCGGTACTGGGGCGACCGGGCCGTCTGCGCGCCATCGACGCCATAGGGCACGCTGGCCTCGGCCACGCCGAGGATCGTGGGTTCCTGCTTGCCGCTGTCCTTGCTGCTCATCGTCGCTCCCTTGGTGGCTCTAGAATTTCAGCAGCGCGGCCGTCATGACCCCGCCGTACAGCAGGAACAAGCTGCCCAGGCAGGCGCCGAAGCCATAGCGGGCGCGGCGGCGACGTACCTGCTGCAGCGGCGTCCAGTTCATCGATACCGTGCCCAGCACGTTCAAGCCCGTCGCGTCGCGCAGTTCCGAGGGGCTGAGGAAGGTGGGGCGCACCTGGCTGATCAGCAGGGCCGTGGCGACGCCGGCCACCAGCGCCGCGCCCAGCGCCGCACTGAACAGCAGCGGACGGTTCGGGCCGACGGGCGCATATTGCACCGTGGGCGGGTCGATGATCTTGAAGGCCATCATGTCGGTGGTGGAACTGAGTTCGCCCGACAGCTTGGCCGCTTCGCGCCGGCCGATCAGCTTTTCATAGTTTTCCTTGTTGATGATGTAGTCGCGGTTGAGCTGCGCCAGCTGCGATTCGACCTCGGGCACGGCATTGCTTTGCGCCAGCAGCCGTTCGTTGCGCGCCGTGTATTCCTGCACGCGGGCGCGGATGGCGGCCACCTTGGCGTCCGCGTCCGTCAGCGCCACCTTCAATTGCTGCAGCATGGGGCTGTAGTTCTTGCCCGGGTCGCCGGACGCCGTTTTCAGCTTGCTTTCCTCGATCTTGCGTTCTTCCAGCTGGGCAATGAGCCGCTTCGAAGCGATGATGTCGGGGTGCAATTCCGTAAATTGCATGCGCAGGTTGTCGAGGTTCTTGTTGAGCGAAGCGATGCGCTCGTCGAGTTCGGGATTCGTGATGGACGCCGCGTTCGGCTCCATGTCGAGCACGGGCTCGTCGCCCTCGATCTGGCTCTGGATGGCCTTGCGCGCCTGTTCCGCCTCGACCAGTTCCAGCTTGGCATTGTTCAGGCTATCGGACGACATCAGCAACTGGCTGCCGTAGTCGATGCCTTGGCGCGGCAGCAGCAGGTTGTTGCGGATCTTGAATTCCTTCACCAGGTTTTCCGCCGCACTCAGCTTGTCCTCGTAATTCTTGATCTGCTCGTCGATGAATTGCACCGCCTTCTGCGAATCGCCCTTCTTGCCCTGGAAACTGCCTTCGACAAAGATGGTCAGCAGGCTTTGCACGACGTCGCGCACGAGCTTGGGATCGCGTCCGCTGTAGCTGATGGTGTAGATGTCATAGGCATTCGTGCCCGTGATCTTGATGCGGCTCATCAACTCGTCCAGCTGGGCCTCGTGCTCGCGCACGGTCTTCGAGTCCAGATCGAGGTCGACCATGCGCATGACCCGCTCCACGTTCGGGCGGCTGAGCAGGGTGCGGCTCATGATGGCCACCTGCTGTTCCGTGTTCGGCACGCTGGTCATGCCGGCCATCAGCGGCTTGAGGATGGTTTGCGTATCGACAAACACGCGCGCCGACGTCTGGTAGTCATCGGGCAGGGTGATTACCTTGATGAAGCCGCCGATGGCCACCAGCCACGCCACCAGCACCGCATGCCAGCGATACTTCCAGATGCCTTTCAAGCCGGAAAGCAGTTGCTGTATCAATTCTTCCATGTCGCTTCCTTCAGATGGCGGTGCTGCACGGTAGATGGGCTGGCGGCGCGGATCACGACGACGTCTTGCAAAAAATACTTGCTTGTTGAGTAAGCAAAGTATAGGGCGGCTGCGGAGCAAGATTTCCCAAGATGATTGCTTCTTGATACGCCTCAAGGTTCACTTGCCGGGTTTTAATAATCATAGGAAGTCGCGGCCCAGCCTGGTTCTGCGGGGCTGCCCATGGACGCGCATCGACTCGAAGAGGCTCCGCATGAATCCATCTCGCCGTGTATTTCTCTGCAACACGCTGGTCCTGGCCGGCGCCGCCAGCCTGCTGGGCGCCTGCCGCACCCGCTATCCGCTGGCGCCTTCCGACGACAGCGCTCCCATGCACGATTACCTGATCGGTCCGGGCGACTCCGTCAACATCATCGTCTGGCGCAATCCGGAAGTGTCGCTGACGGTGGCGGTGCGGCCGGACGGCAAGATCACCACGCCGCTGGTCGAGGATCTGGCCGCCAGCGGCAAGACGTCGACCCAGCTGGCGCGCGACATCGAGCAAGCCTTGAGCAAGTTCATCCAGCAGCCCGTGGTGACGGTCATCGTCACCAATTTTTCGGGGCCATATGGCGAGCAGATCCGGGTGATCGGCGAGGCGGCCAAGCCGCAGGCGCTGCCGTACCGGCAGGGCATGTCGCTGATGGACGTGCTCATCGCCGTGGGGGGCATCACCGACTTCGCGGCCGGCAACAAAGCCAGCATCATCCGCATGCGCGAAGGCAACCAGCAGCAGCTGGCGGTGCGGCTCGACGATTTGCTGAAGGATGGCGATATTTCGGCCAATGTCATGATGCGGCCGGGCGACGTTTTATTGATACCGGAAAGTTTTTTTTAACAGCGAGCTCGGCAATGTCAAAACAGCACTTATATTTGTCATTTTGTACTTTTCGGCAAATTTCAGCGTGTTCTTTTGCTATCTAAAGACAGATTTCTTCTGTTTTTTTAGCTCAAGGTGGGAACTTCTCCCGTTTTTGTCTTGTCACAAGGCATTGGCTTCAGTCCGTTTCGACGGCTGCCGATGAACGTGAGGACAAGATGAGCTTTGAAGATGAACCCATTATTTCTTTCGACACGCCTGGTACTTTCAGTGACCTGGTGGTGGGCGAGGGGCAGATCGACCCGGCCATGGAGCATGAGCTCGACCTGCAGCGCTTTCATATCCGCATGGCCAATTCGCGTGGCCGGCGCGAAGCGGCCAGCTTGCTGATCCGCAAGATGTACGGCTGGCGCGGCTATGCCGTCGATCCCGGCACGGCCCATGCGCTCAATAAAATCACACTGTTTGCGGAAACGGCGGGCACCACTGTCGGCACCATGACCTTGTGCCTTGATAATGACGAGACGGGCTTGCCCGCCGATGAAAACTTCCGCGACAAGCTCGACGTCCTGCGCGAGCAGCGCCGGCGCCTGTGCGAACCGTCGCGCCTTGCCATCGACAAGGGCGTGAGCAAGCGCGTGTTTGCGGCGCTGATTCATATTTCTTATATCTATGCCCACAATATTCACGGCTTTACGGATTACGTGATTGAAGTCAACCCGCGCCACGTGGTGTTTTACAAGCGCATGCTGGGTTTCCAGGACTTCGGCGGCGAACGCGAGTGCACGCGCGTGGGGGCGCCGGCCGTGCTGCTACGGCTGGACCTCGATTACATGGGGGCCCAGATCCGCAAATACGGTGGCCTGATGGAACAGCATGGGGGTGAACGGTCGTTTTACCCCTTTTTTTTTCCGACATGGGATGAGCCCGGTATTACCGGCCGGCTGAGGCAGGGGCGCAACTGATTATTTATTTATTTTTCAGTAAGATCGCCTGCATGTAGCCACCTGGAATCGCGTAAGTGATGCCGCTCGGCGCGCTGATGGCCGCCTCCTTGAGGCCTTTGACGTACACCATGTTGACGATGCCGTAGACGAGACCGGTCTCGGGATCGAACAAGGGGCTGCCGCTGCTGCCCGGATACGCCGTCGCGTCCAGCTGGAACACGGTGTAAGGCGCTTTTTGCAGCTGCGCCAGGCGCCGGACGTCGAGGCGCTGCGCGTTTTCGCTGGGCATGACCACGGGCGTCAGCGATGACACGGTGGCGCGGTGGGTCACATGGTGCAAGCCCAGCAAGGTGCCTAGCGGAAACCCTGTAAAGGCCATGGCCTGGCCTTCGCGCACCGTGGCCGCGTCGCCCAGCGCCAGGGCAGGCAGCGGTGTGCCTGCCAGGCGCAGCAAGGCCAGGTCGTGCTCCGTGTCCAGCGCCTGGACCTTGGCGGGGCGAAATTGCGCTGCCTCGCCCTGGCCCGTGAGTATGCCGATGACTTCGTTCGGATTGGCGTCGAGCAGTTTCTGGATCACATGGGCGCAAGTGAGCACGCTCAGGCCGTCGCCGGCGACGAAGCCCGTGCCGATGAAATTCATCGGCGGCGTGCGCGTTTTTTGCAGACTTCCCACGCCGACGATCGATGGTTTGATGCGCGCGATGGTTTGCGCCAGCGGAGCATCGGCGCGGCATGGCGCGCTGGTCAGGGGAAGGCAAAACAGGAGGGCGGAAAAGCATGTCAACGGCAGGGCTTTCATGGCGGCGCACTTTCAACGTGAGGAGGTGGCACGGGCTGCAGCAGCGCGCACAGCAGCATCAGATAGCACAGCAGGGCGATGCGCGGCACGTCGAGCAGGCTGTCGAACAGGCCGACGACGAGAAAGCCCAGCAGGGCGGCGGCGCAAGCCAGCGCGCCGGAATCGCCGCGCGCCGCCTGGCGCAGCAGGCGCGTGCCAGCCAGTACCAGCAGGGCCAGCATGGACAGGGCGCCGCACCAGCCTGTTTCGATCAGCAAATGCAAGGCCATGCTCTTGATATGCCACGGCAAATGATGGTGGTCGCTGCTGAAAAACCAGTAATTATTGGCTTGCGTAAAGCGTCCGTTGGCGATCAAGTCCTCGCCGCCCGGGGCGCGCAAGCTCAGATTGTCGACTTCGAGCACGGACGAGTCAGCCGCCCCGCTGGCCGCCAGTTCCAGCTGCACGGGCGGGCGCAGCAGCCAGGCGCCGGCACCCAGCCAGGCGCTGTCGAACGGCACTTCGTAATGCTGCCAGGCCGCCGGGGGGCTGCCGGGCGGATGAGGGCGCAGGCGCAGCGGGACATTCACGCAGCCTTGTGCATACAGCAATTGCCGCTGGCACAGGCGCACCAGCAGCACGGGCATGGGGCCCGTTCGGCGCACGTCGAGCGCCAGCGTGTAGCGCGTGGCGGGCTGCAGGGGCAGGCGTTGCAGCAGCCGCAGCAGCTCGCCATAACCGGCGCTGTAGCCTGGACTGGCCAGGCGCACATAGCGGTTTCCCCCTTCCTCGGCATACGCGATGCTGGCCGGCACCTCGCGCTGGGGATTGTGCCAGTAATAGGTGGCGGGAAAGCTGCCGGTACCCGTGCCGAACAGGCGGCTGGCCCAGTCGGACGGCTGCATGGTCAGCGCTTGCCGCCAATGACGCAAGCGGCCTTGCATGTCGAAGGCCGTGGTGGCGAAACGTTCGGTAGCGTAATAGCTGGCCGACACGGGGATGGCCAGCAGCAGCAGGATGCCGGCCGCGCCCGCGATGCTCAGGCTGGCCCTGTCCAGCCGCCACAGCGGCGGGCGCAAGCGGCCGTTGCACAGCATCAGCATGGCCAGCAGCACGACGAGGCCGGCCGGCAGCAGGGCGGGCGGACCCGCCCAGTGCCAGCCTATCCACGCCAGATTGCACGCCAGCATGGTCCACGCCATCATCGCCAGGCCCAGTCTGACAGGTCCTTTAGCGGCGCCAGCGCCGGTCCACAGCACGGCTGCCAGCAATACGGCCGCCAGCAGGAACAGAAAATACGGACCTTTCAGCCAGCCGGCCGTGTGCTGGCCGGCCGGCTCCGGCCACCAGGCGGCCAGCAAGCCCTGCAGGCACAGCGCGCACAGCAGGCTGGCCGGCGCCAGACGCCACGGCAAGGGCCGCGCCGCCAGCACGAAGCTGGCCGCGAGCAGGACGACGGCGGCGAGCAAGCCCCGGTAGCCGGCCAGGCTGAACATGTATGCGAGCAGGACAGTGCCAAGGCCGGCCAGCAGCAGCCGCAGCAGCACACCGCGCGCGGGCGGGCGGTCAGGCGGACGCCGCGCCGCGCCGGGCGCCTTCCGCAGGGTCTGCCACAAGGCCAGCAGCATGGCCGTCGCCAGGGCCGCGTACAGACCGCGTGAAAAAGTGGTGAACGCCGCATGCAGGGCCAGGGCCAGCAGCAGCAAGGCCAGCGCCGCCTGCCAGCGGCTGCGGGCGCGCGCCAGCCACAGTGCGGCAAACGGCAGGCTCAGCGCCAGGTAGCCGTCGAGCGCGGCGCCGCCCGTGTGCATGGCGGAAAACGGCGCCGTGATGCGGTAGTCGCTCGACAGGTTCGTCAGGCCGGGAAACACGGCACGTTCCCACAGCGCGAACAGCGACACCATGGCCAGTCCGGCCAGCATGCCCGGCAGCGCGTAGCGGCGCAGGGCGGAAGCATTCCCGTCGCGCAGCAGCAGCGGCAGCAGCAGCATGCTCCAGGCCCAGGCCTTGCCCAGCCGCAGGCTGTTGTAGGGACTCAAATAATTATCCCAGGCGTTCAGGTCGAGGGGCGCCAGCGGCAGCACGCCGCGCAGCAGCGCCGCCAGCCACGCCAGGCTGCACAGCAGCAAACAGGCGCGGGCGGCGGGCGGGAGCGTGGCCGCGGCGCTCTGCGCGGGGCCGCCCAGGCGCCAGTAGCCGCAGGCCACCGTCAGCAACAGCAGCACGTCGATTTCTTCGAGGAAGAACCAGCCCGTCCACGGCGCCAGGTCAAGAACGGGCAGCAGGGCGGGCACGCAGAACAGCCAGCAGGCGGGGCGCCAGCACAGCAGCAGGAAATACGCGGGTAGCAGCGCTGCAAACAGCAGGCCGGGCCAGCCGTGGCCCAGCGGATAGTGGCGCAAGGCCAGCGCGCAGGCCACGCCCGCCAGCAGGGCCAGCGGACGCGCTGCCAGGCCGGCCACGGCAGCTTGCACAGCCATGGCCTACAGCTGGGTCAGCAAGGCCTGCGCCTCGGCCCGCTGCGGAAAGTCCTTGTTAGCGGCAAGCAATTGTTCCAGTTGCTTGCGCGCACCGCCCTTGTCGCCCGATTTCGCCAGGGCCGCGCCCAGGTGGTACTGCACTTCGGGCGAGGTCGGCGCCAGCCCCGCCGCCTGGCGCAGCAGGGCCGTGGCGCGCTTGACGTCGCCTTGCTGCAGCACAATCCAGCCCAGGGTGTCGAGCACGGCGGGATTGTCGGGCGCCAGCTTGAGCGCCTGCTCGGCTGTCGCTTGCGCGCGCGGATCTTTTTCCTGCTGATACGCCCAGGCCAGGTCGTTCAGCGCCACGACATTGCCCGTGTCCTTGGTGACGACATACTGAAAGTGCTCGATGGCGGCGCGGTATTGCCTGGCCGCCAGGTACGTGCCCGCCAGGTAGGTGCGCGTCGGCAAGTCTTCCGGATGCTCCTTGAGCCAGGTGGCCATGCGCGCATCGGCTTCGCGCGTCTGGCCCGAGGCCTGCAAGGCGCGGTACAGCTGCACCTGCAAGGGGCCGATGGGGCTGATGTCGAAGGCGTGCTGGTACAGCTTGACGGCTTGCTGCGGCAGCTTTTGCTCCATCAGCACATCGCCCTCGAGCTTGTAGCCGGCCGCCAGCTTCGGCTGCTGTTCCTGCACTTGCCGCGCCACGGCCAGCGCCTCGCGCTGGCGGTTCAGGTTCAACAGCAGGGCCACTTCGACCACGCGCGCTTCGAGCAGGGCGGGATCAAGCGCCTGCGCCCGCTTGACGGCTTGCAGCGCGTTATGCTGGTCGCCCAGCGCCAGGTGCAGGCTGGCGATGCGCATCTGCAAGGGGGCGGACGTCGTTTGCAGGCTGGCCAGCTTGTTGTAGCTGTCGAGCGCGGCCGGCGCCTGGCCGGCGCTGTACTCCACCTGGGCGCGCAGGGCCAGCGCATCGGCGTCGCCCGGATGGCCCGTCTGCAAGGTGCGCGCCAGTTCCAGCGCCTTCTCGGGCGCGCCTGTCTTCAGGTAAAAGTTACTTAACAGCAGGGCCGGCGCGACGGCGTCGGGATTGTCGCGGTGAGCCCGTTCGAGCCAGCGCCGCGCCTCATCCGTCTTGCCCTGCGACGCGGCCAGCTTGGCCAGCGCCGCGCACAGGTCGGCATTTTTCGGCGCCTTCGCCAGCGCCTTCTCGAAGCGCTGTTTCGCCTGCTCCGGCTTTTTCTCGGCCAGGTCGATCTGCGCCAGGTTGTTCAGGGCGGGCAAGTACACAGGGTCCATGCCCAGCGCTTGCTCGAAACTGGCGCGCGCGGCGGGCAGATCGCGCAGGGCCAGATAGACGCCGCCTTTCAGGTTCAGCAGCAGGGGATTCGTGCCTTTCTGCTGCTGTTCCATCATCTTGACCGTGGCCAGGGCCTTGTCGTTCTGCTTGTTGCGCAGCAAGGTCATCACCAGCATGGTGCCCGCCTGCGGCGTGCTCTTGTCGAGCATGCTGGCGCGTTCCAGTTCATTGATGGCGCGGCTGTTCTCGCCCATGCCCAGGCGGCTGATGCCCAAGGCCGCATGCAGTCTGGCCGTGTCCGGCGCCAGAGTGCTGGCTTTTTCGAAGTACGCCGTCGCCTTGTCGTACTGGCGCGCGCGCAAGTGGGCTTCGCCGGCCAGCGACAGTAATTCCACGTCGTCGGGGAAGGCGGCCAGCATCGGGCGCAGCAAGTCGATGGCAGCGTCGGTCTTGCCACGCATCAGTTCGATCGAGGCCATCATCTTGACGGCGTACAAGTGCTTGGGATACACGGCCAGGAAGCGGCGCAGATAGCTTTCCGCCAGTTGCGGCGAACCGAGCGCCAGTTGCACGGCGCCGGCCAGCAGGATGGACGGCATGTGATCGGGCGCCGCCTTGAGCACCAGCTGCAAGCCCTGCAAGGCCGCCTTGTTCTTGCCCTGGCGAAAATCGAGCAAGGCCTGCGCCTGCAGCAAGCCCAGGCTGTTGGGCGCCGACTTGCGCGCCGTGGCCAGCTCGGTCGTCGCTTCCAGGTAGCGGTTTTCGACGATGTCGAGGTTGGCCAGGTCGATGTGCGCCTGGGTATTGTCCGGCTTGATTTTGAGGATTTGCATGTAGGAAAGCCGCGCCGCGCCGTTCTTGCCTTGCAGGCGCAGCAGGTCGCCCTGCAGGCGCAAGGCGTCGAGGTTGGCGGGCGCGCTTTTCAGGGCTTGCGCCAGCAGCAGCTCGGCCACCGGTACCTGCTGGTCCAGCGCCGACAGCCGCGCCAGTCCCAGCAAGGCCTCGACCTGGTCGGGATGGGCTTCGAGCAGGCGCGAGTACAGGGCGCGCGCCTCGTCCTGGCGGCCCAGGGCCAGCAAGGCGTCGCCGCGCAGGGCCAGCACGCCGGCTGGCTGCGCCGCATCGTCGGCGATCTCGGTCAGCACCTTGTCGAACTGGCCCAGCATCAGCCAGGTCTTGCCCAGCAATGGCATCACTTGCTGCGCCGGCAGGCCCAGCGACTTTGCCTTGCGCAATTCTTTCTCAGCCGACAGCGCTTCGCCCGTGTCGATATAGATACTGCCCAGCAGCAAGCGCGCGGCCGCATTGTCCGGTTCCTTTTGCAGCAGGTTCTTCAACTGGATGATGGCGGCCCGCGCTTCGCCTTTCTGCCGGTACTGCTGCGCGTCGGCCAGCAGGGTTTCGCTGCTCTGCGTGCCGTGGCAAGCCGTCAGCAGGGGTAGCAGCAGGGCACAGCACAGCGCGGCGGCCGGCAGGCCAGGGAAAGGGCGGGGCAGGGTACGGGCCATGGAAATCTCCGGTAGCGGCGTGCGTGAACGATGGGCGATGGGCGATGGGCATGGCCTAGCTTAAAAAGATGGCAGCCGGTCTCCTTGATTGCGCTCAACAAGCCGCCGATTCTCCGGGCGCCTGCTTGCCGCCGTCCCGGCTTTCTTGTTCCCGCTCAAGAATGGTCAGACCGGCAACCGTAGAATTTCCCGGACGGCGATGCGCAGGCCGCAACCATTCGGAGCACATGCATATGGACAGCAATGTGAATAGCAATATGAATAGCAAGGCGGGCGTGGTGGCGGTGGTGGGTCTCGGTTACGTGGGCTTGCAGCTGGCCGTGGCGTTTGGCATGCGCCAGCGCACGATCGGCTTTGACTTGTCGGCGCGCAAGGTGGCAAGCTACCGCAGCCATGTCGATCCCACCGGCGAGGTGAGCACGGAGCAGCTGCGCGCGGCGCAATGGCTGAGCGTCGGCTGCGATCCGGCCGAGCTGGAACTGGCCGATTTCATCGTCGTGGCCGTGCCCACGCCCGTCGACAGCGCGCACAATCCCGACTTTTCCGCCCTGGCCGGCGCCAGCGCGGCCGTCGGCCGCCACATGCGGCGCGGCGCCATCGTCATCTACGAATCGACCGTATATCCGGGCGCCACCGAGGATATCTGCATTCCCATCCTCGAACAGCATTCGGGCCTGCGCTGGAAGGAAGACTTTCATGTGGGCTTTTCGCCCGAGCGCATCAACCCCGGCGACAGGGATCACACCCTGTACAGCATCCGCAAAGTGGTCTCGGGCGATGATGCCACGACCCTGGACAAGGTGGCCGCCCTGTACGAGGGCGTGGTCGAGGCGGGCGTGCACCGGGCGTCGAGCATCAAGGTGGCCGAAGCGGCCAAGGTCATCGAAAACACGCAGCGCGACCTGAACATCGCGCTGATGAACGAGCTGGCCATCATCTTCGACCGCATCGGCATCGACACGCTGGAAGTGCTGCAGGCGGCCGGCACGAAATGGAACTTCCTGCCGTTCCGCCCCGGGCTGGTGGGCGGCCACTGCATCGGCGTCGACCCATACTATTTGACGCACAAGGCGGAAATGCTGGGCTACCACCCGCATGTGATCCTGGCCGGGCGCCGCATCAACGATGGCATGGCCAAGTTCGTGGCGGAAAAAACCATCAAGGAAATGGTGCGGGCCGGCTTCAAATTGAAAGGGGCGCACGTCAACGTGCTGGGCCTGACCTTCAAGGAAAACTGCCCGGACCTGCGCAACTCGAAAGTGGTCGACATGATCCATGAACTGCAGTCATACGGCGTGCAGGTGCATGTGCACGACCCGGTCGCCGATGGTCGCGAAGCGCTGGAAGAATACGGTTTGACCTTGGAAAGCTGGGAACAGCTGCCGCAGGCCGAGGCCATCATCAGCGCCGTCTCGCACCAGGCACTGCTGGCCCGCCCGCTGGCCGACTTCCAGGCCAAGGTGCTGGAAAATGGCTGCTTCATCGACATCAAATCGCATTTCGACCCCCGTCCGCTGGAGCATGGCGGCTTGCACGTGTGGCGGCTGTGATGGCGGCCGATACCTTCGATCGGGCCGCAAACGCGGCGCAAGGCGCCCCTGCTGGCGGCCCGGCTGCAGGCGCGTACGCGCAAGCCTGCGCGCAACTGGTGCAAACGCCGCGCCGCTGGCTGGTGACGGGCGTGGCCGGCTTCATCGGTTCGCACCTGCTGGAAACCCTGCTGCACCTGGGACAGGAAGTGCGCGGCCTCGATAACTTCATGACAGGCCATCGCCACAATCTGGAGCAGGTGCGTGCCAGCGTGGGCGAGCAGGCGTGGCGCCGCTTCACATTCATTGAAGGCGATATCCGCGACCTGCAGCCGTGCATGCGCGCGTGCGGCGCACCGGTACAGGCCGCCAGCGGCGGCGATGGCGAGGCGGACGGCGGGCCGGATGCGGCCGATGGTGCCAGTGGCGCTGGCGGCAGCTTGGCCTGGCGCGGCCCGGCTGATACGGGCGGGCCTGTCGATTACGTGCTGCACCAGGCGGCGCTCGGTTCCGTCTCGCGTTCGCTGGAAGATCCGCTGCTGTGCCATGCAGTCAATGTCAGCGGCTTTCTGAACATGCTGGCCGCCGCGCGCGAGGCGGGCGTGCGGCGCTTCGTGTATGCCGCGTCCAGCGCCACGTATGGCGACCATCCGGCCTTGCCGAAAGTGGAACAGCACATCGGCGCGCCACTGTCGCCGTACGCCCTGAGCAAATACGTCAACGAACTGTACGCGCAGGTGTACGCGCGCTGCTACGCCATGCAGACGGTGGGCTTGCGCTACTTCAATGTCTTCGGTCCGCGCCAGGACCCGCTGGGCGCCTACGCGGCCGTCATTCCCCGCTGGATCGCCGCCATGCTGGACAATCAGGCCGTGCGCATCCATGGCGACGGCGCCACCAGCCGCGACTTCTGCTTCGTGCACAATGCCGTGCAAGCCAATATCCTCGCCGCCACGCGCACCGACCCGGCGGCCGTCAACCAGGTCTACAACGTGGCCGTCAACGCCCGCACCAGCCTGACCCAATTGCACGCCACCATGCAGCAGATGCTGCTGGCCGTCCGCCCGCTGCACGTGCCGCAAGCGCCGCACTACGGCGAGTTTCGCGCCGGCGACGTGCGCCATTCGCAGGCGGACATCGCCAAGGCGGGCCGCCTGCTCGGCTATGTCCCCACGCACAATCTGGCGCAAGGCTTGCGGCAGACCATCGCCTGGTATGTGGCGCAGGCGGAGCGTGCATGAGAACCTGGCCCGCCAGGTCTGAGGTACAAGCTGGCCAGGTACACTCCGATATTCGTTCGATCGGCGGCCTTTTAGCGTTGCACGGGCGCGGCCGTCGGTGCCGGTGGCGCTGTCGGTGCGGGTGGCTCCGGCACGCCATCGGTCTTGCTGCGCAAAACCCTGGGTGTGCCGCGGAAATCGGCCGTATGCAGGGTCACGGGGCGGCGCCAGATGCGGCCGATATACGCCAGTACCTGTTCCGCCCGCTCCAGGTCGAGGCCGCGCCCATCGCGCTGGTGATCGTGGCGCAGCACCAGGCTGCCGTCGTCGTTGAGCAGCGTGACGGCGATGCACGGCGCGCCATAGTTGTATTTGGGCGCCAGGATGGCTTCGCGGATGGCCGGCAAATCGCGGCTGGCCAGGCGCGTTTCGCCATCGCGGTGGCTTTCATGAACGAACAGGCCCAGGCGGTCAGCCAGTTCGCCGTCCAGATAATTGCGTATGAAACTGCAGTCGTCGTCGTCGCGGCAAATCTGGCGCGCCCGCGCCAGTCCTTCGCGCTCGATGATGTGTTCCCACATGCAAAAGCCCAAATGGTAGGGATTGACGGCCAGCGCCTGCTGGTGCTCGCCCGCGTAAGGGCGCACGACGTCCGAATGGGACTTGATGGCGGACAGGTACAAGGCCGGCGGCAGGAAATCGGCTTCGCGCAGCAGCCGCGCATGCCAGTACGAGGCCCAGCCTTCGTTCATGATCTGGCAGGCGTACACGGGATAAAAGTAAAACGACTCTTCGCGCACGGCCAGGAAAATGTCGCGTTCCCAGTCCGCCAGTTCCGGCCCATGTTGTGCGATAAACCAGAGTAAATCGTATTCGGCATTCGGCGGCAGGAGCGGGCGCTGCGCCAGCCTTGCCCGCGCCGCCTCGTGCGCCGCCAGCGCCGCCGCTTCGCCGGGCAAGCGCCGGTAGCGTTGTGCAAAAGGATCTTCCGCGCCGGGTCTGTCTTGCGTGCCGGCCACGCCGGCTGGCGCCGCTGCCACAGCATACGGCGGCCGGTGCAGTTCGGCGTGCACATCCACGTGCTGCTCGAGCGCCAGTGCTGCGTCGAGCACGGCTTCCACCTGCTCTTGCCCATGGCGTTGCAGCGCCAGTTCGAGACGCTGCGCCCGCGCCGCGCTTTGTTCCAGGATGTGCTGGCCCGCCATGGCGCCGAAACGCAGGAACAGGGCATTGCGGCTGGCAAAGTCGGCGTGGCCCAGCACGTGGGCGGTGACGAGGGTGTTTTCCGCCACGGAATTGTGCTCGGCCATGTAGGCATGGCATGGGTCGCCGGGAAACATGACTTCGAACATATGCGAGTTGCCCATCTTTTGATGCACGAGCTGGTGGATGTAGCGCACGCCGAACGACCAGTGGCGCATGCGCACGGGCAAGCCATAGATGGCGATCTCGGCCATGAAACTGTCCGGCACCAGCTCGAACTCGACGGGAGAAAATTCCAGGCCCAGTGTCTGTGCCAGCGCTTCGATGCGGGCCGCGTAGGCGCCCAGGCCGGCTATGTTTGCCGGGTCGGCGAGGCGCTGAGCGACATGCCGCGTCATGCCGCGTCCTCCGTATCGGCCGCCTCGTGCAGGAAAAAGGTGCGGATCGCCGCCCAGATATCGTCATTTTTGCTCAGGATGCTGCTGTGCAAGGGCAAGCCGCGCCTTTCCTGCTCGGCGCACAGGCTGTGCATTTCCGTTTCCAGGCTGTGCGGCACGCCGGGCACGGTTTCCACATAGCCCATGTAATTGAGCAAGGCGGCCAGTTCGCCGAGGGCCAGGCTGGCCGCCGTCCGGTCTTCGCTGAAATTTTCGCCATCGGAGGCATAGAACAGGTAGGCGTTGTAGCGGCCTGGCGCGTAGTGTTCCTGCAACAGTTCGCGGCTCAGGCGAAAGGCGGTGGACGCCATGGTGCCACCCATGCCATTGACCTGGAAGAACTCGGCTTCGGAAAACTCCCAGGCCCGCGTCGTATGGGCGATGAAGCGCGTTTCCACGCGCGCATACCTGCGGCGCAAGCCCTGCAAGGCAAAGAAAAAGAAGGATTTGGCCAGTTTGCGCTCGGCCTGCGCCATACTGGCCGACACATCCAGCACGAAAAACACGACGGCGTTCGTGCTGGGCCGGGGTTGTGGCAGGACTTGGCGGTAACGCAAGTCCTCATTGGTGAAGGGCACGGGCTGCGTTTGCAGCGCGCGCCGCTTGATCGCTTCCTTGACGGTGCGCCGGCGGTCCAGGCGCGACCGGGCGCCATGACGGTCCAGTCCGCTACGCACGAGCTGTACCTCGTCCATCGGCCCCACATGGCGGGGCTGCAGGTGCGGCAGCTCGAAGGCGTCCCACAGCCAGTCGAGAATGTCGTCGATGGGAAACTCCAGCAGCAGGCGCACGGCTCCCTCGCCATTGCCGCCTTCTCCTTGCGTTCCTGCCCCGCCCGTGGCGGCAGGGTCGGCCGCGCGCAGGATATCACCGGGCTGGCCATCGCCCTGGCCCGCGCCCATGCTGTTGCGCGCGGGCGCCAGACGGAAACGCGCATGTTCGAGCAGGCGCATGGGTACTTGCACCGTGCGCTGCTGCGGCCCGCCGATCAGGTCAGGCGTGGCGATCAGCTCGGGCAAGTGGGCCTGCACGGCGTCGCGCACTTTCTGGTTGTGGCGCAGCCAGTCGCGCGCGCCGCGCGAGAACAGTCCGTACCAGGGCTGGGCCAGGTCGGGCGCGGCTGCTCCCGCAGGGCTATCCTGCTTGCCTTTGCCTGGCGAGGTCGTGGCGGACATGGCTATTCCTGTGCCAGCAAGGTGGTCACGTAGTTGAGCGCTTCGCGCGCGCTGTGGGTGTCGTAGCCGTATTCGTCGACCAGGCGTTGTTCGACGGCGGAAATCCTTGCCCGCACGTCGTCATCGGGACGCTTGGCTGAACCCACCAGACGCAGCACGTCGCGCCGCTGCTCGAACAGATATTGCTGGATGGCGTCGTGCAGTTGCGCATGGCTGCCCAGGCCGAATGCCTCGCCCCGCTTGAAGGCGCTCATGGCCTTGCGCACCACTTCTTGGCGGAACGACTGCTTGCCCGCATCACTGATATGGATTTTTTCTTCCACGGCGCGCAGGAAGCGTTCGTCGGGACGGCGTTCTTCGCTGGTGATGGGGTCGCGGATCTGGCGGTTGTCGAGCATGGCTTCGACTTCATCGAGATATTTGTTCAGCAAGTCTTGCGCTTCTTGCTCGAACGACACGAACAAGGCCTTGTGCACGTCGGCCTTGACCCAGCGGTTATAAAAGTCCTTGCGCGTGAGCACCAGGTAATCGACCCACTTGCGCTTGCGCCGCGGTTCGATGCGCGCATCGCTTTCGATGCCGTCTTTCAGGGCCAGCAGCACGTCCATGGTGGACAGGCTGTTGCGCTGGGCGGAAATGATGGCGTGCGACAGGGCATTGATGACGAAACGGGGCGACACGCCCGCCAAGCCTTCGTCGGGCGCCTTGTCGCGTTCGCGCAGGCGGCGGATGTCGGCATGCTGCAAGTCGTCGACGTCTTCGTCGGCGTACACGCGCAGTTTCTTGACCAGTTCCGCTTCCTTTTCGTCGCCCTCGGGCAAGCGGCTCAGGATGGCGAACACGGCCGCCGCATGCAGCACGTGCGGATCGAGGTGCACGTCGCGGAAGGCGGGCGCTGCCGCCAGGATCAACTTGCGGTAAATGCGCGCTTCTTCGCGGTAATTGAGCGTGTACGGCACTTGCACGATGACCATGCGGTCGAGCAGGGCCTCGTTTTCGCTTTCTTGCATGAACTTGCGAAATTCCGCCAGATTCGTGTGCGCGACAATGGTTTCGTCGAGGTAAATCAGGGGGAAGCGCGACACCTTGACATTCTTTTCCTGCGTCAAGGTGAGCAGTAAATAGAGAAATTCCCGCTTGACCTTGAGGATTTCGATCATTTCCAGCATGCCGCGGCTGGCCGCATACACGGCGCCGGACCAGGACCAGGCGCGCGGATCGCCTTCGTCGCCGTACTGTGCCACTTTCGACAGGTCGACGGAGCCCACGAGGTCGGCCAGGTCGGCTGTGGTGGGATCGTGCGGCGCATACGTGCCGATGCCGCAGCGGCCCGCCTCGGACAGGTGGATGCGCTCGACGGGCATGCGCAGGAAGTCACCCCCGTACTGCTCTTCCAGGCGGGCGCGGCAATGGGGACACAGTTCGCCGTGCAGTTCGGCATCATAGCTGGCGCGAAAGTCGGCGCGCATGCTGTGCGGCACCAGATGCAGCGGCGATTCGTGCACGGGACAGCCGGCGATGCCGTACAGCGCGCCTTCGCTGCTGTGGCTGTATTCTTCCAGCCCCCGCTTGAGCAGGATCACCATGGTCGACTTGCCGCCTGATGGCGGGCCCAGCAGCAACAGCATGCGCCGGCCCACTTCGGAGCCGGCGGCGGCCGCCTTGAAGTAGGCGGCGACCCGGTCGATTGCCTCGTCAATGCCGAACAGCTCGTCGTCGAACAGGCGGCAGCGGAAGCGTCCGTTGTCGTCGGTGTGGCCGTTCCAGCGCATCATGTCCCACAGATACTGGTGCGCGCTGCGCGTCAGCAGGCCAGCGCGGCCGGGCAGGATTTGCTCGATGAAGTCGGCAAAACTGCCGCGCCAGGGACTGATGCGGTGTTTTTCCGCCCAGGCCGCCATGCCGTGCACAAAACCCGCATGCTGGCCTTGCTCGCCCGCAGGCGCGTCGTCATGGTGTGGCATACCAGGAATCGTCATTATTTCCCCATCCATACCGTTGCTGCCGTGTGCAGGCCCAGTTCCAGCCTGCCAGTCAAGTATACGACGCTGCCTCTGCCCGCACGACTGATCTCGCTCAACCTTGACGAGGGAACTATTTTTATCCTCGCAGCGCCCATTGAGACAGCACCGCCATGCGTCAGCGCGGTTCAATCCAGATCAATACTGGCCTGCGCGGCACGTCCACACTGGTCTTGCGACGACCCACGAGGAGAACATAATGATAGGTAACGAGAATGGTTTCAGCGCCCCGCCTGGCGGCAGCGGCAGGGGACAAAGCGCGGACGATGAAGAGGCCGTCGGCCAGTTTGCCGCCCCCGGCGAAGACGACAATACGAGCGAGACCGCGTCCGTCTCGGAGGTGCCCGACGCCCTGAGCGGCGTCAGCATGGAACTACTGGAAATCAAGCGCAGCATCGAAGACGGCATGCGCCAGGGTATTTCCCAGGCGGGCGGCGTGCGCGCGGCCGACGCCTTCAGCGACGGCGGCAATATCCAGGGCGTGTCCATTGGCCTGGGCGAGGGCGCCAGCGACAGCTCGTCCGGCGAGCCGGGCTTGCCGGCCCTGACCCTGTACGTGGCCGAGCCCACCTCCGTCGACCGTGCCAAGGCCGCCATCGTGGGGGCCATGGGCGTGCGCGCCGTGGCCAGCGACAGGGTGCCCGTGAATATCGTCGTCACGGGCGTGATCGATGCGCAGCCGCACCGTTTCCGCCTGCGCCCGGCGCCGGGCGGCGTGTCGGTCGGGCATTTCCGCATCACGGCCGGCACCATCGGCTGCCTGGCCGTGGGCCGCAGCGCGCCGCGCAGCAGCCGCTTGATGATTCTTAGCAATAATCATGTGCTGGCCAATTCCAACGGCGGCGTGTTCAACGATTGCATCGTGCAGCCGGGCCCCATCGATGGCGGCCGCTGCCCGCAAGACCAGGTGGCCGTGCTCGAACGCTTCGTGCCCATCAATTTCAGCGGCGGCGTCAACTTTGTCGATTGCGCCACCGGCTGGGCCTGGCCAGACAGGGTGCGGCCCGAACTGGTTTACCTGGACGGCGGCGTGCCTGCCTACTTCCGCATCAGCAATGCCCTGGTGGCGCCCGTGCTGGGCATGCTGGTCGGCAAGTCCGGCCGCACGACGCAATTGACGCAGGGCCGCATCACGGGCCTGGGCGCGACCATCAACGTCAATTACGGCGGCGGCAGGATCGCGCTGTTTCAGGACCAGATCGCCATCACGGGCGTGAGCGGGACATTCAGCGCGGGCGGCGATTCCGGTTCATCCATCTGGACCTGGAACCAGCAGCGCAATCCCGTCGGCCTGCTGTTTGCCGGCGGCAATAACATCACGTTTGCCAACCAGATGCGGCGGGTCGTGGCGGCGCTCGACATCAATTTGTACACTTGAGCACGCTGCCAGGTGCCGCCTTGCATAACGTTGCTTTTTGCACGATGATGATTGTATGAGAGGCCGCAGCCATGCATGGTTGTGCCCGGCGAACGGCGCTACAGCGCCGGATGGCCGGGTGTATCATGGAATGCCTCAGGAGGTTTGTCATGTCAAACAGTAAATTCGTACCATCGCCATATGCCGTCTTCGAAGACGCCGCCATGCCGTACTTGCCGGATGAGATTCCTGGACAGGGCATGGGGCAGTACACTCCGGCCGCGCCCCAGGGCCGCCTGGAAGCGGCAAAGCGGCGCAACGAGCGGGCGCTGATGGCCATCGACGGCGTGGAAGGCGTCAGCGTGGGACACACGGCCGTGGGCAAGGACGCGCTCGTCGTGTATTTGCGCGACTCGTCCGTCAAGCGGCGCGTGCCGTCGCAGGTTGAGGGCTATCCGGTGGAAACGAGCATCACTGGCCAGATCGATATCCAGCGCTGGTAGGCAGGCCTGGCCGCCTGGCCGCTGATCGTTGCGGCGGAAGGCCTGTTGCCAAGCCTTCCGGGTTCTTTTCAGCCTGCCTTACTTGCTCAGGCGGGCGATCGCTTCGGCCACGCCCGCGCCATAGGCGGGATCGCACAGCGTGCAGTTGCCGATGTGGCGTTGCTTGACTTGCTCCGAGGCGCCCGAGATGGCGCGCGCCGTGTTGTCGAACAAGGCTTGCTGCTGCGCCGCGGTCATCAGGCGGAACAGGGCGCGCGGCTGCGAATAGTAATCCTCGTCGACGCGGTGGTTCCAATGGTCGGCCGCGCCCTCGATGCTCAGCGGCGGTTCGCGGAAATCGGGCTGCTCGGCCCATTCCTGCTCACTGTTCGGTTCATAGCCCAGGGTGCCGCCCTGGTTGCCGTCGACGCGCATCTGGCCGTCGCGGTGGTAGCTGTGAAATGGGCATTTCGGCGCATTGACGGGAATATGGCTGTGGTTGACGCCGAGGCGATAGCGCTGCGCGTCGCCATACGAAAACAGGCGGCCTTGCAGCATCTTGTCCGGCGAAAAACTGATGCCGGGCACCACGTTGGCCGGGTTGAATGCCGCCTGTTCCACTTCCGCAAAGTGATTGTCGGCATTGCGGTTCAATTCCAGTACGCCCACCTCGATCAGCGGGTAGTCGCCGTGCGGCCACACTTTCGACAGGTCGAAGGGGTTGAGGTGATACGTGCCTGCCTCTTTTTCCGGCATGATTTGCACGTACAGCGTCCAGCGGGGGAAATCCTTGTTTTCGATGCTTTCGTACAGGTCGCGGTGCGAGCTTTCGCGGTCCTTGCCCACCAGCTCCTCGGCTTCCTGGTCCGTCAGGTTTTGTATCCCTTGCTGGGTTTTAAAGGTGAACTTGACCCAGAAACGCTCGTTTTGCGCGTTCAGGAAGCTGAAGGTGTGGCTGCCGAAGCCGTGCATGTGGCGGAAGCTGCGCGGCAAGCCCCGGTCGCTCATCACCACCGTCACCTGGTGCAGGGCTTCGGGCAGCGAGGTCCAGAAGTCCCAGTTGCTATTGGCGCTGCGCAAGCCGGTGCGCGGGTCGCGCTTGATGGCGTGGTTCAGATCGGGAAATTTCAACGGGTCGCGCATGAAAAACACGGGCGTGTTGTTGCCGACCAGGTCCCAGTTGCCTTCTTCCGTGTAGAACTTCAAGGCAAAGCCGCGGATGTCGCGTTCCGCGTCCGCCGCGCCCCGTTCGCCGGCCACCGTGGAAAAGCGCGCGAACATCGGCGTTTGCTTGCCCACTGCGCCAAAGATTTTTGCGCGCGTGTAGCGCGTGATGTCGTGCGTGACGGTAAACGTGCCGTGCGCGCCCGATCCCTTGGCATGCATGCGGCGCTCGGGAATCACTTCGCGGTCGAAGTGGGCCAGCTTTTCCAGGAACCACACATCTTGCAACAGGGCGGGGCCGCGCGGGCCGGCCGTCTGGATGTTCTGGTTGTCGACGACAGGCGCGCCAAAGGCGGTGGTGAGCTTTTTCATTGGACTCTTTCTTTCATGGCTAGGCAGAGCAATGGACGCACCGGCGCTACTCAAACACTGGCTGGGCTGAATGCACACTCACCGGGGCTGGTCCAGAGTAAAATTTCTAAAATGCAAACCAGTGTAAACTCTTTGCTACGGGATGGCTTGCCACGCCGTCCGAGCAAGCTCAGCTGGCGTACTTGCATCATAATCGCTCCATGGCTGCCGCTCCCGCACGCTTGCAATTTGCCAGTATATAAAGACCGGCGACGATCGCGCCACTGGCCTTTTGCCCAGTTTTTAAAACTTGTTCCAGTTGTTATGCCGGTGCTCCGTCGCTTCCTTCATCAGGTGGCCGGCGCGCAAGGCGTCGTCGGCCTGTACCGTCATGGCCAGTTCCTGGATGGCGGGCGGGTATTCGTGGTGGGCCGCTTCTTCCAGCAACTCACGGCCCTTGGCCAGGTCGCGCGGCACGCCGCGGCCCTCGCGGTAGGCGTTGTACAGCAGGAACATGGCGTGCGGATTGCCTAGTTCGCTTGATTTTGCCAGCCAGCGCGCCGCTTCACTCTGGTCTTTCGGTACGCCTTCGCCATTCGCCGCCAGCAGGCCCAGCATCAGGGCCGCCTTCGCATGGCCTTGCTGCGCCGCTTGCCGGTACCACAGCCAGGCTTGGCCCGGCGTGGCCGCGCGCAGCATCTGGCCCAGCTCGAAAGCCGCTTCCGTGTCGCCGGCGCGGGCCGCCTGTTCGAACAGGCTCAATGCCTCGGCGCGGCGGGCGGGACGGGGCTGGTAAATCAGCGCCAGTTCGCGCTCGGCGACGGGCATGTCCTTGCCGGCCCAGCTGCGTACCTTGCGTTCGGCCTGGTGGTCGCCCGCCTGGCGCGCATGCATGGCGACGGCTTCGATTTCCGCCGCCGTGGGCGGTGGCGATGACTGGCAGGCGGCCAGGGCGGCGGCCAGCACGACGGCGGGAAGGGAGAGTGCGTGTTTCATGTTGATTACCTTTCATCAAGACAGGCCGGAACGACATCCGTCCCGGCCCATGGACCTTATTTGCTCAGGTCGATGCGGTACTTGGCGAAACCGCTGGCGTCGAGTGCGCCTTCGGCCGCCACGCTGGCGATGCCGCTGCCTTGCGCCAGCGCCAGGTGGCCCGGTGCCGAACGCAGGATTACGGGGCCGGCCGTGGCCGTCTTGACGAAGCTCCAGCTGCGCGCGCTGCCATTCGCCGCCAGGGTCACCTTGCCGCCCTTGGTGCTGAGCGACGCCAGGTAGTTGCTGACCACGGCCTGGTTCGCGTCGGGCGACTTGATGATGGTCTTGCTGCCGTCGATGCCTGGCACGGCGCCGCCGCCACCGGCGCGGTAGTCGTTGGTGGCGACGATGAAATCATCGCCGTCGGCCACGGGCGCGCCCTTGTACGTGAGGTTGACGATGCGGCTGCCCGGTTTTTTCGTCACATCGATCTGGTACGTCAGCGCATTGTTTTCCGCGTAGAACACGTCATAGTTATAGATCGTGCCATACGACGGCACCAGATCCTGTTCGGCCGTGACGCTCGGATCGATCTGCGCGAATTGCTTGGCCGACGTTTCCAGCCACGCCTTCAAGTCCGCGCCCTTGATCTTCACGGCTTGCAGGTTGTTATTGCTATACAAATACAAGTCGCCCGGATTGCGCACTTGCAAGCCGATTGGTGCGGCCGGCGTCGCGCCTGCAGCCACGTCCGTGAAGTCTGACGGCCCGTTGCGGCCCGCCTTGAACGGCGCGCTGCACGAGATGACGGGGATATTCTTGTAGCTGGACAAGGTGGCATCCGTGCTGGTGGCGATGAAGTTCTTCACATAATCGAGCTGGGCCTGGTTCACCAGCTGGATGGCGCTGACGTCGCCCACCAGCGCAAAATAGGCGGACATTTCGAAATCCGTGCTGATGCCCAGCGGTTGCTTGGCGTAGGCGATGGTGGCCGCGTGCTCGGTGGCTACCAGCGGCGCGATGGCCGGGTCGGCTTTCACGAGAGTCGTGCCATCCGTGTACTTGAAGCCGCGCGATTCCACCGTCGTCTTGGCCGGCTGCACCACCCACTTGCCGGCCTGGTACACCATGGTCAGTTTGATGATGCCCAAACGGCGGCCCCAGCTTTGCGCCATGACGGTAGGCACGCCGTTCACAAAGCCGTTGACGGCGTCGATCTTCGCGCTGGAGGGGAAGGCGGAAAACGAAGCGTCCAGCGCGGCCGCGCCCGTCTCCTTGCCCTTCGGGAAGATCAAATGCGAGTGGCCTATCATCAGCGCGTCGATGCCCGTGCTGGTCAGGTGATAGCTGCCGTTTTCCATCTTCGGGCTGTAGGCGCTCGTGTCCAGGCCGCCATGCGACAGGGCCACGACGAGGTCGGCGCCCTTGCTGCGCAATTCCGGCACATATTGCTTGGCCGCTTCCTGCACGCCCGTCACGCTGACCTTGCCGGCGAGCACTTTCTGGTCCCATTCGAGGATTTGCGGCGGTACAAAACTCAGCACGCCCACATTGATCTTCACGGTCAGCTTGCTGCCGTCGGGCGCCGTGGCGGCGAAATCGCGGGGCAGCAGGGTGTAGGGCTGGAATATGGGTTTGCCGCTGGCGACGCCGATTACATTGCTCAGCACGGAAGGGAAGGCTGGGGCGCCGCAGGTGCCCGTGGGCTTGGCCACGCCGGGAATGCCGAAATCCGTGTTGGTGATCTGGCTCAGGTAGGGCAAGCCATAGTTGAATTCGTGGTTGCCCATGCCGCCCGCGTCGTATTTCAGCGCATTCATGGCCTTGTGCACGGCCAGGGTGCCGGAGCAGGGCACGGGCGCGGCCACGGCTTGCAGGTCGGCCAGCAAGGTGCCCTGGATGACGTCGCCATCGTCGAGCAGCACATTGTTCGGGTTTTCCGCGCGCGCCGCCTGGATCAGGGTCGACGTGCGCTCCAGGCCCAGGCTCGTGTCTTCGGCCAGCGCATAATAGTTGTAGCTCAACACGTTCGAGTGGATATCGGTGGTTTCCAGCAATGCCACGGTGACCGTCGTGCCCTCGGGAATGGCCGGCGCCGTGTTCGAACTGCCGTTGCAACCGACGAGACCCGCACTTGCCAGCGCCGCCAGCATGACCCAATTTGTTTTCATTACCGCCCTCGGAAAGATTCAAAGGACGCGACTGTAACGCCGCCATATGACGCGGCGATGACAGCCGTGCAAGGCGCATGGATGCAGGGTTGCGCGCGATGGCGCGACGGCCTGTCAAGGGGCCGGCAGTTTTTTCAGCACTTCATTGCTGAAGTACGGCTCGTCTTCTACCCAGAAAATGTAGTCGAGGTCCAGGTAATTGCGGGCAAAATCGAGCATATCTTCCACGGAATTTTTTTTCCTGGTACGGGGATTGATCTGGCGCAGGTTGCCGTCCTGTACGGCCATGCCCTTGACCAGGTTGACAGGATAGTCCCTGATAAAGCCGTAACTCTGGCCCATATGGCTTTTCCGATATGGCATCAGGTCAGGACCGCCCACGCCCATCTGCAGCGTTTGCGCCTGTGCAAACAGGCTGCGCATATAGCCCTTGTCGGTCCACGGCAGCCATTCACCGGGCAGAAAATTCAGATACACCATGGTGGTGGTGTGGGGAAAGGCAGCGGCCAGTACCTGCATGTTTTCCTTGATGGCATCGACATATTGTTGCGGCTTGAAATCATCGGGGAACGTCGTATTTCCCTTGCTGTCCTCCACGCCAATGTCGATCGAGCTTTCGCTGAAATTGATGCCCTCGATTTTCCCGTCAAATTCCTTGCCCAGCGCCTGGATCAAGCGTTGATAACGCTCGCGTACCGGTCCTTCCCACATTTTTGGCGACCAGCCATATTCATCTTCCGTGGCCGCTTTATTCGGGTCGCGTTCCGGTGCGGAAAGCATGCTCTGCTTGATGATGCCGCCCTGGTAGCGAGGATCGCTGAGCAAATACGCCGGCACATTATGGCGTGGCGTGAAGGATTTTTCCTGCAATTGTATCCACAGCTTTTTCCCGATTGAGTCGAGATAGCGGATGTCGTGGCGGATCGCCGCAAAATCGTACCGATCTTGTTCCGGCTCCAGGCTGCGCCAGGTGTACACGATCTGGGCACCGCTGAAGCGCGGATCGCGCAATGCCTTATCCGAGCGTATGTTTTCCCCGTGCTGTTCACGGTGATTAAAGTAAATATAGTGCTTGATCGGGTTTTTTATTTCCGCGGCAATCGCACTGCCCATCATCAAAAAGGCCAATGCAAAAAACCTTGTATAGCTGCGTAAGATCATCGAATCCTTGGGAACGGGGAGAATTTAACTGTTCAGCCGCCAGGCGCTTGCTTCGATCGCCTGGCCGGCCAATTCCACTATAGCACCTTGAGGAGCGTGGCCTGGACTGCGCGGCGTGGCGCCTGGATTTTTTTCGGGACGGCGGGTAACGATTGTCGCGTCAATGCAACTAAGTTGCATTATAATTCGTCAATGCAACTGAACTGCATTTACATTGACCATCACGTACTCACCCATCCGAAGGATTCCCCATGCCCCAGCGCAAACTCCCCGTCACCGTCCTGTCCGGCTTTCTTGGCGCCGGCAAGACTACCTTGCTCAACCACATACTGCGCAACCGCGAAGGCAAGCGCGTGGCCGTCATCGTCAACGACATGAGCGAAGTCAATATCGACGCTTCGCTGGTCAAGGACAGCGCCGAGGCCGCCGGCGCGGCCTTGTCGCGCACGCAAGAAAAACTCGTGGAAATGTCCAACGGCTGCATTTGCTGCACCCTGCGCGACGATTTGCTGCTGGAAGTGCGGCGCCTGGCTGCCGAAGACCGCTTCGATTACCTGCTGATCGAGTCGACGGGCGTGGGCGAGCCGATGCCCGTGGCCGCCACGTTCGACTTCGAGGACGAGCACGGCGACAGCCTGAACGACGTGGCGCGCATCGATTGCATGGTCACCGTCGTCGACTGCGCCAACTTGCTGGCTGACTTCCACAGCGAAGACAGCCTGGAGCAACGGGGAGAAACGGCGGGCGAGGGCGACGACCGCCAGCTGGCCAATTTGCTGACGGAACAGATTGAATTTGCCAATGTCATCGTCCTCAACAAGGTCGACATGGTGGCGGCGGACGAGCGCCTGCGCGTGCTGGCCATTATAAAAGCCCTCAATCCCGGTGCGCGCATCATCGAAACCAACCAGTCCGTCGTGCCGCTCGACGCCATCCTGGGCACGAACTTGTTCGACCTGGAGCAGGCGGCCAGCATGCCGGGCTGGGTGCAAGAGCTGGCCGGCGTGCATGCGCCGGAGACGGAAACCTACGGCATCGGCAGCTTCGTCTACCGGGCGAGGGCACCGTTCCACGCGCAGCGCCTGCACGACTATATTTCGCAGCCGATACCGGGCGTGGTGCGCAGCAAGGGATACTTTTGGCTGGCCAGCCGCCCCGAGTGGGTGGCCAGCCTGTCCGGCGCGGGCAAACTGATGAATATCGAGCCCGTGGGCCTGTGGTGGGCGGCCGTGCCGAAGGAACGCTGGCCCGCGGATGCCGGATCGCTGGCGGAAATCAAGGCGGGCTGGAGCGAGCCGCATGGCGACCGCTACCAGGAGCTCGTCTTCATCGGCCAGGACATGGACCAGGCCGCCATCGAGGCGGACTTAAAGAAATGTCAACTCAACTACACGGAAACGCGCCAGGGCATGGCCGCCTGGCGCCAGCTGCCCGACCCGTTTCCCCAATGGCAACGGATGGAAGAACTCGAAGATTAACCATCGACAGGAAAGCAATATGACAGAACTGATCCCCGTCACCATCATCACGGGTTTTCTCGGCAGCGGGAAAACCACCTTGCTCAAGCGCATATTGCAGGGCGATCACGGCGTGCGCATCGCCGTGATCGAAAACGAATTCGCCGCCGAAAGTATCGACCACGGTTTGCTGGTGCAGGACAGCGGCGAGCAGATCGTGGAAATGAACAATGGCTGCATCTGCTGCAGCGTGCGTGGCGACCTGATCCGCATTTTGGGCGAGCTCTACGCCAGGCGTGAAGCCGGGACCATCGCCTTCGACCACGTCATCATCGAAACGACGGGCCTGGCCGCGCCTGGGCCCGTGGCGCAAACCTTTTTTGCGGAACCGTCCGTCAGTGCGTGCTACCTGCTCGACGCCATCTTGACGGTGGTCGATGCGCGCCATGCGCAGCAGCAATTGACGGCGCACCAGGAAGCGCAGGAGCAGGTGGGCTTTGCCGACCGCATCCTGCTGTCGAAGACGGACCTGGTCGGCAAGGATGAACTGGCCGCGCTGCGCCAGCGCCTGGTCGCCATCAATGGCCGCGCCAGCATACAGAAGGTGCGCTTCGGCAATGTGCCGCTGCGCGACATCCTGAACATCCGCGGTTTTAACTTGAACGCCATCGTCGAGCTGGAGCCGGATTTCCTCGGGGAACTGGGCCACCGCCATGGCGATGGCGTGCAATCGTTCGTGTACCACCAGTCTCAGCCTCTCGATCTGATGCAGGTAGAAAATTTCCTCGACGCCGTGGTGCAACTGTTCGGTAGCCAGCTGATGCGCTACAAGGGCATCTTATATGTCGCCGACCTGCCATGCCGCGCCGTCTTCCAGGGCGTGCACATGCTGATGGGCTCGGAACTGGGCGCGCCGTGGCGCGACGATGAACCGCGCGCCAGCAAGATCATTTTTATTGGCCGCGATTTGCCGCAGGAGATGCTGATCCGGGGCCTGGACCGCTGCGTGGTCAAGTCAGCCAGCCCGGCCGGGGTGGTCGCATGAGCGTGGAAGCGGGCTTGCCCGCCCTGGCGCTGATCTTTTTGCTCGGCATGCGGCATGGGCTGGAACCGGACCACCTTGCCGCCGTCGACGGCCTGACTTTGCGCAGCCAGGCGGCCCATCCGCGCTGGACGCCATGGATGGGGGCGCTGTTTGCGCTGGGGCATGGCGTCTGCGTGCTGGCTCTGGTCACTGTCACCGCCGTGGCAGCGCGGCAATTTACGCCCTCGCCACGCCTGTTCGGCTGGCTGGAATGGCTGCCCATCGCCTTGCTGCTGCTCATCGCCGCCCTGAATGCGCGCAGCCTGCTGGCCGGCGCGCAGCTGGCCGAGGTGCGCGGCCGGCTATTGCCACGCCGGCTGCGGGGCGCTTCCGGGCCATTTGGCGCCATCCTCGTCGGCATGCTGTTCGCGCTCGTGTTCGATACGGCCTTGCAGGCGGCAGCCTGGGGCTATGCGGCCGTCGCGCTGGGCGGCATGGGGCCGGCCTTGCTCACGGGGACGGTGTTTGCCGCCGGCATGGGCGTGACGGATACCTTCGATGGCTGGGTCACGGCCAAGGTCATGCGCACCGGCAAGCTTGATGTCGTGCGCGCCTTCCGGCGCCGCCTGGGCTGGCCCATCGTCGCCATCTGCGTGGCGATGGCCGCTTACCTGGCTGCCGGCAAGCTGGAACCGGCCTGGTCGCTGCCGGAAAGCTGGACGGCGGCGCTGGGCGCGGCCATGCTGCTGCTGATGGCGGCCCTGTACGGCTGGACCTTGCTCGGCTTGCGCCGCGTGCGTGCATGAGGGAAGGGCGTGGGTATAATGGAAAAAAACTGCCGAGTCCTCCCATGCCCGCCTCCGATATCGTCATCCGCCTGCTGACGCCAGCCGACACCACCGCCTTTTGCGCGCTGCGCCTGCGCGCCATCCTTGATTCGCCCAGCTCGTTTTCCTCGTCGCGCGAGGATGAACTGGCCCGGACGCCCGAAGAACACGTGCAGCGCATCGCCGGCGGTGCCATGCAGCGGGGCTTTGGCGCCTTCGATGGCGAGCGTCTCGTGGGTTTTGCCGGTTTGCGGCGCGAGCCGCTGCGCCAGCTGTCGCACAAGGCCGTGTTATGGGGCGTGTTCGTCGATGTGACGCAACGGGGCCACGGTGTGGCGCGGCGGCTCGTCAACGCCTGCATCGAGCTGGCCGAGTCGGACCCGGCCGTCATGCAGGTGCACCTGAGCGTGAATGCGGAAAACAATGCCGCCCTGCGCCTGTATGAATCCTTGGGATTTATCGCGTATGGCACGGAGCCGCGCTCGATGCGCGTGGGCGACTTGTTTTATGACGAGCATCACCTGGCCTTGCTGCTCAAGTGATGTTTCGGAGGAATTATTTACAGCGCGGGCACAGGCCCTTGATCAGGTAATCGACTTCGCCGCCGCTGAAACCTTCCGGCAGAAGCACGGGCGGCGGCAGCTTGACTTCATTGAAGCAGGTGACGTTCGCGCATTTGGTGCACTGGAAGTGCGCGTGCTCGTGCGCCTGGTGGCCGGCACCGGCGCTGAAGCGCCACACCTGGTCGGCGCCCGCGATGCGGTGCACCAGTGCATTTTCCGTCAGCCATTCCAGCACCCGGTACAGGGTGACGGAATCGATATCGCTGTCCTGCGACAGCGCTTGCTGGATTTCATGGTGGGTCAGCGAACGGCTTTGCGCCATTAAAAAGTCGAGCACCTTCACGCGCGTCTTGGTGACGCGGGCGTTGGTGTTGCGGATCAGCGATTCGGCGTGCGGTGTAGAAGATGATGTCAACATGATAAGCCTGCTTGCGGGAGATCGGCTGGCGGCGTCATCGCCGTGCCTGTGCCACCCTATGGGCCGTATCTTAGCACGCGTGCCGCACAGCATGAAGCCGCGTCATGGTTTGAACGTCCAATAGCGGCCCGCCGGCGTATCGACGGGGTCGAGAAAGCGCTGGTCGGCGCGCGCCTGGTTGCGTATCAGATAAAACATGTCGGACAGGGCCGAGCGTTTTTCCGCAAAGTACGAGTGCTTCATGAAGCTCGTGTCCACGCCGGTGGCGTCGATGGTTTCCACGCCCGCCACGATCAGCATGCCGGCGCCGCTGTCGCCCGCGCGCGGATAGCCGTGCACGACCTTCGAGGCGGCCAGGGCCAGATCTTGCGAGGAAGCATACAAGGTCACGGGATTGCGCGCCTGGGCCAGTGCCGGCGCGATCGTGTGCTTGAAGATGGCCGCGTCGATATCGGGCGCGGAGAGGATGATTTCCGTGATCTTTTGCGCCAGTTGCGGCTGCGCGGCCAGCAAGTCCGCTACGGCCCGTGCCAGGCCCCGGTTGCCCATGCTGTGGCCCACCAGATACACTTGCGCCGCTTCCGTGCTGGCGAGAAAGTCGGCCAGGAAGGCCGTGAGGTGGGGCGTGCTCCATTCGATATTGTTTTCATCGATGGTGTAGCTGGCCACGTCGCCGCGCGACGGCCAGCTGTAGAACACGGGCGCGCCATCGAAGCCCAGGTCGTAGGCCATCTGTCCCGTGCGCCGCGCCGCATCCTCGAAAGTCACGTTATAGCCGTGGATAAAGATAAAGGCGCTCTTGCCGGCCGCAGCGCGGATCTGCGTCTTCAAGGCCGCAAAGAAGTTGTCGCGGTCTTGTACTTCGGCAGACAGCAGCACCACGTGCTTGGCCGGGTCGTCGCGAAATTCCAGGCGCCACAGCGACGGCGATTCCAGCTGGCCCATGCGGTGGTCGCGCGGGATGCTGATGTCGCAGCTGCCATAGGCGAGCGGGCCATTGCCGCTCATGATGTTGCGTTCGCCGCTGAAGCGCTGCGCCGGCGGCTTGCCCACGTCGCGCTGGCGGTCCGTGGCGAAATACACTTTCACCACGGCATAGTTCGACACGACGGTGCTCTTATCGGCCGGGGCGGGCGCGGCCTCCACTTCGGGTGCCTGGGGGAAGGGGCGCTGCAGCACATCGAGCAAGCCTTGCGCGGCAAACAGGGTTTCCATATCGTCGGGGACTTTCGCCGCGGACAGGGCGGCCGACAGGGCCAGTTGCAGCTGGGGAGAGGCGGGTTCGGCTTCCAGCGCGGCGATGGCGGCCAGGATGGCGGCGGCGCTGTCGAACTTGGCGATGGCCAGCTTCAGGCGCTCATAGTGGCTGGCGACGGCTTGCGGCGCGTGGCGGGGCGCGCCATGTTCGATGGCCGCCACGACGGCGGAAGTAATCAAGTCCATGCGCCACCTGCCTTTCAGGTCAATCTGGATTAAATATCAACCCATATTGCCATAAAAGCACGCAAAAAGCGACTTGTCCAGCACCGCGCGCAGGCGGTGCGCGGCAGATCAATGCTGCTTGTCGTCGCTGAACTGCTGCGCCAGGGATTGCAGAGGGGCCAGCGTCAGGCCGCCGCGGCTCACGTGCTCGGGGATGGCCACGCGCACGGGCTTGCTGTGCATGTTGGCGGACGACAGCACGTTCGTCGTGGTCTCGGGTGCCGCGTTCCACACGGGATCGACGATGCCCTCGAAAACATGTTTCAATTGTTCGCCCCAGGTGTCGCGGATCATGCGGAAATACTGGTTCTTTTCATCGATGGTGACGAAGCGCGTGACGGCCAGGCTGCCCGTCTCGTAGACAAGCAGGTCGAGCGGCAAGCCGACGGAAATGTTCGAACGCAAGGTGGAATCCATGGAAATGAGTGCGCACTTGGCCGCTTCATCGAGGCGCGTGAACGGGTTGACGACGCGGTCGATGATGGGCTTGCCATATTTCGCTTCGCCGATCTGGAAATACGTGTTTTCGTCGTGCGATTCGATGAAATTGCCGGCCGAATACACCTGGAACAATCGGCAACGCTCGGCGCCTATCTGGCCGCCCAGGATGATGCTGACATTGAAATCGATGCCGCAGTCGGCCAGGGCCTTCGCTTCGCGCAGGTGCACGGTGCGCACGGCTTCGCCCACGATGCGCGCCGCGTCGTACATGCTGGGCACGTTCCAGATGCTGCTTCCGTCCGCATCGACGTGTTCGGAGACGATCTGGCGGATCGCCTGCGAGATCGATAAGTTGCCGGCCGTCATCAGGACCAGCATGCGGTCGCCCGGGTTCTCGAACACGCTCATCTTGCGGAAGGTGCCCACCTGGTCCACGCCGGCGTTGGTGCGGGAGTCGGACAGGAAGACCAGGCCTTCGTTCAGGCGCATGCCTATGCAATAAGTCATCGTCGTAAATCAAATCAAAAGGGGTAGCATTCTACACCAGCCGGGGCTTGAATATCCGCCGCAAGCCCCGGCCAGCCTCATTCCTGCCGCTTTACACGGGCACGATCTGCACGTCCACGCGCAGGGTTTCCGTGCCGCCGCCCTGGCGCACGCCGCGCACGGGCGCGGCCGAATCGTAGTCGCGCCCGATGGCCAGGCGGCAATACGCGTCCGTCATCAACCGCGCATGCGTGACGTCGATGCTGACCCAGCCCGCGAAATCCGTGTCTTCCGTCCAGGCGTCGACCCAGGCGTGGCTGGCCGCGTGGCCCGTCGTGCCCGGATCGATATAGCCGGACACATAGCGGGCCGGGATGCCCCAGGCGTGGCAGCAGGCGAGGAACAAATGCGCGTGGTCCTGGCACACGCCGCGTCCCAGGGCCAGGGCGTCGCCGGCCGTGGTGGTGACCATGGTGGCGCCGCTTTCATACGCCACCTTGCCGACGATGTGCTCGGCCAGGCGCAGCAAATGGCCCGTGCCGGCCCTCATGCGGCGGTCCGGCAGGCTGGCGGCCGCCAGGTCCACGATGGCGGGGTTCGCTGCCGTCAGCGGCGTTGGCATGGTAAACAAGAGCGGCGACAAGGTGTCGACCAGGTTCAGCCGTCCCTTGTGCGGGTAGATGGTTTCCACCACGCCCTGGGCGACCAGGCTCAGCGACTGGTGGCTGCCGTTGATCGTCAGCATGTGCGACAGATTGCCGTAGGCATCCGTATAGGCGTGGCACTGGCCAGGCGTCGTGATTTGCCAGGAGAGTGCCCGCTGCTGCGGCTCGATACGCGGCGTCAGGTGCAGCTGCTGGATGGTGTAGGCCAGCGGTGCACTGTAGGCGTAATGGGTGGCGTGGCGGATGGTGAGCTGCATCAGGCCGCCAGGGGAACGAGGAAGTCGCGGCTGACCCGGTTGCCCAGCTCATAGATGTTTTCTAGAAACTCCGTCAGGGTATGGTGCAAGCCGGCCTTCATGATGTCGTCGATATGGCCGAATTTCAGCTCTGCATGCAGCTTGCCGGCGAACCGCTCCGTATCGGCCGATACGTCGTTGCGGATATGCTTCAAATTTTCCACCACGTCATCCATGCAGGCCAGCAATGACCTCGGCATGTCGCCGCGCAGCATCAGCAATTCGGCGACGCGCGCCGGGGTGATAACGTCGCGGTACACCTTGCGGTAAATCTCGAAGCCGGAAACGGAGCGCAGCAGGGCCGCCCAGTAGTAAAAATCGCGCTGGGCGATGTCTTTCGAGGTGTCGCGCGCGCCATGGAACTTCACGTCGAGGATGCGCGCCGTATTGTCGGCCCGCTCGAGAAAAGTGCCGAGGCGGATGAAGTGGATGGCCTCGTCCTTGAGCATGGTGCCCAGGGTCACGCCGCGCGACAGGTGCGAGCGGTACTTGACCCATTCGAAGAAGGCGCTCGGGTCCGTTTCCAGCAGATTGCTTTTCAAACGTTTCTGCATGTCGAGCCAGGTGGCGTTCTGGATTTCCCACACTTCGGTCGTCAGGGTGCCCCGCACGGCGCGGGCATTTTCGCGCGCGCCCGTCAGGCAAGCGAGGATGGACGAGGGGTTGTTCGGGTCGCGCACCATGAAATCGAGCACGTCGCGCGTGTGGAAGCGGCCATATTTATGGTCGTACGCGCTTTGCAGCTCGGAAATCCCCAGTGTGGCGCGCCAGCCCTGTTCCGCGTCCTGTTCGGACTGGGGCAGCATGGACGTTTGCATGTTAACGTCCAGCATGCGCGCCGTGTTTTCCGCCCGCTCCGTGTAGCGGGCCATCCAGAACAAATGATCGGCGGTGCGGCTCAGCATGTTTTCTCTCCTGCAAAAGCTGCTTTTTCTTCTGATAATGTGGCTTCCAATACCCAGGTATCTTTGGTGCCGCCCCCCTGCGAGGAATTGACGACCAGCGAGCCTTCGCCGAGCGCCACGCGGGTCAGGCCGCCCGGCACCATGGAAATCGTCTTGCCGGACAGCACGAACGGGCGCAGATCGATATGGCGCGGCGCGATGCCGGCCTCGACATACGTGGGGCAGGCCGACAGGGCGAGTGTCGGCTGGGCGATGTAGCCGCCCGGATTGGCCAGCAGGCGCTGGCGGAAATCCTCGATCTGCGCGGCGCTCGACGCCGGCCCCACCAGCATGCCGTAGCCGCCCGCGCCATGCACTTCCTTGACCACCAGTTTCGGCAAATTCGCCAGCACGTAGGACAGATCGGCCGCCTTGCGGCACTGGTAGGTGGGCACGTTGTTCAAGATCGGCTCCTGCGACAGGTAAAACTTGATCATGTCGGGCACGAAAGGGTAGATCGACTTGTCGTCGGCCACGCCCGTGCCGATGGCGTTGGCCAAGGTGACTCGTCCCGCGCGGTAGACGGACAGCAGGCCCGGCACGCCCAGCGAGGAATCCGAGCGGAAGGCCAGCGGATCGAGGAAGTCGTCGTCGACCCTGCGGTAGATGACGTCGACGCGCCTGGGGCCGCGCGTGGTGCGCATGTAGACGGAGTTGTCGTTGACAAACAAATCCTTGCCCTCGACCAGTTCCACGCCCATCTGCTGGGCCAGGAAAGCGTGCTCGAAATAGGCGGAGTTGTACATGCCCGGCGTCATGACGACGACCGTGGGGTCGTCCACGCCCATCGGCGCGACGGAGCGCAGGTTGTCGAGCAGCATGTCCGGGTAATGGTCGACGGGCGCGATGCGGTTGCGCGCGAACAGTTCCGGGAACAGCCGCATCATCATCTTGCGGTCTTCCAGCATGTAGGACACGCCCGAGGGCACGCGCAGATTGTCTTCCAGTACATAGAATTCGCCCTGGCCCGCGCGCACGATGTCGACGCCGGCGATGTGCGCATAAATGTCGGAGGCGACGGCAATGCCCTGCATTTCCGGGCGGTACTGGGCATTCTTGTAGATTTGTTCGGCGGGAATGATGCCCGCCTTGATGATGTTTTGCTCATGATAAATATCATGGATAAACATGTTCAAGGCTTGCACGCGCTGGACCAGGCCCGTCTGCATCTGCGCCCATTCGGCGGCGGGGATGATGCGCGGGATGGTGTCGAATGGAATCAGGCGTTCCGTGCCGGCATCGTCGCCGTAGACGGCGAACGTGATGCCGACGCGGCGGAACGTCAGGTCGGCTTCGGCCCGCTTGTGGGCGATGGTTTCGGGCGATTGCTGTTCCAGCCAGTTGTTGAATTCACGATAGTGTTCACGTACCTTGCTGTCCGTACCCACGTCATCTGCAGTCATTTCATTGAAAAAATTTGCCATGTTGTGATTTCCCTTGAGCCGTGTCTGACTATTGCTCAGCAGGAAGCGTGCCAATGGGGTACACCCGAAAGCATAAAAAAATGACCACTTTTGTGGCGTAAAACCGTCATTCGCACCGCTTTGGTGCGCTACGGCAGCGATTTTGCAGGCAGATGGGGCGCAGCTGCGATCAGGCGTCCGGCGTGACGAAGGGCCGGCAATCGATCGGCAGGTCGATGGTAAACGTGGTGCCCGTTTCCGGCGCACTGTCGACCAGCGCGCTGCCGCCGTGGCTTTCCGCCACGTTTTGCACGAAGGGCAGGCCGATGCCCCAGCCGGGCGCGTTGCCTTCGTGCTCGCGGCGCAGGTATTCGAAAATGCGCTCGGTCTGTTCCTGCGCGATGTTGCTGCCCGTGTTGTGCACGCTCAAAATCATGCGTTCGCGCAAACTGTCGACATGAATATGGATGGGACCGTCGTCGCCATACTTGACGGCATTACCCACGAGGTTTTCCAGGGCCCGCCGCAGCGAATTCTCGCACCACCAGCCGGTGACAGAGACGCCCGTGACCTGGCATTTTCCGGGATGGCCCGTATTGACGCTATCGCCGACCTTGTGCACCAGCGGCAGGATATCGAAGCGCTGCAGCACCAGCGGCAGCTTTTGCCCCCGGTGGTAGCTGAGCGTATCGAGCAACTCCTGGATCATCTCGTCGAGGCGCTTGCCGTGCTCGATGATTTTCGACGCCAGGGCCGGCACATCGAGCTGCTGCGGGCGCCGCTGCAGCAGTTGGGCGCTGTTGAGCATGACGGACAGGGGATTGCGCATGTCGTGCGACAGCCCGGCGGCGATGCGGCGCTGAAAACTATCGTGCATGGCGGTAAATTCCAGGATGGCTTCGCGGATGCCCGTATCGATCGAGGCATTGATGATCTTCCAGTCCCGGCGCCGCAGCGGTACGCCCGCCTCGAGGGCCGCATCGGCGAAGCAGTCGCGGAAAATCTGGTACTCCTGGATTACCTGTTCCGGGCCATAGCTGGTCATGCGCGCCCGTTCGTTGCCATGCACGGCCGGGGCGTTGGTATTGCTGGCGGCATTGTCGCGCGGATAGCCGGGCGTGAGCGCTTCGGCCAGGTTGTCGAAGAAGGCGGGCAAGGTGTTGATGAGGATAGGCGTGAGCAAGGCGTCGGCGCCGCGTACCTTGGCGCGCACTTCGTGTTCCCACTGCGTCAGCACGGCATCGCGCATGCTGAAGATGCGCCGCGTGCGCGCGGGCATGTCCAGCGCATGCATTTTCTGGTCAGAGGCATAGGTCATCGCGGCTCCCCATCGACATCCCGGCATCCGCGCGATGCAAGGCGGGAGCTACAGTATCCTCCAAATCGGCGCGCAGGTGGTGTTCAATTTGGCGCGCGGGCGCCTGTCATGACGGCGCTCAAATGGCTGAGGGCCGCATCCCATTGCTCCAGCGAAAAGTTCTGCGGGTCGTCATGACCATTCGCAAAGCCCGTATCGAGCACGGCGTGGAAGGCGGGGATCAGCCACGTGCCCTTGCGCACGCTGGCGGCGATGTACAGCAGGGCCAGTCGCTCGTATTGCGCGGGAGTAAAGCCGGGATCGGGCGCCAGCCCGTCGTTGCCCTTGCCGCCGCCGGGCACCGAGCGGCGCGGCTGCACCAATTCCACGTGCAGGAACAATCCCGTCAGCGACGGTTTGTCCTTTTCCAGCTTGCTGGCGTAGCCGGGCGTGCCGAAGTCGCGCACGGCCAAGGAAGCGCCGAGGCGGTTCACGTAGACATGGCCTTTCGGACCGCCGCCCAGCGCCGGATTGCGCAAGCTGAAGTCGTTGAAGTCCCAGCTGGCGTCGTTGATGTGGCCGGGAATGGTTTCGTTGAGAAAATTCGGGTAACTGGTGTCGTGGATGACGAAATAGCGGGCCATGGGCGCGGCCAGCCGGCCCGCGGCGCGCGACAGTGGTGCATCGACGGCGCCGCCCGCGTCCGCCTCGGCGATGCCTTGTCCGGCCAGCCAGGCGCGCAGGGCGATGGGGTCGATGCCAGTGCGCTGGCCGACGTGCCCGGCAAGAAAGGCCGGCAGCGGCGCGCTGTCGCCCAGGCGCGCATACAGTTTCACGGGGCGCAGCAGACACGTGGCTTGCGCCCGCGCATCGCCCTTGAAGCCGCTTTTCCAGGCGGCGTAAGGGCAGGCGGCTTGCTTTTGCGCAGCGGCGGGCAGGGACATGCAGAGCAGTAACAGCAGGGCAGGGAGTTTCATGCGGGCATTGTCGCCCAAATCCGGCCGTTGGCACAGGCGCGCACGCGAAGCTGCCAAGAGAAGCGGCAGCTTCGCGTCGGCCGGGTTAAAACGCCACGCTGCCCGACACGACGAAGGTGCGCGGCGCGGCCAGCACCAGGCTGCCCGCGTCGAACGAGGAGACGGCCGAGGCCCAATAGCTGCGGTCGGCCACGTTGTCGATGCGCGCACGCAAGGTCACGTCATGGCCCGCCACCTGCGTCAGGTAGCGCGCGCCGATGTCGACGCGGGTCCACGATGGCAGCTGCTTGCTGTTGGCCAGATCCGCATACTGCGTCGAGGTGTAGACGGTGCGGGCATTCAGGCTCAGGCCAGGCGCGCCGGGCACGTCCCATTCGCCGCCCACGCTGAGCTGTGTTTTGGGCGCGCCGATGGCGTTCTTGCCGTTGTTGGCGGGCTTGTCCGTCTTGCGCTGTTCCGTATCGAGCCACGTCAGGCCGCCCAGCAGGCGCACGCCCGCCATCGGCGAGCCGAAGACGGACAGTTCCAGGCCCTGGTTGCGCTGTTCGCCCGACAGCGTGGCGCGCGAGCCGACGATGGCCGGCAAGGGTTTTGCCGTCGAGAACAGCGCGGCGCTCATGCCCAGCCGGCCGCCGTCATACTTGATGCCGATTTCCTTCTGCTTCGACTTGTATGGGGCGAAGACTTCGCCATGGTTGCTGACCAGCTGGTTTTCCTTGCCATCGAAGTAGGTACCGCTGGCGACGGGCCCCTTGACCAGCGCCTCGATGTAGTTGGCGTACAGCGACACGTTCTTGCCTGCCTTGTAGACGATGCCGGCCACGGGCGTGGTGGCGCTCTTGTCATAGCTGGAATATTGCACGGCCGTACCATAGGCATACGCCGCATCGCGGATCTGCTGGCGACGCAGGCCCACGGTCAGCAGCAGCCGGTCGTCGAGGAAGGCCATGGTATCGGCCACGGCGTAGCTGTTGAGGATAGTCTTTTGCGTCAGGCGCGGGTCGCTCATCACGCCACCCGAGTTCGCGGGCAGGGTGGGTGGCATGGCCACGTCCAGCGGACGATAGATATTTGTCGGCAAGCCAGCGTAATCGCTGATCGCATACGCATTTTTCGCCTCATTCCAGTGGCCGGACCAGCTGGCCACCAGGGTGTGGCGGACGGTGCCGGTATTGAGTTTTCCGCGCACGCCCAGTTCTCCCGTGCGGATTTCCTGCTTGCGCGCATTGTCGAAGCGGTACACGCTGGCATCGCCATTGAGCGAGCTCAACGTCGGCTGGGCCAGGCTGTTCGCTTCGTTCGTCGAGCGGCTGCCGAACGCGGCCCAGGCCACCACATCGCTGGCGAGGTCGACTTCGGCGCGCGCCGTGCCGAACACGTCATGCTCCTTCGAATAGCTCCATGGCTGGGCAAAGTTCTTCGACGCATCGGGTGCGCCTGGCAAGGCCGTCAGGCTGCCCGTATTGACGGAGGGACGCGGCGCCGTCAAATCGAAATTCTGGTAGCCGGCGTCGGCCGACAAGCGATAGCCGCGGCCCCGGTAATCGAGGCCGACCGAGAACATGCCCACGTCGTGGTCTTCGCGCTTGATGCCGGTTTCGCCCTGGCGCTTGGCGGCGTTCACGCGCACGCCGAATTCCTGGTGCTCGCCGAAGCGGCGCGCCACGTCGACAGCCGCGTAGGCATGGCCGCCCGATTCCACGCCCACGGTCAGTTCCGTCAGCGGCGCGTTGCCGGCGCGTTTGGGCATCAGATTGATGGCGCCGCCAATGCCGCTGCCGCCCGGGGCCGCGCCGTTGAGGAAGGCGCTGGCGCCGCGGAACACTTCCACGCGTTCCAATAGTTCCGGCGAGACATATTGACGGGGCAAGACGCCGTACAGGCCGTTGTACGCGACGTCATCGGAATCGAGGGCGAAGCCGCGGATCACATACACTTCCTGGAAATTGCCGTAGCCGCGAGACATGCGCACGGCGGCATCGCTCTGCAGCAAGTCGCCCACGCTGCGCGCTTGCTGGTCGGCAATGAATTGCTGCGTATAACTGGTGCTGCCGAAGGGCGAGTCCATCATGTCCACGGAGCCGAGAATGCCCATGCGGCCGCCGCGCGCCACCTGGCCGCCCGCATACGCCTTCGACAAACCTTGCGCCGAGGCGTCGGCCGAAGCATTCACGACGACCGTGGGCATGGTTGGCGCGTCGCCGGCCGATGCCGTGGTGGCGATGGTTTGCGCATGGGCGCTGCTGGCCAGCAGGAAAGCGGCCAGGGCGAAGGGCGTGGGGGCGAGAGGGAAGGTGCGCATGTCTTATCTGGATATTAATGAGAATGATTATCATTATATTCCAGAGCGGCGCGGGATGTGGAAAAGTGTGAGAATGCTGTCGTAACTCGCCATTTTTACAACAGCCGACCCGCCTGGGTACTGGAATCTGGCGTAAAAAGGCGCACCAGCCGATACCTTATGGATTTATTAATGTCTATGGTCAAGTTTCGATAAAATAAGCCATCGCGCCCGGCGCCCACAGGAAACCGCATGTCATTGCACCGCCATCTACAGTCCACTTCCATGCGCATGCGGCGGGGCTTGAGCCTGAAAGGCGTGGCCGTCGCGCTGATCCTGGCCATGCACGCGCTGGGCCTGTATTTCCTGCTGCTGCCGGCGCGGCAGCTCAAGCAATACACGGAAGTGGCCTTCATGACCTTGCTGCCGCCCCGGCCCACGCCGCCGGCGCCGCCGATGGCCATGCCGTCCCCCATGCCGATTCCCGTGCCGCGCGCGCGGGCTCAGGTTCCGTCCGTCGTGCCTGACATGCCGCCCGTGACAGCAGAAGCCATCACCATGCCCGCCGAGGAATTGTCCGCCGCGCCCCCGAACGCGCTAGCTGGCCCCGATTTGCGCACGCGCGCCCGGCTGGCCGCGGGCGCCGCCGACAAGGCCTTGCGTGGCGAACTCAAGCAACAACAGCCATGGCTGGCCGCGGCCGACCTCAAAGGCGACAGTGCGTTCCAGAAACAGGTCGCCTCCGCCTGGCGCGGCGGCCCCGTCATCCGCGTAGAGGAATACCTGACGGCCGATGGGCGTCCCGCCACGCGCGTCGTCAACCCCGGCGGCGCCACGTGCTTTGGGCTGGATGCGAACCCGGGCGCGGGAGCCGATCCGTTCAAGACGGGCGGCAAGGTCAAAAGAGTGCCTTGCCCTGGTTGAGCCGGATTGACGGCTGCGTAGGTCAGATTAGCGCAGCGTCATCTGACAAGCTGCGTGGGAGCGCTTGTCGGCTTACGCCCTGCGGGCTAAGCCGACCTGCGATGGAATCGGGCAGCGCGACGCCGGCATAGACCGCGCGATGTGCAGGGTTTTAGGGTTGGAATTAGGGGATGCCATCCCCGGCTGGGTCTCAAATATGCTAAGTTGCGTCTGCAAATCTTGTCGACACGACCCAGGACGCCCATGCTCCCCGAAATCCTTATCCTCGCTCCCAGCCCTTCGGCTGCCGTCAACGCGCAGCTGGAACAGCAATATACCTGCCACCATGCCTGGCAAGTGCCGGCGGACGAGCGTCACGCCTGGCTGGCCGAGCGGGCGCCGGCCATCCGCGCCGTCGTCACCACGGGCGCGCTGGGCTTGAACGCCGCCGACATGGGCTTGCTACCCGCATTGGAAATCGTCGCCGTCAATGGCGTGGGCCTCGATGGCGTGGCGCTCGACGTGGCGCGCGAGCGCGGCATCGCCGTTACGACCACGCCGAACGTGCTGACGGACGACGTCGCCGACCTGGCCCTGGCCTTGCTGCTGGCCAGCGCGCGGCATGTCGTGGCACTCGACCGTTACCTGCGCGATGGGGGCTGGGAACGCCGCGAGGCCATCGCCCCCGCATCTACCTTGCGCGGCAAGACGGCCGGCATCTTCGGTTTCGGCCAGATCGGGCAAGCCATCGCACTGCGCCTGGCCGCCTTCGGCATCCATGTGCGCTACTTCCAGCCGCGCGCCATTGCCGGCACCAGCGTGCCGCGCGCGGAGTCCTTGCTGGCCCTGGCGCAGGAAAGCGATTATTTGATCGTCTGCGCGCCGGGCACGCCGGCCACGCGCAAGATCGTCGACCGCACCGTGCTCGACGCGCTCGGTCCGCAAGGCACCCTGATCAATATCGCCCGTGGCGCCCTGATCGACGAAGACGCCCTGATCGCCGCCTTGCAGGATGGCCACCTGGGCGCGGCCGGCCTCGACGTGTTTGCGGACGAACCGCGCGTGCCAAACGCCTTGCGCACCTTGCCCAACGTGGTGCTCACGCCGCACGTGGGCAGCCTGACCGTGGAAACGCGCCATGCGATGGGGCAACTGGTCGTCGATAACCTGGCTGCCCACTTCGCCGGCTTGCCCTTGTTGACACCAGTAAAGTTGTAGACCTGCCGGCCGGCCACGTCCAGGATGAACCGTTTTAATCAAGCATGAATGAAAGAGTAGCTATGGAATTAAGTAAATCGCTGTTGCGCACGCGCGGCGGGTTGGACAGCGGCAAGGTGGGCATGATCGAGCTGTTCTTCGATCTCGTGTTCGTGTTTGCGGTCACGCAACTGTCGCACGGCTTGCTGGCGCACCTGAGCGCCATGGGCTGGCTGCAGACGGGCTTGCTGCTGATGGCCGTCTGGTGGGTGTGGATATTCACCTCGTGGATCACCAACTGGCTCGACCCCGAGCGCATTCCTGTACGCATCAGCCTGTTTGCGCTGATGTTGGGCGGGCTGATCATGTCGGCCTCGATACCGGAAGCGTTCGGCACGCGGGGCCTGGGCTTTGCGGGTGCCTACGTCGCCATGCAGGTGGGCCGGCCCCTGTTCGCCTGGTGGGCTGTGCGTCACGAAGCGCTGGCGCGCCGCCGCAATTTCCAGCGCATCGCCCTGTGGGCCGTGCTATCCGGCATCTTCTGGATCGCCGGCGGCATCGCGTCGCCCGAGCAGCGCATCTTCTGGTGGGCCGCGGCCCTGTTGATCGACCTGGCCGGACCCTGGATGCTGTTCGGCATACCGGGCCTGGGGCGCTCGACGACGGCCGACTGGGACGTCGATGGCAGCCACATGGCCGAACGCTGCGGCCTGTTCGTCATCATCGCCCTCGGCGAATCCTTGCTGGTGACGGGCGCCACCTTCGCGGGCCTGGAATGGACGGCCGGCAACTGGCTGGGCTTCCTGTCGGCCCTGGTCGGCAGCATCGCCATGTGGTGGATTTATTTCGACACGGGCGCCGAAGCGGGCCACCACCGCATCGCCCACTCGAAAGACCCGGGACGCATCGCCCGCAAGGCGTACACGTATATCCACGTGCTGATCGTGGGCGGTGTGATCGTTTCCGCCGTGGCCGATGAGCTGGCCCTCGTGCATCCGGACGAGGCGAGCTTCGCCGGCATCAGCGCCTTGCTGGGTGGCCCGATCCTGTATCTGCTGGGCAATGCGCTGTTCAAATGGGTCAGCAGCGACCGTGCCGCGCCGCCGCTGTCGCATCTGCTGGGCATTTTGATCATCCTGGCGTTGATCCCGATGGCCTACGGCCGCCTGTATTCGCCCTTGATCCTGGCCTGCATCACGAGCTGCGTGCTGGTACTGGTAGCCGTGTGGGAGCACATGGCGCTGCGCCGCCCGCCACCGGACATCGATCCCTGATGCGCAATTCCTGACGTCCGCCCGGCCTTATCCGGCCGGCGCGATGTCGTCCGGATCGCTGCGCGCATCGAGCTGCAGCTGCAAGAACGCCAGGTCGAGCCAGGCGCCGAACTTGGTGCCCACCTGGCGCATCAAGCCCACTTCCTCGAAGCCCAGCTGCTTGTGCAGGGCGATCGAGCTGGCATTGCCGGCCTCGATGCCCGCCACCATCACGTGTTTGCCCAGGCCGCGCGCCCGCATAATCAGTTCCCCCATCAAGGCCTTGCCGACACCGGCGCCACGACGATCGGCGCGCACATACACGGAATGCTCGACCGTATGGCGGAAACCCTCGAACGGGCGCCAGTCGCCGAACGTGGCGTAGCCGGCCACCTTTTCCTCTGCATCGATGGCGACGAGCACGGGATAGCCGGCCCGCTGGCGGTCGGCCAGCCAGGCGGCGCGGTTGGCCGCATCGACCGTCCGTTCATTCCAGATGGCCAGGGTATGGCTGACGGCATCGTTGTAGATGGCCGTGATGGCCCCGATATCGCCCGCGTGGGCATCGCGTATGTGCATGTTGCTCTCCTCGTCAAGTGTCCACTATAATGGACAAATCATAGATTGCCGCCCACACCTTGTCCAATAAAATCGAATGGAAACCGGAATAGAAGCCGACATATGTCCACTAAACCAGACGAATTGAACCAGCGCATCGGCGCCAGGGTGCGCCTCGAGCGGGAAAACCTGGGCTGGTCGCTGACGGAACTGGCGGCCCGCTCGGGCGTGTCGCGCGCCATGGTGCACAAGGTGGAGCGGGGCGATTGCAGTCCCACGGCCACCTTGCTGGCGCGCTTGTCGGGCGCCTTCGGCCTGAGCATGTCCGAACTGATCGCCCGCGCCGAGATGCGCGCAGGGCGCTTGCTGCGCAAGCTTGAGCAGCCCGTGTGGACCGATCCGCAGAGCGGCTATGTACGGCGCCATGTGTCGCCCGCGTCCGACATGCCGCTCGACCTCGTGCATATTACCTTGCCGCCGGGCGCCGTGGTGGCCATGCCGGCTGCCGCCTATGTGGCGCGCAGACAGCTGATCTGGTCGCTGTCCGGCAGCCTCGTCTTCGTCGAAGGAGAAACCCGCCATGTGCTGGACGAGGGCGACTGCCTGGAACTGGGGCCGCCCGCCGACTGCGTGTTCCGCAATGAAGCGGCCACCGCCTGCACCTACGCCGTGGCGGTATTGAAAAACGGCTGAGCTCAGGCCAGCGCCGCCGCGCGCAGCTGGGCGATGAAGGCGCGCGCGGCGGGCGCCTGTTCATGGCGGCGGAAGGCCACGGCGATTTCCGAGCTGATCTGCGGCCCTTCCAGCTCGCGAAAGACCACGCCGGGCAATTGCACGCTGGCCATTACGGAATGGGGCACGATGGCGCAGCCCACGCCCAGCGACACTTCCGTCAGCACGGCCACCAGGCTGCCCGGGCGCGACACCACCTGCGCCGCAAAGCCGCCGCGCCGGCTCGCCTCCAATGTCCCCAATTCCTGTTCCGGCACGATGAACGCCTGCTGCGCCAGCGCGGCCGGCCCCGCTATTTCTTGCCGGGCGAGCGGGCTGTCGGCCTGCACGGCCAGCACGAAGCGGTCGCGCAGCAAGACCACGCTGTCCAGTCCGTCCGGCAAGTGCAGGGGCGGGCGCACGAAGGCCAGGTCGACCCGGCCCTGGTCCAGCAAGCCGGGCAGGGCATCCATCGCGTATTCGCGCGCACTGATATGGATGCCGGGGTGGCTGGCGCGAAAGCGGGCAAACTGGCTCTGCAGCACACCGGAATACGCGGCCGAGGCCACGTAGCCGATTTCCAGCCGCCCCAGTTCGCCCCGTCCCGCCCTTCGCGCCACGTCCTGCGCCTGCGCCAGCTGCTCCAGCGCGCGTGCCGCTTCCAGCACGAACAATTCCCCGGCCGCCGTCAGGGACACGGCGCGCTTGCTGCGCTGGAACAGCCGCGTGCCCAGCAGCTGCTCCGTTTCCTGCACCTGCTTGGTCAGGGCGGGCGGCGAAATGCCCAGTTCCGCGGCGGCCCGCGCGAAGTGCAGGCTGTGCGCGACGGCCAGCACGCAGCGGAAATGCCGCAATTCCAAGTCTTTGAGTGTATTCACCATGGGTGAATTATATGGCGCTTATCTTATAACAGGAAATAATATCGGCCTGCTTACAATCGGGGCATGAAAAATACCAACTGGACCCTGTATACCTGCTCGGGCGTGTGCGCGCTGATCATGCTCGACACCAACGTCGTCGCCGTCTCGCTACCCTCGATCGCCCGCTCGCTCAATGCCAGCTTCGTCGACGTGGAATGGGTGGTCAGCGCCTACATGCTGGCGTTCGCCTCGTTTTTGCTGCCCGCCGGCAGCATTGCCGACCGCCTGGGACGCCGCAAGGTGATGCTGTATGGTCTCTCCGTGTTCGCGCTGGCGTCCCTGCTGTGCGGCCTGGCGTGGACGCCGTTCGTGCTCAACGTGGCGCGCGCCGTCAAGGGCCTGGGTGCGGCGCTGCTGCTGACATCGGCGCTGGCCGTCATCGGCCACACGTTTCACGCGGAAAAGGAGAGGGCGCGCGCCTGGTCCGTGTGGGGCGCGGCCATGGGCGTGGCCATGACGGTGGCGCCGCTCTTGGGCGGCCTGGTCACGAGCGCCATCAACTGGCGCTGGATTTTCTATCTGAACCTGCCCGTCGTCGCCCTGCTGATGTGGCTGGTAGGCAAGCACGTGGACGAATCGAAGGACGCGTCCAACGCCAGTTTTGATCCACTGGGCGCGCTGCTGTTTTCCGCCGGGCTGTTCTGCATCATCTGGGGCTTGATCGACGCCAGCGTGGCGGGCTGGTCCAGCAGTGCCACCGTGCTGCGCTTTGCGGCCGGCGCGGCGCTGCTGCTGGTCTTCGTGCTGGCGGAGCGGCGCCAGCGCGCGCCGATGGTCGATTTATCCCTGTTTGGCCGGCGCGTCTTCGTCGGCGCCGTGCTGGGCATGTTCGGCTACGCCATCGCCGCGCAAGTGATGATGACGTTCTTGCCGCTGTACCTGCAGAACGCTTTCGGCTTTTCCGCCGTGCTGGCCGGCTGCGCCATGCTGCCGTTCGCCGTCGCCATGGTGCTGCTGTCGCGGCTGGCGCCGCGCGCCATGCGGGTGCTGGACGACCGCGGCATCCTCGTGACGGGGCTGTTGATCGTTGCCGCGGGCAACGTGGCCACGGCGCTCGCCGCCGCCAGCCTGCAGTATGGCTGGGTGGCGGCCGGCATGGTCGTCACGGGCGCGGGTGCGGGATTGCTCAATGGCACCACGCAAAAGGCCATCCTTGCCTGCATCCCGCGCGAGCGCACGGGCATGGGTTCCGGCATCAGCACCACCACGCGCTTCGTCGGCATCGTGCTGGCCGTCGGTGCGCTGGGCGCCGTGCTGGCCATGCGTACGGCGGCGTCGTTCGAGCAACTGGCGTGGCTGCACGGCTTGAAAGCCTCGCCCGAAATGATCGGGCGCATCGTCGCCGGCAACGCGGCCGAGGCCTTCGGCCAGCTGCCGCCGGCCATGCAGGCCGTAGCGCAGGAAGCGGCGCGCCACGCCTTCATCGACGGCTTTGCCAGCGTGCTGTATTTGGCTGGCGGCCTGGCTGCCGTGGTGGCGGCGCTGGTCTTCGTGCTGGCGCGGCCGCTGGAAAAAGTGTAACTGTTCAGCAATATGCGCGTGCGCCGCCCGCACTTGTAATATGATGCCTTCGAGAAATACATGGCAATCATATAACTACCGCAGGTAAGCGCATGCGCAGAAAACGCATTATCATCACCAGCGTGCTGGTCGCCGTCATCGGCGTGGCCGCTCCCCTGAGCCTGGCCTTTTACCTGTCATCCGTGCGCGCCGAGCAGGGCGAGCAGGAACGCTTGCGCGTGCTGGCCGGCTACGCGCTCGAGCGCGCCCACCGCTCCATCGCCTCGGCCGGGGTCGCCCTGCGTAGCGCCGACGCGCTGGATCTGGCGCCGTGCACGGAAGCGCATATCCAGCAATTGCGCCGCATCACCATCACCACGCGCAGCATCGACGATATCGGCTACGTGGAAAATGGCGTGCTTAAATGCACGTCCACGGGCCGCGAAGAGACGCGCATCGCCGTCACGCCCGCCGATTTCACCCTGGCCAACGGCATGGGCCTCGATTTCAATCTGCGGCCCGTCGTCAGCGGCGGCAAGCGCATGGTGGGGCTGTCCTACCGCGCCTATAAGGTGCTGATCGATCCCGTGCGTTTTTCCGACGTCATCGTCGACAGCGATATCCAGATGGCCGTGGCCATCGGCAAGCAGGGTGTGCTCGATACTTTGCACCATCCCGACCCCGCGCTGGTGCAAAGCTTGCTCGCCGGGCTGCCGGCGACGGGCGACGCGGCGCACGACGGCAGCATCCATGCGATGCTGTACCGCGATGGTTTGACCGCCGTCATGATAGCGCCGCGCAGCAAGCTGAACGACAGGCTGCGCCGTGAACAGCTGCTGCTTTTGCCGCTGGGCCTGCTGATGGCCGCCTTTATCTTCGGCATCGTCGTATGGCTGTCGCGCCGGCGCCTGTCCTTGCGCGGCGAGCTGGAAACGGCGGTCGAGCGGCGCGAGTTCTTTGTCCATTATCAACCGATTATTGCGCTCGACACGGGCGTGTGCGTGGGCGCCGAGGCGCTGATACGCTGGCGCCGTCCCGACGGCAGCATGATACGGCCCGACCTGTTTATCCCCGTGGCCGAGGAAAGCGACCTCATCTTGCCCATCACGGACCAGGTGATCGCTTGCGTCATCGCCGACATGCGCGCCGCGCTGTTGGCCGACCGCGAATTGCACATCGCCATCAACCTGTGCGCCAGCGACATCGAAACGGGCCGGGTGCTCGACGTGCTGGAACGCGCGCTGGACGGCACCGGCATCGAAGCGCAGCAGATCTGGCTGGAAGCGACGGAGCGGGGCTTCATCAACGTGGAGGCGGCCCGCGCCACCATTGAAAAAGCCCGCGCACGGGGTCACGCGGTGGCCATCGACGACTTCGGCACGGGATACTCCAGCCTGTCGAGCCTGCAAAACCTGCCGCTCGATGCCTTGAAGATCGACAAATCCTTCGTCGACACCATCGGCACGGACGCCGCCACCAGCAGCGTCACGCCGCACATCATCGACATGGCGCGCACCCTGCACATGCTGATCGTGGCCGAAGGCATCGAAACGCAGCAGCAAGCCGACTATCTGCTGGAACGCAAGGTAGAATTCGGCCAGGGCTGGCTGTTTGCGAAAGCGCTGCCGGCCTCCGACTTCCTTGCTTTCTACCGCACGCGCCGCGCGCCATCCGACACATGAAACAGCCACGCTTTCCCTATCCCTTGCAGCCGCTGCGCGTACCGGGCGGCTGGCACATTACCGTCAACACCCTGTTCGAGGTCGAGCCAGGGCCGGACACCATGCAGTGGTTCAGCAGCGCTTTGCTGCTGTGGGGCAGCTGCCGCGACAGCGGTTACTGCTTCAATTCGCACTTCGAGCCCGAGGACGATCCGCAGGGCGAGTTCGTGTTGGAGATGGGCAAGGTGGCGTACGACCGCCACGGCAAGATCGTCCAGGGCAGCGACGCTTTCCTCGGTGAATTTCGCACGCGCAGCAAGGCGGCGTTTGTCGCGCGGGTCGAGCAGTTCATGCAAGACCCGGCGGTGTGAGTTTTACTGCTTGCGCGGCAAGACGATGGCCTGTCCGCCTTGTTTCAGCACGGCGCCGGCGATCTTGCCCGCCGCATCGCGCGTAAACGCCAGTTCCGCCTCGATGGCGCGGAAGAAGAACGCGTCCCTGGCGCTGGCGAACAAGGGCGCCGAGCCGAGGCCCGTGCCGGCCGCTTCCAGGCCGTTTTTGCCCAGGCTCACCGTCAAGGTGAAATCCTTGTCCAATGGGTACTCGCCCACGTAGTCGGCCAGTGCCGCGCGTGGCAGCACGATGGCGGTCTGCGGCTTTTTCAGCGGCGGCAAGGGCGTGCCGGGCAGCAGGGTGGACAAGCCCAGCGCATCGACGTCGCGCGCCGTATTCGTCAGCACCACCACGCCCCGCTTGCCGTCCGTGGTGAACGCCGCGTAGCTGGCGTAGCCGCCCGTCTGGCCGCTGTGCCAGGCGTAGCTGCGTCCCTGTTGCTGCTCCAGCAGCCAGGCCAGGCCGATGGAGGTATCGCTTTTCGCTGCCACCGGACGCTGCGGTTTTATCGCCAGCGCAAAGGGACGCAGCGGCTTGAACATGTACGCTTGCAGATAGGAAATCATGTCGCGCGCGCTCGAATACACGCCGCCGGCCGGCGCTACCACGTTCAAATCCCACGCTGGCGTGGGCTCGCCCGACAGCACATGGCCGGGCGCCAGGCGCGCCAGCATGCCGTGCGAGGGATGGTTCGAGGTCGAGCGCATGCCCAGCGGCACGGCGATGCGCTGTTGCAGCAGCGCTTCATAGCTGACGCCCGCCTGCGTGGACAGGGCCGTGCCCAGCACGGCATAACCGATGTTCGAGTAGTCAAAGCTCGTGCCCGGCTCGCGGGGCAGATGGTAGGCGGCGAGAAACTGCCGCTGTTTCGCTTCCGTGTAATCCGCATACGGATTGGCCGGGTCCTTGGGGACGAAATTGTCGGGCAGGCGCGGCAGCGAGGAATAGTGCGTGGCCAGGTCGAGCAGGCTGATCGTCTTGCCGTCGAAGGCCGGCACCGCATAGCCGGGCAATAATGCCGCCACCGGCCCGTCGAGCTTGACCTTCCCTTCGACGACGGCGTCGGCCAGCAGCAAGGCCGTCATGGTCTTGGTGACGGAACCGATCTGGTAGACGGTATCGGCGCCCGGCTTGGCGTTCTTGCCGGCATGCGCACTGCCGAAGCCGTAGACGGCGCTGTCCTTGCCGTCGATCACGGCGATGACGATGCTCGAATGCAGGCCCGTGCGCGTGAGTTCTTCCGCGCGCTGGCGCACGGCATCGTCCAGCACGGGGGCGGCCAGCGCGGCGGTGCCGAGCAGGCAAAGGGGGAGGAGGGCGAATGTGGGTGTCATGGGAAACCTTGTCCAGGGTGGGCCAGATGCACGCCGGCCCCTGGTTCGGGTGACTGGCATGCCTGGCCAAGGATACGGCGCGCACATGAAGGCTGCCTGAGTTTTATGTCACTTTTGCCGATATGGCAAGGCCTGCGCTTGCCCCCTGTTCAGCCATCGGCGCCATCAGCATGCCTGCCAGCTGCGCGCGCATATCGTAGGACATGCCTTGCAGCAATTCACCGCGCCGGCGCGCATCGGCGCGCTTTTTCGATGGCACCTGGGCCAGATCGGGCATCCGGTAGGCCATGCAGGGCAAGTGATAATTACCGTCGCGCATGCGCAAGGCATGCAGTTCCTGCCACGCCTGGTCGTAGTCGGCGGCGATATGGCGCCGCCGGCGCGCATTCAGGGCGATGCGGTTGTCGTTGCTGATCAAGAACAGGTTGGTGCAGGCGAAAAAATCGCCAAAATCGCGCAAGACGGTCACCATCAGGTTTTTCGGACGGCAACCGTGCAGCGCCCGCGTGGCGTCCTTGACGGCCAGCTTGCCCGCCTCCGAGCGCAAGCCTTGCAGCGCGCCCAGCTGCAGCGAGACGCCATCGGCGCGCGGCACGAACAGAAAGCTGGCCAGGTACAGGGGCAGGCCGTCGCGCGTCAGGCGCAGGCACAGTTCGCCTTCGCGGTAGCTGTCGTGGATGGCCGTCAGCTGCAGACGGTACTGCGCCCCGTCCTTGCCGTCGAACGCGGCCAGCACCACAGGCTGGCGCGCGGCCCGCTCGACCAGTAATCGCGCGCCCGCTTGCCACAGGAAGCGGTAATGTCCTTCCAGCAAGGCCAGGCGATCCGCGCAACGGAGCTGGCGCGAGGCGTAAGGGCGGTAAATCTTGAAGCGCAGACAGGGATGCAGCTGCGCCAGCGAGTTCAATCCCGGCATGCTGCCCAGGAAGGCTTGCCAGCGCGTGCGCTGGCGGGGAAAGAAGAGGGCGCCCAGCGCCGCTTTCAGGCGGTGCCCGCTGGCGGAATATCGTGGCACGGCGGGCGGCACGGCGGCGCCGTGGTGCAAGGTCAAAGCGATGTCATTCATGGTTCTGCCGAAAAATGGCAGGCGCTGCACAATGAGAGCCTTGCCAATTTGAATGCTACGCGGGCCAGGTGAATTTCATATTAAGAAGCTATTCCCACGGGCATGTAGAGGATGAAAACTAAACATTTGCCTTTTGGCAATGTGGCCGGTTATGCTCGCGGCACTGTAACCCGATGAAATGATTACGCCCCATGAAACTCCGCCTCCTGCTTGCCATTCCCATGCTGCTGGCCGCGCAGGCCACACACGCCCAGGACCGCAGGGCCGATCCTTTGGCGCCGCTGGCGCAATGCATCAACCGCAGCGAGTTCCAGTTCAAAACGCAGGACCGCTTGCCGGCCAGCGCGACCACGCGTGTCGTCAAGACGGCGGCGGGGGAGCGCCGGGTCTCGACGGCCGATGGCTACCGGCTGATGCTGTTCCGCAAGAGCAGCTTGCCCCTCGCGAATCTGAAGATCGAGCGCAGCGCCGAAGGCCAGTTTGCCGCCGACCGCGAGACCATCCTGGCGCAAATGCAGGAGATGTCGGCCAGCAGCAAGCCGCCGCATCAGGTGCCGCTGGAAACGGACGCGCGCCAGGGCGTGGAAGTGCTAGGATTGAATCACGCCAGCATCGCGCAGGCGCAAGGCATCCTTAGCCTGTACACGCTGCTGCACGCCGCCAGCGGCACGGTCGCCACGGCCTACGTGCTGAACCAGCCGGCCGACCCGCGCGACTTTGCCACGGATGCGCAGTACCAGGCGCTGCGTACACAATTGATTGCTTCGCTTGTCAGCTGCCTGGCCGATCCTGGGCAGTAAGGCAAGCGCACCGGAAGGAGCCGTGAACCATGAAAAAAGCCGCTGCAAGCGTGCCGCCCGCCGAGGAAGCGGCAAGCACCGAATCGCCCGCCCGCCAGATTGACGCGAAAATCGCCTCGCTGGCGGATTGGCGCGGCAAAACCCTGGCCACGGTGCGCGCACTGATCCACCAGGCGGACCCGGACGTGGTCGAAGAAGTCAAATGGCGCGGCGTGCCCGTCTGGTCGCATGCCGGCATGATTTGCACAGGCGAAACCTATCAGATGGCTGTCAAGCTGACCTTTGCCAAGGGCGCCGCCTTGCCCGATCCGGCCCGCCTGTTCAATGCCAGCCTGGACGGCAACACACGCCGGGCCATCGATATCCACGAAGGCGAGCATCTCGATGCCGCGGCGTTCAAGGCGTTGATACGCGCCGCCGTGGCCGTAAATACGGCGCCAAAACCAAAACGGACGACGACTTGAGACATTATCTGTACATCTGGCACGACCCGGCCGCGCGCATGCTGGTCGCCTCCGGCATCGAATTCAAGGATGCGATTCCCGCACTCCTGGATGCGGACGGCATCGTGCTGCGCGGGGGCAGCGCCGGGACGGCCAGGAAACCGGCCGGCTACCAGACTCTGGCGCGGCAGCAACTGCCAGCGCTGGCGCATGAAGATATCCATGCCTGGGGCAGCCACGCCTGGGCCGATTGGCATGGCGCGCCGCCAGCCCCCGGCGATGTGGACGTGGCCACGATGCTTGACCACCGTGGCGCGCTCACGCCGCTTGCCGCCTTGCGCAGCCGCTTTCTCGCCTTTGCCCACGACGACGGCTGGTATCTGAAGCTGTTGTATGTGGCGTGGGGCGATGTGGCGGCTCTGCTCGCCGGCACCATCCCGCCAGCACTGGGCGCGCTCGACCTGGATGCGCTGGAGCGGGGCGGCGACGGCTACTGGCTGCAGGCCGGCGCGGTCCAGGTCGAGCTGAAAACCCACGATATCGACAGCGTGCTGAACCGCCGCCTATGAGCATAGCTTCGGACGCGGCCCCGGCCCGTCCGGGACCATCACATAGATCCCGCACCTGTAGACGTGTTCAAATATCGCGTTTGCCCTTGTTTTGCAGTGCCAGGCGCGCGGCCATGCCGGCGTTGTCGCGCAGCAAGGCGTCGCGTTCCTGCGCCAGCGTTTCGGCGCGCTGCTGCGCCGCCTGGGTATTTTCCGCCAGCATATCGAGCTGCCTGTCCTGCGCGGCCAGCGCCACCTTGGCATCGTTCAGCGCCAGCAAGGCCGTGTCCAGTTTGGCCAGCAGGGCGTCTGCCGATGCGGCCGCCTGCAAGTATTGAAATTCGAACTGGTCGCGCTCTGGACGCACGGTGGCCAGCGCCTCGCGGTCGGCGGCCGCTTCATCTGCCAGGCGCGCGTGTTCCGCCTGCAGCTGCGCCAGGCGCATGTCTTGCTGCACCAGGGTCGCTTGCTGGCCTTGCAGGCGCTGCTGCAGCTGCGCATTGTCCTGCTCCAGACGGCTGATCCGTTGCTGCGCCTGGGCACGCTCCTCGCTGCGCTGGGCGGCGGCCGCTTCCTGGTAATGGTCGAATTGCGAGCGCACCTGCGCCAGCTGGCGGTTCAGGGCGGCGATTTCCTCGCCCCGGTCGGCCAGGCGCTGCGTCAGGCCTGCGTTGTCGCTGTGCAGGGTGGCCAGGGTGACGGCGCGAAAATGGTGTTCTTCCTTCAATTGCGCCAGCGCGTGCTGGGTGGCGCGCAATTCCTGGGTGAGGCTGGCGCGCGCCTCCGTCAATTTCAAACGTTCGCTTTCCGTCTTCTTCAGTGTTTCCAGGGCCGCATCGCGTTCCGCGCAGTGTTGCCGCATGCCCGTTTCCAGCTGCTGCGCCACGTCGCGCTGCTGCTTTTCATAGACACCGCGCATCGCTTCCATCAGTTCGGCCGGCAAGCCTGACTCCGTTTTCACGGCGCCCGCGCCCTGGAACTCTTCCTTCCAGCGCTTGAGCAGGGGCGCGATGGTGCTCTTGCTGCCCGTGCTGCCCAGCGCCTCGCGCACGTTGTCGACCGTGGGATTGCGCCCATCGGCAGCGACGATTTGAGCTGCTTTCATAACATCAGAGTACAGAATGCCGGTGCGGGCCATGAAATCACCTATGAGCGAAATTTAGTAACGTATTACATGATACGTAATACTGAATAATATTACGATATAAATTTTGATGATTCTTAAAAAATATAAGCTGCGATAAGATCGCTTATCGCGTGTTATAGGGGTGTTTTGCATGCTATGCTGTGACTCTCCCAGTACACAATCGCGATTTTGCTGCCGCCATGCCCGATTTGCCCGTCCCGAAACGCCGTATCGCCGTGCCAAAAAGCGTCGCCCTGGCTCCTGTGCCGTTACACGGCGCCCTGGTCGATGCCGAGCTGGCCGCGCGCCACCAGGCGTTTCTCGCTGCCGCCACGTCCGATAACACGCGCCGCACCTACCGCTCCGCCATCCGCCACTTCCAGTCCTGGGGCGGGGCGCTGCCTGCCGACGAGTCCACCGTCATCCGCTACCTGATGGCGTATGCGGACAGCCTGAACGCGCGCACCCTGGCCCTGCGCCTGACGGCCCTGTCGCAATGGCATGTGTACCAGGGCTTTGCCGACCCGGCATCCACGCCCACCGTGCGCAAGACCCTGGCCGGCATCGCGCGCCTGCACGGCAAGCCGAAAAAGAAGGCGAGGGCGCTGCCCCTGGAAGACCTGGAACTGATCGTCGCCAGGCTGGCCGCGCTGGGCACCAACAAGGCCTTGCGCGACAGCGCCTTGCTGCAACTGGGCTTTTTTGGCGGCTTCCGCCGCAGCGAACTGGTGGGATTGAGGCTGGAAGACATCCGCTGGGAGCCGCAAGGCCTGGTGATCACATTGCCCCGCTCGAAAACGGATCAACTGGGGGAGGGCATCGTCAAGGCGATCCCGTTCGGCGACGGCGTCTGCTGCCCGGCCACAGCCCTGCGCGCGTGGCTGGGCGTGGCGGGCATCGCCAGTGGCCCGCTCTTGCGCACCGTCAACCAGTGGGGCCATGTGGGAGCAAAGGGCTTGCACGCGAGCAGCATCAACACGATCTTGGAAGGCTGCGCCCGGCTGGCCGGGCTCGACTACGTGCCGGAACTATCGAGCCACAGCCTGCGCCGCGGCATGGCCACCAGTGCCCACCGCGCCGGCGCCGATTTCCAGGCCATCAAGCGCCAGGGCGGCTGGCGCCACGACGGCACCGTGCATGGCTATATAGAAGAGGCGGGCCGCTTCGAGGAAAATGCGGCGGGGAGTTTGTTGAAGGGGAAGAGGAAGGCGGCGGGGTGAGGGCGCTTGGTAAAGCTAGCAGTGGACCGTCAAGACTGCGGCATAGTCATGCAAGGATACGTCCAACAGTACATATGGCATCAATCTAACTGCGAACAGCACGGCCAGCCGAATGCCCGCACCATGGTTTTTACTTCCGCTTTCGCCCCTAAGCGGACGAAGCGTTTCAAGTCGCTATGTATGTTCAACGTAAACCATCAGTGGGTACTGCCTGGAGCACGCGCTCAAAAGTCTCGCGGTCACGCGTCAAGAAAAACATGTTGGGCGTGCTGGCGCCAAGGGCATGCAATGGCTGCGTTTTCTTGATTTGCTCCCAAAAAGACGTGGTTGCAGCGGACTCATCCAAGACCGAAAAACCAAAACGATTCACGTAATTGCGCGTCGGGAAGTTCCGGGGAACTAAATCGAAGATATACCATTCATCAAAGCCTGGCATGGGCAACTCTGCAGGCTGTGTAATTTCTGTACTAATCGCCGTGACTCCATCGAAAAACCAACCTGTGTTTAGTTCTTCCGAGGTTGGTACATATGGGCCACTGTCGCACGAGGTAATCGCTATCCGTTTTCCGCAGACTAGTTCGGGCACGCTGTGAAGGATGTCCGCCAAGGAGGGGTCCCAATCTTCCGACCATTGGATTATCCAATATCCGTCTCGCTCTAAATTTTGCATTTTATCGAGTCTTTACCGCTATCAATCAAAGTATCAAATGAATAAAACTTCAAAAGCGGCCGCTTCGGGTCGGTTGCAGTCCATCGCAACTTCCGCCCCAAAGCGGATCTGCACGCGTTCGCAAATCCCCCTGCATCGGCACCTGCTTTAGCTATAACCTACGATAGCTGCTTCTTAAGTTGCGACCACCGATTGAATCCGCAGCTATTGTGTTGAAAAACGCGGGTGCGTTGACATCTAGATAGAAATCTAGCCAGCCTAGACTGGTCAGAACCGCCACTGTTGAACGATCACCGACTGCTTGGAGTTCTGAGACCTCCCCAAATTGTTGCTGCTCGACTTCTTCAACATAATAGGCCGAAATCTGCCGCTGGCAGACGACGTTCTGAGGAACATGCCAAGACGCGTTATGCGTTTCGGCTGTTTAATGCTTCTACGAAACGCTCGTAGTTTGCTTGAAGCTTTTCACTCCCGTCGTACTTAGAAAAAAAAGCACTCATTAGGTTAGCGGCTGCGACATCATCGCCAGCTTGAATGCGAGCTACCCCTAAATCGTCGGCCATCCAATTTTCAATATCCATCGGTAGTGCGCCATTTCTGTATGCTCCGTAGATGAATTTGCCGACTTTCTGATAATTCATTTTGCCCCCGTTCCCTTTGAGTAGGCGTTGCAAAAGTATCAAATCAGGTCTGCTTTTGGCCGAGAACGGAAGCATTACGCAGCTCTCCAAATTGATTCGAACTCTTGATGGGAAATCGCACTATACTCTGGCTCCGATAGATCGAGAGGCTTTTCTGATATCCCGCCAAATTCGTCGCTCTCATGCGCGGCACCATAGCAAAGCAGCGGACCAGAATCGTACTGTTCAATTTGTCGGGTAACCCAGCCTGCACCATCGACTTCAAAGTACCACCAAGACGTCCCCCATGCATCGTGCCTGTCACCTCTAGTCTCGTCCCAATGTCTTTTTACGTAACTTGGCATACTTAAATTGAGTAATGAAGGTTAACGTCATTCGTCCGCTTCCGACCGGTTACCGTCGTTGCGAAGTTCCGTATTAAAGGAGACATTCCGCATTCAAGGACAAGTGATGTCCGCGTGTAAGCTACTTGATCTGCGCAAGCACATCCAATACAACCTGCACCACGGCATCGGGCTGGTCAGCCTGGATCACGTGCGAGGCGCCCAGGATGATCCGCTGCTTGCCCCTGGAAGACAGCGAGGCTATCTCCCGATGTATCTGTTCGTTTTCATCTTCGGTGACCTTATTCATGGGGCTTTGCGGCTGGCCCGGTGTCGCATACGGACTCACGCCACGACAGCCAGAATAGGGCAGTGTATGCCGCTGTTGCTCGTTTGGCAAGCAAGACGGGCTGGCCGCCCGCTTCCGCAATGCTGCCGGGCCATATCATGCGGCGGCTTGCTCCCGGGGGCGGATGATCATGCAGGTGGCGGTCGCGTGCGCGTAGACTTTACCGGCTTCGTCGCGGATCGTGCCTTCGGAAATGACCAGGTTGCGGCCTGCATTGATGACCTTGCCTTCCGCAAACACTGTCACGTTGAAGGGCAGGGGACGGCACATCTTGATGTTCAGGTCCGTCGTGCCATAGCTTTCGCCGGCCGGCAAGACCGTGTGCGTGGCGCAGCCCGTGACCGTGTCGAGCACGGTGGCGGCGAAACCGCCGTGCACGCCGCCCATGGGATTGGTGTGCGTTTCATTCGCCGTCGCCGTGAAGATGACGCGGCCATGCTCCACGGTTTGCGCATCCATGGGCATGGTTTTGGAAATGCCGGGCCGGGGGAACAGGCCTTGCGCGAAAGCTTGCATCAGTTGCAAGCCGGTCATGTCTTTCGGGTGCATGGGTAACTCCTGTGGTGGTGATGTGGGGATGGGTCAGACGTCCTGCGTAAAACGCAGGCGCGAGGCGTGCAGCAGGAAGCGGGCGACGATGGCCAGTTCTTCTTCGCTGAATCCTTGCTTCAGTTGTTCGTTCAGGCTGTCGAGCAGGGGCAGGGCGGCCGCTAGCACCTCGCCGCCCCTGGAGGACAAGTGCAGGGTGCCGGCGCGCGCATCGAGCGCCGACTGGCCCCGCACGATCAGGCCGTTTTCTTCCATGCGCGCCACCAGGCCCGTGACGGCCGAGTTTTTCAGCTGCAGCGCCCGTCCCAGATCCTTCAATTGGCAGCCTTCCTCGCCTTTTAAGGCAAACAGGGCGACGACTTGCGTGCCGGAAAACCCCAGTTCGCTGGTGAAGACGGCGTCGGCCGAGCGGAACAGGTTCTGGCGCGCCAGGTTGAGCAGGTTGAACAGGCGCGGCGAACGTTCGCCCAGCGGGCAGGCCGCGGCATCGGGAAGGTCTGGAGTGGGGACTGTATTGGTACGCATGCGAAGTATACTACTACGTATGCGTAATAAATCAAGCGGAGTTTGCTAGTCGCGCTGGTGCCGTCCGATGTAGCGGGCGCGGGGGCGTATCAGGGCCGCGCTGGCCGCCTGCTCGGCGGCATGCGCGATCCAGCCGGCCGAACGGGCCAGCATAAACACGCTCCATCCCGAACCCTCCGGCCAGCCGAACGCCAGCTCCATCGCGGCCAGCGCCAGGTCGGCGTTCGGCCTGGTATCGAGCAGCTCGCCCGCCGCTGCGCAAACAGCCAGGATGGCGGCCAGCTCCGGTTTCTCGTGCGCCATTGTCGTCAAGCTTCCCAGCAGATACGCGGCGCGCGGGTCGCCATCTGGATACAGAGGGTGGCCAAAGCCGGCAAATTCCGGCGTGGTGGTCTTGTAATAGGCGCCGATGGCGGCACTAGCGTCCGGCGCGGCCAGCGCCTGCATCAACATGCGCCTGGCCGCCGCACTGCCGCCGCCGTGCTTGTCGCCGGACAAGGCCGCCAGCCCGGCCATCAGCGCGGCGGCCAGGCTGGCGCCCGTCGATGCGACGCAGCGCACGGCAAAGGTCGAGGCATTCAATTCATGGTCGGCCAGCAATACCAGCGCCGCGCGCAGTAGTTCAGTTTGCTGCGCATCGGCATGCCACACCTGGGCCAGTTGCAGGTGCAGGGGCAAGGCGGACGGCGCCGTCTGCAGCAGGGCGGCAGCCAGGATGCGCATCAGGGCCGGGCCGGATTTCAATATGTCCGCCAGCGCGGGCATGGATGCCAGCATGGCCATGGCGAGCATGGCGCGCGCCAGCGGCGGCGCATCTGGCGCGCCGGCCAGTTCCTGCGGCAGGACAGGAGCATCTTGCTGGAAATAGTCTATCGCGTTGTCGTCCCACAGCAGACCAGCGGCCGTCTCCAAGGTTGCGGACTCGGCCAGCGCCGTCGCATCGCAGCCCCGGTACAGCAGCCGGCCATCGAAAATGTGGGAAATCCGCGTCTCCAGCACGGGCAAGCCCCAGTGCATGGCGGCCACGGCCGTCTGGCCGCCATGCCTGGCATCGTTCTTGCGGGCCGCCAGGCGCAGCACGTCTTCCTGCGGATAGCGCTTGCGGCGCGAATCTCCGTTGCTGACGGAAGCCAGCAAGCCCCGGCTCACATAGGAATACAGGGTAGGCAGGCTGACGTTCAAAAGGCGCGCAGCCTCGGTAGCGGACAGGTCGTTGTTCATGGCGGCCATTGTAGCGGCTGCCGCTTTATATTGATTGATGGAATCAATATTGACGGGCCGGGCGGCGCGTCACTAGACTCATGCCTTTCCAGGAGTCTCCATGAGCACACATACCATTCGCACGCTGCGCCCCGACGACGCCGCGCCATTGCTGGCCTTCGAGCAAGCTAACCGGGCCTGGTTCGAGCGTCATATCGACGGGCGGCCCGACGATTTTTACAGCCTCGACGGTATCCGGGCGCACGTCGCGCAATTCCTGGACGAGCACCGGCAGGGCCGCATGCACCCCTGCGTCATCGTGGACGAAGACGGAGCCTTGATCGGGCGTGCCAACCTCAAGGATATCGACGGGCAGACGCAAACGGCCGAAGTCGGCTACCGCATCGCAGAACAACAAGCGGGCAAGGGCCTGGCCACGGCCGCGCTGCGGCACCTGATCGCCCTGGCGCAAGACGAATGGCGGCTCCAACGCCTGTGCGCCTACGCCATCGACGGCAATGCGGCCTCGGTCCGCGTGCTGGAACGCTGCGGTTTCGTGCAGGGAATGGCCGTGCCCGATATTGCCATCGTGGCAGGCAACCTCGTCGATGGCCATGCCTATGCGCTGGAACTGCGGGCGGCTGAGGTAGACTCTGCCCAGTGATAAACAAGCAAGGTTGATAGAGATGAATCATGAACAACCCCGGCGCATCGTCGTCATCGGCGCCGGCATCGTCGGCGCCTCGCTCGCCTACCACCTGGCCAGCAAGGGTGCACAAGTTACCGTGGTCGAGGCGGGCGGCATCGCGTCCGGCGTGACGGGCACCTCGTTTGCCTGGATTAATACGTCCTGCGCCGGACCAGACCCCATCGCGGTCCTGCGCGCTGATGCCATTACTGCCTGGCGCCAGCTGGAAACGCAGGTGCCTGGCTTGACAGTCCGCTGGCATGGCGCCTTGTCGTATGGCACGCAGGACGGGCGGGTGTCGCCCGGTTCCCTATTGATTGAGCGCGACCGCATCGCCGAGCTTGAGCCGCAGCTGCGGCAGCCACCGCAACAGGCAGTGCACGAGCCAGAGCAGGGCGCCCTCGACGCCGTTGCCGCGACACACGCCTTGCTGGCGGCAGCCGAGGCGCTCGGTGCGACGGTCCGCACGCACACGCCAGTCCTGGGTTTTACCGTCCGGGACGCGCGGGTGACGGGCGTGGAAACGGCCGCGGGCCTCATCGAGGCCGATATGGTCGTGCTGGCAGCAGGTACGGGCACCGCCGGCCTGGCGGAAAAGCTGGGAGCAAGCCTGCCGATCCACGCCTCGCCCGCCATCTTCCTCCGTTACCAGGCGCCGTCGGGCCTCGTGCGCGGCATCATTTCCAGTCATGCGATGGAAGTGCGGCAAGCCGAGGATGGAACCATGCTGGCCGCCGAAGATTACCTGGACGACGCGCCGGAAAACCAGCCGGCCGCCATGGCGCAGCGCACGGCCAGCGCGATCCGGAAAGAACTGGAGGGGGCGGAGGCCATCGCACCGGCATTCGCAGGCATCGGCCTGCGCCCCATGCCCGTCGACGGCGTGCCCGTCATCGGCTCTCTGCCGCAGGTGAGCGGCGTGTACGTGTGCGCCATGCATCCGGGCGTCGTGCTGGCCGCCATCGTGGGGCAGCTGGCCAGCGGGGAAATCGTCACTGGCGAGCCAGCGTCAGCCTTGCAGGCTTGCCGGCCCGCGCGTTTCCTGGCGGCCTGAGTCGTGCGGCACTGAGGCCACGAAGACGGGCAGAACGAACGGCGCCTGCTCATCGTCGTCGTCCGACGAGGCCTGCATATAATCGTCGTTGCGCCAGTCCCCGTTCACCACGCGCTCGGCGATCAGAGATAAATCCTGCGTTTCGCGCAACGCGCAGCGAAACGGCAATCGCCCATGCGAACGCGACACCAGGCTGAAGCGCAACTGGCGGCATTGCGCATCGTGCCAACAATAGAACAGCATATCCTCGCCCTTGAGCGCGCTGCGGCGCGCCGCGATCACCTGGCCGATAAACTCGACGATATCGGCCGCATGGATCAGCGGCGTCTCCGCGTCCGTGGGCGAGAAGCTCCACATATTGCTCCTGGCTTCGTGGTTGATGTCGTCGGGATCGACGAGCACCTCATCGTCGTGCGCCATTGCCAGCCATGCATTGACTGTCTTGCAATTCATCATGCCGTCATGCATCCCATGTTCTAAAAGCCGTCCATACCGAGCGCCATGCGCCATGCGGAAGTTTGGCCTGCATGGAAAGTGAAAGTCCGCCGTCCCCCAAACGATCGCCTGGCTGCCATTGTTTATTCTTCAGACTCAGTGCCCGTGCTCTTCCCACGTCGACTGTTTTCATGTCTTTGATGTCATAGCCGACTTCCAATACGGGATGCAGCACTTCTCCATTGGCTGTTATATATAAAGTATCGACATGGACCTTGGGTTTGTCAAAACGTTCGTAAAGCCTTGTGGCAGCGGATTTGAAACCCAGGCCAATGGCGATGCTGATGGTCGTTGGACCATTGCAGCCCAGAAGCGAGGCAAGCGCCCAATAGTCATGATCAGCAGTGACAAGCCTGGCCAAACAGCGTTCTATCCATGCCGATTCATCGGCCCTGAATTCCTTCCAGTATGGAGAAAACGAATTTTGCAGGTAGCCGACTTCGTGCAGCGCCCCGACCAGGTTAATCTGCTTGTCCATGCAGCCAATATCTTGCAACAGATGGGCTGCAGCTGCGGCGACCGCATACTCGCCTTTGGACATGGCCTTATCTTCGAGTTTTTTCAGTTTGGTGTTAATACTCATTCTTTTCCTGGTGCGGACAATACCGCGCTCGTTATGGTTACCGGTGACTCCCGCAAGCGGGAGCCGCGGCATGGCTCGCATTGACGCAAGCTTGATCGCGCGCCCCTATAAACAGGCGGGGCGCCAACGTTCCATGCCGTCCTCTTCATCAAGCCATTCTTTTTTATCAATAAGCCATTGCTGATTTTTAAGACTAAATGTATACCTGTATCTATTCTTGAATCCAGAAATCTGCTGCATAGAAATGACAGCCTTGCTTCCTGATATCACTGAATTTAAGAATATTTCGGCGGGCGAGTATTCAGGTGGATCACTGCAGAGCAATGATATCTGGCGGCCCTGTTTTCTTTCCTTTTTAGTGCAAAAACAATCAAAAATGGCATCAAGATCCTGTTTCATTTTTTCTTTGAGAGAAATCAGTCCTTTCTCTCGTACCTCGCGGCAGTAATGAAGCTCCCAGGCATTCATGACCAGAATGAAATTCTTCAACGGATTTTCAATATTAACCATTTAAATACTCATCATGTAAATACTCATCATTTCCCTTGACTGGAAAATACGGCCAGTATCAACAAAGATGCCAGCGTTCGCCATTTCATGTAGTTGTTTTCAGTCATTCAAGTTTAGCCCATTCCGGATTGTGCCATACCTCGGCATTTAACTCCGGTTCCTTGTCGTACCGGATCAGCCCCCCCAGGGACTGGCTACTATTGAACATTAAAAACATCAACATGTCTGCATGGACTTGCATGCACTCACCCTGCGGCCCATCCGGCAACAACTCGGCCGGCCTGATCGTTAGCCACAAACTCGTCTCGCTGGGTTTGTTTCCATGTATCGATAGCCGCCGCACGGGCCGGCGCGACAAGGCCAGGGGACTTCCTGCAGGCGTGACTTCCCTCTGATTCACAGCAGAATTCTCGGCTGAATCGGGCTTGCGATGACTGCGACTGCAAAGTTGCACTCTATCGAAAAGTAATTCTTGAATTCAGGCCTGGGAAATACCTCAATGCTCAGCTCAACCTCACCCGACTGCGGATTCCGCATAGACTATTCTAAAACCATGATGCTGAGATTGCATTTTAATGCATAATCCTTGATGGAAATTTTCCTGAGTCAGGTCATTCACAATGCAGTGCAAGTTAACTCCTGGCGGCTGAACGATCAGTGTCAGTTGATAACTCAAGATTTCCTCATTCTCCTTGGAGCAATATGTTTTCATCGTTTTGTTTTTTACATATACTCCGGCTTTTCTCAATGCCTCATTAATCAGGTATGTTATATTATCGTCCAGCGTCACATCCAAATTACCAGGCCCATTATATTTGCACAATATTGAGATGGGAAATTCCACGGCTATTTCAACTTTTCTTGCATGGTCGCAGTCTATTTTCATTGTTTCGCGCTCCGCTGGGAATTTAATTTTAAATAATTTTTTATAATGTCAGTGGCTTGAATAAAATATTATAATTCAAAGGCTGGCACCGACTTACGATGCTGCGCCGCAGCGAATGCCTGTACCCGGCAGCGCACTGGCGAGCAATCGACTTCCTGCATCAGCTTAGCGCAGATGGCCAATGCATCATTCCATGTCAGCATCTTGGTGGTGCTTTCGCCGCCGGTATCGTCAAGCTCCACCATGGCCACTACATCAGTGCGCGGCAGCAGCGTGTTGACACCGCGGATCCAGGTTGCAGCAGATATAACGCGCTGGCCATCTTTTGACTTTATCAACATGCAAGTGGCCACGAAAATAACATCTTTGCTGTTTTGGGGCGATTGGCGATGTGGACGCAAGTCTATCGGGTGCTTGCGCTTCCTATGTTCTGTAATAACTACATGACCTCACCCCCGCGGCCCATCCGCCAGCAATTCCGCCAGCCTGGTCGTCAGCCACAAGCTCGTCTCGCTCAGCTTCTTCCCATGGATCGACAAGCGCCGCACCGGCAGCCTGGATAAAGCCAGCGCAGGGCAGGGGACTTCCTGCAGATAGCCCTTGTAATTGTCGTAATTGGCGATGTTCAGCGGTAAAATCGCCCAGCCCAGCCCGTCGGCCACCATTTCCGCGATGCTGTAAAAACTGTCGGAAAACCAGACGGCGGGGCTGAACGCGTGTTCGCGGTTCAGTTCGGAATCCATGATCAGCTGGCGGTAGCGGGTCAACTCGTTGCGGCTCACTTCCTGGCCGTGCGCCATGGCGTGGCCTTTGGCCACGAACACGCCTTGCGCCACGCTGCCGATGTGCTGCTGTTCCAGCACGGGAGCAATCGGGCCGCGGTCGAAGTGAAAAGCCACGTCGGCTTGCTGCTGCTCCACGTATTGCTCCACCTCGGACGCCGTGGCGTTGAGCATCACCAGTTCCAGCGCCGGGTAGCGCGCCGCCAATTCCTTGACCAGAGTGCCGATGGCCAGGTAGGGCAGGGCTTCGTCCAGCGCCAGGGTCAGCTGGGCTTCGGGCGCCTCGCTCAGCAGCTGGGCGCGCAGCTGCAAGCGCTCGGCCTGGCGCAGCAGTTCGCACGCTTCCAGATGCATCACCTTGCCCGCCTCCGTCAGCACGGCGCTGCGGCGTGAGCGGTCGAACAGTTCCACGCCCAATTCCGCTTCCAGCAGACCGATCGAGGTGCTGACCACCGATTGCGCGCGGCCCAGCCGGCGTGCCGCGCCCGAGAATGAACCGGCCGCGACAGCCGCCTCGAAGTAACGCATTTGTTCCAAAGTCCATTGCATGGCATCGTCCTATCTGTTTTACAGATGGATTTTAACTTGAATGCCATTCAGGGGCGACATAAAATGCCATTTACCCATTCAACAACATGAGATCCGCCATGAGAAACGCCCAAGAGAACACCGCCGCCATCAGCTTCAGCTGGTGTCACGACGCCACCGCCGAAGACGCGCTGTGCCAGCTCTACCTCGACAACGTCAGCGCCGACTATATCTCCCATTCGGAGCTGCAGGGCGAGCGTGCCGACGCGCCGGGCAACTGGCGCGCGGACTTGCCTGAAGTCATACGCGGCGAAATCCGCGCCGCCCTGTCGCACGACTGGGCGCATGGCGATTCGACCCTGCTGGCCGTTGCCACGTCGGGCGAGGCCATCGTCGGCATGGCCCTCGTGTCCATCGACACGCGCCAGCGCGCCTCGAAATCGTTCGCCGCGCTCGATGACCTGGTCTTGCTGCCTTCCGTGCGCGGCAGCGGCATCGGCAGCCAACTGGTGGAGTGGGTGGCCGACGAGCTGCGCAGCCACGGCATCGCCCGCTTGTTCCTCGAATGCGGCGCGCACAACCTGAAAGCGCAGACCTTTTTCCAGGGCCGCGGCTTCAAGCAAGTGTCCGTCGTCATGCTGCGCGAACTCGACGCAGCCACAGCGAGTGCCGCGGTGGACGACAAGGATGGCAAGCGTGGCTGACGCCCGCCGCCGACAAAGCCAGGCGCGTGGCAGCCTGGAACGCAAATATTTGCGCAGCACCCGTTTTATCCACACCGACAGTTGTTAAAAGTTACACTAAAACCCATGAGTTGTTTATGCATCCAATGAAAAAATGGCTGACGCTGGCCATCGTCTCCAGCGCCCTGTTCCTGATCGTGGTCGACATGACCGTGCTCTACACCGCCTTGCCCGCGCTGACGCGCGACTTGCAGGCCACTTCCTCGCAAAAACTGTGGATCATCAACGTCTACGCGCTGGTCGTCTCCGGTCTGTTGCCCGGCCTCGGCACCCTCGGTGACCGCTTGAGCCACAAACCCGTTTTCCTTGCCGGCCTGGCCGTGTTCGGCATCGCCTCGCTGTGCGCCGCGTTTTCGCCGGCCGCAGAATGGCTGATCTTTGCCCGCGTGCTGCTGGCCGTCGGCGCCGCGCTGATGATGCCCGCCACCTTGTCCATCATCCGCCTGACCTTTACGGACAACCGCGAGCGCTCGTTCGCCATCGGCGTGTGGGCGGCGATTGCCTCCGGCGGCGCCGCCTTCGGCCCCGTGCTCGGTGGTTTCCTGATGGAACACTACTGGTGGGGTTCCGTCTTCCTGATCAACGTGCCCATCGTCCTGCTGACCTTGGTCCTGGCCGCCGTCGTCCTGCCGAAGCGGGCCGGCAACCGCGACAAGCCGTGGGACTTGAAGGGCTCGCTGCAAATCATGATGGGTCTGCTGGGCGGCGTGTATGCGATCAAGGAGCTGGGCAAGTCGCAGCCCTCGTACGCGCTGGCCGCCGCCTCGTTTGCCGTGGGCGCCTTCTTCATGCTCAAATTCGTGCGCCGCCAGAAACGGCAAGCCAGGCCGCTGATCGACTTCTCCCTGTTCCGCGAACTGCCGTTTTCCAGCGCCGTGGCCGCCGCCATGGTGGCGTCCGCCGCCCTGATCGGCATGGAACTGGCGCTGAGCCAGCACATGCAGCTGGTGCGCGAGCTGTCGCCGCTGGAAGCGGGCTTGCTGCTGCTGCCGCTGCCGCTGGCGTCCGTGTTTGCCGGCCCGTTGACGGGTTTCATGCTGCCGCGCGCCGACAAGGCCAAGGTATTGTGGGGTTCGCTGCTGCTGTCCGGTATCGGCATGGCAGCGTACTTGGTGCTGCATGACGCCGCCGTCTCGGCGCAAGTGGCCAGCCTGGTGATTCTGGGCCTGGGCCTGGGCGCCGTCATGACGGCCGCATCGAGCGCCGTGATGCTCAACGTGGCTCCGCAGCAAGCCGGCATGGCCGCCTCAATCGAGGAAGTGTCGTACGAGCTGGGTGCCGTCATCGGCGTCACCGTGCTGGGCACCATCTTGTCGGCCGTCTACAGCGCCACCCTGGTCATTCCGGAAAGCGCGGGCCTGTTGCCGAACGCCCACGACACGCTGGACGCGGCGCTGCTGGCAGCCGAACAATTGCCGGCCGAACTGGGCCTGCAAGTGTCGGAACTGGCCCGTTCGGCTTTCGACAAGGCATTTATTGTCGTGCTGGCCACGGCTTCCGCCATCCTGATGGCCGCTGCCGCCACCATCCGCCACCTGCACCTGCGGGCCCGCCGCGCGGCTTGATGATCAGCGCTGCGGCAGCGGCGCCACCTGGTCGCGCAAGACCGTCCATTGGGCATCCAGCACGGCCTGGTTGGGGTCGTGCCCGGCCCGTTTCACGAGGGTAAAACTTTTGACGGGCGCCGTGATGCTGTCGAAATACGTGCGCGCGATGGCGGGCGAGGTCAGCAAGTCCGCTTCGCCCATGATGAAGAAGATGGGCAAGTCGAAACGCGTGCCCAGCGCGGGCAGGTCGACCTTGGCAAACATGCCGTCGCCGCGCAGGCCGATGAACTGGATGTACGAGTAATCATCGGCCGCCTCGGCATCGGCCAGCGCTTGCGGCGTGGCGTAGAACGGCGCCGGCCGCCACCATTGGTTTGGCGGCGCATCGGTGGCCAGCGCTTCATATTTGCGGTCGAAGCGGCGCAGGATGCCGAAGTTACGCGGATCGGTCCATGGCGGCGCACCCAGCGCCGTCAGCTTGTCCAGCGTGGACGCATCGTTCGCCGCTTGCGCCAGCGCAAGCACTTGCCGGTACATGCCGGCCTCGTTGTCGCGCGCATTGACCACCTGCGCCGTGCCGATATATGCGTGGAACAGGTCGGGGCGCGCCTTGGCCATGTGCACACCCAGGATAGATCCCCAGGAACTGCCCATCAAAATGACCTTGTCCTTGCCCAGGTGCTGCCGCAGATAGGCCGCCACGGCGATGCCGTCGTCGCGCATCTGTTGCACCGTCAACGGGATATCTTCCGTCGGGCGCTGTTTTGCATACGTCATGCCGGCGCCGCGCTGGTCCCATTGCACCAGGGTGTAGTGGCGTTCCCAGCCGGCGTAGATGGCGTCCGCGTAGGGACTCAGCGCGTTGCCTGGACCGCCATGGATGAACAGGATCACGGGATTGCCGCAGGCGGTGCCCGTGACGGTGATCCATTGTTCGATGCCGTTGATGGGCACGTAGCCCTGTTCGCGGACGGGCTGTGCGGGCGAGGCGCAGATGGACGGCGAGGCGGGCGCCGCCTGCGCCACGCCGCAACAAGTTAACAGCAGCAATGCCAGGCCTGTGGTGCGGATATCGTCCTCGTCTATACAGTTGCTGGCGTTACAGCGCACAATCCTGCGGCGCCTTGCCCGCAATAAAGCGGCTGGTGGCCTGCTCGAAACAGGCGGGCGCCGTCCACAGGATGAAATGCGGGGCATTCTGCACAGTAGAAAGGCCCACCTTGCCCGCCTTGCTCTGCCGTAATGCCTGCACTTGCGCCTGCGCGCCCGCGTACGGCGTCTTCGGGTCGAGAGTGCCCTGCAGCACAAGGGTGGGCGGCACTTTCGCCGGCAAGGCGCCGAAATAGGCGTCGCGCGGGTAGGTCGGCAAGCCGCCGCCCAGCAGGATGCGGGGCAGGGGACTGGTCAACAGCAAGTCCGCCTCTTCGCGGTCGAGATCAAATGCCGTCCAGTTGGGGCGCAAGGAGGGCTGCAGATTATTTTCCGAATTGCTGATGATGCTGACCAGCGGAATCGACAGCGGCGACTGGGGATAGCTGCCCAGGCTGGCCGCCGCATCCGTCAACGTGGCGCGCACGGCAGCCAGTTCCGTCTCGCCGCCCCGGTCCAGGTCGTGCAGCAGGTAGGGGATGCGGGCGCGGGCGGCCGGCACGTCGAGCATGCCGCCGAGGAAGTTTTTCAGGTTCTTGCCGGGGATCTTCGCCAGCAGGGCAGGGTCCCCTTGCGCCTTGTCCAGCACGCGGCGGTATACAGTGGCCGCCGGTTCGCCCAATGCCGCATGGCAAGCCGCATCCGCGTCGCAGCGGGCCAGCACCTGCAGGCCGACCTGGTTGACCACGCGCGAGCGCTGGCTCAAATCCCAGCGCGCATCCGTTTGTGGCGGCACCAAGGAATCGAAAATCACGCCCTGGACGGGCAGCGGCCCCAGTTGCAAGGTGCGCAAGACCAGCTGCGTGCCGTACGACACACTATATACATACACGGGCGGCTGCTTGCGCTTGCTCTTGCTTCGTTCGCCCTCAATCAAGGCTTGCAAGTCGCGCGCGGCCGTGGTGATGGAAAACTGCGCCGCATATTCGGGCATCAGATTGATGCCCTTGAAGCAGCTGGCCCATTCGGCGCCAGCCAAGGCGCGGCCACCGGGACTCTGTTCGGACTCTTCCACCTTGCACAGGCGCGACGAATGGCCCGTGCCGCGATGGTCGGGGATCAGGAATTCAAAGCCGGGAAAGCTGCGGCGCAAGGTGGGCAGCAGGCTGTAGAACGAGGCGCCCGATTCGCCGGGGCCGCCCGCCACCAGCCACAGCGTGCCCTTGGCGGGCTTGCCGGCTGGCACGTCGGCGGCAAACTTGCGCACGAAGACGTGCATGGCGTCCGCGTCGCCGACGGCGCGACCCTGGGCATCGTAGCTGCCGGGCACGTTCAAGCCCGAGCACAGGCTGCCGGGGGCGGCCGTATCGGAGCAGGGCGTGAAAAACATCGGTTCGGCATGCAGGCAGGTGCCAGCCATAAGGAGGGGAGCAAGCACGGTGGCCAGCAGGGACAGGCGGGGKAATAAGGTCATCGGCTACTTTGGCGGTGGTGGAGAGCAGCCGCCAAAGTAGCGTTTTTTACAGCAATTGTCCAGATGGAAATATTTCTCTGTGGGACTACGCTTGTTGGTTATTGCGCAACAGGCGCAAGCCGTTGGCCACCACCAGCAGGCTGGCGCCCACGTCCGCGAACACGGCCATCCACAGGGTCGCCATGCCTGCCAGCGCCAGGCCGAAGAACACGGCCTTGATGCCGATGGCAAAGCTGATGTTTTGCACGAGGATGCGGCGCGTGCGCTGGCTCAGGCTGATGAATTCAGGCAATTTGCCCAGTTCATCGTCCATCAGGGCCACGTCCGCCGTTTCGATGGCCGTGTCGCTGCCGGCCGCACCCATGGCAAAGCCGATGTCGGCCTGCGCCAGGGCCGGGGCGTCGTTGACGCCGTCGCCCAGCATGGCCACCACGCCGAACTGCTGCTGCAAGGCCTTGATTTCATCGAGCTTGTTTTCCGGCAGCAATTCCGCCTTGACCAGGCTGACGCCCACCTCGTTGCCGATGCGCTGTGCCGTCAGTAAATTATCTCCCGTCAACATCACGGTGGCGACGCCCAGCGCGTTCAGGCGGGCGATGGCGGATGCCGCCGTCGGGCGCAGCACGTCGGCCACGGCGATCACGCCCAGCGCGCCGGCTGAGGTAGCCAGCACCATGGCCGTGTAGGCTTGCTGTTCCAGCCGCGCCAGGATCGCTTGCAGTGCCGGCGTCAAGAGCTTCAATTCCGTCATCAGGCGCGCATTGCCCAGATAATAGGTCTGGCCATCGATATTGCCTTGCACGCCGCGTCCATGCAGGGCGGCAAACTGGGTGACGGGCAAGTGGCTGCCGGCGGGTGGACCGGCCTTGACGATGGCGGCGGCAAGCGGGTGGGCGGAATTGGCGTCCAGGCTGGCGGCCAGCAGCAGGATGGCGTCGCGGCTGCTGCCTTCCATGGCCACCACGTCCGTCACTGCCGGTTTGCCCATGGTCAAGGTACCCGTCTTGTCGACGGCGATGGCCTTGATGCGGTAGCCCGTCTCCAGGAATTGTCCGCCTTTCACTAAAATGCCGCGCCGCGCGGCCGCCGTCAGGCCGCTGACGACGGTCACCGGCGTGGAAATGACGAGCGCGCAAGGGCAGGCGATCACCAGCATCACCAGCGCCTTATACACCCAGGCCATGAAGGGCTGGCCCAGCAGCAAAGGCGGCAGCACGGCCACGAGGATGGCGAACACCACGACGGCCGGCGTGTAGTAGCGGGCGAAGTTGTCGACAAAGCGCTGCGTGGGCGCCTGTTTTCCTTGCGTTTCCTCGATCACCTTGACGATTTTCGCCAGGGTGCTGTTGCCGCTGTTGGCCGTCACGGTAACGTCCAGCAAGCCCCGTTCATTGATGGTGCCCGCATACACGACATCGCCCACGGCCTTGTCCACCGGCATGCTTTCACCGGTAATCGGCGCCTGGTTGACGGACGACTCGCCGCCCGCCACCACGCCATCGAGGGCGATGCGCTCGCCCGGTTTCACGCGCATCAAGGTGCCGATGGCCACCGTGGCCACGCTGACCTGGCGCCAGGCGCCGCTGGCGTCGGCAACGGTCGCCGTATCCGGCGCCAGCTGCATCAGGCTGTGCACGGCGTTGCGCGCGCGGTTCAGCGACAAGCCTTCGATCAGTTCGGCAATCGCGAACAGGAAGATGACCATGGCCGCTTCCGGCCACTGGCCGATGGCGATGGCGCCGAAGACCGCTAGGCTCATCAGGAAATTGATGTTCAGGGTGAAGGTTTTCAGGGCAATCCAGCCCTTTTTCAGGGTCGGCCAGCCGCCCGTGGCGATCGACAGCAGGGCCAGGGCGATGACGAGGGGCGAACTGTCTGCGTGCGTGGTCCACGCCAGCGCCTCGGCGCCGGCAGCGGCCAGGCCGGAAACGACCAGCAAGCCTTTTTGCAGGCCGGACAGGCTGCCTTCGTCCGGGTCGCGTGCGACGGCCGCGTCCGCTTCCAAGGGAATCGCCTGCATGCCGATGCCGTGCAGGGCCGCTTCCACCGTGGCCAGCGAGGCCAGGGTATGGTGCACGTCGAGCACGCGGTTCATCAGATTGAAATCGAGGCCCACGACGCCCGCCATGGTGGCCAGCTTGTTACGGATCAGCCGTTCTTCCGTGGGGCAATCCATGTTGGCGATACGGTATTTGGCCGTGCTCGCACCGGCGATGGGCGCGCTGGGCAGAGCAGGACCGGACGAGGTTGCTGGCGTGGACGAGCACGCATGCTGGCTGGAACAGCAGCTGGCCGGCTTGGGTGCATGCTCATGCTTGTGGTCGTGCTTGTGCTCGTGGGTATGATCGTGGCTATCGTGCGGCATCGCATTCGTCCTTCCGGTTTCGTGTATGCTTCCATTAGAAACCCTGTAGCCGCTACAGGGTCAAGCGGAATTTGCACGAAAGAATGAAAAGGGGATGCCATGCGTATCGGAGAACTGGCCAAACGGACAGATTGTGACGTGGAAACCGTGCGTTACTATGAAAAGGCGGGCTTGCTGCAGGAACCGGGCCGCAACAGCGCCGGCTACCGCGAATACCGCGAAGAACACCAGGAACGGCTGCAATTCATCCGCCATTGCCGCTCCTTGCAGATCGGCTTGACCGATATCCGCGCCTTGCTGGAGTTTAAGAACAACCCGGCCGAAGGCTGCCAGAGCGTCAACGAACTGCTCGACCACCATATCCTGCGCATCGCCGAGCAAATGGCGAATTTGCAAACCCTGCAGCAGCAACTGGTGACCCTGCGCCACCAGTGCGACCGGCCGCAGCCGTCGCAAGACTGCGCCATCCTGCAAAACCTGTCCGAGGCGGCCAGCGGCCACGATTGCGCCTGCCATACCGAACTTCATTGATACGATTGCTGCATGCTGAAACTGTTACCTGCAAGAACTTTATTCACCTTGTCCCTGCTGTCCCTGCTGTCGCCCCTGAGCCATGCGGCCGATGCGCCTGCCGCCGCCGGCCACTACCTGACCCTGTATGCCGTGCCGGGCGTGCCGCAAGACGATGATCCCTATACCTGGAGCACGGCCGGCGGCAAGCAGCTGACAAAGGGCGTGACCAAGGCGGACGGCCGCGCCTATGTCAAAGGGGAGCAGGGCGAAGAAAACTATGTGCTGAAAACGCTCAGCATGCGCTGGCAGCTGAAAGTACCGGCGCAGTGCTGGCAGAGCGCGCCCGAGGCTTTCCTGGATTGCGTCAAGCTGGCCAAGACCACGAGCCGCTATGACGAAGAGCAAGAGGCGCTCAAGCTGGCGGAGCGGCAGAAAGACGAAAAAATGCGGGCCAAAATCGCCGCCTATGCGGTGGCGGCAAGGGCCAACGACGATGCACTGGCCTGGCTGGGGCGCCTGCCGTCGAGCTGGACCCTGGAAGACTATGGCAAGCGCCTGCTGGGCATCGGCGACAAGATCACGCGGCACATCGCCGACGAGGTCAAGGAAGGCGGGGCCGATGCGCGCCGGTTCGTCTGCCGCGCACCCGCCCATTATGGCCCCGTGCCGGACCAGGCGGCCGTCGAGGCCTGGATGGGATCGCCGGGCGAGGTGCGCAAGGCGCGTGCCGGCCCCGCCTGGGATGGGCTGGTGGAGGCAGGAAAAAACGGCAACTGGATGGCGCACCTGGAACTGTATTACGCGCTGGCCGGCGCCAATGTCAGCGAACTGAGCCTGCTGGAACAGTACCGCATCGTGCAATTGATGGAATGGCTGCACATGCAAGAGGTCGGCGGCCTGTACAGTTTCTTCAGCGCCAATCTCCCCCTCACTCCCGGCAGTGACTACCAAGCCGCCTGGCGCAGGCAGGATCAGGTTTTCCTGTATGCCGCCATGCGCGGCGACTACCATCAGCAATACCGCATGGGCAATGTCGTGCAGCGGGAAACGGACCCGGCGCTGGTCGAAATGGGCAAGGCCATGCAAGCCTGTGCCCGCGCCGCCATGCCGCACAGGCGCTAGCGCGGCAGCAACGGCGGGCCGCCGTCGCCCAGGCGGAAGGCGTCGACCACGCGCAGCAAGTCGTGCGCCTGGTCTTGCATGCTTTGCGCGGCGGCGGCTGATTGCTCGACGAGGGCGGCATTGCGCTGGGTCAATTCGTCCATTTCCGTGATGGCATTGTTGATTTCTTCGATGCCCTTGCTCTGGCGTTGGCTGGCCGCCGTGATGTCGTTCATGATTTCCGTCACTTGCTGGACGGAGGCGACGATATCGCCCATGGTGCGCCCGGCGCTGTCGGCCAGCTCGCTGCCCATTTCTATTCTGGCAACGGAATCCTCGATCAGCTGCTTGATTTCGCGCGCCGCCGTGGCCGAGCGCTGCGCCAGGCCCCGCACTTCGGTGGCGACGACGGCAAAGCCGCGCCCCTGTTCGCCCGCGCGCGCCGCTTCCACGGCCGCGTTCAAGGCAAGGATATTGGTCTGGAAGGCAATGCCGTCGATGACGGCGATGATGTCGACGATGCGCCCGGAACTGGCCTTGATCGAGCCCATCGTCTCGACCACCTGGCCCACGACGCGGCCGCCTTCCAGCGCCACGTTCGAGGTCGACAGCACCATCTGGTTGGCCTGGTGCGCATGACTGGCGTTTTCTCGCACGGTATCGGTCAAGGTATGCATGGACGTTGCCGTTTCCTGCAAGGAATGGGCTTGCGACTCCGTACGCGCCGACAGGTCCGCATTGCCGAGGGCGATTTCGCTCGCTTCCACCGTGATGGTGGAGCCCGCCTGGCGTATCTCGCCCAATAAAGTGTTCCAGTTTTTCAAGACGGTAGCCAGCGCCCGCGACAACTTGCCGACCTCATCGTCGTTCCGGGCGTCGATGCGCGTGGTCAGGTCGCCGGCCGCCAGGCTTTCAGCGGCGCGGCACGCTTCGTCGATGGGGCGCACGACGGAGCGCGCCACCCAGGTGGCGATCAGGGCCAGCAGGGCAAAGCCGACAGCCATGGTGCCCAGCGACAGCCAGCCGGCGCGCTGGCCCGCATTTTTTGTCTCTTGCAGCGCATCGACCGTGCGGTGGTCGAGGTTGAGCAGCACCTGGCGCAGTTGCCCGCTCACTTGCTGGTAGTGCCCGGCGGCATTTTGCATCGCCGCCACGCCCGTATTCGGGTCCATCGAAGCCAGGTCCAGCGCCTGCGCCACACTGGCACGGTAGCGTTCGACACCCGGCAGCGCCTGGCCCGCTTCCGTGGCGGCGCCCGAGAATTGCTTGAGTTCCTTCAATCCTTGCGCGATGGCATTGAGCTGGCGATCCGTCTGCGCGCCGAACTGTTTGAATTGTTCGTCCGACAGGCTGGCGGCGATGGCGATCTTCGCATACACGTCGGCATGCACCTGCCCCAGGGCAATGGCTTGCTGGTTGGCAAGCCGCTCTGCCGTCAAGGTGACGTCTTTCAGGCCGCGCATGCGGCTTTCGTTTTGCTGCATGGCGAAATAGGACAAGGCCCCCATGGCCAGCAGGCAAGCCAGCGCGACCACCGGGACGATCAACATCTTCTGTGCGATTTTCACATGAGGCCCATATCGTTGAGAGATCGGTGTGCCATCCCGGCGCTGGCGGCGCGGCGGCAGGCTACAGGTAGATGCCGCCGCAGACGACGGTCTCGGCGAGTTTCTCGCAATACATCACCTTCGGCTCGATCTTCTTGGTTTCCGGATTCGTGAATTTGTATTCCTGCCAGAACGTGCCTTTGCTCTTGGCCAGGTCGACGCGCTCCTTGACGAAAGCCTTGCCATCGATATCCTTCAGCTCGATCAAGTTCTTGCCGACCATTTTCGGATTGGCGCCATGCGCGACCACTGTGCCGTCGAGCTTGTACACGACCAGGTACAGGTCGTGCAGGATGAATTGCGGCGACTTGGCCGTGATCTCGCCATACGCCTTGGCGTCGCCGGCGCTCTTGATGTAGGACACGCCTTTCTTCACCATGGCTTCCGCGTCGGCGCGCGTGGCGCCGCCTTCGGCGGCACTGGCCGCCAAGGGCAGGGAGGCAACGATGAGAGACAGGCAAATGGCGGGGGCGAACTTGAGCATGAGAATCTCCTTCACATTGTGGCAAGGGGAAGCCGGCGGGGAACCGGCGCGGTGCGGCAGCGCCTAGCGCAGTGCCGTCGGTGCATGGTAGCGCGATGCCAGCGGGCATGCGCTGGTGCAACAGATTTTTTTTGGGACGGGCGTTTTTGCAACGCCGCGTGCACGGGGGCGCAAGCGTGTTTACAGAGAGGAAAGCAGGCGGCGGGCTATCATGGCGATAGTGTGGCAGGTGCGCCGCGCTACCAGTCGGCCGGGTCTTCCGCCCCCGCCCTGGCCAGGTCGTCGCGCCAGTCCTGCTGTACCAGGCGGTAGATATCGGCGAAGAAGGCGCGCGGGTCGGCCATCTCATCCCACAAGGCGGGCAGGGCGTTCGTGCTTTCCGGGTCATGTTCGAGGATAGCCTGGAAATCGTAGGCGGGGTCTTGCAGCGCCTGCGCCAGCACGGCCACCAGCGCATGGCGGTGGCGGTAGCTGAGTTCCTTGTATTGCGAGGTGATGTCGCGCCGTATCAGGGCAGCGCGCTGGACCGGGTCGTTCATGTCCCAGGTGTCGAGTTCCACGCCCAGGGTTTCTTCACGGTCATACACATCGAAGGGGCCGAGGAAATGGTGCAAGGTGGGAATGTAGAGGGCGTCGCTCCAGGGACCGCGCAATCCTTTTTGCATGGTTTTCCTGTTCAAGCGCATTCGGGCAAGGTCCAGCCTTCGTCGCCCAGGTCAGTCGGGTAGATGGCGCGGCTCTGGTTCTGGCCCCAGCGCGCATGGTCGAGGATGCCGTCTTCATGCATGTCGAGCACCCATTCCGTGCTTTCCAACAAGGTGCCATCCTTATGGTACACACGGAAGAAGGTGGACGTGCTCAGCGCGCGCACGATGTTCTGCGGCACGCCATTGCCGTAGTGCGGCACATAGGTCTTGATCACGCACGTGCCCTGGGCGTTCCACTGCTGTGCATACACGGTGGCATTGCGCGCCGCGCTGACTTTGATGAAGAGCCAGCCTGCCAGCAGGAGGATGAGCAGGAAGGCGGCGGCGATCAGGCCGGTTTTCTTGAGTAGCTGCATGAGGTCATGGCATGGCCGAGAACGAAGTTGCCGCATTGTATGTCAAGAGCAGATATGCTTGCCGTACGGCACGTACAGCAGGCATATCCCCGCTAATTGCCGGTAACTTGGCTATTCACCTGGCTATTTCCCCACCGCCGTGTGCAGGGTATTGGCCATGTCCAGATGATGTTGCAGCGCCGGCAAGGTCTTCGCGGCAAAGGCCTTGATGTCGGGATCGCTCGCCTTCTGGCTGGCATCCGTAAACAGTTTCACGGCATCCTTGTGCGCCGCCACGCCGATCGTGGCCGCATATTCCTTGTCGAACTGCGCGCCTTCCAGGCGGCTCAGCTTATCGATTTGCGCCTTGTGTTTGGCGCCGGGCTGGTCGCTGACCTCGATCTGCTTGCTGCTGGCCAGCTGTTTCAGCTCGTCCGCCACTTTCGTGTGATCGGTGACCATGGCATCGGCGAATTTCTTCACTTCCGCATTGCTGCTCTTGCTTTGCGCCACTTTGCTGGCGGCAATTTCCGTGCTGCCCGCGTCGGCGGCCTTGGTGAGGAATTGCTTGTCGTACGCGCCCGGCGCGGCAGCGGCGATGCTGTTGATGGCGATGCCGCTCAAGATGGCAACAGCGGCGCCGATGGCCACGCTTTTGAAGGACGGGGCACGGGAACTGGTGGTCGGGATAGGCATGGAAACTCCTTTCGGGTATGGTTTTTTATGCAAGCTGATGGCAATGTTAAGCCCGCAGCCTGCGCACACCCATAGGACACGCGCCAGAGTTCCAGTAGGACTAGTCCTGTTCGTTAGCGCACAATTCGACTTGTTTAATAGCAAACAAGGCGGCGATGCCGGCATCGCGGCGCCAGGTCGGCATGCCGATATCGAGCCACTGCGCCATCGCGTCCAGGTGCGCTGGCTCCGAAACGCTGTGTTCTAGTTCATCGAGCACCGTGTCGCGGTCGATGTACAGGCTGTCCAGCCAGGCATCGAACGAGGGCGCCAGTTCCATCAGGCCGTGGGCGCGCTTTCCCGTCCAGTCCGGCAACTGCTGTACATAGGCCAGCACGCGGCCGCCGCCTTCCTCCGTCAGATCCAGATAAACCATGGAATTGCCGCCATCGCGGGCGAACGGCAGGATGCGCACCGGCATGTCCGTGTGCTTGCGCGCGGCGCGGATCTCGCCGACCAGGGTTTCATCGCAGAAATCGCCTTCGTCGGCGCTGAAGAAGGTATTGAAACCCATTTTTTCCACGCCGCCATTGCCGTCCGGCACATCGCAGGTGTAGTCGCAATAGGCGCCATTGGCGACTCGCAAGAACGCCAGGAAAGCCGGCGGCAGCGGGGCTTCCAGCAAGGCTTCGATGGCGGCGACCTGCTGCGCCGTGGGGGCGGGCTTGGCGCCCTCGAGCGCCAGGTGACGGTACTGCATGTAATAAGTCATTGATTATCCTTGTAATTTTCTTGCGACCGCGACACCATCCTCGCAGCCCGTCTCCACCTTCGCCAGCGCATCGACGAGTCCGGCCCGCAGCACGGCCATCGAGCGGGCCTTGTCGTCGATCTGGGCGATTTTCGCTTCCAGCATGGCCCGCTTGGTTTGCGCATCGAGCGCATTTTCCTGCCAGACGGCAATGACCTCGGCGATTTCCTTCAAGGTAAAGCCCAGCGCCTTGGCATGGCCGATCAGCTCGATGCGCCGCAATGCCTGCGCCGAATATTCCTTGTAGTTATTCGTCAAACCCGGCTGCGGCGCTTCGTCCAGCAAGCCCTGGCGCTCGTAAAAGCGCACCGTGTCCTTGCTGACGCCCGTCAGGCGGGTGATTTCTCCGATACGCATCGATTCCCCTTGACCGTGGACTAAAGACCGCAGTTTACAGTAGAAACACTTTCAACTACGACACTTTTGCCATGACCGCCTTCAACTACACCAACCAGACCGTGCTGATCACGGGCGCCTCGTCCGGCATCGGCCGCGTCTTTGCGGAAACTTTGGCTGCGCGCGGCGCCCATTTGCTGTTGCTGGCCCGTTCCGGCGCCGTGCTCGACAGCCTGGCCAAGGAACTTTCCCAGCGCCACGGCATCCAAGCCCATGCGCTGGTGGCCGACCTGAGCTTGCCCGGCGCCGCCAAGAATGCCCATGCACAGGCGTGCGCGCTGGGCATGCCGCCCGACGTACTGATCAATAACGCGGGTTTCGCCACGCACGGCCGCTTCGAAAGCATCGATCTGGCGCGCCAGGCGGCTGAAGTCACCGTCAATTGCACGGCCCTGATGGAACTGACGCACTGCGCCTTGCCGCACATGCTGGCGCAAGGGCGGGGCGCCATCATCAACGTGGCGTCCACGGCGGCCCTGCAACCCGATCCCTACATGGCGGTTTACGGCGCCAGCAAGGCATTCGTGCTGTCGTTCTCGGAAGCGCTGTGGGCGGAAAACCGCAGCCGCGGCGTGCGCGTGCTGGGCTTGTGCCCGGGCGCCACGGAAACGGCTTTCTTCGACGTGGTGGCCGCGCCCGAGGCGGCCGTGGGCAAGCGCATGGACCCGCAAGCCGTCGTCGATGAAGCGCTGCGCGCGCTGGACCGGGGCCGCAGCAGCCACGTGGCGGGCAGGCCCAACCGCCTGCTGGCCTGGCTGCCGCGCTTGCTGCCGCGCCAGACCGTGCTGGGCATCGTCGAGGGCATGCTCAAGCCAAAGACGGCCTAGGCATCAGAATGCCATGGTGGCGAACATGGCCAGCACGGCCGTCGCCATGACGATGGTCGACAACCAGCCCAGCGCCCGCAGGCGGCGCGAAATGGTGAGCGTGCCCATAATGGCGGGGCGCGACGCCATCACCATCATCAGGGCCATGATGGGCACGGAAATGACGCCATTGATGACGGCGCTCCAGTACAGGGCCTTGATGGGGTCAAGCGGCGTGAAGCACAGGGCCGCGCCGATCACGGTGGCCGTGACGATGATGGCGTAGAACTTCTTGGCGGCGCCGGGCGCCAGTTCCAGGCTGTTTTTCCAGTGAAAGGCGCCCGCCATGGCGTAGGCGGCCGAGCCGGCCAGCACGGGAATGGCCAGCAAGCCCGTGCCGATGATGCCCAGACTGAACAGGGCGAAGGCGAACTCGCCGGCGATGGGGCGCAGGGCGGAGGCGGCCTGGGCGGAGGTGTCGATATGCGTGACGCCTTGCGCGCCCAGGGTCACGGCCGTCGTCAACATGATGAAAAAGGCCACCAGGTTGGAAAAGCCCATGCCGATGGCCGTGTCCATCTTGATGCGCTGAAACTGGCGCGGTGCCTGTTCCGGCGCGCGGCGCAAGGCTTGGGCGCCCGCGTCCGCCTGCAAGTCTTCCACTTCCTGCGATGCTTGCCAGAAAAACAGGTAAGGACTGATCGTGGTGCCAAACACGGCCACGATCATGGTCACCGAGGCGGCCGACCAGGTGAACCGGGGCCAGACGGTGCGCAGCGCCACTTCGCCCCACGGAATATGCACGGTCAGCACGGTGGCCACATAGGCCAGCAAGCCCAGGGTCAGCCATTTCAGGATGCGCACGTATTGTTGATAGGGAATAAAGACTTGCAGCAGCAGCGACAGCAGGCCGAAACCGACGGCGTACAGGTGGGTGGGGCCGCCGATGATCAGGGTCAGGGCGTCGCCCATGGCGGCCACGTCGGCGGCGATATTGATGACATTGGCCAGCAGTAGCAAGCCGACGATGGCGTACAGCAGGGAGCGGGGATAGTGGCGGCGGATATTCGTCGCCAGCCCATGGCCGCTGACCCGGCCGATCTTGGCGCTGATGACCTGGATGCCCAACATCAAAGGAAACGTCAGGCACACGGTCCACAGCATGCCGAAACCGAACTGCGCGCCCGCCTGCGAATACGTGGCGATGCCGCTGGGGTCGTCATCGGCCGCGCCCGTGATCAGGCCGGGGCCCAGCTTGCCCAGCCAGGTGTCTGATGGGTCGGCCCGGCCACTCTCGGTCTGCATGCGTCGCTCCTGCGTGATGGAGCGAGCAGCGTATCACAGGCGGGCGGCATGCAACAGGGCGCCGCCCGGGAAACACGCGTCTCAGTAGCGCGCATCGTTGGGCTTGCCGCCCTTGGGCCAATCCTTGACCTTGTCGGGGAAGTCCGGACGCGGCATGTGCGTAAAATATTCGGCCACGTCGACGGCGTCCTGGTCGGACAGGTTGCCTTGTCCCAGCGGGAATTTCTGGCCGTGGCCCATCACCATATTGGCCTTGACGAAGCCGGCCGCCGTATAGGTGCGGGCCATGCCGGCGCCAATGTTGAAGGAACGGTCACCCCACAGCGGCGGGAAGGCCACGACGCCGTTGGCGCCCTTGATGCCTTCGCCATTCGCGCCATGGCAAACGGCGCATTGCTCGGCATACACTTTTTTGCCATGCAAGGGATCGGGCAGCAGCTTGCGGTCGATCTTCGCCACGCCCCGTCCCCCCACCTTGTCGCCCGCCTGCGTGGCGCCCTTCATCCAGTCGATGTAGGCGACCATCGCCTGCAGGTCGGGGCCATCCACGGGTAGCGGCTTGCCGTGCATGGAGCGGCGGAAGCAGCCGTTGATGCGCTCTCCCAGGCTGATGACCTTGCCGGCGCGCGGCGCTTCGGACGGGAAGAAGGCGGAAATGCCGAGGAAGGGCGAACCGCCTGCCACCGTGCCGCCATTCAGGTGGCAACTGCTGCAATTGAGGTCGTTGCCCACGTTTTGCGGCAGGCGGGCGCGCGTTTCCGTCATCAGCTGCATGCCATGGATCAATTGATTGGCATTCGGGTCGGCCGTCAGGGCGGCGAAGCGGGGCGTGACGAAGCCGCCCGCGTCCGGCGCCTTGAGCTTGAGTTCCTTGCGCACTGTGGCGATCTGCGCGGGTGTCACCGGTGCGCCTTGATTGCCCCACTTGCCGCGCACGAAGGTGAGGATTTCCGCCAGTTCCGTGTCCGACAGGCGGTCATACGCGGGCATGCCGAAGGAGCGCGGCGAGTGCTGCGTGACGGCCGACTGCCAGCCCGTCAGCGCGATATGGATGACGGTGGTGGCCTCTTTCGACTGCACCGAGTCGTTCTGCGCCAGCGGCGGGAAGATGTTGTCCACGCCACGGCCGTCGCGGCGGTGGCAGGTGGCGCAAAACTGCAGGTAGCCCAGGCCGCCCCGCGTGTTGTACAGGGCATCGTTGCTGGTTGCCACGAGGGGCGCCGTTTTCTTCGGCGGCGCGGCCGCCCCGTCCTTGGCCGGCAAGCCGTGCAGGTAGTGCGCCAGCGCGTCGAGGTCGGCATCGGTGAAGTACTGCGTGCTGTGCGTGATGACTTCCGTCATGCTGCCTGCCGCCGTGCCATGGCTGTTGCGGCCGGTTTTCAGCAATTGCACGATGTCGCCCGGCGTCCACAGATTGCGCAGGTTCACCGCATGCCAGCCGTCGAAGGTAAAACCGGACAGGTAGAGCTTGCCGCTGCCGCCATCCTGGCCCATGGTTTTTTCCTGGAAAGCCACGCCGCGCGGCGTATGGCAGGAGCCGCAATGGCCGAGCCCTTGCGCCAGGTAGCTGCCCCGGTTCCACTGGGCCGACTTCGCGCTGTCGGGCTTGAACGGGGCGTCGTCAAGGAAGACGGCGTTCCACAGCGACAAGCCCCAGCGCATGCTGAACGGCCATTTCATGTCCGTTTCGCGGTTTTTCTGCGCCACGGGCGCCACGCCGCGCTGCAGGTAGGCGTACAGCGCCTGCATGTCGCCGGGCGTGATCTTCGCGTAGGAAGGGTAGGGCATGGCCGGATACAGGTTGTGGCCGTCGGCCGCCACGCCCTTGCGCATGGCGCGGTCAAATTGCGCGAAGGTATACGTGCCCAGGCCCGTCTTGGCGTCCGGCGTGATATTCGTGCTGTAGATGGTGCCGAACGGCGTTTTGAGCTCCAGGCCGCCGGCCATGGCGGCGCCGTTCGGGCTCGTGTGGCAAGCCACGCAGTCGCCGAGGCGGGCCACGTATTCGCCGCGCTTGATGAGCTCGGCCGAGGCCGTGGGCGTGTTGGCGGCCGTGGCACTGGCACTGAAGACCAGCATGCCCAGCAGAATTGCCGCCAGCCAGGCAGTGATCGAAAAGGAAAAAGCGGGAGGGCGGCGCGAACCGCGGTGCAGGATGGAAATGGCGTTCATGGTGACCCTTTATTATTACGCGCAAGCTTACGCATTCGTCACCGCGGCGAACATTGGGAATTTCTTTCGAGCAACTAGGTAATTTTCCCTAGTGTTTTACACCGGAATATCGTGTAGGGGCGCCTGCAAGCTGGCCAGGATGCGCTCGCGCAGCCAGCGGTGCGCCGGGTCCAGATGCATGCGTTCGTGCCAGACCATGGCCATTTCGTAATCGGGCAGGGTCACGGGCGGCTCCCACGTGCGCAGCGCGCCCAGCGCATTCTTCAGCAGGCGCGACGGCAGCAGGGCCACCATGTCGGACTCTGTCAGCAAGGGTGGCACGATCAGGAAATGCGGCACGGACAGCACCACCTTGCGCGTGCACCCCAGATTTTCCAGTGCCGTATCGACGTTGCTGCGGAAACCGCCGCCGTTGGGCGAGACGACGATGAATTCCAGCGCGCAGAACTGGTCGAGATCGGGCGGCGATTGCAGCAGCGGGTGGCCGATCCGTCCCGCCAGCACATAGTGTTCGGTAAACAAGGTGCGGTGGCGCAAGCCAGTCGGCGCTTCTTCCTGCGCCAGGAAACCCAGGTCGACCTGGCCCGTTTCCAGGTCGTGCGCCATGCGCGCGGGCACCGCTTCGAACACGGCCATGCGCGACAACGGCGCCTGCGCGCGGAAGGACGGCAGCATGGGCAGCAGGATCGCATATTCGGCGGCGTCGGCCGCCGCCAGGTTCCAGCGCACTTCAGCCGTGGCCGGATCGAAGGCCGCTTCGGGCTGCAAGACTTGCTCCAGCTGGGCCAGCACGGCTTGCAAGGGCGCCAGCAGGGCCAGCGCGCGCGCCGTGGGCAGCATGCCGCGCGGACCGGGCAAGAGCAGCGGATCGTCGAAGGCCGCGCGCAGCTTGCCCAGTTGTACGCTGACGGAAGGCTGGCTCAGGTGCAGCCGCGCCGCCGCCCGCGTGACGTTGCGTTCAATCAATAAGGCGTTCAGGGTCAGCAGCAGGTTCAAATCCATCTTATGCAAATTGCTCATGACTATACCTTGTATATCAACTATTCATTTCCACTATGATAGCGCAAGCCCTACAGTAGTTCCTGTGATTTCCACACTTCATCTTTTACAGGAGCTAACTGATGCAACTCCATGAATATACAAGCTTTGATGGTTTAGGGCTGGCCCAGCTGCTGCGCGATGGCCACGTTTGCGCCGCCGAATTGCACGACGCGGCCGTGCGCGCCTGCGCCGCCGTCAATCCGCAGATCAACGCCGTGGTCGAGCTGTGGCCGGCCGATGTATCGCAGGTGAACGACGCGGTGCCGTTCGCCGGCGTGCCCTTCCTGATCAAGGATATCGCCGTCACCATGGCGGGCCAGCGCAGCGAAGCGGGCAGCCGCCTGGGCGCTAGCCATGTCGCCGCGTCTGACTCTCACCTGATGACGCAGTTCCGCGCTGCGGGCCTGGCGACGTTCGGCCGCACCAGCACGCCGGAAATGGCCTTTGCCACCACCACCGAACCCGTTTTATATGGGGCCACGCGCAATCCCTGGAACGCCACTCTGAGCGCAGGCGGCTCCAGCGGCGGCGCGGCGGCGGCCGTGGCGGCCGGCATCGTGCCGCTGGCCCATGCGACGGACGCGGCCGGTTCCATCCGCGTGCCGGCCGCCTCGACGGGCCTGTTCGGCTTCAAGCCAAGCCGGGGCAGGGTGTCGAACGGCCCCGCCATGGACGAAATCTTCAGCGGCCTGGGCGTGCAACTGGGCGTGAGCCGCAGCGTGCGCGACAGCGCCGCCTTGCTCGATTGCGTGCAGGGAATCATGGCGGGCGAACCGTACGTGACGAGCGCGCACAACTTCAGCTGGCTGTCGCAGGTGGACGTGGCGCCGGGCAAGCTGCGCATCGCCGTGCAGCGGATCGCCAGCAATGGCGCCCGGCCCGTGCCTGCCGTCGATGCCGCGCTGAATGCCACGGTGCGCCTGCTGGAAAGCCTGGGCCATCATGTGGAAGAAGTGTCGCCTGCGCTGGGCGTGTCGTGGCCAGCCTTCGTGCACGCCAACGCCGGCATCTGGTGCGCCAACCTGGTGCCGTGGATAGATGCGCTGGCGCAGGAAAGCGGGCGCGCCGTGTCGCTCGATACGCTGGAGCCGGCCACCTTGGCCTGCTACCAGTACGGGCAGACGGTGTCGGCCGTCGATATTGTCGCCGCGCTCGACGTGCGCAACACGGTCACGCGCCAGGCCGGCGCCTTGTTCGGCCAGTATGACGTGTTGCTCACGCCCACCATGCCGGATGTGCCGTGGCCGCTGGGGCGCTATGGAGCGAACGAGGAAAAACTGGACGGTGTGGGCTGGACGGCGCGCCTGTTCGAGCATTCGCCATACACGCCACTGGCCAACGTGGCGGGCTTGCCGGCCATGTCCGTGCCGCTGGGCATGTCCAATGATGGCTTGCCGATCGGCATGCAGTTCATGGCCGGGTATGGAAAAGATGGAACCTTGCTGCGCCTGGCGGGGCAGCTGGAGCGGGCGGCGCCGTGGGGCCAGCGCCGTCCATCCGTGTGGGCAGGTAATTAAGAGCGACGTTTACAGGGCGGCGAGGCGGGCCGCGCCACGGCCGTCCAGGCGAAAGCGGGCTTTTTCCCACAGCCGGTCGTGGAAGGGCAGCACGATCACGTTGCAGATCGGCTCGACCACGGCCAGTAGGCCGCCGAAGGCCATGGAACCCGTGGCCCAGTACATGACGCCGAAGGCAACACCCATGTGCAGGCAGGTCTGGCTCAGCTTTTCCCCGGCCAGGGCGGCCAGGCCCAGTCGGCTGGCCGCGTGGCGGCGGCGGATCGCGTGCCAGGCTTTTTCATGCCACGGCAGCAGGGCCACGTTGATGACCGGTTCGATGATTGCGGCCAGGCCACCGAGTGCCAGCGAACCCGTCAGCAAATAGGCGAGGCCGAAGGCGATCGACATATGCGTGCACACCTGGCTGAATGTTTTGATGGCTGTGAACAAGGGACGCTCCTTTCTGTTGAATTCGCTTATCCTTGATTTAGATAGTAACGATTCTCATTTACAAAAGAAAGTAAAATATTTCAAACGAACCCATAGATTGAGGCTATGGGTTGATAAACATCAATTGCCCCTGCTGCGGACATTTCCCGCTGCAGCCAGCAGTCCTCAGCGTATCGCCGTCGCCTGCGACCACATTGCTTGCCAGTGCCCATCGCGCCATTCGTAGCTATCCATATGCCAGTAGCGGGCGCGCGGCACGGCGTGTCCGCCAAAGACGATTTCCAGTTGCGCCTGGTAACGCAGGACGGCGGCCGTGCCGTACAGGCGCACGCTGATTGCTTCCGGTTCCCAGCTCAGATAGCGCATGTGGCCTGAGGCGATGGCGCCCAGGTAGTGTTCCCGCGACAGCATGCTGCCGATGGGTGTGATCAGCTGGAAGTCATCGGCGTGCAGGGCGCGCGCCGCTTCCGTATCGGCGGCCACGAGGGCGCGCAACCGGCAGCGTTCCGTGTGGCGCAGCAGGTCCATCTGTTGTTCTTCAGTCGGTGCGGCATTGAAATCGTGCATGGCAGTCCTGTTCGGGTAGGTGGTTGACACTTTGACGGTTTTTGTCCAAAAGTCATGTTGACACTATATGGCCATAGTGTCAACATGTCCACATGACGACCGATCCCCCTAAAAGCCAGCAGATCCTCGATGCGGCGCTGGCCGTGTTTTGCCGCTACGGCTACCGCAAGACCTCCATGCTCGATATCGCGCAGGCGGCCGGCATGTCGCGCGCGGCGCTGTACTTGCACTTCAAGAACAAGGAAGACGTGTTCCGCGCCGGCTCGGAACGGGCCCATGCGAGCGTGATGGCCCGCGTGGCGGTGGCGCTGGCCGAGCCCGGCCCCGTTCTTGCGCGCATCGAAACGGCGCTGCTGGCATTCCAGCAAGGCTTGATGGCGGAAATTTCTGCCAGCGCCCACGGACAGGAGTTGTTCGACGCCAACATGACCCTGGCCGCCGGCATTACCTTGACGGCGCGAGCAACGCTGGTGGCCTCGCTGGCCGGCGCGCTGGAACAGGCCGAAGCGGCGGGCGATATCGCGCTGCGGCGGGTGGATGCGACTGCCGCGCAAGTGGCCGGCTTGCTGGTGGCCGCCATGGACGGCATCAAGCACACGCAAGGGGGAGGGGAGGCATTGCGCCAGGGGATTGCGCTGCAGATGCGCGTGCTGGGCGCGGCGCTGCTGCGCATGTGAGCGGCAAAGCCCGCATGCGCAGTCCGGGCAAGGCTGTTACGGCAGGGTCTTCAGCACGTTCTTCGTTGGCACGGAGAAGTTATAGTTGTCGTGGCGGTCCCAGTTGATCGACCACGTCATCACGCCGCGGAAGTCCGGATACGCCTGCAGCGGCTTGATGGTGCCGCAGTTGAGCAAGCGCGTCAGGCAATTCAGGGCATTGCTGACGTCGCCATTCGTCGTGAAACCGGAGCCGGCCGAGCTGCGGCCCGACGGCACGCCGAAGCCCACCTGGTCCGGGCGCAAGCCGGCGAAGGTATTGCCGCCATAATTGAAACCTTCGATCAGCATGCGCGCCGTGGCCACCAGCTGGTCAGCCGAACCGGCCTTGATGGGACCCGTGGCGTACGGCGTGTAGATATCGCCATTGTTGTAGTACTGCGGGTGCAGCACCGTCAGCTCGCTGCGCAAGGCGTTGATGATAGGAATGTAGGCGCCCCAGATGCTGCCGTAGCTCGTGTAGCCGCCTTCCACGTACACCCATTCCGGCGCCATCGACAGGTAAAAGCTGCTGCCGACCTTGGCTTTCAGGTTTTTCACGGCGATCGGCAGATACGTCTGGATGGCCGCACCTTGCGCCACGCCGTTTTCCAGGTCCAGGTCGATGCCGTCGAAACCATATTTGGTGATGATGGCGTACAGACTGTTGGTGAAGTTGGTCGCCTCGGCCGTGTTGCCGACGGAAACGGAGCCGTTTTGTCCGCCCAGCGACAGGATGACTTTCTTGCCCTTGGCCCGCTTGGCGGCCACGTCGGCGATGAATTGCGCTTCCGTGCCCGCGCCCGGATCGATGGTCAGGCTGACATTGCCGCCGCCCGCATTGTCGCCGAAGGAGACTACGATCACATCCCAGTCGTCGCTGACCTGGCTGATCGGATAGGTGGCGCCGCTGGGGTTGGTGAAGTTGTGCCAGTAGCCAATCAGCGCGTGCTTCGCCAGGCCGGTTGGAGTGGGCGTAGGCGTCGGGGTAGGTGTTGGAGTGGGCGTTGGCGTCGGGGTAGGTGTTGGCGTTGGCGTGGGTGTTGGGGTGGGTGTTGGCGTAGGCGTTGGGGTAGGAGTCGGCGTGCCGCAGTCTCCCACCGCCGTCCATGGCTGGCCGCTGCCGGCGCCGCCGCTGCTGGTCGACGGGTTATTGCCTTGCGTCCACCAATTGGCCGTGTAATTGACGTTGTTATAGCTGGCCTTGCCGCCGCCGTTATAGGCGGTGCTGCTGTCCCACGGCGTGTAGCAGGCGACCGCCTCCACCGAGCCGGCCAGCAGCTGGCTTGCGCCGCCGCTGGATCCTTCGCCGCCGCCGCAGGCGGCTAAGGTGCCGCCGAAAAGGGTAAAGATGAGGGTATTCATGGCTGTGCGCTTCACTTGCATCTCCTTGTGTGTTTTTTATCGTGGTCGGGCGGCTGGGCGCCGTCCGCCATTTCAGAGTGCAAGCATTGCAAGTGGTAGTCAACTGGTTTTGGTCATTGCGCAAGATCACAAGACCAGTTGCCGACTTGTCCCACTGGAAGCCCGATGCGGGCCATACCAGTGGCTGTTTTTTGGCGCGCTGGTATGGTGCCCGACGTGGAGGCGGGAGCAGGGCGGGGAAGGGAGCTGGACGCCAAGCAAGGTATTGCGGCGGCTACGGTGCGGTTTCCTGGCGCAAATCGGCATGCGGTACGCGCGACAGATCCAGCAGCATTTGCATCCAGGCCACGGTCTGGCGCTGCATCAGCCGGTAGTCCAGCTGGGTCACGGTGTCGATGCCATGGCTGAGCAGATAATGCGGTTGCGCGACGTATCTGACCGTGGGTATGCGCTGCGAAGCGCGTAAATACTGCAGTTCGCCAGGCCAGGCGCCGTACTTCGTGCCGGATTCTGTCGATGGCAAGACGAACGCGGGCGCCACATCGGCCTGCTTTAGCATGGCATAGGAAGCGTCCATCAGCGCCGGCGTGCGCGGGGCAAACACGGCGGCCGGCTCGAACCTGCCCGTCAGGCGCAAATAGCCGTCGCTGCCTGGCAACACTTCCAGCGCGCCCAAGTGCCCGATGGAGAGCATCGCCGCAACGCGTTGCAGCAAGCCATCGTTCTGGTGCCGGTCGAAAAACTCCCCCATGCCCACGTCGCCCGCCAGTTGGCCGCTCGTCAGCAGCAGCATGACACTGCGCGGCAGGCTGTCCTGCGGCAGGCGCGTCAGGTACTGGGCCATGTCGACGATGGCGTTCGCCCCATTGTCGTCCAGCCCGTTCGTGCCATCCGTGTGACTGGCCAGTACCATCAATTCTTCGGACTTGCCAGGAATGATGCCGACCAAGTTGTGCGTCTGCACCTGCCGCACGCTGGCCGCCATGGTCAGCCGCAAGACAGGCGCCGTGCCCGCCAGCACGCTTTCGCGCAGGCGCTGGCCAAGGCCGCGGTCGACGAACACGCCGGGCAACTGACGCACTTTGCCATCGTTGGGCGCATACAGGCCGTCCGCCGTGACGGTCGGCGTATCGAGAATGACGATCACGCCCGCCGCGCCAGCGGCCTGCAAGCCATCGAGCACGGTGATGAGCGGGCCCAGCCGCTGGAATGGGCGCGCATACGGCGTGTCCGGCTCCATGGCCTTGTGCGGATCGTGGACGTGCACGGCCGTCTGGTGAAAAGCCTGGCCCGTCCACGCCAGGGCTGGCATGTCGACAAGCACCAGCTTGCCCGCCAGGCTGGCATCAGGCCTGGCCCCTGGCGCCAGGTAGGCGACGCGCGCCGTGATGCCGGACGGCGGCGTCACGCCCGAATACGGGATGTAGCCAGCCGACTGCAGCACGCCAGGCCTGTCGCCATCCATCACTTGCAGGCACCAGTTGTCCATCTGCACCGACCATTGCCGGAAGCTGAAGGGTTCAAAGCGCAGCTGTTTGACACCGGCGCGCGCCAGGCGTTCATGCAGGGCGTCGATATACGCTTCATGCCGGGCCGAACCCGTGGCCCGCAGGCGGCGCTCGTCCAAGTCGACTTGCCAGTCCACCAGTTGCTTCTTGGGCAGAAATTGCGTGGCATCGACCTTGACGGCGGCTGACGGCGGCAAGGCGCGCGCAGGCCACGGACCAGGCTTGCTGGCACAGGCGGACAGGGCGGCCGCAGCGGCCAGCGTGCAGACCAGATGCAGCACATAGCGCGAATATCGGCCGGAAGATAGAAAACTGCCGCGCCGCCGTGTCAGTGTTAGATATTGAGACTTTACATGCATAATTTATCGCAGAACCTTGATTTCATTGTTATCTCTTATAAAAATCCATAAAAGAAGCAATGTATATCTGGCGAAAGAATTATAGGGCTGGCAATCTTACACGAGCGGCCGCCAGGCCTCATTTCATTAGGCACGGCGACGCAGCGTGCCCATGTAAAACTGTCCCGCGGCGATCACCCCAGCCTAGACCGCCAGATGCAGTGCCGTCACGAAGGTTTCCGCAAAAGGACATCGCCGCTGCGGCCAAGGTCCATCCGGCATTTGCAACAGCATTCACTTCGGGCGAGCTGCTGCAGGTCGACGCCAATAGTTATCCAGCGTTATCCGGACGCGCAGACAGCGGCGTGGCTGCACCCAGCCGGCGGCCTGGAACGGCAGGCCAAACAGGCAGGCGCGCAGCGGCAAAGGAACGCACAGCGAAACACGCGCCACCCAGGCCCAGCGGGCATGCGTGGTGCGGACAAACTGGCCAGCCCATCCAGGCACAAAATGACAGCCGCAAGCCAGGGCATGTGCATCTAAGTCCAGGCGGCACGCAGAAGGCTGAAATCGCATTTGCGATTGGGCCAAACGTAAAAACCGGGATTTGACAAATTCATTCATAACTTCGCATAATTTATATTATGTCAAATTGCTAAAAGAGTGCAGAATCAAAGTCTTACTTGCAGTTCCTCAGTACGCCGACAGCATTATGAGTACTCCCGAATTCGTCGATTAGGGCCGCATAAAGCTGGCGGCCTAATACCTGCCCATCCCGTTCGAAGACAAACCACGGCAGTTGCGCGCCCACGGAGCTAATGGCTTCGCCATTTCGTCCACATCGACCGCTTCTTCTTCAAATGTGATTGTAGTGCTACCAACGTAATGGTTATAAATCGCGGCAATCATGGCGGCGTCGGAAATAGTTGCGCTTCGGATCATCTTGTCGCAGTCGATATTTAGCGGTTGGGAAATGCGGTGCCACCTCGCATTGAGGGTAGCTCTTACTGCACCTTATCTCACTCCGATAACAACATATTCAGCACATTCTTTCTCGATGTCCACCACCCCAACATGAGAGAAGTTGGCAGTGCGCCTGGCAAACATGCCGGATCAAGTCATACCGTGCGCTGCGTGTGCATGGTGCGCACCGCCCTCGCCTTTCAGCTCAAAGCAGCCGCATATAATTTAAGGCGGCTGATCGTCTTGAAAAGAGCCGCTTGGCTAACCTCGGGCCGACGGTCAAATGGCATTGCCATGGCCTTGCCGGCTGCGCGCATCGGACAGATTCCACCCGACGGCAAAATGGCTTCAAGTTTTCTGGCCAACAACGTCGGAGTATGGGACGTCGACTCTGTTTGCGAGGCCCCTCCAAGGGTTCGCCACGCCAACCTCATTTGAGGGACTGAACGCGCTCCACTCAGCAGGAGCAGCGCCCCGATCAATCTTGCCGCCGCCAACGGCTCCAGGCATCATCGGCGGCACTGTTGCCCTGGCGCCAGTAAGCAGTATGGAAGTCGCGACGGTCAACGCAAAACAGAGTTTCACGGCCGGCCCTGTCGCAACGGTAAAATGCCAGCTTGCCGGACCGGCGTCTCGTGCGCCATGGCCGCCGCGGCATGGGCGCGCGCGTCAAGCGGCATGGATTCCTTGCGCTCGCTGTAGCGGCTGGTCAGGTAATCGGAGCGGTCGCGCACCACCAGGGTGAATTTATACAATTCTTCCATGACGTCGACCAGGCGGTCGTAGTATGGCGACGGCTTCATGCGGTCGTTGTCGTCGAACTCCTGGTAGGCCTTGGCGACGGACGACTGGTTCGGGATGGTCACCATGCGCATCCAGCGGCCCAGCACGCGCAAGCCGTTGACGGCGTTGAACGATTGCGAGCCGCCCGATACCTGCATCACCGCCAGGGTACGCCCCTGCGTGGGACGCACACTGCCCATTTCCAGCGGCAGCCAGTCGATCTGCGACTTGAACACGCCCGTCACGGCGCCATGGCGTTCCGGGCTGCACCAGACCTGGCCTTCCGACCACAGCGACAAGGCGCGCAATTCCTGTACCTTCGGATGGTCGGGGCTGACGCTGTCGACCATGGGCAGGCCGTGCGGGTCGAAAACCCGGGTCTCGGCGCCGAAATGCCGCAGCAGCCGCTCCGCCTCCAGGGTCAGCAAGCGGCTGAATGAGCGCTCGCGCAGCGAACCATACAGCAGGAGGATGCGTGGCGGATGCGTGGCCACGGCCGGTGGCGCCAGTTTATCGAGGGTCGGCGTGTCGAGGTGCGCCGCGCTAATGTTGGGCAAGTCGTTCATGGTGATTTCCTTCTTCAATTATTCCATAATAGTCGAATCATGGAATTAATGTAAGCCTGTTTTATCTCTGAACGGATTCCCGTCTCCCCGTATAAGTTGATGTACATCAATCATTTTTTGTATCGTGTGCAGCAGAATATGACCATGCGCAAGCTCTTGTTGAGCAGACCATGCTTCGCGCTTGCGCCTGCGCCACGCCCCACCAACTTCATAAGGAATCACATGCTACCCACAACCATGAAAGCCGCCGTTGTCGAGCAACTGGGCCAGCCGCTGGTGCTGCGCGACGTACCTGTGCCGGTACCCGGCCCCGGCCAGATCCTCGTCAAGACGGAAGCGTGCGGCGTCTGCCACACGGACCTGCATGCGGCACGCGGCGACTGGCCCGTCAAGCCGACGCCGCCATTCATTCCCGGCCACGAAGGCATCGGCGTGGTGGTGGAGCTGGGCGCGGGCGTGACCGAGGTGCGGCTGGGCGAGCGGGTCGGCGTGCCCTGGCTCTACTCCGCTTGCGGTCATTGCGAACATTGCCTGGCAGCCTGGGAAACCGTGTGCGCCGAGGCGCAGTTCGGCGGCTACACCAAGAACGGCGGCTTCGCCGAATACATCCTGGCCGACCCGCGCTACGTCGCGCATATTCCGGCCGGCCTGTCCGCCGTGCAGGCGGCGCCCATCATCTGCGCCGGCGTCACGAGCTACAAGGGCATCAAGGAAACGGGCGCGCGGCCGGGCCAGTGGCTGACCGTGTCCGGCATCGGCGGACTGGGCCACCTGGCCATCGAATATGCGGTCGCGATGGGCTTGCGCGTGGCGGCCGTCGACATCGATGAAGGCAAGCTGGAGCATGCTCGCGCCCTCGGTGCCGAAGTGACCGTCAATGCGCACCAGGGCGACCCCGTGGCGGCATTGCGCGAAGCGACGGGCGGCGGCGCCCATGGCGTACTGATCACGGCGCCGTCGATCGATGCCTTCCAGCAAGGCGTGGCGATGACCCGCAAGCGCGGCACCTGCGTGCTGGTGGGCTTGCCGCCGGGCGACTTCCCGACGCCGCTGTTCGACGTCGTCGCCAATTGCGTGACGATACGCGGCTCTTTCGTCGGCACCCGTCAGGACATGGCCGAGGCGCTGGCGTTTGCCGCCACGGGCAAGGTCACGGCTGGCATCGAATTGCAGCCGCTGTCGGCCATCAATGAAGTCTTCAGCCGCCTGGAACATGGCAAGGTTGCCTCGCGCGTGGTGCTCGACTTCAGCAGCCGCTGAGCGCGACGCCCGCTGCGCGGCCGGTGTGTCCTATGGTGCGACGGCAAGCAATTGCCGTTGCTATGATGTCATTTCATAAAAGACACAACAAGGACACCGCGATGAAAAAATCCCTCTGCCGCCTGCTGGCCTGCGCCGCTCTCGCCTGGCCGCTTGCGGCCAGCGCGGCCGAGCCGGCCGCCTCTTCGCTGCCCGGCCACTATTACCTGCAAGGCGTTATGGAAACGGGTTCCGAGCTGCTGCTGAAAAAGGACGGCACCTTCGAATGGATGCTCAGCTACGGCAATACCGACGAGCAAGCCAGCGGCGAGTGGCGCGTTGCCGGCGACACGGTGACCCTAGTGACGGGCAACGGCGGCAAGGAGCCGCAGTTCCGCGTGTTCGAGGAAGCGGAAATGCGCATCCAGAAGCCTGCCGAAGCGGGCCTGTGGGTGGCCATCGTCGGCTTCCCCCAAGTGGGGCCGATGGCCGGCGTGGAGGTAAAATTCGAAGCGCAAAGCGGCAAGACGGCCACGGCCGTGAGCGTGGCGAACGGCGACGCCATCGTCCGCATGCCGGCCTCGGAACGCTGGGTGCGCGCCGGCCTGCGCCGCCAGGGCTCGAAGGCCGACTATCAATGGCTGAACGTGCCGCCCGCGCGCGCTCAGGAGCGCATTGCCGCGTTCGCCGTCACCGACCGCCAGTGGCTGCGGGGCCAGGCATTCCAGAAGCTGGCCCTGCGCGTCGTCGAAGGCGGCCTGCGCGTCGACGATCCCGACAACGGCCTGGCCAGGGGCCTGTACGCGAAGGCCGCACCGGGCCAGTAAACGGCAGTTCTCTTTCTTCCATTCTCTCCCGCCGCACGGCACCGGATCGGCAAGATCGTCCTGGACAAAACCCGTGCGCCGTTGACACCCCGCACTGTCTGTCCTATAGTCGCCGGGTTAACGACAAATGAGAATGAGAATCATGTTCAGTTCTATCAAGAAATGGCTGGTCTGCTATCCGCTCGTGGCTGCCAGCCTCAGCCTGTTGTTGGCCGGTGGCGCGCAGGCGCAAGCGGCCGACCAAGGCGCCGGCGCCAAGCAGTTGTGGCAACTGATTGATTATGTTGCCGTCGATTACAGCGGCGCCGTCGAGCACGGCAAGGTGGTCAGCGAGGCGGAATACGCGGAAATGCTCGACTTTACCGACAACGCGACGACGCAGATCGCCGCCCTGCCCGCCCACGCGTCACAGGCGGCCATCGCCGCCGCCATCGCCGACCTGCGCAAAGCCGTCGTCGCCAAGGCGGACGGCGCGGAAGTCAAGCACCTGGCGCACCAGGCGAACGGCTTGCTGATCGCCGCCTATCCGATTCCGGTGGCGCCGAAAACGCTGCCCAACCTGGCGCGCGGCGCGGCCCTGTATGCGGCCCAGTGCGCGTCGTGCCACGGCGTGGCCGGCGGCGGCGACGGTCCGCTGGCGGCCAGCCTGGAACCGAAGCCGATCGCCTTCACGGATGGCGAACGGGCGCAGTCGCGCAGCCTGATGGCGCTGTACCAGGTCATTTCGCAAGGCGTGGCCGGTACCTCGATGGCCAGTTTCGGCCAGCTGTCCGAGAACGAGCGCTGGGACCTGGCTTTCTATATCGGCGGCATGTCGCACGACGCGGCGGCAAGCGCACGCGGCGAAAAGCTGTGGCAGGACGATCCGCGCAGCAAAAAACTGTACGCGGACCTGGCCGCCGTGACGACCCTGACACAGGAAGCCGTGGCCGCCAAGCTGGGCGCCGACGAGGCGCAGGCCTTGACGGCGTACTTGCGCAGCCACCCGGACAAGGCCGAAGCGCACAAGCCGGCCGGCCTGGCCCTGTCGCGTTTGCGCCTGGCCGAAAGCCTGGCCGCCATGCACGCGGGCGACCGTGCGGCCGCCACGCGCCTGGGCCTGTCGGCCTACCTCGATGGTTTCGAGCCGATCGAGCCGATGGTCGGCGCGCGCAACAAGTCCTTGCTGCTGGCCGTGGAAAACGCCATGCTCGCTTACCGTTCCGCCGTTGCCAAGGGCACGGTGGCCGAGGCCGAGGCGGCGGGCGAAAAACTGCAGCAACTGTTTACCCATGTGGAAGCGGAACTGGGCGATGCCAAGGCCGATCCGATGACGACCTTTGTCGGCGCGCTGACGATTCTGCTGCGCGAAGGCGTGGAGGCGCTGCTGATCGTGATCGGCATCATCGCCTTCCTGCGCAAGGCCAAGCGCAACGATGTGCTGCCCTATGTGCATGCGGGCTGGGCCAGCGCGCTGGTGGCGGGCGGCCTGACGTGGGTGGCGGCAACGTACCTGGTGACGATCAGCGGCGCCAGCCGGGAAGTGAGCGAAGGCCTCGGTTCCGTGTTCGCGGCGCTGGTCCTGCTCAGCGTGGGCCTGTGGATGCACCAGAAGAGCAGCGCCGGACGCTGGCAGGAATACCTGCACGAGAAACTCACGGCGGCGATGAGCCGGCGCTCGGCCTGGGGCCTGTTCGCCCTGGCCTTCATCGCCGTCTACCGCGAAGTCTTTGAAACCGTGCTGTTCTATTCCGCCCTGGCGGCGGACGGCAACGGCGGCGCCCTGCTGGGCGGCTTCGTGGTGGCCATCGTGCTGCTGGTCGTGATCGCCTGGGCCTTGCTGCGCACCAGCGCGCGCATGCCGATCGGCAAGTTCTTCTCGTGGACGTCCGCCTTCGTGGCCGTGCTGGCCGTGATTTTGATGGGCAAAGGCGTGGCCGCGCTGCAGGAAGCGGGCTGGGTAGGCGTCACCCCCGTCGACTTCATGCGCATCGACCTGCTGGGCATCCTGCCGACCCTGGAAACCCTGCTGGCGCAAGCGGCCATCCTGGCCATCATCGCCGCCGGCTATGGCTGGAACCGCGTTTCAGCAGGCAGGCGCAAGCTGGCCTGATCCTGCAATAGCCGGCATGGGCAAGCCGCCCGTGCCGGCACTTCCGCACTTCTCCCCCCCATTCACCTGTTGCGATGCCGCTCAAGAAGCGGCATCGCGCGCATCCACGTAGGCCCAGGCTTGCAGGCCCGACGCCAGGGTGACGCGCTCGCGCCGGTAGTCGGCCACCTCGTAGCCGTCCGCCTGCCGCAATTCCTCGGGCGAGACGGCCAGCACGGCGCCCGGCACGCTATCCGTCGGCTCGCCGCGCGAGGCGATCTGATGATGCGTCTTGCCGCTGGTCGCCACCACCTGCGCATCGTCGATGGCCAGCAACGCCAGGCGGTAGCCGGGTAACTGGTCGGGCCGGCTGTCGAGCAGGCGCCCGAAGGTGGCCAGTTGCACCCCGGGCTGCTGCAAGGTGCCGTAGGAAAACAGGTGTTCTGTCGTTGCCGCTGGAATCGTTGCCATCTGCCTCTCCTGGTCGCATGTCGATAGCGTCCATCGTAGCGCCTTTTGCCGGCACAGGCCCTGCACGGTTTTGAAAACTGCGATATGATGATCGTCATGCAGAATTCATCAAACCACTCAGTTGCCAAGCCCACGGCGCAAAGCCGCAAGGAAGCCACCCATGCACGCATCGTCGAGGTGGCCACGCGTGCCATCCGCCGCAGCGGCTATGCGGGCACCGGCGTGGCCGACATCATGAAGGAAGCGGGCCTGACGCACGGCGGCTTTTATGCGCACTTCGCCTCGCGCGACGCGCTGCTGGCCGAAGCGGGCGACCGCGCCGGCGCCGAAGCGGTGGCGCTGGCGGCCAAAGTGGCGGCCGCCGCCCCGCCCGGCCAGGCGCTGACTGCCATGCTGGCCGCGTATCTGTCGCCCGAACACATCGCCGCCATCGAGGTGGGCTGCCCCGTCTCGGCGCTGGGCTCGGAAATGCCGCGCCAGGCGCCCGAGGTGCGGCGCGCCGCCACCATCCATATCAAGGAAATGATCGACCTGTTCGCGCGCCAGCTGCCGAACTGGGGCCAGCCCGAAGCGCACGCGCAAGCGATGGCGACGGTGTGCGCCATGATCGGCACCACCATCCTGGCGCGCGCCGTCGACGAGCCAGCCCTGTCGGACGCGCTGTGCGCGGCCACCCTGGCGCAGTTCCAAGACACACACCAGCCGTAATGCCCATGGCCCGGGTCCGTCCCGGTTTTTTTAAACAAAAATATGACGATCATCATATTCAATACTGTCAATCACTGAAGGACTGCCATGAACAATAACAAGATTGCCCTGGTCACCGGCGCCTCGTCCGGCATCGGCGCGGCCACGGCCCAACGCCTGGCGCAGGCGGGCTACACGGTGTACGGCACCAGCCGCCGCGGCGCGCAAGCCGATGCGGTCGGCTACACGATGCTGGCGCTCGACGTCACCAGCGATGACTCGGTAGCGGCCGCCGTGGCCGAGCTGATGCGGCGCGAAGGCCGCATCGACCTGCTCGTCAATAACGCCGGCTTCGGCGTGGCACCGGCGGGCGCCGAGGAAAGCAGCATCGCGCAGGCACAAGCCATCTTCGACACGAATTTTTATGGCGTGCTGCGCATGACCCTGGCCGTGCTGCCGCACATGCGGGCCCAGGGCGGCGGGCGCATCCTCAATATCGGTTCCGTCGTGGGCTTTTTGCCCATGCCCTACGGCGCGCTGTATTCCGCCTCCAAGCACGCGATCGAGGGCTACACTGAATCGCTCGACCATGAAGTGCGCGGCTGGGGCATCCGCGCCAGCGTCATCGAACCGGCCTATACGAAAACCACGTTCGAAGCCAATCTGCTGGCGCCCGATACCCCGCTGCCGGCCTACCGGCAAGTGAGCGCGGCCGTTACAAGCCGGCTGCAAGCGCTGATGGCCGGCGCCGACGACCCTGGCGTGGTGGCCGATACCGTCCTGGCGGCGGCCCAGGCAAGCCGGCCGAAATTGCGCTATACGGCCGGGCCGCTGGCGGCGCGCTTGCGCCTGATGCGCCGCTTCCTGCCCGCGTCGCTGATGGACGCCGGCTTGCGCAAGGACCTGCGCCTGGCCTGAGCGCCAGCATTTTTTCCAGCATTCAGAGAGAACATCATGCAAGCATTGCAACTCCAACGATACGGCGGCCTCGATCACGTGGCGTTTGCCGACCTGCCCCGCCCGACGCCCGGCCCCGGCGAACTGCTGGTGCGGGTGTACGCCGTCGGACTCAATCCCATCGACTACCTGATTCCCAAGGGCGACTTCAAGCCGATATTAAAACTGCGCTTGCCCGCCACCCTGGGCAGCGACCTGGCCGGCATCGTCGTGGAAGTGGGCAGCGGCGTTACGCGCTTCAAGGCGGGCGACGCAGTGTATGCGAGTATTTTCGACACGCCACACGGCAGCCTGGCCGAATTCGCTGTCGTGCCGGCACAGGCGGCCGCGCTGAAACCGGCGAACCTTGATTTCGTGCAGGCGGCCTCGATCCCCATGGTGGGCCTGACGGCGTGGCAAGCCATGCACGAGCGCATGCAACTGAAGCCGGGCCAGAAAGTGTTCATCCCGGCCGGTTCCGGCGGCATCGGCACATTCGCCATCCAGCTGGCCAGGCACTTAGGCGCCCGCGTGGGCACCACCACCAGCACGGCGAACGTGGCGCTGGTGCGCAGCCTGGGCGCAGATGAGGTCATCGACTACAAACAGCAGCCGTTCGAGGACGTGCTGCGCGATTACGACGCCGTGTTGGGCACGGTGCGCGGCGACGGGCTGGAAAAGGCCATGCGGATCGTCAAGCCTGGCAGCCACGTCATCTCACTGATCGGCCCGCCGGACACCGCTTTCGCCCGCGCGCGCGGCATGAACGTGGTATTGAAACTGGTGTTCGGTTTGCTCAGCCGCAAGATCATCGGCCTGGCGCGGCGGCGCGGCGCCAGCTATGCCTTCCACTTCGTGCGCCCCGACGGCAGCCAGCTGGCGCAGATCGCCGCCCTGCTTGAGGCGGGCAGCATCCGCCCCGTGATCGACCAAGTGTTTCCTTTTCTTGAGGCAAAACAGGCGCTGGCCTACCTGGCGCAGGGACGCGCGCGCGGCAAGGTGGTGGTGCAGCTGCCCTTGCCTTGAACGGGCTGCGCCGCAACGGCTTCGGGCGCCGTGATTATGTGTGAGTTTTTCGTTGGCAATTTCCTCCATACTCGTTGTCAACCCCATGTCTATTGATACCGCTCAACCTCAATAAAGGTAGCTCATGCGCTTTTCCCCGGAATGCTGCTGGCTCGCTTGCACCCTCGTGGCCGGCATGGTCCATGCCGCCGAACCGGGCGTCACCGGGACGCACATCCTGTTGGGCATGGTCAATGCCCAGACGGGGGCGGCCGCGGGGCTGGGGCGGGCCATGCTCGATGGCGCGACGGCCGTTTTCCAGGAAGCGAACCGGAGCGGCGGCATTCACGGCCGCACCATCGAGCTGGTGGTGGCGGACGATGGCTACGATCCCGACCGGGCAATCAGCGAGACGCTCAGGCTGGTCGAGGAAAAACAGGTATTCGCCCTGTTCGGCAACGTGGGCACGCCCACCACCAATGCCGTCATCCCGATCGTCCAGGAAATGAAGGTGCCGCTGGTGGGCGCGTTTACGGGCGCAATGACCTTGCGCCACCCCGTGGTGCATGAAATCATCAACTTCCGTGCCAGTTACGACGATGAATCCGATGCCCTGGTGCAGTATTTCACCAGCCGGGGCGTCAAGCGCTTTGGCGTGCTGTACCAGGACGACGGCTTCGGCAATGCCGTGCTCGACGGCACGGTGCGGGCGCTGCAGCGGCGCGGCCTGGACCTCGTCGCCAAGGGTTCCTTCCAGCGCGGCACGACGGCCGTCAAGGCGGGCCTGGCGGCCCTGATCGGCCACGACCTGCAAGCGGTGGTTATGGCCGGCCCCTACACGCCGGTGGCCGCCTTCGTGCGCGAAGCGGGGCCCGCAGGGCTGAAGGCGGCGCTGGCCACGGTATCGTTTGTCGGCACGGACAGCCTGCTGCAACTGCTGGGCACGGAAGGCAACAACATCGTCATTTCGCAGGTCGTGCCCCTGCCGGAAGACCGCCAGTTGCCGATCGCCGCCGAGTGCGCCGCCTTGCTGGCAAGGCATGTGCCGGCCGCCAGGCTGTCGTTCGTCAGTTTCGAGGGCTGCATCTCGGCCACCCTGATGGTGGCGGCGCTGCGCCGCGCGGGCGCGGACCTGACGCGCGAGCGCCTGATCCAGAGTTTCGAAACCTTCGACCGGCTCGACCTCGGCGGCATGCGGGTCACGCTGGGCCCAGGCGACCACCAGGCGTCGACGGCCGTGTTCCTGACCCGCATCGCCGACGGCAAGATCGTTCCGGCAGACCTGGCGCCAGGCGCAAAGTGATGCGCGCCCGCTTTTCCGGCCCACCTTGGAGCCTGGCATGAAAATCAGGACCAAGCTGATCATCAGTACCTCCGTCCTGCTGGCCGGCGTGGCGGCCATGGCGGCGGCCAGCCTGCTGCTGGTGAAAGGCATCGAAACCCATGTGCACGGCTTGACCGACGAGACGGTCCCGCTGTACACGGACGTGTTGCGCCTGCGCTATACCGTGCAGGACCTGGCCTCGGATTTTTTCGAGCTGGGCAAGGCGGAAGACCTGGCGCAGCTCGAGCAGGTGTCGAACAAGATCGTTGCCAATATCCGGACCGCCGAAAGCATCAGCCAGCAATTGCGGCGCCATGGCGAGTCGCAGGCACCGCGCTATCACACGGCCTTCGAACAGGAATTCCAGCGCATGCGCGTCGCCGTGCGCAAACGCCTGGAAAACGAGGCCTATTACAAGGCGCAGGCGACGGAGATGCGGCAAGTGTTGGCGCAGATCAAGGCCGCCGCCAAGGGCGCGCGCGGCAGGATCCGCCTGGTCGACAGCCAGGCCCAGGCCACGGCCGCCGAAGTGCAGCTGCAAAGCCAGCGCCTGAACGAGAACGCCCGCTATCTGACCGACGTGCGCAAGAGCATACTCGACATGCAGATTTCGCTGGCCGAGACGGAGGCCGTGAAAAGCCGTTTCCGCATCGCCCCCTTGCGCGAACGGCTGACGGCCGCCGTCGCGCACCTGGCGGGAAGCGGCGAACGGGGCATCAGCCCTGCCCAGCAGGCGCTGCGGGAAAACGTGCTCGCCACGGCGCGCCGGCTGCTCGATCCCGCCAGCGGCCTGATGACCTTGCGCGCGGGGTTGCTGGCCGAGGGCGGCGCCAGCGCGGCGCAGCAGGCGCAATATGCCGCGCTCAAGGAACAGATCGCCGCCACGCTGGCCAGCGCCCACCTGCGCCTGGCCGAGGAGCTCGACCCCATCGAACTGCAGCTGGCCATAGGACGCGACCGCCTGGCGGAAGCCGGCCGCTATATGCGCACCTCGGCCCGCATCGAGGATGCCAGCGGAGAAATCAACCTGGCCGTCGACGCCATCAGCATCGACGTGGGCGAAGTCATGCTCGCCACGGCCGCCGCCGACGTCACGCGCCTGGGCGACGATATCGCGCTGCGCATCGGCGCCCTGCACGGCGACATGGCCACCATGCAGACCTTGCTGCAAAGCATAGGCCAGCTGGGCTTGCTGGCAGAAACGCGCAGCGTCAATACCTACCTGGACGCGGTGGAGCGCTCGGGACAGCGGCTGGTGCAGGCCAAGGGCAGCGTGCTGGACAGCCAAACGGCGCTGGGCGAGGTCATCGACCATGTGCGCGCCTTCGAGCGCGAGCAGGCTGCCTATTCCGCGCAGCAGGTGGCGCGCATCACGGGGCAACAGCAGGATGCGGTGGTCAAGGTGCGCGACGGCGTGCGCCATGCCTTCGTGCTGATCCTCGGCATCGCGCTGGTGCTGCTGCTGGCCTGCGTGGCCATCACGGGACTGATCAGCGCATCGATCGCCGGGCCGCTGGCGCGATTGTCCCATGCGATTGCCCATATCCGCGGCGGCAAGGCGCTGTCGGTACGCGTGGCGCAGCATGGCAGCGATGAACTGGGGCAGCTGATCACGGGCTTCAACGGCATGCTCGAGCACGTCGAACAGCGCGACCTGGCGCTCAAGCAAGCCAAGGCCGAGGCGGACGCCGCCAACCGCGCCAAGTCGGAATTCCTGGCCAAGATGAGCCACGAGATCCGCACCCCCATGAATGGCGTACTGGGCATGACGGAATTGCTGCAGCGTACGGAACTCAGTCCCAAGCAGCAGCGTTTCGTGCACACAGTGCACCGTTCCGGCGAAAGTTTGCTCAGCATCATCGACGACATCCTCGATTTTTCCAAGATCGAGGCGGGCAAGCTGGTGCTCGAAGACATCCCCTTCGACCTGCGCCAGATGATCGACGACGTGGTGGCGCTGTTTGCCAACGGCATCCAGCGCAAGGCCATCGAATTTACCTGCCGCATCGCCTCCGATGTGCCGCAGCACGTGCGCGGCGACCCCGTGCGCCTGCGCCAGATCCTCACCAACCTGCTCAACAACGCCACCAAGTTCACGGAACGGGGTGAAATTTCCGTCGATGTCAGCTGCCCGGCCGCCGGCCAGGTGCGCCTGGAAGTGCGCGACACGGGCATCGGCATGGCGCCGGAAGCGGCGGCGGCCGTCTTCCAGCCGTTCCGCCAGGCCGACAGCACCACCTCGCGCAAGTACGGCGGCACGGGCTTGGGCCTGGCCATCATCAAGCAGCTGGCGGAAATGATGGGCGGCAACATCGTGCTCCACTCCGTGGCGGGACAGGGCTCCAGCTTCGCCGTCACCGTCGTCGTCGGCGAGGTGGCGCCCGAGGATGCGCCAGCGGCGCCGCCGCCGCGCGTGCCGCTCAATGCCTTGAACGTGCTGATCGTGGACGACAACGCCACCAACCGCAGTATCCTGCTGCAGCACGCGATCGAGTGGCAGATGGCCGCCGCCAGCGCCGCCGACGGCGCCGAAGCGCTGAATCTGCTGCAAGGGGCGCTGCGTAGCGGGCGCCCGTTCGACCTGGCGATCATCGACATGCGCATGCCCGTCATGGATGGCGCCGAGCTGGTGCGGGCAATCAAGGGCGACGCGCGCATGGCGGCGCTGAAAATCATCATGCTCAGTTCACTGGATGCCTCGGCCGATCTGCGCCAGGTGACGGCGCTGGGCGTGGAATACTGCCTGACCAAGCCCGTGCGGGCGCTGGAATTGCGCCACTGCGTCGAGGCCGTCGGCGGCTTCGGCACCCTGGCGCCAGCGACGGCTGCCATACCGGCCACGTCTGCCCTGCCCGCCGCGCCGGATGCGGCTGGCGCAGCCCCTGGCCAGGCCCCGCTGCGCATGCTGCTGGTGGAAGACAACGCGATCAACCAGGAAATCGCCCTGGCCATGCTGGAAGACACGGTCTACGAGGCCACGCCGGCCGACAACGGGCGGCGCGCACTGGCCCTGTGGGAGCGCTACCCGTTCGATGTGATCCTGATGGATTGCCAGATGCCGGAAATGGACGGCTTCGAAGCGACCCGGCGTTTGCGCCGCATGGAAGCCCAGCAAGGCCGCCCCCGCACGCCCATCATTGCCCTGACGGCCAACGCCATCCTGGGCGACCGCGAACTGTGCCTGGAGGCGGGCATGGACGACTACCTCGCCAAGCCGTACACGCGCGCCGCCCTGCTGGCCGTGCTGGCCCGCTGGCGCCCGTCGGCGGCAGTGGAGACGGCGGAGGCGACGGTCGAGGCGACGGAAGCCGTCCCGGCGGCGGCGCGCGGAGCAAACCCTGTCCTCGACGCCGCCGCCCTGCAAAACCTGCGCGCCATGCGGCGTCCCGGCCGTCCCGACGTGCTGGGCCGCATCATCGACCTGTTCCACAGCGACGCGCCGCGTCTGCTGGGCCAGCTGGAAGTGGCGGCCGAGGCCAGCGACGCCGCGGCGCTGCAGCTGGCGGCGCACACGCTCAAGTCCAGCTGCGCCAATGTGGGCGCGCTGGGCTTGTCGGCCACCTGCCGTGAAATCGAACAATATGCGCGCGGCAATGACGTCGGCAGCGCGCTGCAGCATATCCGCGGCATCCAGCAAGAACTCGACCGTGTCCTCGCCGCCCTGGCCATTGAGAAGGAAACCCTATGAATACCGCACAGCCCCCGCAAGCACTGGTCCTAGTGGTCGATGACGACACCATGACGCGCATCCTGGTGACGGAAGCGCTGGAGCCGGAAGGCTTCCGCATCGTGGAAGCGGCCAGCGGCCTGGAAGCGCTGGCCGCCTTCCAGCGCGGCGTGCCCGACCTGATCCTGCTCGACGTCGCCATGCCCGGCATGAGCGGCTTCGAATGCTGCGCACAGCTGCGCCGGCTGCCCGGCGGCGCGCACGTGCCCATCGTCGTGCTGACCGGCAACGATGACGATGACTCCATCAAGCAGGCGCTGGAAGCGGGCGCCAGCGATTTCATCTCCAAGCCGATGCAATGGCGGCTGCTGGCGCACCGCCTGCGCTACCTGCTGCGAGCCAGCAGCGCGCTCACCGAATTGAGCCGCATCCAGGAAAGCCTCAGCCACGCGCAGGCGCTGGCACGCCTCGGCAACTGGGAATACCGTGTTGCCGGCGGCGACGGCTACTGGTCGCCGGAACTGCTGCGCATCCTGGGCCTGGAGGCCGCTTCCGGCCCCACCAGCTTCGACCGTTTGCTGCAATGCCTGCCCGAAGACCAGCGGCCCCTGCTGCTCGATGCCTTCATGGAACTGCATGCCAACGGCACCAGCTACAGCCTGGAGCACAAGGTGCTGCGGCCCGACGGCGGCGAGTGCATCGTCTTTCACCAGGCCGAAGCCGTGCGTGAAGGCCATCAGGTGCTGCTGATGCGCGGTACCGTGCAGGACATCACGGAACGCAAGCTGCAGCAAAGGCGCATCGAATACCTGGCCAACCATGATGCGCTGACGGACTTGCCCAACCGCCAGCTGCTGAACGACCGCATCGGCCAGGCCATCGCCCATGCCCGCCGCACCCGTTTGCACCTGGCTACGCTGATGCTGGACCTCGACCGTTTCAAGTTCGTCAACGACAGCTATGGCCACCCCGTGGGCGATGCCCTGCTGCAGGAAGTGGCGCGCCGGCTCAAGCTGGCCGTGCGCGAAGGCGACACTGTGGCCCGCCAGGGCGGCGACGAATTCGTTGTCCTGCTGACGGACCTGCCCGACATCGAAACGGCCGAACAAATCGTGAAAAAGGTACTCGAGCTGTTCGCCGATCCTGTCGTGCTGGGCGAACATACCCTGCACGTCAGCACCAGTATCGGCGCCAGCGTCTTTCCCTCGGACGGCGACAGCGCCGACATGTTGCTCAAGACGGCCGACGCGGCCCTCTACAGCGCCAAGGACAAGGGCCGCAATGGCTGCCAGTTCTACAACCACAAGATGGGCGTACTGGTGGAAGAGCGGGCCGAAATCGAACACGCGCTGCACCAGGCGCTGGCGCTGAACGAGCTGGAATTGCATTACCAGCCCAAGGTCGACCTCACCAGCGGCAAGATTTATGGCATGGAAGCGCTGCTGCGCTGGCGCCGCGACGGCATCGGCCTGGTGCCGCCTGAGCGCTTCATTCCCCTGGCCGAGGAAACAGGCATGATCGTGCCCATCGGCGAATGGGTGCTGCGCACGGCGTGCGCGCAACTGGGCGTGTGGCATGCGTACGGCTTTACGCACCTGACGATGGCCGTCAACGTGTCGGCACGCCAGTTCCGCCAGGTCGACATGCCGGAACTGGTGCGCGCAGTGCTGGCCGACAGCGGCCTGCCGGCGCACTGCCTGGAGCTGGAGCTGACGGAGAGCGTGCTGATGCAAAACCGCGACCTCGTGGTGCGGGCGCTGGAGCAGTTGAAGGAAATCGGCGTCACCCTGTCGCTGGACGACTTCGGCACCGGCTATTCCAGCCTGTCCTATCTGAAGCAATTTCCCATCGACGTGGTCAAGATCGACCAATCGTTCATCCGCGACGTGACCGACAGCGTGGATGGCGCTTCGCTGACCCGCTCCATCATCGCCATGGCCAAGTCGCTGCACCTGACCACGGTGGCCGAAGGCGTGGAAACGGAGGGGCAATTGGGTTTCCTCAACACCAACCGCTGCGACGCCATGCAAGGCTATTACTTCAGCCGCCCCCTGCCCGGCGCCGAGATGGATCTGATGTTGCATGCAGGCACTCATTTGCCGCCCGAGAGCTGCCATGCCGTGGCGCCCCAGCGCGTGCTGCTGCTGGTGGACGACGAGGAGCATATCCTGTCCGCCCTGCGCCGCTCGCTGCGCAAGGAAGGCTACCAGATACTCAGCACCACCAATCCGCAGGAAGCACTGGAACTGGTCGCCGCCCACGCGGTGGGCGTGATCCTCACGGATGCGCGCATGCCGGGCATGTCGGGCAACGAACTATTGCGCCGCATCAAGGGCGTCTATCCCGAGATTGTGCGCGTGATGCTGTCCGGCTACCCTGAGCTGCATTCGGTCACGGCGGCCATCAACGAAGGCTCGGTGTACAAATTCATCACCAAGCCATGGGACGAAACCCTGCTGAAAGACCACCTGCGCGAAGCCTTCCAGCGCTTCGAATCGGGCGTGCAGCGGCCGCCGCTGGGGCCCCATGGCGTCGAGATCAGCAACCGCGCCGCCTAGCGCGCCGCCAGGAGCCATCATGCAGGAGCAGCTGTTCTTCGCAGGCTTGCGCGCCCTGGCCGAGGCCGCCTTTCCCAAACATTGCGCCTGCTGCGGGCGCGTCTTCGCCACGGCCGACGAGTTTATTGTGCAGACGCGATCGATGCGCCCGAATGTCTCCGGGCTGAAACAAAGCTTCGATGACAACAACGTGGCCATCGTCGAGGTCTACCGCAATTGCCTGTGCGGCTCGACCCTGATGGATTTCTTTTCGGACAGGCGCGACAGGTCCGAGCCATCGCTGCAGCGGCGCCAGCTGTTTGAGCGCCTGCTACCGCTGCTGCAGGAAAAAGGCATGGAGCGCGGCGCGGCGCGCGCCTATCTGCTGCAAGTCGTGCGCGGCCAGTTGCCGTGACGGCCGTGCTTGCATATATGATGCCGCCTGCACACACAAACAGGGAAAGGCAGGCGGCGGAGAATGACAACGATCACGGGGCGATTGCAGGAAGCGGGCTTCGATGCGACACAGGCCGATGCCCTGGCGCAGGATATTGAACAGAAAAAATATGGTCCCTTGCTGCGGCAGTTGCTGCTGCGCGGCCTGTGGGCCGATGTCGTCGATGAAAGCTTGCCGCGGCCCCAGTGGCTGGAGCGCTGGCGCGCGCTGGGCGAATCAGGCTTTCCCTTCATCAACGCCCCTGCCCTGCAGCGCCTGCTGGACGCTGGCGTCAATGTGCACGACCTGACGGACGTCGTGCGCTCGGCGCAGGTGCTCACGATCTATAACATCGCCCAGCTGATCGACGAACCCTGCCGCGACCTGGGCTACGATCTGGAAGAAACGCCCGACCTGGCGCTGGCGGCCATCGACGCGGCCGGCGCCGTGCACCGCTGCGGCAGCCTGCATGAGGAAATCGAAGAGCGGGACCCGGCCGGCCGCCACGGCCAGCCCCGCTCGCTGGAGCTGCGCCAGTTCGGCGGCTTGCCGGACGCGCAACAGGAGGCTCTCAGGGACTTGCTGGAAAAAAAAGCCTGGTCGCAAGCGGCCATGCTGTGGAAGCGCGCCACCGGCGGCGAGCTGGCGCACTGCCTGCTGACGGTGCAGCGGCTGGCGCGCCAGCTGTAGCGTGTTCGTTTACCAGTAGCCGAGCACCTTCCACCAGACGCTGCCGACGACGGCAAAGATCAGCAGTTCCAGCACGCACATGATGAAACCGACACGCCACCAGTTGCCCATCGTCACGAAGCCGCTGCCGAAGATGATGGGCGAGGTACCCGTCGCATAGTGGGTCAGGGTCATCATGATGGCCGAGCCGGCCGTCATCATCAGCATGAACGGCACGTGGTATGCGGCCGGGATCAGGTGCAGGCCCACGGTCAGAAAGGCCAGCAGCATGGCGCTGATGTGCGCTGTCGTGCTGGCAAAGAAGTAATGCGAAAAGACAAACACCAGCACGAGGACGCCGGCGATCGGCAGCCAGTCCATGCCGCTGGCGACAATCGCCGCCTTCATGCCGGCCGAGAACCAGGCGATCACGCCCGTCTTGTTCAGCTGCTCCGCCATCATGACGAGGGCGCCGAACCACACCAGAGTGTCCCAGGCGCTCTTTTCCGACAGCACGTCGTCCCAGTCGATGGTGCCGGTAATGATCAGCACGAACAAGCCGACAAAGGCGACCACCGTCGCATCGAGCGAAAACGCGGGGCCGAACAGCATGGCGGGCACGTTGGCCCACAGCAGCAGCAACAGGGCGAAGGTGCCCAGCATGACCTTTTCCGGCGGCGACAGCGGGCCCATGCCCTTCAATTCCGCCTTCGCGTAGGTGACGGCGTCGGGCGTGGCCTTCAGTTCCGGCGGGGACAGCCAATAGATGATCAAAGGCATCACCAGCAGGCAGACCAGGCCCGGCAGCAGCATGCACAGGGCCCAGGTGGTCCATGTCAGGTGGAAACTCTGGCCGCTGGCCTTGGCCACGAAATCGACCACCAGCGGATTGGGCGCCGTGGCCGTCAGGAACATGGCCGACGTGATGGGGTTGGCATGGTAGTTGACGAGGGCCAGATAGGTGCCCACTTTCTTTTCCGTACCCTTGGCCGGATCCGAATCGAAGGCGTTGGCGATCGATTTCATGACGGGGTGGACGATGCCGCCGCCGCGCGCCGTGTTACTGGGCGTAAATGGCGCCAGCACCAGTTCGCAGATCGCAAGGCCATAACCGATGCCCATGGTGCGCTTGCCCAGCAGCGAGATGAACAGCAGGCCGATGCGGCTGCCCAGCCCTGTCTTTTTCAAGCCGCGCGATATCAAAATCGCCACGACGATCAGCCAGATCAATGGATTCGAGAAACTGCTGAGCGCATCCGTGATGGCGCCCTTGGACGAGGTCGACGTCACCTGCGACAAGGAAACAATGACAATGGCCATCATCGCCATCACGCCGATGGGCATGACTTTTAATATGATCGCCAAAATCGTGGTGAGGAAGATCGCCACCAGGCCCCAGGCCTTGGGCGTCAAGCCTTCGGGCGCCGGCAGCAATAGCATGCCGACCAACAAGGCGGTGCAGATCAGGGCGGGGACGAGGCGGAATGGGACGGCTTCCTTGAAATGCAGGAACAGGTCGCGCACTGTTTTATACATCATGATTTCCTTTTACTGGACAGGCATCCGGGCGGGCAACGGCGCCCGCGCGAATTGTGATAATTCTTTTTAGCAACATCATACAAGCTCATGTGCCAGCGCCCCGCTCCATTACGCGTGCGCTTGCCAGGAAATTTCAGAATCGTTGACTTGAGCGCTATCACAAGAGCGGAATATATTGACGGCAAGTGACAATGGGTGACTTTTTTGGCAATTTTTCTCTGTATCTTTCCCCGTAGCTGCCGCCAGATGCCACCAGGATTGCCAACCTTCTAGGGGAAAACTTGATGAATAGCACGGAACAGTACTCGATCCACCCATCCATTGGCATCGCCCGCGTGGGCAACAGCCATGATTCGTTTTACCTGGCGCCGGAATCGATAGGCGGGTTGCCGATCGAAGCGGACAGCAACAACGATCCGCTGCTGGCCGATGGCAAGCCGGTCCACGTTTCCCAATTCAAGGATGCTGCCGGCCGCGTGCGGCGCCAGGCCGCCAGTTTCCGCATTTACAAGTCGGTGCCGGGACACCACGGCGAAAAAGTCCTCGTCGACCTGCAAGACCCGAGCATTGCCAAAATCGAGTGGACAGTGCACGTGGCCAACAAAAAGGCCGCCTGGTGGAACTTCATTCCCCTGCTGGGCGACTTGATGTTTGGCCCGTACAACAGCTATGAAACTTGGGAAAATACGCCGCCTGCCTGGAAGCTGACGCCCACCTCCTGGACCAATTTGCGCAACGGCGACGTCACGGGGGATGCGGCACGGCAAAAACTGATCGTCGATCCGGGACCGCGCACCCTGGACGCGCCGCTGGGCAAGGCCCATTTCGACAAGGATGGCGCCGGTTCCTATGCGCACGTGTCCTTCCCCGATCCCACGGCCATCACGCAAGGCTATCCGGTGCGCACCCTCGGTGAAATGCGCACGGATTCGCGCGGCAACCTGCTGGTGATCGGCGCCTATGGCCGCGCCGGCGGCTCCGAAAGCATCACGGGCTTTGGCGGCGGCGACACGTGGAACGACGACGTGGCCGACGGCCCCGTCAGCGCGACCATCCATTTCACCGATGGCAGCCCCTCCGTGGAACTGAAAGCGTGGGTCGTCATCGGCTCGCCGAAGTTCGCGCCCGAACTGGTGAATATTTCCACCTGGGATGACGTCGTGGCCGACATGGCCATCAAATACAAGAAAGCGCTGCCCGAAGCCTACGACACGGCCCGCTGGAGCGGCAGCGATGGCTGGAACCCGGACTATGTCGTCAATTACGAGCAGGATATCCGCCCTTTCCTTGCCCGCATAGGCGATTACCAGTGGGTGGCGACGGTGCCGTCGATGACGGCCTTCATCCGTCCCGCCTTCGACGTGGCCGACGCCTCGGAAGCGAACCGGCCGCAGCGCGAAAAATTCTTCAGTTATTTCCGCAAGCCGTCGGCCATCCGGCCCGGCACGGAAGAACAGGTGCCGGGCTTCACGGGCGGCCAGGGCGGGCAACTGTTCAGCGAAGCCACCACCGAGGACCCGGGCGCCGGCATACCGCTCGTGCCCCTGAATTCGGGCAGCAATTCCGTGCGCAACAATGTCATCAGCAAATTCTCGGTGCTGACGGATACGCAATATTTCGCTTTGCAACAATGGGCGGCCGGCAAATTCTCGCCCACGGCGCCGGGCCTGGCCTTGCCGGGCGTCGACCCGCTCGACCACGTGGCCATCGGCAATTGCGTGGGCGAGCCCATGTGCCCCGGCATCGAAGTGACCTGGAGCGTGCGCAATCCCATCATCTATGCAAAACCGTACGCCATCCTGCACCGCGTGGATGCCGACTACGCAAAAAACGGTCTGTCGGCTGGCCGCGACGAGTGCGAACCGGTGGACTGGAACGATCCGACCGTCGGCACCGGCTGCGAACCGGGCGACCTGACCAAGCGCATGGCCATCCCGTGGCAGGCGGACTTCTACGACTGCTCGGTGCAGATGATTAACTTCGACAATCCGGACCTGGTCAAGAATCCCGATTCGCTCATCCCCATTCCGCCCACCTACTACGCCTACTGGTGGCCGCCGCAAAGCCCGTGGAACGTGATCAACGGCGCCACCACCAAGGAAGAACAGGCGCTCGCCGGCGTGCCGGCCGGCATGCAGGTGATGTACAGCCGCGGCATGAACAGTTTTTCGCAGATGATCAGTTCATGGCACTACCTGGGTTTCATCGTGAATCAGAACCAGGACCCCGTGGCGGGCCGCCAGTACCCGTACTTCGTCGAGAAGGAGCGCAATCACGCCAAGTTCGTCGCCGCCAGCGTGGGGGTCGGCAATGCCAGCAGTTTCATCACGGGCGACGATGCCAACTACCTGCCCGCGTGGTTCCTCAAGGACGAGGATCCGCAGACGGTGCCCGAGAAGGCATCGCAGCTGTTTGCCAGCGGCGGCGCGCAAGTGGCCCTGCATGACACGCCGAAGAAAATCATGCCGGCCAACCGGCGCCGGTTTTCACATTGAGTTCGCCGATGGGCATGCCGCCATCGCGCGGCTATGACGTGGCCATCGTCGGCGGCGGTGCCGCCGGCACTGCCGCCGCCCTGACCCTGGCCCGCTATACGGGCTTGCGCGTCGCCTTGCTGGAAAAGCAGCTGTTCGACGATTACCGGGCCGGCGAAACGGTGTCGTCATCGATCTTTTCGATGCTCGATTTTCTGGGCGTGGGCCGCGAACTGGTCGATGGCGCCCAGCTGCCCGCGTTTTCCCACGCGGCCGCGTGGGGCAGCGGGGAATTGATGTCGCGCGACGCCGTCTTCAGCAGCCACGGCCACGGCTTGCACCTGGACCGCAGGCAGTATGACGCCATCCTGCTCGATCAGGCGCGCCAGGCGGGCGTGGCGCTGTTGCGTCCCGCGCAACTGGTGCAGCTCGAACACGGCGACCCATGGCGTCTGCGCGTGGCGGCCGAGGGGCAGGAAATGGACCTGACGGCCCGCTACCTGATCGATTGCAGCGGCAAGCAGGCGGCCATCGTGCGCCAGCGCAAGCGTCCCATCCACACGGAAGACTCGCTGGTGGCGCTGTACGCCTATTATCAGTTGCAGGAACCTCAATTCCTGCCGCACCGCACCCTGGTGGAAACGACGCAGCATGGCTGGTATTACGCGGCGCCCCTGCCCGGCGACCGCGTGGCGCTGGCCTTCATCACGGACGCCGACATCCTCAAGCGCCTGCGCCTGAAGGAGCCGGCGTACTGGCACGATGCCGCCATGGGCACCCTGCACGTGCGCGGTATCGTGGCGCGCCTGCCCGCGCCAAGCGCCCTGCGCCACTACGCCATCCACAGCCGGGTGGCCTCGCTGCCGGCGGACGAGAACTGGACGGCGGCGGGCGACGCGGCCGCCTGCTTCGACCCGATCTCGTCGCTGGGCATCGGCCAGGCCATGGCGTCCGGCATCCATGCGGCGCGGGTGGCGGAAGCCTGGCTGGCCGGCGACCGCGGCATGGCGGCGGGCTACCGGCGCAGCATCTTCGCCTCGTTTGAAACCTATCTGCAGATGCGGCGCGGCTTCTACGGCGCCGAACAGCGCTGGCGCGAAGCGCCGTTCTGGCAGCGCCGGGCCGCATCTTGACGCCGCTGGCGAAAAACTGAGCCAGGTCAAGAGACCGCATGCCCACCGCCCGTTTCCGGGCGAATTTCAGCCCCGCCTTGCCATTCGCACTATAATGTCGGCACCGCGTGCGGCAGCATTGGCGGCGATAGACGGTAACAATTTCGTGTGGAGGCCAGTACAATAGCGTCTGGGCCTACACAGGGTTTCACTTTTGCCAGCAGTTGCCAGCAACTAACCATTTTTTTGACCAGCCAACACATACTATGAGTTCGATGAATGAAGAGCGCGTTTTAAGCGTGCACCACTGGACGGATACCCTGTTCTCCTTTACCACCACGCGCGACCCGTCGCTGCGTTTCTCGAATGGCCATTTCACCATGATCGGCCTGCGCGTCGATGGCAAGCCATTGCTGCGCGCCTACAGTATCGCCAGCGCCAATTACGAAGACCACCTGGAATTTTTCAGCATCAAGGTGCCGGGCGGCCCATTGACGTCGCGTTTGCAACACTTGCAAGTGGGCGACACCGTCATCGTCGGCCGCAAGCCGACCGGTACCCTGGTCTCCGACTACCTGCTGCCAGGCAAGCGCCTGTACATGCTGTCGACGGGCACGGGCCTGGCGCCTTTCCTCAGCATCGTGCGCGATCCGGACATCTACGAACGCTTCGACCAGCTGATCCTCGTGCACGGCGTGCGCCAGGTCGACGAACTCGCTTACCACGACTTGCTGGAAGAGCACCTGCCGAAGCATGAATTCCTGGGCGAAATGGTCAGCGACAAGCTGCGCTACTACCCGACCGTGACGCGCGAGGACTTCCGCAACATGGGCCGCATCACGGAACTGATCGAGAACGGCAAGCTGGCCAAAGACCTGGGCCTGCCCGAACTCAATCCTGCCGAAGACCGCGTGATGATCTGCGGCAGCTCGGAGATGCTGCGCGACCTGAAAGACATGCTGGAAGCGCGCGGCTTCAAGGAAGGCAATACCTCGACGCCTGGCGACTTCGTGGTCGAGCGCGCATTCGCCGAGAAGTAATCCAGGGCAAATCCGCAGCAAATGCAGGGGCCCGGCCCCGCCGCTTCCCGCGGCGGCGCCGGGCCTTCTTTATTGGCGGCCGCGCTGGTATTGCAAACCATTCATGAAGCGCTGCACGGGCGTAAAGGCACTGCTGAGGATATCGTCATGCGCCGCGTAATAGCGCGTTTCGATCTTCAGCAAGCCCAGCACGGTCGCATCGAGCTTGTCCGTCTGATACGGCCGGCTTTCCAGCGCGGCGCGCGCGGCCGTCGACTGCGGCGCTTGCTGGTTATCCCAGATCAACATGGGAATTTCATAGCCGCTCTTGTCCGACGCGGAATGGCCCGCATGATTGCGGCTGTAGCCAACTTCCTGCCCATGGTCGGAGACGAACAGCAAGGAGGCGGCGCGGCCGCTCTTGGCTTGCTCCGCCATGCCGATCAGGGTGCCCAGCACGTAATCGCCATAGCGGATGGCGTTGTCGTATTCGTCGCGCTGGTTGCGTATCCAGCCGGACCTGCCCTGGCTGGCCATCTGCGCGCTGACGGCGTCCTGCGCCCGGTCGAAATGGGCGAAGCGGCGGGGATAGCGCATGTCATAGCTGGGATGCGCGCCCAGCAAGTGCACGACGATCAGCTTTTTCGGCGCCGCATCGCGCAGCGCATGGGTGAATGGCTGGAACAGATTGCCATCGAAATTGTTTTCGCCGCGGCCGGTGCCGTAGTTGATGAAGTCGCTTTCGTCGGCCTCGCCCGCCAGCAGTCCGATCCAGCCATCGTTGCGCGTCTGGTTCGACACCCAGAACGTCTTGTAGCCGGCCGCCTCGGCCAGCATCAGCAAATTCGGCTTGGCCATCCACGCGTCGGGGTTGCCGATATCAGCCGGCGTGAGCATGGTCATCATCGATTCCACCGTGCTGGACGCGGGCGAAATCACGTCATTGAAGACCAGCAGCTTCGCGCGCATGGCGTCGAGCCGGGGCGTGGTCGCGCGCGGGTAGCCGTACAGCGACATCGAGGCGCGGTTGGTGCTCTCACCTATAACGAGGATGACGGTGCGCGCGTCCTCGCCCGCATAGCGCACATTCCAGTCGCGCGGCGCGGCCATGGCCGCCGTCAGCGCATGCTGCATCGATTTCATCGCGTCCAGCTGCGCGCTGTACTGCTGGTAGCGCAGCGGCCAGAACAGGGCCGGATTTTCGCGCCGCATGGTGGTGTTGAGGTGCAGCAGCACGAGAAACACGGCCATGCCGGCGGCAAAGGCTTTTTGCGGCAGGCCCGGCGCGCTACTGGCCCGCGCCGCCTGCCGGCGCAGCAGCTGGCGGTCGGCCAGCAGCACGGCCGCCGTCACGAACACGAACCAGCCGGCCGATTGCGCCAGGGCGATGCTGTTGTGCAGGAAGAATTCTCCCGTTTCCGCTTGATCTGTCGCAAACATCGCCTGTAAAACGGCATTCGGATTGGGCCGCATGCCAAAATAGCCACGCAAAAACCCCTTGACGGCGGCATCGAGGTAAAACACGGGCACCACGACGCGCACCAGCACGGTGATCGCGCCGGCGCCGGCATTGCCGCGCCACGCATGCAACACGCCGCCCACGCCCAGCAGGAAGGCCGCCAGCAAGACGCTCAATTTCAGGCATTCGTTCGCGCTTAACTGATCGAAGAGGAAAAACAGCAGCAGGCCAGCAATGCTGAACAGGACACGGCAAAACAGAATCAGCATGGAGGCGATGGAGAGTAAGCATTGAACATGGGCAAGCCCGCGCGGACGGGCCAGCGATTGTAGCGCAGTCCCTTGCAAGTTGTACCATCGTTTCCTACGCACTCCTGACAGAAACTGTCAGTGCTTTTCGTTATGCTTTCGTCACCAGCAGGCCAGCCAGCCTGTATTACTGTATTAATATCGATATCTCCACCTGCGACAGGACTTTTCATGACACGTGCCATCACCATACTGACCGAGAACTTTGCCGATTGGGAAACCGCCCTGCTCAACTCCACGGCGCGCCTGTACTACGGCTTCTATACGCAGTTCGCCACGCCGGGCGGCTTGCCCGTCACCTCGTCCGGCGGCATGCTGGTCACGCCGCAACTGGCGCTGGAAGAGATTGTGCTCGAGGAACTCGACTTGCTGATGGTGTGCGGCGGCAGCCAATGGCAAAGCGGCAAGGCGCCCGACCTAGGCCCGTTGCTGCGCGCGGCCCGCGACAAGGGCGTGGTGCTGGCCGGCATTTGCGACGGCACGCGCGTGCTGGCGCAGGCGGGCGTGCTCGACACCGTGCGCCATACCTCCAACAGCGCTGGCAACTTGCTGGAAACGGGCTATGCGGGCGCCGCCCTGTACCAGGACGTGCCGTGGGCCGTGGCCGACCAGCGCATCGTGACGGCACCCGGCACGGCGCCCGTCACTTTCACGAAGGAAGTCTTGCGCGCCCTGGGCATCGCCGACGACAACCTGACGGCCTATCTGGCCATGCACGGCGCCGAGCACGGCCAGGCCGCGGCAGCGCGCTAATCGGGGGCCAGCACGCGCAGGCGCGCCACGGCGTGCGCGTTGCCCGGGTCCAGCTCCAGCGAACGGCGGTAATGCGTGACGGCCAGTGCCGTCGCGCCATCGGCCTCGTACGCTTCGGCCAGGCTGTCGTGGCCATTCGCCCCTTGCGGGTACAGTTGCACGCCCAGCTGGAAGACGGCGAGCGCCTGTTTCGGCTGCTGCCGGCCCAGCAGGCGGTAGCCCCAGGCATTCAAGTCGTCTTCGGCGGGTGCAGACAGCCCGTGCTGGCGCCGGATGGCGGCCAGTTTCTGCTCCAGCCCGTCAAAACCGGCGCTGGCCGCCTTGGTGCGCAATAAATGCGCGGCATACGCGCCGCCCCGCTGCTGGCGCAGGGCGGGAATATAAAAGCCGGCAATGGTGTCGATCAGCTGTTCCGGCTGGCCGCCGGCCAGGTTGCTGAGAATGATGACGGCCAGGCCATCGTCCGGATACACATAGAAGGCCGAGCGGCCGCCGCCGATGCCGGCCACGGCGCGGTGGCCGTCGCGGCCGATGGTGGGCCAGCCCAGCGCCCACGGCGCCGGCTTGCCGTCATTCAAGCTGGTCGGCTGCCACAGCCGCTTCAGGCTGTCGGGCGCCAGCAGGCGGCCCGACTGCAGCGCGACCAGCCAGTTCGTCAGTTCACCCGCATTGCTGTTGATGCCTGCCCCGGCGCGCATGAACACGGGAAAATCCTCGATCACGTTGCGGTAGCCCTTGCCGCCCCGGTCCAGCACATAGGAGCTGGCCTTGTTGGCGACGACGTCCTTCGCGTCGCCAAAGCCGCTGTGGCGCATGCCCGCCACCTCAAACTGCCGCTGCCGGATGAAGCCGGTAAACGGCTGGCCGCTCTGGCGCTCGATCAATTGCGCCAGCAACACGTAATTGGTCTGGTTGTAGCGGTAACGCTGGCCTGGCGCGGCTTCCACGGGCAGCGCCTGCACGGCGGTCCACGCCGCAGCGGCGTCATCCGGCTGCGGCCCCACCAGCTTGCCGCGGCGCTGGTCGAGCACATCGGGCAAGCCCGAGGTATGGTTGAGCAATTGCGTCACCGTCACGGCTTGCCAGGCCGATGGCAGCCCCGTCAGGTACTGGCCGATGGGCGCGGACAGGTCGACCTTGCCCTCCTGCACCAGCTGCATCACGGCCACGCCCGCAAACGCCTTGGTCGCCGAGTTGATGGAAAACAGGCTGGCGTCCGTCACCGGCACCTGGTATTGCAGGCTGGCCAGGCCAAAATTGCGCTTCAGCACGACCTTGCCGTGCTGGATCACCGCCAGTTGCAACCCTGGAATCTGGCGCTCCTGCATTTCGCTGCGCACAAACGCGGCAATCTCCTGCTGCGCGTGCGACGACCGTTGCTGGCTGGCGGAGGCGGCTACGACGCCAGCGGGAACGGCGGCAAGCGCCATGAGAAACAGGACAGACGGCAGGCATGGCTTCAAGATGCGGCTCTCGATCGTTGAAAATGGAACCGCAGCATCCCATACCTATTTATCAACGTCAACGACAATCTTACTGGTCGGAAAGTTGCTCTTCCAGCCACACATCCTCGTACCCTTGCCTGTCGAGAATAAACTTGGCGCCGCTGGGCAAGGCCAGGTAATCGACCACTTGCGGCAGCATCTCGTGCAGGTGCTCTGCATGCAGGGCCTGGTAAAAGCCGCTGGCGTCGTCGTGTTCACCGCAGTGGATGAACCAGCTGATGGTGCCGTTTTCCGGCAGCACGATGCGCGTGCCGTAGATGGGCGACTGCGCCAGGCTGCCGATGGCCAGGGCCACCATGGCTTCCGGGGCTTGCGCCGGCATGCCGTATTTGTCGCAGATGCGCCGCTGTTTTTCGCTGATCAGTTCATTCATGGCTTCCTCAGGATCCGATATATTTGTAAGTCAGTCGCCATGCGCCTTCATGGCCGGACATTTCCAGGTGCAGGATCGCTTCGCCAGGCTGGCCGTCGGCCAGCAGCTGACATTCCATGCCCAGCGATCCGGCATCGGTGGCGTACACATCGACGGACGGACGCCCTCCCTTGCCCGGCAGAAAGGCTTGCGCCAGCGGCGCAAGCGACAAGCGCTGCCGCGGCGTGAAATAACTGTCGACCATATCGCAGATTTCCCCGGCCAGCGCGGGCGGCATGGCCCAGTCCCGTTGCAGCGCAACAGGATCGCGCAAATCGAGCGCTTCCACGAACGCCCCTGCCAGCACATGCGCCTGCCGCCGCTGGCTGTCGCTCACCGCTTCCATGACCTGCCTCCCTTGCTGAAAGGCGACATTATAGTCCGCCGCTTGCCATCTGCGCGATCGGCTTGCCGATAATAAGCGCAGACGACCGGCGCTATAGTGCGGCGCAATAATAGCGCGCCACCGGCGAATAAAAACCCGCGCCGTTGTTTTCTATCAAATTGAAATAACGGATAAGCCCCGTTATATTTGGTGAGTATTGGCAAATATATTCGCCTGCACGATTCAGTTTCAAGTTGACGCGTATTTATTCTGACGCTAATATCGAACGGCCATACACCATGGCATACAGCGCAAGCAGTACTTAACCATCACAAGAGGATAGTACAATGCAAAAACAGAACCAACCCAAATTGTTCGCGTTTAAACTGGCTGAAAAACAGGTGCAAAAACAGGTGGCCCCCGCCACTGCCTGGAAAGTCCGCGACGGCGTCGCCGTTGCCGGCTGCAGCGCGGTCGGCAGCAATGATCAATACCGTTATACCTCGCGCATCCAGCCAAACGACAGCGGCCAGTATTGCTGATCACGTCAGCTGATCACGGCAGCGCGATATAACCTCGCCGCAGGCGGGGTTATATCCAATTCCCTTTCCAGCCCTTTTGATTCCATCCGCCTGGCGTAAAGGATAATGCCAGCGCCATTTGGATGCCGATATAAATACATTGCCACATGGCGGTGTGATATTTTCTGCTCGGCATATTAATGTCAGGCCATTCAATCTTTTATTATCCACCGGTTGACGTGTTCTTTTTTTAAACTTAATATTTAAAAGCCGAATCACCGGCAAAAGCGGTACTTAACCATTACAAGAGGATAGTACAATGCAAAATCAAACCAAGCTGTTCGCCTTCAAACTGGCCGAAAAAGAAGTGGAAAAAGAAGTCAAGCAGCCATGGCAGGTGCGCGACGGCGTCGCCACGGCGGGCTGCACCTATTACGGCGACCCTGAAGACTACAATCTGCGCGACAGTTCGCGCTTCGCGCCTAACGATACCGGCATCTATTGCTGATCTTTGCCGCGCCATGAATACAGCCCGGCGCGGCGGCGCCTTGCGCGATCCACTATGCAAATGGCGCCAGTTGCGGCCCGGCTTTCCGTGCGCGCGCAATGACTATGCGCGATTTAAACCATCACAGGAGGACAGGAATATGCAGAAACAGAATCAAATGAAATTGTTCGCATTTAAACTGGCTGAGAAAAAGGAGCAGGAAAAACCTGTCCTGCCTGCGCCATGGAAGGTGCGCGATGGCGTCGCCGTGGCCGGCTGCACGGCGGTCGACAGCGAAGAGCAATACCGTTATTCGCGCGTCGGTTCGAGTGACGGCGGAGAGTTCTGCTGATACATACGCCAGCTGGAGCCTTGCCATGGCAAGGCTTTTTGTTTTCTTTCGCCGCAGGGCCCTCATGCACAAACAGATCCTGATCATCAGCCATAGCGGCGACCTGCACGCCGACCTGGTGGCATCCATCCTCGCCGACCGCGGCCATGCTCCGTTCCGTATCGATCTCGACGCCTTTCCCCGCGATTACCAGCTGTGCCAGCGCCTGCTAGGCGGCCAGGCCAGCGCGCGCCTGCGCCACTTGCCCGATGGCGACTGGCTGGACCTGCGCCAGGTGGGCGCCGTCTGGCTGCGCAAGGCGGCCGACTACGCCTACGCCAGCACCGGACTGTCCGCGCAGGAGCGCGCCTACGCGAAGCTGGAAACGGAGCAGGCCATCTTCAGCGTGCTGTACACGCTCGATTGCTATTGGCTCAGCCATCCGCTGGCCCTGCGCGGCGCCCAATGGAAGGGCGAGCAGCTGGCGCGGGCCGCGCGCATGGGCTTTCGCGTACCCGCCACCGTGATCAGCAACGTGCCAGACGAGGTGCGCGCTTTCCGCGCAGCCGTTGGCGGCCCCATCATTTTCAAGAGCATGTCCACGCCCACCCTGGCCGCCGAAACGGTCGAGGATGCGGACAGGGTCAGCGCCGGCATTGGCACCACCCTCGTCGACGATGCCATGCTCGACAGCCTGGATGCCGTCAGCGTACTGAGCTGCCAATTCCAGGAATATATCGCCAAGCAATATGAACTACGGATCACCGTGATCGGCAAGCGGCTGTTTGCCGCGCGCCTGTATTCGCAGGACGATGCGCGCACGGCCGTCGATTCGCGCGACATGTCGGCGCCCATCCGCTATGAGGCGGCCACCTTGCCCGACGACCTACACGAGCGCTGCCTCGCCTTCGTGCACAGCTATGGCCTCGAGTATGGCGCGCTGGACCTGATCGTCACGCCCGAGGGTGAGTATGTTTTCCTGGAAAACAATCCCGTCGGGCAATTTTTATATGTACAACAACTGGTGCCCGCCCTGCCCCTGCTGGAAAGCGTGGCCGAGGCCCTGATCGAAGGAGCGCTATGCCACAGCCAGACCTGAGCCAGATCCCCGTCCAGCTGCGCGCACTGGAACAGACGCGCGACAGCCGGGCCATCGTCCTGGCCGCCTCGCATCTGGACATGGAGCTGCTGCCCGCGCTGTACGAGCTGTGCCAGGGCATCGGCCCCGTGGCGCGCCTCGACGTGGTGCTGCACGGGCGTGGCGGCATCGTCAACGCGGCGCGCCGCATCGCCCTGCTGCTGCGCCAGCATGCACGCCACCTGCGCTTTATCGTTCCCTTCCACTGCCAGTCGGCCGCCACCCTGCTGGCCCTGGGCGCCGATGAAATCATCGCCGGCGACCTGGCCCTGTTCTCACCCATCGACCCGCAGCTCGACGGCGCCGACGGCGGCTCCATGTCCAGCCTGGACATCAAGGTCTTCGGCGACATGGCGCAGCAGTGGTTCGGCGTCGATGCCGGCGAAGCGCGCCAGCAGTCGTTGTCCCTGCTGTGCGGCAGCATCTTCCCCCCGTCCCTGACGGCCTTTTACCGCACCACCCTGGAGCTGGCGCAGATCGGCGAAGAGTTGCTGGCCTGGCAATTGCCAGATGCCACGCAAGAGGCGCGGCGCGCCATCGTCGCGCAATTGGTGGCTGGATACCACTCGCACAACTACGCCTTGACGCGCGAAGAGCTGGCCCAGTTGGGCCTGAACATGGCGCGCGATGCCGATGCCGAACGGCTGGGCTGGGCCATCTCGAGGCAATTGCAGGCGCACATAGGCGGCGCGCTGCGCAGCGCGCCCGACGAACCGTGGAACGATGCGCTGCTGGCGTCGCGCGACGGCGTGCAGCTGCGGCGCCAGCGTCCGGGCGGCTTCGCACCCCTGTGGAGCACAACAACGGGACCAGCATGCTGACGCCGTTCCTGTCCCCGTTACTGGCCGATACCGCGCGCTGCTGCGTCGCCTTGCTGCTGCTGGCGGCCGGCGTGGGCAAGCTGCGCGGCTATGCTGCCTTCCGCGGCAACCTGGCCACCTCGTTCGGTGTGCCGCCCTCCGCCGCCGCCTGGGCCGCGCCGGCCCTGGTAATGGCCGAGTTGCTGCTTTCCGGCTGGCTGCTGGCGGGCTGGATATTGATCGGAGGCACGCATCTGCCGATGCTGCTGTCGCTATTGCTATTGAGTACCCTCACCGCCGTGCTTGTCTACCGTTACTTCACCCGCAGCGTGGTGCGCTGCAGCTGCTTCGGCGAAGCGGCGCGGCCCGTCTCGCGGTACGACCTGCTGCGCAACGTGCTGGTGGTCGGCATCAACGGCAGCTACTTTGCACTGGCGCAGGAAGCGGCCTTGCCCGTCGCCACCACTGTATTGGCAGCCGGACTGGCCGCCATCGTCTGCGTGGCCACGATTTCCCTGCATGACATCGCCACCCTGGCAAGGGCGGACTGATGGATGCCACCACCTTGCAACTGGTGCTGGCGGCGCTGGCGTTCGCCATCGCCGGCAATCTCTGGCTCAGCCTGGCCGTGCTGCGCGCCAGCCGCCGCGAACGCATCGCGCCCACGGCGCTGGCGCCGGGCCAGCCCCTGCCTGCCGTGCAAGCGCGTCCGCTGGCCGTCGGCGCGCGTTTCCAGCCGGGCGCACGGGGCCAGGCGGCCGTGTTGCTGTTCCTGGCCAGCCGCTGCCCGAAATGCGCGGAGAAGCTGGCCGGCATCGAACGGCTGCTGCCGCTGGCGCGCGATGCGGGCCTGGCCATGTGGCTGCTCAGCGAAGAGCCGGCCCGCCGGCTGCGCGCCTTTTTGCCAGGCGACAGCCTGCGGACGGCCACGGCACGGCTGGCGCTGCGCGACTACCGGCGCGTCAATCCGCTGATGAGCTCGCCGTCCTATGTCTTTGTCAATGACCAGGGACTCGTGGAAGCGGCCGGCCTGATCGGCGACGAAGACTGGCTGGCCCTCGTCGGACAACTGAACGCCGCACCGCCGCAGGAGCGCGCCGCATGAATCACATCAACTTCGGCCCGCATTTTGAACGCCTGCGCCTGCTATACCCGGTACGCTGGCGCATCGCCGCAGGCCTGCTGTGCATGGCCCTCACCGTGGGCGCGCAACTGGCTTTTCCGCAAGCCATCGCGTATTTCATCGACAACGTGAGCGCGCTCACCCGGCACGGCGTCACGCCGGGCATGGTCGCCGCCATGCTGGCCTTCAGCGTGCTGTATGCGCTGGCTTCGGCCGCGCGCTTCTACCTGCTGCAATCGAGCGGCCACATGGTCGTCATGGGCGTGCGCCGGCGCCTGTTCGACGTGGTGATCAACCAGCCCATCGCCTTCTTCGACAAGCACCATGGCGGCGAGCTGAACAGCCGGCTCACGTCCGACGTGTCGGCCCTGCATGAAAGCCTGACCATCGGCGCGGCCAATGCCCTGCGCTCGCTGTGCGTGTTTTTGGGCGGAATCGCCATGCTGCTGCAGCTGTCGCCCATGCTGAGCCTGCCGCTGGCCTTGTTCATTCCCATCAGCCTGTATCTCGGTAAGTTATCTGGCAGTAATTACCGGCAGCGCGCGCGGGCCATTTCGGCCACCCTGGCCGCCAGCGGCAAGGTGGCGCAGGAATATTTTGCCCATGCGCGGCTGGTGCAGGCGTTCAACCAGCAAGGCGGCGCCATGGCCCGCTATGCGCAAGCCATGCGGGAGCTGCTGGGCGTGTCCCTGGCCGGCACGCGGCTGCTGGCCGTGTTCCAGGGCGCGCAAGGCTTGCTGGCCTTCGTTGCCCTGCTGACCACCCTGTGCTTCGGCGCCCACCTGATCGGCCAGGGCCGCCTGAGCGTGGGCGAGCTGACGGCCTTTGTCATCTATGCCAGCATGGTGACGGACACGGCCGGCTCCATCAGCGAATTCTGGAACACCTGGATGCGCACCATGGGCTCGACCGACCGCATCTTCGAGATCCTGCGCAGCCACCGGCCCGTGCCCGAGGCGGCGCCGCAGCCGCCGCTGGCGGGCCACATCGCGCTGCGCGACGTGCGCTTTGCGTATCCCGAGCGCGTACAGGTCGCGGCGCTGGACGGCGTCAGCCTATCCATCCGCGCGGGCGAAAAAATCGCCCTCGTCGGCGCCTCGGGCGCAGGCAAGTCCACCATCGCCAGCCTGGTGCTGGGCCACTACGAGATTGACGCGGGCAGCCTGCAATTCGACGGCATCGACGCGCAAGTGCTGGGCGTGACGCAGTTGCGGCGCCAGATGGCCGTGGTGGAGCAGGAGCCGGCGCTGTTTTCCGGCAGCATCGCCGACAATATCGGCTTTGCCGTGCCGGACCGGGTCGTGGCGCGCGAAGCGATGGTGGCGGCGGCGCGCCTGGCCCATGCCCACGATTTTATCGCGGCCTTTCCGGACGGCTACGACACCCTCGTGGGCGAACGGGGCGTGCAACTGTCCGGCGGACAAAAGCAGCGTATCGCGATTGCCCGCGCCATCCTGCGCGCGCCGAAAATCCTGATTCTGGACGAAGCCACCAGCGCGCTCGACGCGGCCAGCGAACAGCTGGTGCAGCAAGCCCTCGATGCGCTGATGCAAGGACGCACCACCATCATCATCGCCCACCGCTTTTCCACCATCGTGAAGGCGGATCGCATCATCGTCATGGACAAGGGCCGGATTTGCCAGCAAGGCACGCACGCCGAGCTGCTGCGCGCGGGCGGCCAGTATGCGCGGCTGATGCAGCAGCAGCTGTCGCAATTCCAGCAGTTGCATGACAGTACGGCCACCCTGTAAAGTGGGCCCGATGAAAAAAACCTACCATGGCAGTTGCCATTGCGGCGCCGTGCGCTTCGCGGCCGAGATTGACCTGGCGGCCCCCAGCCTGCGCTGCAACTGTTCCTATTGCCTGAAGATCCGCTGCTGGGCCAGCCAGGTGCCGCCCGCCGACTTTCGCCTGCTGGCCGGTGAAGGGGATTTGAGCGCATACCGCTTCGGCGCCGGGCGAGAGCGCCACTATTTTTGCCGCAACTGCGGCGTACGGCCGTTTGGCTATGGCGATTCGCCCCGCAGCGGCCCGTTTGTCGGCATCGGCCTGAACTGCCTCGACGATGCGGCGGCGTCCGAGCTGGCCCGGGTACCCGTCACCTTTGTCGATGGCCGGCATGACGACTGGGACAGGCCGCCGCAGGAAACGCGGCACTTGTAAACAATGCCAATGTAGAAATGGTTGTTTGCTACGCCGGAGTTTTCCTACGTGGCGACAAGGAGTGTCCCTATGGTTAAGCCCGACGCATGCAGCGAGAATGGTCTCAACGGTGCTGCACGGCGCCGGAGCTCAGGCAGGAACATCCGACCCCATATTGGAGCGGGTGACGACGCAGACTAACCTTAGGGGACATGATCATGAATTCGAACAGCAACGACAAATCCGACAGCCAATCGGACAAACAGCAATCGGGCAACCAGCAGTCGGACAAACAGTCCGGCAGCCGCCAATCGTCGGGCGGCACCCAGGGCGGCACGCACGAGCAGCATGTCGAGGCGGGCCGCCAAAGCCACAAGAATGACGGCGACAAGCAATCGGGTTCGCAACAGTCGGGCCAGCAATCGGGCCAAGGCAAGAGCGGCGGCGGCAGCCAGCAATCGGGTTCCGGCTCCGGCACGCGCGGCGGCACGCATGAGCAGCACGTGGAAGCGGGACGTCAAAGCCACAAGAATGACGACAAATCCTGATCCCGCGGGCATGGCCCGATGCCGTCGGTCGGCATGAAAGCGCTGACGGCCATGCTGTGCGCCGGGCTGGGCATGGGTCTGGCCGCCTGCGGCGCCAGGAATACGGCATCGAACGTGGAGGCCCCGGGCGCGCCAGCCGGGGTCTCCACGCGCGTGCTCGATGCCGGCGCCGACGCCCTGCAAGCGCGGCCGCCCATTGCGGCCCTCAATGCCTATCTCGACGGTTTTCATTTCTACAACGGCAATCTGCGCGGCCAGATGGAGGCGCACCACTATTGCGCCATCGTCAATGAAGAGTTGATTCAATGCGTGATTTACGACGGCAACGTCAAGGATGCCAAGCTGATGGGCGTCGAATACATCGTCAGCGCCAGGCTGTACCAAGGCTTGCCTGCGGCGGAAAAAGCGCTGTGGCACAGCCATGTGCATGAAGTGAAGTCGGGCCAGCTGATCGCGCCCGGCATACCGGCCGTGGCCGAAAAGGCGCTGATGCAAAAACTGGTGGGTACGTATGGCAAGACCTGGCATACCTGGCATACGGATCGGCACAAGACCTTGCCGCTGGGCGTGCCGCAACTGATGATGGGCTTTACAGCCGACGGCCAGGCCGACGCCGCCATGGTCGCCGCGCGCGACCGCCGCTTCGGCATCGATTCGGCAGAAAAACGCCGCCAGCGGGCCGATATTGCCGCGCCCGCCATCGTCGCCGGTGCCGACGCCTGGCAGCACGGCACGGTCATCCAGCTGGCCGACCCGACGGGAATGCCGCACAGTTCATCACCACCACCGCCATCCACACGCACGGCCGTGCCTGCCATTGCGCACCCCGCCAGATGATAGACGGCGCGCGAAAGGCCGTTGTCTGGATCGGCATTCTGGGCGATAATTACGCCCATGAACGATACCACTACCTTACCCCCATTGCCCGATCGCCTGTCGATCGACCCGAGCAGCCCTTACCACGTTGCAGCCGTGTTCGAGAACGACGTCGGCATCCGCTTCAACGACAAGGAACGTCTTGACGTGGAAGAATATTGCATCAGCGAACGCTGGATCAAGGTCGCATCCACCAAGTCCCTCGACCGCCGCGGCCGTCCGCTGCAGATCAAGCTGAAGGGCAAAGTCGAAGCGTTTTACCGCTAAGCACAGCTGTTCGCTCCCATCGAGGCCGATTTGTATCGGCCTTTTTTGCGTCCGCCGCTTTCCTCTCAGGCATCGACGGTAATGATTCCGGCCCCGGCCGCCATGGGCAGCCACAGCATGGCGTCGGCCAGCACCTCGTCCGGCGCCCTGCCACTGGACTGTGCCGCCTGCCGCGCGCACTGCGCCAGCGGCGCGCCGCCGGCCAGCGCTTGCAGCCAGTAAAATTGCCATGGCAATAAGTCCTGCATGGCAAGCCGGTAATGCATGCGCGAAATGGCCACATAAGCGGGCGCCGCTTGCGGCTGGGGCGGCACGGCGTCGTCCGGCGCTGCCTGCACCTGTTGCCAGAATGAACACAAGGGAAACGACAGGGCCAGCAGCCGCGTGCACGGCGCCAAACGCCAGGCCGGGGCATTTCCCAGCAACAAGTCCAGGCCGGAAGGCAACAATGGCGGCGCTCGTTTTTCCAGGCCCGGCGCCCTGCCCGCCTCGCTGCGCGCCCGTTCCAGCTGCGCCAGTTCGACGGGAAAGCGCAAGACGTCCTCCTGCGCGCCGGCGGCGCCCTGGCTGGCGGCGAGAAAATCGGCAAAGCCGCCGCCCAGGTCGTACAAGGTCGGGGAAGCGGATGGGTGGTGCCAGACATAGGCGCGGGCAAAAAACGCGAACAGCTCGTCGCCCATGACCTTGCGCAAGACGGGATAGTCGGCCTGCAGGCATTCGAGCAGGCGCTGCACATAGCCGTCCGCATGGATGTGCAGCGGCGCCGGCCCGCCCCGCGCCCGTTTCAGCACTTGCTCTTGCGTCAAGCCGTGGCGCTCGCTGGCCAGCTGCGCGCCGCGCGCCGCGCCGCCCGGCGCGGTCATGGCCGTCAAAAACCACGCCTGCAATTGCGCCAGCGGTGCGTCCACGCGCTCGCCGCCGTCGGCGCTACGGGGCATGGGCCGCCTCCAGGTGAAAGCCCAGCGGCGTGGAGACGGCGGCGGCCAAGCTCGCCGTGGCCGTGGCTGGCGATGCATCGGAAAACGCTCCCCGCCCGGCCGCGCGTGCCTTGTCGAGTTCGGCCAGCAGCTGCGGGTACGGGGGAATGTCCGCATCCCATTCCAGCAGGGCCGACACGCCGCCCGTCAGCTGCTGCGCCAGCGCGTACAGGCACCAGACGGCCGCCGGCACGGGGGCGTCGTGGGTGTCGATCAGCATCGCGCCGCAGACGGTGGGCCCGGCCAGGTGGATTTGCACGATGTGCGCGTGCGGCAACCGGCGGATATAGGCGGCCGCGTCATAGCCGTGATTATGCGCGCTGACATGGACATTATTAACGTCGAGCAAGAGTCCGCAGCCCGTGTCCTCGGCCAGGCGCCCCAGGAATTCCCATTCCGGCATGCTGGACTGGGCAAACTCCACGTAGCTGCTGGGGTTTTCCAGGATCAATGGCCGCCCCAGGAATTCCTGCACTTGCCGCACCCTGCCCGCCACGTGGCGCAGGCTGGCTTCGTCCAGCGGCAAGGGCAACAAATCGTGGCTGTTGAGCGAGGCGGTGCCCGTCCAGCACAGGTGGTCCGAAATCCACGCGGGGCGGATCTCGGCGGCCAGCTGGCGCAGCTTGCGCAGGTAGGCCAGGCTCAGGGGATCGCTGCTGCCGATCGACAGCGACACGCCATGCATGACGATGGGCACCTGCGCCGCCACCTGCTCCAGCACGTGGCGCGCATAGCCGTGGTTGTCGATGAAGTTCTCGCTGATGATCTCGAACCAGTCCACCTGCGGCCCGTGCTCCAGAATGTGCGCGTAATGGGGCGGACGCAGCCCCACGCCCAGGCCCAGGTTCTGCAGGCCCAGGCGCGGAAGCACCGCTGGCTTGATCGCTCGCATCAGGTCGACGGCGGCAAGGCCAGGCGCAGGTCGGTGGGCGCCGGCGGCGCGCCCACCGGTGTGCCGCGCGCCGCCATCACCTTGCCATACGCTTCCCAGGCCTTGTCATAGACATTGTCGCCAAGCGAGAACGTCATGCTCTGGCCCAGCGGAATGCTGCGGTGCTCAGGCGCGGGACCGAAATCGTACAGGGTCATGGTGGCGGGCTCGGGCGGCTCCTTTTTAGTCGTGTTCGGATACAGTTGCGAGGCCGAAATCGGCACGGCGCAGCCGCCGAAGCCCCCGCATTTATTGTCGCTGGGCGCGCTGTAGACTTTATCGTCCTGCGGCGGCGGTGGCGGCACGTAGCACTCGGAGCCCGGCGCCGCGGCAGCCTTGACCGAGTGGCCGCAGGACGAGCCGCCCGTGTCGGCCTGGGCGAAGCCGCAGCCGCCTTGGGCGTGGCAGCCGTTGGAGCCGCGGCAGGTATGGTAGACGGCCAGCGCGGCGCAGGTGGACGACGCCTCGCCCTCCAGGTGCATGCCCTGGCAGGCGTGGTACAGCACGCTTTTCTCGGGCAGCGGCACGCCCGTCGCCAGGTTCGGCGCCTGGCCCAGCACGGCCCAGCAAATGGCCATGCGGTCGCCCGCACCGACCATCGACGGATACGGGAATTCCAGTTGCTGGTTCAGCCAGTACTTGTCCAGCACGGAAGTGATGCCGTAGATGGCGCCCGTGGCCACCGTGCTCAGCATTTGCAGGGTGCCGCCGGCGTCCTTCAGGCGGTTCAGGGCGCCCGCCACGGCAGCCGGCGCGGGGATGTTCGTCGGCGCGGTGGCCGGGTTATAGCGCTCGTTGGTCAGCATGGCTTCGCTCCAGCGCCCGCCGTCCTTGTGCCAGCCGGCCCAGGTCTGCACGGGCAGCATGGCCTTGACCTGGCCGAAGCGCTCGTAGTGGTCGTAGGCGGCGCTATCGTGGCGCGCCTGCGCGTCGCGCGATTCGGCGTCCTTGCCATTGTTCGCGTACGACGGATAGTCGCACTTCAAGGCGGCCAGGTCTTCGCGGTAGTCGGGCTGCACGGCCATCAGGCGTTGCGCCGCGTCGCGGCGGTAGCGCTGGATGGCCGCTTCGCTGCCCTCGCCCTGGTCCGTGATGGCCGCCATCATGTCGATGGCCTTGTTGAACGAGCCCGTCTGGCCGCCATCCTGGTCTTGCGGGCCGAAGCAGGTGTCGAACTTGGGAAACTCCGCCTTGGCGTGCCCCTGGACCTGGCTGTTGAACATGTCCTGCTGCACCGAGCCATTGACGAACAGCTTTTGCCACAGGGTCTGGCCATCCGTGTATGCGATGCTGATGTAGCGCGCATAGCACTCATACATGTAGCCGATGGTGCCGAACAGGGGCAGGTCGTGCACGTGCTTGCCCGGTGTCCAGCCATCAAACGGCACGTCGGGAAAATATTTTGTGTGGTTGTGCTTGTCGAACTCGGCCAGCTGGGCGCGTGCCTGCTCTTCCGGCTGCTCGATGGCGAGGAACAGGTCGCACTGGTTGTCGTTCAGTTCTTCCAGGTTGACGCGCACGTGGCGGTAGCCGGCCGTGTCCTGCAAGTCGACGATGTGCGGGATCAGCGTGCAATCCTTGCCGTAGCAGGTCCAGCCGTGGTCCTGCGACTGCAGCTCCGACCCCGTGAAGCACGGCGCCGTGCCGATGGCCGTGGCCAGGTTGGCCGCCATCTGCAGGTGCAGCATTTCCTGGATGAAGACGCTGAAGATGATATTGAAAGCCTTTTGCTCCTTCAGTTCGGGGCGCGCCGTGGTGCCCATGCCCGGCCACTGGCGCCCTTCGTAGTAGGTGATGCCTTTCGAGTTGATCTGGTGCGTGCCCTGAATCGAATACATGGTGGCCATGTACAGGGGAATGGTGAACAGTTCCACGCTGACGGCCGCCTGGGCGATGGCGCGCACGGCCGCCGTATCGGTGGCCAGCAGGTCGAGCGGACGGTTGGTGATGGCGGCCGGGGTGCTGCCTAAAACGGGCATTTTCATTCTGTCTCTCCACAGGAACGATGCGTTTCGGATATCGGGCCGGGCCGCGCCATCGGCGTGCGCTGCTCACGGCACGGAAATCATACGCCTGAGAAAGATACTTTTGCGGCAAGATTTATCCGCTGCCCAACGGCCCATGCCGCCAGCCTTGCAGCGTGAAAATAGGCGTTTTCAGGCGCCATTCGATGACAATTGAATAGAATCGGCAAAACGCGCGCGTGTATAAGCGCCGCGCCGTCCAACGCCGGCGCGTCGCTTGCAGGATGATAGTCAGGCCGCCGGCGGCGGCTGGAAGGCGCAAAAGCCGGGCCACTGCTCGCGGCTGTCGCACACTTTCAGACAGCCTTGATTGCCCTTGAACGTGGCGACGGCCTTGATGGGAAAGCCATAGATTGGCGTGGTGGCCAGGAAGGCGGACGGGCAGCTGTGCTCGGTGCTGAAGCGGAAAGTGATGGCTTCGCGGCGGCCCTTGCGCGCAAAGCTCAGCATGAAGCTTTCGTTGCTGTTCCACTGCGCCTTGCCCGGCACGCGGAAGCGGTAGCGCGGGCTGCCCGGGCCTTCGATGCGCTGGCCGAAGACGCGGCTGCTGGCCGTGGCCGTCTCGACCTTGGCGATCGGATAGGGCACGGCGAACATATACGTGCCCGCGAACCCCTGGTCGAAGCCAAGTCCCTTCTGGTAAAACGGCACGACGATATGCGGCGCGCCCGCGTATTCGACGCTGTTGCGTGACGTCGTGCGCGACGTCAGCTTGTCGTCGGGCGCCTGCCCGAAGAACACATCCAGTTCCAGCAAGGCTTGTTGCTTGTCAATATCTTGCGTCAAATAATCCTTGGGGAACAGCTCGCCATGCACGCAGCCGGCCAGCAGCGCTGCGGCGCAGCAGCCGGCGATGAGTTTAGCGACGAGTTTGGCGATATTCATGGCTGTTTTCCTTCCGGCGGCGCGGAACTGAGACCCAAGCCCGTCACTTGCCAGCCGCCCTTGCCTTCTTTCCATTGAAATTGCTGGCCGAACCAGGCCAGTTCCAGCTCGCGCCGGATGCGGTTTGAATCCGTGCGGCCCTGGCGCGCCTTGATGGCGGCGCCCGCCTGAGCGGAAGCGGCATCCGACAAGGGCTTCAGCCACCTTTGATACGTGTCTGGCGGCAAAGCCAGCACGCCGGCCACGCCGTCGTCGCGCGTGGCGACGATGATCCCCACCTTCGTCAGCGCATTCGTCAAATACGCGCCGCGCCGCCCGTCGGGTGAGACGGACACCAGCATGGCGGGCGCGTAATCGCCGGTGACGCCGCCGGGCACGTCAAACCACAGCAGCTCGCCCGTGCGCGTGTCGAGCGCGCGGCCATCGCGGGCAAACAGCAGCATTTCGGGATTGCCCGGCTGCGGCACGCCCCATTCCGGGTCGCGCTCCGTGCGCACCATATTGTCGCGCTGCAGGGGGCTGATGGGGCGCATCAGCGGTTCGCCATTCTGCACGCCAATGAGGATGGTGCCCTGGCCCGTATAGCCCTTGGTGAATGCCAGCAGCATCGGCTGACCCTCGCGCCTGGCCGCCAAGGGGCGCACTTCCACCACTTCGCGCGCGCCGCCGGGCCAATAGCCGTGCTGGCGGAAAGACAAGGTGACGAGCGCGTCGTGGCGATTACGCGTGACGACGAAGTCGCCGTATTGCCGCATCACCGGCACGTAGGATGTTTGCGCCTGCGCGGCGGGCACGATGACGGCGGCCAGGGTGGCGGCGGCCGCCAGGCGGTGTAAAGAAAAGAACGGCATGACATCCTGAAAGGGTCGCAGCGGGCGAAGAACCGCGATGATAAACGATTCATCGCCAGCAACACTGTCCGATAGGAAACATCAACGGCGCTGGATTTCGATCAGCTCGATCTCGAACAGCTTGGGCCACAATTTTCCCGTGACAAACAAGCGCTTGCCGCGCCCATCCCAGGCGATGCCGTTAAGCACGGCGTCGGGATTGGCCGTGCCCCGCTGCTCGGGCGGCAGCAAGCCCGTCAGGTCGATCCAGCCGACAACCTTGCCGCTGGCCGGGTCGATGCGGGCGATCACGTCCGCGCCCCACACATTGGCAAACAGTTGCCCGTCGACCATTTCCAGCTCGTTCAGCCGGTCGATGGGCCGCCCTTCGGCTTTCACTTCGAAGCGGCGCACTTCCTTCAGGGTTTTCGGATGGAGCACGCGGATGGCGGACGTGCCGTCGCTCATGTAGACGAACTGGCTATCGCTGGCCAGGCCCCAGCCTTCGCCCGCGTAGCTGAATTTGCGTTTCAGTTTGAAGGTCTTCAGGTCAAAGACATAGCCGGTCTGCGACATCCACGTCAGGCCCAGGATCTCGTCGCCCACGTCCGTGATGCCTTCGCCAAACACATTCTTGTCGAGCATGCTTTTCTGCAGCACCTTGCCCGTCGTCAACTCCACCTTGCGCAAGGAAGACTGGCCATTCTGGCCCGTGCTTTCATACAGATGGCCATCCTTGAACAGCAAGCCTTGCGTGAAAGCCTGCGGGTCATGCGGGTAAGTGTTCTTGACGAAATAGCCATACACTGGCAAGGCGGCCTGGGCGTAGCCCATTTCGCTCATCAGGCCTACGGTGCATAACAATCCCAGCAGCAATGAGCCGGCCGTGCGTTTGAGTCTGGTATTGACGTTGATATTCATCGGGTCGGGCGGAAGTTGGCGAGCGTCTATTGTAAACGGGCCGCGTCCGCCATGCGCGCCCTGACGAGCTCCAGCCAGGCGCGCGCGGCGAACGACAGCCGCCCGCCCCGGCGCCAGGCCAGCATGAGGTTCCACTCCACGGGCGGACCGGCCAGGGGAATCACGTCAAATTGCGCGGCATCAAGCGTGTCGCAATACATCTTCGGCAGCAGGCAGATGCCCACGCCCAGCCGCACCAGCGAGGCAATGAAATCCCACTGGCCGCTGCGACCCGTGATGCGCGGGGCGAAACCGGCCCGCTGGCAGGCATCCTGCACGATGTCGTTCAGGGCGAAGGCGGCGCCATAGAAGATGAAGGGGCTGTCGGCCAGCTCGGCCAGAGCCACGGCAGCGCGCCCGTGCCACGGCGAGCCGGGCGCTGCCAGCAGACACAGCGGCGAGCGCACGAGGGGCAAGGCTTCGAAATCCTGCCAGGTGGCGGCGTTGCCCGGGTAGTCGAGCATGGTGCCCAGTTCCACCGTGCCGGTGCGCAAGTCGCGTTCGATCGCCTGCGTGCCGCTTTCATACATTTTCAGTTCGATGCCCGGATAGCGCTGGTGGTATTCGGCCAGCCATGGCGCCAGGGTGGAGTGCGTCTGCGGCGACACGCCGACCCGCAACTCTCCCCGCTCCAGATGTTGCAAGTCGCGCAATTCCACCTTCAGTTCCGCGTGCAAGGCCAGCAGTTCATGCGCGCGCGACAGCACCACCTTGCCGGCGTCCGTCAGGGTAAAGCGCTTGCCGGCCCGGTCCAGCAGGGCCAGGTCCAGCGACTGTTCCAGCTGTTGCACCATCTTGCTGACGGTGGGCTGCGTCACGTGCAGCCTGGCGGCCGCGCGCGTAAAACTGGCTTGCTCGACCACTTCGACGAAGTAGCGCAGGGAGCGGATATCCATGATGCATTCCAAAATCGAATGATGATCATGAGTTTAAGTCATTTTATCTTTTGATGTGGGCTCACTACAATGAAAACTCCCCCATCCGTTTGAAAGCCTGCCGTGAAAGCCGTCCCTTGTTCCACCGCCGCCCCACTCTCCATTGCTGTTTGGCGCCAGCCCGCGCAGACCGCGTGGCAAGTGGGCATCCTGATTGCCGCCTGGTGGCTGGCCGACGCGGCCGCCTCGGCCCTGCACTTGCCGTTTTCCGGCGGCGTCGTGGGCCTGTTCGTGCTGGTGGCCCTGCTGCTGGCGGGCTGGGTACGGCCAAGCGCCATCGAACTGGGCGCGAACTGGCTGCTGGCCAACATGCTGCTGTTTTTCATACCGCTGGTCGTATCGGTGGTGCAATTTACACAACTGTTGAGGTCACAGGGCTTGATGCTGTTCGTGAATATCGGCCTGGGCTTTGCCAGCGTGATGCTGGCCACGGCGTTGACGGTGGAATGGGTGTGCCGCCATGAACGCAAGCTCCGGCTGCAAAAATTGCTGCGCCAGCGCGCCGTGAGGGCGCAAGCATGAGCACCCTGCTGCTGTCCCTGCTGTTTTTGCTGCTGACCCTGGTGCTGTTCTATGCCAACCAGGCCGTGCACCGGCGCCACCCGCATTTTCTGCTGACGCCCGCCATCTGCACCTCGGCGATATTGATCGTCATCGTGCAGGCAACGTCGACGCCGTTCGCCACGTATTTCGGCGAGACGCGCTGGCTGCCGTGGCTGCTGGGCCCCGCCACCATCGCGTTTGCGCTGCCCATCTTCCAGGAGCGCAAGCTGATCCGCAAGCACTGGCTGGCCCTGTCGCTGGGCAGCTGCGCCGGCATCGTCGCCTCCGTGGCCGCCACCCTGCTGCTGGACCGGCTGCTGGGCGTGCATGGCGACATGGCGCGCAGCTTGCTGGCGCGTTCCGTCTCCACGCCGTTCGCGCTGGAAGCCTCGCGCCACATGGGCGGCTCGGCCCAGCTGACGGGGATTTTTGTTGTCATGACGGGCTTGTTCGGCTTGATGCTGGGCAAACCCTTGTTAAAACTGCTGCCCTTGCGCATGCGCATCGCCCGTGGCGCCCCGTATGGCGCGGCCGCGCACGGTTTTGGCTTGTCCGTGGCGCGCCGGGTCGGCACGGAAGAAGGCGCCGTGGCCAGCCTGACGATGATCTTTTCCGGCGTCGTGACGGTGCTGCTGGCGCCGCTGCTGGGACATGTGCTGGGCTAGCGGCCCGCTTGCAGCGCCTGCATGCCATGCACGATCAGATCGATGCCCGCCAAAAAATCCGCGCGGTCGTCGTGCGCGCGCAGCTGGCCCGCCACCTTGCGGGCAAACGGGAACGCCTGCGCATCGAGGCGTGACCAGGCGCCTGCCAGAGTGTCGAGGAAATGCGCGCGCTCCAGGCCCTGTTCCCTGGCGATGACGGCATTGGCCGCATTCTGCCCGCTCACGCCCAGCAAATAATTGAGCAAGGCGCATGCCGCCATCCACTGCCGCTCCTGCGGCACGCCCAGCGCATCAACCTGCCGGCCCAGGCGTTCCAGGATGCGCACGGTGGGCAGCTGGCCCGGCGCGCGCGACAGGGCCGAGCCCAGCCACGGATGCGCATCCATCGCCTCGAACATGGCCAGCGCCACGGCGCGGATGCCCGCCTGCGGCGTATCGCCAGGCGGCGCGGCCTCCATGGCGCGGGCGACGATGGCGTCGCTGGCGGCCGTGAACAAATCATCCTTGTCGGCCACGTGCCAGTAGATGGCGCCCGCTCCCGTCGCCAGGCGCGCGGCCAGGGCGCGGAAAGTCAGGCCGCCCTCGCCCGCCGTGTCGAGCAGGGCAATGGCGGCGTCGATGATGGTGTCGCGCGTCAGCGAGTCGGCGCGTCGTGGTGGGGTCGCTACGGTATGGGGCATTGCTTATCTTGACACAGATGCCGGCTTGCCGCAAAATTCTTATGGAACGCCGTTCCATTACTGTTTTAAACACCACCTGAAGGATCACCATGCATATCGCCATCATCGGCGCGGGCCTGGGCGGGCTGATGCTCGCCCGCGTGCTGCACGTCCACGGCATCGCCGCCACCGTGTATGAAGCGGAGGCATCGCCGCAGGCGCGCCGCCAGGGCGGCATGCTCGACATCCACGAAGAAACTGGCCAGCAAGCGCTGCGGGCGGCCGGCCTGCACGATGCCTTCCGTGCCCTCATCCACGCGGGCGGCGAAGCGAGCCGCGTGCTCGACCAGCATGGCACCGTCCTGCTCGACGAGGACGACGACGGCACGGGCGGCCGTCCCGAAGTGCCGCGCGGCGAGTTGCGCCGCATCCTGCACGCAGCCTTGCCTGAAGGCTGCGTGCGCTGGGGCCACAAGCTGACAAACGTCGCCACGCTGGGCGGCGGCCAGCACCTTTTACATTTTGCGCATGGCGCCACGGCAAGCAGCGATCTGCTGGTGGGCGCGGACGGTGCCTGGTCCCGGGTGCGGCCGCTGCTCTCCAGCGCGCAGCCGGCCTACAGCGGCATTGCCTTCATTGAAACGTATCTGTTCGACAGCGACCGCCGCCACGGGGCCACTGCGCAAGCCGTGGGCACCGGCGCCCTGTTCGCGCTGGCGCCGGGCAAGGGCATCCAGGTCCACCGCGAAGCCGATGGCGTGCTGCATGCGTATGTGGCCCTGAGTAAACCGGAAGAATGGCTGGCGAGCATCGATTTTGCCGACCCGGCCGCCGCCCGGGCCGCCATCGCCGCCCAGTTTGCCGGCTGGGCGCCGGCGCTCACGGCCCTGATCACGGACGCGGACACGCCGCCCGTGCCCCGTCCCGTGCATCTGCTGCCCGTCCGCCACCGCTGGCAGCGCGTGGCGGGCGTGACCTTGCTGGGCGACGCGGCCCACCTGATGGCGCCAGCCGGCGAAGGCGCCAACCTGGCCATGCTGGACGGCGCCGAGCTGGCGCAAGCGCTTGCCGCGCCCCCCAGCGACGTGGAAGCGGCCCTGCTGGCATATGAAACGGCGCTGTTTGCGCGCAGCAGCGTGGCCGCGGCGGAGTCGGAGCGCATCCTGCGCCTGTGCTTCGGCGACGATGCGCCGCACGGCCTGGTGCGGTTCTTTACGGGCATGCGGGACGCCGGCCCGGCACCCGAAGTGTAAATGGCGGCGCCAAAGCCCCACGCCAGCGGCCTTTATCGGGGATAATACGTCTTCCCCCATTCCCAGCAGCCGCGCCACGATGAAATACCCTGCAGTCCAGCCCTTCAGCGACATCCTGCCACGCCTGCATGAGTTCGACGCCATCATCGACGTGCGCAGCCCGTCCGAGTTCGCGGAAGACCATTTGCCGGGCGCCATCAACTTGCCCGTGCTCGACGACGAGCAGCGCGTGCGCGTCGGCACCCTGTACAAGCAGACGAGCGCCTTCGAGGCGAAGAAGCTGGGCGCGGCGCTGGTGGCGCAGAATATCGCGCGGCATATCGAAGACGGCTTCCTCGGCCACCCGCAGTCTTGGTCGCCGCTGGTGTATTGCTGGCGCGGCGGCAACCGCAGCGGCGCCATGGCGCACATCCTGGCGCGCATCGGCTGGCCCGTGACGCAGCTCGAGGGCGGCTACAAGGATTACCGGCGCCACGTGAACGCCGAGCTGGCCATCCTGCCCGAACGCTTCGACTTCATCAACGTGCTGTGCGGCCCCACCGGCAGCGGCAAGAGCCGCCTGCTGCAGGTGCTGGACAAGCAAGGCGCGCAGGTGATCGACCTGGAGCAACTGGCAGCGCACCGCGGCTCCGTGCTGGGCGGCTTGCCAGAGGAAGTGCAGCCGTCGCAAAAGGCGTTCGAAAGCGCGCTGTGGCAGCAATTGCGCACTTTCAACCCGCATCTTCCCGTGTTCATCGAATCGGAAAGCAAGAAAGTGGGCCGCTTGCGCGTGCCCGACGCGCTGATGGAAAAGATGCGCGCGGCCGCCTGCACGGACGTGCGGCTGGCCACGGAGCAGCGCGTGCAATTGCTGATGCAGGATTATGCGCATTTCGTCGGCGATGCACAGCGCCTGAACGTGCAGCTGGCCCTGTTGACGCAACTGCATGGCAAGGAGAAAATCGCCCACTGGCAGCAACTGGCCACGGCGGGCCGCATGGCCGAGCTGGTGGAAGAACTGCTGGTCCAGCATTACGACCCCGTCTACCGGCAATCGATCGCCCGCAACTTCAGCCGCTACGCCCAGGCGACACCGCTGGTCTTGCCCGATATTTCAGAACATGCCTTTGAGCAAGCCGCGCGCGCATTATGTGCTATCGTCGGCGAACCCCGTACCGCCAGCGCCGCCTGAGCCTGAGCGCGCTTTTTTACCTTTTTTAAGCAGGATGACGACCATGTCCGATAGCGCACTACCATCCAATACACCCATCCGATTGACCGAATTTGCCCATGGCGGCGGCTGCGGCTGCAAAATTGCGCCGGGCGTGCTGGCCGACATTTTAAAGGGCAGCGGCGGCTTTCCCCTGCCGAAGGAATTACTGGTCGGCATAGAAACCTCCGATGACGCGGCCGTCTACCAGCTCAACGACGAGCAGGCGCTGATCGCCACGACAGATTTCTTCATGCCCATCGTCGACGATCCGTTCGACTTCGGCCGCATCGCCGCCACCAACGCCATTTCCGACGTGTACGCCATGGGCGGCACGCCCATCATGGCGCTGGCCCTGGTGGGCATGCCGATCAACAAGCTGCCGGTAGAAACCATCGGCCTCATATTAAAGGGCGGCGAAACCGTCTGCGCCCAGGCTGGCATCCCCATCGCGGGCGGCCACACCATCGATTCCGTCGAGCCGATCTACGGCCTGGTCGTGCTGGGCCTGGTCCACCCCTCGCAAGTGAAACGCAACGCGGGCGCGCGCGCCGGCGATAAACTGGTATTGGGCAAGCCGATCGGCGTGGGCATCTTGTCGGCCGCGCTGAAGAAAAACGCGCTGGACGCGGACGGCTACGCTTCCTTAATCGACAACACCACCAAATTGAATACCCCGGGCAAGAAGCTGGCCCTGCTCGATGGCGTGCATGCGCTGACGGACGTGACGGGTTTCGGCTTGCTGGGCCACACCCTGGAACTGGCGCGCGGCGCCAAGTTGCAGGCGCGCATCGCCATGGATGCCGTGCCGCTGCTGCCGCAGGTGCAGCAACTGGCGCAAAATGGCAACATTACTGGCGCATCAAACCGCAACTGGCAAGGCTACGGCGCGCAAGTGGCGCTGGCAGACAATTTAAGCGCCATCGACAGGGCGATCCTGACGGACCCGCAGACGGCCGGCCCCCTGCTGGTGGCCTGCGCGCCGGAAGCCGTCGAGCAAGTGCTGGCGATTTTCCGCGCCGAAGGCTTTGGCGACGCCGTCGTCGTCGGCGAGATGCAGGAAGGCACGACCGGGGTTTCCGTATCTTAATGAACAATATTTTTACAAAGGCACTCCCATGACCACTTTTTCCAAATTCCCCGCCATCCTGGCCACCGTCGCCGCTACCCTGGCCATCCACAGCGGTCTGGCGCAGGCGCAACAAGTGCTGCGCGTCTCCGCCATCCCCGATGAAGCGCCGACGGAATTGCAGCGCAAGTTCAAGCCGCTGGGCAGCTATCTGGAGAAAAAGCTGGGCATGAAGGTGGAATTTACGCCCGTCACCGATTACGCGGCGTCCGTGGAAGGCTTGATCAATCACAAACTCGACATGGTCTGGTTCGGCGGTTTTACTTTCGTGCAAGCGAACGTGCGCAGCGGCGGCAAGATTGTGCCGCTGGTGCAGCGCGAGGAAGACACGAAGTTCCGCTCCGTGTTTGTGACCACCAGCAAGGACATCAATCAATTGTCCGACCTGAAGGGCAAGAACTTCACCTTCGGTTCGGAATCGTCGACCTCGGGCCACTTGATGCCCCGTTACTACTTGCTGGCTGCCAAGATCAATCCGGACACGGACATGAAGCGCATCGCGTTCTCGGGCGCGCATGACGCCACCGTGGCGGCCGTAGCCGGCGGCAAGGTCGATGCGGGTACCTTGAACATTTCCGTGTGGGAAAAGCTGGTCGAAGCGAAAAAGGTCGACCCGAGCAAGGTGCGTGTGTTCTACACGACACCAGGCTACTACGACTACAACTGGAGCGTGCGCGCCGACATGAACCCGGCCGTGCGCCAGAAACTGACGGACGCCTTCCTGGCGCTGGATCCCTCCACTGCCGAAGGCAAGGAAATCCTGGAATTGCAGCGCGCCACGAAGTTCATCCCCACCAAGGCCGAGAACTACAAGGATATCGAAGCGGCCGCGCGCGATGCGAAGCTGTTGAAGTAATATAGGTCGACGCGTTTTATCGTTGGTCGGATTAGCGGCAAAGCCGCATAATCCGACACAAGCAATAATGGCGACAATGTTGTCGGATTACGGCCTCCGGCCTAATCCGACCTACGCTGCCGTCGCATGGCGTCATCCGACACACCACCGCCCCCACACCGAACATCGCATGACATTCCAACTTCACAAGGTCAGCGTCCACCACGCGGGCGCCGCGGGCCATGCGCTGGCCCTGCGCGACGTGGACCTGGACGTGGCCCAGGGCGAGCAGATCGCCCTGATCGGCCCGTCAGGCGCCGGCAAGACCAGCCTGCTGCACACCCTGGCCTGCGCGCTGCGCCCGGCATCGGGCACATTGAACATCCTGGGCACGTCTCCCTGGCAAGCCGGCAGCGCCGAACGCCACGCCTTGCGCTCGCGCCTGTTCCTGGCGCCGCAAACGCCGCCGCTGCCGCCGCGCCAGCGCGTCGTCAACGCCGTGCTGGCGGGACGTCTGCCGCAATGGAGCTTGTGGACGGCCATCCGTTCGCTGCTGGCGCCCGCCGATCCGCGCGCCGCGTGGGAAGCGCTGGGCAAATTCAATCTGCAGGACAAACTGTATGCCAGGGTCGACCGGCTGTCCGGCGGCGAACGCCAGCGCTGCGGCATGGCGCGCGCACTCGTGTCGAATGCGCAAGTGTTCCTTGTCGACGAACCGCTGTCCGCGCTCGACCCGACACTCGCCTTGCAGACGATCCATGTGCTGCAGGCCGAAGCGCAGGCGCGCAACGCCACCCTGATCTGCAGCTTGCACCAGGTGGACATCGCCCGCGCCTGCTTTACGCGCATCGTCGCCCTGCGTGACGGCCAGATCGTCTTCGACTTGCAGGGCAGCGAGGTCAGCGACGCGATGATCGCCGAGCTGTACCGCAACAAGGCCGAGCCGGCACCGCAGTTTGAATCGGTGGCAGCAAACCTGGACGCCGCGAGGCCCCTTTGCTGAAAAGCGCCGACGCCGCCATACCGCGCGATCCCGCCTGGCGCGGCCGCCTGACCGGGGCCGCCATCGTGCTGTTCGTACTGTGGCCGATGCTGGTACAGGCCGAGTTCAAGCCGTGGATACTCTGGGATGCGCAAAGCCTGGCGGCCACCTGGCAATTCGTCGCCAGCTTCGTGCCGCCCGCCCATACGCCGGAATTTTTGCAGCTGGTGGCCATTTCCAGCTGGGAAACCATCGCCATGGCCACGGCCGGCATGGCGCTGGCCATGCTGGGCGCCATTCCATTGACCCTGCTTGTGACGGAGCGCTTGTCGATCTCGCGCATCGGTTCCGGCCAGGTGTCGCCGCTGGCCGCCAGCGTGCGCCATGGCGTGCGCGCGCTGCTGGTGCTGCTGCGCAGCGTACCGGAACTGGTCTGGGCATTATTGCTGGTACGCATCGTCGGCCTGGGGCCGACGGCCGGCGTGATCGCCATCGCCCTCACGTATTGCGGCATGCTGGGCAAGGTCTACGCGGAAATCCTCGAGTCGTCGGACGCCGCCTGCAACGCCTTGTTGCACAACGGCAGCGGCAGACTGCAAGCCTTGCTGTACGGCGCCCTGCCCGAATCGGCCGCCGAACTCGTGTCGTACACGATTTACCGCTGGGAATGCGCGATCCGCGGTTCCGTCGTCATGGGTTTTGTCGGCGCGGGCGGCCTGGGCCAGCGCATGGATGAATCGATGAAGATGATGGCAGGCAGCGAGCTGGCCACCATGCTGATGGTGTTCGTGCTGCTGGTGGCGGGCGCCGACGCCGTGTCCGCCATGCTGCGCCGGAGGCTGGCATGAAGACTGAACCGATGTTGCCCATCCCTGCTCCCGTGCGCTGGTCGACCTGGGCCTTGCTGGCCGGTTTAGTGCTGCTGGTCATCGCCAGCTTCGCCACCCTGCCCCTGAAATGGGGCGAGTTCTTCAGCGCCGACGCCGTGCGCACGAGCGCCGATTTCCTGCACGGCTTCGCCCCGCCCGAGCTGGCCGGCCCCTTCCTGATGAAAGTCGGCGTGGCCACGTTCGAGACCCTGGCCATGTCGGCCATCGGCACGCTGATCGCGGCCGTATTCGGCGCGCTGCTGGCCCTGCCCGCCAGCGGCCGTTTCGGTCACTTGGCGCGCAACGCGACGCGTGGCGTATTGAATGTGCTGCGCTCGATCCCGGAACTGGTGTGGGCCTCGATTCTGCTGATCGCCGCCGGCTTGGGCCCGTTCGCGGGCACCCTGGCCCTGGCCTTGCACACGGTGGGCGTGCTGGGGCGCTTGTTTGCCGATGCGTTTGAAAACTGTCCGCCCTTGCCGGCCGCCACCCTGCGCATCAACGGCGCGCGCCCGGCCGTGGCCTTTTTATACGCGACCTTGCCGCAGTGCAGCCCGCAGATGATGTCCTACACCCTGTACCGCTGGGAAAACAATATCCGCGCCGCCGCCATTCTCGGCGTCGTCGGTGCGGGCGGCCTGGGACAGATGCTGAAATACCATCTTTCGCTGTTCCAGATGCAGAGCGCCGCCACCGTCATCGTCGCCATGTTGCTGATGGTGGCCGCCGTCGATGGCCTCAGCTATGTGCTGCGCCGCGCCATGACCCGTTAATTTTTTAAAGGAGTGCCCATGTCAGGCTGGTGGACGATTATCTCGACGCAAACGCCGGAACAACTGGCCGATATGACGAAAGTCAACAAGGAAACGTTTCTCGCCACCTGGGAAGCGGGCCTGTTCGGCGCGGACTGGATCGCGCAACTGTGTACACAAGGCAAGGCGACCCAGCTGGCGTTCAACGGTTTCCCCAACCGCTACACGGCCTCGGCGGACGTCATCGCACCGCTGTTGCTGGCGGGCATCGCCGAAGCACGGGACGGCGAATTTCCGCAGGACCAGCTCACGGGCTGGCCTGGCAGTATCACCGTGCACGGGGAGCGCATCGCCGCCTGCGCGCCCGGGCAGCTGCTCACGATTGAAGTGTGGGACCAATCCTAGGTCAAGCGCAACAAATACGGCTGAGCAAGCCTGCACTCCTGTTAATATTGTCAAATACTTCAATGGATAGCGCCATCCCAAGGACAGGCGCCATGCCATTCAAGCATGATGGACGTATTTTCCTGCACCGCAGGCCACTCTTGCATAGGCTGTCACCACCATGAAAAACTGCTCCTGGGCGCTCTCGCCGCCGGCTGCGCAATCTTCGCCAACGCCAGCGCCGCCCCTGTCGAGGATTTTATCGGCACGTGGAAACTGGAACGCACCACCGTCCCGAACTATGTCGTCATCAGGCAGGAAGGCGGCCAGCTTGTGGCGCTGCGCTACACGCGCAATGTTGCCAGCAACAAGATCACCGAACGGCGCTATCCGGCAAGCTATGCGAACGGCGATGTCGCCATCGATGCGGGCGAGACGATCATCGAAGCGCGCAGCGTGAACGATGTCGCGACCGTCACGATGCTGGCGCAAGCGTACAAGAAGATATCCTCGTCCACGGCCGCACCGACCAGTTAAGAAATGTCCCCGATTTGAAGAATATCATTATCCGCCCCACCAGCGCCGCCGACTGGCCGGCCCTGAAAGCCACGCGCCTGGCCGCCCTGCTCGACGCCCCCACCGCCTTTGGCGCCAGCCATGCCAGCGCGGCCGGTTTTGCCGATGCCGACTGGCAGCAGCGCGCCATCAGCACGCCGCAGCGCACGTTTTTCCTCGCCTTCGATGGAGAACAAGCGATCGGCCTGGCCGCGCAAGTGGTGGCAGGCAATGGCGAGTGCCATTTGATCGCCATGTGGGTACATGCGGCATACCGGGGCCTGGCCGTGGCGCAGGGTTTGGTCGATGCCGTGAAACAATGCGCCGTGGACAATGGCCATGTTCGCTTGGTGCTCGATGTGGCGCCGGAAAATGCGCGCGCGGCCGCGTTTTACCGGAAACAGGGCTTTGTCTTTTTGCCGCAATGGGAAGCGCTGGAAAGCCATCCGCATATTCAGGTGCAGAAGATGGAATGGCGGAAACCCGCATAGAGACTAACAAATGGAAAGATGAAACGCGATGCTGCGATCTATTTCGGCATTCCTGCTATTGACCGCCCTTGCCGGCAAGGCGAGCGCAGATAATATTCCGGATATCGTTCTGGAATACGCCAGCGCTTTTGCCCAAACGCAGGCGGCGGACAAACAACCGTCTGCCACGCCGCCAGCCGACTACGCGCAGTGGTTCTTTCAAGGCTTGACCCATCCGGCGGGCGCCATCGTGACGCAATCAGCGCTCATGCGCGACGCCTACACGAAGGGGCAAGAGTATTGGCGCGACCATCCGTCCCAGCGCACCCAGATCATGGCAGGCTATGGCTACCGTCCCATCGAGCGCGATGGCGTCTGGTCGCGGGGCTTTGAAAAGAGCGTTTTCCAGCCGACCGATGCGGATGCGGATGCCGGTACATGGTGGATCAACTCTTTCGGCGGCGTTGCATGGCGTGAGGTCGGCCTGGTGGCGCCCAATTCGGTGTATGAACGGCCGCGCGTGCATATTGCCGGTTATCTTAGTCCCAAAGGTCATTATGGCCATCTGGGTGCGTATGAGCACGAGGTATTGGTCACTTCGGGCGCGGCCGAGAAAGCATCGGGTCATTGATTACGTATCCATAAAAAGATCGGGTACGCGTGCCATCAACAAAGCTGGGCGCAGGACTGGAGCGATGACAGTATGATCGAATTGACATTCGACGACGACCAAACTGCGCAGTGACTACTTCACCCGCTGCTTTTCCAGCTTGCGCGCCAGCGTGCGCCGGTGCATGCCCAGCCGGCGGGCCGTTTCCGAGATATTGAAATCCGTCTCGGCCAGCATTTCGTGGATGCGTTCCCATTCCAGGGTCTTGATGTTGGTGGCGCGGTTCGTCAGTTCGATGTCGGCGTTGCCGGCCACGTGGCCGAAAGCCGCTTCGATGTCGTCCGTGTTCGACGGCTTCGCCAGGTACTGGCAGGCGCCCAGCTTGATCGCTTCGACGGCCGTGCCGATGCTGGCGTAGCCCGTCAGCACGACGATCAGCATGTCCGGGTCGTGCTGGTGCAGCATCTGCACGCAAGCCAGGCCCGAGGTATTGCCATTGAGTTTCAGGTCGACGACGGCGTAGTCGGGGCAATGCTGTTCCAGCAAGGCGCTCGCTTCGTCGAAATTGGTGGCCAGCAGCACCTGGTAACCGCGCCGCTCGAACGAGCGGCCCAGGGTGCGGGCAAACGCGGCGTCGTCTTCCACGATCAGTAACAGACGGTCATCCTGCATGGTGGTCGCTTTCTCTTTCCAGTTTGATGGCCGCCAGCGGCAAGGCCAGGTGCACCACCGCCCCGCCCTGCACCCGGTTGCGCGCCGTCACTGTACCGCCCAGGGTGCGCGCGACATTCACCACCAGGAACAGGCCCAGGCCGCCGCCGGGCTTGCCCTTGCTGCTTTGATATGGTTTACCCAGGTGCGTCAGCATCGACGGCTCGAAGCCGGGACCCGCATCGGTAACGACCAGGTGCAAGGCGTCCGCTTCGCGCGTCGCTTCGAAGCGCAGCCACTCGGGCGACGCTTCCAGCGCATTGTCGAGCACATTGCAGATGGTTTGTTTCAGGGTCGAATCGAAGACGACGGGCACGTCATGCTCGATGCGGTTATCGTACTCGAAATCCTGGATCGGGCGGCTCGTGCGCCACTCGTCCACCAGGTCGCTGAGGAAGGTATTGATCGTCGTTTTCACGGAAGATTCCCCGCGCGCCTCGCCCGCCGACAATAAAATGCCGCTGACGATGCTCTTGCAGCGCTGCAATTGCGCCTGCATTTCCGTGATTTCTTCCAGCAATTCGCTGTTCTTGCTCAGTTCGGGCATGCGGCGCCAGTCGCCGAGGATGACGGACAAGGTTGCCAGCGGCGTGCCCAGTTCGTGCGCCGCGCCCGAAGCCAGCAAGCCCATGCGGATGATGTGCTCCTCTTCCGCCGCGCGCTGGCGCAGGTCGGCCACCTTGGCGTCGCCGGCACGCTGGTTGCGGTTGATGCGCGTAATAAACACCACCAGCAAGGCGGCGTTCAAGATAAAACAGATCAGCAAGCCTTGCACGTACAGGCTGGAAAAACCGCGCTCGGGGTCGATCGGCAGGATCAGGGGGCCGGGCAGCAAGGCCAGGCCGGCCAGGCACAGGCTGGTAATGGCCACCATGATCCAGGTCGACCACACTTCCAGCAGCACGGCGCTGAGGATGACTTGCAATAAATACAGGAAGGCAAACGGGTTGCTGATGCCGCCGCTCAGGTAGAGCTGGGCCGTCAGCACGGTGACGTCGACCAGCAGGGCAAGAAACAGGGCCGTGTTGGAAACGGGCTGGCGTTCGTGCCAGCGCAAGAGGCTGGCCAGATTGAAGGCGATCAGGCAGGACAGCACTTCGAGCATGTAGGGCACGGGCAAAGCGATGCCCAATCCCACGCCCACGCCGAAGATCGTGCTGATCTGGCCGATCACGGCCAGCCAGCGCAGCTGGATCAGCAGTTTCATGTTCTGGTGGCCGGCCGGATGTTCCATCTCGGCCGCCACCGCGCCGCGTTCTAAGACCTCGCGGTTGGGCAGGATTTCAATCATGCCCGGCATGGTCGCTTTCCTGGCGATCGGCGTTGCCCGCCTTGCGCGCGCGGCGGCGCTTGTCTTCGCGCACGATCCACCACGTGATACCGGCCACCATCAGGGCCAGCGCGAACCACGTCAAGGCGTAAACCAAATGGTTGTTGTGGAACGAGATCACGGTCAGGCCGCCGACGGGGGCATCACCGGCCGTTTCCGATTTTTCCTTCGCATCGACGAAATATGGCGCCACGTTGCTCAGCATGTGCGAGCCGGCGATGGCGGCCACGTCGCGCGAATACCAGTGCTGCGTGGCAGGACTGTTTTCGCGCAGGAAGCCGCCGCCCGTCTCGCTGATGCGCAGCAAGCCGTCGACCTCGACGATGCCGGCCGGCGTGCTGGCGGCGATGCCGGCGCGCTTGGCCACGAAGCCGCGGTTGATCAGCACGGTGCTGCCATCGGCCAGGCGCAAGGGCGTCACCAGCCAATAGCCGCTGCCCAGTGCCGTCGTTGCCTGCACCAGGGTATTGAAAATGGGGAGATAAGTACCGGAGAGTCGCACATGGCGGTATTCATCCGTTTGTGGCGTGATGCTGGCCCAGGCTGCGGGTCCAGGCGCGTCCGTTGCGGGCGCATGTACGCGTTGTTCGACGCGCTCGATCAGGTCAAGCTTCCAGAACAGGCGCTTGACTTGCCAGGTGCCCAAGGCACAGAAACCGGCAAAAACGATCCCCGCCAGCAGGGCCAGTACGTAGCGTACCGCCATGCCGCGTGGGCCTGGCGCGGCATCTTGCGATGCGGCGCCAGGGGCGCGCCCGATGTTGCTTGGGCGCGGTTGACTCATCATGGAGCCGTTTTCGTATGCATGTACTCAGGCATCAGATCCGGCATCATGTTGTGGTTCATGTGGTACATCACCCACAGGGAACCGGCCATGGCGATACCCACGATCATGATCGTGAAGATCAGCGCCATCATGTTCCAGCCGCCTTCGGACTTGGTGTTCATGTGCAGGAAGTACACCATGTGTACCACCACTTGAACCGCCGCGAACGCCAGCAGAACCAGGCCCATGGTGCCCGAGTTGGTGATGGCTTTCGTCATCACCAGCCAGAACGGAATGGCCGTCAGGATCACCGACAGGATGAAACCGATGGCGTAGCTTTTCAGGCTGCCATGATCGTGGTTGTCATGGTGGTGGCTATCGCCGTGTGTGTGGTGGTCGCTCATGGCAGCACTCCCATCAGGTAGACAAAGGTGAAGACGCCGATCCAGATGACGTCCAGGAAGTGCCAGAACAGCGACAGGCACATCATGCGGCGGCCGTTTTCCGGGGTCAGGCCATGCTTGTTCAACTGGAACATCAGGGTCACGAGCCAGATCACGCCGAACGTCACGTGCAAGCCGTGGGTACCGACCAGGGCAAAGAACGACGACAGGAACGCGCTGCGCTGCGGACCGGCGCCTTCGTGGATCAGATGAATGAATTCATACATTTCCAGCGACAGGAAGGCCAGGCCGAACAGGCCCGTGATGCCCAGCCAGACCAGGGTGCTGCGCAATTGCTTGCGCTGCATGGCCAGCATGGCGAAGCCGTAGGTGATCGACGACAGCAGCAGCATGGCCGTGTTGACGGCCACCAGCGGCAGGTCGAACAGCGCGGCGCCCGTCGGGCCGTCCGCATAGCTGCGGCCGACCACGGCGTACGTGGCGAACAGACAGGCGAAGATCAGGCAATCGCTCATCAGGTAGAGCCAGAAACCGAGCAGGCTGCCGTTTTCCGGGTGGTGCTCGCGCACAAAGTAGCTGCGCGTGCTTGGTGCGGCGCCAGCGGCGCCGGTGTTATGGGCGATGGTATCAGACATGGCTGCTCAGCAATTTAGTATAAGCGTCTTCGGTACGGACCACTTCTTCCGCAGGAATGTAGTAATCGCGCTTGTAGTTAAAGGTATGGACGATGATCGTAATCATCATGACCACGAAGCCGACGGCGGCGACGAGCCACATTTGCCAGATCAGGCCAAAACCGACCAGTGCGGACAGCGCGGCGATCACGAAACCAGCCCAGGTGTTCTTCGGCATGTGGATCTTCGTGAAACCGGACGTCGGACGCTGGTAACCGTGTTTCTTCATGTCAGTCCATGCATCGAGTTCGTGCACTTGTGGCGTGAAGGCGAAATTATAGTCTGGCGGTGGCGACGACGTCGACCATTCCAGCGTACGGCCGCCCCATGGGTCGCCGGTGACGTCGCGCAGGGCGTGACGGTTGCGGAAACTGACATAGAACTGCATCAGCAGGGAACCGATGCCCAGCGCGATCGAGACGGCGCCAAACCAGGCGATGATGGTCCAGATTTGCAAGGATGGATCTTCAAAGTGGTTGACACGACGGGTCACGCCCATCAGGCCCAGCACGTACAGCGGCATGAAGGCCAGGTAGAAGCCGACGAACCAGAACCAGAACGAGCACTTGCCCCAGAACGCGTCGAGCTTGTAGCCGAAGGCTTTCGGGTACCAGTAGTTGATTGCAGCAAATACACCGAAGACCACGCCGCCGATAATCACGTTATGGAAGTGGGCGATCAGGAACAGGCTGTTATGCAGGACGAAGTCCGCTGGCGGTACGGCCAGCAGCACGCCGGTCATGCCGCCGATGGTGAAGGTCACCATGAAGCCGATCGTCCACAGCATCGGCAACTCAAAACGGATGCGGCCGCGGTACATGGTAAACAGCCAGTTGAAGATCTTCGCGCCCGTCGGGATCGAGATGATCATCGTCGTGATGCCGAAGAAGGAGTTGACGCTGGCGCCCGAACCCATGGTGAAGAAGTGATGCAGCCATACCAGGTAGGACAGGATCATGATGACGCAGGTGGCGTACACCATCGAGGCGTAGCCGAACAAACGCTTGCTGCTGAACGTGGCAACGACTTCCGAGAACACGCCGAACAGCGGCAGGATCAGAATGTAGACTTCCGGGTGACCCCAGATCCAGATCAGGTTGACGTACATCATGGCGTTGCCGCCCAGTTCCGTCGTGAAGAAGTTAAAGCCGGCAACGCGGTCCAGCGACAGCATGGCCAATACCGCCGTCAGCACCGGGAAGGCGGCGACGATCAGGATGTTGGTGCACAGTGCGGTCCAGGTGAAGACGGGCATTTTCATCCAGGTCATGCCAGGCGCGCGCATCTTGACGATGGTGGCGATCAGGTTGACACCGGACAATAGCGTCCCGACCCCGGCAATCTGCAAGGACCAGATGTAATAGTCTACCCCCACGTCCGGACTGCCGACGATGCCCGACAGCGGCGGATAGGCCAGCCAGCCCGTGCGGGCGAATTCGCCGACGAACAGCGAAGCCATGACCAGGACGGCGCCCATGGTGGTCATCCAGAAGCTGAAGTTGTTCAGGAATGGGAAAGCCACGTCGCGCGCGCCGATCTGCAGCGGCACCACGTAGTTCATCAGACCCGTCACGAAAGGCATCGCGACGAAGAAGATCATGATCACGCCGTGGGCGGTGAAGATCTGGTCGTAGTGATGCGGCGGCAGGAAGCCGGCATTGTCGCCAAAGGCGATCGCCTGCTGGGTACGCATCATGAGCGCGTCGGCAAAGCCGCGCAGCAGCATGACCAGGCCCAGGATCATGTACATGATACCGATTTTTTTATGGTCGATACTGGTGATCCAGTCGCGCCACAGGGTACCCCAGACGCGGAAATACGTCAGTGCCGCAACGAGTGCGATACCGCCCAGGGCGACCATGGCAAAGGTCGCCAGCAGGATAGGTTCGTGAAATGGAATTGCATCCCAAGTCAGACGGCCGAATATAAGCTTCGTCAGATCAATATGGTCTAGCATTGTTACTCTCAGAGAAAAAAGGGAGGCGCCAGGCAAGCGGCGCCAGTATCTGCAGCGCAATGCGCTGCGGGATTCATGCAGTCGTTACTTGGCTTGAACGCCCTTTTCAGCCACTGCATCGCTAGCGACTACTGGCGTGACAAACGCTGCCGGGCTCTTTGCCATCGTCAATTTGTATGGCTCGACCGGCGTCACGCACAGGGCGTCGGAAACGATGGTGCGGTTCAGAATTGCCTTGTACAGATCGTTCGGCACGGCGCTGTAGCGGCGTACCGGGTCGCGTTCGCTAGGCTGGGCCAGCGACAGATAGTCGTCGCGGTTCAGCGCGCCGCCACCGGCACGTGCCGATTCCACCCATTTGTCGAAGTCCGCATCGTTGACGCCGTGGAACTTGAAGCGCATGCCCGAGAAACCGGCACCGCTGTAGTTCGCGGAGAAGCCTTTGTAGACACCCGGCTTGTTGATGACGGCATTCAACTGCGTTTCCATGCCCGGCATGGCGTAGATCTGACCTGCCAGTGCGGGGATGAAGAACGAGTTCATGACGGACGAGGCGGTGATCTTGAAGCGGATCGGACGATCGACGGGCGCGTACAGCTCATTCACGGAAGCGATGCCTTGCTCCGGGTAGATGAACAGCCATTTCCAGTCCAGGGCCACGACTTCGACGATCATCGGCTTGTGGGTTGCCGCGATAGGACGGTTGGCGTCGATACGGCTCAATGGGCGGTATGGATCGAGGGTGTGGGTGCTGATCCAGGTCAGCAGGCCCAGCACGATGATGATCAGCAGGGGCGCGCCCCAGATGATCAGCTCGAGGCGAGTCGAGTGGTCCCAGTCCGGCTCGTATTTGGCCGCGGTGTTGTTTTTTCTATAGCGCCATGCGAAAAGCAGGGTCAGGGCGATTACCGGAACGATAATCAACAGCATCAGCAATGTCGAGATGACAATCAGATTGCCTTGCTGAACTGCGATGTCGCCAGACGGATTCAGTACCACCGTATTGCAACCAGCCAACAATGCGAGAGGTAAAAGAAGCAGTCCGCGACGAACTTTTAATGAAAACATACAGGAAAGTCCAGTACAGGGGATGAAGATATGGTACTGTATTCTCACTGGAGCGCACTGGCAATTGGACGTTTTGTCCTACCCCTTGCTCGGACTTTCACTTGGTAGTCGAGGACTTTTCCTACAACTATCTAATGAATAGTCCTGCTCCGGGCGTGAGACACCCGGGGTAAGTTACGCGTTGGCCGAACTCGAAACTATATTGGAGACGATCATCATGTCCAGCACGCGCACACACAGCGGCGATGTACCTGCCGACTTTTCCCCCCATTCCCTGCGCGACGCACGCGGGGCCGGCACGGTCGAATCGCATATCGACCCCGGTGAGATCGCCGTCGGCGTGATCATCGGCCGCGCTTCCGAATATTTTGACTTCTTTGTCTACGCCATCGCCTCGGTGCTGGTGTTTCCGCGCGTCTTCTTCCCGTTCGAAGAGCGCCTGGAAGGGACTTTATATGCGTTCCTGATTTTCTCGTTCGCCTTCATCGCCCGTCCGTTCGGCACCGTGATCTTCATGGAAATCCAGCGCCGCATGGGACGCAGCGCCAAGCTGACCTTCGCCCTCTTCCTCCTGGGCGTGTCGACGGCCGGCATCGCCTTCCTGCCGACCTACTCGCACCTGGGCTTTGCCGCCATCATCTGGCTGTCCGTGCTGCGCATCGGCCAGGGCGTCGCCCTGGGCGGCTCCTGGGATGGCTTGCCATCGCTGCTGGCCCTGAACGCGCCGGAAAACAAGCGCGGCTGGTATGCCATGCTGGGCCAGCTGGGCGCGCCCGCCGGCTTCCTGATCGCCGCCGGCCTGTTCTGGTTCATGCTGACCAGCCTGACGGATGAAGATTTCCTCGACTGGGGCTGGCGCTATCCCTTCTATGTGGCGTTCGCCATCAACGTGGTGGCCCTGTTTGCCCGTTTGCGCCTGGTGTCGACGAATGAATATGCGCGCCTGCTCGACGAACGCGAACTGCAGCCCGTGAGCGTGTTTGAAATGAGCCGCGGCCAGGGCCGCAACGTGCTGATCGGCGCCCTCGCCGCGCTGGCCAGCTACGCCCTGTTCCACCTGGTCACCGTGTTCCCGCTGTCGTGGATTTCCGTCTACCAGACGCGTTCGGCCCCGGACTTCCTGCAAATCCAGATGGTCGGCGCCGTGCTGGCCGCCGTCGGCGTGGTGATTTCCGGCTTGCTGGCCGATAAAGTGGGCCGCCGCACCACCCTGGGCGTGCTGGCCGTGCTGATCGCCATCTTCAGCGCCTTCGTGCCGACCCTGATGGGCGGCGGCAATACGGGCCAGGACGTGTTCATCCTCGTAGGCTTCAGCCTGCTGGGCCTGTCCTACGGCCAGGCTGCCGGCGCCGTGACGGCCAACTTCCCTGCCCGCTTCCGCTACACGGGCGCGGCCCTGACGTCCGACCTGGCCTGGCTGGTCGGCGCCGGCTTCGCCCCGCTGGTGGCGCTGGGCCTGTCGGCCAACTTCGGCCTCGCCTATGTCAGCTTCTACCTGCTGTCGGGTGCCGTCGCCTCGCTGGCCGCGCTGAGCCTGAACCGGGCGCTGGAAATCCGCGACTGACATATATATGGAGGCAAATCGGGTGGCAGCGCCCCGCCACCCGACAATACCCACGAAACGCCGGCAACGTCCGGCGTTTTTTTATTCCCCGGACCGGCTTAGTCCGGCTTACTGTATCGCCAGTTGCCGCCCGCCCGTCCCCTCTTTCTTCGGCAAGTCCAGCAGCAACACGCCATTTTCATAGCGCGCCTGCGCGCCGGCCTCGTCCACCTCGTGCGGCAGCACGAAGCTGCGGTATTGCTGGCCGTACTCGCGTTCGCTGCGCACGGCCTTGCCGCCGCCGTCGCGCGTCACCCTTTCATCCTTGAGTTCGGCACTGATGGAGACGCGGCTCCCGTCGATGGAAACCTTGATATCGTCCTTGTTGACGCCTGGAATATCCGCCTGCACCTGATAGGCTTGCTCGGTTTCGGAAATGTCGACACGCATGCGTGACGAACCCGTATCGCGCAAGCGCAAGGCGGGCGCGAAAAAGTCATGCATAAAATCTTCCATGTCGCTGAACGGGTCGAAACGTGCCAGCGGGTTTTGCGGATCGCGACGCATCAATTGATTAGCCATGATGTCCTCCTGCATGGGCTGGTTTGCACACGGCGGTCGTCGCAGGGACGCCGCCACCTCCTGCATCTTAGGATGGAAACCGCTTATCTCTTTGATCTGCCTCAATCGCGGCCAGCTTGATTTTCTCTCTGCTTTGATCTGTGCGCTAGCCCGCTTTGCACAGGCTTGCGAGTCGGCAATTGAGCGCAAGGCTGTTATGCTAGCGCACGCTATGCTTGGCCACCAGAAACCTTGCATTTCCATTAAAATTGATTTTTTGTGACAGCCCTCACCACGGACATAATGAATACCAAGACTCCGATCGACTCCTTCAGCTTCCGCCGCATCCTGGCCCGCAACGTCACCTTGCCGTTGGTCATCGGGGTCGTCACGGCCCTCGTCTTTGTCGGCCTGATCGCCTATCTGCTCTCGGCCCTGCGCTCGGTTGAGCATTCCGAACGGGTGATCGGCAACGCGAACGAGGTCATGAAGCTGTCCGTCGACCTGGAAACGGGCATGCGCGGCTACCTGCTGACAGGCGATGAAACGTTTTTGGCGCCGTATAAATCGGGCAAGGCCAAGATCGCCGTCGAAATGAGCACCTTGCTCGACCTGGTCGCCGACAGCTCCATCCAGGTGGACCGCTTGCGCCGCATCCGCGCGCTGCAAGGCCAGTGGATGGAGTACGCGGAAGCCGTGATCGCCCAGCGCCGCAACAACCAGGAATTCCTCGCGCGCGTGCGCCAGGGCGAAGGCAAGCTGGAATTCGACGAAATCCGCCGCGAATTCCTCACCTTCCTGTCCATGGAGCAGCGCCTGCGCCAGGAGCGGGCCGACTCGGCCGAGGGCCGCACCATGCTGGCCGTGGTCGTGTTCCTGATCCTCAGCCTGGGCATGTCCGGCATGCTCGCCTACCTGGGACGGCGCGAACTGCTGCGCCTGTCCGATATCTATAACGATGCGCTCGAGCAGCGCGGCAAGGACAACGACGTGCTGCAGGAGCAAGCCTGGCTGCGCACGGGACAGACGGAACTGGCGGCCCACACGAGCGGCCAGCTGGGCCTGCCGCAGCTGGGACGGCACGTGCTGGACTTCCTGGCCCACCGCCTCGACGTGGCCGTGGCCACCCTGTACGTGGTCGACGACGATGGCAGCCTGCGCCGCACGGCCGTGTACGGCTTCAACGAACAGGGCGTGAAGGAAAAACAGGTGTTCAAGCTGGGCGAAGGCCTGGTGGGCGAGACGGCGCGCGAAAAGCGCCTCAAGCACGTGCAGCAAGTGCCCGGCAATTATCTGACCGTGACGTCGAGCCTGGGCAGCGGCGCGCCGCTGGAACTGGTTTTGGTACCCGTCAACAATGAAGGCGTCGTCAACGGCGTCATCGAGCTGGGCTTTACACATCCCGTCAGCGCCCGCGCCAAGGAATGGCTGAACCTGATTGGCGCCAATATCGGCACGTCGCTGGAAGCGGCCTTGTACCGCCAGCGCCTGCAAAATGTACTGGAAGAAACGCAGCAATTGAATGAAGAACTGGAAGTGCAGCAGGAAGAGCTGCGCACGGCCAATGAAGAGCTGGGCGAGCAATCGCGTGTGCTGGAACAGTCGCAAGCCCACCTGGAAGAGCAAAAAGCGGCGCTGGAACAGTCGAACGAGCAGCTGGCCGTGCAGGCGCTGTCGCTGGATCAGAAGAACATGGCGATCGTCCAGGCGCACGCCCAGCTGGAAGCGCGCGCCGAAGAGCTGCAGCGGGCCAGCCGCTATAAATCCGAATTCCTGGCGAACATGTCGCATGAGCTGCGCACGCCACTGAACAGCTCGCTCATCCTGTCGAAGCTGCTGTCGGACAACAGCAGCGGCAACCTGACGCCGGAGCAAGTGACGTTTGCGCAAACCATTTATTCGGCTGGCAACGACCTGTTGACCCTCATCAACGACATCCTCGACATTTCCAAGGTCGAGGCGGGCAAGCTGGAATTGACGCCGGACGCCGTGCCCTTCGACGAGCTGCTCAGCAGCATGAAGATGCTGTTCGGCGCCCAGGCGCAGCAAAAGAAACTGGTGTTTGACGTCAAGCTGGCGCCGGACACGCCGCCATCCTTCGTCAGCGACCGCCAGCGCCTGGAGCAGATCCTGAAAAACCTGCTGTCGAACGCCATCAAGTTTACCGATGCGGGCACGGTGTCCCTGCACGTGAGCGCCGATGCGGCCGGCCAGATGCGCTTCCAGGTGCAAGATTCGGGCATCGGCATCGCCGACGACCAGCAGCACAAGATTTTCGACGCCTTCCACCAGGCCGACGGCACCACCAGCCGCCGCTATGGCGGCACAGGCCTGGGCCTGTCGATTTCGCGCGATCTGGCCGCCTTGCTGGGCGGCGGCATCGAGCTTGCCAGCACGCCGGGCCAGGGCAGCACGTTCACCCTGGTGCTGCCGGCCGTCATGCCGGAACGCACGGTGGAAACAGCAAGCGTGCCCGCCGCCACGCCGCAAGCGCCCGCCAAAGTCGCAGCCGCCGCACCGAAGGCGCCCCCCGCCGCCAAGCCCGTGCCGCTGCCCACGTTCCAGGATGACCGCGATAGCGTGCCCCCTGCCAAGACGGGCCAGCGTTCCGTGCTGGTGATCGAAGATGAACCGTCGTTTGCCGGCATCCTGTTCGACCTCGCGCATGAAATGCAATACCGCTGCCTGGTGGCGCACGGCGCCGACGAAGGCTTGCGCCTGGCGGAAGAATTCCTGCCCGACGCCATCCTGCTCGACATGGGCTTGCCGGACCGCCCGGGCTTGCTGGTCTTGCAGCAGTTGAAGGAAAACCCGCTGACGCGCCACATTCCCGTGCACATCGTCTCCGGCAACGACCAGATCCAGGAAGCCATGCAGCTGGGCGCCATCGGCTACGCCACCAAGCCGCGCACGCGCGAGCAGCTGAAGGAAGTGTTCCGCAAGCTCGAATCGAAATTCACGCAACAGATGAAGCGCATCCTGCTGGTCGAGGACGACGAACGCCAGCGCGAAAGCGTGGTGCACCTGATCAGTGACAATGACGTGGAAATCACGGCCGTGGCGCTGGGCGAACAGGCGCTGGAATTGCTGAAGACGCAGATTTTCGACTGCATGATCATCGACTTGAAGCTGCCCGATATCCAGGGCAACGAATTGCTCGAACGCATGGAGCATGAAGAGCTGTGCTCGTTCCCGCCCGTCATCGTCTACACGGGCCGCAACCTGAGCCGTGAGGAAGAAGCGGACCTGATGAAGTATTCGCGCTCGATCATCATCAAGGGCGCCCGTTCGCCCGAACGCCTGCTCGACGAAGTGACCTTGTTCTTGCACAAGGTGGAATCGGAGCTGTCGAGCGAGCGCCAGGGCATGCTGCAGCAGGTGCGCAGCCGCGAACGCGTGTTTGAAGGACGCAAGATTTTGCTGGTGGACGACGACGTGCGCAATATCTTTGCCCTGACGAATGCGCTGGAACAGAAAGGCGTGGTGGTGGAAATCGGCCGCAATGGTTTCGAAGCCATCAGCAAGCTCAACAGCGTGGACGATATCGACCTGGTGTTGATGGATGTCATGATGCCCGGCATGGATGGGCTGGAAGCGACGCGCTTAATCCGCGCCGATGGCCGTTACAACAAGCTGCCCATCATCGCCATTACGGCCAAGGCCATGAAGAATGACCAGGAAGAATGCCTGCAGGCGGGCGCGTCCGATTACCTGGCCAAGCCGATCGACCTGGACCGTCTGTATTCCTTGCTGCGCGTGTGGATGCCGAAGATGGAACGCATCTGATGCCACGCCACTCGATGGAAAGCCGCTGATGTCCCCGCGCTACACGGACGAGCAACTGCACGCGCTGATGGAAGCCATCTATCAGCGCTACAGCTACGATTTTCGCGACTATTCCCTGCCCTCGCAGCGCCGGCGCCTGAACCAGGCGCTCGAGCGCTTCCATTGCACCGACTTGCCTGCCTTGCAGCAGCTGGTGCTCGAGGACGGGGCCAGCTTTGGCAAGCTGCTGCAGATTTTGACCGTGCCCGTCACGCAAATGTTCCGCGACCCGACGTTTTTCCTCGCCCTGCGCGAACATGTGGTGCCCGTGCTGAAAACCTATCCGTCGCCGACCATCTGGGTGGCCGGCTGCTGCACGGGCGAAGAAGCGCTGTCGCTGGCCATCGTGCTGCACGAGGAAGGATTGCTCGAGCGCAGCACGATCTACGCCACCGACATCAATCCGCAAGCGCTGGCCACGGCCGCGCGCGGCGTGTATCCGCTGCACCGGCTCGATGACTACGGCGCCAACTACCTGGCCGCGGGTGGCCTGGGCCGGTTGGCCGACTACTACACGGTCGAACACGCCACAGCGCGTTTCCAGCAGCGTCTGCTCGACAGTATCAACTTTGCCGACCACAGCTTGTCCACGGACAGTGTTTTTATCGAAACGCAATTGATTTTGTGCCGTAACGTACTGATTTACTTTAACAAAACCTTGCAGGAGCGGGCCTTGGGTCTGTTCCAGGACTCGCTGTGCCACCGGGGCTTCCTGGGCCTGGGCAGCAAGGAAAGCACGCACTTCACGCGCTTTGCCGCCGACTTCGAACCATTGCCGGGTCCCGAAAAGCTCTACCGCAAGCGTGCGCCGTCGCACGCCGCTTCCCATTACGCTGGGCGGCACATGCCAGGATTGAAACATGATGAATGAAACAAGCACCAAACTGCTGATCGTCGATGACTTGCCGGAAAACTTGCGCGCGCTCAATGCACTGATCCGCGAGAGCGACCGCAGCGTCTACCAGGCTTCGTCGGGCGAAGAGGCGCTGGCCTTGCTGCTCGAACACGATTTCGCGCTGGCCATCCTCGACGTGCAAATGCCGGAGATGGATGGCTTTGAGCTGGCGCAACTGATGCGCGGCACGGAAAAGACGCGCCATATCCCCATCGTCTTCGTCACGGCGGCTGGCAAGGAAATGAATTTCGCCTTCCAGGGCTATGAAAGCGGCGCCGTCGATTTCCTGCACAAGCCGCTCGACATCAATGCCGTGCAAAGCAAGGTCAATGTGTTTGTCGCCCTGCACCAGCAGCGCAGCGAGACGCGGCGCCAGGTGCAGGCGCTCGAACACAGCCGCCAGCAGCAGGAAGCGTTATTGAAGGAATTGCGCGCCACCCAGGCTGAACTGCAGCGCTCGCTGCGCCTGCGCGACGAATTCATGTCCATGGTGGCGCATGAACTGCGCACGCCCTTGAATACGCTGTTCCTGGAAACACAGATGCGCACCGTCAACCTGGAACGGGGCAACCTGGCCGCCTTCGAGCCGGAAAAGCTGGGCAAGATGGTGGCGCGCGACGGGCGGCAAATCCGCAGCATGGTGCGCCTGATCGACGACATGCTCGACGTGTCGCGCATTACCAGCGGCAAGCTGTCGATCCGCCGCGAATCGGTCGATCTGGCCAGCCTGGTGCGCCGCGTGGCCGACGACCTGGCACCGTGCGCGGCAGCGGCCGGCAGCGTGCTCGAAGTGCTGGCCTTCGAACCCATCCACGGTTACTGGGATGCCTTCCGCGTCGAGCAAATCGTTGTCAACCTGATCAGCAATGCCGTGCGCTACGGGCAGGGCCAGCCCGTGGAAATCAGCCTCGCGCACACGCAGAACAGCGCCGTCATCGAAGTGCGCGACCATGGCATCGGCATCAACGCGCGCGACCAGGAACGCATCTTCGACGCCTTCGAGCGCGTCATGCACCAGGACCGCACGGGCGGCCTGGGCCTGGGCCTGTTCATCACCAAGCAACTGGTGGACGCGCATGGCGGCGCCATCACCCTGCAAAGCCAGCCCGGCAATGGCGCCTTGTTCAGCGTCACCCTGCCGCTGGCCGGCAGCTGAGGCCGGCATGAACAGCACACCCAGCACACCCGCTTCCCGCAGCCAGGCGGGTGCCAGCGGCGTCGCCTTCCTGCTGCAACTGGAACGCCGGCTGCGCCTGCTGCAGGACACGGGCGAGATCCTGTCCCTGTCGGCGCAGCTGCTGGGACAGCGCCTGGGTGCCCAGCAGGTGGCCTGTTTCGATATCGACCAGAGCCTGCAATGCCCTACCCTGCAGCATGCGTGGAGCGAAGGCCTGGCGCCCGGCGCCGCCGGCGAATATTTCCTCGGCGATTACGCGGCAGGCCTGGCCGATGCCCTGGCCGCCGGCCAGGCGCTGGCCGTCAGCGATGTGGCGAGCGACCCGCGCACGGCCATGCCGGCCGCGCTGGCCACGTTCGCGCGCCTGGGCATCCGTGCCTTCCTGAATATTCCCATTGCCAAGGAGGGCCGGCTGGCGGCCCTGTTCGTCGTGCACAGCAGCGCGGCGCGCCTGTGGCATGCGGACGAAATCGAACTGGCCGTGCAAGTATCGGAACGGGTCTGGTCGACCATTTTGCGGGCCCGGGCGGAATCGCGGCTGCGCGCCCTCAGCGCCACCATGGAAACACAGGTGGCCGAGCGCACGCGCGAGTTCGGCCGCACCTGGAACGTCAGCCCCGATTTGCTGGGCGTGCTCAACCTTGACGGCTATTTCGAACACTCGAACCCGGCCTGGCAAGCCACCCTGGGCTGGTCGGTCGAGGAAATCCGCACGACAAAATTTTTTGAACTGATCCATCCCGAAGACTTGCCGCGCACCCATGCTGCCTGGGAGGCGGCCAATCAGGGCCAGCCGGCGCTGCGCTTCGAAAACCGTTACCGCCACAAGCTGGGCGGCTGGCACTGGCTGTCGTGGGTGGCCGTGCCCGAAGGCGAAAAAGTGTATTGCAGCGCGCGCGACATCACGGTGGAAAAGAAGCTGGAAGCGGACCTGGCCGCGCGCAACAGCGAGCGCGAGCGGCTGTGGCGCAGCGCGCAAGACCTGATGGTCGCCATCAATGCCGAAGGCTGCTTTACCGCCGTCAACCCGGCCGCCAGCGCCATCCTGGGCTGGCTGCCCGAGGAAATGCTGGGCCGCAGCGTGTTCGACTTCGTGCTGCCCGAGGATGCCGCCGCCACGCGCCAGGCGCTGGCGCAAGTGTCACGCGAGGCCATGCCCAGCTTTGAAAACCGCTACCGGCACCGCGATGGCGGCCACCGCTGGCTGTCGTGGGTGGCGGCGACCGAAGGCGACCTGGTATTTGCCACGGGGCGCCACGTCACCCTGGAAAAGGAGGCGGAAAGCACTTTGCGCAGCATGCAGGAATCGTTGCGCCATAGCGAAATGGCGCTGCTGCAATCGCAAAAACTCGAAGCGCTGGGCAAGCTGACGGGCGGCGTGGCCCATGATTTCAACAACGTCCTGCAAATTATTTCGGGCAATCTGCAGCTGCTGCAGATGACCCTGGACGGCGACCCGCTGGCCGCCAAGCGCATCGCCAGCGCTTCGGCCGCCGTGGAACGGGGTGCCAAGCTGTCGGCCCAGCTGCTGGCCTTTGCGCGGCGTCAACCGTTGAAACCGCTGGTGACGGACCTGGCGCAACTGCTGCGTTCGACGGAAGAGCTGCTGCGGCGCGCCACGGGCGAAACCATCGAAACGCGTTTGCTGCTGGCCGACGACTGCTGGCGCGCGCTGGTCGACCCGCACCAGCTGGAAAACGTCATCCTCAACCTGGCCATCAACGCGCGCGACGCCATGAGTGGCCAGGGCCAGCTGACCATCGAACTGAGCAACAGCGTGCTGGGCAGCGACTATGCGGCGCGCCATGCGGACGTGGCGCCCGGCGACTACGTGCAGCTGGCCGTCTCGGATACGGGCACGGGCATTCCAGCCGAGCTGCTGGACAAGATTTTCGAACCGTTCTTCACCACCAAAAGCGAAGGCGAAGGCACGGGCCTGGGCCTGTCCATGGCCTACGGCTTCCTGCGCCAGAGCGGCGGCCACCTGACGGTGGACAGTATGCCGGGCCACGGCAGCACCTTCCGCATCTACTTGCCGCGCTCGCTCGAAGCGGAAACGGAACTGCCGCTGCAGCTGAGCGGTCCCGTCCTGGGCGGCAAGGAAACCATCCTCGTGGTGGAAGACGATGTGCAGGTGCAGACAACGGTGGTGGACATGCTGCGCGGCCTCGGCTACATCGTGCTGCGCGCCAGCGACGGCGAAAGCGCGCTGGCCATCGTCGGCAGCGGCGTGCCCATCGACCTGCTGTTTACGGACGTGGTGATGCCAGGCAAGGTAGCCAGCACGGCACTGGCGCGCCAGGCGCGCGTGCTGCTGCCGCAGCTGGCTGTGCTGTTCACCTCGGGCTACACGCAGGACGCCATCATGCAGGGCGGCCGGCTGGAGCCGGGCGTGGAGCTGCTGAGCAAGCCTTACCGGCGCGAAGACCTGGCGCGGCGCATCCGCCACCTGCTGGCCAATGGCCGCCATGTGACGGCCCTGCACCAGTACCGTGCACAGCTGGCGCCGCAGCCTGCGCCGGCGCTGCCGGAGGGAAGGCATATCCTGCTGGTGGAAGACAATGCCGACGCGCGCGCCATGACGAGCGAACTGCTGGCCATGCTCGGTCACACGGTGCTCGCCGTGGGCACGGCCGAGGAAGCCCTGCCACTGCTGGGCACGCCGGGACTGGATCTGCTGCTGACCGATATCAGCCTGCCGCAGATGTCGGGCGTCCAGCTGGCCGAGCTGGCGGCGCGCGACTATCCGCAGCTGGAAGTGGTGTTTTCCACCGGCCATGCGCCGGCCAATTCCGGCGTGCTCGACCCGCAGGCGCGCTTCCTGGTGAAGCCATTTACGGTCAAGCAATTACAGCAGGCCTTGCTGGCGCCAGGTCAGTAGACGTCGAGCCGGCGTGCCTTCAACGCACCGGCCAGTTCTTCCAGACCAAACGGCTTGCGCAGGAAGCGCGCGCTGGCGTCCTGCATCAGGCTGGCGCCCCAGTCGTGGCCGGAAGCAAACACGACGTCCAGCTGCGGCCAGTGCGCGCGCGCATGGCGCGCCAGTTCCAGGCCGGACATGGTGGGCAGGCTGATGTCCGTCACCAGCACGTCCAGGCCCGGCATGGCCAACAGCGGCATGGCCGCTTCCGCGCTGGCCACGCCGTGCACGGTGTGCCCCAGCATATTGAGCATCTCGGTGGTCATTTCACGCGCATCGTCATTGTCTTCCACCAGCAGGATGCGCCGCCCGGACGGGTCGGGCGCGCCCACCAGGCGGCGGTCGGCCAGCAAATGGCGGATGCGCCGCGCCAGGTCTTCGCGCTGGTAGGGTTTGCTCAACAGTTCCACGCCCGCGTCCAGGCGCCCGCCCTGCATGATGGCGTTATGCGTATAGCCCGACGTAAACAGCACGGCCAGGTCCGGCAGCAGCAAGCGCGCCTGGCGCGCCAGCTCCTTGCTGCTGACGGGACCGGGCATGACGACGTCCGTAAACAGCAGGTCGATGGCCACGCCGGTGCCCAGCAGGGCCAGGGCCGAGGCGCCGTCGTCCGCGTGCAGCACGTCGTAGCCTAGGCCGCGCAGCATGTCGACCACCGTATGTTGCACGGGCGCGTCGTCTTCCACCACGAGGATGGTTTCGCTGCCGCCGAGTACGGGGCCCGTCAGGCCCGGCGGCGGCTCGGCCAGGGTTTCCAGCGAACGGGGCAGGTAGATTTTAAACGTCGTGCCGGCGCCCGGGGCACTGTGCACCTTGATGTGACCCGCGCTCTGGCGGATGAAGCCGTAGGCCATGGACAGGCCCAGACCCGTGCCCTCGCCTTCGCGCTTGGTGGTGAAGAAGGGTTCGAAAATCTGGTCGATCACGTCGCGCTCCATGCCATGGCCCGTGTCGGTGATGGTCAGCAGCACGTATTGCCCCTCCAGCACGTCCGCATGCAGGCTGGCATAGGCGGCGTCGAGCGTGACGTTGCTCAGGGTGAAGGTCAGGCGCCCGCCCTTGTCCATCGCGTCGCGCGCATTGATGGCCATGTTCAGCAGCACGTTTTCCATCTGGTTCGGGTCGACCAGGGTATGCCACAAGCCGTCGCTGATGAAGGTTTCCTCGGCAATCGCCTCGCCCAGGGCGCGGCGGATCAGCTCGTGCATGCGGCGCAGCAAGCGGCCCAGGTCGGTCACCAGCGGTTTTAATGGCTGGCGCCGCGCAAAGGCCAGCAGTTGCGACGACAGCTTGGCGCCCCGCTCGACGGCCGAAGCGGCCGACTCGAGGCGCCTGGCCGCCTGCGGATTATCGGCCACGGTCAGCTTGAGCAACTGTAAATTGCCGGAGATAATTTGCAGCACATTATTGAAATCGTGGGCCACGCCACCCGTCAGCTTGCCGATCGATTCCAGCTTTTGCGCCTGCAACAAGGCTTGCTCGCTGCGCACCAGCGCCAGCCGCGCCTCTTTTTCATCGGTGACGTCGCGGCCGATGGCGTGGATTAGCTTTTGCGCGGGCACGGCCGTCCAGGAAATCCAGCGGTAGCCGCCATCGCGCCGGCGGTAGCGGTTTTCCATGCGCAAGGTGGGCGCGCCGTGGGCCAGGCGCGACAGATCCTGCAAGGCCGCCATGCGGTCGTCGGGATGCACGAGGCTGATGAAGTCCATGCCCAGCGATTCCACTTCCGGCCGCTCGAGGATCTTGCTCCATGCGGGGTTGACGGCAATGATCATGCCGGACAGGTCCGCCACCAGCATGATGTCGGTGGACAGCCGCCACATGCGGTCGCGGTCTGCCGTACGGTTGGCCATTTCCACTTCCAGCGAGGAGTTCAGGTAGGCCATTTTTTCCAGCACGTTCTTCTGTTCCTGCACGTCCGTATTCGTGCCCACCCAGCGCAGCACCTTGCCCGCCTCGTCGAACAGGGGCAAGGCGCGCGCCAGGAACCAGCGGTAGGCGCCGTCGCTGGCGCGGCGCATGCGGAACTCGTGCTCGTAGGCGCTGGCGGTGGCGACGGCCCGGTCCCAGCTTTTCTGCGTGATCTGCACGTCGTCCGGATGCACGCAGTGGCGAAAGCCGTTCGATACGAGCGACTTCATCGATTGCCCCGTGTATTCGCACACCTGTTCGTTGACCCAGTAGGTGGCGCCGCTGCCATGCGCCAGCCAGGCCTGGTTGGGCATGGTCGATGCAAGCGAACGGAACTGTGCCTCGCTGTCGAGCAAGGCGTTGCGCGCCTGCCAGTGTTCGTCGATATCGTCGCACGAGCCATACCATTTCACGGCTTGGCCGCGCTCGTCTCGCCGGCAATACGCGCGCGAATGCACCCAGCGGTACTGGCCATCCTGCCGGCGCACGCGCATTTCCTGGTCCAGAGGCTGGCCGCTGGCCAGCGCCGCGCTCCATGCCGCCAGTGTACGGGGCACGTCCTCGGGATGGATGGCGTCCAGCCAGCTGCTACCAAGGCCGTTGCACCCCGTCCAGTCGCGCCAGCGCTGCGCCACATAATCGAGCTTGCCGTCGACGTCGGCCGTCCACAGCACTTGCGTGTTGAGCTCGATGGCGTAATGAAAGTGTTCGCGGCTGTCGTGCAGCGCCTGTTCCAGCTGGCCCCGCTCGATGACATGCGCGGCCACGCGCGCGGCCAGCGCCAGCAGTTCGATCTCCGGTTGCGTGGGATGGCATGGCGCCTGGAAAAACAGGCCCAGCACGCCCAGGATATGCCCCTTGGCGCCAAACACGGGGGCGACCCAGCAGGCGCGGTAGCCGTGCAGCATGGCTTCCTTGCGTCCGGCGCTCCAGTTCACGTCGCGCGTAATGTCGCCGCAATATACGGGCGCGCCGGAAAAGGCCGCCGTGCCGAATGGCGAAGGCTGTTCGCCGCCGTGGCGCAGGGCCAGGCACATGTCTTGCGGCAGGCTGGGCGCGGACAAGCCGCGAAAGCGGTCGGCCTCGTCGATCAGCACGAGGCAGGCATGTGCGCCGCCCTCGGCCAGGTCTTGCAGCGCCAGCAACAAGTGTTCCAGTGCATGGGCCAGGTCGGCGCCTGCCGCGATGCTGCCCATCGCACTATGCTCGGCGTCCAGCAAGGAAAGAATGTTGTTTGCGTGCACCGTGTCGATAAGGGGAAAACTGATGCCCGAAATATACCATGGGGCAACGCTCTTGCAGGAGGAAAACAGCGTGCCCCTTGATCTCTCGCCCCACGCGGCCCTATGCTAAAGTGTTGCTCTCTTCTCAAGCGAATCTTCTCAAGCGAACCCCAGCATGCCGACCTCCCTGCCGCCTTCCCTGATCGCCACCGCCCTGCTCGCCTCCGTCCACGGCGCCGTCGCCGCCCCCATGAGCCTGGACGACTACCTGGCCTTGAACGGCCCCATGCCCACGGCGCAGATCGCCTATGGTTCCGCGCCGTCGCAATACGCGCAGCTGTTCCGGCCCGAAGGCAGCGGCCCGTTTCCCGTCGTCGTGCTCGTGCATGGCGGCTGCTGGACGGTGGCCTTCGGCGGCATCAAACAGATGCGCAACGTGGCCGACGCCCTGGTGGCGCAAGGCATCGCCGTGTGGAATGTTGAGTACCGCCGCGTTGACGAGGAAGGCGGCGGTTATCCGGGCACCTACGCAGACATGCACGCGGCGCTGGACAGCCTGCGGCAGCACGCGCCCGAATACCAGCTCGATACGGGCCGCATCATGGCCATGGGCCATTCGGCAGGCGGCCAGCTGGTGCAGTGGATCGCCGGCAGGGAAAAGCTGCCGAAGACCAGCCCCCTGTACCGCGCACAGTATCTGCCGATCAAGAACATCCTCAGCCTGGGCGGCCTGGCCGACCTGCGCCACGAAAAGGACTTGATCAAGACCAGCTGCGAGCGCGACATCGCGCAACTGGCAGGCAGCGCCAGCACTGAGCGTCCCGACATCTACAGCGACACCAACGCCGCCGACCTGCTCCCCAACGGCAGCCGCACCGTGCTGGCCACCGGTGAGCTCGACACCATCTCCCCGCCCCGCGTCGCGCACGACTACGCGGCCAAGGCCAGGCTGGCCGGCGACCAGGCGGAGGTGCTGATTTTGCCGGGCGCCAGCCACTACGACGAGATCGCGGCGAGCTCAAATGCTTGGAAGCTGATTTTGCCGGTAATCAGGCAGATGCTGGGGATGGCAGAGTAAGGCAAGCGGCATCTGCCTCGATGGTTACCGGGCGCCGGCGAACGACGGTGACAATCCGTGAGATTTTCTGCTTGGCAATTCGCTATGCTCTGGGGCGGCCAGTCAAACAACCGAATGGCACCGAGCCCAAAACGAACTTTTGCGTCTTGAGTCCCCGAATCCCACATTAGGCACCTGATGAGACTACCTGCTTCCTTGCTAGCGTCACTGTTCACCCTGGCTCTTGCTGGCTGCACACAGGCAACAACCGCCGTATGTTCAACGCATCCGGGAGGCGCCTGCTACGCAGGGCCCGGTGGACCGCTGTACGCCGGCCCAGGCGGCCCCATGTACGCAGGCCCGGGCGGCGCTGCCTATGCAGGTCCAGGCGGAGCGTGCTATGCCGGCCCGGGCGGAGCTTGCGATGCTACCCATACCGGAAGCAAACAGTGCCCAAATATTTGTAAAGCAGCAGGATCGGCAGCGCCGGTAATGCAGTAATGGCAACCGGTCAGAGGCAGTCGCTGGCGGCAACGTGACAATGTATGAGTTTATCCACGTGGCAATCCGCTATGCTATGGTGCCACTATCCGTCAGGACTGGTTCCTGATGCTGCCAGTTGCTCGCTCGAATTTAAGGAAACTCAGTCTATGAAAGTTGAGAATATTTTGTATGCGGATATCTTCCGCGATGGGGGATCGTACGGATTCGCTTTTAATGCAGACGATGGCCAGCAGTATGAATTTTTTCTCCAGACTACTGCATTCTCGGCTGCACAAGATACGACACATCACGCACCGGTGATTTACCTTGATGACAGTAACACCGGACACGTAGTTCGTTCCCTTTCGTGGGACGAAGCGAAGAAATTTGTCGGGCCTTTAAACTTCAGTGACCGGCGTTTTGATGAGCTTGTGAGTATCGTTGCGAACGAAGGAAAGAGATTTTTCAATTAGGTGGTTTGTGATTTGCGTACAAATGGCGACGTCCGCAGCAGCCCTAAGTAAAAAAAGGTCCATCATGAAGCGAGCTATATTGATAGTCTTGTTTGCTTTAATGCCAGTGTTCGCGCAGGCGATCAATATCGCTGACGAACAAATTGAACGCGCGGTGCGCGACTATATTGAGTCACAACACCAAGTTAATCCGGCCCGCATGGAGCGGGGCATAGATCCGAAGCTCGCGAAACGCACTTACTGGCGGGCCGCCGATGGTTCTGAATTCATCATGAACACGGACTTCGACACCATGCTCAAGGTCGCCAGGAACTACAACAAGGACGGCACGAAATTCCCTGCGCAACCGCGTGTTGACATCAAGATCCTCGATGTCGACCAGCGCGTGGCAAGCGTCAAATTGACCGTGGATGAGTGGATCGATTATATGCATTTATACAAGAACGATCATGGCGAATGGAAAATCTTGAACGTACTTTGGCAGTATCACGAAACGGCGCGGCAGGCCAACAAAAAATAATCCTGCCGCCCTTAGCTATGTGCGCTATCGGCCAAGAGCGGACGGTCAAATTTTTTATCAAGTAGACGCAACCACATTTGAGAGAGTGAGGCAACGCATGGTAATTAAGAAGCTACATCCACCTAAACCACCAAAGCCGCTTGATCGGCTCCAAAACATGCAGACTCTTCGGCCCATGGGTAAAACTAAATGGGTGAAAGCGCACTGGCGTTGGGACTACAATACACACAAATGGGAGTGGGTCCTTGGACATTGGAGTGCGTAAGGTCTTGGCCTGACAACGGCCAGCAGCGGACGCTCTTAAGATATGTTAAAAATTTATGCTTGCTGAGAACTCTATTCTTTATCGTCTTCCACCCGGCTTAGGATCGGAAAGGTCGGTGTTGCTGGACTGCATTCGCCATGCGGCGGAGACAGCTTGGCTCAGCTACAAGCGCCTCGACAAAGATTTGACGTGGTTGGCTGATTCCGATGATGGAGACTTGAGCAGACGAGAGGCGATTAATAGCGCGTATTTGCATGCGTGGGGGCTTGTAGATGCAATTCATCGCTATGGATTACTTCATACACAACTCATGAAATCGGCGGCAAAAGCACGGACTCCAGGCGTACCTACTTTCTCGGAGCTGTCTGCGAAAGTTGTGCTTATCCGAAATGTAAATGACCACTTGAACAAGACTTTGCAAAACGTCGCTGCACATGGCAATTCCGCAATGGGAACCTTATCATGGATTACCCTTCACAAAAGTAGTGATGATTTTTATATGTGTCTCATAGCACTAGGAACTGCGAAAAAGTCAAAATGGCAGTTTGCAAATCCATCAGGGAAAGATGTTGTTTTTGGCCCTTCCAGGAGGACGGCAGATATTCATCTAGCTATGGGAGAGCACAGAGCAAACTTGTCAATGATAATTCCTGAGATGATGAATCGTATCGAAAGACTCGAACAGGACCTGGAGGAAATGGTACGAAAAAATGGGATTGAAGGACAGCAGGCGGGAAGCGATTTCTTCTTTAAATTACTTGCAACAGCAAGCACTCCGGAAAATTCTTAATATCGTTCTTATATGAACTTGTTTCGGGACCACCACCACTGGCAGCTTTGGGGCGTAACAGGCCAACGACGGCAACCGGCCCAGGCTGTGTAAAAACGTAAAAACACGACATTTTTGTGGGTAGGGTGACCATTCCTTGTTTCGAGAAAATCGTGTGGCGGCCGTTCTGATCGGTAGATTTTTTCACGCAACGAATTTTTCTGCGTTTTTACACAGCCTGGGCCAGAAGCGGACCGTGACTACAAATTTAGATCTCAGTGCTGCAGTGATATCTTGCCAACTATGCTGACCAAAAAATTGATGGAAGCCGACAAATTTAAAAAATGTAAGTTGTGCGGTCAACTACAGCAACTAGGGAATTCTCATGTAATTCCTGCCGCTTTCTACAAACCGTATCAAGAAGAAAAAAAAGCAGCGATTTTAGCTTCAAACACTCGCGGGACTTTCCCAAAAAAATCTAGAAATGGCGTCTACGACCAGACGATTCTATGCAAGGACTGCGAAAAATTATTTCAAGCGTTCGATGACTACGCCGCGAAAATTTTCCTTAATGAGACAGATCACCATTTCAGAGCGGTAAAGACTCGATCGGGGGTAGAGGGGTTACAAGCGGATGACGTTGATCAAAATCTCATAATGCGATTCTTAATCTCCGTACTCTGGCGCGCGTCCGTGTCATCTCAAGAATTTTTTTCACGGGTGAATCTCGGCCCGTTCGAAGCTTCTGCGGCGAAAGTGATTCAAGATTCTAATGATCCAATTCCGGCTTGTTTCGGAGCCTGCTTGTCTCGATGGGAAGGCGATAACCTAGTCGGACATCATATGCTCATGGATCCAATACGTGAAAAATGGGACGGCGTTAATGCATACCGCTTATACCTGGGACAATTTGTAGCGTACATTCGTGTGGATCAGCAGCCCTTCCGCGCTCTATTCGACAAAATTTCATTGCTGCGCCACCCGCAACTTTTTGTAACGAGTCGTTCCTTCACGTCGAGCAAAGATAGATTGGCCCTAATTCATACGGCTGTTGAGTCCATTCGCAACGATAAATTTCGGCGTGGTTAACGGCGCGTAAGTTGTTCCACAACGTCCGCTTTGGGGCGATAGCAACCGCTCCTCAACCGCGAACCGGCAACGGCAGCAAGAACACGCCCGTGCCCCAACCCCAGGCTCCCCGGGCCTAGCGGGCCTGAAAAATGGCCAGGGCAAGGCGCGCGGGCGAAGACAGTACGCATGTACGGCGAGCCCAAGCAACGCAGCCATGGGCATTTTCTCAGGCCCGCGACTCCGGCCCGCTGTTTTTAATAGCCGCCGTTCAAAACAATACGATCACTGAACACGCGCCAGGTACTGGGCTAACTGGGCGAACGTCGCCTTGAACCCCTCCTTCATCGACTCAAACCCCTGCTTGAACGTCTCATGCTGCTCGTCGCTGGCCTTGTGCGGCGTGGAACGCAAGGTCATCGTCGTCTTGCCATTCTCCTCGGTCAAGGTCATGACATTGAACGATTCCAATGGCCAGGTCGCGCTGACCGGGTGCTGCACGGGATTGCCCTGCTTGTCGGCAAATGACAGGATCGAGACGATCTTTTCCGGCGCCTCGATCTGCTGGTAGGTGAACTTGCCCCACATCTCATAGCCATTGTCGGCGCGCATGCCGTAGTGGAAAATGCCGCCCGGGCGCAAGTCCAGCGCCAGCACGCTCAATTCAAAGCCGACAGGCCCCCACCATTGCGCCAGGCGCTCCGGTTCCACCCACGATTGAAATACCAGTTCGCGCGGCGCGTCGAACGTTTGCGTGATGACAAAGTCGCTGCTGTCGCGGTGCTGGCCGTCCTGTTTGTCCGTCGTCATGCTGTCTCCTGATGGTGGTGGGCTGACTGTTAATGTACCAGCGGCGCCGATAAACGGGAAGGCCTGTACGCCTGTCAAACCGGCATGCTAAAATATTAGTTCGACCTCTAACTATTAGACCACTCACCTTATGATTTCTATCGAAGAGCGTTTTTCCGCCGCGCTGCACAAGACGGCGCGCGGCTGGCGTCATGCGATCGACCGGCGCCTGAAAGACCTGGACCTGGGGCAAGCAAGCTGGATGTGCATCGCCATGATCGCCAAGTCGCCGCAGCCGCCCTCGCAAAGCGAGCTGGCGCACCTGCTGGGGGTGGAAAATCCCACCATGGTGTCGATGCTGGACCGGCTCGTAAAATCGGGCTTCGTGCAGCGCCAGCCGTCGGAAACGGACCGCCGCGTGAAACTCGTCGTGCTGACCGAGGCCGGCATGCAGGTGTATGACACGGTGCGCAAGGAAGCCGATGGTTTCCGCAAGGAGCTGCTGCAGGGCATCGATCCCGAGCAGCTGCGGGCCGCCACCGAATTGCTGGAAGCCTTACAGGCGGCCACGGAGAAATCCGCATGAGTTCGGCCACAGCCGGCGCCGCACCGGCCCTGCCCGCTTCGCAAGACCCCAGCCTGAACCGGCGCATGATCACGATTTCGATCATGCTCGCCACCATCATCCAGGCGCTCGACGGCACCATCGCCAACGTCGCCCTGCCCCACATGCAAGGCAGCCTGTCCGCCTCGCAAGACCAGATCACCTGGGTGCTGACCTCCTTCATCGTTGCCGCCGCCATCGCCACGCCTCTGACGGGCTGGCTGTGCGACCGTTTCGGCCAGAAGAACACCTTTCTTGTCTCGGTAGCCGGCTTCACCATCGCCTCCGTGCTGTGCGGCCTGTCCGCCACCCTGTCCGAGATCGTCGCCGCCCGGTTGCTGCAAGGCGTGTTCGGCGCGGCCCTGGTGCCGCTGTCGCAGGCAGTGCTGCTCGACATCAATCCGCGCGAAAAGCACGGCTCGGCCATGGCCATCTGGGGCATGGGCGTGATGATCGGCCCCATCCTGGGACCGACCTTGGGCGGCTGGCTGACGGACAGCTACAGCTGGCGCTGGGTCTTCTTCATCAACATCCCCATCGGCGCCATGGCCTTCTACGGCATCTGGCGCTATATCCGCAAGGATCCGCCGAACCGCCGCATGAGCTTTGACATGTTCGGCTTTGCCACCCTGAGCCTGTTCATCGGCGCGCTGCAGATGCTGCTGGACCGGGGCGAGCAGAACGACTGGTTTTCCTCCACGGAAACGTGGATCGAAGCCATCGTGCTGGCCATGAGCCTCTGTTATTTCATCGCCCACACGGCCCTGCGCCCGGCCGGCAAGTCCTTCCTCGACTACCGCCTGCTGAAAAACTCGAACTATGTGAGCGGCCTGCTGTTCATCTTCATCGTCGGCATGGTGCTGTTCGCCACCCGCGCGCTGACGCCATCGATGCTGCAAGGCTTGATGAATTACCCGGCGGCCATTGCCGGCCTGGTGACGGCGCCCAGCGGCCTGGGCACGATGCTGGCCATGCTGATCGTCGGCAGGCTGACGGGCAAGATCGATACGCGCATCCTGCTGGGCACGGGCTTTTCGATTACCGCGTTTTCGCTGTGGCAAATGGCCAATTTCACCCTGGACCTGGTGCCGAAGACCGTCGTATGGAACGGCATCATTCAGGGCATCGGCCTGGGCCTCGTCTTCGTGCCGCTGAGCGCGGCCACGTTCGCCACCCTGTCGCCGCAGATGCGGGCCGAAGGCACGGCGATTTACAGCCTGATGCGCAATATCGGCAGCAGCATCGGTATTGCACTCGTGCAGACCTTGTTGGTGCGTAATACGCAGATCGCCCATGCCTCGCTGACGGAACACGTCACTATCGCCAACCCCGCCCTGCACGACGCTGGCATCGCCCAAGTGTTCGACCTGGGCACCAGCACGGGCATGGCGGCGCTGAATGGCGAAATCACGCGGCAGGCCTCGATGATCGCCTACCTCGACGACTTCTGGCTGATGATGTGGCTGACCATCCTCGTACTGCCGCTTTTGCTCCTGATCAAACCACCGAAGAAAAATGCGCCTGTCGTGGTCGACCACGCGGCCATGGAATAACCGTCATGCACACACCGATGAAACTCTCCCTCAGCGTCTTGGCGCTCAGTTTATCCCTGGCCGGCTGCGCCAGCATTCCTCCCGACACGCAACAGTTGCCGCAGCAAGACCTGGCCACCGTGCAATTGGCGGCCGACATCCACCTGGCCGGCGAAGGCTGGCCCGCCGCCCAGTGGTGGCGCCAATTCCAGGACGAGCAGCTGAACCAGCTGATCGAACAGGCGCTGGCCGCCAGCCCGAACCTGGCGGCGGCGAATGCCCGCATCGGCTCGGCCCTGTCCGCGTTTGACGCCCAGCATGCGCAGCGCGGCCCCAGGCTGGACCTGGGCGCGAATGCCAGCCGCCAGCGCTATTCAGGCAACGGCCTGATGCCCGCCCCCATCGGCGGCAATTACTACAACGAAGTCACCGTGGGCGTGCAAGCCCATTACGACCTCGACTGGTGGGGCAAGCACAAGGCGCAGATCGCCGCCAGCCTCGGCGAAGTCAATGCGCGCCGCGCCGAATACGCGATGGCGGAGCAGATGCTGGCAGCCGAGATCGCCCGCCACTACTTCAGCATGCAAAACAGCTGGGCCCGCATGGACAACCTGCATGCGCTGGTGAAACTGCAGCAGCAACTGGTGCTGGACAAGGAAAAGCGCATCGCCAACGGCCTTGGCGTCAGCGACGATCATTTGTCCGCGCAAACGCGCTTGAGTCTGCTCCAGCAGCAGATCGCCTTGCTGGAAACCCAGGTCGTCACGGAACGCGAAGCCTTGCGCGCGCTGTTGGGGGCGGATGGCTCGGCCCTGGCCAGCCTGCAGCCGAAGCAGGCCCAAACGCTGCCGCACGCCCTGCCAGCCAAGCTGGGCATGGAATTGCTGGCGCGCCGGCCCGACTTGCAGGCGGCGCGCTGGCGGGTACAGGCATCGATGAGCACAATCGAAGCGGCGCAGGCGGCGTTCTACCCCGATATCGACCTGGGCGCCTCGTTCGGCCTCGATGCGATCAAGCTGGGCAAGCTGCTGCAGTCCGGCAGCCGCACCCTGTTCATCGGCCCGGCCCTGTCGCTGCCCCTGTTCGACAGCGGCCGCCTGCAGGCCCAGCTTGCCGGCGCGCGCAGCGAACGCAAGGAACTGATCGCCGACTACAACCAGAACGTCTTCAATGTCGTGCGCGACGTGGCGCAGGCCGGCGCCCGGCTGCAGGGCGTGGAAAACCAGCTGCGCCTGCAGGAAGACAACCTGCGCGCCAGCGAAGCGCAGCTGCGCAACGCGAATGCCCGCCTGAAACAGGGGCTGGCCGACCGCGCCACCCAGATCAATGCGGAAATGACCGTGCGCGGCCAGGTCGACCTGGGCATGCAGCTGCAAAACCAGCGCCAGAACGCGGAAATCGGCCTGACCGTGGCGCTGGGCGGCGGCTACCGGGGCAGCAGCGACTTTGCCGCCACGACGACTCAACAATAACGATCGATTACGGAACACATCATGAGCAACGATACCACAGCCACCACCACACCCATCGAACAGCCGGGCAAGCGCAAGGCCGTCCTCATCGCCATCACGGCCGCCTTTCTCGTGGCCGGGGCCGCCTGGACCGCCTACTATCAACTGGTGCTGTCCAGGGAAGAAGTGACGGACAACGCCTACGTGGGCGGCAACCTGGTCACCCTGTCCGCGCAAGTGACGGGCAATGTCGACGCCATCCGCGCCGACGAAACGCAGATGGTCAAGGCCGGCGCGCCGTTGATCACCCTGGACGCCATCGATGCCGACCTGGCCCTGCGCCAGGCGCAAGCGCGGCTGGGCAACGTCGTGCGCCAGGAACGCGAACGCTATGTGAACGTGGCGCAGTACGACGCCGTCATCGAGCAGCGCCGCCTGGCGCTGGCCACGGCGCAAGGCAATCTGGCGCGCCGCGCGCCGCTGGCGCAAGACCAGACGATCTCGGGCGAAGACCTGGCGCACGCGAAACAGGCCGTCGACGATGCGAAAGCGGCGCTGGTCGTGGCGCAGCGCCAGGCCGAATCGGCCAAGTCGGGCGTGGCCGGCGTGAACCTGGCCAGCCATCCGGCCGTGCTGTCGGCCAAGGGCGACGTGCTGCAGGCGTGGCTGGCCGTGCGCCGCAACGCCGTGGTCGCGCCCGTCTCGGGCTATGTGGCCAAGCGCAGCGTGCAGCTGGGCACGCACGTGACGCCGGGCACGCCTTTAATGTCCATCGTGCCGCTGGACCAGTTATGGGTGGACGCGAACTTCAAGGAGTCCGAATTGCGCAATATCCGCGTGGGCCAGGCGGCGACCATTGAAACGGATCTATATGGCAGCAAGGTGGTCTACCACGGCAAGGTGCTGGGCATGTCGGCCGGCACGGGCAGCGCGTTCTCCCTGCTGCCGGCGCAAAACGCCACGGGCAACTGGATCAAGGTGGTGCAGCGCGTGCCCGTGCGCATCACCCTGGACCCGAAGGAACTGGCCGCCCACCCACTGCGCATCGGCCTGTCGACCACGGTGACGGTCGATACCAGCCATGGCGAAGGAGCAACCCTGGACCAGCCGATGGTGGCCTCCACCGTCTACACGACCAAGGCGCTGCAACAGCCGGTGGACGAGGCCGAGAAGATGGCCGATGCGATCATCGCGCAAAACCTTGCCCACTGAGCCGTCCGTTACACTCCGACCTGCTTCTCTTCACCTTGAGCGCCACCAATCGATGCGTAGACGCGTAGGTCGGCTTAGCGCAACGCGCGTAAGCCGACACCACCGGCGATCCAGGCCAACAATGTTGTCGGATTACGCAGGGCTTTGCCCTGCTAATCCGACCTACCTGGCTTTACCGGCAGATGCCACCTGGTCGAGGATATGCTTGGGCACGGCCGCATAATGCTTGAATTCCATCGTGTAGGTGGCCCTGCCCTGGGTCAAGGAACGCAGGGTGGTGGAATAGCCGAACATTTCCGCCAGCGGCACCAGGGCCTTGACGATGCGGCCCGCGCCGCCGGGGATGTCGTCGACGCCCTGCACCATGCCGCGCCGCGCCGTCAAATCGCCCATGACGTTGCCCATGAATTCTTCCGGCGTTTCCGCCTCCACCTGCATCATCGGTTCCAGCAGCACGGGCGACGCCTTGCGCATGCCATCCTTGAAGGCGATGGAACCGGCCATGCGGAAGGCATTCTCATTCGAATCGACGTCATGGTAGGAGCCGAACGTCAGGGTCGCCTTGACGTCGACGACGGGATAGCCGGCCAGCACGCCCGACTTCAATGTTTCCACGATGCCCTTGTCGACGGCCGGAATGAATTCGCGCGGCACCACGCCGCCCTTGATGGCGTCGACGAACTGGTAGCCGGTGCCCGGCTCCAGGGGTTCGAGTTTCAGCACCACGTGGCCGTACTGCCCCCGTCCGCCCGACTGCTTGACGAACTTGCCCTCGATATCTTCCACCGCGCGCGTGATGGTTTCGCGGTAGGCCACCTGCGGCTTGCCGACATTGGCTTCCACGCCGAATTCGCGCCGCATGCGGTCCACCAGGATTTCCAGGTGCAATTCGCCCATGCCCGACATGATGGTCTGGCCCGATTCCTCGTCCGTATGCACCCTGAACGACGGGTCTTCCTGCGCCAGGCGGTTCAGGGCGATGCCCATCTTTTCCTGGTCCGGCTTGGTCTTCGGTTCCACGGCCTGGGAAATCACGGGTTCCGGGAAGACCATCTTTTCCAGCACGATGATGTGGTCGATGGCGCACAGGGTGTCGCCCGTGGTGACGGCTTTCAGGCCCACGGCGGCGGCGATGTCGCCCGCATACACTTCCTTGATTTCCTTGCGCTCGTTGGCATGCATCTGCAGGATGCGCCCCAGCCGCTCGCGCGCGCTCTTGGTGGGGTTGTAGACCATGTCGCCCGAGTTCACCACGCCCGAATACACGCGGAAGAACGTCAGCTGCCCCACGAAGGGGTCCGTCATGATTTTAAAGGCCAGCGCGGAAAAGTGCTCGTCGTCGGCCGGGTGGCGCTCCACCTCGTTGTCGTGCTCGTCATGGCCCATGATGGGCGGCACTTCCAGCGGCGACGGCAGGTATTCGATGACGGCGTCGAGCATGGCCTGCACACCCTTGTTCTTGAAGGCGCTGCCGCACAGCATGGGCACGATCTCGTTGCGGATGGTGCGCGCGCGCAAGGCCTGTTTCAGTTCCGCTTCCGTGAACGTGTCGCCATTCAGGTAGCGTTCCGTCATCTCGGTGCTGGCCTCGGCCGCGTGTTCGACCAGATGCTCGTGCCATTCCTGCGCCAGCGGCAACAGCTCGGCGGGGATTTCGCCATAGCTGAATTGCACGCCCTGGCTGGCGTCGTCCCAGGTGATGGCGCGCATTTTCAAGAGGTCGATGACGCCCGTGAAATGCTCTTCGGCGCCGATGGGCAGCTGGATGGGCACGGCCACGCCCTTCAGGCGCTCGGCGATCTGCTGGCGCACGCGCAGGAAGTCGGCACCGATCCTGTCCATCTTGTTGATGAAGGCGATGCGCGGCACGTGGTATTTGTTGGCCTGGCGCCAGACGGTTTCCGATTGCGGCTGCACGCCGCCGACGGCGTCGTAGACCATTACGGCGCCGTCGAGCACGCGCATCGAGCGCTCCACCTCGATCGTGAAATCCACGTGGCCGGGCGTGTCGATGATGTTGATCCGGTGTTCGGGGAAGTTGCCGGCCATGCCTTTCCAGAACGCCGTGGTGGCGGCCGAGGTGATGGTGATGCCCCGTTCCTGCTCCTGTTCCATCCAGTCCATGGTGGCGGCGCCGTTGTGCACTTCGCCGATCTTGTGATTGACCCCCGTATAAAACAGGATGCGCTCGGTGGTGGTGGTCTTGCCGGCGTCGATATGGGCGCTGATGCCGATGTTGCGGTAGCGCTCGATAGGTGTTTTGCGGGTCATCACAATCTCCATGGCTAGCCCGGCGCGCCAGTGTTTGCACCGGTTTTCCAGTGTAGCAGACATCGATTTGGCCGGCACGCGAGAGCGGTTTTTACCATCCGCGCCACACCGATCCCCGCGCGCACGCTACACGGACGGGACAATTGGCGTCTTCCGCTATACTTTCATATCTATTAATTCAACAAAGATTAATCAGAATCAAGACGCACGGTGATCTATCGTGTAAGGCGACGCCGGCGGCATGCAGCCCAGGTGCGCACCGAATGACATGCCCCACTCAGCCTATGACTATCCGACTAAGAAAAATAATCCTCTCCTCCCTGCTGGCCTCGCCGGCGCTGGCCATGGCCGGCGAACTGGAACAACAAATGCAGCGTTGTGCCGTGCTTGGCGACGCCAGTGCCCGCCTGGGTTGCTTCGATACCCTGGCCAAGGCGGCTGAAAAAGCCACCATCGCCGCCGGCGGCGATCCCGCCAGCGCGGCCGTCACCCTGGCAGCGGCGGCCGAGGTCGCTCCCTTCACGCCCGTCAGCCCGCCCGGCGTGGCCACCCCGGACGCCGTCAACGCCGCCATTCCCGCCGTCGCGCAGACTGGCGCGGCGCCGCCGGAAACACCGATTTCGCGCATGCAGCAATCGTGGGAGCTGAACGACGCCTCGAAACGGGGCCTGTTCAACTTCCGTCCGCACCGCGACACCTATCTGCTGCTGGCCAACTACAGCGACGCCTCGAACGACGAACCGTTCCAGGATTTCACGCCAGCCGGCATCAAGAGCCAGCACGTGGAATTGACGTTCCAGCTGAGCTTCAAGATGAAGATGCTGGAAGATATCGCCGGCACGCCCATCGACATGTGGTTCGGCTACACGCAGCAAAGTTTCTGGCAAGCGTATAACCGCAAGGCATCGAGCCCGTTCCGCGAGACCAATTACCAGCCGGAACTGATGTTGATCTTGCCAATCAACAAGAATTTCGCCGGCGTGGAATTCAATTACCTGAACCTGGGCCTGGTGCACCAGTCGAATGGCCAGACCTCGACCCTGTCGCGCAGCTGGAACCGCGTGTATGCGGAACTGGGCATGGAGAAGGACAACTTGGCCGTCACGGCCCGCGTCTGGCACCGCCTCGACAATAGCGCCGCCGACAATGACAATATCGACATCATCGATTACATGGGCCATGGCGACTTGCGCCTGAGCTACCGCAACAAGGGCCATGAATACGCGGTCACGGCGCGCCGCAACTTCAGCAAGAAGCACGGTTCCATGCAGGCGAGCTGGGCTTTCCCGCTGAAGGCCAACCTGAAAGGCTATCTGCAGCTGTTCTCCGGCTATGGCCAGAGCTTGATCGATTACAACTATTCGCAGAAATCGATCGGCGCCGGTTTCATGGTCGACCTGTAAGCAGTACACGCATAAAAAAATGGCGCCGAGGGCGCCATTTTTTTATGCGGAATCCAGTTCAGTGCCGCCCGCCGCCCAGCACGCGGGCCGGCAGCATGACGATGGCGCGCAGCAATTCGAACACGCCTTCCACGCCGATGCCGATCAGGCGAAATGGCAGCAACAGCAGCCAGGCCAGCGGATACAGCACGAGGGCCAGCAAGGCCAGGGGCCAGCACACCAGCAAGAGCAGCAGCCACAGCACGAATCCCAGCATCGCGTTCCCCTCGAATGAAATGTGCGGAGCAAGCCGTGCTTGCCCCGCTACCGTGACGGCACTATAGTCAAGCGCCGCCGGGGCGGCAACGGCCATGCGACGAACTGCGTGCTAAGGGGATGAACGGTGCAAAAACGGGAATGAACGGGAACTTATTGGCCGACGCAAATCACTTTCGTGATGTATTCATGCGCGTTCGGCTTCTTGCTGGTGGCCCATTTGATGGCCTGATTGGCCTCTTCGATGGTCAGCACGGAGGCCTTGTCCTTCGACTTGATGAAAGACACGCCTTCAAACACGCCTTCCTTGCTGCGCATTACCTTGGCAAACACGGGCGGCCTGGTCTCGCCGTCGCTGATTTTGTTCTGTTGCACGAGGTAACGCTGATCGATCTGTTCCATGATAGTAAAGCTGTCCAGTGGTAAAAGACGAAATATACCCTGAATGGACAAACGCCGCAGGACGAAATCGCTGCGGCGTTGCCTTCAAACCAATGCCATTTAGGCGTAGACGGCGTTCTGCGCGACTGGCTGCAGATTCACGTCGTAGATCACCTGCGCGCGGATCGACGCTTCCAGCGAGGGAATCGAGCCGCCGGCCCGGTACTGGAAGCTCACCTGCAGCACATCGCCCGCCTTCACCGCCACCGGCGTGGCCAGCGGCAAACACATGTAGTGGTTCAGCCAGTCGATGGTGGTCGAGCGCTCGGGCACGACGGCCAGGATGTTCTTGGTGACGAAACGCAAGGCGTTCAAGGTGCCGCTGCGCTCGACGACGAACTTGCCGTCGAAGCCGAACACGCTGTCCGTCGGCTGGCTGAAGTCGATGATGCTGTACACGGAAGGCGGCGCCAGCTCCTGCACGCCCGGGTGAATGGCCGTGGTTTCCTGGAATTGCACGATGGGCGCATAAAACCCCTCGAAATCGTATTCCTGCTGCATCGGCTGCACGGCCATGATGACGGCTTCGGGCAGGAAGATCGGCAGCGGGCCGCCGAAGCGGGCCAGGTACCGGCGCTTGAACGATTCAATCACTTCCACCTGCTTTTCGCGCAGCATGCCGACATGGATCATTTCGCAAATGACCACATCGACAGGCTCGGGCGGCAGGTATTCGAAGGCGTCCGCGTGGACGACTTCAACTTTTTCACCGTTGGAATTGAGCGCGAGCATCTTGCGCGCTTCCTTGACCATGTCCGGATTGAACTCCACGCACCAGACCTTGTCGGCGCGCGCGGCCGCAAACCACGACAGCACGCCCGTGCCGCCGCCCAGCTCCAGCACCTTCATGCCGGGTTTCACCGCGTAATCGATCGCCGACTTGAACCCGTGCATGCGGTTCTGGTCCATCAACATATTGTGATGGTAATGGACGGGGATAAATTGCCCCAGGTAACAACTCTCGATTTCTCGTTCATTCAGCATGTCTGTCCTCTTGGAGTCTGGCTCCGATGGCCGATCGGTTTTGTCATTCCAGAAAGCAGTGATATCGCACGGGCTGCGCGAGGGGCGGCGACAAACCAGCCGGCGCCTGACGTTGATGTGATGACCCATGCGAAAAATCTCCTGATTAATGCGACACGATCATTATCGTTAATCGCCAGGGAGAACAAAGGGCTGAGGTGAGAGGCAATTCCATGCCAGTTTCAGCGCTGGCATGGAAAATATTGAAATTAAAACATTACTTGCATCTACTTATTTACGTGCCGCGCGCATCTTCTGGGCCGCTTCGATGATGGCCACCACGCCGGGCTTGTCGCCGGCCTGGGCGAACTGCACGGCCGTCCAGCCATGGTCGCTTTTCAGGCTGGCGTCCGCGCCCCAGGACAACAGCAGCTTGACGGCGCCCTCCTGTCCTTCGCGGGCGGCAAACATCAGCGGCGTGATATTGGCAGGCGCGCGCGCATCAACGACGGCGTCGCGGTCCAATAAAATCTTCATGATGGGCAAGTCGCCCGCCGAGGCCGCATAGTGCAGCGCCGTCCAGCCGCTCTGGTTGACTTTGGCGCCCTTGGCCAGCAAGGCATTCACAGCATCGAGCTTGTGCTTGTAGGCCGCCATCATCAGCGCCGTGTTGCCATTGGCCGAGCGCGCTTCGATGTCGATGCCCGGTGCGTCGAGCAGCAGCTTGAACACCTTGTCGGCATCGTCGCGCAAGGCCAGCACGAGCGGTATGTCGCCGCGCTGCCCGTCGGGCTGGTTCGGATTCATGCCATCCAGCAGCATGCTGCGCACGCCAATGTCATTGTTGACGGAAACGGCGCGGAAGAAGGCGTCCGGTTCCGGCGCCGCCTGGCTGGCGGCGGCCCAGCACAACAACATCGCTAGCGCGAGTCTTTTCATCATGGTTAACCTTAAGAAGTTATGGCAACTGATTGAATAACTTGAAGAAATTGTCCGTCGTCTGACGCGCCACCTGCTCCAGAGGGATGCCCTTCAGGGTCGACAGGTATTCCGCCACGTGCGCCACGTAGCCCGGTTCGTTCATACGGCCGCGGAACGGCACGGGCGCCAGGTACGGCGAATCCGTCTCGATGAGGATGCGCTCGAGCGGCACTTCCAGCGCCACGGCCTGCAAATCCTTGGCGCTCTTGAACGTGACGATGCCGGAAAACGAAATATAGAAACCCATGGCTATGGCGGCGCGCGCCACTTCCAGCGACTCCGTAAAGCAATGCATGACGCCGGCCACGCCGCCGTCGGACACGCCGGCGCCCTCTTCGCGCATGATGCGTATCGTGTCTTCGCTGGCCGCTCTTGTGTGAATAATCAAGGGCTTACGCGTGATTCTTGAAGCTTTGATGTGAGTGCGGAAACGCTCACGCTGCCACTCGAGGTCGCCCGTCAGACGGAAATAGTCAAGGCCCGTCTCGCCGATGGCGATGATCTTCGGATGATCGGCCAGGCGCACCAGGTCCTCCACGGACGGTTCAGGCGTGTCCTCGTAGTCGGGATGCACGCCGACGGACGCGAAGATATGCGGATACTGCTCGGCCAGGGCCAGCACCTGCGGAAAGTCCGGCAGGTCGACGGACACGCACAGCGCGTGCGTCACCTTGTTCTCGGCCATCTTGGCGAGGATCTCGGGCATGCGAGCGGCCAGCTCGGGGAAATTGATATGGCAATGGGAATCGATATACATAAGGCGGGATTGTACCGGAGGGAGCAGAAACTGGCAGGGGAACGGCGGCGGCGCGCATCCCTTGCCGGGGCGGTTCGGCTGCTGGCAGCCGATTACATCTGCGAGGCCGGGTGTTCGGCCAGTGGAACGAAGTTGCCGGTCGACTCGTCGAGCGCGTCGAGCGAACCGTTCTCGATGTCGTACACCCAGCCATGCAGGGTCAGCCGGTGTTGCGCCATGGCCAGCGCCACCGAGGGATGGGTGCGCAGGTTATTCAGTTGCGCCACCACGTTGGCGCGCACCATGCCGTCGATGCGCGACTGTTCCGTCGGATGCTCGACCGATTCGTTGATCATGCGCGCGGCGTCCGCATGGTGCAGCCAGCTGCGCACGGCCGGCATGTGATCGAGGCAGGCGCAGGTGGCGATCGCCTTCATCGCGCCGCAATCGGAATGGCCGCAAATGACGATGTCGCTCACGTTCAGGGCCGACACGGCAAATTCGACCGTGGCGCTGACGCCGCCCGGCTCCGGGCCGTACGAGGGCACGATATTTCCCGCGTTGCGGATCACAAAGAGCTCGCCCGGTTCGCGCTGCGTCACCAGCTCGGGCACCATGCGGCTGTCCGAGCAGGAAATGAACAGGGCCTTCGGGGTCTGTCCCGTGGCCAGCGTCTTGAACAACTCGCGGCGCTCAGGAAAAACCTCTTTTTGGAAACGTAGGAATCCAGCAATAATGTCGCGCATAATCAATAGGGATCGTTATCTGAGCCGGTATTATCGCTGAATGGCGCAGGTTTCGCCTATTGCCCCCGCCTACTGCCCTTCTGGCGGCTGCCACAGCTCCACCTTGTTGCCTTCCGGATCGATGACCCAGCCGAACTGGCCGTATTCCGAATCGGGCGCCTTGTCCAGCACCGTGCAGCCTTCGTCACGCAGGGCTTGCAGCAGCGCATCGAGGTTGTCGACCCGGTAATTCACCATGAAGGACGCCTTGCCGGGCGCGAACTGCTCGCTGTCCTTGCCTGCCACGGACCAGATGGTGGTGCCGGCCGTGGGCTGGCCAGCGCTATCCGTCCAGGTGAAGGCGGCGCCGCCCCAGGGCTGCACGTCCAGGCCCAGATGGCGCTGGTACCAGGCGCGCAGCGCGGCCGGGTCTTGCGCCTGGAAAAAGATACCGCCGATGCCAGTGACTCGTTGCATGCACGCCTCCGTTGCTGTCCAGTGCCTTGACTGTAACACCAGGTTTCGGGCCTGGCAAACGGCGTAGAGATAATTTACATTAACTCAGTAACACAAGCGCTTGATTTCATTGACAACTTGACGCGTAGTCGAGCAGCATGTCTTCGAGAAAGAGCTTGGGCGACAGAGGATGCTCGGCAATTGCCCGGCGCTCATTCGCCGCCTTGATGGCGGCCATCAGACGGCTCACGTTGATGCGCCCGGCCAGCGCTTCCAGTTCGCGCCGGTGGCGCGGGTAATAGCGGATGGTGCCGGACAATTTAACGGAAAACACGTCGTACAGCCAGCGCTGCAGGGACGCCACGAGCGGCGCCAGCGGCGCCTTCTGCAATTTGTCGGCCGCTTTCAGGGCCGCTTCCACGCCGGGATTGGCCAATACTTGCAGCAGCTGTTCCGTTTCGTCGCGGCCGCCCGATTCGGACTGGGCCAAGGCGGCCAGCGGCGCGCCGCCCTGCTCGCGCAGCCAGCTGTCCGCATCGTTCAAGCCTTGCGCCTTGAGCCACGTCAATGCCTGCTCGTGGCTGGGCATGGGCAAGGCGAATTTCCTGCAGCGCGACAAGATCGTCGGCAGCAAACGGTCCAGGCTGTTCGACGCCAGCAGGAACAGGGTGCCCGGCGGCGGCTCCTCGAGGGTTTTCAGCAAGGCGTTCGACGCGGGCGTATTGAGCGCCTCGGCCGGGTACAGCACCACCACGCGCAAGCCTTGGCGGTGCGTGGAAATATTCATGAAGTCGCCCAGGTTGCGGATCTGCTCGATCTTGATGTCTTTCGACGGCGTCTTGGTCTTGGCGCTTTTCTTCGCGCCTTCGCCCTCTTCGCCGTCGTCGGCCACCTCGTCTTCCAGCGCTTCCGGACGCACGCGGCGGTAATCGGGATGGTTGCCCTGGCTAAACCAGCCGCACGAGGCGCAGGCACCGCAGGCATGGCCGTCCGCGCGCACGTCTTCGCACAACAGCGCTTGCGCAAAATGCTCGATGAAGTCGGCCTTGCCGATGCCCTGCGCGCCATGGAACAGAATGGCGTGCGGCATGCGCGGGCGCAAGGCTTGCAATTGCTGCCAGGCATCCTGTTGCCATGGATAGAGAGAACTGGTCATTTTATTCTTTGTAAATCAGTATATTGCAATGCTTTTCTCAAGCAATACATCAAGCAATTGCGCGAGCTGCACCTGGATATCGGCAATGCTTTGCGTGGAATCGATGATGCGGAAGCGCTGCGGAAACTGGGCCGCGCGGCGCAGATACTCGTTGCGCGTGGCGGCAAAGAAGTCCGATCGCTCCTGCTCGAACTTGTCCAGCGCGCGCGTGGCATCCAGGCGGGCACGGGCCACGGCCAGCGGCACGTCGAACAGGAATGTGATGTCCGGCTGCAAGTGCGGGTGCACCCACGCTTCCAGCGCTTCCATCTTGCCCAGGTCCATGCCCCGCCCGCCGCCCTGGTAGGCGAAGCTGGCATCGGTAAAGCGGTCGGAAATGACCCATTCGCCCCGTTCCAGGGCAGGCGCGATGACTTGCGCGATGTGTTCGCGGCGGCTGGCGAACATCAGCAAGGCTTCCGTTTCCAGGTGCATTTTTTCGTGCAGCAGCAGTTCGCGCAGCTTTTCGCCCAGGCTGGTGCCGCCCGGTTCGCGCGACGAGACGAGGCGCACGCCCCGCTGCCGCAGGTAATCGGTAACAAAGCCGATATGCGTCGACTTGCCCGCGCCATCGATGCCTTCGAAGGTGATGAAGCGCGGTTGATAGTGTTGTGTCATGAAGCTCTTGATTTGATAAGGATATTAGCGCTGGTACTGGTTCACGGCGCGGTTATGGTCGGGCAAGTTGGCCGAGAACTGGCTGGTGCCGTCGCCGCGCGCGACGAAATACAGCGCCTGCGTGCGGGCCGGCGCCAGCGCCGCCGTCAGCGATTGCGCGCCAGCCAGGGCGATCGGCGTGGGCGGCAAGCCGCCGCGCGTGTAGGTATTGTACGGGGTGTCCGCTTCCAGGTCGCGTTTGCGGATCTTGCCCTGGTAATTGTCGCCCATGCCATAGATCACGGTCGGGTCCGTCTGCAGCAGCATGCCCGTCTTCAGGCGGTTGACGAAGACGCCGGCGATCATGGCGCGTTCGGACTTTTGCCCCGTTTCCTTTTCCACGATGGACGCCATGATCAGCGCCTCATACGGGTTTTTATACGGCAAGGCCGGATCGCGCTTGTCCCACGCTTCGGACAAGCGGCCTATCATGGCCGCATGCGCCTGCTTGAAAATCTGCATTTCGCTGGCGCCCTTGGCGAACAGATAGGTATCCGGGAAGAACAGGCCTTCCGGCAGCACATATTCGGGGCTGATCTTCGCCATCAGTTCCTTGTCGGACAGGCCTACGGTATCGTGCTTGAGACCAGGATGGCTGGCCATGGCCATGCGCATCTGCCTGAAGGTCCAGCCTTCGATGATGGTCAAGGATTCCTGCGCAAACTCGCCGCGCGCCAGCTGTGTGATCAGACGCTGCGGCGTCGTGCCCGGCTTCAGCTCGTAGGAACCGGCCTTGATCTTCGAGGTCTTGCCTTCGATGCGCGCCAGCATGTTGAACAGGATGGGCACGATGGGCACGCCCGCGTCCGCGATCTGCTGGCCGGCCGCATGCGCGCCGCTGCCGGGCGCAATCGTAAACGGAATCGCTTCGCCGTCCGTGGTGATGGGCTGCTGCGCCCAGTACACAAAAGTACCGCCCACGCCGATGGCGGCGATGACTGAACTGACTACAAGTTTTTTAAAGAAAGCCATTGTTCCGATTCTTGTGATGCGCGCGCTGGCGGGCAGCGCGCGCTTGTTATGATCGTTCATTTGTGAAGCAAGTGCGCGGAAAGCGGCGCCAACACTGGCAATCTTGCCGCTGCCGACGCAATCTGCGCGACATCACTATAATGAACCCGTAATGATAATGCTTAATCGCTGATCTAATGGAAATTATGAATAACTGGAATCAATTTTTAACCGCCCAAGGCGCCCGCCCCGCTGCCATCGATGGCGCGCCTGACGGCACCGCGAACTCCCCTATTGCCGATTTTGGCCAGTCCCTGACAGTGTCCCAGTTGCAAGAAGGTTTTGTCGCGGCCATCACGGACCAGGGCTTGATCGGCTTGAACGGCGACGAGGCAGCCAGTTTCCTGCACGGCCAGCTGACCAACGACGTGGAACACCTGAACCAGGAGCAAGTGCGCCTGGCCGGCTACTGCACGCCGAAAGGCCGGATGCTGGCCAGTTTCCTGATGTGGCGCAACGCCACCACTATTTATCTGCAATTGCCGCGCGCCATACAGCCGGCCATCCAGAAGCGTTTACAAATGTTCGTGCTGCGCGCCAAGGCCAAGCTGCACGATGCGTTCTTGGATGAAGCGAACCAGGTCATGCTGGGCCTGGGCGGCAAGCAAGCCGGCGCGGCCCTGTCGGCCTGGTTCCCCGCCCTGCCCGCCGCGCCGTTCAGCAAGGTCGAGCACGCGCTGGGCACCCTGCTGCGCGTGGCCGATGCCTTCGGCAGCGCCCGCTATGAATGGCTGACGTCCGCCGTCACCGCGCGCGACGTGTGGCCGCAGCTGGCTGAGAAACTGGCCAAGGGCGGCAATGACGCCTGGCATTTATCTGACATCCATGCGGGCATGCCGCAAATCACGGCCGCCACGCAAGAGCAATTCGTGCCGCAAATGGTCAATTTTGAATTGCTGGGCGGCGTCAACTTCAAGAAAGGCTGCTACCCGGGCCAGGAAATCGTCGCGCGCAGCCAGTATCTGGGCAAGCTCAAGCGCCGCACCACCCTCGTCAGCATCGCTGACGCAAGCGTCGTGGCCGGCGGCGAACTGTTCGCCGTCAGCGACCCCGAACAACCTTGCGGCATGGTCGTCAACGCGGCGCCGAACGGTGACGGCGGCATCGACGCCCTCGTTGAAATGAAGCTGGGGGCAATCGAAGAAGGTTCAAGCGCCGCCGGCGCCGTGCGCTACGGCTCGGCCCAGGGTGCGGCCGTGCATTTCCTGCCCATGCCTTACGTGCTCGACGCACTCGACTTGTGAGAATGCCATGAGAGATTTGTACATTTATTATCAGGTCAAGCAAGAGCACGCCCAGGCGCTGGAAGCGCGGGTGCGCGCCTTGCAGGCGAAACTGGCGGCCGCGTCCGGCGTGGCGCCTCAACTGAAGCGCCGTCCCGAAGCCAAGGATGGCTTGCAGACGTGGATGGAAATCTATCCCGTCGTCGGCGAAGGCTTTGCCGAGCTGCTGGCGAGTGCCACCGAGGAAGCGGGCTTGCTGTCCCTGACGGCCGGCGCGCGCCATACGGAAGTGTTCATGGATTTGCCCCCATGTGCCTGATCGTTTTTGCCTGGAAAGTCAATCCGCACATTCCGCTGATTGCCGCCGCCAACCGCGACGAATTCTATGAGCGCGCCAGCGCCCCGGCCGGCGCCTGGCCCGAGCACCCGCAAGTGTATGCGGGCCGCGACCTGCAGGCGGGCGGCAGCTGGATGGGCATTACCCAGGCCGGCCGCGGCAGTTCGCGCTTTGCCGCCATCACGAACATCCGCAGCCCGCAAGACCGCAACCCGGACGCCCCCTCGCGCGGCGCCCTGGTGGCCGACTATCTGGCGGGCAATATGTCGCCGCAAGACTACATCGCGCAAATCCGCCCGGGCAGCGGTGCCTACAACGGCTTTAACCTGGTGCTGGGCGATGCGGAGACGCTGATCTGGTTTTCCAACCGCGGCGATGGCGATGCACGCAATGGCCAGCCCTTGGAACCGGGCATCTACGGCCTGTCGAACGCCCTGCTCGACGCGCCTTGGCCGAAGGTCCTGAAGACCAAGGCCCAGTTCGCCAGCCTGCTGTGCCAGGGCGCGCCCGACGAGGCCTACTTCGACATGCTGGCCGACACCACGCGCGCACCCGACTTCCGCCTGCCCGACACGGGCGTGCCGCTCGACCTCGAGCGCGTGCTGTCCGCCGTCTGCATCGAAACGCCGGGCTACGGCACGCGCACGTCGACCGTCGTGAAACTGTTCCCAGACTCGCCCGGCGAATTGCATGAGCTTGTCATACAGTAGGTCGGGTTAGCGCGCAGCGCGTAAGCCGACACCACCCAAGCATCCAACCGGCATCTCCGCCGTCCTTGTGTCGGATTACGCGCGCCACCGGCGCGCTAATCCGACCTGCGCGCCCTCCCCGATCCGCATCGAAAAACCATTTGCAATTCGTCCGCACAAAAAAGAAAGCGCTTGCGCAAGCGCTTTCTTTTGTTTACGATAGATTCCAACGCGGCGACACAGCCGCACCCAATCGCAGCACACAATAAGAATAAAACCATCAGGAGACACCATGGCGACCATGGAAGATGTAGCGCGCGCGGCCGACGTATCGCTGTCGACCGTTTCGCACGTACTCAACGGCACCCGCAAAGTCAGCCCGAAAACCGTCGCCGCCGTCAACGCGGCCATGCAGCAGATCGGCTATGTGCCGAACATGCTGGCGCGCGCCCTGGCCGGCTCGTCGTCGGGCACCATCGGCGTGGCCATTTCCGCGTTCACCAATCATTACTTCAGCGAAACCGTGCGCGCCATCGAGGCGGCTTGCACGCGCCACGGCTTGATGATGCTGTTTTCCGATACGCATGACGATCCCGAGCAGGAACTCAAGGTGGTGCAGAACCTGCACCAGCGCCGGGTCGACGGCATCGTGCTGGCGCCGTCGGGCGACACGCGCAACCGCACGCTCGACTACTTGACCAGCAACAAGATCGCTTCCGTGCTGGTCGACCGCATGTCGCCCCAGCCGTTCGACCAGGTGGGCGTGGAAAACATCGAGGCGACGGCCCAGCTGGTCAGCCATCTGATCGCCGCCCACGGCCACCGCCGCATCGGCTTCATCAGCGGCGCGCCCGGCCTGTCCACGACGGACGAGCGTATCGAAGGCTACCGCCTGGCCTTGCAGCGTGCCGGCATCGCCTTCGACCCGGACCTGCTGCGTTCGGGCGAATCCAACCTCGAGCGCAGCGGCGCGGCCACGCGCGAATTGCTGGCCCTGCCTGCAGGACAGCGCCCTACCGCCATCGTGGCCGGCAATAACCTGATGACCATCGGCACCATGCACGCCTTGCGCGACGCACAGATTGCGGTACCGCAAGATGTGGCGCTGGCCGGCTTCGATGATTTCGACTGGGCCGATTACTTCAGCCCCCGCCTGACCGTGATGGCGCAGCCGCTGGAAGAGCTGGGCGCCATGGCCGTCGACCTGCTGATCGACCGTATCGCCAACCCGGGCCGCGCCCAGCATGTGCAGCGCTTGTCGCCGACCTTGCGCGTGCGCAATTCCTGCGGCTGCCCCTGACCTTTTACCGTAATCGACCATGCATCCAGCGATTTCCCTCGGTATCGACCTCGGTACCTCCGAACTGAAAACCGTGCTGATGGACGGCACTGGCGCCGTGCGCGGCCAGGCCTCCGTGCGCATCGATACCAGCCGCCCGCAGCCGGGCTGGTCCGAACAGGCGCCGCAGGACTGGTGGGACGCCTGCGTCAACGCCCTGGCGCAGCTGCGCGCCGGCTGGCCGCAGGAGTACGCGCGCATCGCCTGCATCGGCCTGTCGGGCCAGATGCATGGCGCCGTGCTGCTCGACAGCAACGACAACGTGATCCGCCCCGCCATCTTGTGGAACGACGCGCGCGCCGAAGCCGAAGCGGCGAGCCTGGCGCGCGACTATCCCTCGTATGCCGACGTGACAGGCAGCCTGCCCATGGCGGGCCTGACGGCGCCGAAACTGCTGTGGCTGCAAACGCACGAGCCTGCCGCGTTTGCCGCCATCGCCTGCCTGCTGTCGCCGAAAGACTATCTGCGCCTGCGCTTGACGGGCAACAAGATCACCGACATGTCCGACGCGGCCGGCACCCTGTGGCTGGACGAGGCCGCGCGCGCCTGGTACGCCCCCATGCTGGCCGCCTGCGGCCTGGTGCCCGCACAGATGCCGGCGCTGGCCGAAGGCGATGCGACCACGGGCACCGTGCCGCCCGCCGTCGCGGATCAGCTGGGCTTGCCCATGGATGTGGTGGTGGCCGCCGGCGGCGGCGACAATCCCGTCTCGGCCGTGGGCATCGGCGCCGTCAACGGCGGCGACAGCTTCATTTCGCTGGGCACCAGCGCCGCCATCGTCAGCGTCACCGACGCGCCCTTGGGCAACCCGGCCGGCGGCGTGCACAGCTTTTGCCACGCCCTGCCCGGCCGCTGGTATGCGATGGGCGCGATCCTGTCCGGCGCCAGCTGCCTGCGCTGGGCCACCGGCGTGCTGGGCCAGCCCGACGAGGCGGCCCTGCTGGCGCTGGTGGAAAGCGCCCTGCCGCTCGATGCGCCCATCGCGCCCTCGGCCCCTCTGTTCCTGCCCTACCTGTCGGGCGAACGCACGCCGCATAACGACCCGCAAGTGCGCGGCGCCTTTTTGCAACTGGGCCACGACAGCACGCCGGCCCAGCTCGGCTATGCCGTGCTCGAAGGCGTGGCCTTTGCCTTGCGCGATGCCATGGCCGCCGTCACCTCAACGGGCGCCGTGGTGCCCCACTGCATGCTGGTGGGCGGCGGCGCGCGCAGCCAGTACTGGGCGCAGCTGCTGGCCAATGTGCTGGGACGCGAAATGCGCACCCTGCACAACAGCGAACTGTCCGCCAGCCTGGGCGCGGCCAAGCTGGGCTTTGCCGCCATCGGCGACGCCAGGCTGCTGACGCAGGGCTTGCCCATCAAAAATACTTTCCTGCCCGATGCCGCGCACAGCGCAGCCTTGAGCATCCGCTACGGCCGCTACCGTAGCCTGTTTCCCGCCGTGCAAGCTCTGCACCAACTCAGTGATAAGGAATAGCAATGAATCAGCTGCAACAATTGAAGCAAGCCAGCACCGTCGTCGCCGACACGGGCGACTTCCTGCAACTGGCCCGCTTCGCGCCGCAAGACGCCACCACCAATCCGTCGCTGATTTTAAAAGCCGTGCTGCAGCCCGATTACGCACCCTTGCTGGAAAGCACGGTCGCAGCCCACAAGAATGCCTCGCTCGACGATATAGTCGACCAGGTGCTGGTGCGCTTCGGCCTGGAAATCCTGAAAGTGGTACCGGGCCGCGTGTCGACGGAAGTCGATGCCCGCCTGAGCTTTGACCGCGCCGCCACCGTGGCCCGCGCGCGCCGTTTGATCGCCCTGTACGAACAAGCGGGCGTCAAGCGCGAGCGCGTGCTGATCAAGATCGCCGCCACCTGGGAAGGCATCCAGGCGGCGCGCGAACTGGAAGCCGATGGCATCTTTTGCAACCTGACCCTGCTGTTCGCGTTTTGCCAGGCCGTCGCCTGCGCCGACGCGAAAGTGCGGCTGATTTCGCCGTTTGTGGGCCGCATCTACGACTGGCACAAGAAGTCCATGGGCGCGGCATGGGACGAAGCGGCGCGCAGCTTGTCCAACGATCCGGGAGTACAGTCCGTCACGCGCATCTTCAACTACTACAAGCAACATGGCATCGCCACGCAAGTGATGGGCGCCAGTTTCCGCAACGTGGGGCAGATCACGGCCCTGTCCGGCTGCGACTTGCTGACCATCAGCCCGGATCTGCTGGCCAAGCTGGAAGCGTCAAACGAACCGTTCGCGCGCGCGCTGGGCGGCGACCTGGGCGCGGCGCAGCCGGCCGTCACGTACGACGAGGCCGCTTTCCGCTACGCCTTGAACGACGACGCGATGGCGACCGAAAAGCTGGCCGAGGGCATCCGCGGCTTTGCCGTCGATGCGGGCAAGCTGGACGCCATGATCGAGAAATTACGCAACAAGTAAGCTTTACCCGTAGCACAGTTTGTTTTTTTACAATAAAAACCCTTGGAGATCCTCATGAAAAAAGTCATTACCGCCTCCCTGCTGCTGTCCGCCGCCTGCGGCGCCTTCGCCGCCGACAAACCGCTGAAATCGATCGGCGTGAGCGTGGGCGACCTGGCCAACCCGTTCTTTGTGGCGATTGGCCGTGGCGCGGAAGAAAGCGCGAAAAAGCTGGGCGGCCCTGGCGTGAAAGTCACGACTGTTTCCAGCAAGTATGACCTGAACACCCAGGTAGACCAGATCGAGAACTTCATCGCCAACAAGACCGACATCATCATCCTGAACGCCGTCGACTCGAAGGGCATCGCCCCGGCCATCAAGAAAGCGCGCAATGCTGGCGTGGTCGTGATCGCCGTCGACGTGGGCGCTGTGGGCGCTTCGGCCACCGTGATGTCCGACAACACCATGGCCGGCGACGTCTCGTGCGCCTACCTGGCCAAGCAGATCGGCGGCAAGGGCAATGTGGTGATCCTCAACGGCCCGCCCGTCACGTCGGTGATCGACCGCGTGAACGGCTGCAAGAAAACCCTGGCCGCGTTCAAGGATATCAAAATCCTGTCCGACAACCAGAACGCAGGCGGCAGCCGCGACGGCGGCATGACCGTGATGTCGAACCTGCTGACGGCCCATCCGAAGATCGACGGCGTGTTCGCCATCAACGATCCGACCGGCATTGGCGCGGAACTGGCGATCAAGCAATCGAAGCGCACGGACGTGAAACTGATCACGGCCGTCGATGGCGCGCCCGATGGACAGAACGCCCTGAAAAACAAGGCCGGCCTGTTTGCCGCCACCTCAGCGCAAAACCCGTACCGCATGGCGACCGATGCCGTGCAGATGGGCTACGACATCATGAACGGCCGTACGCCGAAGCAGACCATGGTGCTGTTGCCGACCCCGGCCATCACCAAGGAAAACGTCGCCACCTACACGGGCTGGGTAAAGAACTGATCTGCCTGACCTGAACCACGTGTCGCCCGCCCCGGCCCAAGGGCGGGCGACAGTTTCAAAAGCAAGGAAGGACAGTCATGAGCGACGATATTATTTTTGAAATGCGCGGCATCGAGAAGCGCTTTGGCGCCACGCGCGCGCTGCGCGGCGTGCACCTGACGGTGCGCAGCGGCGAAATCCATGCCGTGATGGGCGAGAACGGCGCCGGCAAGAGCACCCTGATGAAGATCCTCTCGGGCGTGTACACGCCGGACGCCGGTGAAATCATTCTCGACGGCAAGCCGATCAAGATTCGCAGCCCGGGCGAGGCCCGCGCGCTCGGTATCAACCTGATTTACCAGGAACTGAGCGTGGCCAAGAACATGACGGTGGCGCAGAACGTCTTCATGGGCAGCGAACCGAAGGGCCCGTTCTGGACCGTCAAGGGTGGCGAGATGCGCGCGCGCACGAACGCCATCCTGGCCGACCTCGGTTCCCGCTTCGACGCGGACACCATGGTCGCGACCCTGTCGATCGCCGAGCAGCAGCAGGTGGAAATCGCCCGCGCCCTCGTGCACGAAAGCCGCATCCTGATCATGGACGAGCCCACTGCCGCCCTGTCCGACCGGGAAACAGAACAATTGTTCCGCATCATCGAAGAGCAGCGCGACAAGGGCCTGGCCGTGCTCTACATCAGCCACCGCATGGCCGAGGTGGAACGCCTGGCGCGCCGCATCACGGTGCTGCGCGACGGCGCCTATGTGGGCGAACTGGGCAAGGATGAACTCGATCAAAAGAAAGTCGTGCAAATGATGGTGGGCCGCCCCGCCGACGACTTTTATTCGCACCAGCGGCGCACCACGCGCGGTGCCGAGCGCCTGCGCGTGGAGAGCGTGGGCGGCGGCAAGGTCAAGCCCGCCTCGTTCGCCCTGCATGCGGGCGAAGTGACGGGACTTGCCGGCCTGGTCGGCGCGGGCCGCACGGAACTGGCGCGCCTGATCTTTGGCGCGGACAAGAAGCAATCGGGGCAAGTGTGGCTCGACGGCGAGGAAGTGCACATCCACCGGCCGCTGGCGGCCATCCGCCACGGCATCGGCTACCTGCCGGAAGACCGCAAGAGCCTGGGCTTGTTCATGCAATTGTCGGCCATGGAAAACATGTCGATGAATATCCTGTCCAAGCATGCGACGGCGGGCGTGGTCAACCGTGGCGCCCTGACCCAGCTCACGCGCGAGGCGATTGCCAACCTGAACGTCAAGGTCTCCGGTCCGGACGGCATCGTGGGAGGATTGTCCGGCGGCAACCAGCAGAAAGTCTTGCTGGCGCGCTGGCTGGCCATCGCACCGAAAGTGCTCATCCTCGACGAGCCGACGCGGGGCGTGGACGTGGGCGCGAAGAGCGAAATCTACAAGATCATCCACCAGCTGGCGGACGCGGGCACGGCCGTGCTGTGCATTTCCAGCGAACTGGCCGAACTGGTCGGCATCTGCGACCGCGTGATGGTGATGTGCGAAGGACGCCTGACGGGCGAAGTGACGGGCGACGACATCACGCAGGAAAACATCCTCGCCTATGCCACACAGCTGGAAGCGGCATAAGAATAATCAACAGGAGATAGCAAATCATGACAACTACCACCCGCGGCGCCCCGCGCGCCGGCGAACCCTTCAATGCCTCGAACCTGATGCGCCGCCTGGGCATGCTGCCCGTGCTGGTCGTGCTGTACCTGGCCATGTATGGCCTGACCGTGTATTTCTCGGCCGACGGCACGTCCACCTTCATGACCAGCACCAACACCATGAACATCTTCCGCCAGGTGTCGATCAACATCGTGCTGGCCTCGGGCATGACCTTCGTCATCCTGACCAGCGGCATCGACCTGTCCGTCGGCTCCGTACTGGCCGTCTCGGCCGTGGCAGGCATGCTGATGTCGCTGTCGGCGCAGTTCGCCGGCTTTTCGATTCCCGCCTTCCTCATCGTCGGCTTGCTGCTGGGCGCGCTGAACGGCGTGCTCGTCGCCCTCGTCGGCCTGAACCCCTTCGTCGTGACCCTGGGCACCATGACGGCCCTGCGCGGCGCCGCCTATTTGCTGGCCGACGGCACCAGCGTGCTGAACACGGAAATCCCCAGCTTCGAATGGATGGGCAACGGTAGCTTCTTGGCCGTGCCCTGGCTGATCTGGCTGGCCGCCGCCGTCGTCTTGCTGACCTGGTTTATTTTGCGCAAGACCACCCTGGGCCTGCATATCTACGCCGTCGGCGGCAATATCCAGGCGGCACGTTTGACGGGCATCAAGGTCGGTCTCGTGCTGATGTTTGTCTACACCATCAGCGGCCTGTTCGCGGGCCTGGGCGGCGCCATGTCGGCCAGCCGCTTGTATGCGGCCAACGGCAACTGGGGTACCGGTTATGAACTCGACGCCATCGCGGCCGTCGTGCTGGGTGGCACGAGCCTGATGGGCGGCGTCGGTTCCGTCTGGGGCACCGTCATCGGCGCCCTGATCATCGGCGTGATGAACAATGGCTTGACGATCCTGGGACTGTCGTCGTTCTGGCAATATGTGGCCAAGGGCGTCGTGATCGTGCTGGCCGTGATCCTCGATAAATGGCGCCAGTCGCACGCGCAGAACTGATGGTGCTGGTGGTGTCGGCTTACGCGCTTTGCGCTAAGCCGACCTGCCATGGATGCCGCAGGCAAGCGCAGGCCTAGGTCGGACTAGGACCGAAGGGCCGTAATCCGACAACACCGGAAGCACAGTTAAAACGCCAGCCGCATCTCCACATGCGCAATCCCCGCCTCTTCGAATACCTCCCCCTGCTGCACGAAACCGTGGCGCGCATAGAATGGCGCGGCCACGGTTTGCGCGTTCAGCACCACCGCCGCATCGCCGCGTTCGCGCGCCTTGTCCATCAGCAAGGTCAGAATGGCGCCGCCCACGCCCGTGCCGCGGCCAGGCTGGCGCACGGCCATGCGTCCGATGTGGCCGTCCGGCAATAGCCGGCCCGTGCCGACGGCGTTGCCGGCATCATCATAGGCCACGGCATGCAGGCAGACGGCGTCCATGTCGTCGAGTTCGATCTCGGCCGGCACTTTCTGTTCATCGACAAAGACTTCAAAACGGATGGCGGTCGCGTCAGGGCCCAGGGTGGCCCAGTCGCCGAGGCGGATGGTGTGCTTGGTCATGGTGTAATGTAGAAAGAGACAGGCCGTTATTGTCGCACGGCCTGCCTTTCCACAGAGAGATCAGCTGAGCTTGACCAGCTGCTTGCCGAAGTTACGGCCTTTCAACAGGCCCATGAAGGCTTCCGGCGCGCTGGCCAGGCCCTCGGCCACGGATTCGCGGAATTTCAGCTTGCCCGTCGCCACCAGGGTACCCAGCTCCGCCAGGCCTTGCGGCCAGAATTCCGGCTGCTCGGAAACGATGAAGCCGCGCACGGTGAGGCGGTTGGTGAGGATGAAGCGCGCATTGTCGAGCGGCGTCGGTTCGCCGTTGTAGCCGGCGATCCAGCCGCACAGGGCCACGCGGCCAAATGCGTTGGTGCGCGCCAGGGTCGCGTCGAACACGGCGCCGCCCACGTTTTCAAAGATGGCGTCGATGCCGTTGGGCGTGGCCGCTTCCAGGTCGGCTGCCAGGTTGCCCGCCTTGTAATCGACGCAGGCATCAAACCCCAGCTCGTCTACGACATACGCGCATTTTTCCGCGCCGCCCGCGATGCCGACCACGCGGCAGCCTTTCAATTTCGCCAGCTGACCCACGACGCTGCCCACGGCGCCGCTGGCGGCCGACACGAGCACCGTTTCGCCCGCTTTTGGCGCCATGATCTGGTTCAAGCCATACCACGCCGTCATGCCCGGCATGCCGACGGAGCCCAGGTAGGCGGACGCAGGGATATGCGTCGTATCGACCTTGCGCAGCATGGTGCCGTCCGAGACGGCCACTTCCGTCCAGCCCAGGGTCCCCACCACCGTGTCGCCGACGGCGAACTTCGGATGCTTCGATTCCAGCACCACGCCCACCGTGCCGCCGATCATGGTTTCATCGAGCGCCTGCGGCGCCGCATAGCTTTTATTCGTGCTCATGCGCCCGCGCATGTAGGGGTCGAGCGACAGGTACTGGTTACGCACCAGCAATTGCCCATCCTGGATGGCGGGAATGTCTTTGGTTTCCAGGCGGAAGTTATCCGGCTGCACTTCGCCCGTGGGACGCGAGGCGAGGACGATGCGTTGGTAGGTGGTCATGCATGCTCCTGTCAATAAAGTTGATGGCTAACATTGATATTCACGACACCGAGCAAAACCGTCGCAGTAGGTTTGCTTCGGTGTCTCAGCTAAATCTCGTAATCCATGCACTGCCTGGCTTCCCGCACAGCCGCAAAAAACGGCTTGATTTTCACGTGCTCGGGATGGTTCTGGTAGGCGTCGAGCGCTGCGCGGCTGACGAATTCGCTGTACAGCACGATGTCGTAGGTCGCTTCCAGGCCGGGCTGGGCCACGGCTACCTCGAATTTGACAATGCCGGGGACCAAATCCGAACAGGCATCGAGCAGGGCTTTCAGTTTCAGGGCATTCGTGGCGCGGTCGGCGCCTTCGGCATGGTCTTTGAGTTTCCAGAAAACGATGTGCTTGATCATGGTGGCAGGCTGCTTGTTTATAAATGAAGCATTACTGTACCCGCTATCGGCGCGCCTTGCAGAAAGTGAGCGGTAAAAGAAAACGGGCGGCACTCAGGCCGCCCGCAGACTGGGTTTTACTTACATCACAGCACTTCGAACAGCCCCGCCGCGCCCTGCCCGCCGCCGATGCACATGGTCACGACCACGTATTTGACGCCACGGCGCTTGCCTTCGATCAAGGCGTGGCCCGTCAGGCGGGCGCCCGACACGCCGTACGGGTGGCCGACGGCAATCGCCCCGCCGTTCACGTTCAGGCGGTCCATGGGAATGCCCAGGGTATCGGCGCAATACAACACTTGTACGGCGAACGCTTCGTTGAGTTCCCACAGGCCGATGTCGGCGACCGTCAAGCCCGCCTTTTTCAGCAGTTTCGGGATGGCGTAGACGGGGCCGATGCCCATTTCATCGGGTTCGCAGCCGGCCACGGCAAAGCCGCGGAAGATGCCCAGCGGCTGCAAGCCTTTCGCTTCGGCCACTTTCGCATTCATCACGATGGCCATAGACGCACCGTCGGAGAACTGGCTGGCATTGCCGGCGCTGATGACGCCGCCCGGGATGGCCGGGCGGATCTTCGCCACGCCGTCGTACGTCGTGTCGGCACGGATGCCTTCGTCGGCGGCGATCGTCACTTCGCGCGAGACCAGCATGCCGCTGGCCTTGTCGGCCACGCCCATGACGGTGCTCATCGGCACGATTTCCGCGTCGAACAGGCCGGCCGCCTGGGCCGCGGCGGCGCGCTGCTGGCTTTGCGCGCCATACGCATCCTGGCGCTCGCGCGAAATCTGATAGCGCTTGGCCACGGTCTCGGCCGTCTGCAGCATGGGCCAGTACACTTCCGGCTTGTGCTGCTGCAGCCAGACCTCGCGGTACATATGCGTATTCATTTCATTTTGCACACAGGAAATCGACTCCACGCCGCCGGCCGCATAGATATCGCCTTCGCCGGCGATGATGCGCTGCGCCGCCAGGGCGATGGCCTGCAAGCCCGAGGAACAAAAACGGTTGACGGTCATGCCGGCCGTGGTGACGGGACAGCTTGCGCGCAAGGCGACCTGGCGCGCGATGTTGCCGCCCGTGGCGCCTTCGGGAAAGGCGCAGCCGACCAGCACGTCTTCCACTTCTTCCGCCTCGATGCGCGCGCGCTCAACGGCGGCCGCCAACACATGGCCGCCCAGGGTGGCGCCATGCGTCATGTTGAACGCGCCCTTCCAGGACTTGGCCAGGCCCGTGCGGGCGGTCGATACGATGACGGCTTCATTCATGCTGTGTCTCCTTGTGGGGATATTATTGGGTGGGGTATCTGCGGAATGAGAATAGCACATTTAAGTACGGTCGTTCGCAAAGTTGGAATGATCAGCAATTTGTAAGTTTGGTGTAAGTTTCAAGCAAGCATGACGTAAGGTTCGGAGAACACACTCGCCTCCAGCTGTTGCAAGAATGGTCAAAAAGACCGCGGCAACGGTTCACTATAAAACATAGGGAGACAAACCATGGCATCACCATCCGGCTCGGCCGACGTACGGAAAATGTCCACCAAGGGAACGCCGATTACGCCCGAGGAACGCAAGGTCATCTTTGCATCCTCGCTCGGCACCGTCTTTGAATGGTACGATTTTTACCTGTACGGTTCGCTCGCATCGATCATCGCCAAGCAATTCTTCATCGGCGACCCCACCACCACCTTTATTTTCGCGCTGCTGGCCTTTGCCGCCGGCTTCATCGTGCGTCCGTTCGGCGCGCTGGTCTTCGGCCGCCTGGGCGACATGATCGGCCGCAAGTACACTTTCCTGATCACGATTCTGATCATGGGCGGCTCGACCTTCATCGTCGGCTTGCTGCCGGGCCACGCCTCCATCGGCATCGCCGCACCGATCATCCTCGTCATCCTGCGCATCCTGCAAGGCCTGGCGCTGGGCGGCGAATACGGCGGCGCAGCCACCTATGTGGCCGAGCACGCGCCTGAAGGCAAGCGCGGCGCGTTCACGGCGTGGATACAGACGACGGCCACGCTGGGCTTCTTCTTGTCGCTGATGGTCATCCTGGGCACCCGCCTGGCGACGGGCGAGAAGGATTTCGAGGCATGGGGCTGGCGCATTCCCTTCCTCGTTTCCGTCATCCTGCTGGGTATTTCCGTGTGGATCCGCCTGGCCATGAATGAATCGCCGGCGTTTGCCAAGATGAAGGCCGAGGGCAAGACCTCGAAGGCGCCGCTGACGGAAGCGTTCGGCAAGTGGAAAAACCTGAAGATCGTCATCCTGGCCCTGATCGGCCTGACCGCCGGCCAGGCCGTCGTCTGGTACACGGGTCAGTTCTATGCGCTGTTCTTCATGATCCAGACCCTGAAAGTGGACCTGGCCACGGCCAACGTGCTCGTCGCCATCGCCCTGCTGCTGGCCACGCCGTTCTTCCTGTTCTTCGGCGGCCTGTCCGACCGCATCGGCCGCAAGTACATCATTCTCGGCGGCTGCCTGATCGCCGCGGCGACCTACTTCCCCATCTTCAACGGCCTGACCCACTTCGCCAACCCGCAGCTGGAAGCGGCACTGAAGAACTCGCCAGTGGTGGTGGTGGCCGACCCGGCTTCCTGCCACTTCCAGTTCAACATGACCGGCACCAAGAAGTTCCCGTCGTCGTGCGACATCGCCACGGGCTTCCTGTCGAACAGCTCGGTGAACTACACGAAGGAAGACGCGCCGGCCGGCGCGATCGCCAAGGTGCGCATCGGTACGAAGGAATTCACCTCGTTTAACGCCGCCATGACGCCGGACGGCCTGAACTTCGACGCCGACAGCAAGGCGAAGGAAGCGGCGCTGAAGAAGGAAATCGGCGCCGGCATCAAGGAAGCGGGCTACCCTGCGAAAGCCGATCCGGACCAGATCAACAAGCCGATGGTCGTCTTGCTGCTGTTCATCCTGGTGCTGTACGTGACCATGGTGTACGGCCCGATCGCCGCCATGCTGGTGGAAATGTTCCCGACGCGCATACGTTACACGTCGATGTCCCTGCCCTACCATATCGGTAACGGCTGGTTCGGCGGCCTGCTGCCGACCACGGCCTTCGCGCTGGTGGCCTTCAAGGGCGACATCTATTACGGCCTGTGGTATCCGATCGTCGTCGCCCTGGCGACTGTCGTGATCGGCACCCTGTTCGTCAAGGAAACGAAGGATAACAATATCTACGCCGACGATTAATTGGATGCAAGCCCTGTCCGCAAGGCCGGGGCCCGCAAAGCAAAACGCCGCTGACTGGTCAGCGGCGTTTGTTTTTTTAAGCAGCGGATGCGGCGCAGGCGGCGGCAAGCTTATTTTTCGCTCTTGCCCTTTTTCAGCTGCTCGCGCTGCTGCACGTATTCCTGGTAGCTGGTCTGGTTGCGCTTGCGGCAGGCGTTCCGGTCGTCAAAATTATTGAGGCTGTTGCAATACTCGCCGATCTTGTCCCGGTTCGCGTCATACAGTACTTCGCAGCCAGTGATGGCCAGCAAGAAGGGAACGATCAGATATTTCATTGCTACTCTCATGGATAGGGACGGATTGCGCGAAAAAACACCAGATTGCCCTCTGGATAAGCGGGCAGCTTTATCTTAACGCGATCCTGGCGAAAAGTACAAGCGCTCGGTTATTACTTAATGGAAAGGATTGGAGACAACGGGGCATGCTGCCCGTCCAGTTCCCCGTTCAGCAGCGGATTGGCCGCCGCAAACGCCGCCAGGTGTTCGAGCAGCACGCGCACGCGGGCCGGCAGGTAGCGCCGCTGCGTCCACACGGCGTACACGTGGCGCGGCTGCGGCATCCAGTCGGGCAGCACGCGCACGAGCGAACCACGCGCCACCTCGTCGCGGCACTGCAAAAGCGGACACAGCAGGATGCCGATGCCCGCGTCGGCCATCTCCACGGCCAGCCGCATTTCGTTGACGCGCAGGCGCGCCTGCGGTTCGATCACCATCTCGGCGCCATCGCCGGGCCGTCGCAAGCGCCAGCTGCGCAGCGGTTCGGCCACAATCAGCTCGTGCCGTTCGAGTTCCTGCAAGTCGCGCGGCACGCCGGCGCGCTCCAGGTAGCCGGGAGCGGCCACCATCACCAGCGCGGCGCTGCCCAGACGGCGCTGCATCAGCGAGGAATCGTCGAGCGCGCCCACGCGGATGGCCAGGTCGGCGCCGCTGCCCACGAGGTCTTGCAGCAGGTTCGACAGTTCCAGCTCCAGCCGGATGTCCGGATACTGCTGCATGAAGCTGACCCAGGCCGGTGTCAGCAAGCCGCTGGCGAAGTTGACGGGCGCCAGCACGCGGATGCTGCCGGAGACGGCCGACAGGCTGGCGTCGAGCTGCTGCGTCGCCTGCCGCAAGGCGTGGACCAGGGGACGGCACTGCTCGTAGTATTGCCAGCCTTCCGCCGTCGGCTGCAGGCGGCGCGCGCTGCGGTTGAGCAAACGGTAGCCGAGCTGGCTTTCCAGCTTCTGCAGCCGGCGCGTGACGGTGGCGGCGGGCAAGTCTTCCTTGACGGCCGCCGCATGCAGGCTGCCCGCCTCCACGATGGCGACAAACAGGGCCAGGTCATCGAGCATGATTCGTCCAGCATGATTGCATTTTCGGAATTTGAAATTAAAAATATGGCGCTAGTATAGATTGCTGCAAGTCGTTACGCTGCATATCTTCACCATTTAGAAAGTGCCCCATGTCCGATGCCCTGCGCCTGCGCTGCGTATTTGCCTTCCTGATGTCGCTGCTCATGACCCTGCTGATGAGCGCCTGGGTCACCTGGCTCAATATTGGCCTGCAGGCGGACTTCCTGCCGCGCTGGCACCATGCCTTCTTCGCCGCCTGGCCCGTGGCCTTCTGCGCCGTGATGCTGTTCGCGCCCCGCGTGCAACTGATAAGCCGCAGTATCGTGGCGCGGCTCGCCCGCCGCCCTTAACCGGCAGTCAACCAGCAACAGTATCACTCGGTCACTCCCGCCCATGGCCGCCCTGATCCGGGCTATGCTATGGCCGTCCTTGTTTTTATAGTGGAGTGCCCATGCTCGATCACGTCTCCCTTACCGTCAGCGACCTGGAACGCGCCGAGCGTTTCTACGACGCCGTCTTCGCCGCGCTGGACGTGCCCAAGGTGGGCAGCGACCACGCCAATGCGTGGATAGGCTATGGCGAGCGCAGCGATGCGGAACATCCTGAGCGCAGCTACTTTTCCGTGCGCCTGGGCCCCCAGCCCGACGACGCGCCGCGCCGCCACTGCTGCTTCAAGGCCCCCTCGCGCGCGGCCGTGCAAGCGTTCTGGCGCGCGGGGCTGGCGCATGGCGGCATCGACCTGGGCGCGCCCGGCTTGCGCCACTATCACGCCAGCTATTACGCGGCCTTCCTGTTCGATCCGGACGGCAACCGCATCGAAGCCGTCTGCCATCGCGCCGACGCCAGCTGACAGATCGGGAAATCCGCTTCTGTTCGGCATTTCCACTTCCATATGGTTTTGCCTATAATGGCTGGCACGCCATGCCGGTCCCCGGTCCCCGCACCAAGAAGGAGATTCATGCATCATCTATTCGTCGGCCGCCCCGCGCGCACCATGCTCCTCTCCAGCGCCGGCTTGCTGCTGGCAGGCTGTTTTTCCGGTTGCTCTCTGTTTCCATCCGCCCCGGCCACGCCAGGCGTGCCCGCCACGGCGGCCCTGCCCGACGCCAGCATCGCGTACACCCTGAGCGGCCAGGGCGGCTTGCCCGTGGTCTTCCAGTCGGCCATGGGTGACGGCAAGGATGTGTGGGCCAATGTCGTGCCCGAAGTGGCCAGGCAGCACCGTGTGCTCGTCTACGACCGCCCCGGCTACGGCGACAGCCAGAAGACCACCACGCCGCGCGATCCGTGCACCATCGCCGCCCAGCAGCGCGCCCTGCTGGCGCAAGCGGGCCTGAAACCGCCCTATGTGCTGGTCGGCCACGGCTTGGGCGGGCTGTACCAGTATGTGTATGCCAGACTGTACCCGCAGGACGTGGCAGGCCTGGTCCTGCTCGACCCCACGCACCCGCAGCAATGGAACCGCCTGCAGACGGACGCGTCCGCCTACGCCATGCTCGTGAAAACGCGGCGCAAACTCATGTTCAACAGCACGGAATCAGCCGAATTCGATGCCCAGACGCAGTGCCTGCAACAGGTGGACATGAGCAGTCCGCTGCGCGTGCCCGCCATGCTGCTGGTGCGCGACAAGTTCAGCATCGAGGAAATGGGCTCGTTTGAAAACGTGGTGCGGGCCCAGGAAAAGGAGTGGCAACGTTTGTCCGGCGCGCCGGCCATCGAGCGCATCACGGGCGCCGGCTACTACATCCAGAAAGACAACCCCGTCATCGTCAACGAGGCGGTCAAGATGGTGGCGAAGAAAAAATAAACGCGCGTGGTGGCGTCGGATTACGCGCTTGCGCGCTAATCCGACCTACCCGGCCATTGAACCCCTGTCAAACCGTAGATCGGATTAGCGCGGCAAAGCCGCGCGTCATCCGATAACATTGTTGGCGACAGCATTGTTGACGCCGATGATAACGCCCGATCAGCTATTGAAACCCTTGCCCTCGCCCGCCAGTTTTACCAGCAGGGGCGCCGGCGTCCACGCTTCGCCGTGGCGGCCTTTGGCGTAGCCACTGATGGTATCGAGCACGTTCGGCAAGCCGACCGTGTCCGCATAGAACATCGGGCCGCCGCGGAACAGCGGGAAGCCGTAGCCCGTCAAATACACCATGTCGATATCCGAGGCGCGCAGGGCGATGCCCTCTTCCAGGATGCGCGCGCCTTCGTTGACCAGCGCGTACACGAGCCGTTCGACGATTTCCTGATCGCCGATCTTGCGCCGCGCCACGCCGATGTCGGCCGAATGCTGCACGATCATCGCGTTGACCTGTTCCGACGGATAGGCCTTGCGGTCGCCCGGCTTGTAGTCGTACCAGCCGGCGCCCGTCTTCTGGCCGTAACGCCCCATCTCGCACAGCAGGTCGGCCGTCTTCGAATACGTGACGTCCGGTTTTTCCACGTAGCGGCGCTTGCGGATGGCCCAGCCGATGTCGTTGCCGGCCAGGTCGCCCATGCGGAACGGGCCCATGGCAAAGCCGAATTTCTCGACCGCCTTGTCGACCTGTTCCGGCAGACAGCCTTCTTCCAGCAGGAAACCGGCTTGCCGGCTGTATTGCTCGATCATGCGGTTGCCGATGAAGCCGTCGCACACGCCCGAGACGACGCCCGTCTTCTTCAGTTTTTTCGACAGGGCCAGCGCCGTGGCCAGCACGTCCTTGCCCGTTTCCTTGCCACGGACGATTTCCAGCAGTTTCATCACATTTGCAGGGCTGAAGAAATGCGTGCCGATCACGTCCTGCGGACGTTTGGTGAACGCGGCGATCCGGTCCAGGTCCAGGGTGGACGTGTTCGAGGCGAGGATGGCGCCCGGCTTCATGACGGCGTCAAGCTGTTTGAACACGCTTTCCTTGACGCCCAGTTCTTCGAACACGGCTTCGATGACGATGTCGGCCTGCGCGATGTCGGCATACGCCAGGGTGCCGGAAACGAGCGCGATGCGCTGCTCGGCCTTCTCCTGCGTCAGCTTGCCCTTCTTCACCGTGTTCTCGTAATTCTTGCGGATCGTGGCCAGGCCCTTGTCCAGCGCCTCCTGCTTCGTTTCCAGCAGCATCACGGGGATGCCCGCATTGGCGAAGTTCATGGCGATGCCGCCGCCCATGGTGCCGGCGCCGACGATGGCTGCGCTGGCGATCGCGCGCACGGGCGTATCGGCAGGCACGTCGGGCACCTTGCTGGCGACCCGTTCGGCAAAGAAGGCGTGGCGCAAGGCTTTCGATTCGGGCGACTGCACCAGCTGCATGAACAGTTCGCGCTCGTACTTCAAGCCGTCGTCGAATTTCATCGTCACGGCGGCCGCCACGGCATCGACGCATTTGAGCGGCGCGGGGAACGGGCCGGACATGGCTTTGACGGTATTGCGCGAAAACTGCAAAAACGCTTCGTGGTTCGGGTAATCGACCTTGCGCTCGCGCACTTTCGGCAGCGGACGCACGTCGGCCACCTTGGTGGCGAAGGCCACGGCGGCTTGCAATAGGTCGGCGCCCGGCGCGATGACGTCGTCGAACAGGGCCGTGCCGGCCAGTTTCTCGGAGGCCACGGGCGTGCCCGAGACGATCATGTTCAGGGCCATTTCCAGGCCCAGCACCCTGGGCAGGCGCTGCGTGCCGCCCGCGCCCGGCAAGATGCCGAGCTTGACTTCCGGCAAGGCCATCTGCGCGCCTGGCGCCGCCACACGGTAGTTGCAGCCCAGCGCCAGCTCCAGACCGCCGCCCATGCAGACGCTGTGGATCGCCGCCACGACGGGCTTGGTCGACTGTTCGACGACGTTGATCAGGGTGTGCAGGGTCGGTTCCGTGAGCGCCTTGGGCGAATTGAATTCCTTGATATCGGCGCCGCCCGAAAAGGCCTTGCCGGCGCCCGTGATGACGATGGCTTTAACGGACTCGTCCGCCAGCGCCTGGCGGATGCCCGCCACGGCGGCCGTGCGCGTCGCCAGGCCCAGACCATTGACGGGCGGATTGACCAGGGTAATGACGGCAACGGCGCCGTTCACTTGATATTCAGCACTCATGTCTCTTCCTTATTGGTTTTGCTCAGCGATGAGGTGGTTGCAAGGGATGAAGCTTTACTATACCGCACAAAAGAACGCTCGTATTATTTTTGTCGTGTGCGCACGGCCGCCAGCATGCTACGCCATGGTACAACATCGTTTGCGGATCGATTCTGCGGCAAGCAGCAAGCTCCGGTAGAAGCTATCAATTGGATATTCAATAAAATAACAAAATCACAATAATAATAACGGTGTTTTATTATGCGAAGGAATGCGTTTGCGATATGCCGGCATGGGGTAATTACGACAATTCTTACATTATTTATTCCCTCCCCTTGTTTTTCGCCAGACGCTGGGGAATAATAAAATTATTGATTCAAATCAATACCCTACAATTTATCCACTATAGAGCCGCCGCGGAAAAAACATTAGCGGCAGTTTATTGCGCACATTCTCACCGATTATCACCAAATTACGGTCGATGCAATTCCATTTTTGCCTTATACGGATCGCAGAAAAAACAAAAACAGCAGCTTTATCGCCCCCATTCCTCTTCTCACATCGAAGGACATCCTATGGACGCAGCCAGCCATGTCAGCCACACTCAGGAACTGGACCTAGAAGCGATACATACTGCATTGAACCGTGCCCAGGCGGTCGTCGAATTCGAACTCGACGGCACCATCCTGCATGCGAATGACAATTTTCTGCGTGTCGTCGGATACAGCCTGGCTGAGGTGCAAGGCAAGCGCCATGCCATCTTCTGCGATCCCGAGTATGTGAAAACGGCCGAATATGTCAACTTCTGGGCCAAGCTGGCACGCGGCGAATTCGACCAGGGCGAATACAAGCGCCGCGCCAGAGATGGCCGTGAAGTGTGGATCAACGCTTCTTACAACCCCATCCTCGACGCGGACGGCAAACCGTATAAAGTCATCAAGTTCGCCACCGACATCACGGCCGGCAAGCGCCGCAACGCCGAGTACGAAGGCAAGATCGACGCCATCAGCAAGGCCCAGGCCGTGATCGAGTTCCGGCTCGACGGCACCATCATCCGCGCCAACGACAATTTCCTCAAGTCCGTCGGCTACACGCTCGACGAGATCGAAGGCAAGCACCACCGCATGTTTTGCGAGCCCGAGTACGCCAAAAGCGAGGAATACGCGCAGTTCTGGCAAAAACTGGGCAGGGGCGAGTTCGACGCGGGCGAATACAAGCGCGTGACCAAGGACGGCCGCGAAATCTGGCTCAATGCCTCGTACAACCCCATCTTTGACGCGGAGGGCCGCCCCTTCAAGGTGGTCAAGTTCGCCAGCGACGTGACGGCCCTGAAAAAGCGCAATGCCGAATACGAAGGCAAGGTCAGCGCCATCGGCAAGGCACAGGCGGTGATCGAATTCGACATGCAGGGCAAGGTGCTCGATGCGAACGACAATTTCCTCGCCGTCATGGACTATGACTTGAGCGATATCCAGGGCGAGCACCACCGCATGTTCTGCGATTCCGAGTATGAGGGCAGCGCCGAGTACAAGAAATTCTGGCAAAAGCTCAACCGGGGCGAATTCGACGCGGGCCGCTACAAGCGCCTGGGCAACCATGGCAAGGTGGTGTGGATACAAGCGACCTACAACCCCATCCTGGACCTGAACGGCAAGCCGTATAAAGTGGTCAAGTTCGCCATCGACATCACGGACCAGGTGAACCTGGAAAACAGCATCCAGGCCAAGGCCGCCGACGACAGCCGCAAGGTCAATGCCCTGCTCGACTCGGTGGCGCGCGCGGCGCAAGGCGACCTGACCTGCCATATCGTGCCCGAAGGCGGCGAACCGATCGATTTGCTGGCCGGCGGCATCAGCAAGATGATCGTCGACTTGCGCGGCGTCATCGGTAACGTGGTGTCGGCGGCCAGCGGCTTTGCCGAGGCTTCGCACACGATCGCCGAACGGGCCACGGGCGTAGCCGTGGGCACGCAGGCGCTGGGGGCTACGGTGGAAGAAATGAACGCCTCCATCGACGGCTTGACGTTTTCCATCAATTCCATCGCGGAAAACACCTCGAACGCCGATTCGCTGGCGAAGGCCACGCAGCAGGAAGCGGAATCGGGCGCGCGCGCCGTCGCCAAGTCGATCGAGGCGATGGACCTGATCAACCGCTCGTCGGAAGACATCGGCGAAATCGTCAAGGTCATCAGCGAGATCGCCAACCAGACCAACATGCTGGCCTTCAATGCGGCCATCGAGGCGGCGCGCGCGGGCGAGCACGGTCTGGGATTTTCCGTCGTCGCCGACGAGGTGCGCAAGCTGGCCGAGCGTTCCTCGCAGGCGACCAAGGAAATTTCCAAGCTGATCAACGAATCCGTCAAGCGGGTGTCCACCGGCAGCGAGATTTCGCGCCAGGCCAGCGACGCCTTCGACAAGATCGTCTCGGGCGTGGCGAAAACCACCCTGGCCATCTCCGATATCTCGAAGGCGGCCAACGAGCAGCTGCTGACGGCGCGCGAAGTGTCGACGGCGATCCAGTACATCGCCGAGGAAACGGAAAAATCGGCCGCCAACTGCGACAGCATCGCCCGCTCCACGGATGGGCTGAACGCGCGCGCGGGCAGCCTGAACCAGACTGTCTCCGGCTTCGTGGTGTAGGCCATGAGCCACGCGGCCACCTTGACGCCCGAGGTGCTGACGAGCCTGATCGCGCTGGTACGCCAGCATACGGGCATCGCCATGACCGCGCGCAAGAGCGTCCTGCTGGAACGGCGCTTGCAGCCACGGCTGCAGGCGCTGTCCCTGCACAGCTACCAGGCTTACCTGGAGCGCGTGGCCAGCGACCGCGACGAGGTGGCCCATTTCATCGACCTGGTGACCACCAATGACACCCTGTTCTTCCGCACGCCGCAGGTCTGGGATTACTTCCGCGACCGCTACCTGCCCGCCTGGTCGCGCGCCCATCCGGACGGCTGCCTCGCCATCTGGTCGGCCGCCGCCGCCAGCGGCGAGGAGCTGTATTCGATCGCCATGCTGTGCGAGCAATTCAAGCTGCAAGTGCCCGCCTTCCGCTACCAGATCCTGGCCAGCGACATTTCGCAGCAGATTTTGGGCGCGGCGCGGGCCGGCCAGTACAGCGGCCGCTCCGTCGAGCGCATCCGCCTGTCGCACCCGGACTTGCTGCGCAAATATTTCTCACCCGCGCCATATGGCGTGAAGGTCAACGAGGAATTGCGGCAACACGTCAGCTTTGCCCAGCATAACCTGCTCGAAGCGCTGCACCCGGCGCGCCAATTCGACCTGGTGTTCCTGCGCAATGTGCTGATTTATTTTGACGCGGAGCACCAGGAAACCGTGCTGCGCCAGGCGCGACTCAGCCTCAAGGATGAGGGCCGGCTGATCCTGGGCGAGTCGGAAACCATCGCCCGCCTCGGTACCGGCTATCAGTTCGAATTTCCCATGATTTATAAGGCGGGCACGGCATGAGCATCGCCCTCCTCAACGACGGTGCCGGCCCGCTGCACCAGGTCTGCATGGGGCAACTTAGCGTCGGTACGCATGGCGAGCAGCTGCAAGCCTTGCTGGGCTCCTGCATCGGCATCGGCTTCATCTGGAAGAACGGCCCATGCTGCGGCCTGGCCCATTGTCTGCTGCCGGAAGCGCCCGGGGCCGACGATGCTCTTGGCGCGCGCTATGTCAGCCAGGCCGTGCCTTCGCTGCTGCGCCTGATGGGCGTGCGCCGGGCCGATTACGTTGATATCGACGTGGTGCTGGCAGGCGGCGCCCACATGTTTGGCCCACGCAACGGGCGCTTGCAGGTGGGCCGGCAAAACGCGGAAGCGGCGCATAAATATCTGGCCCAGTGCGGCTTGCACGTCAGTTTTTGCGCGCTGGGAGGTCGCCACGGCCGCCAGTTGCTGATCGATTGCGCCCGGCACAGCTACGCCGTCACCGAGGTGGTGGCGCCACCGGAATTGATTCCACGCAAGGAAGGCGCATATGGATATGCATGAAGCGACGGGTTTGCAAGCCCATGGCGCAAACGACACGGCCGCCGAACTGTTCGGCTCCTTCCAGCTGGGCGACGATGAATTCGCCCTGCCCGCCAGCTGCATCCGCGAAGTGGTGAACTACCCCGCCAAAGTCACGGCCCTGCCCCTGTCGCCCGCGTATCTGGAAGGCATGTTCACCTTGCGCGGCAGCGTCATTCCGGTGGTCAACCTGGGGCGCTTGTTCCGCGCCGATGCGCCGCGCGCCCTGGCCACGGACAAGATCGCCATCCTCGATTTCCAGCAAGTGCTGATCGGCATCGTCTTCCAGGATACGGGCGAAATCCTGCGCGTGCCCGCCAGCGCGCGCAGCGCCCTGCACTATGCGGCCGGCGACTGCCATGCCGTGATCGCCGGCACGATCTTGCTCGATGGCGGCGCGCGCCTGCTGCAGGTACTCGACCCGCACGCCCTGCTGCGCATTGAAAACGTGCCCCATGTACTGGCCCTGCAGGCGACGGGCGCCAAGCTGAGCACGGCCCGCTACCATGCGCAAAGCGAACGCCGCCAGTGCGTCAGCTTCCATGCGGCCGGCGCCACGTTCGCTTTCGAGATGCTGGCCATCCAGGAAATCATCCGCGTGCCGGAATTGCACAGCTCCCTGCTGAACAGCGAACTGTGCCTGGGGCGCATGCATTTCCGCGGCAGCCAGGTGGCCGTCGTCGACTTCGGCGCCCTGCTGCAGGCGCCCGGGTCCAGCTCGGCGGCCACGCTGGATCGGCGCGTCATCGTCGTGCGCCTCGATGACACGAGCGTGGGCTTCCTCGTCGATTCCGTCGACAGCATCGTGCATTTCTTTGGCGACGAGGTATTGCCGATTCCCCTGCTGAGCAAGGCGCGCGCCACCATGTTTGCCGGCTGCATCACGAAAGAAGGCTTGGGCGACATTATTTTCCTCGATCACAAGGGCATCCTGTCGCAGGCGGAGATCGTCGAGATGCGCGACGGCCACGCGCGCCTGTACCCGGCCGACTCGGAAACGGGCGCCGCCACGCACAAGGCGCGGCGCCGCGTCTACATCACGTTTACGGTGGAAACCCGCTTCGCCGTGGAAATCGGGCAAGTGCGCGAAATCATCGACTTCAGCGGCGCCATCACCACGCCGCCGGGCATGCCGGCCTGCATGCGCGGCATGCTCAACTTGCGTCAGCAAATGATCAGCATCATCGATCTGCGCCAGCTGTACGCGATGCCAGCCCTGCCGGACGCCAGTAGCGGCAAGATCCTGATCGTGGAACGGGGCGACGAGCGCTACGGCTTTCTTGTCGACCACGTCGACAGCATCATGACCATCTCCGACAGCCAGCGCTTTGCGGCGCCGCAAATCATCCGCACGGGAACGCATGACGACCTGCGCGGCGAAATGGATGAAATGATCGATATCGGCACGGAGGCGCAGCGCCAGACCCTGTCCGTCTTCCAGTGCGATCATTTGCTGGAAAAGCTGGAGACGGCGCTGCCGCAAGCGGCCTAGCTTGCCTTACAACCCCGGCAGCTGGTGCCCCTTGAACTGCTCGCGCAGCTTGTTCTTCTGGATCTTGCCCGTCGCGCCCATGGGCAAGGCATCGATGAACAGCACGTCGTCGGGTGTCCACCACTTGGCAATCTTGCCCTCAAAAAATTGCAGCAGTGCATCGCGCGTGACCGTCATGCCGGGACGCAGCACCACCACCAGTACGGGGCGCTCGTCCCATTTCGGGTGGAACACGCCGATGCAGGCCGCCTGCAGCACGGCCGGGTGGGCCATGGCCAGGTTTTCCAGGTCGATGGTGCCGATCCACTCGCCGCCCGACTTGATCACGTCCTTGCTGCGGTCCGTGATCTGCATGTAGCCATCCGCATCGATGGTGGCCACGTCGCCCGTGGGGAACCAGCCATCCTGCAGCGCCTCGCCGCCCTCGTTCTTGTAATACGAGGAGATGATCCACGGCCCCTTCACCAGCAGATGGCCATAGGCCACGCCATCCCACGGCAATTCCTTGCCGTCGTCATCGACGATCTTCATGTCCACGCCATAGATCGCATGGCCCTGCTTGTGCAGGATCTTGCGCTGCGCCGCCTTGTCCATGGCCAGGTGCTTGGTCTGCAAGCCGCCCGTGGTGCCCAGCGGCGACATTTCCGTCATGCCCCAGCCATGGATGACTTCCACGTCGAACTTGTCGATCAGGGTATCCATCATGGCCGGCGGGCATGCCGCGCCGCCGATCACCGTGCGGCGGAAGGTGGAAAACTGCAAGCCGTGCTGCAAGGCATAATTCAGCAGGCCCAGCCAGACCGTGGGCACGCCGGCCGAGAACGTCACTTTCTCCGATTCGAACAGCTCGTACAGCGATTTGCCGTCCAGTGCCGCGCCGGGAAACACCATGCGCGCGCCCGACAGCAGCACGGAATACGGCAAGCCCCAGGCATTCACGTGGAACATGGGCACGACGGGCAGGACCGTATCGGTGGCGCGCACGTTGAGGGCGCTGGGCATGGCCGACGCATAGGCGTGCAGGACGGTCGAGCGGTGCGAATACAGGGCGCCCTTGGGGTTGCCCGTCGTACCCGAGGTATAGCACAGGGTGGCGGCCGAGTTCTCGTCGAACAAGGGCCATGCGTAGTCGTCGGAATGCGTGTCGATCAGGTCTTCATAGCACAGCAGGTCGGGGATGGTGCTGCTGGCGGGCATGCGGTCGCGGTCGCACATCAGCACGAAGTGGCGCACAAAGGTGCAGTCGGCGGCGATCTTTTCCACCACGGGCAGGAAGGTCAAGTCGAACAGCAAGACCTGGTCTTCCGCATGGTTCGAAATATAGGCGATCTGGTCGGGAAACAGGCGCGGATTGATCGTGTGCAGCACGGCACCCGAGCCGGACACGGCATAGTACGCTTCCAGGTGGCGGTAGCCATTCCAGGCCAGCGTGGCGACCCGGTCGCCCATGCCCACGCCCAGCCCGTGCAAGGCATTCGCCAGCCGGCGCGTGCGCTGGTGGCAATCGCGGTAGGTATAGCGGTGCAAATCGCCTTCCACGCGCCGCGAGACGATTTCGCCGTTGCCATAATGACGCGCTGCAAACTCGATAATGCTGGAAATCAGCAGGGGCTGGTTCATCATCTGGCCCATCACTGGGCTCAAGGGGAATGCCGACATCGTGTCTCCTGGGGTGGCTACTCGGTTATTGTAGGAAATTAAAGATTTTTCTTAGTTTCGTACGGTCGTGCGGAAATCGTCAACGCATTTCGATATTGCAATGCAGCATGGAATTTTCGATTCCGTTTTCGGCCGCCCAGGCGCCCGCCACACGCCTTGGCGCGGTGCGGTAAAATCGCATTCCAGGCTGGCGCACCTTGCCGCCATCCCTACTTTGAATGGAATTGCCATCAGCGCTACTACCTTACCACTGGATAACGCCTTCGCGGCCTTGCCGCCCGCGTTCTATACGCGCCTGATGCCCACGCCCCTGCCCGCCCCGTACTTCGTGGCCGCCAGCGCATCGGCCGCCGCTCTGATCGGCCTCGATGCGGCGCGCCTGGCCGAGCCTGATTACGTGGCGCTACTGGCCGGCAATGCGGTTGCCGAGCGCTCGCACCCCCTGTCGGCCGTGTATTCGGGCCACCAGTTCGGCGTCTGGGCGGGCCAGCTGGGCGATGGCCGCGCCATCCTGCTGGGCGATATCGCCACCGCACACGGTCCGATGGAGCTGCAGCTGAAAGGCGCCGGCGCCACGCCGTATTCGCGCATGGGCGACGGGCGCGCCGTGCTGCGCTCGTCCATCCGCGAATTCCTGTGCTCGGAAGCCATGGCGGCGCTCGGCATTCCCACCTCGCGCGCGCTGTCCATCATGGGTTCGCAGCAAGGCATCATGCGCGAAACGGTGGAAACGGCGGCCGTCGTCACGCGCATGGCGCCCACGTTCGTGCGCTTCGGCTCGTTCGAGCACTGGTTTTACCGCAAGCAGCCGGACGAACTGAAAATCCTCGCCGATTACGTGATCGACAGTTTTTATCCCGATTTGCGCGCCGCAGCAAATCCATACCAGGCCTTGCTGGCCGAGGTCTGCGTGCGCACGGCGCACATGATCGCGCAGTGGCAAGCCGTGGGCTTCATGCATGGCGTCATGAACACGGACAATATGTCGATCCTGGGCCTGACCCTCGATTACGGCCCCTTCGGTTTCATGGAAGCGTTTGACGCGGAGCACATCTGCAACCATACGGACCAGCAAGGCCGCTATTCCTACGCCAACCAGCCGCAAGTGGGCCACTGGAACTGCTATGCGCTGGGCCAGGCTTTGCTGCCGCTGATCGGCGAAGTGGCCGAGGCGCAGGCGGCGCTCGACAGCTACCAGCCGGCCTTCGCGGACAAGATGAATAGCTTGCTGCGCGCCAAGCTGGGCCTGCGCACGGCACGAGAGGAAGACACGGCGCTGTTCGACAGCATGTTTGCGCTGATGCAAGCCAATCACGTGGATTTCACGAATTTCTTCCGCGCCTTGTCTACGCTGCAGGTGGCGGCGCCCGAACATGACACGGCATTGCGCGACATGTTCATCGACCGCCCCGCCTTCGATGCGTGGGCAGCGGGGTACCGCGCGCGCCTGCTGCGCGAGCACAGCGTCGATGCCGAGCGGCAAGCGGCCATGAACGGAGTCAACCCGAAATACGTGCTGCGCAACTACCTGGCGCAAGTGGCCATCGAGAAAGCCCAGCGGCAGGATTACACGGAGGTGGCGAAATTGCTGGAAATACTGCAAAAGCCATTTGACGAACAGCCCGAACACCAGCACTATGCGGCCCTGCCACCCGACTGGGCCAGCCACCTTGAAGTCAGCTGCTCATCCTAAGGAGACATTATGACCACCAATAAAGTCAAGAAAACGGACGCCGAATGGCGTGCCATGCTCGATTCCATGCAATACGAAGTCACGCGCCACGCGGCCACCGAACGGGCCTTCACGGGCAAGTTCTGGGACCACCATGAACATGGCATCTACACCTGCGTCTGCTGCAACACGCCGCTGTTCGCCTCGGACACCAAGTTCGACTCGGGCTGCGGCTGGCCCAGCTATTTCCAGGCGCTGAACCCGGCCAACGTGACGGAAATCGTGGACCGCAGCCATGGCATGGTGCGCACGGAAATCGTCTGCGCCGTCTGCGACGCCCACCTGGGCCACGTCTTCCCGGACGGCCCGCCGCCGACCGGTTTGCGCTATTGCATCAATTCGGCATCCTTGCGCTTCGATCCGCAACCTTGATGCCACAGGAATGACCGGGGGCGCGAATGTTGCTCCTAAGTCATTCCTAAGATGTTTACACCACGCTCATAGTAAAGTCTCGCCATGAAATTTCTATTCGACCTCTTCCCGCTGATCGCCTTCTTCGCCGCCTTCAAGCTGGGCGGCATGTATGAAGCGGCCACGCACGATTTCGTGCAGCAGTATTTGTCCGGCTTCGTGTCAGGCGGCCTGATCAAGGCTGACCAGGCGCCATGGATACTCGCCACCCTCGTCGGCATCATCGCCACGGCTTGCCAGGTCAGCTATCTGCTGCTGCGCGGGCGCAAGGTGGACGGCATGCTGTGGCTGTCGCTGTTCATCTTTGTCGTGTTCGGCGGCGCCAGCATTTATCTGCATGACGATTTCTTCCTGAAATGGAAGCCGACCCTGATCTACTGGCTGTCCGGCCTAGCCCTCCTGATCGCCCACGTGGTTTTCAAGAAAAACCTGATCCGCAAGACCATGGAAGCGCAAGTGCAGTTGCCCGATGCCGTATGGAACCAGTTGCTGGCCGCATGGATCATCTTCTTCGGCGCCATCGGCGCACTGAACCTGTTCGTGGCCTTCGTGCTGTACAAGGGCGACATGGCCGCCTGGGTCAGTTTTAAAGCGTTTGGCGCGACGGGCATCTTCTTTGCCTTCATCGTGGCGCAAACCCTGTTCCTGGCCAAGCATATCAAGGAAGACGCATGATGACGAACGACACGGCAACGCGCATGGAGCGCATTCGTACCCGCCTGGAAACGGCACTTTCTCCTCTGGAATGCGTGCTGGAAGACGACTCGGCGCGCCACCGGGGCCACGCGGGCGCCGCCTCGGGCGGAGGCCATTACAATCTGCGCATAATTTCTAGTCGATTTGAGGGGCTCAGGCTCGTCATGCGCCATCGACTGGTGTATGATTCCGTGCACGATATGATGCATAATGAGATACATGCATTGGCGATTGTGGCCCTGGCGCCGTCCGAAGTAGTGTAAGGACGGCGTTTTTGGCGTACCGGGGCAACTTGGTATGCCATTTGCCGCAAGCGCCATGCACGCGTTTTCTTCCCATGCGTTTTTTACGAAACTTTCCCTAACAGGATTTAATAATGACTTTTAAGCCAGCCCGCTTGCTGATCGCACTACTCGCCGTTGTCGCGGTACCTGTTTTTGCGCAAAATGTTGCCGTTGTTAATGGCAAGCCTATCCCATCGTCGCGCGTTGATGCAGTCGTCAAGCAAGTCGTCGCACAAGGCCAGCAACCGGATTCGCCGCAACTGCGCGAAATGATCAAGAAAGACTTGATCGGCCGTGAAGTGCTGATGCAAGAAGCGGAAAACAAAGGTTTCGGTAAAGATGCAGCCGTCAAGCAGCAAATCGAGAACGCACGCCAAGCCATCGTCATCAACGCCCTGGTCGGCGACTACCTGAAAAAGAACCCGGTCAACGACGCTGAAATCAAGGCCGAATACGACCGCTTCGTGGCGCAGACGGGCGACAAGGAATACCATGTTCGCCACATCCTGGTGGGCACCGAAGCAGAGGCGAAAGACATCATCGCCAAGCTGAAAGGCGGCGCCAAGTTCGAAGATCTGGCCAAACAATCGAAAGATACCGGCTCGGCCGACAATGGCGGCGACCTGGACTGGGCAGCCCCTTCGTCGTTCCCGAAAGTGTTCTCGGACGCCTTCGTGAAACTGCAAAAAGGCCAGGTTACCGACACGCCGGTGCAAACGCCTAACGGTTTCCACGTGATCAAGCTGGACGACACCCGCGCGGCAAAACTGCCGACACTGGAAGAAGTCAAGCCACAGATCGCCGAAGCGCTGCAGCAAAAGAAACTGCAAGCGTATCAGGAAGAAATGATCAAAAAAGCGAAAGTTCAGTAAGAACGGACCTCCCCGGCGCCCTTTTCGGCGCCGGTCGTGTATTCTGCGCCTGAATGCGCACTGCGCGACAGTCGCGCATCTCGATTTTTAGTATATTTATTAGGAATGAACATGATTTTGAAGCCAGCCCGCCTGATCTTAGCCCTGGTCGCCGTCGTCGCGATCCCTGCGTTCGCGCAAAACGTGGCCACCGTGAATGGCAAGGCCATCCCATCGTCGCGCGTCGACCAGGTCGTCAAGCAAGTCGTCGCCCAAGGCAAGCAAGCCGATTCGCCGCAATTGCGCGAAGCCATCAAGAAAGACCTGATCGGCCGCGAAGTGCTGATCCAGGAAGCCGACAAGCAAGGCTACGGCACGCGTCCGGAAGTCAAGTCGCAGATCGATAATGCCCGTCAAAGCATCATCATCAATGCCCTGCTGGCCGACTATGTGAAGAAAAACCCTGTCAAGGACGCTGAAATCAAGGCCGAGTACGACAAGTTCAAGGCACAAGCGGGCGACAAGGAATACCATGCACGCCACATCCTGGTCGCCACCGAAGCGGAAGCGAAAGACATCATCGCCAAGCTGAAAGGCGGCGCCAAGTTCGAAGAACTGGCGAAAGTATCGAAAGACGGTTCCGCGGCCAATGGCGGCGACCTGGACTGGGCTAGCCCGGCTTCGTACGTCAAGCCATTCTCCGACGCCATGGTCGCCCTGAAACCAGGCCAGGTCACGCAAACGCCCGTGCAATCGCAATTCGGCTTCCACGTGATCAAGCTGGAAGAAACCCGTCCGACGAAGCTGCCGGCACTGGAAGAAGTCAAGGGTCAAGTAGCTGAGTCGCTGCAACAGAAAAAACTCGCCGCCTACCGCGACGAGTTGATGAAGAAGGCAAAAATCCAGTAATATGGGATGAAGATGAAAAGGCGCTCCACGGGGCGCCTTTTTTACGCCTGAAAGAAAGCGGGATGCGATGGATCTACATGCAGAATTGAAGGCGGCGCTCGAAGCGGTTGCCGAACCGGGCCGTGTTGCCCCCATGCAGGCCTATATGCGCGGCCAGTTCGTGTTCCTGGGCGTGGCAGCGCCGCAGCGGCGGCTGGCCGCCAAGGCCTTGCTGGCGGGCTTGAGAGAGGTGGGGGCCGATGTGCTGCTGGAACATGCACAACGGCTGTGGCAACAGCCCGAGCGCGAGTATCAGCACGTGGCGCTCGACATGCTGGCCCTGCACCGGCGCCAGCTGGGCGCCGAACACCTGCCCGCCCTGCTCGGCCTGGCGCGCCAGCGCGCGTGGTGGGACAGCGTCGACGGCGTAGCAGGCATTGTCGGCGCGGTGCTGCAGGCGGAACGCCAGCGCGGCGGCGATGGCCATGCACATATGGACGCGGCCTTGCGCCACGAAGACTTCTGGCTGCGCCGCATCGCCATGCTGCACCAGCTGGGCTGGCGCGCCGACACGGATGCCGGCTGGCTGTTCGGCGCGGCGCTGGCGCTGGCCCACGAAGACGAGTTTTTCATCCGCAAGGCCATCGGCTGGGCCTTGCGCGATTACGCGCGCCACAGCCCGACAGAGGTGCTGGCTTTTGCCGCAGAGCACCGCCAACGGCTCTCTCCCCTCAGCTACCGCGAAGCGCTGAAGCACCAGCGACCTTGAACGACTGACCGCCCAGCAATCGCAGCGCCGCGTCGATGCGGGGCGCCGCGTCCCAGGCCGGCACTGGCGCCAGCAAGCCCAGCGCCATCTGCCGCAGCGGCTCGGCGATCACCATGGCCAGCAGCAAGCCGGCCAGTTCGTGCCCATCGTGCCCATCCTGCAGCACCAGATGGCCGCGCGCGGCCTGGCGCTGTAACCACCGGGCCAGCAAAGCCGTGCCCCGCTCGATGCCGTTGCGTTGATACACGGCCAGCAAATCGGCGCGCGCGGGAAACTCCGTGCACAGCAGACGGAACAGGCCCACGGCATCCGCCGTCAGCACGCGCGCGGCCATCGCCTGCAAGATATCCTTCAGTAATGGCAGCACTTCGCCGGGGCCAGCCGCATCGTGCGCCATGGCCGGTAAAAAGGCGTCCGTCCAGCCGCGCACCACCAGGGCCACGAGTTCTTCGCGGTTGGCCGCGTACTGATACAGCGACTTCTTGGCCATGCCCGCGTGGCGCGCCACCGCCTCCATGGTCGTGGCCGCATAGCCTTCGTGCAGCAGCAGCCAGGTGGCCGCCTGCACGGCCGCCTCGCGCGCCTCTTCGGGCGGGCGCGCCGGGCGGCCCCGTCCACGCACAGCCTTGCTCTCTGTCTTGCTCTCTGCTTCCTGCATGCCGGCTCCAAGCTTGATTGATGGGCAATTTTACACTGAAACACATTTAGGAAACGCTATTCGTTTCTTTAATATATAATTGCTTCACCCAAACAAAGGAGAACGACATGACTGATACGCGCCACTATGAACATCCCTGGACCATCGCCCGCACGGGCGACTTGCTTGACCCGTTTCCCCTGCACCTGGAAACGGGCATCACGCGCCTGCCCGACGGCTGCCTGCTGGTGGCGGCGCGCACGGAACTGCACGGCTGCAGCGGACGCATGCTGGACTGGTGGTTCACTTTCTTCGAGACGACGCAGCACATCAAGTGGTGGCATCCGCACGATCACGTGGCCCATCACGGCTGGAACAGCGCGTGGAAAAAGGGAGAGAGTTACTACGGCGCCTCGATCGAGGCAGTGGAGTCCTTGGGCGATATTCCACCCGTGAAAGCCAAGCTGAAGTTCCATGATCCGAAGGAAGTCTTCGACCCGGCGCAGCTGCAGCAGGCAAAGGACAGCGGCGCCCTGTCGGCCGCCGTCTGCGCGCGCATCGGCTTCGGCGAGCACGTGCAACTGGACCCGCATGGCGATCCGCTCGATGGCGAAATGCTGCACCTGACGCGCGACACACCGACGGGCTGCGTGCTGCGCAGCCGCTTTTTGCTGGGCCGCAATAGCCTGGACCCCGTGCGCGACGTGCCCGACGTGCTCGGCCTGAATTTGCTGCGCCATTGCTACAGCGAATTTACCTATCTGTCGCGCTTTTTACCGTCGCTGTATTACGGCGAGCATGCCAACGGGGAACAGGCGCCGCTGCCCTGGTAAACAGCCTTACAGCCGCTTGTGCATGCGCGCCAGCGGCAACTTGATGTCATCGGGCAAGTCGAGATAAAAATCTTCGGTGACGGCAAAGCCGCTGGCCAGGTACAGCGGCACGCCGGGCAAGGTGGCGGCCAGTTCCAGCGCCGTAAAACCGGCGGCCCGGGCCTGGCGCTCGCAATGGCGCATCAGCATGCTTCCCAGGCCCTGGCGCGCCGCCGCCGGTTCGACAAAGAAGGCGCGGATGCGGGCCGGCTGGCTGGCCGGATCGAGCAACGGGTCCGACCCGCTCTTCGCGCGGTCGGCACCGTACAGAGTGGCGCGCCGGCTCCAGCCGCCGCAGGCCAGCATGGCGCCATCGCGTTCGATGACGAAATACGTGCGGTCGGCAACGAGCTGCGTATCGACGCCGAATACGTGGCGCGTCACGGCCTCGGCCTGTTCCTGCGTATAAAACCCTGCGCTCAGCGCCACGCCGGAACGGGCGATCAGCGCGTTCATGGCAGGCACATCGGCCGGCAGCGCCACCCTCAGGCAGGTCAAAGAGCCAAAGCTGAACCAGGCACGGCGGATGCGGCCCTGCTCCACCTCATAGGTCGCTACCAATTCCTGCGCGGAAACACCGTCCGGCGTGCCGCCATGGACGATTTCATGGTCGATCACCAGCTTGCCGCAGGCGATACGGTTGAGCAACTGCGCCTGCGGCTGGCTGGCGGCGAAACGGGCCGTGAAGCGGGGGCCGATCTGCTCGCTGCCCGTGGCCAGCAAGGTGTCGGGGTACTGAAATTGCTGTGCATCATCGGCGTAGATGGCCAGCAAGGCGGCTACGTCGTGGGCATTGTAGGCGTCCAGTTGCGCCTGGACCACCGCCGTGGGCGAAATGCGTGTATCGTTGGCAAGCGCCATGCGTGTCCCTGTTGTGGAGTCGGTAGAAAGTTGCAAAGGGTAACATTGTCGCCCCTGTCGCGGCGTGGTTTACTGCGATAATAACAAGATTCGTCGCAAGAAGCATATTCAGGCGTCATCCATCAACCGTACAACGCAATCGCACAAGCACAGCAGGAGTAAATATCATGAAATGGGAAGGCAATCGCGAAAGCGACAATGTGGAAGACCGCCGTGGCGAAGACGGCGGCGGCGGAGGCGGCTTCGGTTTTGGCGGGCGCTCGATCGGCATCGGTACCATCGTCATCGCCCTCGTCGGCTCCTATGTGCTGGGCGTCAATCCCCTGACCCTGCTCAATCTGCTCAGCGGCGGTGGCGGCGGCCAGATCAGCACGCAGCAGGCGCCGGCGCGCCAGACGCCCGCAAACGACGAGATGACCCGCTTCGTGCGCACCGTGCTGGCCGATACGGAAGACACGTGGGGCGCCCTGTTCAAGGCCGAAGGCGGCAGCTATGTGAAACCGAAGCTGGTGCTGTTCTCGGGCAGCGTTCCCACGGCGTGCGGCACGGGCCAGAGCGCCAGCGGCCCCTTCTACTGTCCCGGCGACCAGAAAGTCTACCTGGACCTCGATTTCTTCAAGCTGATGCAGCAGCGTTTCAAGGTCTCGGGAGAGTTTGCCGAAGCCTATGTGATCGCGCATGAAGTGGGCCACCACGTGCAAAACCTGATGGGCTTGTCCGAGAAGGTCGACAATGCGCGCCGCACGGCCTCCGAGCGCCAGGCCAACGCCATGTCCGTGCGCCTGGAATTGCAGGCCGATTGCTTTGCCGGCGTGTGGGCATTTCACGCGAACCAGGACCGCAAGATCCTCGAGCAAGGCGACGTGGAAGCGGCCCTGAAAGCGGCCACGGCCATTGGCGACGATGCGCTGCAGCGCCAGTCGCAAGGCCATGTCGTGCCGGACTCGTTTACGCACGGCACCTCGGAGCAGCGTGTGCGCTGGTTCAGCAAGGGCATCGAGAGCGGCCAGATTGCCCAGTGCAATACGTTCGAGGCGCGCCAGCTGTAAAGATCGCCCCGGTGCCGCCCTGCGCGCGCACGGGGACGTTGCCTCTACTTCAAATCGATGCGCCCGTATTGCCCGTGCGTCTCGTCGTCCGGCCCGGCCGCATAGAACAGCGTATTGGCGGGCTGGCTGTTGACGCCATTGCCGAAGGCGATGCCCCACAAGCCATCGATTACCAGCGGCGTGCCATCCGTCTTGAGCAGCACGCCCGCGGCGGTACCCGTGTCGGGGTCATAGGCATGGATCTGGCCATCGCCAAAATTCCCTATCAACAACATATTACTGGCCGTGCCGAAATCGGCGGGCGCCAGTGCCATGCCCCATGGCGCATTCAGGGCGCCGCCGGTGACCAGCCGCTTGATCAGTGTGCCGCCCGTGTCATACACATTCACGATACCGAGGCCGGCGCCAGCCTCTTCATCGTCGCCGCTGGCTTCCCGCTTCGCGTAGGCCACATAGATGCGCTCGCCAATGGCCTGGATGCCGAACGGCGCATAGCCGGCCGGCAGGCCAGGATCGTTGAAAGCGCCGGGCAAGCTGACTCGGACAAAATTGGCATCGAAGACGTCGACGCGCCCGTTGTGGAAATCGGCCGCATACAGGTAATTGGCGCCCGCATAGCGCGAGATGGCCAGGCCCTTGTAGACGCTGCCGCCCGCGCCGCCGTCGAACACGACCAGGGCCGTCGTCGGGCTGACCGTGGGCGACCACGCGGAAATCGTCCCGCTTTCGCTGGCGAAGACGAAGGGGCTGGGTGCCGTCACGCCGTTCTGGCTCAGCTTGAAATCCTGCGTGCCGTTAAACACGATACCCGTGGGCCCGGCCGGCGTGCTGACCACCAGCGATTGCGGCACGCCGTTGCCATCGTATAAAGTGGACTTCGCCGTGCCATTCGCGGCCACCCAGACAAAACCGCGTGGGTTGAAGGCCACGCCCCAGGCGTTGAGAAGGTTGGGGTCCGTGTGCCCGGACGGCAAGGCGGGCGTGTCCGACACCAGTCTGGTGGCCGCATAGGCGCTCACGGCCGGTGGATGGTGATGATGGTGGCCGCCGCCGCAGGCAAACAGGGCCGCGGCCAGCGCGACGGCGCAACCGGTGCAGATCAGGTGATTGATGCGCTGCGTATCCATGGCATTCCCTTCGGCGTGATGGGCAGTATTGTGCTGCCTGCTTTCAGGGTAGAACCGGGCCATGGAGCATGCTTGAGGCGTGTCAAGCGCGGTAAAGATAGCCAGTGTCAGGGTATGCTGACGTCGTAGCGCTTGCCCAGCCGTTTCAATTCGCCCGTCTCGATCAGGTTATTCAGTTCCTGGTCGAACTGCAGCCGCAGCCTGTCGAAAGCGGGTGAGCGTGGATAGGCAAAATAGCCGTTTTGCAGTTCGATGATTCTTGGCAGCGGTTTCACCTGGCGGCCATAGCCAAGACGGCCGATGACGGGGTCGGTATTGCGGCGGTTGCTGATGAACACGTCAACGTGGTTGTGCACCAGCATCTTCAAGCCATTTTCCACATTGTTGGCCACGCTGACCTGCAGGCCTGGCCGCACGCGCTCCCAGTCCGCGCCATAGGCCCAGCCATTGAGCAGCACCACCCTGCGGCTCTTCAGCGCCGCGTAATCGCCATCCCAGCCGAAACTGGCGTCCTGGCGCGTATAAAAGACCATCTGGTCCTGGTAGAAAGGCTTGTCGGAAAACGCCATGCTGGCGATGCGCTCGGGCGTCTTGTAGGGACCGATCAGGATATCGGCCTGGCCCTGCACCAGCATGGCTTGCGCGCGCGCCCACGGCACCATGCGGAAACGCACGGTGTTCCCCGTGCGCGCCGCCATCACGCGCAGCAGTTCCGCGCCCAGGCCGCCGTATTCGCCGCTGTCCTGATATTCGAACACGCGCTCGAACTGCGCACCCACGGCCAGCAGCTCGCGCGCCGACGCCGGCAAAGGCACGGCAAACGCCGGCCACAACAACGCCAAGGCCAGCAGGCGCCGCCCTGCCCCTTTCATCAGCCGACGATGCGCAAGGAGTAATCGGTGGCCCGCACATCCTTCGTCAGGCTGCCGATCGAGATGCGGTCCACGCCCGTCTCGGCAATGGCGCGCACGGTATCGACATTGATGCCGCCCGACGCTTCGAGCAAGGCACGGCCATTGGTGAGGGCCACGGCTTCGCGCATCATGTCGTTGCTGAAGTTGTCGAGCAAGATGGAAACGGCGCCCGCATCGAGCGCTTCCTGCAATTGCGCCAGGGTTTCCACCTCGATCTGCACGGGCACGCCCGCATCGAGGTTGCGCGCGTTTTCCAGGGCCTGGCTGACGCCGCCGGCCGCCGCGATATGGTTTTCCTTGATCAGGATGCCGTCATACAGGGCCAGGCGCTGGTTCTTGCCGCCGCCCACGCGCACCGCATACTTTTGCGCCAGGCGCAGGCCAGGCAAGGTCTTGCGCGTGTCCAGAATGGAAGCTTTCGTGCCGGCCACCACGTCCACATACCGGCGCGTGGCCGTGGCCACGGCCGACAGCAGCTGCAGGAAATTGAGGGCGCTGCGCTCGGCCGTGAGCAAGGCGCGCGCCGGCGCCTGAAGCGTGCAGACGACGCTGTCGGCCGTCATCATGTCGCCTTCGGCATAATGCCAGACGATGTCGATGCTGCGGTCCAGGCTTTTCATGATGCCTTCGAACCACGGCGCGCCGCACAGCACGGCCGCTTCGCGCACGATGACACGGGCCGTGACGATGTGGTCGGGCGGCACCAGCTCGCCCGTCAGGTCGCACTGGCCCACGTCTTCCAGCAAGGCGGCCAGCAAATTGGCTTCGAACGCGCGCGCCAGGGCCGGGTCGAAGGGAGCGAAAGAATTAACGAGGGTACTCATGCTGGACCGATTCCTTGGAACAATTTGGTTTCTTTTGCCAGGTCCGCGCCCGGCTGGATGCCAGCCTTTTTCGCGGCGGCGAAGTCGAGCATGCGCTTGATCGAGCGCACGGCCAGCTGGCCGACAGCGGGGTCGACATGGATTTCGTTGTGCATGTTTTCCAGCGTTTGCGCCAGATTCAGCAAGCCGTTCATGGCCATCCACGGGCAGTGCGCGCAGCTCTTGCAGGTGGCGCTGTTGCCGGCCGTGGGCGCTTCGATGAAGTGCTTGCCCGGCGCGGCCGCGCGCATCTTGTGCAGGATGCCGTTGTCGGTGGCGACAATAAACGTGTCCGTGTCCATGCTTTGCGCCGCCGCGATCATTTGCGACGTGGAACCGACCATGTCGGCCAGCGCTACCACGTTGGCGGGCGACTCCGGATGCACGAGCACCTTGGCTTGCGGATACTCTTCCTTGAGCAAATCGAGTTCGATGCCCTTGAATTCGTCATGCACGAGGCAGCTACCCTGCCACAGCAGCATGTCGGCGCCCGTCTGCTTCTGGATATACGAACCCAGGTGCTTGTCGGGCGCCCACAGGATTTTCTTGCCCTGCGCATGCAGGTGAGCAACGATGTCGAGGCCGATGGACGACGTCACCATCCAGTCCGCGCGCGCTTTTACTGCTGCGCTGGTGTTGGCGTAGACCACCACCGTGCGGTCGGGATGGGCGTCGCAGAAGGCCGTGAATTCATCGGCCGGGCAACCGAGGTCGAGCGAACAGGTCGCGTCGAGGTCGGGCATTAGCACGGTTTTCTCGGGACTGAGGATTTTCGCCGTTTCGCCCATGAAGCGCACGCCGGCCACGACCAGGGTCTTGGCCGGATGGTCGCGCCCGAAGCGGGCCATTTCCAGGGAATCGGAGACGCAGCCGCCCGTGGCTTCGGCCAGGTCTTGCAGGTCGGCATCAACGTAGTAGTGGGCAACGAGCACGGCTTCGCGCTCGATCAGCAGGCGCTTGATGCGCGTGATCAGTTCGGCTTTTTCGGCCGGGGACGGCGTCGCTGGCGTGCGTGCCCAGGCGTGGGCGGTGCAGCTGGCTCCGTCTTGTGGATGTTCGTACTCGACGGATTTGATGGCTAAAGTTTGCATGGCTGTGTCAAACAAAAACGGGATAGACCGGCACGATTGCAATGAAGCATTGCGCCGGAACGAAATAACCGCGGCGCGTCGGTGTGGTGATACCAGAGTACACCACCAGCTTTCCAAACGCCTGATAAAACCGTAGCGAGCGGCAGCGATTTGTGGCCGAGAAGCGCAACCGTGCTGAAGCACGGTGAGCATCACAGGCCGCAAAGCGCGACGCGCAGCAGGTTTGATCAGGTGTTTAATCGATACCCTGGCTCTTCAGGTAGTCCTCGTAGTTGCCACGGTAATCGACCACTTCATCTTCCTTGATTTCGATGATGCGGTTGGCCAGCGAGGAAACGAATTCGCGGTCATGCGACACGAAGATCAGGGTGCCCGCGTATTTTTCCAGCGCGATGTTCAGCGATTCGATCGATTCCATGTCCATGTGGTTGGTCGGCTCATCGAGCATCAGCACGTTGTGGCGGCCCAGCATCAGCTTGCCGTACATCATGCGGCCCTTTTCACCACCGGACAGTACCTTGACGGCCTTTTTCACATCGTCGCCGCCGAACAGCAAACGGCCCAGGATGGAACGCACGGCCTGGTCGTCGTCGCCCTCTTTCGTCCACTGGCCGATCCAGTCGGTCAGGTTCGTGTCCTTGGCGAAATCTTCCGTCGGGTCTTGCGGCATGTAGCCGACGTTGGCGTTTTCCGCCCACTTCACGCGGCCCTGGTCCGGCTGCAGGCCGGCGATGTCGCCCGCGATGCAGCGCAGCATGGTGGTCTTGCCAGCACCGTTGGCGCCGATGATGGCGATGCGCTCGCCCGCTTCGACGAGGATGCTGAAGTTCTTGAACAGCTGGCGGTCGAAGCCTTTCGAGATGTTCTCGACTTCCACGGCCAGGCGGTGCAATTTCTTTTCGCCGTCGAAACGCACGAACGGATAGGCGCGCGACGATGGCTTGATGTCGTCGACCTTGATCTTTTCGATCTGCTTGGCGCGCGATGTCGCCTGGCGGGCCTTCGACTTGTTGGCGGCGAAGCGGCGCACGAACTCTTGCAATTCCGCAACCTTGTCTTTCGCTTTCGCGTTGTTGGCCAGCTGCTGGTTGCGCGCCTGGGTCGAGGCGAACATGTATTCGTCGTAGTTGCCCGGATAAATCTTCAAGGTGCCGTAATCCATGTCGGCCACGTGGGTGCACACCTGGTTCAGGAAGTGGCGGTCATGGGAAATGATGATCATGGTGGAGTTGCGCTCGTTGAGCACGTCTTCCAGCCAGCGAATCGTGTTGATGTCCAGGTTATTCGTCGGCTCGTCGAGCAGCAGGATGTCCGGATTCGAGAACAGCGCCTGCGCCAGCAGCACGCGCAGCTTCCAGCCTGGCGAGACATTGCTCATCGGACCCTGGTGCAGCTCGATGGCGACACCGGCGCCCAGCAACAGCTCGCCGGCGCGCGATTCGGCCGTGTAGCCGTCGTATTCGGAAACTTTGCCTTCCAGCTCGGCCGCCTGCATGTAGTCGTCGTCCGTCGCTTCCGGGTTCGCGTAGATGGCGTCGCGCTGCTGGATGGCGGCCCACATTTCCGTGTGGCCCATCATGACCACGTCAAGCACGCGCATGTCTTCAAACGCGAACTGGTCCTGGCGCAACTTGCCCAGGCGCTCGTTGGTGTCGAGCATGACGTTGCCGCCCGACGGGTCCAGGTCGCCGCCCAGAATTTTCATGAAAGTCGACTTGCCGCAGCCGTTGGCGCCGATCAAGCCATAGCGGTTGCCGTCGCCGAACTTGACGGAGATATTCTCAAACAATGGCTTGGCGCCAAACTGCATCGTAATATTTGCTGTAGAGAGCATGTGATATTGGGTCTTTATTCAGTTAAAACAGCTAGTTAAATACTTTTCTCCCATTATACAGCACCCACCCTCATCACTCTATAGTCGTCCGCCGAGGGCCACCGGAGCCCATGCGGGGGGAAATAATGGCAAGAAAATATGATTGCTGTATTTCAATTTAACGGATACGCTGCGTGGCATCCGTTTCCACCCCTCCAACTCACAGGCATCACTTGAAAAAAATCACCATCGCCGCGGCCGTGGCCGTCATTGCCGTCGCCGCCACCACCTATGCTTCGCCCTACTATGCCTTGCACCAGATCAAGACCGCCCTGGCCGAACGCAACGCCGACGCCCTGGCCGGGCATGTGGACTTCCCCGCCCTGCGCGCCAGCGTCAAGACGCAGTTGGAAGCGAGCATGGCGCGCAGCATCGAAGCGACTGCCGGCAGCGGCAATCCGCTGGCCGCCCTGGGCCAGTCGATCGCCGGCGCCATGCTGGGCAAGATGGTCGATGCCATGGTCTCGCCCGCGGGTGTCGTCGCACTGGTCAACAAAAGCGCCGTCAGCCCGCAAGCGGGAGCCGCAGGCGACGCGGACGCGCCCGCCGATGGCGCCGGGAAAAAAGCCGCATATTCCGCCGGCTATGCCGGCCTGAACACCTTCGTCGTGCGCGCACAAGACGGCAATGCGCAGGACGGCGCACTGGTCCTGCAGCGCCATGGCGTGTGGGGCTGGAAATTGAATTCGATCGAGATTGCGTCGGCGATGGCCGCGCACTAACGAAAAAGAACGCGCATGCGCAGGCGATCTGAGACACAATGCGTGTCATTTTGCCTCGGATTGCAGGAAATTTCATGCTGAAACACATGGCTTTATCGCTGGCAATGACCCTGGCCTGCGCCATGCCATTGGCCCGCGGCCTCGATGGCACAGCCGGGAGCAGCCACTCCGTTGCCTCGCGCATGCAGGCGGAAACGTCCAGCGCGGCCGACCCCGACGCCCCCGCGCCACTGCCCGTGCCCAGCGATATCTCGTTGGCCGAACTGGAGCGCCGCCTGGCGCTGGGCCAGGCGCAAACCGCCGAAAAACACTATACCAGCGCGCTCGATCCGGCCGTGCTGAGTACCTTGGCGCAGCAGATGGGGTGCCAGGATATCGCCGGCACGCATCCGTTCGGCTTGCCGCTCGATCAAACGCGGCCCACCGTCCTGAGCGGCGCCCATCTGCTGGCGCGCTGCCCGGACCGCGCTTACGTGACGATCACGGCGATGTCGATGGCGGGCAAGGCGGGCAAGCGCGCCTCCCTCAGCCCGCAGGCGTTCAGGCACACGGTCGATGGCAGGCCCGCGCGGCGCCTGTATTACAAGGCGCCCAACGGCCGCCAGAAGGAATCGCTGACCATCATCGATGGCAACTATGCGTATGCGCTCGAATACTGGTCGCTCGATGACAGCCAGCACAGCGGCATGGTGGGCATGCGCCGCATGGAAACATTGACGTTGCCGCAACAAGACGGGCAAAAATAGCCAAAATACTGTATATTCATACAGTTACCGACTATTTTCCTGCCCGCCATGCCTGCCACCCCGCACAACGCCTCGCCCTACACTATTTCCGTCAGCGCCACGCTCGACGCGGAAGTCGAGCAAACCATCCTCGACGGCTTGAACGCCTACAACGATGCCATCACGGGATACCAGGACAGGCAGGTGTTGAGCGTGGTCGTGCGCGACCGCGACAGCCAGCGGGTGCTGGGCGGCGCCATGGGCAGAACCTCGCTGGGCCTGCTGTTTCTCGATTTGTTTTATTTGCCCGCCGCCTTGCGGGGGCTGGGACTGGGCAGCCAGATACTGGCGCAGTTCGAAGAGGAAGGCCGCCGGCGCGGCTGCGCCTCGGCGGTGCTGTACACCATCAGTTTCCAGGCGCCCGAATTTTACGAGCGCCGCGGCTGGCGCCGCTTCGGCGACATCGCCTGCAGTCCCGAAGGTACGAGCCGCGTGTTCATGAGCAAGACCCTGTAGGCTGTCAACGGCAGCGGCCGGCGGCAAACCGGCCGCCAGCCGCTCTCCGATACCGCTGCTTACATGCCCAGCGACTTGAGCAAGTCTTCGTTGTCGTCGGCTTCCGGCGCGGCTGCCGGCGCGGGGGCCACGTCCCGCTCGCGGTTCGCATACTCCGTATCCATCAGCGAATCGGCATCGACTTCGCGCGAATCGAAATCGTGCAGCTTGATGAACTCGGTACGGTCGATCGCCAGTTCCAGATAGAAAATATTATTCTTTTCCGTATAGAAAGTGACGCGGCGCATTTCCGGGCGGTCCAGCGGCGTGTCGACGCTGAGCATCACCTGCTTGTTCAGCACCAGCATCTTCGGCTGGCTCTGGGTGATGTTCGTTTGCAGCTCGCGCCGCACCTTGCCCGTGAAGTCGCCGACGATCTGGTTCATCAGTTCGCCCATGATGTTCGACACTTCGTCCGACGTGTAGAAGCTGGCCAGCTCCGACTTCGGCATACCCATGTGCAACATGTAGCGCTCGTAGATTTCCATCGCCGTATCGGCGGCAAAATTGAGTACCACCAAGCCCGTGAAACCGCCATCGAACATCACGAAGCAGCCGATGTCCGGCTTCAGGCCCGTCTTGGTGATGCGCTGCACCATGCCTGAATAATTGACCTTGCTTTGTGTTGCAACGTTGAGCACCCGAACCACCGAGTTGCACAAACTCATCAACAAATCTTCTGTACCGTACACAACATCCTTTTCTGCATCCATGAGCAACCTCTCCTACTATTTTAAAGATGACAGCACTGTTCCCTGCCCGCCGCGAGCCGAAACATGACCGTTTCGCTCAGCAGGCGGACGACTTCACCTTTGCATGCCTGACCTTGCGTGGCAGTGCGCGCCGCGATGCCGCCGGCCCGAACTGCCCTCTTACCTTTTTCTGTATAGAAATAAGTATCAGATGCGCAGAATACCGAGATGTAACATTTCCGTCCAGCCATACCTGCATTTACTTGACGATCTGTGCGGAAATACCATATCTGGCCAGGACACGGGGGCAGGCAAAAGAAATAGTAACTAAAAATCAAGTGCGCGCAAGACCACGCCGCTGACCAGCAAATCGCGGCTCAGGTAAGCGAAGGCGCGCTGGCCGATGCGCAGGCGGTGGGTGTCGAAGATGTCCAGCAAGTTGCCGCCCTGCTCCTGGTCCAGACTGCGCAATGCCGTGTCAGTGATAAGGCAAGTTTTTTCCGCCCCGAAGACGGACAGATGGAAGCGGATGGCGTCACCCGCCTGCTCGAGCGCGATACTGTCGCGGAGAATTTCATAGGGCATGGCCGGGCGGCTCCTGGCTAGGTTGTCGCGGCAATGGCGCGCAAGCTCGGCGCCATTTTCCGCTAGGAATCAGCCGAGAATAGCGGCAAGACGCGCAAGCTACCGTCTGCCACCGAACATAGGCGCATACCAGTAGTCGCTCGCGTGTGGCCCTTGTTGCAGACGGCCCTGTCCACCTAAAATAGTGTTTTATATTAAACATGGCACTGTCACGCGCCATGCAAGGAAGTCAATGAGCACATTGCTAGAGCAGGCAACACGAGAAATGACGATGGCGATCCACGCCTGGTTCGATGAGCGGCTGCAGCGCATGGACCTAGACGACGCCGTGAATCGTACCACCTTGCAAGCGGGCGTCTTCAGTGACTTCATGCTCGATTACAAACCGGGCCGCACCACTGCCGACGATATCGACCTGGGCTTCGACGACGATGTGCGCCCCCGGACGCCGGTGCGCCTTGATGACGCGCAAGTGCGCGACTTGATCGCGCCGCAACTGGCGGCGCTGGTGCAAGCCCGTCTGGCGCCGCTGGTCAACACGCCCATGATCGACTACCGCTTCACCTTCCGCGGCAAATTCCAGACGGCGCAGGGCAAGCTGCACCTGACCTTGCTGGAATACGTGAATGACAATAAACGCCAACTATTGCTTGAGCGCATACACGCATATGTCGACCGCAAGCTCACGCACGGCACCCATCCGACGGAAAAGCTGGAAACGTTTTTCCTCACGCGTCACCTGCTCGACAAGCAACTGTTCCCGCAACTCGACGTGACCTGGACCATCGCGCAATTCGACCGCATCCAGGCCTTGAACAAGGCCAGCCCGGACACGTTGGCCGAACACCGCCACGATATCATCCGCGCCATCACCGGCTGGGCGGAAAACGAGTTCCTGCCGCAATACTATGATCGCGTCCAGTCCGCTTACCGCGCCACCGAATACGCCTTGAAAGCGGCCGTGGCGCTCGATGCCCAGGCCATGCAGCCGATCGACCTCCTGTTGTATGGCGCCGTCATGATACTGCGCCATGAACCGAGCTACGCCAAGTCGAAGGGCCTGAAATTCCTGGAAATCGCACGCGAACTGGGCAGCGAACGGGCCGCGCGCATGCTCAAGGAAGGCAGCGGCACTTTCGCGCCCGACGCCATCCACCTGAAAAATGCACTGCTGGAATGCCGCGCCAACGATGTGTTTGCCACCATCAGCATCACGATAGCCCGGGAAGAGGAAGGCGCGTATGCGCAGGCGCTGGCCTTCATCACGCATCTGCTCAACAACGGTTTCCCGAAAAGCTGCCAGATCAAGCTCAAGTCCAAGGTCAAGCAGTATCTGCCGGTCAAGGGTCTGGCCAGGTCCGATACGCACCGCTTCTTTGCCAACGCCCTCGCCTACGCCGCCCTGCAGCCGCAGCTGGAAGCGTATGCGCGCGCCGCCATCGCGCAATACGAATTCTATGCCGACACGGAAGGCGAAAAGAATTGCATGCCCGGCAGCTATGCCACGTTTGGCCTGGGCCTGCTCGACGCGCGTTATTTTCCGCTGGTGCAGCACTACATGGCCAACGTCGACGAGGAACACCAGTCCGTGCAGGACCAGTTCACGGCGGCCTTTGCCGAGCAATATGGCGTCACGCGCGACTCCGCTCCCGTGCTGGCGACCTGCCTGCGCGCGTGCACGGACAGCGCAAAAGTCAAGATCCAGGTGGAACTGGAAGATGTGGAGAAACTGGAACTGTTCTGCCAGCAACTGCAAGGGCTGGAAGGCTATCTGGTCGAGCACATGCTGTATCCCATCTGGGGCAAGCTGGAAAAACTGGCCGCCCTGGCGCGCAAGGCGGACGGACGGCGCAAGCACCTGCTGCTGGCCCTACTGGAAGCGGCCAGCAAGGCGGATGTCTGAGGTACGCAACCTTCTGTGCGCAACATTATGACTTTCACCATCTATAATGCGCGCGCCAGAGTTGCCACAAGGCATCTTTTGGCGCCTGACATTGAATCGTGGAGAAAACACATGCATCAAACACAACAAACATCGCGCACCGCCGTGCTGGCAGCAACCTTGGCCGCCGCCATGGCGCTGGCCCAGCCCGCCTTCGCCGCCGGCACTGCGGAACTGGCGCCGCTGGACGTGGCCAACCTGTACATCAAGACCATCATCAACCAGGATGAAGCCAGCGTCGCCAAGCTCAACGCCTACCTGCGCCCCACCCGCCTGGCGGGCCAGCAAAGCGCCGAATACGCGTCGTACAGCGACTTGAAGGCGGCCGATGCCAAGTTCCCGACGGCAACCGGCAAGCTGATCGCCGACCTGTTCCCCGCCGCCATGCGCGCGGCCGTCACGCCGGCCGCCGAACAGCTGGCCGCGAACGTCATCGCCGCCAAGAATGGCGCCGCTTGCCAGGCCACCAAGGCGGCCCCGGTGACGGTGGAAAACGGCATGCAGACGGCCGCCGTCAACTTCGAATGCCAGGTCGTCAAGGTGCCCGTGGCATGGGCGCCGGCAGCCCAGCAACTGGCGAAGAGTGGCTGCAAGGTCGAGCAATGCAAGGCCGGCCTGCAAAAGATCGCCGCCACCTACACGAGTTCGCCGAAGCAGACCTGGCGCGCCGTGTTCGCCGTCAGCCGCGAAAAGGACTCGGAAGCGTGGCGCAACGATTTCGCGCGCGAGACGTTCGATGAAATCTGGGAGTACCTGTAATCGTGGCCTCGTTTACAATGGCTGGATGAACAAGTTGATTCCGGTACCGCAACCCGCAGGCCTGGCCTTGCTGCGCCTGCTCGAGCCCGACCATGTGGAAGGCGCGGTGGTCGCACAAGCGCTGGCGCAAGACTTGCCTGCACTACACGGCAAGCAATTGCTGGCGCTGCTGCGCCGGCTGCGTGCCGCCCAATCGAACCAGCAGCACTATGCGGGCGCCAGCGCAGAGCAGGCCGAACAGCAGTTCGGCGCCACCATCGCCGCCGTCAAGGCGGAACTGGCCACGCGCCCGCACATTCTCAACAAACCGGAAGCGAAGGCCCTGCGCCAGGCGGCGGCAAAGAAGCGCTGAGCGGGCCTGCGGTGCGTGGGCAGGCCCGGCCCGCCTTCTATAATCGGTGACGATACATTGTTCCCGCACCGAGAGGATTGCCCATGCCCACACGCTTTTTCCGCCACCTGGCCGGCCGCACCATCCTTGCCGTCTCCGCCCTGGCCGCCATGCAGGCGGCCCATGCACTGGAGACGGGCCCCATCGACGCGCGCGCCGTATGGCAGGAACGCTCGCTGTCGGCTTGCCGCAGCGAACAGTCGCACTCCGCGCCCGACGTCTGCCTGCTGCGCACCATGCAGCGTACCGGTGCGCCCCCGCAAGCCATCGCCGCCGCCAGGATGCTGGTCAGTGCAAACATGCCAGGCTACATCTCTGCCTGGCGCCCGCTGGGCAAGGTGGCGCTGGCCACCGTCACCTATCCGTTTCGCGCCAACACGAATGAAAGCACCTTGCTGATCGGCAGCGACGGCGCCGCCATCGATGTCGACGAGCACTCCGTGCGCGAGGAAGACCGCGCCACGCCCGCCTGGCAAGCGTTTACGGCCGCCCATCCGGATTCCGTGCCGTTCGCGCCCGCCGAGTTCGTCGGCAGCACGGCCACCAGCGACGGTGGCCAAAGCGTGCTGTTTTCCACGCCCCTGATCACTTGCCACGCCTGTGTGGACGATGGCGCGCTGCTGGTCGCCTACACGATCGACAAGGCCGGTATCGTGCGCGAGCGAAAACTCTTGACGATCAAGTAAGGCTGCAGCAAAGATAAGATAGAATTGCTCAATGGCATGTCTATACGCGTACATGCCATCTATCCAACCTACTTATCACGGGAAAACATGCGCCGCTCCTGCCTTGCACTGCACCTCACCGCCGCCCTGCTGCTGTCCAGCCCCTTCCACCTCGCCACTGCCGCGCCCGCCGCCACCGCCAACGCAGCCGCCAGCGCGGCCACGCCGCTCGTCATCGGCGAAAGTTTCACGATCGATTCGCAGGCGCTGAAGGAACAGCGCCACATCAATGTGTATGTGGCGCGCGCCTGGGATACGCCGCCCGACGCACCGCTGCCCGTGCTGTACATGCCGGACGGCGGCGTGGCCGAAGACTTTTTGCACGTGGCCGGCTTGCTGCAGGTGTCGGTAGCCAATGGCACGATGCGCCCGTTCATGCTGGTCGGCATGCAAAACACGCAGCGCCGGCGCGACCTGACGGGGCCGACCGATAATGCGCAAGACCGCAAGATCGCGCCCGTCGTGAGCGGTTCGCCAGCCTACCGGACCTTCATCCGCGACGAGCTGATGCCGGAAGTCAAACGCCGCTACCGCACGACGGGCGAGACGGCCATCGTCGGCGAATCGCTGGCGGGCCTGTTCGTGGTGGAAACATACCTGCTGGAACCGCAGCTGTTCGACCATTACCTGGCGTTCGACCCCAGCCTGTGGTGGAACCAGGGCGCCCTGCCGCGCCAGGCGGCGGAGCTGCTGGCCAAGGGCAAGCCGGGCAAGCACAGCCTGTACCTGGCATCCAGCAGCGAAGCGGGCATCGCCGTGGAAGTGCAGCGCCTGGCCGACGTGCTGCAAAAACACGCGCCGTCCGGCTTGCAATGGCATGTAGAAAGGATGCCGGAAGAAACACATGGCACCATCTACCATCCGGCCGCATTAAAAGCGTTCCGCGCCGTGTTCAAGCCCGCCGCCGCGCCGCAATAAGCGGAAAGTTAGGGCGCCGGCAGCGCCTGCCCCATCTGCTCGCGCAGCCAGTGCAGCAAGGCGGTGCGGCGCGCATCGCCGTCGAACGCCAGCGGCGACAGCAGGAAATAGCCGCTGCCGTCGCGCCGGAAACCCAAGGGCGCGACGAGGCGCCCGCTGTCGAGGTCTTCGCGCGCCATGAAGATGGAGCCGATCGCCACGCCCAGGCCGGCGCAAGCCGCTTGCAAGCTCAGATAGAAATGCTCGTAGGTCTGGCTGTCGCCGTGGTAGCCAAGGCCGTCGTCCGTGCCGGCGGCGCGCCAGTGCGCCCAGGCGGCCGGGCGCGACGCCGTGTGCAGCAGGCGTTGCACAGACAGGTCCAGCCGGCCTTGCCGCAGCAGGGCCGGCGCGCACACGGGCGCGATCCATTCGTCGCACACCTTTTCCACATGCAATCCTCCATCCCACGCAAAATCGTTGCGGCGCAGCGCCACGTCCACCGCATCGCGCTGGAACGCCACCGGCCCGCCCGAGGCAAACAGGTGCAGCGGCACTTCGGGATGGCGCCGGTAAAAGTCGCCGAGGCGCGGGATCAGCCATTTCATCGCGATCGTCGGCTCGCATGACACCACCAGCGGCGCCGGGCGCGCCGGCTGGCGCACCGCTTCGAGGGCGGCGTCGAGCCGTTCGAACGCCTGCTGGACGGCATCGCGCAACTGCGCGCCCGGCGCGGTCAGGAAGACGCCGCGGTTGCGGCGTTCGAACAGGGCCGTGCCCAGCGACGTTTCGAGCAGGCGGATTTGCCGGCTGACCGCCCCGTGCGTCACGTGCAGCTCGTCCGCCGCCTGGACAAAACTGCCGAGCCTGGCCGCCGCCTCGAAGAAACGCAAGCTACCGAGTGCTGTCTGTCTGCTCATGATCTGTCATTTTTTCTCACGCATATCGGCAAGATATCATCGTTTTTTATCGTCCGTCATTATACGGATAATGCGTCTTCCGGCCACCGGCATGGGCACAGTGCCTTGCCCATACAAGCGATGAATACTCACCGATTGCCATGCGGCCGCCACTCCCCAAGGAAGACACATGATTGCATTGCTTGCCGTTGCATTGATTACCCTGCTGGCCGCCATCGTTCCCGGCCCCGATTTCGCGATGGTCACGCGCAACAGCTATCTGCATGGCCGCCGCGCGGGCTTGCTGGCCGCGCTCGGCATCGCGCTGGGCGTGCAAGTGCACGTGTTCTATACGATGTTTGGCGTGGGCCTGATCATCGCCAGCTCACCGGCCCTGTTTACGGTGATCAAGTTTGTCGGCGCCGTGTACCTGATCGTGATCGGCTGGAAAACCTGGAGCAACCGCGCGGGCCTCGTCATCGACCTGCATGGCGGCGCCCGCGTGCCCCGGCATCAGATGTTGCTCAACGGCTTGCTGACGAATGCCCTGAACCCGAAAACCACCTTGTTTGTCATCAGCACCTACACCCAGGTGGTGCAGCCGGGCACGCCATTGAGTGTGCAGTTCTGCTACGGGCTGTGCATGTCCGCCATCCACCTCGCGTGGTTTGCCGTGGTGGCCATCTTTTTCTCGCAAGCTAACTTTCGTTTGCGCATGGTCAGCCACCAGCGGACCATCGACCGGCTGATCGGCACGCTGCTGATGACCCTCGGCGTGCTGCTGGCCTGCGCCAACATGGACAAACTGTAATGACGCGCACGGTTCAGGCACACGCTGCCGCGGGTAAAATCGGCGGCCCTGCTTTACCCGCCTGAGTGCCGTCCGCCATGAGCTTTTTGCAATTATTTATCCTTTCCATCGTCCAGGGCTTCGCCGAGCTGCTGCCCGTGTCCAGCTCCGCCCACGTCATCATGGCGGAAAAAATGATGGGGCTGGACCCCACCTCGCCCGAGCTGACCATGCTGCTGGTGATGTTGCACACGGGCACCATGTTCGCCGTCATCGTGTATTTCTGGGCATCCTGGCGCGCCACGTATTTCAGTTCGGCCAGCGCCTTCCGCAGCAACGTCCTGCTGCTCATGGCCGCCACGGCCCTGACGGGCATCGTCGGCTTCGGCTTGCTCAAGGGCATTACGCATGTCATGAGCAGGGATGCGCCCGGCTTTGAAATCGAACACCTGTTCGGCAACGCGAAACTGATGGCCGCCGCCCTGGCCGCCGCCGGCGTACTGATCATTGTGTCCGCACGCCTGCAAGCGCGCCAGCATGGCACCTTGTCCATCGGCAAAGCGATGCTGATCGGCGCCGTGCAAGGCCTGTGCCTGCCCTTCCGCGGCTTTTCCCGCTCGGGCGCCACCATTTCAGCCGGCATCGCCATGGGCGTGCCGCAGCGCCGCGCCGAGGAATTCAGCTTTGCCCTGGCTGTCGTGCTGACGCCGGCCGTGCTGGTCAAGGAAGGCTGGCGCTTCTACCAGGCCGTGGCAAATGGCAGCCTGGACCATCTGGAGCACGGCAACAGCCTGCTGCAGCTGCTCGGTCCCAGTCTGCTGGGCATGCTGCTCTCGTTCCTGGCCGGCTTGCTGGCCCTGCGCTGGCTGTCGCGCTGGCTGGAACAGGGCCGCTGGCATTTCTTTGGCGCGTATTGCCTGCTGGCCTCGTTAGTCGTGCTGTACCTAGGGTAAAATCGCCGGGTTTGTCATTTGCCACTCACCATCCCAGCCAGGTTTTACAGAAAGCCAACGATGAATTTCGCCGCCACCGCCGCCCTCTCCCTAGCCATGTCCACCGATGCCTTCGCGGCCGCCGTGGGCAAGGGCGCCGCCCTGCACAAGCCGCAATGGCGCGAGGCGCTGCGCACGGGCCTGATCTTTGGCGTCATCGAGGCGATCACGCCCATTATCGGCTGGGCTCTGGGCAGCGTGGCCGCGCCGTACGTGGAAGCGTGGGACCACTGGATCGCCTTCAGCCTGCTGGGCATCATCGGCCTGTTGATGATACGCAATGCCCTGTCCGATGCCGACGAGGAAGAAGCCCCCGCGCAATCGCACTCGTTCTGGGTGCTGGCTGTCACGGGCCTGGCCACCAGCATCGATGCCATGGTCGTGGGCGCGGGCCTGGCATTGCTGGGCGCCAACATCGTCGTCACGGCGGCCGCCATCGGCTTTTCCACCTTCGTCATGGTGACCCTGGGCGTGATGCTGGGCCGCGTGCTCGGCACCATCGCCGGGCGGCGCGCCGAGCTCGTGGGCGGCCTGGTGCTGATCATCATCGGCTGCGTGATCTTGTACGAGCATATCGGCCATCCGGCCTGAAGCCCGGGCGCGCACGGCACAAGCGCCGGCGTGGCTGGCGGCGCGCTTTGTGCTACATTCAATGCTCTGCATTCCTGTCTCGCAAGGTGACCATCATGGAAACTATTGAGCTGCTTTTTGCCGCGCTGGTGCGCGAAACGGCCGAATTGATACGCGACCACCACGTCCCTTTTGCCATCAAACACGATGAGCGCGCGTATTTCGAGTGGATGGATGGACACCCGATCAATGGTTATATCCAGGAAGCGTATCGGGAGATCGAAGAGACCGCCCAGCAGATCCGCGCCATTCGCGCTGGGTGACGACGTGCGTTGGATCGTAGTCAGAAATTGGGGTATTGATCGAGATCAAGCACTCTGCTGTTCGATACGCGTAGCATGGTCTGGCCCATGACAATCAGGTCTGGAGGCGGTAAACATGGATCAGCAACAAAAACACCAGATCAGGGGTTATGAATTTCATGTGACGGGGGCGCTGGAGAAGGATGGGCGCTACCGGGGCATGATCCTGATCAGCAAGCGCGGCGATACCTTGCAGGCGTATGCCAAGCCCGTGCTGATAGAAACACCGAGCAGTTTCAAGTCCGTGCACGCGGCCTTGATCGAGGCATCGGCGTATGCCCAGGAACTCATCTATAACGGCGCCATCAAGGCGCTGCTGCCGGCCGACGGGACGCTGACCGGAAAACAGGCGCCGCAGCCGCCGGATTTCGTCGGCAACTGACACTGGCAAGCGCATCCGGCCATCCGAGGGTGCGCGTATAATGACGCGCTTTCCCGGATGAAAACCCAACACCATGGAATTTGTGAATTTACCGCTGGTCTTCCTCGTCGGCTGCGCGCTGATCGCCTTGCTGGCCAAGAAAAATGGTTACTCGTGGTACCTGTTTTTCTTTGCGATTGCCGTACCCGCGCCCCTGTTGCTGCTGGCCTTGCCCCATGTGCTGGACGTGGAAACCGCGTCGCTGACTTCCGTACGGCTGGGCACCGCCCTGCTGCCGCCGCTAGCAGGCTTGCTGCTGGCCCTGCGGGGCAAGCACTAAGGCTGTTTCATCGCGCAGGCACCCCATCGGCCAGTCGCCAGCCTACCGACAAGGCCACTTGCTGCGCTTCTTTTTCGTTGCTGCAATCGTCGTAATCGCAGGTGTCCGCATACGCGCCGCACGTCTGGTTCTGGCTGATGTACGAGCCGACCCAGCGGCCATCGCGGCGCTGGCTGGCCGTGGCACTGATGATAAAGCCTTTGTGGATGGTGGGGTTTTCAAAAGACATAATTCCTCCGATGCAAAAATAGCGTCAGGGATCTGACTGGGTTCCACTGTGCGCCTTGCGGCCGTCCAGGTCTGTACGTTTGACCACACTCACGAAAAGGGCGCGCGCCGCGCTCGGGGCACCGGCGATCGGGTATGATTTCAGCATGTGTGGACGATTCGATCAAAATGACACGGCGCGCGTGCTGGCGTCATCGTTCGGCTGGACCGACGCGGTGTTCGACAGCGAGGCCGAGCCGCACCTGAACGTGTCGCCCGGCACGTACCGGCCCGTGCTGCATATCCAGGATGGCGTGCACCGGGTCGACGATGTCTTCTGGGGCTACCGCCCCGCCTGGGCCGCGCAAGCCGTGCCCGCCCCCGGCAAGAAAAAAATTCCCATCGCCATCAATGCCCGGCTGGAAAAATTGGCAAGCGCCTACTGGAAGCCTTTGCTGCGCGCGGGGCGCGGCATCGTCTGCGTCGATGGCTGGTATGAATGGACGGGAGAGAAAGGCCGCAAGCAGCCGTGGCACATCCACCGCAAGGACCGCGCGCGCCTGTTCCTGCTGGCGCTGGCCCAGTTCGGGCCGTACAAATTCAACCGCGAGGAAGCGGGTTTCGTGCTGGTGACGGCCGACAGCCTGGGCGGCATGGTCGATATCCACGACCGCCGTCCCGTGGCCGTCAGCCTGGAAGACGCGCACCGCTGGCTCGACCCCGCACTGACGCCCGAGCAGGCGCTGCACCTGGCGCGCGCCTGCATGCTCGACGTGGACCTGTTCGAGTGGCATGCCGTCGATAATCCCCTGGTGCCGTCCGCCAAACCCAAGGCGCCGCCGGTGTCGCCGCAAGGCGCCTTCGACTGGGGCGCCGACTAGCTCAACCGGGCAAGCGCGCCAGCCGGCGCCACAGCGTCTCCATCGGCCCCTGGCGGAAGTGCCGCAGCCAGTAGCGGCTGAGCAGCACCTGCCCCGCCATGATCAGCACGGCCAGTCCCAGCATCTCGGCCGGACGCAGTGCCGCTCCCCAGCCCAGGCCCGGCCCCTGCAGCAGCCAGGTGCCAAGCAAGGATTGCAAGAGATAATTGCTCAGCGCCATGCGCCCCACGGGCGCCAGCCATGCCCCGAGCCAGCGCAGCAGGAAGGGGCCAGCGAGCATCAGCGCCGCCACATAGCCGGCCGCCAGCACGGGACCGCCTGCGAACAGGCCCACTTCGAACAGGGCAGTATCGAACACTTGCTGATACGGATCGGCCACCTGCCACGCGACGGCCCCCGCCGCCAGCAGGTTGAACGGCAAGCCCACGCCCAGTCCCACGGCGCGCACGCGACGCCACAGGCGCTCGTGGCGCTGCGGCTGCGTCAGCCAGCCGCAGCGCACGGACAAAATGCCCAGCAGGAACAGCACGATGATGTGCGGCAGCATGACGGCGGCGTACAGCAAGGAGACGAGGAAATCGTTGGCGCGCAGCCTGGCCACGGCCCACGCGCCGCCTTGCGTGTAGATGGCGTAGCGGTCCGCAAAACTGTGCAGGTCGCGCGCGATGTCCGGCGCGCCGCCCTGCTGGCCCACGGGAATGAGCAAACACATGAATAATAAAAATCCGGCCGCCACCAGCCAGGCGCGGTTGCGTACGCGGCTCAGTTTGGCGGCTGCAAGGGGCAGGATCAGCATGCCGGCCACCGCATACGAGGTCAGCACGTCGCCGCTCCAAACAAGAAAACCATGCAGCAGGCCAAACACGAGCAGCCAGCGCAAGCGGCGCCGGTAGGCCGATTGCGCCTGCGCCCAGCCGCCCAGCTGGCGCTTCAGCGAACGTGTTTGCAGGGCAAAACCGGCACCGAACAAGAAGGCGAAGATGGGGTAGAACTTGAATTGCGCCAGCGCCGCCACGCCGAAAATGACGAGCTGGTCGAGCACGGGCGGCTGCGCCGGCAAGGTGCCGTAGCGCAAGGACAGCGTGCCCCAGGCAAAGCCCCAGATATTCACCAGCAGGATGCCAAACACGGCGATGCCGCGCAGCACGTCGAGCTGCGGCAACCTGCCGGGCTTGGCGTGCATGGCGTCCAAGGCGGCGTTCAGGGGCGCGCCAGGGTCGGGTAGTCGGTCATTTGCAGGCTGAAAGCGGACGCATCCGATTGCAGCCGCGCCTGGCCACCGAACGGCAAGGTGACACGCCGGCGGATATGGCCAAATTCCAGCCCAGTCAGCACGGGCACGGGCAAGCGCTCGCGCACATAGGCCAGCATGGCATCGAAATCGTAGCCGTTATCCATGGGACTCAGTTTATAGGCGGAAAAGTCACCGAGCACGACGGCTTGCTGGCGACCAATCACGCCCGCGTGCAGCAATTGCAGCAGCATGCGCTCGACCCGGTACGGGTGTTCGTTGACGTCTTCCAGGAACAAAATGCCGCCATCGACCTGCGGGAAATACGGCGTGCCCAGCAAATGCACCAGCATGGCCAGGTTGCCGCCCCACAATGTACCCACCGCGTCGACGCGCGGATTGCCCGCCGCCGTGCCCGTGACCGTGTGCGTGGGTCCTGCCAGGCAGGACCACAGCTGATCGAGCGTAAACTGCTCGGGCTCGTCGCGCGTAAAATCGTCGCAGATCATGGGGCCGGCAAAGCTGGGGCGGCCTGTTTTCGCAAGCAAGCCCATGTGAAAAGCCGTGAAGTCGCTATAGCCGACGAACAGCTTGCGACTGGCGGCCATGCGGTCGAAATCGATGTCGGGCAGGATGCGGCTGATGCCGTAGCTGCCGCGCAAGGCGAGCACCACCTGCACGTCCGGATCGGCGGCCGCCGCGTTCAGCTGCGCCAGGCGGCCCGCGTCCGTGCCGCCGAAGCGCTGGAATATATGTTCGGAATGGTAGTAATTGTGGACGGTGGCGCCTTGCGCCTGCAAGCGGGCGATGCCGCGCGCCAAAGCCGCCTCGTCGGGCGCATAACCGCCCGGCGCGACGATGGCAATGCCAATCTCAGGTGTCTTCAAAATGCCCGTGCCTTCAAAAATGGTCGGCGCGCCAAGTAACTTTTTAAGCTGGCTGGGAGCGCATCTGGGGCGCCATCTTACCTTGCAGATGCACATCGATCAAGGCGAGCAGGCGCTCGATCAGCTGGGGCGGCATGTCGTGCCCCATGCCTTCGATCACTTCGAGCGTGGCGCCGGGAATCAGCGCCGCCGTATCGATACCGCAGGCGACGGGGATCAATGGATCGGCCGCGCCATGGATCACCAGCGCCGGACAGCTGATGCTGGGCAATAGCTGCGTGCGCTCGCCCGAAGCGGCAATGGCGACCATCTGCCGCGCCACGCCTTCCGGGCAACTGCCGCGCGCCAAAGCCGCCTCGATGCGCTGGTACAGCAGTTTTTCCGACACGGGATAGGCAGGGCTGCCGATGACGCGCACGGTGGCCGCCATGTGCGCCATCAGTTCGGCGCGGCTGGCATTGCGTTTCGGACGTTGCAATAGCGCATTGCGCGCCGCCCGCGTCGGGCCGGGCAAGCCGCGCCGGCCGCTGCTCGACATGATGGAGGTCAGGCTGAGCACCTGCTGCGGCGCGCGCGCCGCCATCACTTGCGCGATCATGCCGCCCATCGACACGCCGATCACGTGCGCCTGCGCAATGCGCAAGGCCGCCAGCAAACCCAGCGCGTCGTCCGCCATGTCATTGAGGGTGTAGGAAGTCTTCAGGGGCCAGCCCAGCAGGTTTTTCACGTAGGCCAGCGGCAGATACGGTTTGCCCGCCTGCGCCATCTTGCTCGACAACCCGCAGTCGCGGTTGTCGAACCGCAGCACCCGAAAACCTTGTTCGACGATGCCTTCGACGAAGTCCGCCGGCCAGGCGATCAGTTGCATGCCCAGGCCCATGACCAGCAGCACACACGGGTCGCCTGGGTCGCCGTGGCTTTCATAAGCTATGTTGAGGCCGTTCGCCATGATGGTTGCCATGATTGCCTCTCTTCAGGAACCAGCACGCAGACACGATCGCTGCGGCCTTGCAATCAGCATACCACTATTGTGCTTCAGACATGAGACCGGCACGCGGCACCCAGCTGAAGTGTTGCTCTGCTTGCACATGACAGAACCTACTGCGCGTCGCGACTTGCGGCCTGCGATGCTCACCGTACCTAAAGTACGGTTGCGCTTCTCGACCACAATTCGCTTCCGCTCGCTACGGTTCTGTCACGTGCTGACACCAACCAATTTGAAAAAAAACATTATTTTGCCTTTGGCAGACTGTCGGCCAGATCCACCCACGCTTGCGGCTGCGGTTTGCCCCGCTCGCGCACGCCGAAGAAGGAGACCACTTGCGTGCCGTCGTTGTCGAAGAACTCGACGGACGTGACGCCGCCGCGCTTGACGACCCAGCCGCTGCGCAGGGCCGTGTCGCGGATGTGCAGGTTGAAGTCCGGGTCCAGCACGTTGAAGAAACCGCCGGCGGCCATGGTTTTCTCGATCTTGCCGCTGTAGATCTGCGTCAAGCCGTCGTTGCCCAGGAAGACCATGATGGCGACCTTGTCCTTCGCCGCGTTTTCCAGCAAGGTGCGCAGCGCTTGCGGTGTCACGCGCTCGACGACGCCGGCCGGCGCCAGGCGCAGGGCCTGTTCGCGCGTCAGATGGAATTCGCGCATGATTTGCGCAAACTGGTGCACATCCGTCATGTCTTTCCAGGCCAGCTGGAATTCCTTGACGTCGATCTCGCTGTCCGGCTTTTCAGCGGCCTTGGGCGCCACGGCCAGCACGTTCAGTTCCCCGGTTTGCTGGGGCGCACGGAAGGTCGCCACCAATTTGTCGTAGACGGCCACGCCAGGCTCGTTGCGCAGGTAGATCTTGTGCACGGCCGTGCCGTTGGCATCAAAGAATTGCAGGCTGCGCGTGGGCTTGCCGTCGCGGCCAGCTTGTTCCACGGCAAATGCGTATTTCCAGTTTTCAAAGTGGAAGCGCAGGTCGATCTGGCCGCCCAGGTAGCCGCCCGCGATATTGCGCTGGCGCGCTTCCGTTTCCGGGTCCTTGGCGTCGGCCTGCTCGGACTTGTCGCCCGCCTGCTTGAACTTGCTGGCGACGCCCGTCGTTTCGATGACGCCGTTTTCATTGCGCGTGATCGCTTGCACAAGGCCCAGGTCCAGCGCGGCGCGCATGATTTCGCGCGGCCCGTTGCCGTCCGCCTGCAGGCGCGTGACGCCCTTGCCGATGTTGGTTGCCAGCAATTGCGCTTCGGACACGCCCAGCGCGCGCGCCGCGTCGCGGATCTGCAGCTTCGGCTGTTCCGTGCGCAAGGTGGACCAGCGTTCCGCCAGGGTGGCTGGGGCCGCATATGCGTTTGCAATCAGCAGGCTGCCTAGCAGGGATAGAACGAGTTTGGATAACTTCATAGAGGGACCATTCAATCAAACATGGAAAAAAAGAGGGGCAGGCGCCCCTCCCCGGTAAAAATCAGAAATTGACGCTGAGGCTGGCTGCGACGTTGCGGCCCGGTTTGGCGTAGCGCTCGATCTCGGCGCGGCTGGCGGCCGTGGTGCCGGCGGCCAGGCTGCGCGAGGCGGCGTAGTCCCAGTACTTGCGATCCGTCAAGTTGTACACGCCGACGACGATCTTCGCGTTCTTGTGCACGTTCCAGTACGTCGACAGGTCGAAGATGGTGTACGACGGCACGGTAAACAGCGGGCCTGCATCGCCGATCAGCAGGTTTTCCGGCGCCTGCCTGGCGCCCGCATGCACGGCCGTCAGCGCCAGGCCGAACAGCTGGTTCGCATGGTCGTAGCCGAAGGTCAATGCCGACTTGGCCGGCGCCACCGAGTTCAGGCCGCCGCTCTCGCCCGTCTGGGTATTGAAGGAGCGGCCCTTGGCCACGCCGGTCGCCAGGTCCACGTGATAGCCCTGCATGGCCGGCGCCCAGGCGCCCAGCTCGGCGCGCAGGGTCAGCTCGGCGCCCCAGGTGCGCGCATTGCCGATGTTTTCCGGGCGGAACAGGCCGCGCGTGATGGTCGGGTAGTTCACCGGATCATCTTTTTGCATCACATAGTCGATCATGTCCGTGTATTCCGTCTGGTAGACGGACGCGTGCATGCTCAAGCCCCTGGTGACATCGCCCTTCAGGCCCAGTTCATACGCCTTGCTCGTTTCCTTGCGCAAGTTGGCATTGCCCAGCACGGCATAGCCCTGCCCCGTTCCCGTATAGCTGAACGAGTCGTAGGTGCCCGTGCGCTCGGCCGCCGTCGGCAGGCGCGTGCCGCGCGTGAAGGTGGCGTAGGCGCTCATCTGCGGCAAGACTTCCACGGACAGGCTCAAGCTGGGCGTGAAATACGTGTCGCTCTCTTCGCGCACTTCCTTGGCCGCGTTCGGCACGGCGATCGCATAGGTTTGCAGGTTTTTCGGTTCGTTCTTGCGGTAATCGGCACGCAAGCCCGGCGTCAGCACGGCTTTCTTGCCCGCCAGATTGAAACTGAGATCGTCGCGCACATACAGGGCCAGCTTGCTCGTGTCCATGTCGGCCATGCGGTTCTTGTTGGTGACCTGATGCTGGCCCGTGGCGACGATGACGCGGTCTTCGCGCCACGGACGGCGCGTTTTCAGCTGTTCCAGCTGCACGCCGTACAGCAGCGCGTTGTCCGCATTGAGCTGCTTGAACGCTTCCGACGTCAGGCCGATGCTGTCATTCTTGAAATTGGTATCGATCGAGCGCCGGGCCGGACTGCCAAACGTGTAGAGGCCTTGCGTCTTGTCCTCGGTTTTCGCGTTCTGCAGATACACTTTCGACGTCAGGCGGTCGAACAGGGCAAAATCCTTGAGCACCATGTCGTGGCCCAGGCTCACGCGCGTGCGCTTGGTGGTGGAATCCTGCTGCACGCCCGTCGGATAATACGTGCTGACCTTGCTACGCAGGTCGCGCTTGTTCTTGCGCTCGAACATGTCGACCGTCAAGTCCAGCTTCTGTTCGCCAGGCAAGGTCCACACGAGCTTGGACAGCAAGGCGTTCGAATGCCAGTCGTCCGGGTTGACGGGCGTGCTGCCGCGGCTGTCCAGCTGCTCGCCATCGCGGTGCACATACACGGCCAAGCCCTGCAGATTGGCGCCGATTTTGGCGGCGCCCGTCAGCGTGTGTGCATTGCTGCGGTCGGCCGTGGCGCGGCCGTATTTATAGGCCACGTAATGGTCTTGCCCTTCGCCCAGGTAATCCTCGGGCGACTTGGTGATGAAGGCCACGCCGCCGCCCAGGCCGGGGTTGGCGCCGCTGGCCGCCGTCGTGCCCGAATCGATGCGCACTTCGCGGAAGGTTTCCGGATCAAAATAATCACGGCCCGTGGCGAAAGCGTTGAGGGTGTTGCCGTCCGGCTTGGGCGCCGCGTCGGGCAGCGAGATGCCGTCGAGTTCCAGGCTGACCCGGTTGCCTTCCAGGCCGCGGATGTTGTAACCGGTATTGCCGGAGCCGTCCCACACGCTGCCGCTGCCCGAGGCCGCCGCCGGCGCACTGATCAAGGGCAAATAGCGCACGATGCCACCCATCTCGGTGACATTGCGGCGCTCCAGGTCGTCCGCCGTGACGACCGTCTTGGTGCCGGCGCGGCGTTCATAGTCCTGCTTGGCGTTGACGACGATTTCCGGGAAGACAGGCAACTTGGCCGGCTCCTGAGCGGCCGTGCCCGCATTGATGGCGGCCGTCTGCGCGAGAGCAGGCAGCATCGGCGCCGCGAACAGGCCCAGCAAGGCGGCGCGCAGCACCAGGTTAGGGCGGCGGGCAGGCAGATGAGCTGAGAATACGACGGGTGCAGCGGTGCGCTGCGGAAGCACAGTAGTCATGATGGTCCGGTTTAAGAGTGGAGGCTGGCTCTTGAACCCGGATCGATAACGAAAGTGTTAACGATGCATAAGGAAAGTTTGCTGGCGAAAACAATACTGTAACACGAATCATTCTCATTTGAGAATGGCAATTGGTCTAGACAGATGTTATTTCGCAACAATTATAAAAATGCCAGCCGGATGGCTGGCATGGTTATCATCTGGACAAGGCCATCGGGCCCTGTCCTGCTGCACAGGATGCTAGCCCTGCGGATTGGCCAGCTTGCGCGCCTCCGCCTGCGCACGGCGGCGTTCGGCAAAGAAACGCTTGAGAAAAGCGCCGCACTCGTCGGCCAGCACCCCGCCAACGATCGCCGTCTGGTGGTTCAACGCGGGCTGCTCGAACAGGTCCAGCACGGAACCGCAAGCGCCCGTCTTCGGGTCGCCCGCACCGTACACCACGCGCGCCAGCCGGGCATGCAGCATGGCGCCCGAACACATCACGCACGGCTCCAGGGTCACGTACAGCTCGCAGCCGGGCAGCCGGTAGTTGCCCAGCTTTTCGGCGGCCGCGCGCAATGCCATCACTTCCGCGTGCGCCGTGGGGTCGTGGCGGCCGATGGGCTGGTTGTAGCCCACGGCGATGACTTCGTCATCCTTGACGACGACGGCGCCGACGGGCACTTCGCCCAGGTCCCATGCGTGCTGGGCCTGCTCCAGGGCCAGCTGCATGTAGCGCGCGTCCTGCGCACTAGCGTGCGTCTCAGTCATCGGTTACTTCTGCCCAGCAATTCGGCGTTTCATGCAGCACCAGCTTATGCAGGTGCAAGCCCGTGCCGAAATGGTCGGTAAACGCCGCTTTCAGGATCTCGAAGGCGATGCGAGCCAGGTTTTCCACGGTCGGAATGCGGTCAATGACGACGGTCTTATGGTCGGGCAAGCTGGCCAGGAAATCGCGCACGGCCGTGTCCTTTTCATACACGAGGAAGGCGTGGTCCCAGACGTCGACCAGGTGCTGCTTGGCCAGCGTCTTGACGTCGGAAAAGTCCATGATCATGCCGTTGTCGGAATTGCCTTCCGCTTCGATGACCTTGCCGACCAGCGTGATTTCCACCGTGTAGCGGTGGCCGTGCAGGTTGCGGCACTGGCTTTTGTGGTCGGGAATGCGGTGGCCCGCGTCGAATTCGAGCTTGCGTGTGATAGTCAGCATATTTTTTGTTAAGGTATTTGCAGGAGTTTATGGGTTTGCAGGCTCAGCTTCCACTTCGGGTTGCTTTTGCATGTCTCGATGGCCAGCTTCATGTTATGCGCGGCCAGGGGGCCATCCATCGCCTGCACGAAGAAGTTCTCGAAGTCCAGTTGTTCGTAGGCGGCCAGGTCTTGCTGGAACTGGGGAATGACGACCTTGATCTCATTGCCCTTGTGGACGACCAGTGTCGAGCCCATCTTCGGGCTGACGCAGATCCAGTCCACGCCGGGCGGCACGGGCAAGGTGCCGTTGGTTTCGATGGCGATGGTAAAGCCCACCGCGTGCATGGCGTCGATCAGGGCCGTGTCCAGCTGCAGCAGCGGCTCGCCGCCCGTAAACACCACGTATTTGCTCGGCGCATAGCTGGCCGGCCACAGGCTGTCGATCAGCGCGGCCAGTTCCTGCGGCATCTTGAACTTGCCGCCCAGTTCGCCGTCCGTGCCGACGAAATCCGTGTCGCAGAACTGGCACACGGCCGTGGCGCGGTCGCTTTCGCGGCCCGTCCACAGATTGCATCCGGAAAAGCGGCAAAACACGGCCGGACGGCCCGCGTGCGCACCTTCGCCCTGCAGGGTGTAAAAAATCTCTTTGATGCTATAAGTCACTGTATTTCCTAAGAGCTGGCTGACGCATCGCGCAGGGCGTACGCGCCGGCGCCGGCGCACAGCGCCGCCACCGCAAAAGCCGATTGACAACCCTCTATTATATGCCGCCACGACACTTCCCGTGCAAATGCCGTGCCTGCCGTCTGGCGCCGCGGCATCCGGCAGCAAGAAAGCCACAGCGGCCGGCAAAACTGCGCAGCTTTTGCGTTTAGACAATATAAATAGCCCAAGGTTAATATATTTTCTGTAAGAACATTGCCTGTTGGAAAACATTTAGGGAGCGAGAAAATGATGCAACGCTGGCTACGCCCGCCGTGTCGCCTGAGCATTCTGGCTTGCCTGGCGGCCGGCGCACTCGCTTCCCTGCACGCCGGTTACGCCGCCGGCCCGATGCTGCAGACCGGGAGGCCCTTGCCCCTGATGCTGGCCTGCGCCATCCTGTGCGGTGCGCTGGCGCTGATGCTGTGGCGCCAGCACCGCCTGGCGCTGCGCCTGCGGGCGCTGGAACAGCTGCGCGCGGACGCCGAGCAGGAGCACTTGACCAGCGGGCAGCAGCAGGCACGCGAACAGGAGCGCCAGCGCATCGGGCGCGACATCCACGACGACCTGGGTCAGCATCTGCTGACCTTGAAGATCGACCTGTGCATGCTGCAGACCAGCACGCATGGCACGGCGCCCCAGCTGGCGCAGCAACTGGCCGTGATCGTGCGCAATGTCGACCTCAGCATCGCTGCGCTGCGCTGCGTGATCCACGACTTGCGCCCGCCCGCCCTCGACGCCGGGCTGCAAGCAGCATGCGAGGAGCTGTTGGCCGACTTCCGGCGCACCACGGACATTGATTGCCGTTTCGATTACCGTCTCGACGCCGCCGCCGGCCGCGCGCATGGCGTGTTGCTGTACCACGTGGTGCAGGAAGCGCTGGCCAATATCGCCCGCCACGCGCGCGCCACGCATGTCCATCTGTGCCTGCAGCAAGCGGGCTCCACTGTGAAGTGCCGCATCAGCGACGACGGCATAGGGTTGCCGGACTCGCCGCCGCGCCTCGGTTGCGGCCTGTCCGGCATGCATGAGCGCGTGGCCGCCGCCGGCGGCAGCCTGCACATCAACAGCCGCAGCGGCGCGGGCACCACCTTGTGCTTGTCGCTGCCGCTGCCGGTCCGCCATGACGAGGCGATGGCCCATCGCTGAAAATATTGCTCAATATCAACACCTTCGGCCCGCCACGCTGCATCATGGCCAACGAACCAGCCCCCACTCACGCCCAAGAAGGATGCTTTCATGCCGGATAGCCACGCACATGCCAGCGTATCGCCGTATGGTGAAGCCCAGGGTTTCGCCGTCAAGATGATGGAATTACTGGTCGTGCCCACCTTCGTACTCGATGTGCATGGCACGGTGATGATCTGGAACCGCGCCTGCGAGCAGCTGACGGGCGTGCCAGCGTCCGAAGTGCTGGGCGCGCGCGAGCCGGGCCGCTGCTTTTACAACGACGAGCGCCCCACCCTGGCCGACCTGCTGCTGTCCGGGCGCGGCGGCGACATGCGCGCCCTGCATGCCCAGCAGCAATATCGCAGCGGCACGGGCAGCAACCTGTGCGCGGAAAACTGGTGCGACATGCCGCGCACGGGGCGGCGGCGCTACCTGGCCGTCGATGCCAGTCCCATCTATGGCAATCACGGTGAACTGATCGCCGTGGTCGAAACCCTGCGCGACATGACCGATGAAAAACGCGCGCAGGTGGAACTGGAACGCCTGGCCACGCGCGATGGCTTGACGGGGCTGGCCAACCGGCGTTGCTTCGACGACACCATCCTGGCCGAGTGGCAGCGCGCCCAGCGGCAGGAGCAGCCCCTGTCGCTGCTGATGGTCGACGTCGACAATTTCAAGGAATATAACGACAGCCACGGCCACCAGGGCGGCGACCTGTGCCTGCGCAAGGTGGCCGGCGCCGTGGCCAGCGAAATGCGCACGAACGACCTGGTGGCCCGCTACGGCGGCGAAGAATTTGCCGTCATCCTGCCGAACCAGTCGCTCAAGGGCGCGGCCATCGTGGCCGAACGCATCCGCCAGCGCGTGGAACGGCTGCAGCTGCCGCGCAAGCGTCCCGGCGGCGCCTGCGTCACCGTCAGCATCGGCGCCGCCACGGCCCTGCCCGGTCCCGGCACGGAACTGGGTCAGCTGATCCACACGGCCGACTGCGCCCTGTACCGTGCCAAGCACCTGGGCCGCAACCGCATCAGCCTGCCGGAAACGACGCTGACGTAGGCAACAGGCGCCAGCCGAAGCGATGCCTACGGCCATCGCAGACATCCGCATGGTCCTGCCCGCACAACGGATTGTCAGCCCCTATGCACGGCGGCGCGAATCTTCTATGCTGCGGTGTTGCACTTTCATAACATCCAAAAAAGAAGGAGCCTTCGTGTCAAGAATCATGCCCGCTTTATTACCCGCTTTCGCCCTGGCCCTGTCGGCCATGGCCGCGTCGAACCTGGGTGCCGCGCCCGTCAAACCGGCCGCCGCCAGTACTGCAGCCGCCGGCAAGGCCGATCTGCTGCCGTTCAAGGCGACAGAAAAGACCCTGGCCAACGGTTTGAAAATCATCATCGTGCCAACGGGCTTTCCCAACCTCGTCTCGCTGCAGATTCCCGTGCAGACGGGTTCGCGCAATGAAGTCGAGCCGGGCAAGTCCGGTTTCGCGCATTTCTTCGAACACATGATGTTCCGCGGTACCAAGGCTTATCCGCCCGAAAAATACCAGGAAGTCATCACCCGCGCCGGCGCGCGCCAGAACGCCTACACCAGCGACGACCTGACCAACTACCACACGACGTTTGCCAAGCAGGACCTGGAAACCGTGCTGAAGGTGGAGGCGGACCGCTTCCAGCACCTCGACTACGCGGAAGACGCGTTCAAGACGGAATCGCGGGCAGTGCTGGGCGAATACAACAAGAACAGCGCCAATCCCGTGTCGAAACTGTTCGAAGTGATGCGCGACAGCGCCTACACGACGCATACCTACAAGCATACGACGATGGGTTTTATCCAGGACATCGAAGACATGCCGAACCAGTACGCGTATTCGAAGATTTTCTTCGACCGCTGGTACCGTCCCGAGCGCACCACCATCATCATCGCCGGCGACGTGGAGCCGCAGCAGGCGATCGCGCTGGTGGAAAAATACTGGAGCGGCTGGCAGCGCGGCAAGCAGCAGGCGGCCGTGCCCGTCGAACCCGCGCCGCGCGGCCCCGTCTACAAGCACGTGGCCTGGCCCACGCCAACATTGCCGTGGGTGGCCGTGGGCTTCCATGCGCCCGCGTTTTCCGTCAAGGACAAGGACCAGGCCGCGCTGGCGACCTTGCTGTCGCTGTCGTTCGGCCGCACCTCGCCGCTGTATAAACGCCTGGTGCAGAACGAACAGAAGGTCGACCAGCTGTTCGAGATGACGCCGGACCGCGTCGATCCGACCCTGGCCGTGCTGGGCGCGCGCGTGAAAAACATCGATGACGCCGTGTATGTGCGCGACGCCATCCTGGCCACCGTGGCGCGGCTGCGCGACACGCCCGTCAGCGAAAAAGACCTGGCGGACGCCAAGTCGGCGGAAAAGTACGGCTTGATCCGTTCGCTCGACAACACGGAGCAGATCGCCGGCACCCTGGCCTCGTTCGTGCACTTCGACCGCTCGTATGCCACCATCAACCAGTACTACCGCCTGATCGACACGCTCACGCCGGCCGACCTGCAGGCGGCCGCGCGCAAATACCTGACGGACGAGGGCCTGGTGGTGACCACCCTGTCGCACCAGCCGATGGCGGCCGCGATCGCGACGACGCCAAAGCTGGCCAGCCTGCTGCCGCCCGCTTCAAACGCGAAGGTCGACGTGCTGGTGCAAAAATCGGCGCTGCCGCAAATCCGCTACAAGCTGCTGTTCGCGGCCGGTTCCGCGCACGATCCGCAAGGCAAAGAAGGCCTGGCCGCGCTGACGGCCGCCATGGTGGAGTCCGGCGGCTCGTCCGAGCGCAAGATCGACGAGGTCAACCAGGCACTGTTCCCGCTCGCCGGCAGTTTCAGCCAGCAGACGGACAAGGAAATGACGACGTTTACGGGCTCCATCCACAGGGATAACTGGACGCAGTTCAACGCCATCGCCCTGCCCCTGCTGCTCTCGCCCGGTTTCCGCGAAGACGACTTCCGCCGCCTGAAGGATGCGCAAAAGAATGCGCTGCTGCTGGACCTGAAGGACAATAACGAAGAGGAATTCGCCAAGGAACGCCTGCAGACCAACGTCTACGCGGGCACGCCGTACGGCCACCCCGTGCTGGGCACGGTCGCCGGCATCGACGCCATCACGCTCGACGACGTGAAACAGTTCTGGAAGACGGCATATGCGCAAGGCGCCGTGAAGGTGGGCATTTCCGGCGATGTGTCCGACGCCATGACGACCTCGCTGACGCAGGCGCTGGGCAGCTTGCCGGCCGGCCCCGGCTTGCCGGCCACCGTGAAACCCGCGGGCCGCAAGGCGCAGGGTCTGGAAGTGGACATCATCGAGAAAAATACGCGCGCCACGGCCATTTCCTTCGGCCTGCCTTTGGAGGTGACGCGCACGCACCCGGACTTCCCCGCCCTGTGGCTGGCGAAGACGTGGCTGGGCGAGCACCGCGCCTCGAATTCCTATCTGTACCAGCGCATCCGCGAAATCCGCGGCATGAACTACGGCGATTACGCCTACATCGAAGCCTTCCCGCGCGGCATGTATCAGTTCTTCCCGAACCCGAACCTGGGCCGCAAGGCGCAGCTGTTCGAGATCTGGATCCGCCCCGTGGCGCCGGAGAACGCCCACTTCGCCCTGCGCGTGGCCCTGACGGAATTGGGCAAGCTCGTCAACAACGGCCTGACGCAGGACGATTTCGCCACCACGCGCGACTACCTGATGAAGAACGTCTTCGTCATGACGTCGACGCAGGACCAGCAACTCGGCTATGCGCTCGATTCGCAATGGTATGGCACGCCGGAATTTACCAAGCTGATGCGCGACGGCCTGTCGAAGCTGACGGTACAAGACGTCAACCGCGCCATCAAACAGCATCTGTCGGCAAAGAACCTGTCCGTGGTGATCGTCGCCAAGGATGCGGCCGGCCTGAAGGAAAAACTCGTCAGCGACGCGTTTTCTCCCATCAAGTATGACGGCAACAAGCCGCAGGCCCTGCTCGATGAAGACAAGGTCATCGGCGCGATGCAGCTGAACATCAAGCCGGAGGCCGTCACCGTCACGCCGGCGGCACAGGCGTTTGCGAAGTAAGCTGGCGCAGTATCAACCTCATCTGACGAAGCATGTCGGATGAGGTTGCCTCCGAGGACGACCTGGCATGAACATCTCAACGATCTTACGGTGAAGGATCTGCAATGCCACGCTGCTACATTGACCATATCGCCATCACGGCGCCAACGCTGGAAGCGGGTGCGGAACTGGTGCGGCTGGCGCTGGGGGTGGAACCTCAGGCTGGCGGAGCGCATGCCCGCATGGGGACGCACAACCTTCTGTTGCGGCTTGGCGATGCTGTCTATCTGGAGGTGATCGCGTCCGACCCCAGCGCGCCGCTACCGTCCTGGCCCCGCTGGTTCGCGCTTGACACCCTGGCCGCCGATGCGGCACCGGCACTCGCCACCTGGGTAGCCCGCAGCACCGATATCCAGGCAAGCGTTGCGGCTTGTTCAGAGCCGCTTGGAAATATCGAGGCCATGAGCCGGGGCGCCCTGCATTGGCTGATCACCATACCCGACGATGGCGCGTTGCCCCTGAACGGCGTCGCTCCGGCACTCATCGAGTGGCAGGCGGAGGCGCACCCCGCGGCCAAGCTGCAGGATCATGGGCTGTCCCTCATCAAGCTTGAACTGTTTCATCCCGAACCCGAACGCATTGCTCGCTTGCTGCTATCGCTGGGCCTGGATAGCCAGCTGACGGTGCAACCATCGACAGGGGAATGCGGCGCCCGCCTGGTGGCCCACATCGATACCCCGCAGGGGCCGCGTCAACTGTAAGCAAGGGGGACGATCAACCGCCCCCGCGCTAGCCAACTCACTCGAATGGATTGGCTACCGACGTCACCTCGGGCGGCGGCAGCTGGTCCGGCAATGGCTGCTTTTCCAGCTGCGCCAGCACGTCGCCGAGCAGCTTGTGCAGCTGCTTCGCCAGCGCCAGGCCCGGCTTGTCCAGGGTCAGGTCGATGTCGCCGCTGATGCTGATGCGGTCGACACGGTTTTCGATGGTCAGATTGCCGATTTCCAGCACATCGCTTTCATTGGCATACGGGACGAATTTTTTTGCGCACATGGCATTTCCTCTCAAGGCGATTATTTTTTGGACTTGCTATTGATCTTCGGCAAACTCAGCATGCGCAATTTCTGCTGCCGCGTCAGCGACGGTAACAGATCGATGCCTATCCTGTCTTCCAGTTGCGCGATGCTCAGCACTTCATACGCCTTGGTGTCGACGTTTTCAATGAAGTAGGCGGCGCCGGCGCGCTGGCGCGGGCTGTACACGGCCTTGTACAGATGGCTGGGCACAATGACTCTTCCCACCTTGCGCAAGTTGCCGCCGATAAAAGCCGGGCCCGTGATCACGTACAGGTCGCCCTCTTTCTTCGCCATCTTGCGCACGGCGCCCTCGATGCCGGCCCACACATAGCGGTTGTTGCGCGCGTCTTGCGGCACCATATTGGCCAGGGTAAAGCTGTCGCGCTGGCTCTGGCGGTCCGGCATGTCGCCGTTGGGCGCCATGTGGCCACGGTCGAAGCCGCTGCGCGCATAGTCGGCCAATTCGGCGCGCTGGGCGGCGGGCAACTTGCGTTCGGCATGGAAGGAGTTTTCACGCGACAAATCCTGCGCCGCTTCCAGATTGTTCGCCGTCAAGTGCTCGGCCGACCACAGCGGCGTACGCGTGATACCCGAGTGCATGACGCCAAACACGTTGTAGCACAGTTCCCTGGTCGCCACGTCCAGCTTGGGGTTGGTGATTTCCGGCTTGCGGCCATCGACGTAATGGGCAGGACAGGCATCGGCATGCGCCAGGTTCGCGGCAAAGGCGGAAGCCAGCACGCCGCATGCCAGGGTCAGCCTGGCGATCGATCGTTGAATCATATTTCCCTAGTTGAAATCTTTGCAGGGCAGCATTCTAGCGGACGCTGGCCCTCGCCACAAACCGACACCAGCCTGGCGTGTGCGGCAGTGAACGGGCATGCAGGCGGGCGTACGGGCGGCCCTGCGCAAAGCCGGCGCAAATAAAGGCCAACAGGCTGCGCACGGCGATTCATATCTGCTAAGATTGCCTTGATTCGTTCGCATCGACCATTCAAGATTTGGAGAGCATATGATCAAAAAAACCCTGCTGCTGATCGTCGTCGTCGTCGCCGCCATCCTCGGCTATGCCACCACCAAGCCCGACACCTTCAGTGTCCAGCGCGAAATCACCATCAAGGCCCCGCCCGAGAAAATCGCCGCCCTGATCACGGACTTCCATTACTGGGCCGCCTGGTCGCCGTGGGAAAAGCTCGATCCGGCCATGCGCCGCACGTTTACGGGCCCGGCCAGCGGCCAGGGCGCGCAATATGCGTGGCAAGGCAATGACAAGGTGGGTGCCGGGCGCATGGAAATCACGGAAGCGGCGCAGCCTGAGCGCACCGTCATCAAGCTGGACTTCCTGAAACCGTTCGAAAGCCACAACACCACGACCTTCAGCATGGCGCCCGAAGGCGACGGCACCAAGGTGAACTGGACCATGACCGGCCCCAGCCCTTACGTCAGCAAGGTCATGACGGTCTTCGTCAGCATGGACAGGATGATCGGCAAGGATTTTGAAAAAGGCTTGAACAACCTGAAGGCGGCGGCGGAACGCTAAGTCGGCTTGCAGCACATGGCAACAGGGCCCGCGCGGCCCTGTTTTACTTGGCGCCCTGTCAGAATTGCTCGATCCAGGCGGCCAGGTGGTCCGGTGTGAGCGCCGGTTCGGCCTGCACCACCTTGCCTTGCAAACCCAGGTCCGTCTTGCTCAGCTGCAGGGACCAGCCGCGCCGCGCCAGCCACAGCAAGCTGGCCAGCCAGAATGAGTGGATGGCCGAGACGGGCGCCGTGGTCGGCGTTTCCAGGAATTCCGTCAACAGCCGGCCATCGAGGAACAGCGCCGTGCCGCCCTGGTTTTGCAGGGCCGCGCCAAACACGGGCAGCAGCATGTCGATCGCCTGCTCCACGCCGCGCCCCGGATGCTCGCGCTCGAGCGTGTCGAGCTGCTGGCGCACGGCGGCGGCAAAGGCCGTGCCGCGGAAGGCTTCCGAACTGACCAGGTCGGCATAATCCATCAGCAGCCAGTCCGGCTCGGGCGGCGTGACGCCGGCCGTCAGGGCCGCCGACAAATACGCTTCCACGGGCAGCTGCTGTTCCGGACCGGCCAGGCTGGCGCACAAGGCGTACAGGGTGCCGATGCGGTTGGCGACGGCTTGCCGCTGGCGCACCATCAGCTTTTCGCGCAGCAACTGGGCGTGTTCATTGCGCAAGCGCGCCAGTTCCAGCGCCTGCTTGAGTTCCATGCGCAACGCCGCGATATCCCACGGTTTCTGGATGTAGCGGTGGATCTGCCCCTGATTGACGGCCTCCACCGTGTGCTCGAGCTCGGAATACGCGGTGGTCAGAATGCGCACGATGTGCGGATGGCGGTCCCAGCAATATGACAGCAGCTCGTTGCCGTAGGCGCCCGGCATGCGCTGGTCGGAGACCAGCACGGCGATGCGGTCGGCCTGCTCGTCGAGGATGCGCTTGCCTTCCTCGACCGAAGTGGCCGTCAGCACCTCGGCCAGCGGCGCGATGGCGCGCTGGAAGTATTTGAGGGCGTTGGCCTCGTCATCGACATAGAGTATCGTCGGCAAGCCTTGCGCCGGCTCACGCTGAGCCGGTAAACGCAGATTGGCGTCAATCATGCTCGTTCCTTATATGTACTGGAAAATTCAGGGTTACCGTGGTGGAAGTGTCAAATTCGGTGGCGATATCGAGGTTGCCGCCGAACGACTGCATCATGCGGTGGCAAAACACCATGCCCCAGCCCTTGCCTTCGCCTCCGCTGGCATTCACGGGGTCGATCAACAGCTGTGCGACGATCTCGGGGGCGATGCCGGCGCCATTGTCGCGCACCGTGATGCGGCCCGCATCGATGCGGATGCCGATCGCAGGATGGGCTTGCTCGCCGGCCGAACGCAAGGCATTCGCCAGCACCGACGATACAATCAGCGCGACGCAGTTGGGCGACTCGGCAATGGAGAAATCGTCGCCCACTTCCACCGTAATGGCGGCGCGCTGGGCCGTGCTCAAGGGATAGCTGTCGAGCAAGGCATCCAGCAGCTGACGCGCGCTGCCGGCGCGCCGTCCGCCCTGCATGCCGGGCGCGGCGCTGGCCAGACGCACCGTGTCGACAAAGCTGGCCAGCACCGACAGGCAATAACGCGCATTGTCGTGCATCAGGGCGGCCGCTTCGCCGATCTCGGCCTGCGGTGCGGCGTCCGCCTGGGCGCGGCGCGCAATGCCGCGCGCAAAATTGGCGATGGCCGCCAGCGGCGTGTTCAATTCATGCGCCAGAAAAGCCAGCGATTCCTCCATCGCCACCAGGCCCTGGCGGCGCGCGGCGCGCTCGCGCCCCGTCTGCACGGCCAGCTGCAGCGCCGTTTGCATGGCGGCCAGGTCGAGCGGCTTTTCCAGCAAACGGAACAAGGCGCCGCCATTGATCAGCTCGAGCAGCACGTCCTTGTCCGCATACGCGGTGACGAGCATGCAGACGATGTGCGGATAGCGCTGCGCCACTTCCTGCAGCAATTCGCTGCCCAGGCGGTCCGGCATGCGGTAATCGGTGACGAGCACGTCGATCTGGCCGGCCTCGTCTTCCAGCAAGACCAGCGCCGCATCGACGCTCTGCGCCGTCAGCACGCGGTAGCGCTGGCCGACGGCGCGCTCGAAATACTTGCAGGCGAGCGCTTCGTCGTCCACGTACAGCACGCTGGCGCGGCTATCGTTGTCCATCTTAACGGCCCTCCCAATCGGAGCGCTGCAAGTCGAAATTCATGCTGGCCCATTCGCCCAGCACGCTTTCAGCGCTCAGGGTACCGCCGTGGCGCTCGATCACGCCATAGCTGATGCTCAGGCCCAAACCCAGGCCCTGCCCCACTTCGCGCGTGGTGAAGAAGGGCTCGAACACGCGCGCCAGGTTTTCCGGAGCGATGCCGGGACCGTTGTCGCGCACGCTGATGCGCAGGCGGTTGTCGTCCCAGTGGGCCGTGATGCGGATCTCGAACGGCGGCGCATTGCCCTTGCGCATGGACAACACGGCATTGCCCAGCAAATTGATCAGCACGCCTACGATGGCCGCCTCGTCGCCGCGCACCAGGGTGTCGACCGGCAAGTCGTGGCTGATGCTGACATTCTTCGTCTCATGGCCCACGAGGCGGATGGCCGCGTCGAGCGCGCTGCGGAACTGGAAGTGGCCCGTTTCCAGCTGGTTGCCGCTCTTGCGGTAGGCAAAGGTCTTTAAATCGGACACGATGTGCTGCACGCGCAGCATGCCCTGCTTGGCGTCGGCCAGGCATTCGCTGACCAGCGCGCTCTGCTTGGCGGCCGGATCTTCGATGGCCACTTCGATGGCCATCATGCAGAAATTCACGGGGTTATTGACTTCATGCAGCATGCCGGCGGCCAGGGTGCCGATGGCGGCCATTTTTTCCTGCTGCAGCATCTGCCCCTTGATATCGGCCAGGCTTTTATTCGTTTCTTCCAGCTGCGTGTTCTTTTGCGCCACTTCCGCCTTCAACTGGAACAGCATGAAACGGGCGCGCTCATTGAAATAGGTAAACACGGCGCTGATACTGGCAGACATGATGAGGAACAGGCAGTTGACGACAAACGTGCTTGGCAAGTCGAAGCCGCCCGCATGCCAGGCGCAGGCGGCCACGTACAGCAGGCAGGAGATGGCGCCAAAAACCATATTTTGCCACAGGCCGAAGGCCAGCACGATGCCCGACGAATAGATGGCCAGAGTCATGCCCACATAATAGATCGAGGTGGCGCCTTCCGTGACGGCGATCATCCAGGCGATCATGATTTGCGGCAGGATCAGCCAGACAAAGGTCAGTGCCTGGATGCGGTCTTGCGCCCAGCGCGTGCGCATGGCCAGCACGACGCAAAAGATCAGCACGGACACGAGGATGCGCGCGCTGGTAAACGCCGACTGCTTGTCCGGATACAGGGCCGAATCGAGGCCCATGCCCAGCAGGATCAGCACGATACCCGTGTAAGCCCCGCCGCGGCTGAATTCCAGGCGGAAATCGCGCAAAACCGCCGTGTAGCCGGCGTGCAGGCCTGGGGTATCCATCATCAAGGAATGCTCACTTCCGCAAACACATTCACGCCCGTGGCGTCGACATAGATTTTCGGCTCCGTCGCATGTTCGGGCAGCAAGGCCGACAGCCCCGCTTCATTGCGATAGATCAAATGCCATTCCAGCAAATGCTCCATGCCGAACTTGCCCGGATTGTCGGCGTGCACATTCGTCACCAGCAAACGTCCGCCCGGCCCCACGCGCGAGGCGAAGTGCATCAGCAGGCGCGCACACACCTTGTCGGACAGATAGTCGAACAGGCCGGCGCAATACACGGCGTCAAAACTGCCGGGCAAGCCCGTGGCGCCCGAGCCGTGGCGGCGCTTGAGCAGGTTATGCACGGAATCGTGCACATAATCGATCTCGACCACGCGCCCCGTGCGCTGCATGATGGTGGTCAGGCGCGCGCGCGTCCAGTCCAGGGTCTCGCTGCTGAAGTCGACCAGCTCGAAGGCCAACCATTGCGCATCGGGGCAGGTGTCGAGAAAACGCTGCACCTCGATGGCCGGGCCGCAGCCCACGTTGAGCACTTTATACACGCGCCCGGCAGCGCGCGCCGCGGCCGCCTTTTGCGCCAAAAATTCCGTCAGGATATCGATGCGGTTGCGGTGCGCCGTGGCCACGGCCGCCTGCAAAAAGGCCGCATTGACGATCTGAAAGTACGTGCTCGGGCCCTGGCGCGGATCGTCCAGCAGCTGGTTGACCATCTGGTAATCGCCCGCATAACCGAGCGGCTTGGTAAACGTGCGGAAGACGAACGGGGCGCGCAGGATCAGCGGGTGCAGCGCCGCCTGGGCAAACGCGCGGTGGGCCGGTGCCCGCTCTTCCTCGACCAGCGAGGCTTCCACCTCGAGCTGGCGCAAGTACAGCTGGGTTTGCTCCATCAGCGGCAAGGCCAGTTCGTCGAAGACATCGGGGCGCAGGCGGCCGTTTTCCTTGGGCAAGGAGTCGGACAAGTCGACCTGCTCGACCCAGCGCGCCACCTCCGACAAAAAGGCGCGCATTTCGTTGACGACGATCTGATAGTCGCGGCGGATGCGGAAGCGCTCGCCCCAGCCGGCGACAAAGGCGCTCGATTCTTTCAACACGGCGCCCTTGACCACCACCACGTCGCTCAATTCGCGCCACTCGTCGATCAGGGTCACGGAAACGATGGCGGTCAGGCCCGTGTTGACGCTGCTGATGACGACGGCCTTGCCGACATAGGCATTTTTCGCCCCCATGCGCACGGTCACATCATTGAGCACCTCGCTGACCTGCACAATCGAGTATGGATTGTAGATTTCCATGACCAGCGAATTGCGCTGCAAGTTGAAAATCGTGCCGCGCACCGCCTCACCCTGGGTGTTGCGGAAACTGACGACTGGATCGATCTGCGATTGTGAATACACGATTGAGCATTATCAAGTTGCCCGTTTTCCAGCGCACCACACTGGTGACGCCAGTTTCCAGGCTGGGTTAAGGCACGGCACGCCGGTCGGCTGCCGCCGGCCCGCCATAGTGATGGCGCTATCGCGGCGTCGCGTGACGCCGTGCCGGAGCGCCTCGAAGCGCGTCTGTCCGCTCTCTGATCGAGTGTACTATGGATGTAGCAGAACGGGCAATTGTTCCCGTAGGAACGACTATCCGTGGCGCAGGCGCGCAACGCCGGCGTTCAACCCGCGACAAACAAGGCCAGCGCGTGACGCAACAGTTGTGGCGTCTGCCCCGTCCAGCGTTTGAACGAGCGGCGGAAGTTGGTGGCATCATGAAAGCCGAGGTAGGCGGCCACGGCATCGTTGTCGTAGCCATGCGCCTGGAACAGGTAGATGGCCTTGTGTGCGCGCACCTGGTCGAGCTCGGCCTGGAAATGCGTGCCATGGCGCGCCAAATGGCGTTTCAGGGTGGCGGGACTGACGCCGAATTCCTGCGCCGTGCGCTCCAGGGTCGGTGCGCAGCGGATATTGACCAGCAGGTAGTCGTACAGCGCACCGAGTAGGCTCACTGCCGGCACGGGCGCCAGGGCCGCCGCGCGCAAGGCCAGCGCCGCCGCCGTGGCATTGCCGCGCGGCCAGGGCTTGTCGAGCCAGCTCGAATCGATGAGCATGGCGTCCACCTGACAATCGAAACGCAGGCACTGGCCCAGGTGCACTTCGTGCTGCTCCACGTGGCGGGGCCGCGCCCGGTTGAAGCAGAAGCGCCATGGCAAGGACTCGCCCGCCAGCCAGCGGCACATGGCCGCCAGCGCCGTCATGTGCATTTCCACCAAAAAAGGCAGCTGGCTCGGTGCGCCGAACGCGTCGACCCAGTACAGCACGTGCATGTCGCCGGCCTCGCGCAAGCGCGGCTGCAGCAGCGGACATAGCAAGGTATGAAAATCGCACAGGATGCTCAAGGCCTGGCGCAGATTCTGCGCCTGCAGCAAGGCATGGCTGGCGGCGCCGTAATGGCCTGGCAGCATTTGCTGGCCCAGCATGAAGCTGGTGTCGGCACTGTCGAGGCCACGCGCCACGTTGGCCAGCAATTGCAGGTATTGCGCGGCGCTGACCTGGCTTTCCGCGGACGGCAGCGCGCCACCGTCCAGGCCCGTGCCCTTGAGCAGCGGCGCCGTGGCCAGATCCCGGCTGCGCGCATAATCGAGCACCAGCGCCGGCTGGTGATGGGCTGCGATGCTGGGGTCGCCCTGCTGAATCAGCGGCATCAGGCGGGCGCGGCGCTGCTGGCCCTGGGACTGGCGCTGCGGCCCGGCGTTTCCACGGCCCGGCTCAGCTCGGCTAGGACCACTTCCGGCACGCCATCGGTGAGCGAGCACGCATGCCGCAGGCTCAGGCGGATTTCGCGGTTGTCGTTGGTGTGGTGGCGCATCTGCCCCACCATGACGCACAGGTGGCGCGCCCGCACGGCCGCATCCTCGCGCGACACGCCCGGCATCAGCACGGCGAAGCGGTCGCCCGCATAGCGGCACAGCAGATCGTCATTACGCAAGTTCAACAGCAGCATGTGGCCCACGGCTTGCAGCACGCGGTCGCCTTCGCGGTGGCCGTATTCACGGTTAATCAGGTGAAAGCTGTCGATGTCGAGCAAGACCAGCGCACAATCGAGGCCGGGCCGGCGTTCCTGCTCCAGGCGCATCTGCGTGCGCAGGTAGCTGGCATCGGCCAGCTGCGTGATGCGGTCGAAGGCGCGGTGGTCGCGGAACAGGCGTTCGCGCTTTTGCAGGTGTTCATTCAAGCGGAACTGTTCCTGGCGCCAGTAATACATGCCGATCGTCAGCACCAGCATGCCGAACGGGATCAGGGCTTCCAGCCAGTTATCCCATACTTCCTGCTTGTCGATGGCGAAGAATTCGTCCAGGCAATCGGCCCAGGACCCCAGCATGATGGCGCACAGGCCGCCGGCGATCAGGCTGGTCACCCGTCCACGTGGCCGGCTGCTGAGGGTAAACAAAAACCAGACGCCCGCCATGACGGCCGTGCCGCCTTCGCAGACGATATCCATCCACTTCCAGACGGCAAACGGTTTAACGTGGCCCAGTGTGGCGTACAGGAACAAGAACAGGGGCAAGGCCAGTGCGGCGGCAATCAGGCTGTTACGGTGCAATGGCAGCATGTGGGAAAACCTTTAAAAGTGGTGCTGTCGCCACGATAGCGCCCGCCCATGACGGCACGATGACATGCGCCACGCCCGTGCGGCAGGTGCAAACGGCTCATCATTGCCGGCGCGGCCGATACGAATCCGGCAAGCCATGGCCCATGCGCCCTGCGGCGGCAGGTCATTTCAGCTCATGCCGGCAGCATTCCGGCGGCAAAGCGTGCACCCGCCGTTGTTTTCAGGGTGGCAAGCCCTTGCCTGTCACGCAACCGTCATATTTGCTGCCTAGAATCCGCCCGGTTCCTTCCTTCCTAACCGAGCTCCTCATGAAAACCATGCACACTTCCTTCCCCTCCCCGCTGCGCCTGACGGCCCTGTCCCTGGCCATCATGGCCGTCTTCAGCGGCACCAGCCAAGCACAGGCACAGGACGAAGGCCAGCCGGCCGCCACCGTGGTCGTCAGCGGCCAGCGCGCCAGCCTGCGCAACGCCATCGCCGCGCAAGAGAAAGCCGACAACATCATCAGCGTCATCAGCAGCGACGATATCGGCGGCTTGCCCGATAAAAACGCGGCCGAAGCGCTGGCCCGCTTGCCGGGCGTGTCCGTGCAGCGCGACCAGGGCGAAGGCCGCTACATCACCGTGCGCGGCCTGGGGCCTGACCTGAACGCGGTGACCATCAACGGCGCGCTGGTGCCGTCGCCGGAAGCGGGCCGCCGCGCCGTGGCGCTCGATATCCTGCCCGCCGGCCTGATCCGCACGCTGGAAGTCTCGAAGACCTTGCTGCCGGAAATGGACGCCAACTCGCTGGGCGCCACCATCGAAGTCAAATCGCTGTCCGCCTTCGACTTGCCGGGCAAGCTGCTGTCGGCCAACGTGGCTGCCAGCCATGATGAAAAGACGGGCAAGACCAGCCCCAGCGGCGGCGCCCTGTGGGCCCAGCGCTTTCTCGATGGCAAACTGGGCGTGGCCGCCGGCCTGAGCGCGGAAAAGCGCTCGTTCGGCTCCGATGACGTGGAAACGGGCGGCGCCTGGAGCAAGGGTAAATTGTCGGGCCTGGAATTGCGCGACTACCTGCCCGTGCGCAAGCGCGGCGCCCTGGCCGTCAACCTCGATTACCGTCCGGAAGCGGGCAACAGCTGGTTTTTGCGCTCGTTCGTCAGCGAATTCTCCGACGATGAAGTGCGCGACCGACTGACCATCAGCAATATCGCGGGCGGCAGCCTGGCCGAAGGCCAGACGGCCAGCGCGCGCGCCGAGCGCCGCATCCGCCAGCGCAAGTACACGCAGCAAGTGCGCTCGCTGGTGCTGGGCACGCAGCAGAAATCGGGCGACTGGACCCTGGACGTGAAAGGCGGCATGAGCCGCGCCACGGAAGACACGCCGGAATCCTTGAACGACGGCCGTTTCCGCGGCATCAGCAATTTCGCCGGCATCCGTTTCAATGGCACCGAGCAACCATTGTTGAGCGGCCCCGCCTCGCTGTACGACCCGGCCAGCTATGCGCTGAACGCCATCACCCTGCAAAAGCGCTATTCGAAAGACAATGAGCACCATGCACGCATCGACCTGGCGCGCAAGTTCGACATCGCCACATTGAAATTCGGCGCCAAAGTCAGCCGCCGCGAAAAAAACAATGACACGGATCAATGGGCGTATAACAGCAGCAAGGCTTCCAGCGGCAATTACTGGGGCGCCGGCGCCACGTCGATGAGCGCTTTCGTGCAAGGCCACAATCTCGACTACGACCTGGGCAACATCGGCGTGGCGCTGGACCCGGCGCTGATACGCGCCAGGGTCGCGGGCCTGGACCGCGACAAGGCGCGCCTGGCCACGGAATCGATCATCAACGATTACCGCATGCGGGAAGACATCAACGCCATGTATGTGCAAAACAGCTATGACTTCGACGCCTGGCACATCCTGGGCGGCGTGCGCGCCGAACGCACCAGTTTCGAGGCCGCCGGCTCGCAGGTGGACAGCGCAGGGTTGGCCACCCCCGTGGCCACGCCCTTGACGCGCGAACGCTCGTACACCAACTGGCTACCGAACCTGCAAGCCCGTTATGACGTCGATCAAAAAACCAGCGTGCGGGCCGCCTGGACGCAAGCCGTCGTGCGCGCCAACTTCAGCCAGCTGGCACCCGGCATCAGCCTGGCCAGCAACACGGAAGCCGTGATCGGCAACCCGGACTTGAAACCCTTGAAAGCGAATAACCTCGACCTGGGCATCGAAAGAGTCCTGGGCAACGACGGCGTGATGTCGGCCTACGGCTTCTACAAGGACATCAAAAACTTTACGTACACGACCAACCTGGCCGGCACGGGAGCATGGACGGGCTACACGACGGCCACCTCGTATGCGAACGGCGACGCGGCGAAAGTCAAGGGCATCGAACTGGCCTATATGCAGCCGCTGCGCATGCTGCCGGCGCCCTTCAACAAGTTGCTCGTCGGCGTCAACGGCACCTTGAGTACCTCGCGCGCGCAAATCGGCCGCTACGACAAGGCCAGCAAGCAGCAGTTGAACCGCGATATCCGCCTGCCCGGCCAGTCGAACCAGGTGATGAACTTGATGCTGGGCTATGAAACGGGCCCCGTCAGCGCCCGCCTGGCTCTCAACTACAAGTCGCCTTACCTGCTGGAAATGGACGGCGATATCCTCGACCAAAGCCAGGACCGTATCGTGGACAGCCAGAAACAGCTCGATTTCTCGTTGTCCTACCAGATCAACAAGCAGTTCCAGGTGACGTTCGAAGCAGCCAACCTGAACAACGAGAAATACTATGTCTACCAAGGCACGAAGCAATTCAACGTGCAAAACGAACAATATGGCCGCACTTTCAAAGTGAGCCTGAAAGCCAGCGCCTTCTGATGATGATTTCCAATAACATGAAAAAAACCGTACTCTGCAGCGCTTTGCTGGCTTGCCTCGGCGGCATCGCGCAAGCCGCCCCCGCCACTGCCGTACCTGCCTTCACGCAGGAAGCCGAAGAACTGGCGCGCCTGCCCGGCGGCGGCTGGCTGACTTTGGACAAGCACGGCTTGCATTTGTTCAATGCGGTCGGCCAGGAGCAGGACCGTATCGCCGTGCGCGCCAAGCAGCTTGACACGCGCATCGATGGCGGCAAGGTGCTGGCCGTGTTCCTGGAAGCGGACACGCAGCGCCCGCTGCCCGTGTCCGTGGATGCGCAGGCCGGCAAGCTGGTCAAGCTGGCGCCATTTCCCGTGCCGACGTTTTCCGTGGAAGCGTCGTGCCTGTACCGCGACGCCCAGCAGCTCGATCACCTGTTCTTGATCGGCAAGGATGGCCAGGCGGAACAGTGGGTGATGCAGGGCGAGCAGCGCAGCCTGGTACGCAAACTGGCCCTGCCGCCGCACGCGAAACATTGCCGCGTCGACGATGGCGCCCGGCGCCTGCTGGTGAGCGAGTCCAACATGGGCGTGTGGGCGTATGAGGCCGATTCGGAAGGCATGGGCAAGCGCGAAGTCGTGGCCCTGCGCAAGCCGTATGGCCAGCTGGACGGCGGCGCCGGCGCCCTGGCCGTGCTGCCGGGCGGCGTGGCCGTTCTCGACGGCAAGGCGGACAAGCTGCACCTGTACACCCATCAGGGAGATACATGGACGGCGCAGCCGGCCCAAGCGGTCGCCTTGAACGTGCGCAAGGGCGACAGCCAGCTGGCGCTGGACAAGGACGCCTTGCTACTGCGCGGCAAGAACGGTTGGCAGGCGCGGCCCTTGAAATGGGTTGTCCAAGCGGAAACATCGCCCGCGGTGGCCATCATCGCCCCGCAAGCGCAGACGGAACCGATGGCGCGCCAGGGCGACGCAGCCGACGACCCGGCTATCTGGCTGTCCAGCAACCCAGCCGATGCGCGCATCCTCGGCACCAACAAGAAACAGGGGCTATTGGTCTACGACCTGCAAGGCAAGCAGACGCAGCTGCTGGAAGTGGGCCGCCTGAACAACGTCGATGTGCGCCAGAATATTCCATTCAATGGCAGCAAGGTCGACCTGGCCGTGGCCACCCAGCGCGACGACAACAGCATGATGCTGTTCACGATTAACGCCAACGGCGAGCTGGCGGAAGCGGGCCGCTTTCCTACGGGATTGAAAAGCATCTATGGCATGTGCCTGTATCAACCTGCCAGCGGCGGCGTGGAAGCGTTCATCAACGACAAGGATGGCACCTTCCAGCAATACAGCATCGGCCTGGAAGGCAACAAGTTCAGCGCCACCCTCTTGCGCAGCTTCAAGGTCGCCACGCAACCGGAAGGCTGCGTTGCCGACGATGCCAACGCCAGACTGTTCCTGGGCGAAGAAACGCGCGGCATCTGGACCACCTCGGCCGACGCCGCCAAGCCAGACGCGCTCGCCATGGTCTTGCCCGTGGGGCCGCACCTGACGGCTGACGTGGAAGGCATGGCCATCTACCGCAAGCCAGGTGGCGCGCCCGATACGGGCTATCTGATCGTCTCCAGCCAGGGCGACAGCAGCTACGTGGTGCTCGACGCGCAAGCGCCGTACAAGGTGCGCGGCCGCTTCAAGGTGGGATTCAACCTGCCCGCCGGCATCGACGGCACCTCGGAAACGGATGGCCTCGACGTCACCTCCGCCAACCTCGGCGGCGCGTACGCGCAAGGCATGCTGGTGATCCAGGACGGCTACAAGCGCTTGCCCGACGGACCGCAGAACTTCAAGTATGTGTCGTGGGGCGATGTGGCGAAGGCCTTGAAGCTGGACTGATGCAAGGGGGCGGCCCGCACAGGCTGCCCCAGTTCACTAGCTGGGCTGAAGATTGCCGCTAGCTTGCGCGCGGCATATCGATGGCGAAAGGCAGGCTTTTGCCAAAAAAGTCCACCTTGCCCGTCATGACCAGACGCTGCGCCGACAATTCCACCAGACACAGATCGGCGACGTCGCGGTATTCCATCATGTAGAGACTGCATTCACAGTCGTCGGCATCCACAGCAAGCATCTGCACGGGCGCCGCCTCCGTTCCCGCAACGAGCAAGCCCTGCAAAAGGAAGGACGGCGGATACAGCGCCCACGACCAGGGAGCATCGTCGTCTTCCGTCAGCCGCATGAACACCTCGTCGTCGGCCTCGATCCTGATATTGATTTCCCGCATGCCATTGGCATGTGCCGCCAGACTGATGCGCGATGTCGCGACATCCACTTCAAAATTGGTATCGCCGATACTGAACACATGCATTCTTTTCTCACCGCTGCCGTCATCTGGCATCATCTCGACCATTCACCATTAATCTCCCTGCTGTTGCCACGCCGCCTTGCCGCTCTTAATATAAATCAAGGCGCTGGCGGAACCTTCCTTCGCCACCACGATCCCGTCCGTTTTCAAGCTCAGCGATTTTTCATGGTAGCTGTGCTGGCGAGAACCCTTGTCTTCCACCTGCCACACTTCCAGCCAGGCGAAATCATCGCCGCCGCTGGACAATGCATGCCCCGCCCCCACGATGAGGGGTGCCGTCTTCTGCCTGAACAGGAAGACGATGCCCTCTTTCTTGCTGTCCTTGTTCTTGATCAGGATAGCCAGATCGCCCTTGCCGTCGCCATCGAAGTCGCCGCGCAACACAAAAGGGTTGACGCGCGCGTTCACTTCGATGGCTTCGCGTTTGGCCAGGCTATCGAGCTGTTGCGTCGCCCAGACCGGTAATTGCGCCTGCGGCGGCAAGGCCTGCGCACCGGCCATGCCGGCGGCACACGCCAGAACGAGGGTCACTGCCATGCTTCTGCCATTCATGGGACGGCTCCATCAAGATGAAGAATCGGGGTGGCGCCCGGCGATTCCGGGTGTTCAGGCAGAATAGCATTATCAGAAAATACTTGCACTCCCCCAACAGTGCCGGCTCTCCTTCGTCAATGCGGGCGGCTAAATTGCCGTCCGTTGCAGATATGCCAGCGACTGGCGGCCTGTGGCGTATTAAAATACTGTCCCATGACCTCCCCCGCCTCGACCTCTTCCCTCCCTGACAGCATTTTGCTTCCTTCCCTGGCCGTACTGGGAGGGCAGATTTCCGTCAATCTGGGGGCGGCGATTGCGAAAAACCTGTTTCCCGTCATCGGGGTCGAGGGGATTACGGCATACCGGGTGGGGTTTTCGGCGCTGATCCTGCTGGCCATCTTCCGGCCGTGGCGCTACCGCCTGACGCGCAAGGATGTGCTGAATTTGCTGGTTTACGGTTCCGTGCTGGGGTTGATGAACTTGCTGATTTACCGGGCGTTTGCGTTGATACCGATCGGCATTGCCGTCGCCATCGAGGTGACGGGGCCGCTAGCCGTGGCCATGCTGTCGTCGCGACGGCCCCGCGATTTATTTGCCGTCGCCTGTGCCGTGTTCGGTTTATATCTGCTGCTGCCCCTGCAAGGCAGCCCGGGCAGCCTGGACCCCGTCGGCGTGGCCTATGCGCTGGGGGCGGCCCTGTGCTGGGCGCTGTACATCATCTTCGGCAAGCGCGCCTCGACCTTGCAGGGTGGCCAGGCCGTTGCCTGGGGCATGACGGTGGCGGCCATGGTGACGGTGCCCATCGGCGTCGCGTACTCGGGCACGGCCCTGCTTGCGCCATCGATCGCCTTGCTGGGCCTGGCCATTGCCATGCTGTCCAGCGCCCTGCCATATTCGCTGGAAATCTTTGCCCTGCGCCGCTTGCCGCAAGGCGTGTTCGGCATGTTCAGCAGCGCGGCGCCGGCTGTCAGCGCCCTGGCCGCCATGGCCGTGCTGGGAGAATTGCTGAGCCTGACCCAGTGGCTGGCCATCGCCTGCATCGTGTTCGCGTCGGCCATGGCGGCGCTGGGCGCACAGGGCGGCAAGCGCTAGCCGTCTTCAGTCTGGCCTGCAGCGCTGCCTGTACCATTTCCTGGCATGGCTGTGCTACTGCGAAGCAGGTTTTGATGCCCGACTGTAAAATGCGTGATCGACAGCCATAGCTTGCATTTCCACCTCACCGATGACATCCACCTTTCTTTTCCGCCTGCTCTCTCCTCTGACCGCAGCGGCCCTGCTGCTGGCGCCAGCAGCCGTCGCGCACGCAGCCGCGCCTGCCACCCTCACGGGCAATGCCGAAGCGGGCAAGGCGGCGTTTCGCAAGTGCGCCTCCTGCCACCAGGTGGGACCATCGGCGCGCGGCGGCTTCGGCCCCAAGTTGACGGGCGTCATCGGCCGCAAGGCCGGTGCCACCACCGACTATAAATACTCGGCGGCCATGAAAAACGCGAATATCGTCTGGAGCGAGCAAAACCTGGCCAGCTTCCTGAAAGCACCGAGCGATTTCATTCCCGGCAATAATATGCGCTTCTGGGGCATCGGCAATGCGCAGCAAGTGTCCGACTTGCTGGCCTACCTGCGCACGCAGTAAGACGTCGCCGTAAGACCTAAAACCATAAGACGCAAGAAGCAAGAAGCAAGGCCTCAGGCCAGGCACAAGCACAAGCACAACAGCAGCATGGCGCCTTAGCTATCCAAGGCATCCAGCACACCCTTGCGCTTCTTGTGCGCCGCCTCGTACTCGCGCAGGCGCTTGCGCTGGGCAGCAGACAGGCCGCCCAGTTTGTCGCGTATCTGCGGCACCGTCAGGTGCTGATATCCGGCAATCGGCAAGTCGCGTGCCGCCTTGGCAGCAGGCGTGGCCGCCCGCTCCCGGCCTGCCGCCTCCTGCGTTTCGCCCGCTTGCGCCCTTTGCTTGTTCACGATGCGCGCCGCGACTTCTTCCTCGCGGCCCGGGTAGCGTCCTTCCCGCGTGAAATCCCGCTCCAGTTTCCTGAATTCGCGTTCGCGCTTGGGACTGGCACCAACAGGCATGTGTGCTCCCATCTAAGGCTTGGCTGGCAGCTTGCGCACGCACAGATAGATGGAATACAGCGCCGCCAGCCCCACCAGCACGTACACGCCGCGCGAAGCCGCCGTCATGGCACCGAGGATGCGGGCCACGATGTCGATATCGAACAAGCCCACCAGCGCCCAGTTCAAGCCGCCCACGATCAAGAGGATCATGGAGATCCAGTCGACCACGTTCAAGCGTTTTGCCGACATTTCCTCTTTTGCCGCACCGTCCGATCCTGCCTGGATATTCGCCATATCAGCCTCCTGTAAGAAGAAAGGACCCGCCGCCGGGTCTATCAAAGAACAGTGTAGGCGCGGCACCGGCACACGCCAGTCGGACGATGCCGGGTATCGAGGTAGGACGGGTCTGTAATCAGGCGGGTGATTTTATCTGGCAACAAGCCAGGGGCCGATCACTCATCGCTGCAATTGCTTGTACATGATGGTGGTGGCGTCCAGCCGGTCGCCAACGGGCGCCAGCGCATAGGCGGGGATGCTGCCGGCTACCGCATAGCCGAGCGACAAGTACAACGGTTCGGCATGGTCGCCGCTGCGCGTGTCCAGGGTCAGCAGGCTGCGCGACAAGAGGCGCGCCTGCTCTTCCAGCGCCCGCATCAGCTGGCGGGCGATGCCGTGCCGGCGGAAAGCGGGCGCGACCAGCAGCTTGCGCACTTCGGCCCGGTGCGCCTGGTTGGGATTGGTGTCCCAGTCCAGCTGCACGGCACCGGCCACCTTGCCATCGACTTCCGCCACCAGCAGCAGGCGCACGCCGCGCGTCACGGCCGGCAACACATTATCCGTCCAGAACGCCTGGCTGGCCGCCGTATCGAAGGGCAGAATAAAACCGATGCTGGCGCCGTCATGCACGCAGTCTTGCAGCAAGGTACCCAGTTCCGGCAGGCGTTCGAGAATATCGGTGGACGAAAAATGGCGTAGCGATGCGGGCATGGCGACCTCAGACAAGAAAAAGAAAATAGCGGGCGCCGCTGTCTGGCGGCGTGGCAAACGCGCTGGCGCCATGCAGCTGGTAGCGCAAGCAATCGCCAGCTTGTAGCTCGTGCGCGCGGCCGTCAACCGTCACGTTGAGCTTGCCCTCTTGCAGCAGCAGATGGTGTTCCATGCCGGGCCGTGGCGAGGCGGCATAGCTGATCGTCACGCCCGCACCAAGCTCGCATTCGAGCGCCTCGCCGGCCAGCGCCCGCGCGGGCGGCGAGACGGAACGGCGGACAAAGCCCGTGTCCGCATCCGTCCACACGCTTTGCTCAGCCCGCCGCAGCAGGGGCGGAAAATCGTCTTCGACCATGCGCAGCAGGCGCGACATGGCCAGGCCATACGCGGCGCACAGCTTGCCCAGCACGTGGGTAGTCGGGCTGACTTCGCCATTTTCCAGGCGCGACAGGGTGGCACGGCTGACCTGGCTGGCGGTGGCCAGCTGGTCCAGCGACCAGCCCTGCTCCACGCGCAACTGTTTCAGGCGCGCCGCCAGCCGCTGTTCCGTATCGTTTTCTACAAAGATCGAATTTTCCATATATGGGAATTTATTCCATATACGAAAAACAGTCAAGCCGTGCGCGAGGCGTGGCGGCACAGTTCCAAAAAGCCGGCCAGGCGCGGCGAGAGGATTTTTTTCGACTGGCGGATCAGATAGAAATTGCGCTCCAGCGGCGGCAGCATGGTGTCCAGCTCCACCAGTTGCCCGCTGGCCAGCAGATCGGCCACCACGACCCGCGACAGGCAGGCGATGCCGAGACCGGCCGCCGCGCCATACTTGATCGCTTCCGAATTGCTGAATTCGCCCGCGGCGCGCAGGTAGTGCAGATACGGCACCAAGGCTTGCTCCACGGCTTCGCGCGTGCCGGAACCCGCTTCGCGCAGCAGCCAGCCCGCCTGGTTCAGCTCCGCAAAGCTGAGCAGATGGCGCAGCTGCGCCAACGGATGCGCGGGCGCGGCCACGATCAGCATCTGGTCCGTCAGCCACGGTTCCACCAGCAAGCCCGGCTCGTGGCACGGCCCTTCGATCAGGCCGATATCGACCTGGAAGGCGGCCACGGCGGCCGCGATGTCGGCCGTGTTGGCAATCGTCACTTGCGGAATGCTGCACCCGTACTGCTGCGCCGCCTGGGCCAGGATCTGCGGCAGCAGATAGATGCCGATGGTCGTGCTGGCGCCGATCTGCAGGCTGACGGGCACGGACGGGTCGGCGCCCGCGAACTGGCGCTCGATGCTGGCAGCCGCGTCGCGCATCTGCCGCGCCTGCGGCAACAGCAGGCGGCCATTGTCGTTGAGCAGCAGCCGCTTGCCGACCCGGTCGAACAGTTGCGCGCCGAGCAGGGTTTCCAGCTCGTTCAGGGCAGCGCTGGTGGCCGATTGCGATAGTGCAATCAGCTCGCCTGCCGCGCTGGTGCTGCCCGTGTCCGCCACGGCCAGGAAAATCTGCAGTTGCCGCAAAGTCAAAGCCATCTCGATTACCTACTTTATAGGTTGAACATACAAAAACAATCCGTTTTACCATTTAATCGACGAGCTGTACAGTCCTGCCATACGAACCAAGAACCATGGAGTACGGCATGTCTTCTCTCTCAACGACGAATACCACCAGTTTCAGCGACCGCTACGGCCGCCTGCTGCCCGGCCTGCTGCTAAGCGGGGTGATCGCCTGGGGCGCCATCGCCCTGGGCAAGCTGGAATGGATGCAAAGCCACGGCATGAGCGCCCTGACCCTGGCCATCATGCTGGGCATTGTGCTGGGCAACAGCGTGTATGGCCGCCTGGCGCCCACTTGCGGCGCGGGCGTGGCCTTTTCCAAGCAGACGTTATTGCGTCTTGGCATCATCCTGTACGGTTTCCGCTTGACCTTCCAGGATATCGGGCAAGTGGGCCTGGCCGGCATCGCCATCGATGCGCTGGTGCTGGCGTCCACGTTCGGCCTGGCCATGTTGCTCGGCACCAAGGTATTCAAGCTGGAACGCAACAGCGCCATTCTGATCGGTGCCGGCAGCTCGATCTGCGGCGCGGCCGCCGTGATGGCGACGGAGCCCGTCGTCAAGGGACGCAGCGAGGACGTTACTGTGGCCGTCTCCACCGTCGTGGTGTTCGGCACCATCGCCATCTTTTTGTACCCCGTGCTGTACCAGCTGAACCTGGGCTGGCAGGTGCTGGGCGCCACGCCCACGGCCTTTGGCGTCTACATCGGCTCGACCGTGCATGAAGTGGCGCAAGTGGTGGCGGCCGGCAAGTCCATCGGGCAAGAGGCGGCGAATGCGGCCGTGATCGCCAAGATGGTGCGCGTGATGATGCTGGCGCCTTTCCTCGTCATCCTGTCGGCCGTGCTGGCGCGCGGCAAGGCCAAGGCTGCGGGCCACGACAAGGCGGCCAAGCTGGCCATCCCCTGGTTCGCCTTCATTTTCATCGGCGTGGTGGCCTTCAATTCGCTGGGCCTGTTGCCAACGGGCACAGTGGCCGCCATCACCGAGTTCGACACGGCCCTGCTGGCCATGGCCATGGCGGCCCTGGGCTTGACGACGCACATGTCGGCCATCCGCCGCGCCGGCATCAAGCCCCTGCTGCTGGCCGGCCTGCTGTTCTGCTGGCTGATCGCCGGCGGCGCCGCCATCAACCATGTGGTCGCCAGCCTGTTTGCCTGACCTTGAGCCTGAGTCAGACCGGGGCCGCTGACACGGGAGCCGAAAAATTCGTACAATACGGGTGTTTTGACTCTCCCAATCCGGCTTCGGCCCCACCCAGGAACATCCATGCACCTCTCGAACTGGCTGCTTTTCTGCAGCGTCGCCCTGCTCGTCACGTTTTCTCCCGGTCCGGCCGTCTTGCTGGCCATCTCGAATGCCATCGCCGTCGGTCCGCGCCGCGCGATGATCAGCAGCATGGGCAATGGTTTTGGCTTGTTCATCATTTCCGGCGTGGCCATGGCCGGCATGGGCGTCGTGCTGGCGACCTCGGCCACGGCCTTCATGCTGCTGAAACTGGCCGGTGCCCTGTATCTGGTCTTCCTGGGCATCAAGCAATGGCGCAGCAAAACCAGCGTCGTGGCGGAGGCCCCCGCCGTAGTGCAAGGCGCGGCGAATCCAAATTCCTTCTGGAAACTCTTCCGCCAGGGCTTGACGGTCGCGCTGACCAATCCCAAGGCCATCCTGTTCTTCTCGGCCCTGTTCCCGCAATTCATCACGCCGGGCGAACCGGTGGCCATCCAGTTCACCGTGCTGACCACCTCGTTTGTTGCCTGCGCCATGCTGGCCCACTTGTTTTACGCCAACCTGGCGCGCCTGCTGAAAACCCAGCTGGCCACGCCAGGCCGCGCCAGGCTGTTCAACCGCATCACGGGCGGCGCCTTCGTACTGCTGGGTCTGAGCCTGCTGCGCCTGCGCGCCAAGACGGCTTAACTAGTCGTTTTTCGACAGGAATGCCTCGATGCTGGCCGCCAGGGCCAGCGGCGTTTCGTTCATCGGATAGTGTCCCGCATTGCCCAGCACCTCCAGCCGGGCGTGCGGATACCACGCCAGATACGTGCGGCGCATCAATTCCGCATTGAAACGGGGATCGTGCTCCCCCACCAGCGCCAGCAAGGGCAGCGGCGACGCCGCCCGCATCACTTCACGACTGAAATCCGTTTCGCTCCACGCCAGGAAGTAGCGTGCGAACGCGGCTGGATCCGCACTTTCCCACGAATACTGCGCCTTCCAATCCAGCCAGGCGGCTGGCGAGCGCCCGCCCGTGCTGCGGGCGATGATGGCGCGCCGCGCCTGCACATCGCCGCTGGCATCGAGAAACAGTTGCCGGGCCGCCCCATCGAACGCCATGCCGCAGCTGGGCACGGGTGCCACGGCGACCAGCTTGCGCAAGCGCCGCGGCGTCAGCAAGGCCAGCTTTTCCAGCGCCATGCCGCCCATGGAATGGCCGACCACGCTGAATGTGGCAAAGCCCAGCGCATCGGCCAGGGCCAGCGCGTCGCGGGCGACCTCTTCCATCGAATACTCGCCCGCCGCGCCGCGCATGCCGCCATAGCCGCGATTGTCCATGAAAACATAGCTGAAAGCGCCGCCATCGAGGGCTATTTCCATCGGCGCAAACGCGTGCGCGTCGCCAAACCAGCCGTGCAGGACGATGACGGCGTGGGGTCCATGACCCACGCGATGATAGGTATTGTGCATGTTCACTCCTGAAAAAGAGTGCATCGTAAGGGCAGATCGGGCGGCCCGCCTGCGATGCCAGGTCAAATACTGTAGAGTACAGGCCATGGATGATTTTTATACGGAAGTGCCGCGCCCCCTGATCGCCACGGCGCGCGACTATGCCGCCGATACCGTCTTTCCCAGCCACAGCCATGCGCGCGGGCAATTTGCCTATGCGGCGCGCGGCGTCATCAGCGTACACACGCCGCAAGGCAACTGGCTGGTGCCGCCGCAACGCGCTTGCTGGGTACCAGCCGGACTGGTCCACGGCATGCGCATGCATGGCGCCGTCACCATGCACAATGTGTTTATCGATCCACACGCCATCGCCAGCATGGCTTTGCCACCCGATTGCCAGGTGCTCGATGCCTCGCCGCTGCTGCGCCAGCTGCTGGCCGAGGCCGTCACCGTCGATGCCCTGTATGTGCAGGCGTCGCGCGCCGGACGATTGATGGCCTTGCTGCTCGACGAGATCGCCGCCATGGCGCCCCTGCCCCTGAGCGCGCCCCTGCCGCGGGACGCCAGGCTGGCGCGGCTGTGCATGGAATTGCTCAAGCACCCCAGCCTGGACAGCGGCCTGGACGCGATGGCGGCGCAGGCCGGCATGAGCCGGCGCACCTTTACGCGCCAGTTCCGCGCCCAGACGGGGCTGGCCTTTGCCCAATGGCGCCAGCAGGCGTGCCTGCTGGCGGCCATCACGCGGCTGGCCGGCGGGCAAGCCGTCACCCGGGTCGCGCTCGACCTCGGCTATGCCAGCCCCAGCGCCTTCACGGCCGCCTTCCGCCGCGTGCTGGGCCAGGCGCCCAGCGATTACCTGTCGAACTAAGCAATAATGGCGGCGATGCGCCGCGCCAGCGCCAGTTTCTGCACATGGTAGCCGTCGACAAAGCCGTATTTACGGTGGATTTTTACCCGGCCTGATTCATCTCGTCGTCCATCATATTGGCGAACAGGTCGAAACTCAGGATACCCGTTCCGATGCATGAAAACACCGTCGTACCGGCAGCATCCTTGATCGTCAGTTTCTCGGTCCAGTCATTCTGATTCATGCACTTCAGGCTGGCGCCAGGCCAGGTGACGCCGTCCACATGCAAACCCTGCGCCGACAAGGCCAGTTCCTGTGTCTTGACATTCAGGAAATTACCGAACAAGCGCTTCCGGTACACCTCGCCACTGCTGATGTAGCGGAAAGTCACGCTCTCGCCGTCTGCAATTCTGCTTTAATACCGGCATACGGTATGCCAGGTAACGGGAACGAAACGCGTTGATGAACTCGTCAAAGCGCTTGAGTTCTCCGGTAGCCCATATCCATGGCTGGTCGGCGCCCGTGCGGTAGGCAAAGTTATTGATCATGTATTGGTTTGCGGGATACTCAAATTGCCCATGTAATCTTGCTGTTAAATGATAGACAGTTTTCAAAACCCGGATACCGACATATATTCGGGCCGGATTGCCTCCTGTCTATAGCAGGAATGGCCACACGCACGCACATTCAATACTGATGCACTCCAATAATGGCCCTGATTATCGACCGGCCACCGTGATGACCTGGCATTCCAGAATTTCCCGGGCCGCCTCGGCCACGCCCTCTTCCAGCTCGGCAGCCGTTGGCGCCAGGGCAAAGCGCCGCAATTCCCCGTCCACGGCGGCAGCCAGCCCGGAGGAATGGCGCACAATGCCCAGCAGAACAATGTACTTCCACTGTTCATCGTCGCTGGCCAGCACCGTTTTGATATGGGGAGCCAGGCGCGGGCCGATGCCGGCCAGGTAAGGCAGGAGGATGGCGGCCACGGGCCAGTTTGCATCCTGGACCCACTCGAGGATCTGCGGCATGGCCGGACGCAGTTCTTCCCAGCGCAAGGCGGTCAGGGCTTGCGCGTTCTGCGTATCGTGTTTATCGCGCGGCAATGGCAGACTCATGCGAGGCGGCCTGTCATGCGGCACCACCGTGCGCCAAACCCTTCTGGACTTTCCACGCCAGCGGCAAGGTCAGCAGCAGTACGGCCGCCAGCGCCAGCAATGCCGTGGGCACGCTCGTATGGTCGCCCAAGGCGCCGAACAGCACGGGCGACAGCGCGCCGCCGCCGATGCTGCCCGTGTAGAACAGGGCGAAAGCGTGCTCGCGCTTGCCGGGCTCGGCCAGTTCCGGCACGACGCCGTACAGCACGGACGAGGTGCCGTTCAGCGCCAGTCCCAGCAGTGGCAGCATGACCATGATGCCGGCCAGCGGCAGCCACAGGGCCGCGACGATCAGCAGCGAGGTCATCGATTCCGTCAGCCACACGGTCTTCATCATGCCGATGCGCGCGCCCAGGTAACCGCACAGCAGCTTGCCGAAGGCGCCGCCCACGAACAGCAGGGACAAGGCCACGCCGATGCCGGCCGTGCCCGCGCCCTTGCTTTTCAGCAGGAATGGCAGGAACGTCAAAAAGCCCATGCGCACGGCGCTGTCCAGGGTGCCCGTGGCCAGCAGCGCGCGAAAGCTTGCCCTGGAGCCGCTGCCAGTAACGGGTTTGACCGCTTTCTTCTGGCTGGCATGGATGTCTTCCGGCTTCGGCAGCAGCCACCACAGCAAGCCGGCCGCCGCCAGGCCCAGCAAGCCCAGCAGGGAAACGCTCGCTTGCCAGCTACACACGAGCAACAGCAAACCGACCAGCGCGGGAATCAGGGTCTTGCCGATATCGCCGGCAAAGTTGTAGTGCGACAGCGCCTCCTTCACGCCGCCGCCCGCCTCGTGCGTATCGGTGACGATGGACGAGGCCAGCGGATGCTGGGTGCTGGCGCCCAGGCCGCCCAGCAGCAAGGCGATCAGCAGCACGGCCAGGCCGCCCGCCTGCCCCGCGATCAGGTAGGCGATGCCGGCCAGCGCCGTGCCGCCCACCAGCAGGCGCTCGCGCCCCCAGCGCTTCGCCAGGCGGCTGGCCAGCAGCTGGAAGCCGGCCATCATGCCCGAGTAGGAACCGCGCAACAGGCCCACCATGGCATAGCTGATGGCAAACTGCGCCTGCCAGATGGGCAGGAGCACATAGATCACGTCCGTCAAGCCGTCATGCACGGCATGCGCGCCGCAGGCGGCGAACAGCGAGCGGCGGCGGATCGATTTATCGGAAGAAGGTGCTTCGGGGGACAACGCGGCGGTGTGCGGGTCGGTCATGGCTCTGCGGGTTGAAAAGCGGAAGAGATAACCAGTATATAAGAATAGCGGCGAAGAGTAGCGGCGCGTCCGCATGGCACCGCGGCTTATCCTTGCGGATGGATCAGCGCATTGAGCACCATGTCTTCCCACTTGCCGGCAATGTTCAGGTAAGCCCTGGCATAGCCTTCCCGCTCGAATCCCAGCGTGCGCAACAGGCGCTCGCTTTTCACGTTGGCCGGCATGTGGTTGGCCATGATACGGTGCAGGCCCAGCTCCCCGAAGGCGTAGGCGATGCCCGCCGCCGCCACTTCGCGCATCAGGCCACGGCCTTCGCAAGCCTTGGCGATAGAATAGCCGAGATGGCAGGCTTGCAGCGGTCCCCTGACGATATTGGTGAAGTTGCACCCGGCAATCATCCTGTCCGAGTCCCGGCCGATGGCGATGAAATTGACGGCATTGCCATCCAAAAACGCGCGGTAGGCGCTCGCGGCACGCGCATGGCAAGCCTCTGCCGTGTAGAACTGGCTGTCGCGTTCGGGTTCCCACGGCGCGAGGTGTTGCCTATTTTCCTGTTGATAGGCAAGCAGAAGATGCGCATTGCCAGGATGTAGCACGGTCAGGATGGCGTGCGGCGTTACAATCGTGGGCAAGGGCTGCATGGGTATCCTGGGTCGGGCGGCGTCACGGCACTCTGCGGTATCTCGCCCGCCGCGTCAATCCCCCCCGTTCGCCTTGCGCCGCCGAGACGGGCGGCGCAAGCGCGCTATGCTTATTTGGCCATCGCATCCTTGGCCATGCCATCCTTTTTCATTTCATCCTTCTTCATGGCGTCTTTTGCCATGGCATCTTTCGCCATGCCATCCTTGGCCATGTGGTCCTTCTTCATGTGTTTCTTGGCCATCGGCTTGTGCATGCCGTCCTTGTCCATCGCATCCTTGTGCATGGCGTCCTTGTGCATGGCATCGGCCGAGGCATCCTTGGCCATAGCGTCTTTTTTCATGGCGTCCTGCGCGAAAGCGGCGCCCGACATGAGGATGGCGGAAGCGATGATGGCGGCGAAGGTGGTGATGGTGGTTTTCATGATATGTCCTTGTCTCTGGGTTGTATGGGCAAGTGCCCGGTGGTAAAGCGATTGCTGTGCTACAGGGTGCTGCTTGCTGCCGAAACTAAGGAAGGTCGGGAGGTGGTCAGGGCCAGGCGCATTGCCGCAGGCAGTACGAGTAGTACGACAAGGCAATGCAACGCCGCCCTGGCCGCCTCCCCGGCCTTCCTAGGAGCCGCCGAACCAGTTGTAGCCCTGATTCTCCCAATACCCTCCCGGGTAGGTATTCGTCACAAAAATGGCCTGGATGTGCTTGGGATTCTTGTAGCCCAGCTTGGTCGGCATGCGCAGTTTCATCGGGTAGCCATACTTGGGCGGCAATGCCTGGCCGTCATACGTCAAGGCCATGATGGTTTGCGGATGCAGGGCCGTGGCCATGTCGATGCTCGTGAAATAATCGTCGGCGCACTTGAAGCCGATGTATTTCGCCGTCGTGTCGGCGCCGATCCGCTGCAGAAAGTGCGAAAACGGCACGCCGCCCCACTTGCCGATGGCGCTCCAGCCTTCCACGCAGATGTGGCGCGTCACCTGCGTTTCCTGCGGCAAGGCGCGCAGCTGCGGCAGGGTCCACGGCTTCTTGTCAGCGATCAAGCCGCTCAATTCCAGGCGCCAGGCGTCGCCGTCGACCTCTTCCACCTCGTCTTCGCCGTAATAGGCATTGAAGGGAAACGGCTTTGTGATCATGGAGTCCGGATACGTCGGCGCCAGTTTATTGGGGTCGAACAGCCAGCCCTGCACCCGGTCATTCATGCGCGACACCGCCGTCAGGGCCGTTTCGATGCCGGACGGGTCGCCGACGTTGCAGCCCGTCAGCAGGGCCAGGCCGCCCAAGGTCAAGCTGCGCTGCAAAAACAGGCGGCGCGACGGCTGTTTGATCTGGCGCAAGGCGTCGGCCAGCATGGCCTGGCCCTGCTCCGGCACGATGATGGTCTTTTTCATGATGTTCTCCTTCAGCGGCCGCGCAGCATGGCGACCAGGGTGCGCGGCACCAGCGCCACCATCAGCAAGTGCACGCCGACAAAGCCCGTCAGCAGCGCCATGGCGATGAAATGCACGCGGCGCGCGCTCTCGTAGCCGCCCATCAGCTCGCGCAGCATGGGGAACTGCACGGATTTCCACAGCACCAGGCCGGACAGCACCAGCACGATGCAGTCAAACATGACAAACAGATAGGCGGCGCGCTGCACCATGTTGTAGTGGCGCGGATCGGCATGCGTCAGCTTGCCCTTCAGCGCGGCAACAAAATCGGCCAGCAGCGCTCGCGGCGTCAAGGGAAAGAACTGGCGCCGCAGCCGTCCCGAGGCGATATTGATGATCAGGTACAGCAAGCCATTGGCCACCAGCAGCCACATGGCGGCGAAATGCCATTGCAGGGCGCCGCCCAGCCAGCCGCCCAGGGTCAGCGCGCGCGGCAGCTCGAACGGAAAGAATGGCGCCGCGTTGTAGATGCGCCAGCCGCTGGTGGCCAGCACCACCACGGCCACGGCATTGAGCCAGTGCGTCAGGCGCAGCCAGGCGGGGTGGATGGTGGCGCCGGGCAAGGTTGAGGTATGCATCACAACACTCCTTTCGCGCATTGCGCCGTGCTGACGGCTTGCAGGATGGCGCTGCTGTCAGCCCGCTGCACGAAGGCGACCACTTGCAGCTGCTCCGGGCGCCAGCTGGCGGGCAGATTGACCTCGCGGCGCAGCTGGGCGCGGCCTTGCGCCAGCGCAACCGGCCCCAGCCACAGGCGCACGGCCGCATCGTGATGCAAGGTGGCGCCCCGGTTTTCGCCGCGCAGCACTGTCGAGACGATGGCGCTTTCGCTGATGGCCACATACAGCTGGCCGCCCGTTTGCGCGTCCGGCGCGCTGGCATAGGCTTCCAGCAGTAATTTGCCACCCGGACCCGGCGTGGCGGACAGGCCAATATTGACGGGCGCGGCGGTCGCGTTGATGCGGCGGATGGCCGCTGGCAGCTGCGTATCCCAGCCGCGCAATTCCGTGCCGCCCACAAAGAACTGGGGCGTGTAGGCGACATGGCGCGGCTGGTGGCGCAGCAGTTCGGCCTGGCGCGCATCGAACTGCGCCTGCGCCAGCGGGTCCGCCCAGCCGATCTGGTCCCAGTAGGTGACGTGCAGGGCCAGCGGCACGACCAGGCCGGCCGCCGCCGCGTCCCTGCGCAAGGCGCTCAGGCGCTGGTCGGCGGGCGGGCAGCTGGAGCAGCCTTCGCTGCTGTACAGCTCCACCAGCGCCGCCGTCTGCGGCCCGCTTTTGACTTCGCAGCGCTGGCCGGCCGCCATCTGCGCGGCGGCCGGCGCTGCCACAGCCATGCTCAGCAAGGGTAAAAGTAGTGTTGCAAGACGGTGCTTGATGTCCATGGTCGTTAGCCGGTATATTAAAAATAAGAAGCGTGCTTGCCTGTCAATTCGCCGCACCATGCGGATTGGTTACAGCCACCCTCAAATAATTTAAGATTTATTTTTTCAATGCCTGTCACCAAAGGCCTGCATGCAACGAATACCTGTAAGCGAACACCTGCATGGCACGGAATTGCGGCTGCATGGCTTGATGCTGCGCGGGCTGGACGGCGATGCGGCCGCCTACCGCGCTTTCCTGCAGGCCACCAGCGGCCATTTGCGCGCCTTCCTGCGGCGCCGGCTGCAGCGCTGGCCGGACGAAGTGGAAGACCTGGTGCAGGAGTGCTTGCTGGCCATCCACAACCAGCGCCTGAGCTACGATACCGGCGTGCCGCTGACGTCGTGGATCCATGCAATTGCGCGCTATAAATTGATCGACTGGCTGCGCCGGCATGCGCGGCGCGAAGCGCAGCACTTGCCGTATGACGAAGAAGATAGCGCGCAGGAACTGTTTTCCAGCGCCGATGCCGACGCGGCCGAGGCCAGCCGCGACCTGGGCAAATTGCTGGCCAGCTTGCCGGCCCAGCAGCGCGACGCCATCGTGCATACCAAGCTCGACGGATGGTCCGTGCGCGACACGGCGGCGGCCATGCGGATTTCGGAAGCCAGCGTCAAAGTGGCCGTGCATCGCGGCTTGAAGGCACTGGCGGCCCATTTAAGAACAGGCAATGAAGGGATTGCATCATGAAAACCGATGACTTGATCGCCATGCTGGCCAGCGGCCCCGACGTGGCCGCCGCGCCGCCGCCCGGCACGCACTGGCGCGCCGCCGCCACCCTGGGCGCCGGCTTGCTGGCCAGCGTGGCGCTGATGGCCATGCTGCTGGGCGTGCGGCCCAACCTGGAACAGCTGGCCCTGCTGCCCGACTTCTGGATCAAGGTCGGTTTCGTCATCTGCCTCTCCCTGGCGGCCTGGCATGTCAGCCGCCGCCTGTGCATGCCCGGTGCGCCCGCGCGCGCCCTGCCCCTGCTGCTGGCCATGCCCCTGCTGCTGATG